>NZ_DATELE010000123.1:0-31687 GCF_035277045.1 Pseudomonas sp. | reverse complement strand
GAGGACCTGCGACAGCCCAAACGAAAAAGCCCACCGAGACCGGTGGGCTTTTTGTGTACTTTCGTACATCCCTTGGCGAAATCAACCCTCTAGAAGCTTGACTCCTAACCAAGTGGTTAGTGAGCGAATTCTATGGCTAACTGGCGGGGTCGTCAACTCTCGATCAGAGCCATAGCCGCTTATGTCACCAGATCTTGCCATACAGGCTGCACTCTCCATACCCAGGATGGGTACCTATCTGGCCGCTAACGCAGGCCAACCCTCGCCGTTAGCTAATGCTATTTCTCTGTATGCCTGGAATGCGGCTATTTCAGCGGCTTTTATGCACCCTTTGCATTTTTGTGAGGTGGCGATCCGGAATGCTGTGTCAGAAGCGCTGACCTTGACATATGGGCCGCAATGGCCGTGGAGCCAAGGTTTTTACTATAGCCTTCCTGATCCTTCTGGATCCCAGCCATTCAAACCCCGGCAGGCCCTCATGGCTGCTCGTCAAAAGGCTGAGAATAGCGCTGGAGGGGGGCAGCCCTCGACCGACAAGGCCATTGCTGAAATGAGCTTCGCATTCTGGGAATCAATGTTCACGGCCAGGTACGATCACGGGCTTTGGACGAACCACATCAAGAATCTTTTTCCCAATGCACCTGCGACGATTGCTCCTCACGCACTTCGATCAGATATCAAAAAGGCACTCGAAGCAATTCGCAAGCTCAGGAACCGGATTGCCCACCATGAGCCTATTTTTTCAAGGGAGCTTGCGGCGGATTACGCAAGAATCGCCAGGTTGGTCAGATACCGTTGCCATCACACGGCTGAGTGGATGAAACAGTCGCAAACGGTGAAAAGCCTCCTGCTTACAAAGCCATGAGGCAAAGCCCCACGTTGGTCTCGGGTCTCGTACCTGCTGCGCAAGTGGCCAGGGTTGGCGCTGTCGGTTGTGTTGCGGCGAGTCAGGTCCGGTTGCTGGGCTTTGACATGGGGCTGACGGCAGTCTTTGCCGTGGGGGTGGGCGTGGGGTTGTTCATGAAGCGGCGGCGGTTCGAGCAGGTTGGTTGAAGCGGTTTCAGTCTCAGAGCGCGAGACCCAATACCCCTCCAACGACACCACACCCCAGCACCACCAACCACGGCGCAAGCTTCCAGAACATCAACCCCATCAGCGCCATCAAGGCCAGGCCAAAGTCGCCCGGCCCTTGGATAGCGCCGGTCCACACCGGTTGATAAAGCGCGGCAAGCAGCAGCCCCACCACGGACGCATTCACGCCCATCAGCGCCGCCTGCGTGCGGGCGTTGTGCCGCAAGCGCTCCCAGAACGGCAGAGAGCCTATGACCAACAGGAAAGAAGGCAGGTAGATCGCCGTCAGGCAAATCAGCCCGCCAAGCCAGCCAGAGGGCGCCTGGTTCATCGATGCGCCGAGAAACGCTGCAAATGAGAACAACGGTCCAGGGACGGCTTGTGCTGCGCCGTAGCCCGCCAGAAATGTTTCATTGGACACCCAGCCAGCAGGCAGGATTTCTGCCTGCAACAACGGCAGCACGACATGCCCGCCACCAAACACCAGTGAGCCGACGCGGTAGAAAACATCCATCAATGCCAGCCCCTGAGATGGAAAAGCAGCGCTCAGGGCGGGCAGTGCTACCAGCAAGGTGAAGAACAGCGTAAGCCAGAGGAGGCCCGTACGGCGTCGTAGTGGAAACGGCAATAACTCACGCGCCTCGCACTGGTCGGGCTTGAACACAAACAGGCCAATAGTTGCTGCCAGAGTAATACTGCCCACTTGCGCAAAAGGGGAGGGCACCAGAAGCACAAAGCACGTTGTCGCCACCATGAGAGTGACGCGCGCCACATCCGGGCAAAGTGTGCGAGCCATCCCCCAGACTGCTTGCGCGACCACCGCCACGGCTGCCACTTTCAAACCCTGCAGCGCACCGGCAGGAACCAGATGGCCGAAATGGGAAAGACCCGTTGCAAACAGCATCAACGCTATCGCCGAGGGCAGTGTGAATCCTATCCAGGCAGCGAGCGCTCCAGCATAGCCGCAGCGTGACAAACCAATCGCGATCCCTACCTGACTGCTGGCAGGGCCAGGCAAAAACTGGCACAGGGCAACCAGGTCCGCATAACTGCGCTCACTCAACCACCGGCGTCGAGCTACAAACTCATCCCGGAAATAGCCGAGGTGCGCGATGGGGCCGCCAAAACATGTCAGGCCCAGCCGGAGGAAAATCAGCAGAACAGCCCAAGGGGTTTGGTCGGCTTTGATGTTGTCGGACACGGTGGTTATTTCGGTATGGGTAGTGCTTGCCAGCATAGTGAACAGGACGGGGGCGAGCGCCTGAACCGCTGTAAAACCTGCTTGTGCGGTGAGTCAGGCATTGTCAGGTCACAGCTTACGACCGCTTCGCGGCCGATCGCGGGACAAGCCCCACAAGGGCCGGGGAAACCGGGCCGGGGGCGGGAGCGCCTTGGTAGAAGACAGTTGCCACAGGTTTTGAGCTGCGCCGAACGGTCTCGCATAACCTCTGCCACTCGCGGTGCAAACCTGCGGCGTCGCGTCAAACAGCCACCTGCAAATCCTCCTCAACCGCCTTGAAACTGCCTGAACACCGCAGCCGCCAATACCCCCGCCGCGATGGCTGGCAGCGGCTTCTTCAGCAACAACATAGTCCCAGCCGTGGTCAGCAGTGCCACCCGCGCCGCGGTGTCGCCTTCAAGCGCCATGGGCGCCAGAAGCGCTACCAGCACCGAGCCCGACATCGCGCCAATGAACTGCTTCACCCGCTGACCAATCGGCACGAAGGACATCACGTACACGCCGCCCCAACGCGTCGCCAATGTCACCAGCGCCATGATCAGGACCAGGATGAGGGCGCCTGCCCCTTGGGTTTCGATGCTCATGCCTGCTTCTCCATCCACACGACCCCGGCAAGTCCCCCAGCCACCGCACCGACGACCACATGGCTGTTCTCGGGCAGGTAGCGGTAGGCCAGCAGCGATGCGCAGGCAGCAACCAGCCAGATCAGCAGCAGGCGCAGGTTCTTCTCGCCGCCGACCACCATGGCCAGCAGAAAACACCCCATCACCGTGTCCAGGCCCACGGCCTTGGGGTCATGAATGGCGCCGCCGAACAGCACGCCAAGCCAGGTGCCGATTATCCAGAATACCCAGATCGCCAGGCCGCCCCCGAGCAGGAGCCCGATCCCGGGTTGGCGGTTGCCGAAGGCCTGCATCGACAGCGCCCAGTTGGCATCGGATGCCACCAGCATCACGCCGTAGCGTTTCTTCGGCGGGAGATGTTGCAGCCATGGATAGAGCGTGGCGCCCATGAGCAAGTGCCGAGCGTTGATCGCAAACACGGTGAGGCACAGGGTTATCAATGAAACGTCCGCGCCCCAGAGTTCCAGCGCGGCGAACTGTGACGCGCCAGCAAACACCAGGGCACTCATCGCCACGATGACTGACTCGCTCAGGCCGGCCTGGGTGGCCGCCAGGCCGAATGCGGCGCCGAACACGGAGACAAACAGGGAAATGGGCGCGAGTTTCATGAAGCCTGCCCACACGCTTCGGCGGTCGAAAGCATGCAGGTAATGGTCGGCGTCTGTCATGTCGAGGATTCTTCTTGTCGATTGCCGTTGATCACACCACTATGCGCGCAGCCCATGCCTAAAGAAAAACGTATAAATCAGCGGTAAGCTATCCGTTAATCGAATGGCGTTGGAATGAGCATGACCTTTCAGGACCTGCAACTGGATTGGCTTAAATGTTTCGTGGCCGTGGTGGATGCAGGCTCGTTGTCTGGCGCTGTGACACAGGTGCATCGCTCCCAGTCGGCCGTCAGCATGCAGATCAAGAAGCTGGAGACGGCCCTGGACTGCCAGCTTCTGATACGTGGGCCGCGGCATCATCAGCTTACTTCGGAAGGGCAGTTGCTGCTGGGCTATGCGCGGCGAATGCTCGATCTGCACGCCGAGACCCAGGCGGCTTTTCATCGGGAGGAGCTGACGGGCCGGATTCGCCTGGGCGTGCCCGATGACTATGCCGCGCGCTACCTGACACCGGTGCTCAAACAGTTCGCGCCGAACTTTGGCGCGGTCGAGATCGAACTGTACTGCGAGCAGTCGACTTCCCTTATTCCGCGGGTGGCAAGTGGCGATCTCGATCTGGCGCTGGTATCGCGCGACAGCCCGCGCCATGGCACGTTGCTGTTCCATGAACCCATGGTGTGGGTGGGGGATGCGCAGTTCCAGGTCTGGCGGCGCGATCCGCTGCCCATCGCCGTCTATGAAGACGCCAGCCTCGCCAAACGCTGCGCCTTGCGCTCGCTGGCGCTCCAGGGGCGCCGGTTCAAGGTGGTGTACAACAGCTCCAGCCTGGCTGGCCAGATCGCCGCCGTCGAAAGCGGCCTGGCGGTGGCCGTGCTTACCCAGTGCAGCGCACCCTCGCAGTTGAAGATTCTGGGCAGCGCGCAAGGCCTCGGGCCGTTGGAGCCAATGGAAGTTGCCGTGTTTCGAAGCCGGGGCTCAAGGGGGTCGAGAGCCGTGGACAGTCTTCATGAGTTGCTGATCAGGACGCTGCGGCTGTCCGCTCCTTACTGAGGGAGCGGTACAGTCGCTGGCGGTTCCTGCCGCCTGTCAGAACACGGCCCGCAGTGTCAGCATGTAGTTGCGCGGCTCTCCGTACCAGTTGCCACGCACGCTGCTGCCGATGGTCTGGTAGTACTTCTTGTCGAACAGGTTGTTGCCATTGAGCGCGGCGGTCCAGTTGTCGTTGATGCGGTATTCCACCAGGCCGTTCCACACCGCGTAGCCGGACTGCTCGTAGGCGTAGCGCGAGGTGCCAGGGCTCAGGCTGCCGTCCGACAGGCGTGTGCGGACGGTCCCGTTGACTGCGTTGCGGCTCTGGATGTTGGCGCCCAGGCCGACCTTCCAGCGATCCAGGTCGCCCTGCAGCTGGTAGGTGGTGAAGAACTTGAACAGGTGCTTGGGCGTCTGGCTGCTCAGGGGCAGGCCGTTGTTACTCGAATCGCCCGCCTGGCGCTGTTCGTTGATGTTGAAGGTGTAGCCCGCCGACATCTGCCAGCCTTCGGCCAGTTCGCCACTGATCTCGGTATCCCAGCCGCGGCTGACGACCTCGCCGCCTGGCTCGTAGCAGCAGTTGTTGGTCGGGGTGTTGACCGTCTGGACAAGCACCGCCTCGTTCTCGCGCTTGGTGTAATAGACCGCGCTGGAAACGTTCAGGCGGCCGTCGTAGAACGCGCTCTTGACGCCGAACTCGTAGGTCTTGCCTTCGATGGGTTTGAGCTGGGTCTCGCCAAAGCTCAGGTAGTTGGTCTGCGGTTTGTAGATTTCGGCATAGCTGGTATACACCGACCAGTTGTCGTTCACATCGTAGATCAGGCCGCCGTAGGGCGTGACCACGCCACTGTTCTTGCCGCCCAGGCCAAAGGTCGAGCCGAAGTCGGGGACGATGCTCACCTGGGTGTCTTCGTAGTCATTGTAACGGGCACCCACGATCATCTTCAGCGGGTCGGCCAGGCGTGCCTTGAGGGTCACGAAACCACCGGTCTTCTTGGTATCCCATTGCGGATACTCGTAATAAAGCGTGGGCTTGACCGGCTTGGGCAGCGCATTCACATCGGTGCTGAACACGTCGACCGGCACGGCCGGCGAGTTGCGGCTGTAGTCCGCGTAGTACTTGTGGATGTTTTCATGATCGGCGCCGATCAGCAGTTCGTGCTCGCGGCCAAATGCCTCGAAGGTGCCATGCAGGTTGGCGGCGATCAGGTTCTGCTCAATCTGGAACTCGCGCAGGGTGCGGGAAAAGGTGGTGCCGGTGCCGGTGACAGGATTGAGCGCCGTGGTGACCTGACCAAGATCATGGTGGGCGTCGTATTTGCTGTAGGTGTAGCTGGCGTCGGCCTTCCAGTGGTCGTTGAGGGTGTGCTCGACCTTGATGAAGCCTTCCATGGTCTCGGCGTTGGCTGATGACCAGTCGGCGGCCAGCGAGGTGTGACGCGAAAGACCGAGGTCTTCACCGGTGCTGTAGCGCACCAGGCCGTTGTCCCAGTAGCCGTCCATGTCGCGCTTTTCATAGCTGCCGCCTACCGTTACCAGGGTGTCGGGCGTCACGTCCGCTTCCAGCACGCCGAAAAAGGCCTGTTTCTGGCTGTCGGCGCCGTCGTAGAAATAGCCCCGGTCTTCATAGGCCGCGGCGAAGCGACCCCGCAAGCGCCCGTCGAAGCCCATGGGGCCGGTCACATCGACGTCCTGGCGGTAGTTGTCCCAGCTGCCGGCGGACGTTGCCAGCTTGACCTGGGCGTGGTCCAGGGCGCGCTTGCGCACCAGGTTGATGGTGCCGCCCGGTTCCCCGGTCCCGGAGTTGAGGCCATCGGCGCCACGGAGGATCTCGACATGGTCGTACTGGATCATGTCGGGCAGCGCCTGGTACGACTCTTCGCGCATGTTGGGCGGACCCCCGTCGGTGGTCACGTTGGTGATCTTGAAGCCGCGGGAGTAGATGGAAACGTCGTTGTCGTTTCCGCCGACCAAGGTGATACCGGTGGCCTGGTTGAGTACCTGCGAGACATTGTGCAGGCCCTGGTCCTGAATGCGCTGGCTGCTCACCACCGATACCGACTGGGCGACATCGCGCAGCGCCTGGGGGGTCTTGCCGCCCACGGTCACCGCACCCGTGGTATAGGAGCCGGTATTTTCAGTCATCGCGCCCAGTTCCGCCGCGCTGACGTTGGTGATGCCAAGTTCCAGGGCACTGCCGCTCTCGGCCTTGGCCAGCACGTAGCGTCTCTCCCCGGCCTGCACCACGCGCAGGCCACTGCCTTGCAGGAGTTGCGCGAAGCCCTGGTCCAGTTCGAAGTCACCGTGCAGTCCCGCGGAACGCAAGCCAGCGGTGTCATCGGAACTGAAGGTGATCATCACGTCGCTGGCCGCGGCGAACTGGCTGAGCGCGGCGGCCAAGGTGCCGCTCGGAATGTCGTAGGCGAGCGGTTTGGCCAAGAGGGGTGTTGCCGTGAGCATCGAGCACGTCAGGGCCAGGGCCAGGGCCATATTGAAAGAAGGACGGGAGGACATGAAGGGTTCCTGTGGGTTGGCAGAAGCTGCGTCTGTCGCGCATGTGCAGGTAGAGCCGAAACAGGAATGAAAATCTGTTACCCCTGATGAAAAAAGTTTCTCAGGCGCTTCTGCTTTCGACCCGGACCCAGTAACGCGTCATGCGGCGAACCCGCACAGGGAGGGCGTCTTCCAGGTTGGCCAGCACGGCCTCGCTGTCATCCAGCAGGAAGGTGCCGGACAGACGCATCCCGGCGACTTCCGGGGCGCATCCCAGATAGCCTTGGCGATACCGCGACACTTCGGCCAGCACGTCCTCCAGCCTCCAGTCGATTGCCACGAGCAAGCCGCGAGTCCAGGCCGATACCTGTGCTGAGGCAGGCAACAGAGGGCCGATCTCGGCGGCGGTGAAGCTTGTCATCTGCCCTTCGTCTACGCGCATCCCCGCGGCCGATGCCAGGCGCGGATGCACCTGCACGGCATGGGCCTCGACGCTCACCCGGGTGACGCCTTCGTTCTGGCGCACCGTGAAGCGTGTACCCAAGGCACGGATACGGCCTTCCGCGCTTTGCACGCTCAATGGGCGCGCATCCTTGGCCGTCTCGACCAGGACTTCACCCTGGCGCAGCACGATCAGCCGCTGCCGGTCATCGAACCGCACGTCGATCCGGGTATCCGTGTCGAGCATCACCCGGCTGCCGTCCGCCAGGGTGAACTGACGGCGTTGCCCCACGCGGGTCGCGTAGTCCGCGCTCAATGGCGAAGCCTGGTAGCCCTGCCAGCCGATCACGCCTGCACCCAGCAACAGCGCAAGCATCTTCACCGCGGCACGGCGTTGTTGCCTGGCCTGCTCGAGGGTGGCGGCAGCGAAGCTCGAGGGCGCCTGGCCCAGGCGTTGCTGCAGCTGTTCGATCCGTTGCCACGCCTGCGCATGCAGAGGGTCGGCCGCCAGCCAGGCCCGCCACTCGGCCTGGGTGGCATCCGTGGCACCACTGTCATGCAGGCGTATGTACCAGTCCACCGCCTGGGCGAGAATGCGCTTCATTGCTCCTCCAGCAGCAGGCAATGCATCAGGCCTTTGGCAAGGTGCTTGCGCACCGTGCTCACCGAAACGCCAAAGCGCTGGGCGGCTTTTTCGTAGGTAAGGCCGTCCAGTTGCACCGCGAGAAAGATCTGCCGGGTGCGCGCGCCGAGACCATCGAGCATGCGGTCGATCGCCAGCAGGCTTTCGAGGATCAAGGCTCGCGTTTCCGCGGAGGGGGCGTGCACCTCAGGGCGCAGTGCGAGCGCTTCGAGGTACGCCTGCTCCAGACTGCCTCGGCGATAGAGGTCGATGACCAGGCCACGGGCGATGGTCGCCAGGTAACGACGGGGCTCGTGCAGGGTTCCCGCGGTCCGCGCAAGCAGAACGCGGACGAACGTGTCTTGCGCCAGATCAGCCGCATCGGCGGCGTTGTTCAGCCGCTGGCGCAACCAGCCACGCAGCCAGCCGTTGTGGTCACGATAAAGGTCATTCAAGTGCTGGTTGCTGTCTGCATCGCAGCTCGCTGTGGACATTCCCTCTCCCCGACGAAAATGATGCGAATAGGAATTTGTTGCGATTGTAGGGTGGCAGAGGTCGGGTGGGAAGCGGGGAGGGGGTGGGCCTCGCTCGCGGACGCGGGCGAGGCCGGTGTCAGAGGCACGTCATGCGAGGTTCAGGTGACCAGCTGGCTTTCCCTTGCTGCAGCAGCGTCCAGGCGGGTCGACCGGTTTTCTACCAGAAACGGAGTTGTCCCGTCGCCCGAATCCGGCTGCTGCAACCGCCGGAAATGATCTGAAACAGCGTCGATCAGATCCGCGTCATCGCGAGGGTCCATTCCGGGGTAGGGCTTGCCGTTGTAGTCGCCGTTGTACGTCAGCACCGCCTCGACATTCTCGTCGCTGTCCTTGTAGAGCTGTCTCATCAGCTGGGCTTCCCGATCCTTGCTGTCGTTGCACCGCAGCGCGTAATGAACGGCAAGGGCTGCACCGAAGGTCAGGGCAGGTGCCTGAATGCCATGCTTGCGGGCAAGGTCGATGCTGCTCAGGATGCGCTCGTTGCGTTGAAGCTTGCGCAACGGATCGCGACCGACGCGGGCGCAAGGGTCCTTGAACGACGTCTTGCAGCGTTCCAGAAAGGTTTTTGCAAAGCCGCTGACGACCTCCGACATCTGTGGATTTTCAGCCATCAGCGCCGGCGCCACTTCCTGGTGAATCAAGCGCTCGGCCAGCGCGCTCACGCGCGCATCCCCCATGCCCTGGCCGACCCACGCATGGCCCAGCAGGCTTGCATACCAGGCAATGATGGCGTGAGGGCCGTTCCACAAGCGGTTCTTGATGAGTTGTATCTGGGCGATGTCCGCGACCGTTTTCACCTGGCGCAGGCGTTCGAGCAAGTCGCTGCCGCCCTCCACATAGAGAGGCATGTCGGGTTCGCTGTTGAACAGGATCAGATGCAGCTGGCTCATGGCGCTACTGGACTGCGCGAAGGGCCTGAATCGTCCGATCAGCCGTTCGTATTCAGGTACCGGCGTCGATGGCTTGCTGGCTACCGCAGGCTCGCCTTCAAGGCTGTTCTGGAACATCTGCGACTTGATGCGCAGTTGTCGAACCAGCGCGTCATTGCTGATCTTGGAGACGATGCGGCTGACGACCGTTTCGGCGAAATGGGTCTTTTGCAGTACCTGCTTGCTGATCGCTGGCGGACACAGCAACTCCAGCTCCGCTTGCACATGCCGGCGCACGAACGCCGCACCGCCAATCTTGTTCAGCACGATCAGCAGCGTCAGCTCGCGGCCACGGCGCTCGAAGCGTTGCAGCAAGCCCCTGGCGATGACGCTGGCCTGGTTGCGGATGGCCTGCTCGGGCAGGCTCAGCCCGATGATTTCAGCACAGGTGTACATCTCGATCACCGCATCGTCATCGTCCATGTCGATCATGCGGACGTTGTCGATGGTCTGGTCGAACGAGGTGGCCCCGTAGCGCACGCTGTAGCTGCCAAATGCAGACACCGTTTCCCTGAGCATGCGAGAACGTGTCGCGGCGATGATTTCGCAGGGGCGTGTGTAGCCGTCCCAATGGGAAAACACCTGCGTCAGGTAGCCGCCCCCAATGGCCCCGAAGCCATGGATTCCGGCACGGAACTGATTGAGCGAGGAGGGGAAGGGCTCGCTCAGGTCCGGCATCCCCACATCGGGAACGCACTCGCTCAACTCGGCCAGGAATTCGTTCATGCTGCGATAGGCCTTGAGCGCGCCCGCCCTGATTTCAGGCGCAGGCGGCTTGATGTCTTCGATCAGGATCGCTTGCCCTTCGGCGCGTATTGCCGACAGCATGCCGTTTTCCGAATCTTCGACCATGAAACATTGGCCGGGCTCGCAGTTGAGCGCGCGGGCTGCCCGCAGGAAGATTTCCGGATGGGGCTTGCCTTGGCCGACTTCGTCGCCACAGACGGTGATGTCGAAATACTTGAGTACATTGGCATTGATCAGGTACTCCTCGGCAATGGCGCGTCGGCTGGACGTGGCGACCGCCATGGTCAAGCCTGACTTGCGCAGCCGCTCCAGTACTTCCAGCAAGCCGGCCTTGATCGGCACACCGTGGTTACGCACGTGTTCCAGTTCAAGCTCATCGGCTCGCTTGCGGATCTGGGCGTATGGAAAATCTTCACCGTTGTGAGCCTTGGCGAGGGCTTCGGCCTTCTTCGCGCTCAGGCCCAGCGAGCCAATCAAGGTGTGCTCGCTCAACGCCTTGCCGAAGATTTCCAGCGAGGCTTGTTTCAAGGTCTTGAAACGCAAGCGCTCGGTGTCGAACATGGTGCCATCCATATCGAAGATGGCGCTGAAAATTCTTTTGCCCTGAAAAAAGATCATGTGTGAGTCCCCTTTTTTTTGCGTGAAAACAACGCGCGTTCAGAAGCTGAACAGGCGATTACCGCGAAAGCGCTGCAGTGTCTATTTTCAAGTCGGGGGCACGCGGTCTTCAGGCTCACGCGCAGGCGTGACACAGAGGTAGGGCGGGACGGAGCGGGGAGTGCAGAGGAGAGTTGCGAACTTCAAGGCACTGCGAGTGCCCTTTGCGAGTTTGGTTTCACGCCCACTGGCTGCTTGACTTGCAGACGGTGAGCGAAGATAGCGATGGATACGTGTGATTCCGAGCATAAGGTGGTTTGCTTCCTGTCTGGTGACGGGTAATCCTTTTTCAGCCTTGCACGTATGTGCGATGGCATGCAAGGCGTAAGGGCATTTCAGCGAAGTGCTCACAGCCACCCTGTGGGAGCGGGCTGGTCCCGCGATGGGCCGCGTGGCGGCCCCAAAACCGCATAGGCGCTGCAAGAGGCAACTGAATACATTCGGTGTCCCGACCACCGCCGCTCAATCCGGTAATCCTGTGCTCCGGCCAGGGCTTGGTCCTCGTTTTGCACGGTCCGCAATCCAGATGCAAGGCCGGCTCACTACAGCTACACCGCAGCCGTGTTTGCTAACGGCGAAAGCAGGTCTTACGGTCCCTGTGCTGGAAGCCCAGCAGGACGGTTGATGTACCGTCCGCTCAGGCGTAGACGATTGATCCGTGCTCCAGCTCACTCATTTCGCTATCCTTGCCAACCAGCTAGTGCACGCAGACCGTCGAGGAGCAATGATCGTGGATGAAGTCGACCCTCTGACCAAAGAGCGGCTGCGGGAATGGCAGGTGCGGCGCCTGGCCATCAAGGATCAGATGCAGGACCATCCCGAGAAGACGCTTGAGCTGTCCAGGGTGCTGGACCTGATGGACGACGAGCACGAGCAGATCCTTCACGAGGCAAAACGGCAGAGCCTCGATACGGGCAATGGCCCCCCCGCCAAGGGCGCGGTGAATCTGCAACTGAGCGCCGTAGCTGAAAACGTTCAGGACCTGCGCAAACTCCTGGAACTCGCCCTCTATGAACTCGACGGGATGCTGGAGCAGCAGGGCAGCCCGCCCGGTACCCACCCACGAAGCATGTCGGGAACCCTCGGCGAATACCGATTCGAACTGGGGCTCGATGCCGAGCCCGTCTTGCCTGTGAGGTTGCATGCACCCGGAACACCATGACTTTTCCAATCCCGTGTTCCTGCCGGTCACGGAGCAAACCTGCCAGGCGCTACTGGGCGCCGACGGCGCGGGTGGGCTCGGCGCGCTGAGCGAGCCGGAGCTGGCGTCGGTGATGGTGATCCAGCACCTGGCCCGGGGAGGGGAGAAAAGCATCACCGCGGGTGGCGCCGAGAAGATCCTGGCCAGGCTGCTGGCCTGGGCCATCGACACGCCGCAGCCGGGCTTGCTGTCCGAGGCCCGGCGGTTGTTCGACCAGCGCAAGCTGTACTTCGGCCTGGATATTCTCAGAACCCTGAACCTGCGGCTGCTCGAGGCCGAGGAGGTGACGGCGCGCGAGTACCTGCTGCCGGATGGCACATGGGACCTGGGTTACAAGGTCCGTCATCACGCGCGCCATGACCCGTTCACCCAGCAGGTGGAAACGCCTGCGCGCAAGGAGCGGTGGCTGAGTTCGGCCCAGGACAAACTGCTGAGGACGGTGCGCGCCAACCTCGACGAGGACCTGCACGTGCAGGGCTATGCCGGCGTGGGCAAAAGCCACCTGCTCGGGGCGCTGATGGAATGCCTGCAGCCGGGGCGCACGCTTGTCCTGGCGCGCACGGCCGGCAAGCTGGAAGCGCTGCGCCTGCGTCTGGGTGGAACCACCGAGAAACCGCCGGGGATGACCTTCCAGGCATTTGCCCAGGCGCTGCTGAAGGGGCCGGGCAGGGCGCCGATCCTGCGGCCCGATCGCAATGCGGCCAAGTTGCCTGGCAAGCACGCGGTGTCCGAGGAGCTGGGGATTTATGGCTTCCGTGGCTACAGCGCCGAGCAGACCCTGGAGATCTGCCTGACCGCGGTCATGCATTTCTGCGAGTCATGGGACTACAGCCTGTCGGTCCATCACCTGCCGTTTTTCCAGCAGCCCCTGTCGAGCACCGAGAATCGTGTGCTGCTCGAATACGCGAGCCGTGTCTGGACCTGGCTGGATGCCCATCCACAATGGGCCAGCCGCACCCCGTTCGAGGCGTTGCTGATGATCAAGCGCGCGAGCCTCGCCGGCTGCGTGGTGCCTACGCGTTTCAGCCATGTCATCGTCGACGAGAGCCAGGACATTCCCGCCTCCCTGCTGCAGATCATCGAGCGCGGGCGCCAGGTGCTGATCACCCTGGGCGACGAATACCAGAAAGCCAGCGGGCCCGTGGTGCGGCGCAAGCGCCAGGTGCGGCAAAGCGATATCAGCTATTCGGTCCGCTCGGGCCGCAAGGTCGAGGCGCTGGTCAATCCGCTGATCAGCCTGCACACGGAAAAGTCCAAGGTGCCCTTCGAAGGCGCGCGCGACGCCGATGTCAGTATCGAGACCTACCCGGAGCGCTTCACGCCGCCAGAGGGCTGCGTGGTGTTGACGGCTTCGCGCTGGGACACCATGAAGTGGGTCCTGGAACTGTCGCGTGACCACTGCGGTTTCAGCTTTCTGGACAAGGCAGCCGAGCAAGACATCAAGCGCTTCATGACCAGCGCCATCAAGCTGTTCAGGCCGGAGTTCTACGGCGTGGAAGGACAGGAGGCGCTGCACCCAGCCTTCGCCGAGATGCTGGACTGGCGGCAGGTGGCCGCCGCCAACCCGTTCGATCAGTCATTCCAGTGGGTGCAGGCAGAACTCGGCAAGGGCTTCAACATGGCCGACATCACCGCCCTGGACCGCATGATCGGCAGCCATGGCAACAGTTGCATGCTGATGGTGGCGCAAGAGGCGGGTGGCTGGGAGTTCGACCAGGTGCTGCTGACGCCTGAACTGCTGAGCACGGTGCGGTTCAAGGACGCCTATGAGTTTGACCAGCGGATCTGCGCCGTCTACATCGCCATTTCCCGTGCCCGGCAGAGGCTTTTCCTGCCTTACGACCTTGACGAATGGATCGACTACCACAAAGGCGAATTCCGCGAATCGCATGGCTACTGAAATTCGGGAATATTCCTGCTACATCATGCGATTTTTCTGATAGGTATTTCCTGCGTCCGGGCCTATGTTGCATCCGCTATTCCCTACACTGCACCGCTCGCACGCCCCCTGTCAGGAGACACCATGAGAACAACAATCGCCACCCTGCTGGCCCTCGTCCTGCCCCAGATCGCCCACGCAGCCACTGCCCCGGAACCCCAACCCTCGCGCCTCGACCACGTGCTCGAGGCGGGCACGCTGCGGGTGTGCATGACCGGCGACTACAAGCCGTTCACCTATTACCGTGACGACCAGTCGTTCGAGGGCATCGACGTGGACCTGGCCCGCTCGCTGGCGACCTCGCTCGGTGTGCAGCCACAGTTCATCAAGACCACCTGGCCGACGTTGGTGAAGGACTTCGCCAGTCAGTGCGACATCGCCATGGGCGGCATCTCGATCACCACCGAGCGCCTGAAGAAGGTGGGCTTCGCCGAGTCTCACGTGGTCGATGGCAAGGCGCCCATCATCCGCTGCGCCGACAAGGCGAAGTTCCCCGACTTCGCCGCGATCGACCGGCCGGGCACCCGCGCCATCGTCAATCCCGGCGGCACCAATGAGCGCTTCGCGCGCAGCCGCTACCAGCACGCCACCTTGACGGTGCACCCCGACAACGTAAGCATCTTCCAGGAGATCGTCGATGGCCGCGCCGATGTGATGGTCACCGACGCCAGCGAAACCCGCTGGCAGGCCAGGCTGCATCCCGAGCTGTGCCCGGTCGACCCGGACAAGCCGCTGCAGTACGCGCAAAAGGCGATCATGCTGCCGCGCGCGGACGTGGCGTTCAAAGCCTACGTGGATGGGTGGATGCATCTGGCCAAGCAAAACGGCGAGTACCAGCGCATCGTGGATCACTGGCTCAAGCCTTGATACGGGCGTTCTCTCTCGAAGCCTACATCGAGGTGGGTGCTGTTGACTCAGTGGCAGCGAGGGGCTGTCAGAGGGTCCATTTCAGGCTGAACATCACGTTGCGCGGGTCGCCGTATACGCCCGTGCCGGTGCCGTTCGGGATGCCCTGCCAGTACTTCTCGTCGAAGACGTTGTTCAGGTTGACTCGACCATCCCAGTGCTCGTCGAAGCGGTAGCCGGCCATCAGGCCGACAACGGCGTAGCTATCCTGCTCGGCGTGGCCGGTGCCTACGCGGTTGTAGGTTTCGCTCTGGGCGAAGACGTCGGCGCCAACACGCCATTTGCTCAGGTTGCCGGTCAGGTTGTAGCTGGTGGCGGCCTTGAACAGGTGCTTGGGCTGGTCTGCGGCGAAGCGGCTGCCTTCGTAGGTGGCGTCTTTGACGAAGGTGCTCATGACGTAGGTATAGGACGCAGAGAACTGCCAGTTCGGAGTCAGGGCGCCACTCAGCTCCGTATCAATTCCTCGGCTGCGGACTTCGCCAGCAGTGTCGTAGCAAGTACGTCCTTCATCGGCGCAAATAGGCGGTTGGTTTGCGACCTTGTAGGCCCTGTTTTGCTGGGTTACCTCAAACAACGCTACGGAGCCATTCAAAGCACCGTCTAGGAACTCACCTTTTAGGCCGATTTCGTAGTTCTCACCGGTCATGGGCTCGACTACTGATCCATCGACCTTGGTTTCACTTTGCGGCTTGAAGATTTCGGTATAACTGGCATAAACCGAATAGGTATCGTTCAGGTCATAGATGATGCCTGCGTACGGCGTAAATTCGCGTGTGGCCTTGTAGTCGTCATCACCATGCAAATTGTCGTAGTCGTACCAGCTAACACGTCCGCCAACAATGATATGCAGTGGATCGACTGGATTGAAGCGCGCCACCGCGTAAGCAGCCTCTTCAGTGGTAACGGTATGCTTGGAATAGGCAGTGCGGTCGGTGATAGATGGTTTTACGACACTGCCCGGATTAAAGTTGTAGATATCAACCGGCGTGGCATTCCACCAACCACCACGTTGGTCATACTTTTCCTGACGACGGCTTATCCCTGCGTTGAATTCATGTTCACGTCCGAACAGCTGGAACGGGCCACCTAACGAGGCGTCGACGTTGAACATGTCATCGTCCGTGAAGTAATGCCCCGAAGCCGTACCGAGATCGAATACGGAGGCATAGGGATAATTCATCGCTGACAGATAGTTAGAAAACGTATCCGACTCACCCCAGATCTTCTGAGCGGCCACCTTGCCGGTCCAGCCGTTGTCGAACTTGTGAGTGATGTCGCCGAACAGGGTGTAGTTGTCCTGATCCCAGTACGCCCAGTCTCCACCGTAGAACGTCGAGCGGGAAAGATGAAGGTCCTCACCATTCGGTCCACTCGGCAGGCTGCCCCAGTCGGACTTCTTGTCTTCACGCTGCTTCGAGGCGCCAATTGTGAAGGTGGTCGAGTCGCTCAGGTCGGCTTCCAGGATGCCGTAGAAGGTTTGGCGCTTGGTTTCACGCACATCCACGAAGCTGTTGTTGTCTTCGTACGCGGCTACCACGCGCCCGCGCAGGGTGCCGGACTCGTTCAGCTTGTTTGAGGCATCGACCTCGGTACGATAACGGTCCCAGCTACCCGCGCTGGTGGTGATGCTGAGCTGAGGCGTGGCCGTCGGACGCTTGCGCACCAGGTTAAGGGTGGCCGAGGGGTCGCCCGCGCCGGTCATCAGACCTGTTGCGCCACGAACCACTTCAACCCGATCGTAGATCGCCAGGTCGGCGGACGCGAGGGTGTCGAGGGAGAACGTACCAGCAGTAGTGGACAGGCCGTCGTACATGATGTTGTCGATGCGAAAGCCCCGCGCCAGGAACTCGCGACGGTCCGAGCCGAACTTGCGCAGGGTGACACCGGGCGCGTACTTCACCACGTCGTCAAGGCTGTTCATGCCCTGATCTTCCATGCGCTGGCGGGTGATCACGCTGACCGACTGCGGGGTCTCGCGAATGGACAGAGGCAGGCCGGTCGAGGTGCTCATCGACTTGGTGGTGTAGGAATGAGTACCTTCGGTTGTGGCCTGGCTAGCTGCTGACTCCGCCGTCGCGGTGACCTCGCTGGCGCTGAGCTCGACCGGTTCGGCGGCATAGGCGTGGGAGCCTGCTGCGGCAAGGGAAATCATCAGCGCGAGCGGGCGCAGGGAATATGGATTCATTTTCGATTGACCTTCGGACACAACCCAGGGGACTCATGCCCTTGGGGCGGAGTCGAAGTGAATTTGAGAACGTCCGTGTAGGAAGAGTCGCAGCCAGCCGTGGGTGCCAGCAAAAGGCTATGTAATTGTGAAAAATATGTAAATAGAAATATTTAGCATTTGCAATCACATTTCTGGCTGAAGCGCATTTGCAAACGATTGTCGATGGTGTATGGGTTCAACCCGCGTGCGGCCGGTCGGCGGTGTAGCGCTGGATGATGCGGTCTACCTCGCCCGATTGCTTCATCCTCACCAGCGCACGCAACACCCCTTGGGCCGGCACGGAGGCATCGCTGCGCACCATGCAGCCAAGCTGCTGCTCTTCGAGCACGTGCACGGATTTCAAGCGCTCTGCGTCCGGCAACTGGCGGTTGAACCAGTCCAGCGACAGCTGGTTGCTGACGGCGTGCTGATAGCGCCCAGCATGCAGCTTGTGCAACACCAGCAGCTGGCTGCGGCTGTCCTCGCGCTCAAGGCGGCCGCTGGCGAAGAGGGCTTCCAGAGGGGGGTAGCTGAAGCCCAGCACGGTGCCGATGGCCTGGGGCGGCAGTTGTTCAGGCCGGGTGGGGCCGTCGGTGCCCGGCGCCGCGACCAGCAGGTCGCGCTGGGTGATCACCGGCACGCTCCACAGGTAGTTGCCGGGACGGTCGTTGATCCACTGGGTGGACACGTAGCAGCGCACGTCGATGTCGTCCTCTTCCAGCGCCTGCTGCAAGCGCAGGCGCGCCATGACGTGATACTCCGGGCGGGCCCCGGTGTGCCTGGCGATGGCCTGCATCAGGTCGAACAGAATGCCCTCCACCGGTTGCTCGTGCTCGATGCGGATCAAGGGCATGCTCCAGCTCTCGGCGACCGAGAAGCGCAGCACCGGTTCGCTCGCCAGGCCGTGGGCCGCCCAGAACAACAGAATGGCCAGACATCGCCGCACGCTGGATCCTCCTTGATATGCCGATTTAGCGGGGTCGCTGGTTAGCTTAGACGAGATCGGCAGGGTGCAATTTTGCCCCCGCTCCGCTAGCATTAGCGGTCTTCTGCTTATCGGCTGCGATGGTTTTCATGAGTTATCAGGTTCTTGCACGAAAATGGCGTCCGCGCTCGTTCCGCGAAATGGTCGGCCAGACCCATGTGCTCAAGGCTCTGATCAATGCACTGGACAACCAGCGGCTGCACCATGCCTATCTGTTCACTGGTACCCGCGGGGTGGGCAAGACCACCATCGCGCGCATCATCGCCAAGTGCCTGAACTGTGAAACCGGCATTACCTCCACGCCCTGCGGCAGCTGCTCGGTGTGCCGCGAGATCGACGAAGGCCGCTTCGTCGACCTGATCGAAATCGACGCCGCCAGCCGGACCAAGGTCGAGGACACCCGCGAGCTGCTCGACAACGTGCAGTACGCCCCGAGCCGCGGGCGCTTCAAGGTCTACCTGATCGACGAAGTGCACATGCTCTCGAGCCACTCGTTCAACGCCTTGCTCAAGACGCTCGAAGAGCCGCCGCCCTACGTCAAGTTCATCCTGGCGACCACCGATCCGCAGAAACTGCCGGCGACCATCCTGTCGCGCTGCCTGCAGTTTTCGCTGAAAAACATGACCCCCGAGCGCGTGGTCGAGCACCTGAGCCATGTGCTGGGCGCCGAGAACGTGCCGTTCGAGCAAGATGCCCTGTGGCTGCTCGGGCGCGCCGCCGATGGCTCGATGCGTGACGCCATGAGCCTGACCGACCAGGCCATCGCCTTTGGTGAAGGCAAGGTGCTCGCTGCCGACGTGCGGGCCATGCTCGGCACGCTCGACCATGGGCAGGTGTACGGCGTGCTGCAGGCGTTGCTCGAGGGCGACGCCCGGGCGCTGCTCGAAGCGGTGCGCCAGCTGGCCGAACAGGGTCCGGACTGGAGCGGCGTGCTGGCCGAGATGCTCAACGTGCTGCACCGTGTGGCGATCGCTCAGGCGCTGCCCGAGGCCGTGGACAACGGCCAGGGTGATCGCGACCGGGTGCTGGCGCTGGCTTCGGCGCTGCCGGCCGAAGACGTGCAGTTCTACTACCAGATGGGCCTGATCGGCCGGCGTGACCTGCCGCTCGCGCCAGATCCGCGCGGCGGCTTCGAGATGGTGCTGCTGCGCATGCTGGCGTTCCGGCCGGCCGATGCCGACGATGCGCCGAGACCGGTGCTAAAGCCGTTGGGGATCAGCCAGGCCACAGCTGATTCCCCAAGTCCGGTGGCAGCGGCGGCGATCGTCGCGCCGCCCGTAGCCCAGTCGCCCGAGCGGCCGCCTGCGCCGGTGGCCGCGGCACGGCGCGCGCCGGAGCCTGAGCCGGTCGCTGAGCCGGTCCCCGCGCCGGCTGTCGCGCAACCTGAAGAAGCTGTCGATCTGCCGTGGAACGATCCGGTCGAGCCGGCCGTGGCAGCTGCCCGCGAGCCTGTTGCAGCGCCCGTCCCGGTGGCGGCCAGCCCGCCCGCCGCGCACGAGCCGCCACCCTTCGACGATGGGGCCTACAACCCGGTGGGCATGGACCGCGACGACGAGCCGCCGCTGGACGAGGACTACTACGCGCCGGAAGCCGACCCGGTCGGTTTCAGCTACCTCGACGAACTGGCCGAGCATGTGCACGAACCCGACGAGGTGATCAGCGTCCCGGAACCGCTGCCCGCGTCGAAGCCGGCCACCGGTCTGGCGCTGCAATGGCTGGAATTATTCCCACAGTTGCCGATCTCAGGTATGACCGGCAATATCGCCGCGAACTGTAGTCTTATTGCCGTGAATGGCGATGACTGGTTGCTGCACCTGGACCCGGCGCAAGGCGCCTTGTTCAACAGCACCCAGCAGCGGCGCCTGAACGAGGCCCTCAACCAGCACTTCGGCCGCGCGATCAGCCTGTCGATCGAACTGGTGCGGCCCGAGCAGGAAACGCCCGCCCAGGCTGCCGCGCGCAAGCGCGCCGACCGCCAGCGCGAGGCCGAGGAGGCGATCGACGGCGATCCGCTCATCCAGCAGATGATCCGCCAGTTCGGCGCCACCGTGCGGCACGATAGTATTGAACCCGTAGACGCCCTGGTCAGCCAGGGCCAGTGACTTGATGAATCATGCGCCCGGCCTCTTGTCGCGCGCATCACGTAACCCGATCGAGGAATTTCCCATGATGAAAGGTGGCATGGCAGGCCTGATGAAGCAGGCCCAGCAGATGCAGGAAAAAATGGCCAAGATGCAGGAAGAACTGGCCAACGCCGAAGTGACCGGTCAGTCCGGCGCAGGCCTTGTGAGCGTGGTGATGACCGGTCGCCACGACGTCAAGCGCATCACCCTTGATGACAGCCTGATGCAGGAAGACAAGGAAGTGCTCGAGGACCTGATCGCCGCCGCCGTCAACGACGCGGTGCGCAAGGTCGAGCAGAACAGCCAGGAAAAGATGGGCGGCATGACCGCTGGCATGCAACTGCCGCCGGGCTTCAAGATGCCGTTCTAAGCGGCATCGCGCGTCACCCCCATGGGAGCACCGGCCATAAGGTTGTTGCTCCCATTGTTGTTTTATCCGTACCGATGAATTGGCAGGCCTACACACCATGAGCTTCAGTCCCCTGATCCGCCAACTGATCGACGCCCTGCGCATCTTGCCCGGCGTCGGCCAGAAAACCGCCCAGCGCATGGCGCTGCAACTGCTCGAGCGCGATCGCAGCGGCGGCGCGCGCCTGGCGCAGGCGTTGAGCCAGGCCATGGAGGGCGTCGGCCATTGCCGCCAGTGCCGCACGCTGACCGAGCAGGAGCTGTGCCCGCAGTGCGCCGACCCACGGCGAGACGACACCCTGCTGTGCGTGGTGGAGGGGCCGATGGATGTGTATGCGGTGGAGCAGACGGGGTACCGGGGGCGTTACTTTGTGCTGAAGGGGCATTTGTCGCCGCTCGATGGGCTAGGGCCTGAGGCGATCGGGATTCCGCAGTTGATGCAGCGGGTAGCGGAGCAGGGCACGTTCAGCGAGGTGATCCTGGCGACCAACCCGACGGTGGAGGGGGAGGCGACGGCCCATTACATCGCGCAGTTGCTGGCGGACAAGGGGTTGGTGGCCTCGCGGATTGCCCACGGGGTGCCGCTGGGTGGAGAGCTGGAGCTGGTGGATGGCGGGACGCTGGCGCATTCGTTTGCGGGGCGTCGGCCGATTTCGTTGTAGGGCGGGACGGTCAAGGTGTGTTTGGTGTCAGTGACGGTTGCGGGGTGTGGACGATTCTGAGGCGCCTAGCGGCCCCAGAATCGAACAGGCGCTGCAAGAGCAGCTGCCTGGCACCGTGCGGTGGCAGGCTTCACACCGACCGATCCTGCGGTTGGATCAATACTCCGTCAACAGGAACTCCGTCAGGCAGAACGTCGGCACGCCCGTGTCCTGCAACCGGCGCGAGCCGGCGAGCTCAGGCAAGTCAATGATCGCGGCAGCCTCGAACACCTGGGCCCCCGTGCGGCGAATCAGGTTGGTCGCGGCCAGCAGCGTGCCGCCGGTGGCGATCAGGTCATCGAAGAGCACCACCGAGTCACCTTCGCACAGGCTGTCGGCGTGCACTTCGAGGAAGGCTTCGCCGTATTCGGTCTGGTAACCCTCGGACAACACGTCGGCCGGCAGCTTGCCCTGCTTGCGGAACAGGATCAGCGGCTTGTTCAGCTGGTGGGCGATGATCGATCCGATTAGAAAGCCGCGCGCATCCATGGCGCCGATGTGGCTGAATTCGGCCTCGACGTAGCGCTCGATGAACTGGTCGGCGACGTAGCGCAAGCCACGAGGCGACTGGAACAGCGGGGTGATGTCGCGGAAGATCACGCCTGGCTTGGGAAAGTCCGGTACAGGGCGGATCAGGGCTTTGAGGTCGAAGGTGTCGCTATGCATGAGGCGGGTATCCTGAAAATCGAATGCCCGCCAGTATAACCGGTCTGCGCCGCCTCAGGCCTCCATTGCGCCACCCGCCAGCGCGCACAGCTGGATGGGGTCAAGGATATGCACCTCCTTGCCCTCGGCACTGATCAGCCCGTTCTGCTGGAATCGGGTGAACACCCGCGACACGGTTTCCACCGCCAGGCCCAGGTAATTGCCGATTTCATTGCGCGACATGCTCAGGCGGAACTGGTTGGCGGAGTACCCGCGGGCACGAAAGCGCGCCGACAGGTTGACCAGGAACGTGGCGATGCGCTCGTCGGCAGACTTTTTCGACAACAGCAGCATCATCTGCTGGTCGTCGCGGATTTCCCTGCTCATCACCCGCATCAGCTGCCGGCGCAACTGTGGCAGTTGCTCGGAAAGCTCGTCGAGCCGGTCGAAGGGAATTTCGCACACCGAGGTGGTCTCCTGGGCCTGGGCCGAGACCGGGTAGGCCTCGGCGTCCATGCCCGACAACCCGACCAGCTCGCTGGGCAGGTGGAAGCCGGTGATCTGCTCCACTCCGGCATCGCTCAGGCTGAAGGTTTTCAGCGAGCCGGAACGTACGGCGTAGACCGAGCCGAAATCGTCGCCCTGGCGGAACAGGAACTCGCCCTTTTTCAGCGGGCGGCCGCGTTTGACGATGTCATCAAGTGCATCCATGTCCTCAAGGTCGAGGGACAAGGGAAGGCAGAGGGGCGCCAGGCTGCAATCCTTGCAGTGGGCCTGGGTAGTGGCGCGCAGTTTGACTGGCTCGGACATTTCAATCGATCCTTGTGAGAAAACACACATCACGTAAGGGTACCTTACGCTGCAGGGGTGAGACCAGCTTGCGCTCCCTGCGCTGATGTCCTCCCGGTTCAGATCACTCGCGAATACCGCTGACGGTCCTGCATCGCAAGGTAGGCATCGAACACCATGCACACCGAGCGCACCAGCAGCCGCCCCGCCGGCAGCACCTTGATCCCCTCGGCGTCCAGGCGGATCAGGCCATCATGCTGCAGGGCCTGCAATCGCGGCCAGAGCGCCTTGAAGTACCCCGCGAAATCGACGCGGTATACCTGCTCGATGGCGGCGAATTCCAGCTCGAAGTGACAGATCAGTTGCTGGATCACGGCGCGGCGCAGGCGGTCGTCCGCGGTGCACAGCAGCCCTCGGCGGGTGGCCAGCTGTGCGCCCGCGAGCGCGGCCTGGTAGGTGTTGAGATCGCTGCTGTTCTGGCAATACAGATCGCCGACCTGGCTGATCGCCGAAACTCCGAGGCCGATCAGGTCACAGTGGCCGTGAGTGGTGTAGCCCTGGAAGTTGCGCTGCAAGGTGCCTTCTTCCTGGGCGATGGCAAGCTCGTCGTCAGGCAGGGCGAAATGGTCCATGCCGATGTAGCGATAGCCGGCGGCGGTCAGTTGCTCGATGGTGGCCTGGAGCATCTCGAGCTTTGCCGCCGGGGCCGGCAACTCGCGGGTGTCGATGCGCCGCTGGGGCATGAAACGCTCGGGCAGGTGCGCGTAATTGAACACCGAGAGCCGATCGGGCTGCAGGTCGATGACCTCGTCGACCGTGCGGGCAAAGCCTTGCGGGGTCTGCCGGGGCAGGCCATAGATCAGGTCGAGGTTGACCGAGCGGAATTGCAAGGTGCGCGCCGCCTCGACCAGGGCGCTGGTCTGCTCCAGGCTCTGCAGCCGGTTGACGGCGCGCTGCACGGCCGGGTCCAGGTCCTGCACGCCAAGACTCACCCGGTTGAAGCCCAGCTCGCGCAGCAGGCCCATGGTCGACCAGTCGGCTTCGCGTGGGTCGAGCTCGATGCCGTAGTCGCCCGAGTCATCGTCCAGCAGGTTGAAGTGCTCGCGCAGCTGCGCCATCAGCCGGCGTAGCTCCGCATGGCTGAGAAACGTCGGGGTGCCGCCGCCGAAGTGCAACTGCTCGACGCGCTGCCCCGGACCGAGGTGGCAGGCGATCAGCTGGATTTCCTGCTCCAGGTGCTGCAGGTAGGGCAAGGCACGGCCGCGGTCCTTGGTGATGACCTTGTTGCAGGCGCAGTAGTAGCAGATGTTGGCGCAAAACGGCACGTGCACGTACAGCGACAGTGGGCGCACGGCGCGCCGGCTGTCGCGCAGGGCATGCAGCAGGTCGAAGGAACCCACCTCGCCGTGCAGTTGCACGGCGGTTGGATAGGAGGTGTAGCGCGGCCCGGCCAGGTCGTAGCGGCGGATCAGGTCGCAATCCCAACGAAGGTCGTCGAGCATGGAGGCGGTTCCCGGAGAAAACAGCGGTAGCCGCAGTCTAGGGACAGCCGTGGGCGCCGGTGTTGATTTGAATCAACACCGCGTCAGTGGCCCATCAGCCAGTGTTGATGGTGGCCGGGCAAGGTCCACAGGCCAAACAGGATGACCAGCATGCCACCGGCCATGCGGACGCCGCGCTGGCGCAGAAGCTGGCCGACACGGTCGGCGGCGAGGCCGGTGGCCAGCAGTACTGGCCAGGTGCCCAGGCCGAAGGCCAGCATCAGGGCGGCGCTGTCCACGGCATTGCCCTGGCTGGCCGCCCAGAACAGCGTGCTGTAGACCAGTCCGCACGGCAGCCATCCCCACAGCGCCCCCAGCAACAGCGCGCGTGGCAGGCTGGACACCGGCAGCAGCCGCGTGGCCACGGGCTGGATATGCCGCCATATGCCGCGGCCCAGCGCCTCGATGCGAGTCAGGCCGCTCCACCAGCCTGCCAGGTAAAGCCCCATGGCGATCAGCAGCAGTCCCGCGGCCACGCGCATGCCGAACGCTACCGGGCTGTTGGCCAGCGCCCAGCCGGCCAGGCCCAGCAACAGGCCGGCGGTGGCGTAGCTGAGGATCCGCCCCACGTTGTAGGCCAGCAGCAGGCGCAGGCGGCGGCTGCGTTGCTCGGGCGGGATGGCCAGGGTCAGGGCGCCCATCAGGCCGCCGCACATGCCCAGGCAATGGCCGCCACCGAGCAGCCCAAGGATCAGTGCCGAACCCAGCAGGGGAAGAAGATCAGGCACGGGGGACGTCGTCCTTGTCAGCGGTCTTGCGCTCGGCCTGGGGCAGAGCGCCTTGGTGGCGAGGGTCGTCGTCGTCGAACAGGATGCTGTGGGCGGGGCCTTCGAGGTCGTCGTACTGGCCGCTGTCCACGGCCCAGAAAAAGATGTACACGGCGAAGCCAACGATCAGCAACGCGGCCGGGATCATGATGTAGAGGGCGGGCATGGGGGCGCTCCTGCTCAGGCCGTGGCGGGACGGGAAAGGCCGGTCGGGGCCGTGGCACCTGGGGTGCGGGCCAGGCGCAACGCGTTGAGCACCACGATCAGCGAGCTGACCGACATGCCGACCGCCGCCCACACCGGCGTGATCCAGCCCAAGGCGGCGAACGGCAACATGAGGCCATTATACAAGCCTGCCCAGAGCAGGTTCTCGAGGATGATCCGCCGGGTGCGGCGCGCCACCCCGAAGGCCTGGACCAGCGACCGCAGGCGGCTGGACAGCAGCACGGCGTCGGCGCTGGTCTTGGCCAGGTCAGTGGCCGACCCCATGGCGATGCTGATGTCGGCCGCCGCCAGCACCGGCACATCGTTGACCCCATCGCCCAGCATCAGCACCTTGCGCCCTTCGGCCTGCAGGGCCTTGAGCCGTGCCAGCTTGTCGGCCGGGCGCAGGCTGCCGATGGCTTCGTCGATCTGCAGTTGCTTCGCCACCTCGGCCACCATGGGCGAGCTGTCACCCGACAGCAACAGCGTACGCCAGCCGCGCGCCTTGCAGGCCGCGACCAGCTCGCCGGCATCGCCGCGCAGGCGGTCGTCGAGCACCAGCCACGCCAGCGGGCCCTGTCGATCGCCCAGCAGCAGCCACTGGCCGTGACCGCCGGGCACCTGAGGCACCGGTGCGCCGCTCAGGGCACAGACAAACGCGGCCTGGCCGATGCGCAGGGTGCGTTCGCCAACCTGGCCTTGCAGCCCCTGGCCAGGCTCGCTGCTGACATTTTCAGCGGCTGCCGCGGCGCGGCCGAACGCCCGGGCGATGGGGTGCTCGGAGCGGTTCTCCAGCGCGGCGGCCAGCTCCAGGCACTGCTCGGCGGTAAGGCTGGCCAAGGGATGCAAGCTGCGCAAGGCCAGGCGCCCCTCGGTCAGCGTGCCGGTCTTGTCGAAGATCACCGTGTCGATCTGGTTCAGCCCTTCGATCACATGCCCGCGGGTCAGCAGCAGGCCCACTCCGTGCAAGGTGCCGGTGGCGGTGGTCAGGGCGGTAGGGGTGGCCAGCGACAGCGCGCAGGGGCAGGTGGCGACCAGCATGGCCAGGACAATCCAGAAGGCCCGTGCCGGCTCCAGCTGCCACCACAACAGACCGATGCCTGCCGCGGCGATCAGGCTGAACAGCAGAAACCACTGCGCAGCCCGGTCGGCGATCCGCGCCAGGCGCGGTTTTTCGGACTGGGCACGTTCAAGCAGGCGCACGATGGCGGACAGCCGGGTGTTCTGGCCCAAGGCCTGGACCTCGACGGTCAGGGTGCTTTCCACGTTCAGCGTGCCCGCCGTGACGGCATCGCCGTGGCCGCGCGCCTGGGGCAGGGACTCACCGGTCAGCAGCGATTCGTCGAGGCTTGAACGCCCATCGACGATCCGCCCATCGGCCGGCACCACGGCGCCCGGTTGCACCAGCACCCGCTGGCCCGCGCGCAGTTCGGTCAGCAGCACACGCAGGCTCTGGCCATCCTCGCCCAGGCGCAGGCATGAGGCCGGCAGCAGGTTGACCAGCTGCGCGGTGGCCGCGGCCGTGCGCTGGCGGGCACGTCGTTCCAGGTAGCGGCCGGTGAGCAGGAACAGCGCGAACATGCCCACGGTGTCGAAATACAGCTCGCCGCTGCCGCTGATCGCCGTCCAGATGCCCGCGCCATAGGCCAGGCCAATGGCCAGCGATACCGACACATCCATGGTCAGGTGACGCGTGCGCAAGTCGCGGGCCGCGCCCTTGAAAAACGGCGCGCAGCTGTAGAACACGATCGGCGTGGTCAGGAACAGCGCCACCCAGCGCAGGATGGTGTGCAGCTCGGGGCTCAGGTCGATGTTGAATTCGGGCCAGGTGGCCATGGTCGCCATCATCGCCTGGAACCACAGCAGCCCGGCCACGCCCAGTCGGCGCAGGGCGGCGCGGTTTTCACGGGCCAGTTGCCCGGCCGCCTGGTCGGGTTGGCAGGGATGGGCGGCATAGCCGATCTGTCGCAGCTCGGCGAACAGCTGGGACAGCAGCAGTTGTTCGGGTGCCCAGCGGACCTGCAGGCGATGATTGGAGAGGTTCAGGCGCGCTTCGCTGATGCCGGGCAGGTTGCGCAGGTGTTTTTCGATCAGCCAGCCGCAAGCGGCGCAACTGATGCCCTCGATCAGCAGCGTTGTCTCGGCCTGTTCGCCGTCGTCGCGCACGAAGGGTTGTTGCACATCGGCGCGGTCGTACAGGGCCAGTTCGTCCTGCAGCTGGCGGGGCAGGGTTTCAGGGTTCGCGCTGGATTCGCTGCGGTGCTGGTAGTAGCGCTCCAGGCTGCCAGCGACGATGGCCTCGGCCACGGCCTGGCAGCCGGGGCAGCAGAACGCTCGCGGCTCGCCCAGCACCACCGCGGTGAAACGGCTGCCGGGGGGAACGGGAAGGGCGCAGTGATAGCAGGGGGTGATCATGGTTTCTGGCCGAAAATCGGGGTGGCCGAACCGCAGCGAAGAAGCCAGCTCATTTTTCCAGATGCTCCGCCCCTTGCAAGGCCTCATCACCCAGCTGCAAGGTCTCCCCATGCTCTACCTTTTCTTCCTCGAACAACCGCCACACCTGCCCCTCCTGCTCCCCCAGCAGTTCAACGAACCGCCGCCCCTCGACCCGGTCCTCAAGCTGCCCGACATACCGCCCGGGCGCGCTCATGTTCAGCACCACCTTGCGGTCCTTCGCCGGCTGTGTCGGCGAAATCAGGTTCAATTCCACCCGCTGCGGCGCGCTGTCGCCGGTCAGGCGCAACTGCACTTCACCGGTCAGCTCATCGAGCCGCAGGTCGGCCTTCAGCCCCAGCTGCTGCGCCAGCAGTTCGCGGTCGAGCGAGCGGTTGATCCCCTTGCCCGCCTCGTAGTAGTTGTCGGTCACCAGATTGACTGGGTTACGCACCGCGATCGTGACCATGGTCAGGCTCAGGCACACCGAGGTGGTGAGGATGCCGATGATGATCCAGGGCCAGAGGTGCTTGTACCAAGGGCCGGCGGTGGTGTTGGAGGGCATGCTGGATTCTCTCAACGGATGGGCGGGCCGATGAAGCGGCTCTCGGCTTCGACCCGGGAGTCGCCGTCGTCGGCGTCCTTCAGGAGGAAGGTAATGTCATTGGTGGTCGAGGGCAGGCGCTCGGGCGCCACCGACACGCGTACCGGCAGGCTGACGATATCGCCCGCGGCCACGCGGATCTCGCGCGCGCCTTCAAGCATCAGGCCCGGCAGGCCGCTGGCGTCGAGCACGTAGACGTGGTCGTGCTGGTCCTTGTTCATCACCTTGAGGCTGTAGACGTTCTCGATCCGGCCCTGGGCGTTCTCGCGGTAGAGCACCCGGTCCTTGCTCACGTCGAAGCCGACCAGCGAGCGGGTGGCGAAGGCGCTGGCAAGCAGGCCGATCATCGCCAGCAGCACCAGCGCGTAGCCGATCAGGCGGGGCCGCAGCCTGTGGGTCTTCTGCCCGGAAAGGTTGTGCTCGGTGGTGTAGCTGATCAGGCCCTTGGGATAATGCATCTTGTCCATGATGCTGTCGCACGCATCGATGCAGGCCGCGCAGCCGATGCACTCGATCTGCAGGCCGTTGCGGATGTCGATGCCGGTCGGGCAGACCTGCACGCACATCGTGCAGTCGATGCAGTCCCCTAGGCCCTTGGCCTTGTAGTCCGTGTCCTTCTTGCGCGGACCACGCGCTTCGCCGCGGCGAGGATCGTACGAAACGATCAGCGTGTCCTTGTCGAACATCACGCTCTGGAAGCGCGCATAGGGGCACATGTGCACGCACACCTGCTCGCGCAGCCAACCGGCGTTGCCGTAGGTCGCCAGGGTGAAGAAGCCTACCCAGAAATACGCCCAGCCGTCGGCCTGGCCGGTGAAGAACTCCAGCATCAGCTCACGGACAGGCGAAAAGTAGCCGACAAAGGTCATCCCGGTGACGAAGCCGATCACCAGCCACAGGCTGTGCTTGGCGCCCTTGCGCAGCAGCTTGTTGGCGCTCATGGGCGAGCGGTCGAGCCGGATGCGCTGGTTGCGGTCGCCCTCGGTGACCTTCTCGCACCACATGAAGATCCATGTCCACACACTCTGCGGGCAGGTGTAGCCGCACCATACCCGCCCCGCGAACACGGTGATGAAGAACAGCCCGAACGCCGCGACGATCAGCAGCCCCGACAGCAGGATGAAGTCCTGGGGCCAGATGGTCGCGCCGAAGATGTAGAACTTGCGCTCGGGCAGGTTCCACCACACGGCCTGGTGCCCGCCCCAGTTCAGCCAGACGGTGCCGAAGTAGAGCAGGAACAACAGCACCCCGGCGACCCTGCGCAGGTTGCGGAACATGCCCGTGAAGGCCCGGGTGTAGATTTTTTCCCGGGAGGCATAGAGATCGACGTTGTCACCGTGCTTGCCAGCAGGCGGGGTGACATTGTGTACCGGAATCTGCTTGCTCATCATCGCGTCCCACGGCAGGGGAAAGTGCCGCGGCCAGTGCATGCCGGCCGCAGTCGTGAATCAGGGGGCTTCGAGCGCATGATACGCCGCTGGCGAAGCCCTTGGAGCGCATTGCGACTGATCCTGCGCATCGCGTCGCGCGTCAGTCGGCCCTGGCCGGGTCTTCTTCTTCCGCGTGCGACAGGCTGTACACATACGCCGCCAGCAGGTGCACCTTGTCATTGCCCTGCAATTGCGCCTGCGCCGGCATCTGGCCCTGGCGGCCGTAGCGGATGGTCTGCTGCAACTGGGCGAAGCTCGAGCCGTAGATGAATGCCTGCGGATGGGTCAGGTCGGGCGCGCCCATGGCCGGTGTGCCTTTGGCTTCAGGGCCATGGCAGGCCACGCAGTTGGCGGCGAAGATCTTCTGCCCGTTGCCGACATCGGCCTTGATGTTTTCCGGCAGCGTGCGCCCATCGAGGTTGGTCAGCACGAAGGCGGCGACATCGGCCACGCCTTGCTCGCCGATCACCGCCGACCAGGCGGGCATCACCCCATGGCGGCCGTTCATGATGCTGGCCTTGATGGTCTCGGGTTCGCCACCCCAGCGCCAGTCCTGATCGGTGAGGTTGGGGAAACCGTAGGCACCCTTGGCGTCGGAACCGTGGCACACCGAGCAGTTGGAGGCGAACAACCTGGCCCCCATCTTCAGCGCTTGCGGCTGCTTGGCAACATCCTCGATGGGCATGGCGGCGTACTTGGCGAAGATCGGCCCGAAGCGGGCATCGGCCTTGGCCATCTCTTTTTCCCATTCGTGCACCCCGGTCCAGCCGGCCTGCCCGTTGGCGAACTCCGACGGTTCCTGGTAACCCGGCAGGATGCCTTTCCAGTTGCCCAGGCCCGGGTACAGCACCAGGTAGCCCAGCGAGAAGACGATGGTGGCGACGAACAGCCAGAACCACCACTTGGGCAGCGGGTTGTCGTATTCCTCGATGCCATCGAAGGCGTGTCCCACGGTTTCGTCGGTGACGTCGCTGCGCTGGCCCTTGCGGGTCGACAGCAGCAGCCAGGTCAGGGCAAAGAGGGTGCCCAGGGTCAGGACGGTGACGTACAGACTCCAGAAGGTGCTCATGCTTTGCTACTCCTCGAAGCGCTCGCTTTGGCTTGCTCGACGTGCCGGATCGCTTCGGGGTCGTCCGCGAAGGGCAGCAAGGTCGCTTCGTCGAAATCTTTCTTGCGTCGGCCGCTGAACACCCACAGCGCCAGGCCGACAAATGCCACCAGCACCACGACGGTGCCGAGACCACGAATCATCCCGATATCCATCACAGTCACCGTTTGCTCTTGATGAGGGTGCCCAGGCCTTGCAGGTAGGCCACCAGTGCGTCCATTTCGGTCTTGCCCTTGACCGCGTCACGGGCGCCGGCGATGTCGGCATCGGTGTACGGCACGCCCAGGGTGCGCAGTACCTCGAGTTTCTTCGCGGTGTCCTGGCCATCCAGGGTGTTTTCCACCAGCCACGGGTAGGACGGCATCTTCGATTCCGGCACGACGTTGCGCGGGTTGTACAGGTGCGCGCGGTGCCAGTCATCGGAGTAGCGGCCACCCACCCGGGCGAGGTCCGGGCCGGTGCGCTTGGAGCCCCACAGGAATGGGTGATCCCACACGCTCTCGCCTGCCACCGAGTAGTGTCCGTAGCGTTCGGTCTCGGCGCGGAACGGGCGGATCATTTGCGAGTGGCAGCCCACGCAGCCTTCGCGGATGTAGACGTCACGGCCTTCGACTTCCAGCGCGGTCCGCGGCTTCATGCCCTCGATCGGCTTGTTGGTCACGTCCTGGAAAAACAGCGGGACGATCTGGGTCAGCCCGCCG
>NZ_DATELE010000122.1:0-5457 GCF_035277045.1 Pseudomonas sp. | reverse complement strand
CGTCCAAGACAACCGCCGTCAGGCCCCATCTGCAAAATCCAATCACCACGGTTTCGCCGACCGCGATTACACCGACGGCCTGATTACCCGGGAGGATGGTTCGTATGCATTCTGAGAAAGTGGTTCACCTGTCCAGTATGGCTAGCCCGCAAATGACCTCGATGGCCGTCTGCGAAGAGCACGGCGAGTACCAGGCCACCGTCACGCATGTCCTGAGCCGCACCTTCCGGTCTCCGTGCCCGGAGTGCAAGCGCCTGCAGGCCGCCAAAAACACCGCGCTGGCGGTAGAGCGTCATCGCCATGAGCTGGCCTGGAAGCTCGGTGATGCCCTGATCCCCAAGCGGTTCAAGGAGAAGACGTTCGAGGCCTACCAAGCCACCAATCCTGGCCAGGCCAAAGCCAAGGCCCGTTGCGAGCTGTACGCCCAGGAGTTCGAGCAGAACCTGGAAGCGGGGCGCTGCATGATCCTGGTGGGCAATCCCGGCACCGGCAAGACCCACCTCGGGGTGTCCGTCGCCCAGGCCGTCATGGCCTCCACCGGACACACCGCGGCGTATCGCACCTTGGGCGGTATCCTCCAGTCGATCCGCGCGACCTTCGACGGCAGCTCGGGCCAGACCGAGGGCAGTATCCTCGACGCCCTGATCAAGCCCACGCTGCTGGTTCTGGACGAGGTCGGGGCAAGCAAAGAGACGCCCAGCGATTTCGAGCTGAGCCGCCTGTTTTCGATCATCAACGGCCGCTACGAGAAGATGCTGCCGACCATCGTGATCTCGAACCTGGGCGTAAAGGAATTGCCCGCGGCCATGGGCGAGCGCTCGGCTGACCGGCTGCGCGAGGGTGGGGTGATTGTGCTGCCGTTCACCTGGGAGTCGCAGCGCGGCAAGGAGGGCGTGTAATGAAGCGTGCCACTCCAATACAGCTGCGTAATTCGCTCCAAGTGGCCAACGCTTTCGTCAAGCACGGCATCCATTTCGTATGCATGCCGGTGGTGGATGAGGCCGACCACGTAAACCTGGCCAGCCAGGCAGCCGAGCGACTTGAGCGCATGGCGGTCATCTCCGAAGCCGAGGAGCAGCACTGATGGACGCCAACAAGAACCGGGAGCAGTTCGAGGCAGCATACGTCGAGGAGATGGCCAAGTGCTGCGGCGAGGATATCCGCCAGCGCGCCAGAGCCAACCTCGCATGGCGACAGGAGAACGGCGATTACCGTGACCCCATGGTTCGGCTGGCGTACTGGGCCTGGAAGGCCTCCCGCGAGGCCGTGGTGGTGGAGCTGCCTGCTGAATGGGCGACCAACGTAGGAACAATGCTGCCGCCTCCCGGCGTGCGGCGTGCGATCGAGGCCCAAGGCCTGAAGGTGGCGCCATGAGCGCCCAAATGCTGCTGCCGCCTGATCCTGCTGAGTACCGCTATGCGCTGTACTGCCACAGCCACGCCCTTGGCCTCAGCCACCAGCCCCGGCCGCCGGTTGCCCTGTACCGCGACGAGCAATCGGCCCGGCTGCACGGCGTGCGCATGTGGCCATCCGCATTCGAAGTTGTCGATCTTCAAGGAGAGCACCGCCCATGAGGCAATCCAAGCTGACCAAGGCCGCGCGCGGTCGGGAGTGCCAGGTGCGCATCCCGGGCGTCTGCAACGGCAACCCGGAAACAACCGTCCTGGCGCACTACCGCATGGCCGGCACTTGCGGCGTGGGCTTCAAGCCGAACGATCTGCAAGGCGCCTGGGCCTGCGCTGCCTGCCATGATGCGTGCGACGGGCGCAGCAAGGTCATCAGCCGCGCCGAAGCTCGCCAGTACCACGCCGAGGGCGTCATGCGCACCCAGGCCCAGCTGATCAGTGAGGGGGTAGTGGCCGCATGATGAGCCCAGCCATGACATTCAGCGGCATCCCGATCTACGTCAGTGACTACCTGCCCAAGACAAAAACCATTCGCTGGAAGACAGAGCGGAAATGGTGTCACTGGAAGAACGCCCCGAGCCTTCGTTATCGCCTGCGCAGCAAAGAAGTTCCCTGCGACACCGTGATCATGCTCGGCGGGCGGGCTTTCGTGTCCCCCGAGGGCTTCGCAAAGATCCAAGGCCAGCTTGGGAAGGCAGAGCAGTGAAGCCAGCGAGCATGAAGGCAGTGCGGGCCAGAAAGCCGCGGGCAAAACCAGTCGACCGGGAAGGCCTGGAGCAGGCTGCGCTGATGGAACATCTGCAGCTGCGCTTCCCCGAGGCGTTCCGGCTGATCTATCACGTACCCAACGGCGGGCACCGGCACAAGCTGGTCGCGGTCAAGCTCAAGGGGCAGGGCGTCAAGGCGGGGGTGCCGGACCTAGTGCTGCCGATGGCCCGCGGCGGGTACTTCGGCCTGTACATCGAGTTCAAGGCTGAGCCGCCATTCGATGCCGCCGTGTCGCCAAGCCAGGACGCCTACATTCAAGCGCTGATGGACCAAGGGTATCTGGCGATCGTCTGCCGGGGTCCGGTTGACGCTATGGAGGCGCTCCGGGCTTACCTGCTGCTGCCTAAGACCGTGGTGGCCGCATGAGCGCGACCCGAGAAGTGAAGCTGAGCGAGGCCGAGGTGCGTAGGCAGGTGGCCGACAAATCGGTGCGTGACCTGCGCGACCCGCGTCACCCCGGCCTGTACCTGCGCTTCTGGAGCAACCGCGAGCGTGGCACCTGGCACCTGGTGCGCGGCAAGAAGTGGGTGCCGATCGCTCGCTGGCCCGACCTGAGTGTGGCGGCCGTGATCGCCGAACTGCCCGCAATACGTCAGCGCCTGGCCCGCAACCCTGCCACTGCGCCAGTTGCCTCGGGCATGGTCACCGTCGGCCAGCTGCTCGACTGGTACGGCGACCGCATGGCTCGTGACCGCTCGCTGTCGGCAAAGCGCAAGGCCGGTGCCCGGTCTGCTATCGCGCAACACCTGAAGCCGCGGCTCGATGACCTGGCCATGGCCGACGTGAATGCCGACGCGCTGGACAAGCACTTGATGTGGCCGTGCCAGGCCGAGGTGTCGCTGTCCTACCTGCGCCAGATGTTCGCGCTGCTGCTGACCGCTTTCCGCCAGGCCCTGCAGCTGGGCCTGATCGACCGCAACCCTATGGCCGGGATGCGCTTCAGCGACTTCACCCGCGCCAAGATCCTGCCCAAGGCTGCCCGCCTGCGTGATGTGCAGTTGCCCGAGCTGATGCAGCAGCTGGCACAGGCCTTCGAGACAGCGCCGGGCGATGCCATGTTGGCCCTGATGATGCTGGGCCACGGTACCCGGATCGGCGAGACCCGCATGGCGCGCTGGGGCGATATCTCCCTGGCCGCGGCCGAATGGTTCATCCCGGCGGCAAACACCAAGACTCGGACCGAGCACCGCCTGCCATTGACCGGCCAGATCAAGGCGCTGCTGGCCCGGTACCGGGCGATTCAGCAAGCCCAGGGCTACGGGGGCGTTTACCTGTTCCCGAACCGGCGCGGGCTGCCGCTGAGCGAGACCCAGGCCAGCACCGTGTTCACCCGTCTTGGCCAGCGTGAGTGGACCAGCCACGACCTGCGCAAGGTGTCCCGCAGCACCTGGACTGACCTGGGCATCGACGGCCACATCGGCGAGATGCTGCTGAACCACACGCTCGGGAAGATCGCCAGCACCTACATCCACACCCAGGCCATGCAGCAGCGTCGGCAGGCTCTGGAGAAGTGGCATGCGTGGCTTGACCGGATTGGCTTCAAGGCCATTCACCGCCTTACAGAGGCCTTATTTGAAAATTCGCAGAATTCGCCACAGGCCGCTGATGCCGTGGCTTCGGGCGACCTTACCGCATTTGTAATTAGCGAGGATTCGAAATGCTGAAAAAGGGCCGCCGACCTGGGTTTTCCCTGCAACGAATACCGCTGACTGCGTGCCCAGGATGTGGCGGCCAAGCCACAACCAGCGGCCTTTTTGGGCCACGCCCTTGTATGACCTGCAACGTTTCGGGTTGGGTGTCAGCAGTTACGGGTGAGCCGCTACCGCTCGAAGAGCTGGCTATGCAGCTCGGCCTGCGACTGCGCGAACTGGAGCAACAGGCCGAACGCCAGCGTCCAGCCAACATGAGCGGTCCGGAAGGGCAATACCAAACGAACAACCGCCGCGGCGCCGGCGGCACGAATTACACTGGGGATTGAGGAATACATGAAGAAGCGAACCTATGTTGATAAAGCCCTGGGTGACACCGCATACATGCTGGAGCAGTGGGGCTGGTGGCGCATGGATGGGATGGGCGTGCCTCAGTACGTCTGCCCGCTATATGCGCTGATGCGTGACAACGTCCCTGCCGAAGGTGGGCTCAAACAGTACGTGATCACGGACGACCTAGCGCTCGCGGTGGACGGCGCCGTAGCCAGGCTGAACAAGCGCGACCCACAGATGGGTGGCTTCGTCTGGCTGTACTTCGGTGCTAAGTGGCCGGCGCTGCGGATCGCCCGCGAGCACAAGATGGGTGAAGCCAAAGCGCGCGAGTTGATCAACACTGGAGTGGCCTGGATCGATTGCGCTCTTGAGCAGCTGCGCGAAGCTGCATAAAAAGCTTTCCGCGCGGATAAACACCTGTTTTCATAGCAGCGTGTCCAGCTTGCAAGAAACGCGACACAGAGAAACCCCGGCCAGAGCCGGGGTTTTATGCTTGCGGGGTTGATGGTTATGAGAACCTAATAAGGGCCCGGATGAGGCCCCTAAGCAGCTTCTGCATGAATCACCAATCGTTTACCCAAAGCATTCAGTGCCTGCTCCAGCGCCTCCAGCTTCGATCCATGGAGGAAGTCAACGAGCCTGTCACCTTGGCTCTGGCTGATACCGAGCAGCCGGCATAGGTCAGCTTTGCGCATTCCGCGCTCCATCATGGCATTCCATAGCTCAATTTTGACCACGGTAAGGCTCGGGAGCAAAAGCACGGGCTGGCCATCCAGCGGCTCTGGCGCGGGTGGAATGGTTCGTCGCTGATCTACATAGATCGACAGCGCGGCTTCCATTGCGTCTATCGCCTCAGCCATTGCTTCAGCCAGATCGTCGCCAGCAGCGTTGAATTCTGGGATCGCATCGCACGTCAGCGCGAGGCCAGGGTTCTCGTCGGTATGCACCGTCAAGGGGTAGTCGTACATATCTGGCTCCTTTCAGTGTTAGCGCAGAAGACTCGCGACGAAGCGAGGTGAGTTTCGAGTTCAAGGGTGGGGCTCATTTGAGCCCCAGTTGCTTGATTATTCCTTTCCGGGTCGGCTCTTTCATCTCCTTGGCGCCGTGATCCGGAAAGACCGTCTGATTGCCGTTGTAGGTGATTTTCCAAATATGACGTCCTTTGCTTTTCGTGAACTGGACGCCTTGGGATATCAGCCATCTCTTGAACTCGTTGTAGCTCATCACCTCGCTCCCTCGTTTTGATAAGATCATAATACCTCAAATTTGCTTTATTTAAAGCAGATTTGAGGTATTCAATG
>NZ_DATELE010000121.1:0-8775 GCF_035277045.1 Pseudomonas sp. | reverse complement strand
ACCAACAATACCAGCGAGGTCGTCGGCATTCTCACCCGTCAGAACCTGCTCTGCACCAATGGCGGCTGCAAGGTCTGCGAGCGCACCGGCCTGCCCATCATGCTGCTGCGCAACGCCTATGCCCCCGCGCCGGGCACCTTGCGCAAGCAGCCCGGCGCCAGGGCGCTGCCCATGCGCCTGGAGCAGGCGCGCACACTGCGCCACGGCTATGTCTATGTGGTCCTTGATCTGCAGGAGTGGCAGGCCTACGAGGTTACCCCGGAAGGCGCGCTGCGCCAGTTCCCGCCGTACCAGCCCCCGCTCGCGGCGCCGCCGTCCCTGAGCCGCTGCTGCGTTGCCGCGGATCACGACATTCCCGCCGCCTTCATCAACATCGACACGCAGATGTTCAGCAACGCCTGGATCGCCTTCTCCAACGACCCGTGGTCCAAGGAGGTGCTGGACCGCTACCTGACCGGTTGTGGCAGCGATGGCGTCGACACCAGCGACCGCTTCACCTGGATCGACCTCAAGGCCGCGCGCGAAGACCCCGCCAGCATCGGCCGGGCCATGACCGGGCAGGACCTGCAGTTGCACGACGTGCTGGAGTACACCGAGGGTGCCGCCGGCGACTTCACCAGCGCCCACGGCTTCTATTCGCGCAACCAGCGGCTGACGGCGATGCGCGGCCACGTGCGCACGCTGATACAGCGCGAACAGCTCGAGCACGGCATCCTCGCGCTGACGCTGCCCGACCCGATAGGCGTGGTGCAGGAGGCCAATGCGCAGCGCGCCGCCTGCTTCACCGCCCTGCAGGAATGGCGTGCCGAGCCGCAGCGGCGCTTCGAGATGTTCACCTCGCAGGCGCTGCTGGGCATTCGTCAGTTGCAGGATGCCTGGGCGGCGGCACAGGCGGCGGAAGAGGCCGAGAAGCATGAGCAGGACACAGAGCGGTGGAACAGCAGCCCGATTTCGGCCAAGGTAACGCTGCCTGCGGTGGACCTGGGGGCGGAGACTGAACGCAGAACGTCCATCAAGCAGCAGGAAGCCCGCGAGCGCCTGGAGGAACGCTACGATGAAGCCGCCCGTGCCGCCTTCGAGCAGGAGTACCTGCGCGAACAGGCTGCCTGGCAGAAGACCGTCGATGCCATCGGTGAGCTCTACGCCCAGCAGTTCGACTCGGCGATCTTCAAGCTGGCCACCCGCTACGATTACGACACCGCCTGGCCGCGCGGCACCGAGAATTTCATCCGCATGATCGCCCCGTGCCTGTCCGGCGGCCCCAGCGAGGCCCCGCCGCTGGACGGCGCCGCGCTGGGTGCCACCCAGCGGCTCTGGCAAGACCTGCTCGAAGACCGCGACAGCCTGCTCTATCAAGCCTTGCTGGCCAGGGATCAAGGGCTGGTCCAGCAGCTCGCCAGCGCGCTGACCGGTGATGACCTCGGCCGCGTATACGCCACCCTCAGAACCACCATCACCTCCCAGGAAGGCCAACGCCTGTGGGTCGCGCCGGTGCGCGAGGCCATTGGCCAACTGCTCGCCGCTACCGCCAACGCCAGCAATGTGCTGGTCCGCCAGCTGGGATCGCAGACCCAGGCCCTTGTCGGCCACCTGCACAGCGCGGCCCTGCTGCGCTATACCGGCCAGCATGTCACGCAGATCGTGGTGTCGCTGCGCCTCGGCGAGTATCTCTCGCTGCTCAACGAGGCCCTGCAGGAGCGCACCGACGCTTTTCTCAGCCAGCTCGACGAGCAGTTCCGCAAGCCGGCGCAGCGCAAGGTGCGGGCGATGGTACTCAGCGGCGCGATCGCCATCGCGGTGCCAAGCAATCACGGCAAGCTGGTGAACGTCGCCCTCTGGTCGCTGGAAAGCGCCGAGGCGTTGCAGGCCCGGTTGGAAAAACTCCGCGTGAGCGCCAGCGCCGGCGTTGCCGATGCGGTGCGTGCGGTGAGCATCGGCACCGCCAGCTTGCAGGGCGGCGCGGCCCACAGGATCCACAACCTCGGCATCAGCGCGGCCCATGCCCGCGAGCTGGCCAAGGAAGCCCTGCAGGGAATGCGCAAGCCCTTGGGCGGCCTTGGACCGGGCAAGTTCGACCTGCTGCTGAGTTTGGGCAGTTTGTGGTTCCAGCAGGACAGTTTGCGCAAGAGCTACGAGGCCTTGGCGAATGCCTCGGAGGGCGAAAAGCCGGAAGCGCTGGCGGCGGTGTGGTCCACGTCGGTCGGGGTGATGGGCTTTGGAATCGAGATTGCCGGCTTCACCACAAAAGTGTTGAGGCCGGACCTGACAACGCTGATACAGATAAAGGGGCAAGTACAGACGGTGGGAAGGGGTGCAAGGATTGCTCAATATGGTGGTGCGATCGTGGCTATAACCGCAATAGCAGACGGAGTGCAATACGCATTTGCGGCGCGACGAGCATCACATAATAGTGACGGAACGTCAGCGGGCATATACGGAGCTGCAAGTTTCATATCGTTGGCTGGCGCCGTTACTGGGGTGGCCGGAGTCATGGCACCTCAAGCGATACTCCTTGGCCCGTTAGGAATCGCGATCATCCTTGGGCTCGCGGCATTTGCAACTGCCACTTGGGCGAAGAGGATGGAGTCTACTCGTTTAGAGCTATGGGTTCGAGCGTGCAAGTGGGGTACCCCAAAAACACCCCATCAATGGATATCAGCCATTCATTTCGACACGGCTATCGGCGCACTCAATGCCGCTGCTTTGGGGATGACCGCCGAGGCTGATATTGTTGTGCGCTTGGTAACCGATCCCACACACGGATCTACAGATCCAATGAGCGCAGTCCTCGCCGACGCCGCCTCCGTCTCGGCTCGGGCATACTTGACCTACACTCTAAAACTTCCTCACTACCAACCTGATATTTCCAAATACACATGGACCTTACGAGTCTTCCGCTCGAGCGAGCGCCACAGCCAAACAATCGCATCGAGCCACGATTATTCAAGTGTATTTCCGCAAACCCAACAGCGCCATATCGATTACGACCCCAAGACGGTAGAGACTACGATCGAGCTAGACACCAGTTCAGCGCAATTGAACATCGGCGGTTCGATCGCGCTGATTTCTAACCACCGCATCCATGCTCTGGAGTTAGAGATTTCGTATTGGCCGGATAGCTCTGATGAAGCCGGCCATGCTCGACTTCTTGTAAAAAAAGACAAGATGGATTCAGCAGGGTGGGGAAAAAAGTGAAAAATCCGCGACTAACACCACCCTGTGCCGGCTGGGAGGCCGATCTATCTTTCCCCACAAGGCAGTCACTTACGGTAGCTACGCTGGGATATGATACCCCAAACCACATAGATGATACCTATCTGGAAATATCACGAAGCTCCAATCGCAGACGTGGAGTTCTAATATGGCTCTCGCTATTACTGGCGGCGAGCTATTTCTTCCTACTGGATCTGTCTCAAGCCTTCAACCAGCAACACCTCGGTGTCATAAGCTTATGGATTGGAACAACCGCCCTGGCGGCCTGGACAATTAGCACAACCTTGCGCCATGACCTAAGCCCGCCTCGCGACGAACCGATTCGCCTCAATCGTGCACGCCAAAAAATATTCGCTTATAATTTTAAATTTCAGTGGTGGAATCCGTTTGAACCAGGACATATCGAAACTGTAGCTTACGACTGGACCCAAGTTCGTGCTGAATCATGGAAGCTACGAAAGGCAACGACACACGGCATCATCACAACGTGGGGAGTTGTAATATCTATCGTTGACCCAGGCACAAACAACGTTATTGACCGCTTTCCTCTTACCACCATGGGCGCAGACGAATCTGCCTGGGCATATATTTGCACTTACATGCAACACGGCCCATCCAAACTACCAACACCTGGGCCTCCTCGAGACCACGACAATGTGCCTTGGTATAACCTGGCGCTGCGACTTGCGCCGAAGGTCAAATGGCCTGAAGACATGGACCGGGAGTCGCGCACTGCGCCTCGATCTCTCGCCGCTCAGCTCGCAGGAGATGCCTGATAAAACACGGTCCGGCGCAAGCACCGGACCCCATCATTATGCAACTCAGCGCGCAGCGCCCAACTTCCCCTTGTCATCCGAGAACACGATCTCGACACGCCGGTTCTGCGCCCTGCCCCGCTCGGAGGCATTGGCCTCGACCGGGAACTGGTCACCATAACCCTCGACTTGGATACGTTTTTCGTCGACACCGAGGTCGACCAGCATGTCGGCCACCGCCTGCGCGCGGTCGCGGGACAGCTTGAGGTTGTCTTCGGGCGTGCCGGTGCTGTCGGTGTAACCTTCGATGCGCACGATGCGGCGCGGGTTGAGCTGGAGGAACTGCACCAGCTTGAGCACGGTGCGGCTGGCGGAGTTCTTGAGCTCGGCGTGGCCGGTGTCGAACAGCACATCGCCCAGGGTCATGACCAGGCCACGATCGCTGTCCTGGGTGGTCAGGCTGACGATCTGGGCTTCGACCCATTTGCCCTGTTGCTGCACCTCGGCCAGCTTGGCCTCGCGCAAGGCAAGCTGCAGCCGCTGGCGCTCGAGGTCCAGCTTGGTGAGGCGCTCCTGGTTGCCTGCAAGCCTGGCGTGCTCGCTGGCGATCTCGCTGTAGCGCTGGCTCAGGTAGGCATAGTGGCGAACGTCGGCGCCGCTGCCGATGTAGCTGGACAGGCGCTCGGCGCGGGACAGCGATTCGCCGGCGCGGATCACGTCTCGCGGGGCGCTGCGCAGCACATCCGAGTCGTCCTTGACCTTCTGGAAGGCAGCGCCGGCTTCATCCAGCGCCTGCTCGCTGCGCTGGCTGGCGCAACCCTGCAACCCCACCAGGGCCAACACGGCCAAGGCCGTCAATGGCGTGAAACGGATCATGGCTGCACCTCCAGCTGTTTGCGCAGGCGCGTAACGCGCGACTGCAGCAGCTGCAGCTGTTCTTCGCTCTTCTGCGTCAGTACGCGCGCTTCAGCCAGGCGCGCGTCCAGCTCGGCCTGCTCGGCGCGCATGCGAGCGTCGCGATAGTCTTCGGTGGCCATGTCGCCACGCGCACGCTCCAGCTTGTCCTCGGCGGTCTTGAGCGACTCGACCTGATCGGTGGCGCCAACGGCCTTGGCCTGTGCGAGCGCCTGCTCGGACAGACGCATCTGCTCGACCGGCGCCGGGTCATTGGCACAGCCAGCCAGACCCAACAGGGCCAGGGCAAGGAATAGCGGTTGAATTCTCACACAATCTTCCTACTGGTTAGGGACGTCCAGCGGTGCCTGCATCTGTGCCTCCCAGCGCTCGACATTACGCTGCAGCACTGCCTGGGCCACACCGGAGGCCGGCAATTCTGTCAGTTTTTTTGCGAGTTGTCCGCGCAACCAAGCGTCATTGCAGGCCGAGTTGTGCGACAGGGCCAGGTACAAGCCAGGCCTGTCCAAGGGCAGGCCACGGGCGATGAGGTCATTGCCCATGCCCAGGCTCTGCACCATGGCCATGCCCGAATAGCGCCCGGCAAGCACATAGTCGACCTGGCCCAGCAGCAGTCTCTGGAAAGCCTGGGTCAGGTTCTGCGCGGCCTCGAGCTTGAGCTGCGCCTTGGCGAAGGCGTCGAAGGCCGCCGTCAGACGGGCCTTGGCCGACACCGCGCCACGGTACCGGGCAAGGTCTGCGGGGCCGTCGTAGACCACCGCGGCATCATGCCGGGTCCAGACCAGGTAGTCGTTGAGCGCAAGCGGCGGATGAACATAGTCCAGCGCGGTCAGTTCACTGCTCTGCAATGGCGTATCGATCAACAGGTCCATTCGCCCGCTGCGGACTTCCTGCAGGGCCTGCTCGCGCCTGCCGGCATGCAGCACCTCGACTGCCAGCCCCAACTCCCCCGCGACCTGGCGCAGGAGGTCGACATTGGCGCCGATCAAGTGCCGGGGATCCTTCGGGTCTTGCCACGAATAGGGTGGCGCATCCGGACTGCCGGTTGCCACCAGGCGCTCGCACTTGCCTGCGGCCATTGCCGCGGGCGACAGCAATGCCGCCGTGCATGCCAGCACTGTACCCGCTCGGCCAAACCACGCCATGCCCAGACCTCCCTGTTGCCCATGAACGAAAAAACCCGGCCCTCAGTGTGTGAGGGCCGGGTTTTCTTTATAAGTGAAGCAGGTGGATCAGACCAGCTTTTCCAGCTCCGGAATCGCTTCGAACAGGTCGGCGACCAGGCCGTAGTCGGCGACCTGGAAGATCGGCGCCTCTTCGTCCTTGTTGATCGCGACGATCACCTTGGAGTCCTTCATGCCGGCCAGGTGCTGGATCGCGCCGGAGATGCCGACGGCGATGTACAGCTGCGGCGCGACGATCTTGCCGGTCTGGCCGACCTGCATGTCGTTGGGCACGAAGCCTGCGTCGACCGCGGCGCGCGAGGCACCCACGGCGGCGCCGAGCTTGTCGGCCAGGGCGTACAGGTGCTTGAAGTTCTCACCGTTCTGCATGCCACGGCCACCGGAGACAACGATCTTGGCGGCGGTCAGCTCTGGGCGGTCGGACTTGGCCAGCTCTTCGCCGACGAAGGACGATGTGCCCGCGTCGTGGGCGGCGCCCACAGCCTCGACCGCGGCCGAGCCACCTTCGGCGGCCACGGCGTCGAAGCCGGTGGCGCGCACGGTGATGACCTTGATCGCCGCGCTCGACTGCACGGTGGCAATGGCGTTGCCGGCGTAGATCGGGCGCTTGAAGGTGTCGGCCGATTCAACCGAGATGATCTCGGAAATCTGGTCGACGTCCAGCAGGGCGGCAACACGCGGCAGGATGTTCTTGCCGTTGGAGGTGGCCGGGGCCAGCACGTGGCTGTAACCCTGGGCCAGCTCGACCACCAGCGGTGCGATGTTTTCCGGCAGCTGGTGGGCGTAGGCGGCGTTGTCGGCCAGCAGTACCTTGGCGACACCGGCGATTTTCGCGGCGGCTTCAGCGACTGCGCTCACGCCCTGGCCTGCGACCAGCACGTGGATGTCGCCGCCGATCTTGGCAGCGGCAGCGACGGTGTTCAGGGTGGCCGGAGCAACGGCGCCGTTCTCGTGTTCAGCGATAACCAGGATAGTCATTAGATTACCTTCGCCTCGTTCTTCAGTTTCTCGACCAGTTCAGCCACCGACTTGACCTTGATGCCGGCGCCGCGGGCTGCCGGCGCTTCGACTTTCAGGGTCTTGGTGGTGGAGGCGGTGGAAACGCCCAGGGCGTCCGGGGTGACGTTTTCCAGCGGCTTCTTCTTGGCCTTCATGATGTTGGGCAAGGAGGCGTAGCGGGGTTCGTTCAGGCGCAGGTCGGTCGTGACGATCGCCGGCAGGTTCAGGGCAACGGTCTGCAGGCCGCCGTCGATCTCGCGGGTGACGCTGACCTTGTCGCCCGCCACGTCCACCTTGGAGGCGAAGGTACCCTGGGCATAGCCGGTCAGGGCAGCCAGCATCTGGCCGGTCTGGTTGTTGTCGCTGTCGATGGCCTGCTTGCCGAGGATCACCAGCTGGGGCTGTTCCTTGTCGACCACGGCCTTGAGCAGCTTGGCCACGGCCAGCGAGTTGAGCTCATCGGCGGACTCGACCAGCACGGCGCGGTCGGCGCCCAGTGCCAGGGCGGTGCGCAGTTGTTCCTGGGCAGTGGCCGGGCCGATGGTGACGACGACGATTTCGCTGGCGACGCCTTTTTCCTTCAGGCGTACCGCCTCTTCGACGGCGATCTCGCAGAAGGGGTTCATGGACATCTTGACGTTGGCAAGGTCGACGCCGGAGTTGTCCGCCTTGACGCGAACCTTGACGTTGTAGTCGACCACTCGTTTGACAGCTACAAGAACCTTCATGGATTCCTCGTTACTCTCCGGTGAATAGAATGTCGCCTGGGCCGGGCCCGGCGATTGCGCGTGGGTACAAGGGCACCTCTGAAAACGATCCTGGCGTGGGCAAATTCAGGGTTGACCGAACCGCCCTGCTTCAACCTGTCGCGTAAAACCCGCGGGGAATTTTCTGACGTGACGTGTAGAATTCACTACAAAGCGGGCCATGACATGACGGCCGTGCTTTTCGCCTGGTTTTTAGAGGTGCACCTGCATCCGCCGATCAGCATACGGCGAGCGTAAAACCGCTCGTATCTTGACCGTAACGCCCTATGGGGTCAATACGGCAAATCGGCCAGCCTCCAGCCGCCGCTCAGTGATTTTACTGGGGTTCGGCAAATTCAAACAAACGTTTGTATTGGACCCGCCAGGTGGTGTAGTTATAATGCGTGGCCAAGACAAAGCGGTGTAGTCCGTCATCTTCAGAACTACAGCCAGCGTAGCTGTACGTGACCGCTCGACACCCAACAGACCCAGCAACAACGATGAGCCTTGAGTAGGAGAGAACCTGTGGAACGCGAATACATGGAATTCGACGTGGTCATCGTCGGTGCCGGCCCCGCTGGCCTGTCCGCCGCCTGCCGTTTGAAGCAGAAGGCCGCCGAAGCCGGTAAGGAAATCAGCGTCTGCGTGGTCGAAAAAGGCTCCGAAGTCGGCGCTCATATCCTGTCCGGTGCCGTGTTCGAACCACGGGCCCTGAACGAATTGTTCCCGGACTGGAAAGAACTCGGCGCACCGCTGAACACCCCAGTCACACGCGATGACATCTTCGTTCTGAAGAACGCCGACAGCGCGCAGAAGATTCCTGACCTCTTTGTGCCCAAGACCATGCACAACGAAGGCAACTACATCATCTCCCTGGGCAACCTGTGCCGCTGGCTGGCCCAGCAGGCCGAGAACCTGGGCGTGGAAATCTACCCGGGCTTCGCTGCCCAGGAAGCGCTGATC
>NZ_DATELE010000120.1:0-3579 GCF_035277045.1 Pseudomonas sp. | reverse complement strand
TGGGCACCAAGGCATCCCATGAAGCTGCTGGCAGGTCGCGCAAGTGGGCAATGCTCTGCAAGGTAGTCACGGTGTCGACTCATCGCGTAGGGGCTTTCAGTGTCCCAGAAAATGCCTGCAACGCCCACCGTAGAGCGTCAGGCGTCTTAACAACAGTGCCACTAAATAGACATTATTCTGTAATACCCCCCCGCAATACTTGCGCCTGTTTTCCGGAACCCAAGAACCTGTCTAGCCAGGCCTTTCCCGAAGACATGCCAACACGGGGCGGGCGCGAGCCTCCCCATTTTTTTTCAAGAGGGAGAACCTTATGCGTCTTGTTTCTACACTAACCGGAGCGAGCCTGTGCACCGGCATGATGCTGGCTCTGAGTGCTCCGGCCAGTGCTGCGGTCGACGCCAAGCTGCTCGAAATGCTCCGCGCCAATGGCTCGATCAACCAGGCGCAGTACAGCGAACTGCAAGCCGACCTGGCGAACGAGACGAAGGAAAAGGCCGCGCAGAAGGCGCAGGCCGACCGCCTGAGCTCCTTTGAATCAAAAGTGGCATGGGCCGCCAAGACCCAGATGAAGGGTGACCTGCGCCTGCGTCACGAAGACGTCGACGCCGATGGCCCGACCAACTCCAGCAGCCGCGACCAGGACCGCCAGCGCATCCGCGCGCGCTTTGGCCTGTACAGCGAGATCAACCCACAGGTCGACGCGGGTATTCGCGTCGCCACCGGCAGCAGCAGCGATGCGCGCTCGACCAACCAGAGCATGGACAACTACTTCGACAAGAAGCAGCTGTGGCTTGACCTTGCCTACATCGACTACCACCCCACTGCCTTGCCGAACCTGCACCTGATCGGCGGCAAGATGAACCAGCCGTGGGTCAGCATGGGTGATGTGATCTGGGACAGCGACATCAACCCCGAAGGCTTCGCCAGCACCTACAAGGCCGACCTGGGCGGTGCCGAGCTGTTTGGTAGCGCCGGCTACTTCGTGCTCAAGGACAACGTCGACGGCGACGGCGTGCAGTTCCGTCACGACCTGCGTCTGTACAGCGGCCAGCTGGGTGCGCGCTTCGCCCCGACCGACAACCTCAAGGTCACCCTGGGCGGCAGCATCTACAGCTACGACAACGACAAGGACAGCGCGGCGCTGGCGGTCAACGGCAATACCACCAACGAGTTCACCTTGTACGAAGGTTTCGGCCAGATCGACCTGACCGGCCTGGTGGTCCCGCTGTCGGCCTACGGCCAGTACGTGGTCAACGGCGAGACCGACAGCAATCAGGACACTGCCTGGCTGGCCGGCCTGAAGACCAAGCTGGGTGCCTTCAGCCTCGACTACAACTACCGCGATGTGCAGCGCAACGCGGTGGTCGGTGCCTTCACCGACTCGGACTTCGCCAACGGCTTCACCGCCTCGCGTGGCCACAAGGTCAAGGTCGGGTACGAGATCGACAAGAACTTCTCGGTGGGCGCGGCCTACCTGATGGCCAAGTCGGATGCCTCGAACCCACCGACCAGCGATGCGAACATCGATACGTTCCAGCTGGATCTGGAAGCCAAGTTCTGAGTTGATGTAGCGGAAATAAAAACGGGGGCGCTGATCAGATCAGCGCCCCCGTTTTGCGTAGAGATCAAGGTTACCGCTTGCGCAGGATCACGCTGCCGATCGAATACCCCGCGCCAAACGAGCTCAGCACGCCGAGCGCTCCTGGGGGCAGGTCATCCTGGTAGCTGTGCAGCGCGATCACCGAGCCGGCCGAACTGGTATTGGCATAGCGGTCGAGAATCACCGGCGCCTCGTCCTCCAGCGCATCACGACCCAGCAGTTTCTTGACGATCAACTGGTTCATGCTGAGGTTCGCCTGGTGCAGCCAGAAGCGTTTGACGTCGGCGATGTCGATCCGGTTTTCCGCCAGGTGCTGGCCGATCAGTTCGGCTACCATCGGGCAGACTTCACGGAACACCTTGCGCCCTTCCTGCACGAACAACTTGTCTTCGGCATCGATGCCCTCTTCGCTCGCGCGGTTGAGGAAGCCGTAATTGTTGCGAATGTTGTTGGAGAACTGGGTCAGCAGCTTGGTGCCGAGGATATCGAACTGGTGCGCGGAGGTTGCAAGGTCGGCGCGCTCGACCAGCACGGCAGTGGCGGCGTCGCCGAAGATGAAGTGACTGTCGCGGTCGCGGAAGTTCAGGTGGCCGGTGCAGATTTCCGGGCTTACCACCAGCACGGCGCGGGCCTGTCCCAGCTGCACGCAATTGCTCGCGGTCTGGATGCCGAAGGTGGCCGAGGAGCATGCCACGTTCATGTCGAAGGCAAAGCCCTGGATACCAAGGACTTGCTGCACTTCGATGGCGATGGCCGGGTACGGGCGCTGCAGGTTGGAGCAGGCGACGATCACCGCATCGACATCGGCGGCGGTGCGACCGGCGCGTTCCAGCGCCTGGCGGGCGGCGGCCACACCCATTTCACAGAGGATCGACGGCTCGTCGTTGCTTCGCTCCGGCAGGCGCGGCTTCATGCGCTCGGGGTCGAGGATGCCGGCCTTGTCCATGACATGCCGGCTCCTGATCCCCGAAGCCTTCTCGATGAAGGCCGCGCTGGACTCCGCCAGCGGCTCGCGTTCGCCCCGCTCGATGGCCGCGGCGTTGTCGGTATTGGACTGCCGCACCCACGTGTTGAAGGACTCCACCAGCTCTTCGTTGGAGATGCTCATGGCCGGGGTATACAGGCCGGTGCCGCTGATCACGACGTTATGCACAGTCGTTCCTCTGTTCTAAGGCCTCACCACTGGCTTGGCCGGGCAGGGTAATGGCACTTTAGTGCCAATTATTATGTGTAAAGGACCGCCAGGCGGTCCTCACGGGCTCAGGAGTTTGCCACAAAAAGGTGCAGCTAGCCCTCCACCTGGCTCCACTGCTTGCTCAGGCGCTTGTCCGACACCGCGACCTTGGTGCCCAGCTGCTGGCCAAACAATGAGACCCGATACTCCTCCAGCAACCACCGATACAATGCTAGCTGCTCGTCACGCTTGCCTTCCTGGGAATGCTTGTCGGCGCGGGTCTTGTACTGATTCCAGAGATTGCCCAGCTCGCCGCTCCAGACCCGGTCCTTCTGCACCTGGGAGCCCAGTTTCTCAAGGCGAAGTTCGACGGCCTTCAGGTAACGTGGCAGCTCCTTGAGCCAGGCGGCAGGGGTCTGCCGGACGAAACCGGGATACACCAGATTGCCCAACTGCTGCTTGATGTCATTGAGGGCCACGGCCTGAGTCAGGTCGATCTTGCCCTTGAAACGCTTCTGCAGGCCGTGCCAGAGCTTGAGCACCTCCAGGGTCAGGCGCGCCAGGCGCTCGGCATGCTCGGTCCAGCCGCCGCGCTTGCGCTCGGCCAGCGAGGCAAGGCCAGCGCCATCACGCGGCAGGGTGCTTTCGCCCTCGAGAATGCAGCTGTCCAGGCTGGCCAGCAGGATGTCCTCGACCAGCGCCTCGACCCGGCCCAGTTCCCGGTACAGCAAGCCTAGCTCGGTCAGCCCGGGAAGCCTGGTGCGCAAGAACTTCGCAGGTTCGGCCAACTGTTGCAGCAACAGGC
>NZ_DATELE010000119.1:0-2005 GCF_035277045.1 Pseudomonas sp. | reverse complement strand
GGGCCCTGTGGGAGCTGGCTTGTCCTGCGATCGGGCCCGCAGGGGCCGTAAAACTCAAACAGCGGCGCCCCGGCTTGCCAGCGAACACGCCCGCGCTGGCGCGGACACCGAACCCTCGCCCGTTGCCGTGATCTGTATAGTTCCAGCACTACAATGATCGGCTCCCCCGCATGGACAAGTACGCCCCCCGCGACTGGCTTCCCCACGAAAAACCGGCGATACCCGGCTCGCCCTCGACGCCCCTGCACCCTACGCCAAAGCGCCTGGCCTACGGCATTGTCGGCCTGCTGGTGGCGATCACCGGGGGCCTGGGCAACGCGCTGGTCATCGCCAACCTGCAGTTTCTGCAAGGAGCACTGGGCGCCACGGCCGCCGAGATGGCCTGGCTGCCGGCCGCCTATGTGATGACCAACGTGTCGATGAACCTGCTGCTGGTGAAGTTTCGCCAGGAGTTCGGCCTGCGTGCGTTCACCGAGATTTTCCTGGTGCTGTACGTCGTGGTGACCTGCGCGCACCTGTTCGTCAACGACCTCAACTCGGCCGTCGCCGTGCGCGCCGCCCACGGCATGGTGGGCGCCGCGCTGAGCTCGCTGGGGCTCTACTACATGATCCAGGCCTTCCCGGCCAAGTGGCGGCTCAAGGCGATGGTGCTGGGCCTGGGCGCCTCGCAACTGGCGCTGCCGCTGGCACGGATTTTCTCCGAAGACCTGCTGCAGATCGCCGAATGGCGCGGCCTGTACCTGTTCGAGCTGGGCCTTGCGCTGGCGGCGCTGGGTTGCGTGCTGCTGCTCAAGTTGCCCCCGGGCGACCGCTTCAAGACCTTCGAGCCGCTGGACTTCCTGACCTTCGCGATCCTCGCCAGCGGCGTGGCCCTGCTGTGCGCCGTGCTGTCGCTGGGACGCATCGAATGGTGGCTGGAGGCGTCCTGGATCGGTGTCGCCCTGGCCGGCTCGATCGCCCTGATCATGGCGGGCCTGGCCATCGAGCACAATCGCCGCAACCCGCTGCTGATGACCCGCTGGCTGGGCAGCGGCATCGCCATTCGCCTGGCCTTGTGCGTGATCCTGATCCGCATGGTCACCTCCGAGCAGTCCACCGGCGCCGTCGGTTTCCTGCAGGCGCTGAACATGAGCAGCGAGCAGATGCGCAGCCTGTACCTGGTGATGCTGGCCGGCGCGCTGGCGGGGCTTGTGGTCAGCGCGCTGACCATCAATCCGCAGCACCTGATCCTGCCGCTGTTCATCTCCTTGGCGCTGATGGCCACCGGCTCGTTCATGGACAACACCTCGAGCAACCTCACCCGGCCCGCGCAGATGTACCTGAGCCAGTTCCTGCTGGCCTTTGGCGGTACGTTCTTCCTGGGACCGACCATGGTGCTCGGGATCGGCCATGTGCGCGCCAATCCGCGCAACCTGGTGAGCTTCTCGGTGCTGTTCGGCATTTGCAACAACCTCGGCGGCCTGGTCGGCGCGGCGCTGCTGGGCACCTACCAGACCGTGCGGGAGAAATTCCACTCCAGCCATATCGTCGAGCAACTGACCCTGCTCGACCCGCTGGTGCTGGGCAGGGTGCAAAGCGGCGGCGCGGCCTACTCGCGGATCATCGCCGACCCTGCGCTGCGCAACGATGTCGGTATCCGCGTGCTCGGCAACGCCGCCACGCGCGAAGCGAACATACTGGCCTACAACGATGTCTTCACCTTGATAGGCTGCATTGCCGTACTGACCATGGTCTGGATTGCCATTCGCGGATCCTGGCTCTGGTACAACGCCCGCACGACCGCCTCCACCGACCCTGACCGTGGCGCCCAAGCCCAATGACCGAACCCACTACCACGACCACCAACGCCATCGCCGAGACACCCGAAGGGCAGGAGCCGCCCGCTTCCCCCGCCGCCGCTGACTCGCGGCCGCTGCGCAGGCGCGTGCTGTCTTCGCTGGTGTTTGCCGGCATCGCCCTGACCGGCGTGCTGGTGGTGCTGTACGCGTGGCAGCTGCCGCCGTTC
>NZ_DATELE010000118.1:0-2247 GCF_035277045.1 Pseudomonas sp. | reverse complement strand
GGGCTACGTCGGCAAGAAGGCCGCCGCCGACACCGAGTTCGTCGGTCGTGTGCTGCAGACATTGCAACAGCAATGGCCAACTGCCCGAGAGCAGCAGGCCGTCACGGTGATCGACCCGCTCCACTGAGCCGCTCACCGTCTTGCTCGCCCGGCCCGCAAGGCCGGGCTTTTTCATGCCCGCGCCCGAGGCCGTTGACGCGCGGCGTGCTGAACCGGCAAGGCCCCGGTTGCCAGCGCCCTGGCCCGGTTCACGCCCCAGACCAGCGCGCGGGTCATGCTCTCGCCTGGACGGGCCGGGTAGTACTCCTCCACCAGTGCCTCGCCCTTGCGGGCGTAGAGACCCAGAAAAAGCTGGGTCGCGCCTACCCGCGACAATCGGACCTGCACATCGATGCTGGTACCGTCGCAAAGCTCTTCATCATGACAACGGCTGTGTAACTGCGCGTCTGCCCACTGCCAGTAAGTTTCTTCCCTGATACGCATGAATACCCCCTCCTGTGATTTGCCCAGTCAGTAAGGCACAGCCCCGCCGATCCGGCGAGCGCTACCCGCCCGTACCATGAGCGAGGTCAATCAAGACGAAAAAAACCCCGCCATCGAGCGGGGCCTTGGGCGTGGGCGAGTCAGCGTTTGATCGGCACCCGAGGCGTGAAGCGGCCTTTTCTGGCCCGCTGCAGATGGGCAGGCTTGAGCTGCACCGACTCATCCAGCGTCATGTTGGCAAAGCCCAGGCGCAGCGCGGCCTGGCCGCAACGTACCTGGCTGTTGATGGGATACTCCTCGCTCTGGTCTTCGAAAAAAGAGTCACTCATGCCCTGTCTCCCTCCGATGCCGGCCCTTGTCGACGATCAAAGGGATCGCCTGGAAAACACGGGCCTCACGAAATCAGACTAGCCGGTCATTTGCGGACCAACGGGCCAAAACCTACAGACCCGACCAGTGGCCAAGTGGTGGCAGTCTCATGTCAGGGCTGCGCGCAGTCGTTCGCGCAAGCGCGGACCGAACACATTGATCAGCAGGCCAATCATCACCAGCAATGCTCCCCAGCCCTGCATCGGGCTCAGCCGCTCGCCCAGCAGCCAGGCCGATGAACTGAGGCCGATCACCGGCACCAGCAGCGAGAAGGGCGCCACCTTGCCCGCCGGATGACGGGACAACAGCAGGCTCCACAGGCTGTAACCCACGAGGGTGGCGACAAACGCCAGGTAGGCCAGGGCCAGCACCGAATGCCAACCGATATTCAGCAGCGCATGGCTGATGCGCTCAGGCCCTTCGAGCCACCAGGACAACGCCAGGAAAGGCAGCGGTGGCACCAGGCCGCCCCAGACCACCAGCGCCACCAGGTTCACCGAGCCAAAACGCCGGGTAATGATGTTGCCCATGCCCCACATCGCTCCGCCGCACAGCGTGAGCACCAGCGCCAGCACCGGCACATGGTTGCTGTTCTCGCTGCCGATCAGCACCAGACCACCGGCGGCCACCAGCAGGCCCAGCGCGCTGGCCGCGCGCATGCGCTCACCCAGGAACATCGCGGCGAAGCACAAGGTGAAAAATGCCTGTGATTGCAGCACCAGCGACGCCAGGCCTGGCGGCATGCCACTGTCCATGGCCTGGAACAGGAAGGCGAACTGGCCCAGGGAGATGGTCGCGCCGTAGGCGATCAGCCACCGCCAGGGCAGTTGCGGGCGTTTGATCAGGAACACGGCGGGAAATGCCACGAGCAGGAAACGCAGGGCGCCCAGCAACATCGGAGGCAGGCCATCCAGGCCGACCTTGATTACCACGAAGTTGACGCCCCAGGCGATGATGACCACCAGTGCGAGCAACAGGTCCTTGAGCGGCATTGCGCCTCCTTGTCGACAGTATTGTTGAAATATCCGGTCACAAGGATAAGCAGTTCTGGTGCCTCAGGACCAGCGATATGCCCCGCTCGCCCCGCCCAAGGGTCCGGGACGGCGGCGCCCGGCAGGCAGGCGACGCCAGGAGAATACTCGGGTTGCGTCCCCGTGCAGGCGCCTGGCGATATCGCGAAGCGTGGGCACGGGGACGCGAGGCATCAGTACTGCACCTGTCCAGGCACCCATTGCGTTCCCGCCAACGGCACACGCGCCATGGCAGCCGCCTCCACCGTCAAGGCGACCAGGTCTTCCGGATCGAGGTTGTGCAAGTGCGACTTGCCGCACGCACGGGCCATGGTCTGCGCTTCGAGCACCAGCACCCGCAGGTAGTTGGCCAAGCGTCGGCCGG
>NZ_DATELE010000117.1:0-5813 GCF_035277045.1 Pseudomonas sp. | reverse complement strand
GAGGCTGCTACCCGGCCTGTCTGACGCATCGCGGAATCAGGTTACGGGCCCTGCGGGCCCGATCGCGGGACAAGCCCGCTCCCACAGGGTGTTGAGTTGCTGTGTCACGAAGATCTCATTGCTGGCAAGCCTATGGAACTTGCAATCTTGCCATCTTGCATTGCATCAGCTCAGCCCTGCCCCTCCAGCCCCATCTGCCAGAAATCTGCTTCCAGCTTCGAGGCCTGGGCGAAGATCCCGGCGAGTTCGACGAACCGCTGCTCGGTCATGCTGCGGGCGGCGAGCTCGTCCAGGTGCTGGCGTGCCGCGTTGGCCACGGCCTGGTAGCCGTCACCGGCGTACTCGCCGATCCACTCGCGGAACGGGTGCTGGGCGAGGTCGATGCCGGTCGACAGCTGGCGGCCGATCTCGGCGTAGCCGATCACGCACGGGGCGAGCGCGACATGCAGGTCCAGCAGGTCACCGGCGGCGCCGCAGTCCAGCACATAGCGGGTGTAGGCAACGGTGGCCTGGTGCTCGGGGGCGGCTTCGATGTCGGCCTGCGACAGGCCCCAGCGAGCGCACAGGCGCAGGTGCAGGTCGGTTTCGTCGAGAATCGCCGCGAGCCCTGCCTGGGCAGCGCGGATGTCGCTCGGGCGGCGGCTCTTGTAGGCGGCCAGGGCCCAGGCGCGGGCGAACTGGACGAGGAACAGGTAGTCCTGCACCAGATAGGTCCGGAAGGCGTCCTCGGCGAGGGTGCCATCGCTCATCTGGCGCACGAAGGCGTGGTTGACGTAGCTGGCCCACTGCGGCCGGGAGGCGGCCTTGAGGCGGTCGAAGATATCCATGGGTCAGGCCTCCCCTTCGTAGACAGCGTCGAAGAAGGCATGCTCCAGCGCCACGGTGCGCAGGAAGAAATCGGTGGTGACCGCGGCGTCCTTCGGTCCGACCCGGTCCAGTTCAGCGCGCAGGAAGCCTACGAAATCTCGGAACGCGGGGTTGTCGTGAAGAGTGATCCACTCGGCATGGACAAAGTTGTCCGGCAACGGCCGTGGCGCCCTGACTGCCCAGTCCAGGTACAGCCACTCGGCGACGTTGAGCACCGCCAGTGCTGCCGCGTACGAGCGGCTGGCCGCTGCCTCGCGCATGATCGACTTGAAGCCGGCGGTAGGCTGCGTGTCCTTCGGCTGCTCACGATCCGCAAGGCTGACGCCCAGCGCTTCGAATGCACGCAGGAAATAGGTGTTCTCCTCGCCTGAGATCATCCCGGCGAAGCGCCCCAGGCGCAGGCGCGCCTCGAAGGTGTCCGCGGTGGCGATGGCGGCGCCGAGCAAGGTCAGGAAGCTGTCGAGAAAGCGATGGTCCTGCACCAGGTAACGGACCATCACGGCGTCCGGTACTCGGCCCTCGAACAGTTCGCTGACGAAGCGATGCTCGACAGCCGCAGTCCAGGCTGGCTCGCTCTGGCGGCGCAGGGTTTCGGTGAAGCGTTCGGTCATGGTGCTGCCCTCTGGAAGGTGTCAGCGAGACCGTGGGAATCTGGCATGGAGCGGCCTCGCAATGAGACCGGCAAAGAAGGCAGGTTGGCTATCCCATCCCTTCGCCGGCATGATCCGGATCAGGTTCGAAGGGTCACCGCGCTGCGCAGGGCCAGCGGTTTCTCAGCCCGTTGCCGGACTCCCCTTGGTGGGGGTCATGTATACAGGAGGCCGCAGTGGCTGTCATCAGGCTGGCAGGGATGGCGGCGCCGCGCGGGCGGCGCATCGCGGGCGGTCCGGCGCCTCGTCAAGCCCGCTTCCTCAGGGCCCCAAGCGCACACCCGCGATGTCCACCACAAGCACCTGCAGCCCCATCAATCTCTACTTGCGCGCCTCCAGTATCAGGTTGAAAGGCGTCTCGGCAGCACGCCGGAAGTGACTGAACCCAGCCTGGGTGAATACATCGCGCAAGCGCGACTCCCCAGCCTGCGCCCCAAGCCCGAGGCCGACCTCCTGGGACAGGGAATTAGGCGTGCAGATAAACGTCGAGGCTGCATAGAACAGCCGCCCGACCGGGTTGATGTTGTCGTCAAGCGTGTCCTCGGCATAGGGCTCTACCAGCAGCACCGTGCCGTCGGGCTTCAACGACTGGTAGGCGTGACGGGCGGCGCCGACCGGGTCGCCCATGTCGTGCAGGCAATCGAAGTAGCACACCAGGTCGTAGTCGGTGCCGGGATAGTCCTTGGCGGTGCCCACCTCGAAACGGACCTGCTCGGTGACACCGCCCTCTCTCGCCCGATCGCTGGCGGTGGTGATGGACGGGGCGTGATAGTCGAAACCGACAAACCGTGAAGCGGGAAACGCCTGGGCCATGACGATGGTCGAGGCACCATGCCCGCAGCCGATGTCGGCCACCTTGCCGCCGGCCTTGAGCTTGTCGACCACGCCTTCGAGCGCGGGCAGCCAGTCGGCCACCAGGAACGTCTTGTAGCCGGGCCGGAAGAAACGCTCGGTACCGCTGAACATGCAAGGGTGATGGTCGCCCCAGGCCAGGCCGCCGTCGCCGCGCATGGCGGCCACCAGCTTGTCCTTGTCGTGGAACAGCGAGGCGATCACCATCGCGCCGCCGGCGCTGTATACCGGGGAGTCTTCCACCGCCAGTGCCAGTGCCTGCTCCTCGGGCAGCACGAAGGTACCGTCGCGGTGTTCCATGTAGCCAGACGCCGCCTGGGCGCTGAGCCACTCGCGGACCAGCCGCGGGTGGCAGCCAGTCTTGTCGGCCAGCGCCTCGGGGGTGACCGGCTGGCTGTCGGCCATGGCTTTGTAGAGACCCAGTTCATCACCGAGGATGACGTTGGCCAGGATGGCCGCGGCGCCCATGTCGGTCACCAGTCTGCCCATGAATTCGTGAAGCTTGGCTTCGTCCATGTCATGCCCTCCTGCACAGGATGAAGGGACAATAAGTGTAGTCTCCAGGGCAACGCGCGTGTGGTGCGGTGGACAAACGTCGCGTCCCGCTGTCGTGACCGTCTGTCGAGACGTCAGGCGTTTATGCCAACAGCCGGGCCGGTTTTCGCTCTAAACAGGTGTATTCAACAGCGTCTCAAGGAGAGCGACATGCCTGTGTCACATGATCTTTACCAGGATCTGCATTATCCCCGCGAAATCGTCCAGCAGCGCCGGCAGAAAGACCCTGAACTCGATCGCCTGCTCGACGAATACGTGGACATCGACAACCAGGTGCTGGCGGCTGAATCGATCTCTGCGGGCAACTTCACCGATGACGACCTGCATCGGCTGAAGGAACGCCGCCTGGCGACCAAGTACCGCATCGAGCTGCGGCTGGACAGGATTACCCAGTCTCGGGCAGGGTCATGACCCGCGCCGACCCGTTTGACCTGCAGCGCTTTGTCGAAGCACAGGCACGTGTATTCGAGCAGGTGATGCAGGAGCTGCGCGCCGGGTCCAAGCGCAGCCACTGGATGTGGTTCGTGTTCCCGCAGATCGAGGGCCTGGGTCACAGCGTGATGGCCGAGCGTTATGCCATCTCCGGTGTGGCCGAGGCGCGGGCATACCTGCAGCATGCGCTGCTGGGGCCACGGCTGCGGGAGAGCGTGGGCGCCCTGCTGCTGCACACGGACAAGAGCGCTTTGCAGATCCTGGGGCACCCGGATGATCTCAAGCTGCGGTCTTCATTGACGCTGTTTGCCAGTATCGAACCTGAAGGATCGGTATTTCAGCAAGCGCTCGATCAGTTCTTCGATGGCAAGCCGGACGATAGAACCCTGGCACGTATCCAGCGCCAGCAGTAGCGCCCCCATGTGGGAGCGGCCTTGTGCCGCGATCGGGCCCGAAGGGGCCGCAAGATCAGCGGCCGAGGCGTGTCAGGGAATCGGCGTTCGCGGATTTACGACCGCTGCGCGGCCGATCGCGGCACAAGGCCGCTCCCACAGGTACAAGTCCTCTGGTTGATGCCTTAGCCGGTGGTCAACGCGCTGGCCCCTGCATGGGCGACCAGTGCATCCTGGTCAGGCTTGACGCCGGACACCCCTACCGCACCCACCACCTGACCGTCGACCACCACCGGCACTCCACCTTCCAGCGATGTCAGCAGTGGTGCCGACAGGAAGGCACTGCGTCCACCGTTGACCATGTCTTCGTATCCCTTGGTTTCACGACGGCCGAGCGCCGCGGTGCGGGCCTTTTCGGTGGCGATGTAGGCACCGATCGGCGCGCAGCCGTCCAGACGCTCCAGGGCCAGCGGATGACCCCCGTCGTCGACCACGGCAATCGCCACGTTCCACTGGTTGGCATGGGCCTGGGCACGGGCCGCATGGAGGATCTGCAGGGCATCGTTCAAGCTGAGTACGGATTTGGTGATCATGGCGACTCCTCGGTAAAACGACAGGATAGGCGCTCACCCCATGGCCTGGTCAACCAGTTCTATCCAGTGCCTGACCGGGGTGCGTCCGGCACCGTCCAGGTGGGCCTGGCAGCCTATGTTGGCGGTGGCGATGACCTGTGGACGACCGCTCTCCAGCGCGTTGAGCTTGTTGTCGCGCAGCGAGCGTGACAACGCCGGCTGGGTCAGCGAGTAGGTCCCGGCAGAACCACAGCACAGGTGCGCATCCGGCACGGCGCTCAGGTGGAAGCCCAGCCGCGCGAGCACCGACTCCACCGCTCCGCCCAGCTTTTGCGCGTGTTGCAAGGTGCAGGGGCAATGGAACGCCACGCTCAGCTCGGCCTGCACGCCAAGCTGCTCCAGCGGTAGGTCACGCAGCACTTGCACCAGGTCCTTGGCCAGTTCGCTGACGCGCCTGGCCTTGTCCGCGTAGCGCGGATCGTGCTCGAGCAGGTGACCGTAGTCCTTGATGAACGCGCCGCAGCCGCTGGCGGTCTGCACGATCGCCTCGGCACCGGCCTCGATGGCCGGCCACCACGCGTCGATGTTGTGCCGGGCCCTCTCCAGCCCTGCGTCCTGGGCATTGAGGTGATAGTCCACCGCCCCGCAGCAGCCCGCCTGCCGCGCCGGCACCACGCTGATCGCCAGGCGGTCCAGCACTCGCGCCGCGGCGGCATTGGTGTTGGGCGACAGTCCGGGCTGCACGCAGCCTTCGAGCATCAGCACGCGCCGTGCGTGACGCAGCGCCGGGCGCATGCCGGCCGGATGCACCTGGCGCGGAAGCTTGGCCTTGAGAAACCCTGGCAACACCGGATGCAACAGGCTTCCAGTGCCGACCAAGGCCTTGAACAGCCCGGCATGCGGGACCACCGCGCGCACCCCGGCGCGCAGGAGCCGATCGCCCAGCGAGCGCGGCACCTGCTGCTCGACCACCTCGCGGCCGATGTCCAGCAGGTTGTGGTACTGCACCCCGGAGGGGCAGGTGGTTTCACAATTGCGGCAGGTCAGGCAGCGGTCCAGGTGCTCGAGGGTACTGGCAGTCGGCGTGTGCCCTTCCATCACCTGTTTCATCAGATAGATACGCCCGCGCGGGCCATCGAGCTCGTCGCCCAGCAGCTGGTAGGTAGGGCATGTGGCATTGCAGAAACCACAGTGCACGCAGGTGCGCAGGATGGTTTCGGCTTCTTCGCCACGCGGCAGCGCGCGGGCCTGGTCACTCAGGTGGGTTTGCATGGTCGGCCTCAGAAGTCTGCGTACATCCGCCCCGGGTTGAAGATGCCCTGCGGGTCCAGTTGTGCCTTTAGCTGGCAGTGGTAGCGCATCAGCAGCGCGGGCAGCGGGTGGAACGGGCTGTCATCGTCGCCATAGCGCGTGGCATGGCCGCCCGCGCGGCTGGCCAGGGCGCGGACCTGCTCTGCCGGGGCATCGCTTTTCAGCCAGCGCTGGGCGCCAGC
>NZ_DATELE010000116.1:0-8072 GCF_035277045.1 Pseudomonas sp. | reverse complement strand
TCGACCTGTTGCTGCGTTTTCATGATCCGCAGCAAGGCCGCATCCTGCTCGATGGCCTGACGCTGACCGATCTCGATCCCGCCGAGCTGCGCCGCCAGTTCGCGCTGGTGGCGCAGAACCCGGCCCTGTTTCGCGGCACGGTGGAAGCCAATATCCGCTACGGCCGCCCCGATGCCAGCTGGGCGGACGTCGAGGCGGCGGCGCGTGGTGCCCATGCCCATGAGTTCATCCAGCAACTGCCTCAGGGCTATCAGACCCTGCTCGGGGAGGGCGGCATCGGGCTCTCTGGCGGCCAGCGGCAGCGCCTGGCCATTGCCCGCGCGCTGCTGGTGGATGCGCCCATCCTGTTGCTCGACGAGGCCACCAGCGCCCTGGATGCCCAGAGCGAGCACCTGATCCAGCAGGCCCTGCCGACGCTCATGGCGGGGCGCACCACCCTGGTGATCGCCCACCGCCTGGCCACGGTGCAGCACGCCGAGCGCATCGCGGTGATCGAGCAGGGGCGCGTGGTGGCGGTGGGCACCCATCGGCAACTGATCGAACAGAGCGCGCTGTATGCGCGCCTGGCTGCCTTGCAGTTTGGCGCCACGGCCTAGCGGGTGGCCTGTATGAAACCCCTTGTCACATTTTTGTAGCAATGCCCTGAGACTATCTCCCTCAGCTGTTGCGAGACGCTCGAAACTCGGCTGCCACCTTGCGATGGCAGCTTTTTTTTGGTCTGTCCTGGACGCCAGCGAACCAGGACAAGGATGTCTTTGCCGATCGGCGCCTGGGGCGCTGCTCCCCTATCCTTGTTCCGAGAGCTGTGATGTTGCGTAAATCCCTGAGACTTCAAATCCTCGCGCTGCTGGCGGGCAGCCTGGCCGCCATGCTGCTGATCGCGCTGGTGTGCTTTCAGTTTCTGTCCTCCAGCGTGCGGGGCTACGCCGACCTGGTCGATGGGCCGTTGCGGGCGTCGCAGTTGATCGACGAAGCCAACCTGCAGTTCAAGGTCCAGGTCCAGGAGTGGAAGAACGTGCTGCTGCGCGGTCGTCAGCCGGCCGAGCTGGACAAGTACTGGCAGCAGTTCCAGGCGCGCGAGCAGCAGGTCCAGGCCCTGCTTGGGGAGCTGATCGACAGCGGTGAGCCCGCGCTCAAGGCCCGCCTGCAGGAGCTGCGTGACACCCACCGGCAGCTGGGGCAGGCCTATGCGCGGGGCCGCGAGGCGTTTCTCGCCGCAGGGGCCGACCCTGCGGCGGGCGACCTGGCCGTGAAAGGCGTCGACCGCGCCGCCAGCGAGCAGATGAGCGCGCTGGTCGAGCAACTGCGGGTGGACGCCCGCGAGCGCGCTGCCCGGATCAGTAGCGGGGCCGAGCGGACCGTCTGGCTAGGGCTGCTGGTGATGCTCGCCTCGGCGCTGCTGGTGGGGCTGTTCAGCCTTTGGCTGGTCAACCGCAGCCTGATCGAGCCGATCCGCCAGTTGATCGACTATGTGGCGCAACTGAGCCAGGGGCGCTTTGTGGCGCGCGTGGAGAATCGCCGCGAGGACGAACTGGGGCGGCTGGCCATGGCGGCCAATACCCTGCGCGATTTTCTCGCCGAGAGCATCGGCCGCCTCAAGGACAACGCGGTCGAACTGGAAAGCGCCAGCGGGCAGTTGCGCAGCATTGCCGGTGACATGGCCCGGGGCACGGACGATCAGTTCCAGCGCACCGACCAGGTGGCCACGGCCATGCACGAGATGTCCGCCACCGCCCAGGAGGTCGCCCGCCACGCCGCCGAGGCCGCGCGCGCGGCGGACGACGCCGACCACAGCGCCCAGGCGGGCGAACAGGTCATGCAGTCCACCATCGACACAATCGCCCAGGTCAACCGCGAGATCGCCGGGACGGCCGCGGTGATCCGCCACCTGGAAAGCGACAGCACGCGTATTGGCAAGGTGCTCGAAGTGATTCGCGGCATTGCCGAGCAGACCAACCTGCTCGCCCTCAATGCTGCCATCGAAGCGGCGCGTGCCGGGGAGGCCGGCCGAGGGTTCGCCGTGGTCGCCGATGAAGTGCGCAGCCTGGCCCAGCGCACAGCGGCGTCGATCGCCTAGATCAACCAGATCATCGAGGCGGTCCAGTCCGGGGCGCTCGACGCCGTCAAGGCGATTGAAAGCGGGCAGCAGCGCAGCGAGGAGGGCGCCGAGCAGGTCCAGCATGCAGGGCAGATGCTGCAGCGCATCACCACGGCGGTGGAGGCCATCCGCGACATGAACCGGCAGATCGCCACGGCGGCCGAGGAGCAGACCAGCGTGGCCGAGGATATTTCCCGCAACCTGGTGGAGATTACCCGCATCGCGACGTCCAACCAGCAGGCCGTGCAGCACACCGAGCAGGCCGGGCAGCGCCTGCATGGGCTCTCGGGACAGCTGGGAGAGGTCACCTCGCGGCTGAGTGCCTGAGCGCTGGCAATGTCTCATGAAAAAGCCCGCGCAATGGCGGGCTTTTCGAATCAAGGGGATCTGGTCGGAGAGACAGGATTCGAACCTGCGGCCTTCTCGTCCCGAACGAGACGCGCTACCTGGCTGCGCTACACTCCGATAGCCAAAATCCTACCCGATCCTTTTATTTGCCGACAAGCCCCCGCATGAGGCGCTCGTCGCCAGATCACAGCTCCTTGACGGTGCGGATCTGGTCCTTGTTGATGCGGGTGCGCTTGCCGTCGAGCTGCTCGATTTCATAGAAGCCGGAGTCATCATCGAAATCCGGCTTGTCCACCGCCTGGATCTCGCGGCCGTCGTTGAGTGTTATGACGGTAGGCGAGGCGCAGCCGGCAAGGGCTGCAAGGCCCAGGGCGAGCATGAAAGCGGGAAGGGTCCGTTGATTCATCATCTTTCTCCAGTTCGATGGTGCCAGTTGTCTGTATGACGCAGGGGGTCATCGCAAGTTCCGTCTGCCAGTGCAGCATGGCGACGCCGGCCAGACCTTGACCCAGGGCAATGCCAGGGCCGGCCGAGCCAGTCGCCCGCCGGCCTGTGATATAAAAGCGGGCATTCCTCCCCTGCAATGGACCCACGCTCTCCCATGAAAGCCAAGGCAGATGTACCTTTCGTCGCGCTGAACATCGCCGTGCTGACGGTCAGCGATACCCGCACCCTGGACAACGACACCTCAGGGCAGATGTTCGTCGACCGCCTGGGCGCCGCCGGCCATGCGCTGGCCGCGCGGGTGCTGCTCAAGGACGACCTCTACAAGATCCGCGCCCAGGTCGCCACCTGGATCGCCGACGAGCAGGTTCAGGTGGTGTTGATCACCGGCGGCACCGGCTTCACGGGGCGGGACAGCACGCCCGAGGCTGTTGCCTGCCTGCTGGACAAGCAGGTCGATGGCTTCGGCGAGCTGTTCCGGCAGATTTCCGTGGCCGATATCGGCACCTCCACGGTCCAGTCACGTGCCCTGGCGGGTCTGGCCAACGGTACCCTGGTGTGCTGCCTGCCGGGTTCGACCAACGCCGTGCGCACCGGCTGGGATGGCATCCTGGCCGAGCAGCTCGATGTTCGTCACCGGCCGTGCAACTTTGTCGCTCACCTCAAGCAGGCCGCGCCGTGTGAAAGCCGTGGCTGAGCCGGACGCGAGCCGGCCGTTGATGCCGGTCGAGCAAGCCCTCGAGCGCTTGCTGGCGCTGGCCGATGCCGCGCCGATCGAGGGCACCGAGCAGGTACCGCTGGCCGATGCCGAGGGCCGGGTGCTGGCCATGGCGCTGGTGGCAGGCCTCGACCTGCCGCCATGGCCCAACAGCGCCATGGACGGCTACGCAATGCGCCTGTCCGACTGGCAGGGCGAGCCCTTGCCGGTCAGCCAGCGTATTTTCGCGGGCCACGCGCCAGCACCTTTGCAACCGGGTACCTGCGCGCGGATCTTCACCGGCGCGCCGCTCCCCGAGGGCGCTGACTGCGTGGAGATGCAGGAGAACGCCGAGGTGCTGGCCGACCAGCGGGTGCGGTTTCTCGCCCCGTTGAAGGTCGGCCAGAACGTCAGGCCGCAAGGCCAGGAAACCCGCGCCGGCGAAACCGTTCTCGACAAAGGCACGCGGTTGGGCCCGATCGAGCTGGGCCTGGCCGCGTCGCTGGGCTGCGCGCGGCTTGAGGTGGTGCGCCGGGTTCGCGTGGCGGTGCTGTCGACCGGCGATGAGCTGGTCGAGCCTGGCCTGCCCCTGGGCCCGGGGCAGATCTACAACAGCAATCGCCGCCTGCTGGCCAGCTGGTTGCAGCGCCTTGGCTGCGAAGTGGTCGACGTGGGCATTCTCGCCGATGACCTGGAACTGACCCGCCAGTGCCTGGCCGGGCTGGGTGATGTCGACCTGATCCTCTCCACGGGCGGCGTCTCGGTGGGGGAGGCGGACTACCTTGGCATCGCCCTGCGCGAGGCCGGTGAACTGGCCTTGTGGAAGCTGGCGATCAAGCCGGGCAAACCACTCACCTTCGGCCACTACCGCGGCGTGCCGGTGATCGGCCTGCCAGGCAACCCGGCATCGACCCTGGTCACCTTCGGGCTGCTGACCCGGCCTTACCTGCTGCGCCGCCAGGGCGTCCAGGCCGTCACGCCCTTGCAGTTCAGCGTGCCCGCGGGCTTCGACTGGCCCAAGGCAGGCACCCGCCGCGAGTACCTGCGCGGGCGTATCGAACAGGGCCAGGCACGCATCTACAAGAACCAGAGTTCGGGCGTGCTGCGCAGTGCCGCCTGGGCCGAGGGGCTGGTGGAAGTCAGGGAAGGGCAGACCCCACACTGCGGCGACAGCGTGCAGTTCATTCCCTTGAGCGAGCTACTTGGCTGAGCGGCCGAGCAGCGCGCCGATCGGGATGGCTTCGTCCGGGGTGAGCTGTTGCCTGAGGCGCAGGTAGACACTTTCGAGCTCCTGTGCCGCCACGCTCCAGTCGTGGTGCTGCCGGACGAACTCGCGCCCGGCCTGGGACAGCTGTGACATGCGCCACGGCTGGTTGAGCAGTTGGGTGATCTGCAGGGCGAGCTGATCGCCGTCGTTGCTGCCCAGGTAGTGCTCACCGTTGTTGACCTGCAGTCCCGAGACGCCCTTGCCGGTGGTGATCACCGGCAGCCCGGCGGCCATGGCTTCGAGGATCTTCACCTTGGAGCCACCGCTGTACTTCAGGGGCGCGAAAAACACCGCCGAGCGTCGTTGTAGCTCGCGCAGGTCGGGCCGGTAGCCGATCCATTCGATGCGTGGATCGTTCCAGCGCATTTTCCAGCCCGAGGGCAAGGCGTGGCCGGCGATGGCCAGGCGCACGGCAGGGTTGCTCATCCACACCTGCGGCAGAATCTCGTCCAGGGCCCATTCGATGGCCTCAAGGTTGGTGCCGTACTCGAAGTTGCCGACAAACAGCAGGCGCTGGCTGTGCAGGGCAGGCTGCACCTGCTCGTAGTAGGCGCAATCGACGCCATCGACCACGACATGCACCTCGCGCCCACTGGCCCTGTGTATCCGCTCGGCATCCAGGGTGCTGACCGTCACCACCTCGCTGGGCTGGCGCAGCACGCGCTGCTCCCAGCGCCGATGACGCCAGCGGTCGAAGGCATTGATCGGGCGCAGCCACAATGGCAGGCGCGTATGGCAGGCGGCATCACCGGATGACTCCAGGGTGTGCTCGCTGAGCAGGTAAGGCACGACGCGGGCCTGCAGGGCCTTTTCATACGGCTGGAAGCTGTAGCTGTGCTCGATCTGGATGACGTCCCAGGGTTCGTCCAGCAATTGCTCGAACTGTTGGCGCAGGCGCGGCGCCAGCCCGTTGATGGTCACGCGCATTGGGTAGTCGATGATCAGCGAGGCCAGCAGGTTCAACGGGCTGTGCAAGGCGCGCCGGGGCAACACGATCAGCCGTTCGAGCCAGGGTTCGAGTGCCTCGCGGGCGGTGTCGCTCAACGGCACCTTGGACTGCACCAGCAGGGTGATGCGGTGGCCCCTTTGCGCCAGGGCGCGTATGAGATGGTACTGGCGGGTCTTGCTGCCGCTGGTGGTGGGCCAAGGCAGGTAGGGCAGTGTCCAGAGTATGCGCATGAACCCCTCCTCCCTGTCAGGCGGGCGTGACGACGAATGGCAGGGAGCGGGCGACGTGCAGCCGACAAGGCTTGGCGTGGCGCGCCCATAGTTCTCAGTAAAGCGCAGGCGGCGCGCTTCGCCCAGGTATTCATTGTCCGTTAGTCATGCGGTCTGCGGCGCGCCTCTTCAGCCTGCCAAGTATTTTTCGCCGCCATGCAGCAAACCTTCTACCGTGATGGTCGAGATGGCGAACGAACTCATTTCTGGAGGCGGTGATGCACGAGCGCAAGGCAATGCTGATCCTGCATGGCAAGCAGGCACTGAACGAGGATGTGCGTGCCGCGGTGGGCACCGTGCGAGAGCTCGGATGGGCACTGGATGTGCGCGTGACGTGGGAGGGTGGCGATGCCCAACGGCTGGTCGGCGAGGCATTGGTGGCGGGTTACACGCATATCGTCGCGGGGGGTGGTGACGGCACGTTACGGGACGTCGCCGAAGCCATGGGCCTGGCCGGAACGTCGGCCAGCCTGGTGCTGCTGCCGCTAGGCACGGCCAACGACTTTGCCAAGGCCGCCGGTGTGCCGCTCGAGCCACTGGCTGCCCTGCTGTTGCTCGACACGCCCGCGCGGCCGGTGGACCTGGGGCGGGTCGGCGACCAGCTGTTCCTGAACATGGCCACGGGGGGCTTCGGCACCCAGGTGACGGCCAATACCTCGGAGGACCTGAAAAAGGTGCTGGGCGGCGCGGCCTACCTGTTCACCGGCCTGTCGCGGTTCAGCGAACTGCAGGCGGCCTCGGTGGAGCTGCATGGCCCGGATTTCCAGTGGCAGGGCGACCTGCTCGCGCTAGGTATCGGCAACGGGCGCCAGGCGGGCGGCGGCCATGTCCTGTGTCCTGAAGCGCGGGTCGACGACGGCTTGCTCGACATCAGCATCCTGCCAGCGCCGCAGGAGGTGGTCGGTGCGCTGCGTGACCTGCTGGCCGGCGACGGCCTGTTCGTGCGGGCCCGGCTGCCGTGGGTCGAGATCCGCAGCGCGAAAGGGCTCGACATCAACCTTGATGGCGAACCGCTGCAGGGTGACAGCCTGCGCTTCGAGGCGGTGCCCGGTGGGCTGCGGCTGCACCTGCCGCCCGGCTCGCCGTTGCTCGGTGCGCTGGCCGGGGCGTGATGCCTGGCTGACGATCTTGGCCATTGGGGTCAAGCTGTGTCCGAGGCGGCCGATACAGGACCTGCATATTCTTTTTTTCTGACAAGTCCTGGGGTTTTTCAATGGCTGGCATTCTTGACGCGGTAGACCAACGAACGCAGCTGGTGGGGGAAAACCGCCTGGAAATCCTCATGTTCCGCCTGGCCGGCCGCCAGCTGTTCGCGATCAACGTGTTCAAGGTGCAAGAGGTTCTGCAGTTGCCCAAGCTGACCCTGATGCCGCAGCGTCACCCATTCGTCTGCGGCGTGGTCAACCTGCGCGGGCAGACGCTGCCGGTGATCGACCTGTCCCAGGCCATCGGCATGCGTGCGCTGCAACCTGGCCCTGGCAGCACCATCATCGTTACCGAGTACAACCGCTCGGTGCAGGCGTTTCTGGTGGGCGGGGTCGACCGCATCGTCAACCTCAACTGGGAAGCGATCATGCCGCCGCCGACCAGCGCTGGGCGGCAGCACTACCTGACCGCGATCAGCAAGATCGACGAACAACTGGTCGAGATCATCGACGTCGAGAAGGTGCTGGCCGAGATCGTGCCCTACAGCGCCAAGGTCTCGCGCGACAAGCTGGAAGATCCGGTGCTGGCGCGCGCCCGCGGCCGCGAGGTGTTGCTGGTGGATGACTCGAGCGTGGCGCTGGCGCAGTTGCGCGACACGCTCTCGCAGATCGGCGTGAAGATGCATGTGGCCAGTGATGGCCTGAAGGCCCTTCGCCTGCTCAAGAGCTGGGCGGACGCGGGTGAGGACGTCTGCGAAAAGCTGCTGATGGTCTTCACCGACGCCGAAATGCCCGAGATGGACGGTTATCGCCTGACCACCGAGATCCGCAACGATCCGCGCTTGCGTGGGCTCT
>NZ_DATELE010000115.1:0-2122 GCF_035277045.1 Pseudomonas sp. | reverse complement strand
AAACGGGGCGTACTTGAAGTCGATGTCCATCGTTCTTCTGTCCCGCCAGAGTCGCTGTTCGGCTTTGCCGAGCGTCGCAACCCGAAGCGGGCGTTTCTGTTCGTCTCGCGGGTGCTAGGCAAGCACATTCCGGTCAGGCCGTCGGTGATGCAGTTCACCTTCGACACCCTGGCTTCGAAGATCCCGGCCGACCTTCCAGGCCCGGTTCTGGTGGTGGGCATGGCAGAGACGGCCGTGGGCCTGGGGGCTGGCGTGCACCGCGCCTACAGCGCGACCCGTGCCGACACCCTGTACCTCGTCAGTACCCGGCACCCGGTGGGCGATCGCATCTTTGCCCGCTTCGAGGAGGAACACAGCCACGCGAGCGCCCATCTGATCCACGAGCCGGCGGACCCTGAGCTGTCGCAATTGATGCGCAGCGCGCGATCGCTGGTGCTGGTCGATGACGAAGCATCGACCGGCAAGACCTTCATCAACCTTCACCGGGCCTTGGTCCATGCCGGGCTCGGTAACATCGAGCGCGTGGTGACCTGTGTGCTCACGGACTGGTCCGCCGGGGCCGTGACGTCCAGCATCGGTCAGGCGGCGGACCAGATCTCGCTGCTGCGCGGCGCCTACCAGTTCATCGAAGACCCGGAGGCGCTGCTGCCCGAGATGCCCGATACCGGCACGGTTGCGGTCGGCGACTGGACGGTGGACCCGCGCAATGACTGGGGCCGGCTGGGCACCCGGCACGTCGCCGATACCCTGGGCCGCGATATCGAGGTCAAGCCGGGCGAGCGTGTCATCGTGCTCGGGACCGGCGAGTTCGTCTGGAAACCCTACTTGCTGGCCGAGCGCCTCGAGCGTGCCGGGGCCAATGTGCATTTCAGTTCGACGACCCGCTCGCCGATCGCGATCGGCCACTCGATCGAGCATGCCCTGAGTTTCTCCGACAACTACGGGCTCGGCATCGTCAACTTCCTCTATAACGTGGCGCCCGGCCAGTTCGACCGGGTGCTGATCTGCAGCGAGACGGCTGCCCAGGCGGTCCCGCAGGCATTGATTGAAGCCCTGAACGCGGAGGTCATCGTAGATGGCAACTAATCGCCCGCTGGCCCTGGTCGACCTTGATGACACCCTGTTTCAGACGGCGCGCAAGATGCCTCACGGCACGCTGCGCCACCCGGCGTCCTACGACGTGAAGGGTGAGGTGAGCGGCTACCAGAACGACATGCAAAAGGCCTTTGTCGCCTGGTTGCTGGCCTGCACCGACGTGGTGCCGGTGACGGCCCGTAGCGCCGAGGCCTTCGGCCGTGTCCGCCTGGGGTTCACTGGCCCGGCGATCTGCTCCCATGGCGGGCTGATCCTGAACCCCGACGGCAGCGTGAACCAGGATTGGCACGGTGTCATGAACGAGGTCCTGTCACCGTTCCATGAACGGCTGCCCGCGCTCTGTGACACGGCATTGCGCATTGGCGAGGAACACGGTCGCTCCCTGCGCGGGTGGGTGGTCGAAGAAGCGGGCCAGCGTCACTACGTGGTGATCAAGCACAACGACGGGTCGGACGCGGACCTGGCGCTGGTGCTGGAAAAACTGCGCGAGCAGGGGCTGCTGGACGGCATGCACACCCACGCCAACGGTAACAACCTGGCGTTGCTGCCGGCCGGGCTCTCCAAGCGGGTCGCGGTCGAACACTATCTGAAACTGGATCGTGCGCTTAACGGCGAACGCCCGGTGCTGGGCTTCGGCGACAGCATCACCGACCTTGGCTTCATGAACCTGTGCCACTTCTGGTCCACCCCCGCGCGCAGCCAGCTGGCCGCCCTGGTAGAGGGCGCCGTCGATGCTTGACACCACCTTGACCGCGCTGACGGTCGGCAGCGGCAGCTACCTCCAGGGGGACGTGCATTTTCTGCTGCGGCCGGTGAACATCGGGCTCACGGATGTGCTGGAGAAAGAGCGTCTGATCCAGACCAACCAGAAGCACTACTCGGAAATGATCAGCCGCGAAGACGCGCCCTCGACCACGCACATGGAGCTCTACGAGCGTGCGATGCGCCAGAACGGCTTGCGCATGGCCGCCGACGTGCAGTCGCTGGCGCTGGCGCTGGACGAACACTACCAGGGCGCGAGCATCGC
>NZ_DATELE010000114.1:0-4056 GCF_035277045.1 Pseudomonas sp. | reverse complement strand
AGCATCCAAGGAACTCACCCAAGGCATGGCGATATGCTGACGAGGAGGTATCCGCTCGCATAGGAGTGGTGTAATCCGTGAAAATATACCGAGCCCTAATAGATACGTAACACTGATTTTGAAAAGCACATAACATGCTTTATTCACATAATTAGCTTAGAACCAAAAAGCCTTTCCATCCCTCGCCACTCAAGCATATTGTTCTAGCCAGACCCGACCCCACTCCAGGCGGAGGCCGTCCCCCAACGTCCTCTCCAGGAGCTATGCATGACCGAATCCCTTAACCACCTGCTGGCCGAGCTGCATGCCGAACGCCAGCGCACCTGGGCCCCGGAGGCCCTGAAAGTCAACATCGACCAGCGCCAGCGCCTGGTCGACGAGGCCAGGCCCGAAACCTTCATCAAGCCCGGCGACACCCTCAAGCCCTTCGAACTGCTCAAGGTCGAGGGCGGCAGCCTCACCCTGGACGAACTCGTGAGCGACGGCCCGGCCGTGCTGGTGTTCTTCCGCTTCGCCGGCTGCCCGGCGTGCAACATTGCCGTCCCTTATTACGAACGCAACCTGCAACCGGCACTGCGCGAGCGTGGCGTGCCGCTGCTTGCGGTGAGCCCGCAGGTGCCGGATCGCCTGAAGGCGATCAAGGACACGCACCACCTGACCCTGCAGGTCGCCAGCGACCGCGACAATGCCCTCGCCCGACGCCTGGGCATCCTTTACAGCTTCGACGAGGCCTCGCGTCAGGCGGCCCTGGCCAAGGGCCCGGGCATCGGCGCCATCACCGGCACCGGTACCTGGGAGCTGCCGCAGCCCACGGTGGTGGTGATCGGTCGCGACCACCGCGTGCAATTCGCCCAGGTCAGCCCGGACTGGCTGGTGCGCAGCGAGGCGCAGCCGATCATCGATGCGGTGGACGCTGCGCTGGAGGCCGAGCGCCTGCAGGTACGCCACGCCTGAATTTGCCACCCTTCGCGCTTCAATCCGACAGGACCTGAACCATGAGCACACGGCAATTGCACCTTGGCGCCATCCTTACCGGTGTCGGCACCGACCAGCAGGAATGGCTGGACCCGGAGATTCCCGGTACCGCCAGCATCGACATCGACTGGTACAAGCAGCAGGCCCGCGCGGCCGAAGCGGCGAAGTTCGACTTCGTCTTCATCGTCGACAGCCCGTACATCACACCGGACTCGGCGCCGCACTTCCTCAACCGCCTGGAACCGCTGACCTTGCTCTCGGCCCTGGCCGGGGCCACAGAGCGGATCGGCCTGGTCGCGACGCTCACCACCTCCTATACCGAACCCTTCAACGTGGCCCGCCAGTTCGCCTCGCTGGACCAGATCAGCCAAGGCCGCGCCGGCTGGAACGTGGTCACCACCGGGCTTGAAGGCGCCGCCGGCAACTTTGGCCGCGAGCAGCATATCGACCATGGCGAGCGCTATCGCCGCGCCCATGAGCATGTGGCGGTGGTCCAGGGGCTGTGGGATTCCTACGAGGACGATGCCTTCCCGCGCGACAAGGCCAGCAAACGGTTTCTGGACCCCGCCAAGCAACACCGTCTGAACCACCAGGGCGAGTTTTTCTCGGTCACCGGACCGCTGAACATCTCCCGTTCCCGGCAAGGACAGCCGGTGATCTTCCAGGCGGGCGTGTCGGAATCCGGACGTGGCCTGGCGGCAGAGATCGCCGAAGGCATCTTCGCCGGGGTGGACAATTTCGAGGACGCCCGCGAGTACTACGCCGACATCAAGCGCCGCGCCGCGGAGGCCGGGCGTGATCCGCATGGCGTGCTGGTGTTTCCTGGCATCACGCCGATCGTTGCCGACACCGACGAACAGGCACAGGCGATCCTACTGCGGCGCACCGGCGAGCTCGACCTGAACAAGGCCCTGGTGCAACTGGGGCGCCCCTTCAACTATCACGACTTCAGCCAGTACGCGCTGGACGCGCCCTTCCCTGAGCTGGGCGACCTGGGCAGCAATGGCTATCGCGGGCACGCCGAGAAGATCAAGCGCGTGGCGCGGGAACAGGGCCTGACGCTGCGGGAAACGGCGCTGAGGTTTGCCCGGCCCTACACCGGCTTTGCCGGGTCGGCGCAGACAGTGGCCAACGAGATCGAGCGCTGGTTCAGCGAGGCCGCCGTGGATGGCTTCAACGTGCATGTCGGCGCGCCCGCGGCATTTGCCCGGTTCACCGACGAGGTGGTGCCGATCCTGCGCGAGCGCGGGTTGTTCCGGGGTGAGTACCAAGGCACGACGCTTCGCCATCACCTGGGACTGGCGGTGCCTGTGAACCGGCATGCCACGGCAGCGAGCGAAGCGGAAGTTGCCTGAGCAGTTGCCTCAGCTGCTGCCTGACAAAAATGCCTGAGTCGGGGCCGTACGCGGCCCTTGCACACAACGATAATGTTCTCCGTGAGATACCGCCATGAGCCAACCGGCCCCGCGCCACAGCATTGCCCACCTTCCCAGTCAGAACCATCGCCTGCAGGTCAGCGCGCCGCCCGTTCTCAGCGACCCCTTCGCCGAGCGCCTGCACCGCAAGCAACGCCTGGCGGCGTCCTACCGGCTGTTCGCCGAGCTCGGCTTCGAAGTGGGCCTGGCTGGGCACTTCACCGCCCGCGACCCGGTCGAAACCGATCATTACTGGATCAACCCGCTGGGCGTGCCCTTCTCCCAGATCCGCACCAGCGACCTGTTGCGGGTCAATGGTGAAGGCCAGGTGGTCGAGGGCGTTGGTCTTCTCAATACCAGTGCCCTAGAGCTGCACTACGAGCTGCAGCGCGCGCGCCCCGAGGTGGTGGGTATCGCCCACCTGCACGGTTTCCACGGCCGGGTCTGGTCGTCGCTGGGTAAGCTCTTCCAGCCGGTCACCGCCGAGTCGGGCGCCTTTGTCGGCGAACAGGTGCTGTTCGACCGCCACGCCCTGCGCAACGACCAGGGCGGCCTGCTGCAAGACCGCGACCAGGTGGCCCATGCCTTCGTCGAAACCTTTGCCGGCAACAACCTGCTGGTCTGGCAGAACCACGGCTTGTGGACCACCGGCAACACGGTCGAAAGCGCCGCCTGGCGTTTCATCCTCGCCGACGACACCGCCCGCGCCCATCTGCTGGCCTACTCAGCCGGCCAGCCGCGTGTTCCGGCCGTGGACGAAGGCGCGGTCAATCCCGCCCAGCGCGAGCTGTACGGCTGGCTGAACTTCCTGCCGCTGTGGGACCGCATCGTCCAGCAACAGCCCGATCTGCTGGACTGAGGAGCCCATCATGGCGATCAGCATCAACCGCCGCGCCTTCCTGCGTCACAGCGCCATTGCCGGCCTGGCCGCGGGCCTCGCGCCCGTGCTGGCGAACGCAGGCGATGCCCTGCGGGTCTGGCGCTACAAGGGCCAGGCCGCGAGTTTCCTGGCGGACGCGGGCCAGGCCGGGACGCCCTATCCGCTCGAATGGGTAGACGTGCCGGGCGGCGCGATGGTGCTGGAGGCCTTTGCCAGCGACAGCCTCGACTATGCCTTCATGAGCCCGGTGCTGCCGCTGTTCGCCAGCGCCGCCAATAACCCGCTGGTGCTCATCGCCAGCTATCAGGGCGAGCAGAACCGCAGCAGCCTGATCGTCAAGCGCGACGGCGGCATCCGCTCGATCGCCGACCTCAAGGGCAAGCGCGTGAGCTTCGTGCGCGCCACCGACACACATTACCTGGTGCTCAACCTGCTGCGCGCCCGCCGGATGACCCTGGCCGACATCCAGGCTCGGCCAATGCCTGCCCGGGACGCGCTGATCGCCTTCCAGAACGGACACCTGGACGCCATCGTCGCCGGCGGCATCGGCGCGTTCCAGGCGCAAACCGGCATGGACGGCGTGGTGCTTGCCGAAGCCAGCCAGTACCACTGCGGCAACTACCTGATCGCCACCACCGCGCGGGTTCTGCGGCAGCCGGGCAAACAGGCCGCCATTCGCGACTTCCTGCAGCGCGAGAAAGCCACCTGGGAGTGGGTCGAGCATAACCAGCAGGCCTGGGCCGAACGCAATGAAGCGCTCACCGGTATTCCCCGCGCGCTGTACCT
>NZ_DATELE010000113.1:0-36311 GCF_035277045.1 Pseudomonas sp. | reverse complement strand
CGGCATGCTTGAGGACTTCGTAGATACCGCCGCGGGACTTGATCGAGCCGGAAATGGGCAGCAGATGGTCGGCCTTGAGCCACAGGCTGCCGCTCGGTTCGATGCCCAGCTCGCCGCAGAGCGCCGCCTGCAGGTCAGGGACCGGCAGCAGCGGCGATTCGATCACGCCCTGGTCGGCAGCCGTCTCGGGAAACGCCGATGCGATGAACGGCGCGAACCGCGCCAGACGATCAGCGGCGTCCGCGATGTCGGCCGCGTCCAGCCCCACATCCGCCAGTGCTTCGGCGCTCGGGGCCACGGCCGGGTTGAACCAGGTGACCGGCGCATGGCGGATCAGATCGGCGATCAACGGGTGCTCGCGGCACCAGGTTTCAAGCGGGACGTGCAAGGCCATGAGGCGCTCTCCAGACAATCGACAGGGCGGGCTGCGAATCGCCCGGCAGGATCACCCGCCTCTGCTACCTTGGGGAAACCACTGCCGCGCATTTCACCCGAAGGTGCTTCCATCATGGCCCGCACAACCCCCATCGAGCTGTACCGCAACATCGGCATCGTCGCCCATGTGGATGCCGGCAAGACCACCACCACCGAACGCATCCTGTTCTACACCGGCGTGAACCACAAGATGGGCGAGGTGCATGACGGCGCGGCGACGATGGACTGGATGGCCCAGGAGCAGGAGCGCGGCATCACCATCACCTCGGCGGCGACCACGGCGTTCTGGCAGGGCTCGACCAAGCAGTTCGCCGACAAATACCGTTTCAATATCATCGACACCCCGGGCCATGTCGACTTCACCATCGAGGTGGAACGCTCGCTGCGGGTGCTCGACGGCGCCGTGGTGGTGTTCAGCGGTGCCGACGGGGTCGAGCCGCAGTCCGAGACCGTGTGGCGCCAGGCCAACAAGTACCACGTGCCGCGCCTGGCCTACATCAACAAGATGGACCGCCAAGGCGCGGACTTCCTGCGGGTGGTCAGGCAGATCGACCAGCGGCTGGGCCATCACCCGGTACCGATCCAGCTGGCCATCGGCGCGGAGGAGCACTTCATCGGCCAGGTCGACCTGGTGAGGATGAAAGCCCTCTACTGGAACGATGACGACCAGGGCACGAGCTATCGCGAAGCGCCGATCCCGGAAGAGCTGCAGGCATTGGCGGATCAATGGCGCGCCCACATGATCGAAGCCGCCGCCGAAGCCAACGACGAACTGATGACCCTTTACCTCGAAGGCCAGGAGCTGAGCACCGAGCAGATCAAGGCCGGGCTGCGCCAGCGCACCCTGGCCAACGAGATCGTGCCGACCATCCTCGGCTCGTCATTCAAGAACAAAGGCGTGCCGCTGATGCTCGACGCGGTGATCGACTACTTGCCGGCGCCAAGCGAGGTGGCGGCGATCAACGGCACCGACCCGGATCATGAAGACAGGCACCTGGAACGTCACGCCGATGACAACGAGCCTTTCTCGGCCCTGGCCTTCAAGATTGCCACCGACCCCTTTGTCGGCACGCTTACCTTTGCGCGCGTCTACTCCGGGGTGTTGAGCTCGGGCGACGCGGTGCTCAACTCGGTGAAGGGCAAGAAGGAACGCGTCGGGCGCATGGTGCAGATGCACGCCAACCAGCGCGCCGAGATCAAGGCCGTGTGCGCAGGCGACATCGCCGCCTTGATCGGCATGAAGGACGTGACCACCGGCGACACCCTGTGCGACCTGAACAAGCCGATCATTCTCGAGCGCATGGACTTTCCAGACCCGGTGATCTCCGTGGCCGTCGAACCCAAGACCAAGGCCGATCAGGAAAAAATGGGCGTCGCGCTGGGCAAGCTGGCCCAGGAAGACCCGTCATTCCGGGTCAAGACCGACGAGGAAACCGCGCAGACCATCATTTCCGGCATGGGCGAGCTGCACCTGGACATCATCGTCGACCGCATGCGCCGGGAATTCGGGGTCGAGGCCAATATCGGCAAGCCGCAAGTGGCCTACCGCGAGAAAATCCGCAATACCTGCGAGATCGAGGGCAAGTTCGTCCGCCAGTCCGGCGGGCGGGGCCAGTACGGCCACTGCTGGATTCGCTTCGCGCCCGGCGAAGAGGGCAAGGAAGGCCTGGAGTTCGTCAATGAGATCGTCGGCGGCGTGGTGCCCCGCGAATACATCCCCGCGATCCAGAAAGGCATCGAGGAGCAGATGCGCAACGGCGTGCTCGCCGGCTACCCGCTGATCGGGCTGAAAGCCGCGGTGTACGATGGCTCCTACCATGATGTCGACTCCAACGAGATGGCGTTCAAGATCGCGGCGTCGATGGCGACCAGACAGCTGTCGCAAAAAGGCGGCGCGGTGCTGCTGGAGCCGGTCATGAAGGTCGAGGTGGTGTCGCCCGAGGAATACCTGGGCGACATCATGGGTGACCTGAGCCGTCGCCGCGGCATGATCCAGGGCTCGGAGGACACCCCGGCCGGCAAGGTGATCCGCGCCGAGGTGCCGCTGGGGGAGATGTTCGGCTACTCCACCGACATGCGCTCGATGACCCAGGGCCGGGCGAGCTATTCGATGGAGTTCACCAGGTACGCGGAGGCCCCGGGGAATATTGCCGAGGCGATCGTGAAGAAGAACCGGCCGCTGTAGCAGTGGGCTCGGACGCGGGAGCTACCCGTGCTCGCCCGCCCGGCGCAGCAGCTGCTTGCACCGCTCGGACAGGTGCACCACGCGCAAGTGCTTGCCCGCCTTGCCATACCGCTCACGCAGCGTCTTCAGCGCGGCAATCGCCGAATAGTCGACAAAACTCAGGTGACGGCAATCAAGCGTCACCTGCGCGGGGTCGTTGGCAGGGTCGAACTGATCGAGGAACGGTGTGCTCGAGGCGAAAAACAGCGTGCCGTGGATCTGGTAGACCTTGCCGCCCTCCTCGTCCACGTGGCTGTCGGCATACAGCTCGCGCGCATGCTGCCAGGCGAAGTTGATCGCGGCGATGACGATGCCGAACAGCACGGCGCTGGCAAGGTCGGTGAACACCGTCACCACCGTCACGGCGATGATTGCCAGCACGTCGCTGACCGGCACCTTGCGCAGCACCCGCAGCGAGGCCCAGGCGAAGGTCTGCTGGGCGACCACGAACATCACGCCGACCAGCGCGGCCAGCGGGATGCGTTCGATCAACGGCGACAGGAACAGCACGAACAGCAGGATCATCACGCCGGCTACCACGCCTGAGGCGCGGCCACGGCCACCGGAACTGAGGTTGATCACGGTCTGCCCGATCATCGCACATCCCCCCATGCCGCCACACAGGCCGGAGACCATGTTGGCAGCGCCCAAGGCCACGCATTCGCGATCAGGGAATCCGCGGCTCTCGGTGATTTCGTCGGTGAGGTTGAGGGTCAGCAGGGTTTCCAGCAGGCCAACCATGGCCATTAACACCGCGTAGGGTGCGATGATCTTCAGGGTTTCCATGCTCCAGGGCACGTCTGGCCAGGCCAGCTGCGGCAGGCCGCCGGCAATGTGCGCCATGTCGCCCAGGGTGCGGGTCGGCAGGTCGAGCAGATACACCAGCAGGCCGATGCCGAGTATGGCCACCAGCGCGGGAGGGACGGCGCGGGTCAGACGCGGGAGGACGTAGACGATGAGCATGGTCAGGGCAACCAGACCCAGCATCAGGTACAGCGAAGTGCCGCCCAGCCAGTGCTCGCCTGCCTTGAAATGCTCAAGCTGAGCCAGCGCGATGACGATCGCCAGGCCGTTGACGAAGCCGAGCATCACCGGGTACGGCACCAGGCGTATCAGCTTGCCCAGCCTCAACGCGCCAAACAGCATCATCAGGACCCCGCCCAGCAGCACCGTGGCCAGCAGGTACTGCACGCCCTGCTGGACCACCAGCGCGACGATCACCACCGCCATGGAACCGGCCGCGCCGGAGATCATCCCCGGGCGGCCGCCGAACAGCGCGGTGAGGGTGCAGATGATGAAGGCGCCATACAGCCCCATCAGCGGATTGAGGTGGGCGACCAAGGCGAAGGCGATGCACTCGGGCACCAGCGCGAACGAGGTGGTGAGGCCGGCGAGCACGTCGGCGCGGAGGCGGGCTGGTTTCATGCGGATCCTGTGGCGTTTCTCGGGCGACGGAGGCCCGAGCGGAGAAAAAGAGCGGGGATGTTACGGAATTTGTCTGACCCCAGCCAGCCGCGCACGCTCAGCGCACCCGGTCACGGCTCTGCACCGCCAGGTCCAGCGCGCGCTGCATGTCGAGCCGCGCCGAGCGCCCCAGGTCTGGATGCTGCAGCACCCCGCCGCGTTCGGAAGGCAGGATCGGCGCGGTAAGGTCTTCGGCGTCCATGGGTTCGAAGTCCTGCCTGGCGCCCATCGTCAGCGCGCTGCGCCGTAGCAGCATGCGCAGTTGTCGCGGCGTGAGCTGTGGATTGATCGACAACATGGCGGCCACCGTGGCGGTGACCAGCGGGGTGGCATACGAGGTACCGCAGTGCGCCTCCTTGTCGGCTGCCGTGCGGATACAGGCGGCGGCGCTGATGTCCACCCGCGGGTCGATGTTCGAGCTGTGGCGCTTGACCACATGGGCGGGGTCTTGCACGGGACTTTCGCGATCGCTGCGCTGGTGCCCGCCAACCACCAGCAACTGATCGGTGACGAAGGACGAAGGCAAGCGGTACTCATCGGTGCCGGCCCAGGATTCGCCATTGCCGGCCGAGTTGACGACGATCACGTCGGGATGTTCCTTGCGCAGCCAGAGGAAGAACTCTTCTAGAAGCTCTTCGTAGCCGCTCATCGCGAGGCCTGAACGCAGCAGCGAATCAACCTCATTGTCCTCGATGTCGCGAGAACCGACACGATGGATTCCCCAACTCCAGTTGAGCACCCGCACCCCGTCTTCGACCAGGTTCACGGAGGCTGCGACAGCGGCGGTGATGCCGGCGTTGCTGTTACGCTCGACGATCACCTCGAAGCCGGGGCTGGGCTTGCCGAGGCCAGCGAGAAAGCCTTTGTCGTTGTTTTCGCCCTGGGCCGCGAGAATCCCGGCCACATGGCTGCCATGACTGCCGACCGCCTTGCCATCGCGCGCGTAGAGGCAGGTCTGCCCTGGCTCACAGGCGCCACGGTAGCCAACGAAGGTCGGGTTGTCGAAATCCACCTCTCGCTCGATCACGCCGATACGGACCGGCTGGACGGGCACCTGGGACGCGGGGATGCGCCGCTGGTAGTAGTAGAGGGCATCCATGAATCGATTGGCGGCCCATTCGTCGGCCTGGCTGGCCGCCTTGGCAGGGCGTGCATCTCCCTCCTCCCCTCGCTCGGGCGCGGATTCTTCGATGACCACGGCGTCGACGCTGGTTTCGCTGCCCATGCGCAGGATCATTGCGTCGCGCTGGACCAGGTCGCGTACCGGCAAGCGTAGTTGGTAGACATTCAGGGGCGCGATGGAGCCGACCACCTTGGCGCCATACTTGTCGGCGATGCGTCGGGCCTCCTGTGGCCCGTCGTGTTGCTCTTCGATCAGCAGGCTGACGAGGTTGAGGTAAGTGGCGAGGCCATCCATGTTCCTTGCCAATTCATCGGGGCCGGCAGCGGCCACATGGCTGGAGCGCTGGGTGAGCCAGACGGGGTTGCTGCGCTGGTTATCGGCTTCGAGCCAGAGCGGAGCGCTGTGCAGACCGGACTTGACGAGATTGAGCCGTAGCTCGGCGCCCTGTCGCTGGACCTTCCCCTCAGCCAGGCGCTGCCCGCCGAGCCAGACGGTGGGCATCGCCTGGCAGAGGCCTTCGACCCGCAGGCACCAGGATTGCGGGCTTTGCGCCAGGAGGTCGCCACAGCGCTGGAGATCCTTGATGCGCAGGGACTCCGCCGCGGCGAGCGAGTGCATGAGAAGGCAGATCGTCAGGACGAGACTTTTCATGGGCGCTGACCTTCGACGTTGGTCATGTTGCGACTGTGCCTGAAAGTCAAAGGTTCAGAGGGTATCCGTGCGGGCCTCTTTGCTGGCAAGCCGGCGCGCCTTCACAACGTCTATGGGAGTGGGTTGTGAGGTGTAGGTAGCGGGACATTGGATAGGGTCAGTGGACGCTAGGATGTCCATGCGATTTTGGGGCCGCTTCGCAGCCCAATCGCGGTACAAGACAGTTGCTCCCACAGGGCCCTGGCTGCGCCGGGCATACATTGATAACCCCCTGCCCCCCACAGGCACCATGATCTGCCATCATGTCCACATCACCTGTGGAGACCCCGCCCATGCTGTCACGCCCCCTCCTCGCGTTCCTGCTGCTCGCCACCACCCTTGCAGTCCAGGCCGCACCTGATATGCCCCCGCGTAGCCTGTTGATCAGCGTCGATAACACCGACAGCAACATTCAGGACTCCCACGGCAACGGGCGCGTTATCCGCCATGGCACCACCAACCGCGACGGTGGACTCATGCAGGTGCAGGCCGTCGAAGGCAAGCCGGCGCTTATCCAGGTCGGTCAGAGCGTGCCCGTGACCAGCACCAGTCCGGACGGATACGGCGGCACCCAGAGCTACACCGAATACCGCAACGTGACCCAGGGTTTCTACGCGACTGCCAGCCTCAACGGCGAAACAGTTCAAGTCGCGATCAGCACCAATAACGATCGAATATCGAGCGAACGCGCCGATGTAGTGAACGTGCAGAGCACCGACACAACGGTCAGCGGCAGGCTTGGCGAGTGGATCACGGTGGCGGGATTCAACCGGCAGAGCCAGGCCGATCATGGCGGATCCCGTAGCTACAGCACCCAGCGCGGCGAAAACATGACATTACGCCTCAAAGTTGACGTTCTGGACTGACCCCAGGCAATTCAAGGCCTCGACCAAGGGCCGCGAAAATGACCGGCGAGTCGCATTAGACCAAAGATGTAGTGCACACAAAAAAGCACTACAAAACATTTGACGGCCTCTTTCCCGCAAAGGCATGATGGCCCCGCTCCCCGCTGATCAAGGGCCCTGGACAGGGCTTTCGAGGCGCATTCCGAGCATTGAGCACCCTCTACCAAAGACCGATGCGACGAGGTTATTTTCCATGGCACTGACACGCGAACAGCAAATTGCAGCCCTTGAAAAAGACTGGGCCGAGAACCCGCGCTGGAAAGGCGTGACCCGTACCTATACCGCCGCCGATGTCGTCCGCCTGCGTGGCTCCCTGCAACCAGAGCACACCCTGGCCCGCGCGGGTGCGGAGAAACTGTGGAAACTGGTCACCCAAGGTGCCCACCCCTCCTTCCGCCCCGACAAGGATTTCGTCAACTGCATGGGCGCCCTCACCGGCGGCCAGGCCGTCCAGCAGGTCAAGGCCGGCATCCAGGCCATCTACCTCTCGGGCTGGCAGGTGGCGGCGGACAACAACTCGGCCGAGTCCATGTACCCGGACCAGTCGCTGTACCCGGTCGATTCGGTCCCGACCGTGGTCAAGCGCATCAACAACTCGTTCCGCCGCGCCGACCAGATCCAGTGGAAGGCGGGCAAGAATCCGGGCGACGATGGCTACATCGACTACTTCGCGCCGATAGTGGCCGACGCTGAAGCCGGCTTTGGCGGCGTGCTCAATGCCTATGAGCTAATGAAGAACATGATCGAGGCAGGTGCTGCCGGCGTGCACTTCGAGGACCAGCTCGCGTCGGTCAAGAAGTGCGGCCACATGGGTGGCAAGGTCCTGGTGCCAACCCATGAAGCCGTGCAAAAACTGGTGGCGGCGCGCCTGGCCGCCGACGTCGCCGGCGTGCCGACCATCATTCTGGCGCGCACCGATGCCAACGCCGCCGACCTGCTGACCAGCGACTGCGACCCTTACGACCAGCCGTTCGTGATTGGCGAGCGCACGCGTGAAGGTTTCTACAAGGTGCGCGCCGGGCTGGACCAGGCCATCGCACGGGGCCTGGCCTATGCGCCGTACTCTGACCTGATCTGGTGCGAGACCGCCAAGCCCGACCTTGATGAGGCCCGCCGCTTCGCCGAGGCGATCAAGAAGGAGTACCCCGACCAGCTGCTGTCGTACAACTGCTCGCCGTCCTTCAACTGGAAGAAGAATCTGGACGACGCGACCATCGCCAAATTCCAGCGCGAGTTGTCGGCCATGGGCTACAAGCACCAGTTCATCACGCTGGCAGGCATCCATAACATGTGGCACGGCATGTTCAATCTGGCGCACGACTACGCCCGCAACGACATGACCGCGTACGTGAAGCTGCAGGAACAGGAGTTCGCCGATGCGAGCAAGGGTTACACCTTCGTGGCGCACCAGCAGGAGGTCGGCACGGGGTACTTCGATGACGTGACCACGGTGATCCAGGGCGGAGCTTCATCGGTGACGGCGCTGACGGGGTCGACCGAGGAGGAGCAGTTTCACTGATCAGGAATGACGGGTAGGCGAGGCCTGGTCTCCAACGTGAGGCCAGGCCTTTTTATTGGCGGCGCCCCCTTCGCTGGCAAGGGTCTATGCTGTTTAACAGGCCAATCGACAAAACATTGATCCAGAGCGGTACGGCTGCGGTCCAAAGCGTGTAGAACCTGCGCTGGGCTGTTTGGCAAGCACCACAGTGCCGCACCCCCCGCTTATTATGGAGAAGACAACTACCACGACCAGCCAAACAATAATGATAGTAATTATCATTACGGAAGTAAGGAATCGTTACATCCTGCGAGAAACATAATTAACGAAATAGGCCGCAACGCCCAAAACTCAAGGGCTTCAGCCAGTTACGAAAGATTTTTGTTCCTAAACCTACGAATATTTTGCGACAGAAATTTTACTTGCAACCGCTTTACCCATAAAATCAGCGCGATTGATTACGCTGCGACATTTCGTCACTGCTTTACTTCTTTCAAGACGCAGAGCACGCCCTCTGTATAAGGACACCAGCATGCCCGATTCGACAGGACTGATCGCCCACAACTGGGGCTTTGCCATCTTCCTCCTCGGTGTCGTGGGCTTGTGCGCCTTCATGCTCGGCCTGTCCAGCCTGCTCGGCAGCAAGGCCTGGGGCCGCAGCAAGAACGAACCGTTCGAATCCGGCATGTTGCCCGTCGGCACCGCCCGCCTGCGCCTGTCCGCCAAATTCTATCTGGTCGCGATGCTGTTCGTGATCTTCGATATCGAAGCCCTCTTTCTCTTTGCATGGTCTGTGTCCGTCCGCGAAAGCGGCTGGACCGGATTCGTCGAAGCACTCGTTTTCATAGCAATTCTGTTGGCAGGTCTTGTCTACCTTTGGCGGGTCGGGGCGCTCGATTGGGCTCCCGTGGGTCGTCGCAAGCGGCAAGCGAAGCTGAAACAATGAGGCTTTGGCAATGCAATACAATCTCACCAGAATCGACCCGGATGCGCCCAACGAGCAGTATCCAGTCGGAGACCGGGAAACCGTCTCCGATTCGCTGCTAGAGGACCAGGTCCACAAGAACATCTACATGGGGAAACTCGAGGATGTTCTGCGTGGCGCGGTCAACTGGGGTCGCAAGAACTCCCTCTGGCCGTACAACTTCGGCCTCTCCTGCTGCTACGTGGAAATGACCACGGCCTTCACGGCGCCCCACGACATCGCCCGCTTCGGCGCCGAAGTCATCCGGGCCTCGCCGCGCCAGGCCGACTTCATGGTCATCGCCGGTACCTGCTTCATCAAGATGGCGCCGATCATCCAGCGCCTGTACGAGCAGATGCTTGAGCCCAAGTGGGTCATCTCCATGGGTTCGTGCGCCAACTCCGGTGGCATGTACGACATTTACTCGGTCGTTCAGGGGGTCGACAAGTTCCTCCCCGTGGATGTCTACGTGCCTGGCTGCCCGCCTCGCCCTGAAGCATTCCTGCAAGGCCTGATGCTGTTGCAGGAATCGATTGGCCAGGAGCGCCGTCCTCTTTCGTGGGTTGTCGGTGACCAAGGCATCTACCGTGCCGAGATGCCGGCGCAGAAAGAGCAACGCCGTGAACAGCGCATCCAGGTCACCAACCTGCGCAGCCCCGACGAAGTCTGATCCAGTGACCTGCCGCCCGTTCTCTTGAGCCGGCGGCCTGGCTTCATTCTCTACGTTGACCCAAAGCGACCGAGACCATGACAGCGGACACCGCTATTTATATTCCGCCTTACAAGGCTGACGACCAGGATGTGGTCGTCGAACTCAACCAGAAATTTGGCCCCGAGGCGTTCGTCGCCCAGGAGACCCGTACCGGCATGCCGGTGCTGTGGGTTGCCCGTGCCAAGCTGGTCGAGGTGCTCACCTTCCTGCGCAACACGGTCAAGCCGTACAGCATGCTGTACGACCTGCATGGCGTCGACGAGCGCCTGCGCACCCAGCGCCGCGGCCTGCCGGGCGCCGATTTCAGCGTGTTCTACCACCTGCTTTCGGTGGAGCGTAACAGCGACGTGATGATCAAGGTGGCCTTGAGCGAAGGCGACCTGAACCTGCCGACCGTCACCGGTATCTGGCCCAACGCCAACTGGTACGAGCGCGAAGTCTGGGACATGTTCGGCATCGACTTTGCTGGCCACCCGCACCTCTCCCGCATCATGATGCCGCCAACCTGGGAAGGTCATCCGCTGCGCAAGGACTACCCGGCGCGCGCGACCGAGTTCGACCCGTTCAGCCTGACCCTGGCCAAGCAGCAGCTCGAGGAAGAATCCGCGCGTTTCAACCCCGAAGCCTGGGGCATGAAGCGCCAGGGCGCCAACGAGGACTACATGTTCCTCAACCTGGGGCCTAACCACCCTTCGGCCCACGGTGCCTTCCGTATTGTCCTGCAGCTGGACGGTGAAGAGATCGTCGACTGCGTGCCCGATATCGGCTACCACCACCGTGGCGCCGAAAAAATGGCCGAGCGCCAGTCCTGGCACAGCTTCATCCCTTACACCGACCGCATCGACTACCTCGGCGGGGTAATGAACAACCTGCCGTACGTGCTGGCGGTCGAGAAGCTGGCCGGCATCAAGGTGCCACAGAAGGTCGACGTGATCCGCATCATGCTGGCCGAGTTCTTCCGCATCACCAGCCACCTGCTGTTCCTGGGTACCTATATCCAGGACGTGGGGGCGATGACGCCGGTGTTCTTCACCTTCACCGACCGCCAGCGCGCCTACACCGTGATCGAAGCCATCACGGGCTTCCGCCTGCACCCGGCCTGGTACCGCATCGGCGGCGTGGCCCATGACCTGCCGCGCGGCTGGGAAAAACTGGTGAAGGACTTCGTCGACTGGCTGCCCAAGCGCCTGGACGAGTACACCAAGGCTGCCCTGCAGAACAGCATCCTCAAGGGCCGCACCATCGGCGTCGCCCAGTACAACACCAAGGAAGCCCTGGCCTGGGGCGTCACCGGTGCGGGCCTGCGCTCCACCGGCCTCGACTTCGACCTGCGCAAGGCCCGCCCGTACTCGGGCTACGAGAACTTCGAGTTCGAAGTGCCGCTGGCCCACAACGGCGATGCATACGATCGCTGCATGGTGCGCGTCGAGGAGATGCGCCAGAGCATCCGCATCATCGACCAGTGCCTGCGCAACATGCCGGAAGGCCCGTACAAGGCGGATCACCCGCTGACCACGCCGCCGCCGAAAGAGCGCACGCTGCAGCACATCGAGACCCTGATCACCCACTTCCTGCAAGTCTCGTGGGGCCCGGTCATGCCGGCCAACGAGTCGTTCCAGATGATCGAGGCGACCAAGGGCATCAACAGTTACTACCTGACGAGCGACGGCGGCACCATGAGCTACCGCACCCGGATCCGTACGCCGAGCTACCCGCACCTGCAGCAGATCCCTTCGGTGATCAAGGGCAGCATGGTCGCGGACCTGATCGCGTACCTGGGCAGTATCGACTTCGTTATGGCTGACGTGGACCGCTAAGCATGAACAGCACGCTTATCCAAACCGACCGTTTCGCCTTGAGCGAAACCGAGCGCTCGGCCATCGAGCACGAGATGCACCACTACGAAGACCCGCGCGCGGCGTCCATCGAAGCCTTGAAGATTGTCCAGAAGCAACGCGGATGGGTGCCCGACGGCGCCATCTACGCCATTGGCGAGGTGCTTGGCATTCCGGCCAGCGACGTCGAGGGCGTGGCCACCTTCTACAGCCAGATCTTCCGCCAGCCGGTCGGCCGCCACATCATCCGCGTCTGCGACAGCATGGTGTGCTACATCGGCGGCCACGAGTCGGTGGTCAGCCAGATCCAGGACGAGCTGGGCATCGGCCTGGGCCAGACCACTCCGGACGGGCGCTTCACGCTGCTGCCGGTGTGCTGCCTGGGCAACTGCGACAAGGCCCCGGCGCTGATGATCGATGACGATACTTTTGGCGACGTGCAGCCTGCTGGCGTCACCAAACTGCTGGAGGGCTACGCATGACCATCACTTCCTTCGGCCCGGCCAACCGCATCGCGCGCAGTGCCGAGACCCATCCGCTGACCTGGCGCCTGCGTGACGACGGCGAGCCCCTGTGGCTCGACGAATACCAGGCCAAGGACGGCTACGCCGCGGCCCGCAAGGCGTTCGCGCAGATGTCTGGCGACGATATCGTCCAGGCCGTGAAAGACTCCGGCCTCAAGGGCCGTGGCGGTGCGGGCTTTCCGACCGGCGTCAAATGGGGCCTGATGCCCAAAGACGAGTCCATGAACATCCGCTACCTGCTGTGCAACGCGGATGAAATGGAGCCCAACACCTGGAAAGACCGCATGCTGATGGAGCAGCAGCCCCATCTGCTGATCGAAGGCATGCTGATCAGCGCTCGAGCGCTGAAAGCCTACCGCGGCTACATCTTCCTGCGCGGCGAGTACACCACCGCCGCCCGCAACCTCAACCGCGCGGTCGAGGAAGCCAAGGCCGCAGGCCTGCTGGGCAAGAACATCCTGGGCAGCGGTTTCGATTTCGAACTGTTCGTGCACACCGGCGCCGGGCGCTACATCTGTGGTGAAGAAACCGCGCTGATCAACTCCCTCGAAGGCCGCCGCGCCAACCCGCGCTCCAAACCGCCCTTCCCTGCCGCCGTCGGCGTGTGGGGCAAGCCGACCTGCGTGAACAACGTCGAGACCTTGTGCAACGTGCCGGCGATCGTCGGCAATGGCAACGACTGGTACAAGTCGCTGGCCCGCGAAGGCAGCGAAGACCACGGCACCAAGCTGATGGGCTTCTCCGGCAAGGTGAAGAATCCAGGCCTGTGGGAGCTGCCGTTCGGCGTCACCGCCCGCGAGCTGTTCGAGGACTACGCCGGCGGCATGCGCGACGGCTTCAGGCTCAAGTGCTGGCAGCCAGGCGGCGCCGGTACCGGTTTCCTGCTGCCCGAGCACCTGGACGCGCAGATGTATGCCGGCGGCATCGCCAAGGTCGGCACCCGGATGGGTACGGGCCTGGCCATGGCGGTCGACGACAGCATCAACATGGTGTCGCTGCTGCGCAACATGGAAGAGTTCTTTGCCCGCGAGTCGTGTGGCTTCTGCACCCCGTGCCGCGATGGCCTGCCGTGGAGCGTCAAGCTCCTGCGCGCCCTCGAGAAAGGCCAGGGCCAGCAAGGCGACATCGAGACGCTGCTGGGCCTTGTCGGCTTCCTTGGCCCAGGCAAGACGTTCTGTGCGCATGCGCCTGGCGCGGTCGAGCCGCTGGGCAGCGCGATCAAGTATTTCCGTCCGGAGTTCGAGGCCGGCATCGCTGCCACTGGCAGCGCCGCCCTGCGCCCGAACCTGGCCAAGCCGATTGTAGTCGGCGCCTGAAAGCATTGAAACGCGGGTGGTCCGTGCCACCCGCGGCCTGCGCCTTGCCTGCGAAGACCGGGCGAGCCCCAGGCACACAGATTTCCATTAGCCACGCCCGCTCACGCGGGCCAACGAAGAACTTTGAACCATGGCCACTATCCACGTAGACGGCAAAGAGCTCGAAGTCAACGGCGCAGACAACCTGTTACAGGCCTGTCTGTCGCTCGGCCTCGACATCCCTTATTTCTGCTGGCACCCGGCGCTCGGTAGCGTCGGTGCCTGCCGGCAGTGCGCGGTCAAGCAGTACACCGACGAGAATGACACCCGCGGTCGCATCGTCATGTCCTGCATGACCCCTGCCACCGACGGCACCTGGATTTCCATCGAAGACGACGAGTCCAAGGCGTTTCGTGCCAGCGTTGTCGAATGGCTGATGACCAACCACCCGCACGACTGCCCGGTGTGCGAGGAAGGCGGTCATTGCCACCTGCAAGACATGACGGTGATGACCGGTCACAACGAGCGGCGCTACCGTTTCACCAAGCGTACCCACCAGAACCAGGACCTTGGCCCGTTCGTCGCCCACGAGATGAACCGCTGCATCGCCTGCTACCGCTGCGTGCGCTACTACAAGGACTATGCCGGTGGCACCGACCTGGGCGTGTTTGGCGCCCATGACAACGTGTACTTCGGCCGCGTCGAGGATGGCGCGCTGGAGAGCGAGTTCTCCGGCAACTTGACCGAGGTCTGCCCGACCGGCGTGTTCACCGACAAAACCCACTCCGAGCGCTACAACCGCAAGTGGGACATGCAGTTCGCCCCGAGCATCTGCCATGGCTGCTCCAGCGGCTGCAACATCAGCCCGGGCGAGCGCTATGGTGAACTGCGCCGTATCGAAAACCGCTTCAATGGCTCGGTCAACCAGTATTTCCTCTGCGACCGCGGCCGCTTCGGCTATGGCTATGTCAACCGCAAGGACCGTCCGCGCCAGCCGCGCCTGGCCGACGGCACCCGGCTGAGCCTGGACGCCGCCCTGGACAAGGCCGCGGACCTGCTGCGCGGGCGTACCATCGTCGGCATCGGCTCGCCGCGTGCGAGCCTGGAGAGCAACTACGGCCTGCGTGAGCTGGTCGGTGCCGACTACTTCTACTCAGGCATGGAAACCGGTGAGCTGGCTCGTGTACGCCTGGCCCTGCAGGTGCTCAACGACAGTCCGTTGCCCGTGCCGACCCTGCGCGACATGGAAGACCATGACGCCGTGTTCGTGCTTGGCGAAGACCTGACCCAGACCGCCGCCCGCGTGGCCTTGGCACTGCGCCAGTCGGTCAAGGGCAAGGCCGAGGCGATGGCCGAGGGCATGCGCGTGCAGCCGTGGCTTGACGCTGCCGTCAAGAACATCGGGCAGCATGCCAAATACCCGCTGTTCATCGCCAGCCTCACCGAGACCAAGCTCGATGACGTCGCCGAGGAATGCGTGCACGCGGCCCCCGACGACCTGGCCCGCCTGGGCTTCGCCGTGGCCAACGCGATCCACCCGAGCGCCCCGGGCGTGATCGGCCTGGATGCCGAGGCCATCGCCCTGGCCCAGCGTATCGCCGACGCTCTGGTTGCTGCCCAGCGGCCGCTGATCGTCTCCGGCACTTCGCTGGCCAGCCCCGCGTTGATCGAAGCCGCGGCCAACATCGCCAAGGCCCTGAAGCTGCGCGAGAAGAACGGCTCGCTGAGCCTGGTGGTGCCAGAGGCGAACAGCTTCGGCCTGGCCATGCTCGGTGGCGACTCCGCCGACGCGGCCCTGGACGCTGTCATCAGCGGCAAGGCCGACGCCATCGTGGTACTGGAAAACGACCTGTACAGCCGCCTGCCGGCTGCCAAGGTCGATGCGGCCCTGGCCGCCGCCAAGGTGGTGATCGTCGCCGACCACCAGCAGACCGCCACCAGCGAACGCGCCCACCTGGTGCTGCCAGCGGCCTCCTTTGCCGAAGGCGATGGCACTCTGGTCAGCCAGGAGGGCCGCGCCCAGCGCTTCTTCCAGGTGTTCGACCCGACCTACCTGGACAGCAGCATCCTGGTCCACGAAGGCTGGCGCTGGATGCATGCCCTGCGTGCCACTCTGTTGAACAAGCCGGTCGACTGGACCCAGCTCGACCACGTTACCAGCGCCTGCGCGCAAGCCGCGCCGCAGCTGGCCGGGATTGTCGATGCCGCACCGTCGGCGTCGTTCCGCATCAAGGGCATGAAACTGGCGCGCGAACCGCTGCGCTACTCCGGCCGCACCGCCATGCGCGCCAACATCAGCGTGCACGAGCCGCGCACCCCGCAAGACCGCGACACCGCCTTTGCCTTCTCGATGGAAGGTTATTCGGGCTCCGTCGAGCCTCGCCAACAGGTGCCGTTCGCCTGGTCGCCGGGCTGGAACTCGCCACAGGCCTGGAACAAGTTCCAGGACGAGGTTGGTGGTCACCTGCGCGCCGGCGATCCAGGCGTGCGCCTGATCGAGTCCAAGGGCGATGGCCTGCGCTGGTTCAGCGCCATCCCGCCCGCGTTCAACCCGGTGCGTGGCACCTGGAAGGCCGTGCCGTTCTACCACCTGTTCGGCAGTGAAGAGAGCTCTTCGCGCGCAACCCCGGTGCAAGAGCGCATCCCGCAGGCCTACGTGGCGCTGGCCAAGTCCGAGGCCGATAGCCTGGGTGTCAACGAAGGCGCCCTGCTCAGCCTGAACGTGGCGGGCCAGGCGCTGCGCCTGCCGCTGCGCATCAATGAACAACTGGGCGCTGGCCTGGTTGGCTTGCCCAAAGGCCTGGCGGGCATCCCTCCCGCCATCTTCGGGGCATCCGTCGAAGGCCTGCAGGAGGCAGCACGATGAGCTGGTTCACCCCCGAAGTGATCGATGCGATCCTCGCTGTCGTCAAGGCCATCGTGGTCCTGCTGGCGGTGGTGGTCTGCGGCGCGCTGCTCAGCTTCGTCGAGCGCCGCCTGCTGGGCTGGTGGCAGGACCGCTACGGTCCGAACCGCGTCGGCCCGTTCGGCATGTTCCAGATCGCGGCCGACATGCTGAAGATGTTCTTCAAGGAAGACTGGAACCCGCCCTTCGTCGACCGCATGATCTTCACCCTGGCGCCGGTCGTGGCCATGAGCGCTCTGCTGATCGCGTTCTCGGTGATTCCGATCACCCCGACCTGGGGCGTGGCGGACCTGAACATCGGCCTGCTGTTCTTCTTCGCCATGGCCGGCCTGTCGGTCTACGCGGTGCTGTTCGCCGGCTGGTCGTCGAACAACAAGTACGCCCTGCTCGGCAGCCTGCGGGCCTCGGCGCAGACCGTGTCGTACGAAGTGTTCCTGGGCCTGGCGCTGATGGGCGTGGTGGTGCAGGTGGGTTCGTTCAACATGCGCGATATCGTCGAGTACCAGGCGCAGAACCTGTGGTTCATCATTCCGCAGTTCTTCGGCTTCTGCACCTTCTTCATCGCCGGCGTCGCCGTGACTCACCGTCACCCCTTCGACCAGCCGGAAGCGGAGCAGGAACTGGCCGACGGTTACCACATCGAGTATGCCGGCATGAAATGGGGCATGTTCTTTGTCGGTGAATACATCGGCATCATCCTCATCTCGGCCCTGTTGGTGACCCTGTTCTTTGGCGGCTGGCATGGCCCGTTCGGCCTGTTGCCACAAGTGCCGTTCCTGTGGTTCGCGCTCAAGACCGCGTTCTTCATCATGCTGTTCATCCTGCTGCGCGCTTCTATCCCGCGCCCGCGCTATGACCAGGTGATGGACTTCAGCTGGAAGTTCTGCCTGCCGCTGACCCTGATCAATTTGCTGGTGACCGCTGCGCTTGTGCTCTACAACGCGCCAGCTGTTGCGGCCCAGTGAGGATTTGACCCATGTTCAAATATATTGGCGACATCGTGAAGGGCACCGGCACGCAGCTGCGCAGCCTGGCGATGGTGTTCTCGCACGGTTTCCGTAAACGCGACACCCTGCAGTACCCAGAAGAGCCGGTCTACCTGCCGCCGCGCTACCGTGGCCGTATCGTGCTGACCCGTGATCCCGATGGCGAGGAGCGTTGCGTTGCCTGCAACCTGTGCGCCGTGGCCTGCCCGGTCGGCTGCATTTCGCTGCAGAAGGCCGAGACCGATGACGGGCGCTGGTACCCCGAGTTCTTCCGGATCAACTTCTCGCGCTGCATCTTCTGCGGCCTGTGCGAGGAAGCGTGCCCGACCACCGCGATCCAGCTCACCCCGGATTTCGAAATGGCCGAGTTCAAGCGTCAGGACCTGGTGTACGAAAAGGAAGATCTGCTGATCTCCGGCCCCGGCAAATACCCTGACTACAACTTCTACCGTGTTGCAGGCATGGCCATCGCCGGTAAGCCGAAAGGCGCCGCGCAGAACGAAGCCGAGCCGATCAACGTGAAGAGCTTGCTCCCATAAGGACAGAAAGATGGAATTCGCTTTCTACTTCGCATCCGGGATCGCCGTGGTTTCCACCCTTCGTGTGGTGACCGGCACCAACCCTGTGCATGCCCTGCTCTACCTAATCATTTCGCTGATCTCCGTGGCGATGATCTTCTTCGCACTGGGCGCGCCGTTCGCCGGCGCCCTGGAAGTGATCGCCTACGCTGGCGCCATCATGGTGCTGTTCGTGTTCGTGGTGATGATGCTCAACCTGGGGCCGGCTTCGGTCGCCCAGGAACGTGGCTGGCTGCGCCCGGGCATCTGGGCAGGCCCGGTGGCGCTCGGCGCCCTGCTGCTGGCCGAGCTGCTGTATGTGCTGTTCGCCGAGCCGAGCGGTGCCGGCATCAGCGGCACCACGGTCGACGCCAAGGCCGTGGGCATCAGCCTGTTCGGTCCTTACCTGCTGGTGGTTGAACTGGCCTCGATGCTGCTGCTCGCCGCAGCGGTGACGGCGTTCCACCTCGGCCGCAACGAGGCGAAGGAGTAATCACATGCCTGCAATTCCTCTCGAGCACGGCCTGGCCGTCGCCGGCATTCTGTTCTGCCTTGGTCTGGTCGGCCTGATGGTCCGCCGCAACATTCTTTTCGTGCTGATGAGCCTGGAAATCATGATGAACGCCTCTGCCCTGGCGTTCATCGTGGCCGGCAGCCGCTGGGTGCAACCGGATGGACAGATCATGTTCATCCTGGTGATCAGCCTGGCAGCGGCCGAGGCCAGTATTGGCCTGGCGATCCTGCTGCAACTGTATCGCCGCTTCCACACTCTCGACATCGATGCTGCCAGTGAGATGCGCGGATGAACCTGATCTTTCTGACTTTCGTCTTTCCCCTGATCGGCTTTTTGCTGCTGTCGTTCTCCCGCGGCCGGTTCTCGGAGAACCTCTCGGCGCTGATCGGCGTAGGTTCCGTGGGCCTGTCGGCCGCGGTCGCGGCCTATGTGATCTGGCAGTTCAACGTCGCCCCGCCCGAAGGCGGCGCGTACAGCCAGCTGCTGTGGCAGTGGATGTCGGTGGATGGCTTCGCGCCGAACTTCACCCTCTACGTGGACGGCCTGTCGGTCACCATGCTGGGCGTGGTGACGGGCGTGGGCTTCCTGATCCACCTGTTCGCCTCGTGGTACATGCGCGGCGAAGCCGGTTACTCGCGCTTCTTCGCCTACACCAACCTGTTCATCGCCAGCATGCTGTTCCTGGTGCTGGGCGACAACCTGCTGTTCATCTACTTCGGCTGGGAAGGCGTGGGCCTGTGCTCGTACCTGTTGATCGGTTTCTACTATAGCAACCGCAACAACGGTAACGCGGCGCTCAAGGCGTTCATCGTCACCCGCATCGGCGACGTGTTCCTGGCCATCGGCCTGTTCATCCTGTTCGTCCAGCTCGGTACCCTGAACATCCAGGAACTGCTGGTGCTGGCACCACAGAAATTCCAGGCAGGTGATACCTGGATGGTCCTGGCCACGCTGATGCTGCTCGGTGGCGCGGTTGGTAAATCCGCCCAGCTGCCGCTACAAACCTGGCTCGCCGACGCGATGGCTGGCCCCACCCCGGTTTCGGCACTGATCCACGCCGCGACCATGGTGACCGCGGGCGTCTACCTGATCGCCCGTACCAATGGCCTGTTCCTGCTGGCACCGGACATCCTGCACCTGGTAGGCATCGTCGGTGGCGTGACCCTGGTACTGGCCGGCTTCGCCGCGCTGGTGCAGACCGACATCAAGCGCATCCTCGCCTACTCGACCATGAGCCAGATCGGCTACATGTTCCTGGCGCTGGGCGTGGGTGCCTGGGAAGGCGCGATCTTCCACCTGATGACTCACGCCTTCTTCAAGGCGTTGCTGTTCCTGGCCTCGGGCGCGGTGATCGTTGCCTGCCACCACGAGCAGAACATATTCAAGATGGGCGGCCTGTGGAAGAAACTGCCGCTGGCGTACGCAAGCTTCGTGGTCGGTGGTGCCGCCCTGGCGGCCCTGCCGATCCTGACCGCGGGCTTCTACTCCAAGGACGAGATTCTCTGGGAAGCGTTCGCCAGTGGACATGACTACCTGCTGTACGCTGGCCTGGTCGGTGCCTTCATGACCTCGCTGTACACCTTCCGTCTGATCTTCATCGCCTTCCATGGCGAAGCCAAGACCGAAGCTCATGCCGGCCACGGCATTTCCCACTGGCTGCCGCTGGGTGTGCTGATCGTGCTGTCGACCTTCATCGGTGCGTGGATCCATCCGCCACTGGCCGACGTCCTGCCGCAAAGTGCCGGTCACGCCGGTGGCGAGGCCAAGCACAGCCTGGAAATCGCCTCGGGCGCCATCGCCATCGCCGGCATCCTGCTGGCCGCGGTGCTGTTCCTGGGCAAACGCCGCGTGGTCACGGCCATCGCCAACAGCGGCATTGGCCGCGTGCTGTCGGCCTGGTGGTTCGCCGCGTGGGGCTTTGACTGGATCTACGACAAGCTGTTCGTCAAACCTTACCTGCTGATCAGCCACCTCCTGCGCAAGGATCCGGTTGACCGCAGTATCGGCCTGATTCCTCGGATGGCCCGTGGTGGACACGTCGCCATGAGCAAGACCGAGACCGGCCAGCTGCGCTGGTACACCGCCTCGATCGCCGTGGGTGCCGTGCTGGTGCTCGGCGCCGTATTGATGGCAGCGGTATGACTATGAACCTTGCGACTCTGCGAAAGGAATTGACCCCGTCATGATTTTGCCTTGGCTGATCCTGATCCCCTTCATCGGCGGCCTGCTGTGCTGGCTGGGTGAGCGCTTCGGCGCCACCCTGCCGCGCTGGATCGCGCTGCTGACCATGTCCCTGCTGCTCGGTATCGGCCTTTGGCTGTGGGCCCACGGCGACTACACCCTGGCCCCCGCCCCGGGCGCCGAACCGGTCTGGGCCTATGAGTTCAAGGTCCAGTGGATCCAGCGCTTCGGCATCAGCCTGCACCTGGCCCTCGATGGCCTGTCGCTGATGATGATCCTGCTGACCGGCCTGCTCGGTGTGCTCTCGGTGCTGTGCTCCTGGAAAGAGATCCAGCGCCACGTCGGCTTCTTCCACCTCAACCTGATGTGGATCCTGGGCGGCGTGGTCGGTGTGTTCCTGGCGCTCGACCTGTTCCTGTTCTTCTTCTTCTGGGAAATGATGCTGGTGCCGATGTATTTCCTCATCGCGCTCTGGGGTCACAGCTCCTCCGATGGCAAGAAGACCCGGATCTACGCGGCGACCAAGTTCTTCATCTTCACCCAGGCCAGCGGCCTGATCATGCTGGTGGCGATCCTTGGCCTGGTGCTGGTCAACTACAGCAACACCGGCATCATCACTTTCAACTACAGCGACCTGCTCAAGGCCGAGCTGCCGGCGGGCACCGAGTACCTGCTGATGCTCGGTTTCTTCATTGCCTTCGCGGTGAAGCTGCCGGTGGTGCCGTTCCACTCCTGGCTGCCGGACGCCCACGCCCAGGCGCCGACCGCAGGCTCGGTCGACCTTGCCGGTATCTTGCTGAAGACCGCGGCCTACGGCCTGCTGCGCTTTGCCTTGCCGCTGTTCCCGAACGCGTCGGCGGAATTCGCGCCGTTCGCCATGGCGCTGGGCCTGATCGGTATCTTCTACGGTGCCTTCCTGGCCTTCGCGCAGACCGACATCAAGCGCCTGATCGCGTTCTCCAGCGTCTCGCACATGGGCTTCGTGCTGATCGGCATCTACTCCGGCAGCCAGCAGGCCTTGCAGGGCGCGGTGGTGCAGATGCTGGCGCACGGCCTGTCGGCCGCCGCGCTGTTTATCCTCAGCGGCCAGCTGTACGAGCGCCTGCACACCCGTGACATGCGCGAGATGGGCGGCTTGTGGCACCGCATCGCCTACCTGCCGGCGATCAGCCTGTTCTTCGCCGCTGCCTCGCTGGGGCTGCCGGGCACCGGCAACTTCGTCGGCGAGTTCCTGATCCTGCTAGGCAGCTTCGCCAGCGTGCCGTGGATCACCGTGGTCGCCACCTCGGGCCTGGTGTTCGGTTCGGTCTATTCGCTGATCATGATCCACCGCGCCTACTTTGGCCCCTCCCGGTCAGAGGCCGTATTGGCCGGCATGGACAACCGCGAGCTGGTCATGGTGCTGGGCCTGGCGGTGCTGCTGATCGTGCTGGGCGTCTACCCGCAGCCATTCCTGGACACCTCCGCCGCCACCATGAGCGGTGTGCAGCAGTGGCTCGGTTCGGCTATCACTCAATTCGCTTCGGCCCGGTAAGAGCGCTATGGAATTCACCACACAACACTTCATCGCACTGGCGCCGATGCTGATCACCACGCTCACCACCATCGTGGTGATGCTGGCGATCGCCTGGAAGCGCAACCACTCGCAGACCTTCCTGCTGTCGACGGTGGGGCTGAACCTGGCCCTGCTGTCGATTCTGCCGGCATTGAAAGTCGCACCCATCGCGGTAACTCCGCTGATCACCATCGACAACTTCGCCTGCCTGTACATGGCGTTGATCCTGGTGGCCACCCTGGCCTGCGTGACCTTGGCCCATGCCTACCTGGGCGATGGCGCCACGGGCTACCCCGGCAACCGCGAAGAGCTGTACCTGCTGCTGCTGATGTCTGCCCTGGGCGGCCTGGTACTGGTCAGCGCCAACCACCTGGCGGGCCTGTTCATCGGCCTTGAGCTGCTGTCGGTACCGGTCTATGGCCTGGTCGCCTACGCCTTCTTCAACAAGCGCTCGCTGGAAGCCGGCATCAAGTACATGGTCCTTTCGGCCGCCGGCTCCGCCTTTCTGCTGTTCGGCATGGCCCTGCTCTACGCCGACGCGGGCAGCCTGACCTTCGATGGTATCGGCAAGGCACTGGCCACCACCGGCATGCCAAGCCTGCTGGCGCAGCTGGGGCTGGGCATGATGCTGGTCGGCCTGGCGTTCAAGCTGTCGCTGGTGCCCTTCCACCTGTGGACACCTGACGTGTACGAAGGCGCCCCGGCGCCGGTGGCGGCCTTCCTGGCCACCGCCAGCAAGGTCGCTGTGTTCGCCGTGGTGGTGCGCCTGTTCATGCTCTCCCCCGCTGCCAGCAGCGGCGTGCTGAGCACGGTGCTGGCAGTGATCGCGGTCGCTTCGATCCTGATCGGCAACCTGCTGGCGCTGACCCAGAGCAACCTCAAGCGCCTGCTGGGTTACTCCTCGATCGCTCACTTCGGCTACCTGCTGATTGCCCTGATCGCCAGCAAAGGCCTGGCGAACGAGGCCATCGGCGTGTACCTGGTCACCTACGTGATCACAAGCCTGGGCGCCTTCGGCGTGATCACCCTGATGTCCTCGCCCTACAAGGGCCGCGATGCCGACGCGCTGTACGAGTACCGCGGCCTGTTCTGGCGCCGCCCGTACCTCACCGCGGTGCTGACCGTGATGATGCTGTCGCTGGCCGGTATCCCGCTGACCGCGGGCTTTATCGGCAAGTTCTACATCATTGCCACCGGCGTCGAGTCGCAGCTGTGGTGGCTGGTCGGCGCACTGGTGATCGGTAGCGCCATTGGCGTGTATTACTACCTGCGCGTGATGGTCACCCTGTACCTGATCGAGCCAAACCTGCGTCGTCATGACGCCCCGCTCAAGTGGGAACAGCGCACCGGCGGCGTCATGCTGCTGGCCATCGCGATTCTTGCGTTCGTGCTGGGCGTGTATCCACAGCCACTGCTGGAGCTGGTGCAGCAGGCGGGTCTTCAGCTGATCGGCTGAATGACCTGGATGGAAAAACACCCCGCCTATGCGGGGTGTTTTTTTTTGTACCGATTACGTCTACGCAGAAGCGCAGGGGTCGCGGGACGTTTTCAGCTCTCGCTGCCCGTCCGCGCCCGGCTTTCCCGGCGGGGCGAATGCGGCCTGGCGTAGCGTACTGCTGGCGCGCGGCAGGTAGACTTCCGGGTTGGGCATGCCACTGGGCGAGAGCTCATGGGTCATCTCGAACTCGGCGCGCACGGACCAGCCACAGGCCTCGGTGGTGCACTGCAGATAAGCCACTCGCAAGAAAATATGGCGTCCTTCGCTGGTCCGGATGCGCATGCGGCTGTTGCAGTGTGGGCAGACCAACTTGTAAGTACTCACGTCAGCCCCTTATTTGCACAAATCTGCAATAGCCTTGACTGGATGCTTTTGTAGGACTTTTCTGCGTTTAGTGCGTAACTTCTCATCATATTTTTATCTCCGCTTGAATTACATTAAATGCTATTAAGCATACATACTCATTTCGAGTACATGAATACTATCAATTATATCAAGCCTCTCTAGGATTACTCAAAATGAGTAGAAGTGGATGTGCGGCCGTGTTGACCAGGCTCAAACTGGCGACCGGTACGTCGAGTGATGCGGCACTTGCCAAGGTGCTGGGCGTCAGTCCCCAGACATTGAGTAGCTGGAAAGTCCGGAACAGCGTTCCGTATTCCTTTTGCATAGACCTGGCCGTGCATGAAGACGTGTCGCTTGACTGGCTGTTACTGGGTGAGGGCTCGCAATTGCGCGCTGCGTCACTGCCCCAGCCCGACCCTGACGACGAATGGCAGGCGCGGTTATTTGCCCAGCTTCGAGCGCTGAGCCTGTCGGACTTGCAAGCCGTGGCCCTGGTCGTCGAGGACAAGCAACGCATCCGCTACCTGGAGCAGCGAGTGGTCGAACTGAGTGCTCAACCTGGCGTGCGCGGCTGAAGGTCATCGGTCCTGGCGCCAGCGTTGGAAAATTTCGCGCAGCTCGGCGGTATCGAGCCAGACCATGACCTTGTTGCTGATCGGGATCACGACCACGGCTGCGACGAAGGCTGCCACGCCGCTGGAAAACAGAGGTGCTGACAGCGACAGCACCAAGGGCGTGAACAGGTAGCCGACACCCGCCGAGAGAAACAACGACCCCAGGCGCTGCCAGACTTTGAGCCGGCGTCGGGTACTGGCAACCATCCAAGCGCCCAGAAACGCGCCAAACAGGGCATGCCCGTCGAATGCTGGCACCTCGACGGCGATATTGGCGCTAGCGAGAAGGCTGGCCAGGTACGTGGTAACGAGCACTTCCATTTCAGACCTCCCTCCTGAGCTCCCGTCTCGGCCTTGACTCAGTGGGTATCGAGCATGCCGTAGCGCACCGCTTTGATGACTGCCGCGATACGGGTCGGCACGGCAAACTTGCGCAGGATGTTGCCGATGTGAAAGTTCACGGTTGATTCCTTGCACGACAGGATCTGGCCAATCTCCCACGAGGTCTTTCCGTAGGCACACCACAACAGCACCTGCTGCTCGCGCGAGGTGAGGTAGATAGGAGGCTCGGTGTTTGTCACAGAAATTGAAACCGGCGTGTCCATGGTGTGTTCTCCGCACAGTGAATGAATGTGCGTCTACCTTACGGAGCCAAGACTTCCCGACACCATAAGCAGGAGATGTAGCCAGCACAGCTACAAATCGTCCGACACTTTGCGTGAAGCCGAGGAACTTCCGCGTGCTCCAGGCGGCATTTCGTACGTCTGACTTCCTCTGTACGCCGTTCCCGCACCTGGAGTAGTCAACGATGCGCCCCGATTTGCCTTTTTCGCCCCTTTTCGGCCTGCTAGGGCTGTTTGCCGCCAGCCAGGCAAGCGCCGTCACGCCCGTTGAACTGGGACAAGTGCTGATCGAAGAGCAACAGCAGGGCGAGCTGGACGCGGCGCGGGAGCGGTTGCGCGAGGTGCCGGGGGCTGGCAGCGTGGTCGACATGGAGCACGTTGGCCAAGGCCGAGTGGCCAGCAATCAGGATGTCCTGGCCTACCAGCCGGGTGTGTTCGCCCAATCGGCGGGCAACGATGGCATCAAGCTGTCGATCCGCGGCTCGGGCATCAATCGCGCGCCAGGTGCCCATGGATCCGGCGTGTACACGATGTTCGACGGCCTGCCACTGACAGGCCCGGGCGGCACGCCCTACGAGCTGTTCGAGCCGCTGTGGCTGAGCCGTGCCGAGGTGCTGCGCGGCGCCAACGGATTTGACCAGGGCGCCTTGGCCCTGGGTGGTGCCATCAATTACGTGACCCATACAGGCTTCGATGCCGCACCGCTGCAACTGCGCTATGAAGTCGGCAGCCGTGGTTATGCCCACCGACAGATCAGCAGCGGGCAGGTGCTGGGCGACCTGGACTATTATGTGGCCGTCACCGACGCCGAGTATGACGGCTACCAGGCGCACAGCAGCGGCAGCTCCAAGGGGGTGGCGGCGAATATCGGATACCGCTTCAATCCAAACCTGGAAACCCGCTTCTACCTGCGCTATCGAGAAACGGAAAACGATCTGGCCGGCCGGCTGACCCAGCATGAGATCAAGCATCACCCTCGCGCTGCCAACCCGTCGTACCTGAGCCGTGACGCCAGCCGACCGCAGCCAGGCAGCACCTGGCTTGCGAACAAGACCACGTTCTACCTGGACGATGATTCTCGCCTGGAAGCCGGCCTGGTCTACCACGACTATCCGATGGACCTGCGCGAAGGCACCATCCGCCTCAAGGTCGCCTACACCGACGTCAGCGGCACGCTCAACTACATGCGACACCACAGTCTGTTCGGCCATGACAGCAAGACCACGGTTGGCTGGCGAACCACCAAGCACCTGCCTAACAGTGGCGCCTCGGAGTTCGTGCGGGTGCAAGTGCCGGGCGGCAACCCGGTTGGCACGCGCAGTCGTGACTTCAGCTACCAAGGCTCGGACAGCGTGGTGCATATCGCCAACGAGCTGGAGCTTGTCCCCGACCTGTGGCTGACCACCGGGCTGGCGATGATCTACACCCGCCGCGAAAGCGCCGTGAGCTACCCCGCCAACGGCGGCAAGGTCAGCCAGCATGACTGGGACTACGCCCCGCGTCTTGGGCTGCGCTACGACATCCGCCCTGACCTGCAGCTCTACGGCAACCTCAGCCGTTCGGTCGAACCAGCGCATCCCTGGTCGCTGATCTGGAGCTCGCCCGCGGTGGCCGGCCTGCAGACGCAGCCGATCGAGATGCAGAACCAGACCGCCACTACGCTTGAACTGGGCGCCCGTGGCGACTCGTCCATCGGCCAATGGAACCTCGCCTGGTATTACTCGGCGGTGCGCCATGAGCTGCTGTCGGTGGAAATCGTGCCGGAGAAGCCGGCGGCGGAGTTCAACGCCAGCCCGACGGTGCACCAGGGTGTTGAAGCCGGTCTGGAAAGTCTGCTGTGGGAGCGTGGTAATGTCGGCAAGCTGTCCTTGCGCCAGTCCTACACCTTCAGCGACTTCCATTACCGGGACGACGACACTTTCGGCGACAACCGCCTGCCCGGTATTCCCATGCACTATTACCAGGCGGAGCTGCGCTTCGACCTGCCGAGCGGCTTCTACGCCGGTCTCAACACGCAGGTGGCCTCGAAGGTCCAGGTCGACTATGCCAACAGCAACCCTGCCGAGGCCTACGCCCTGCTTGGCGCGCGCCTTGGCTACAACGCACCGAAGCAGGACTGGCAGACCTGGCTCGACCTGCGCAACCTCACCAACAAGCGCTACGCTGCCACGGTGACGCCGGGCTATGACGATGCTGGCAGGGACGAACGCCGCTCCACACCGGGCGAAGGGTTTGGTGTGTACGCCGGCGTGTCCTACACCTTCCGTTAATCGGGCAACTGCACCTTGGGTTTGGTCGAGGTGAAGATCGACCAGCTGGAGACAAACAGCGCGGCGATCAACGGCCCGATGACAAAGCCGTTGAGGCCGAACACCGAAAGTCCGCCCAAGGTGGAGATGAGGATCAGGTAGTCGGGCATCTTGGTGTCCTTGCCGACCAGGATGGGACGCAGCACGTTGTCCACCAGTCCGATCACCAGCACGCCGAAGGCGGTCAGGATGATGCCCTGCCACATCGCGCCGGTGAGAATGAAGTACACCGCCACCGGCCCCCACACGATCCCGGCGCCCACCGCTGGCAGCAGGGACAGGAAGGCCATCAGCACGGCCCAGACGAGGGCACTGGGGATGTCCAGGATCCAGAAGATCACGCCGCCCAGTGCGCCCTGGGTGATCGCGACCAGCAGGTTGCCCTTGACGGTGGCTCGCACCACTCGGTTGAACTTCAATTGCAGGCGGCGTTTCTGGTCCTCGGGCAGCGGCACCGACTGGCGCACCTTGCGCGCGAGTTCAGGGCCCTCGCGCAGGAAGAAGAACAGCATGTACAGCATGATGCCGAAGCTGACGAGGAAGTCGAACGTTCCCTGTCCGAAGTAGAACGCCTGGCTGGCCAGGAATTGGCTGCCCTGGGTCGCCCACTTGGCGATCTTGTCGCGCAGCCCGTCCAGGTTGCCCATGCCCATGTTGTCCAGGCCGTTCTGGGCAAAGGTCGGGAGCATGGCCTTGCCCGTTTCGAGATAGCCTGCGATGTCCAGCTGGCCACTTTCGATGCGCTGGTACAACGTCGCGCCTTCCTGCACCAGCAGCGCGCTGATGACGATCACCGGCAAGATCGCGATCAGCAGGCAGACCAGCAGCGTGGTGCCCGCTGCCAGGTTGCGGCGCCTGCCCAGGCGCACCACCAGGTCGCGTTGCAAGGGTGCGAAGAGGATACCCAGGATCACCGCCCAGAAGACCGCGCCGTAGTAGGGCAGCAGAATCCAGAAGAAGGCAATGGTGACCACGGCCAGTAGCACGGTAAGGGCCTTGTTTTGCAGAGCTGTTTCGTTCATCGGTGTTCCTCGAGGATTCAGCTCATTAGTGCGTGTCGTCGGGGTAAAAGTGCCATCACTGAAGACAACAGTTTCAGCGTCGTGCTTTGCGTGGACGTGGGACTGTCGGCCAGGTCGCGCACCACCACGTCGATTGGGTATGCTGTCAGGCGCTTGCCCGTGCTGCCCGCCACCCAGAGGAAACGTCCATGCCGCACAAACACCTGATCACCCTCGCGTTGCTTGCCGCCACCGGCGTGGCCCAGGCTGCGCAGACCATCGATGTCTACCGTGACCCCAACTGCGGCTGCTGCAAGCAGTGGATAGGCCATCTGCGCGACAATGGTCTCACGGTCAACGACCACGTCGAGCCAAACATGAGCGCGGTCAAGCAGCGCCTGGGCGTAGCACCTCGTCTGGCCTCGTGCCATACGGGCGTGATCGAGGGAAAATTCGTCGAAGGCCATGTTCCCGCTGAACAGATCAAGCTGCTGGCCAAACGCGACGACCTCAAGGGGATTGCCGTGCCGGGCATGCCCATGGGTTCGCCGGGCATGGAAATGGGCGATCACAAGGACGCCTACCAGGTCATTGGCGTGACCGCCGAGGACAAGGAAGAAGTGGTGGCCAGCTACTGATCCGCGCCAGATGCTGAGCGCCTGGGCACTGTTTCTCAGCGCTTTCGGCGCTGCAACGCTGCTACCTCTGCAGTCGGAGGCGGTGCTGGTGGGTTTGCTGCTGCGCCAGCCCGAGGCCGTGGCAATGCTGCTGCTGGTCGCGACCGCGGGCAATGTCCTGGGCTCGGTCGTCAACTGGCTGCTGGGCCGGGCCCTCGAGCATTTTCGCGACCGCCGCTGGTTTCCTTTCAGCGCGGCGCAGTTGCAGCGCGCCCAGACACGCTACCAGCGATGGGGCCAGTGGTCGTTGCTGTTGAGCTGGATGCCGGTGATCGGCGACCCGCTTACGCTCATCGCCGGGATCATGCGCGAGCCGTTCTGGCGCTTCATTGTGCTGGTGACCGTTGCCAAGGCCGGGCGCTACCTGGTCGTGGCCTTGCTGACCCTGGGCTGGGTACAACACGGCTAGTTACACCTTGAGTCGCCAGAGCTTGCTCCTGACTGCTAGAGTCGCGCTTTCCTACATGGACCAACACGGAGTGCCCCCATGCTGCGCGCAACCGCCCTGGCCTTGGCCTGTTTGTTCGGCAGCCACGCCGTCGCCGCCCAGGCGCCGACCTACGGTGAACAGCTCGAAGGCTTCAGCCAGCCCTATCCGCTCAAGCATTTCGACTTCCAGTCCCAAGGCCAGACGCTGCAAATGGGGTACCTGGATGTTCCCGCCAAGGGCAAGGCCAATGGCCGCAGCGTGGTGTTGATGCATGGCAAGAACTTCTGCGCCGCTACTTGGGAAAGCACCCTGGATGCCTTGAGCCAGGCGGGCTACCGAGTCATCGCCCCGGACCAGATCGGGTTCTGCACCGCCAGCAAGCCGGCCCACTACCAGTACAGCTTCCAGCAACTGGCAAATAACACCCATGCCCTGCTCGATCACCTGGGAATCAGACAGGCGATCATCCTCGGCCATTCCACCGGCGGCATGCTCGCCACTCGCTATGCCCTGCTCTACCCCCAGCAGGTCGAGCGTCTGGCAATGGTCAATCCGATCGGACTTGAGGACTGGAAAGCCCTGGGCGTGCCGTACCGTACCGTCGATCAGTGGCACGAGCGTGAGCTAAGGCTTGATGCCGAGGGTGTGCGCAACTACGAGCGCAAGACTTACTACGATGGGCGCTGGAAACCTGAGTACGAGCGCTGGGTGCAGATGCTGGCAGGGCTGAACCAAGGCCCGGGGCACAAGGCGGTGGCGTGGAACTCGGCGCTGATCTACGACATGATCTTCACCCAGCCGGTGGTCTACGAATTCAAGAACCTGAAGATGCCGACGCTGTTGCTGATTGGCGATAGGGACACCACGGCCATCGGCAGCGATATCGCGCCGCCTGAGGTCAAGGCACGGGTGGGTAACTACAAGGTACTGGGGCCGCAAGTGGCCGGGCAGATCCCGCAAGCTACGCTGGTGACCTTCGAGGGCCTGGGCCACGCGCCGCAGATCGAGGAACCGCAGCGTTTCCACCAGGCATTGCTGGAATGGCTGGGTCGCTAGGACTGCCAGATCAGCGCCTCACTCCAGCCAAATTCGGCGAAATCATCGCCGTCTTCAGGCGAAGCGTTGCAACTGCATCTCCCGTAGGCGGCTGAGGGTCCGTTGATACGGGAACGCCAGATACCCTTGTGTGTAGAGCGCCTCCAAGGCAACGTCTGCCTCCAGGTACAGCGCGACCCGACGGTCGTAGCATTCATCGACCAACGCGATGAAACGGCGCACGCTGTCATCCTTGGGTGACAATGACGGCAGGTTGCGATCCCCAGCCACCACACGCACTGCGCCATCTTCCGTACCGCGGGCGATACGTCCTTCGCGCTGTTGCGCGCCAAGGGCGGGTACCTCACTGAGCAGGATCGCCGGATAGCAGTCGCATAGCGCGATGAACTCCAGCGCCGCCAGGGGTTGCTCGCACAGGTCGGCAAACCGGCACCAGATCGCGTGCTCGCTGCGCCGCACTACCTGTATCTGCCGCGAGCCTACGGCCAGCGGCTGATCGGTCCCATCATCAGCCCCGCTCAGTTGCGTGAAGACCTTTTCGAGCTTGCTGGGCTGGCCGGGTTCAACGACCCAGTAGCGCTGGCGCGCCGCCCCCGGATGCAGGCGATGGTCATGCTGGCCGGCCACCGGCAGCACATGCATGTGGCGTTGCAAGGCCGCGATGGCTGGCAGGAAGCGGTCACGATTGAAGCCGTCCTTGTAGAGCTCGCCCGGCGGCTGGTTCGAGGTAGCGACCAACGTCATGCCTTGCTCGAACATCACACTGAACAGCCGGCCGAGAATGATCGCATCAGCGATGTCACTGACGTACAGCTCGTCGAAACACAGCACACGGATCTGCGCCGCGAGCTCCTTGGCCAGGGCCTGCAAAGGATCGGCAGTGCCATTGAGCTGGAACAGCCGCTGGTGCACCCAGGCCATGAAGTGATGAAAGTGCTGACGTCGGGCAGGGACCGTCAGGCTGCAATGGAACTGGTCCATCAACCAGGTCTTGCCGCGTCCGACAGGTCCCCAGAGATAGACGCCGGGTGCAGACCTGCCCTCTTGCAGTGCCTCATGGCAAGCCTGCAGTACCGTGACCGCCTGCCGTTGGGCCGGATCAGGATGGAAACCCTGTAGTTCAAGGGCCTGGCGGTAACGGGAAGCGGGGTCACCGGGCACGCCTAACCCCCGCTCAATCCGATCTTGAACAAGGCACCGTCCTTGGCGTCCGTCAGCACGTAGACATACCCATCCGGGCCAACGCGAACATCACGGATCCGCGCCTTGAGCTCGCCCAACAGGCGTTCTTCATGAACGATCCGGTCACCGTCGAGCTGCAGGCGAATGAGCTCCTGGGGTACCAGGGCGCCTATGAACAGGCTATGGTCCCAGGCTTTGAACCTGGGGTTGTCATAGAACGCCATGCCACTGATCCCTGGTGACTTTTCCCAGACGTGATGCGGGTCGACCATGCCATCCACATGCTTGCCTTTCGCTTCCGGGATCGGCAGCATCGAGTAGTTGATGCCGTGAGTGGCGACGGGCCAGCCGTAGTTCTTGCCAGGCTCCGGAATATTGATTTCATCGCCCCCTCGCGGACCATGCTCATGTGTCCATAGTTTGCCGGTCCAGGGGTTGAGCGCCGCGCCCTGCTGGTTGCGGTGCCCGAAGGACCAGATCTCGGGACGGACGTCTGTCTTGCCGAAAAAGGGATTGTCCTTGGGTACCTGCCCGTCAGGCAGGATGCGCACGATCTTGCCCTGCAGCTTGTCCAGGTCCTGTGCCGTTGGGCGCTGGTTATTCTCGCCCAGGGCGATGAACAGGAAACCCTCCCGGTCGAACACCAGCCGCGAGCCGAAGTGGTTGCCCTCGGACAACTTGGGTGCCTGGCGGAAAATCACGTTGAAATTCTCGAGCCGGGCGAGATCTTGCGACAGCTGGCCACGGCCGACCGTGGTCCCGGCTTTGCCATCCTCCCCCTCTTCGGCATAGGAGAGGTACACCGTGCGATCCCTCTTGAAGTCCGGCGACAGCACGACGTCCAGCAGACCGCCCTGGCCTTCGGCCCAAACCTTGGGCACGCCACTGATGGGCGGACCAACCTTGCCTTCGGCATTGACGACACGCAGGTTGCCCGGACGCTCGGTCACCAACATGCCCTGCTCGCCGGGAAGAAAGGCCAGGGCCCACGGGTTGCGCAGGCCATCGGCGACGGTGCTAACCGTCAGTTGCCCCTCTTCGCTGGGCAATTGCTGCTCCGAGGCGGCGTGGGCGAGCATGGGAAACAGGGCGGCCGCGGCCAAGGTGGTCAACCAGTTACGTGAGGTCATGCACGGTTCCTTCCAGTGATAAGCCAAAGGGTCATGGGACACGCCTTGTGTCGCGGGGCGGCCGGGTCGGTTCGAGGCGCGGTGCCGGTTGTTCGCGGCGAAGATTCTCACCATTGCCGATGCCGCGGTTTTCAAGGGTTGGGGGGCGTGGGTTGGGCTGGGTGGAGGGGCCACGCACAGGGGGCGTTGACAGAACGCTGCCTTGGCGACTGTTGGGGTTGGCGCGCTGGATCGGGCTGTTGTAGGGGTTGCCGGGGCTGGCCGCCAACAACGGCAGCGCAGGCTCCGCCGCCTGTATGCCGGTGCTCAGCAGTAGCCCGGCGATCAGCATCGGTAGTCCAGGATTCATGCTGTACCTCCTGCGTGAAAAGCGCCCCTAAGGTTGGATAGCCTAAGGTGCTACAGGTTCGCAGCAAAACCCGTTTTGCACTGGAGATGATTCTTTATGTTGCGGCGCGCCATCATCCAAGAACACTTTAAACCGTCCTGCGCATTTGCCACACTCAGCACTCACTCGTGCTCGGCAAGGCTCCCACATGACTTCCGGAACGCGCTACGTTGTCCACCGTGCGCTGATACTGCTGCTGACCTGCGGGCTCAGCGCCTGCGCACTGTTCCAGCCCCGAGACCCGCTCACCATCAGTGTCATCGGCATCGCCCCGCTGCCGGCGCAAGAGCTGGAAATGCGCATGGCAGTCAAGATCCGGGTGCAGAACCCGAACGAGACGGTAATTGACTACAACGGGCTTGCGCTGAACCTGGAGGTCAATGGCCAGCCTTTGGCTTCCGGGGTCAGTGACCAGCACGGCCGGATCGGCCGTTACGATGAGCAGGTGTTGGTGGTGCCGGTGAGTATCACGGCCTTCGCCATGCTGCGCCAGGCGTATGGGCTGAGCCGGTTGCAGTCATTGCAAGGGATGCCCTATGTGCTGCGGGGCAAGCTGGCGGGCGGGGCGCTGGGCACCCTGCGCTTCACCGACAGCGGTACATTCGATCTGCCCAAGGACGGCAGCACGGCCTGGTGAGGGCCAGTCAGCGTCTTCACCTGCTGCCGTTGGCGCTGGCCATCATCTTGTTGACTTCACTTCGCACCATGTTGGCGTATTCGGGAGGTGACAGGCTGTCGAGCTCGGCGCGCACCCACTCGGCCCACTTCCCCTTGCGGCGAGACTTTTCAGAAATCAGCCGACCCGCGTCGCTTTTGGCCTTGCCGAGGTTGTTCTGCCAAAGATCAAAAAGACGGGCCTTTTCATTCTCGATCTGCGCGCGTTCGGCGAAGCTTCTGCTGGCCAGATTGAAACTCATGGGTGTACCTGCCGCTGTGTGAATGGCCGCTATCTTACACCGGAGTAGCGCGTGACCGGAACGCCGCTGCAACTTTCGCGCGTCGCAGGTATCCACTGTTCATTCCATCACCTCATGAGGACGTATCCATGGCCCGGAAATCCACCGTGCAAGCCGAAGCTGAACAAATCAAGGACCAGGCATTCAGCGACCTGCAGTCATTGATCCAGGAGTCAGAGAAGCTGCTTGATGACAGTGCATCACTGGTTGGCGAAGAAGCCGAAACCCTGCGCGCGCAGCTCCGCCAGAAGCTGCGCCAGGCGAGCGAGGCCGTTGGCGGGGTTCGCAGCAAGGCTCAACCGATGGTTGAGGCCACCGAGGACTACATTGGCGTGCATCCTTGGCAGACCGTGGCAGTCTCGGCAGGTTTCGGGCTGGTGGTCGGGCTGTTGCTTGGCCGGCGTAACTGAATTCATGGCCAGCTGATCGGGTCGCCAGCATGGCGCCCCGATCCTGCGTCAGCGATGCTCAGGCCTTGTGCGCAACCGGAATACCGCTGTGGAAACGCAGCTCGACGTCCGCGGAGCTGATCAACTCCGCCTCCGCCTCTCTCACCCGCTCCACGATTCGTGCAATGTCCGCTTCATCCCCATAGTGATGCGCCAGTTTCAGGTAACCCTGGTAATGGCGAGCTTCACTTTTGAGCAAACCGTGATAGAACTTGCTCAGCTCTTCGTCCAGGTGCGGCACCAGGGCAGCGAAGCGTTCGCAGCTACGCGCCTCGATGAATGCCCCGACGACGAGGGTATCGACCAGTTTCGCCGGTTCATGCGCCCGCACCAGACGCCGCAACCCTGACGCATAACGTCCCGCGGAGACGGGGCGCAGTGGGACCTTGCGCCGCTTCATCAGTCGCAGCACCTGCTCGTGGTGCACCAGCTCTTCACGGGCCAGCCGCGACATCATGTGGATCAGGTCGATGTGGGTGTTGTACTTGGCTATCAGGCTCAACGCCGTGCTGGCCGCCTTGAACTCGCAGTTCTTGTGGTCGATCAGCAAGGTTTCCTGGTCGGCAAGCGCCGCCTCGATCCAGGCGTCAGGCGTGCGACAACCCAGAAAGGCGTCGATTTCGGGAATCAGGGACATAAGCTCAACATTACAGGGAGTCGGCAGAGCCGGCGATTATACCGAGGGCAGCCGCGATCACCAGTGGCTATGCTTGATGTGCATCTAGCGGTGTTGAGCATGATGCCGGCGACAGCCTGGCATCGATTGCCACAATCACAGGGAGCTAACGATCATGCAAGCCGTCCGCAGTATTCTTGTCGTCCTTGACCCCGAGCACGCCCATAGCCGCGCCCTGACGCGGGCCAAACTCATCGCCGGCGTCACCGGTGCGCGCCTGCACCTGCTGATGTGCGACAAGAAGCAGGACCACAGCGCCCTGCTCAGCCTGCTGTCCAGCCAGCTTCACGATGACGGCTACGACAACATCACCCAGGAGCAGGCCTGGCATGATTCGCTGCACGAGTCGATCATCGATGTTCAGCAGGCCGAAGGGTGCGAACTGGTGATCAAGGAGCACCATCCGGACAACCCCTTGAAAAAGGCTTTGCTTACGCCAGACGACTGGAAGCTGCTGCGCCAGTGTCCTTGCGCAGTGCTCATGGTCAAGAGCGAACGACCCTGGACTGGCGGCGTGATACTCGCAGCGGTCGATGTCGGCAATCACGACGAGGCACACCGGTTGCTCCATACCAGCATCATCGACCATGGCTACGACATTGCCAGCCTG
>NZ_DATELE010000112.1:0-5088 GCF_035277045.1 Pseudomonas sp. | reverse complement strand
GTCAGGTAGCACACCAGGTCAGCTACTTCGCTGGCTCGGCCGACACGCCCCAGCGGGATGGCTTTACCGGCTCTTGCCAACCCGTCCGCGCCGAGCGAGTTCTTGCCGTCGAGCGATTGAGGGGTCTCGATCAGGCCTGGAATCACCGCGTTGCACCGGATGCCTCTCGGCGCCAGTTCGACCGCCAGCGCACGGCAAAGGCCAGGGACGCCGGCCTTGGCGGCAGCGTAATGGGAATGCTCCTGCCATCCATAGACACCGCCGGCAATCGAGGAGATCGCCACCAGCGCACCGCCTTCACCCATGTGCCGGCTCGCACTTCTGAAGGTGCGCATCACCCCGGTCAGGTCTACATCGAGCATGGCGTTCCACTGCTCATCCGACATGTCCAGCAGCGCCGCCTTGCGAAGCAGGCCCGCATTGGCGACGGCATGGTCGAGCCGCCCGAAGCGCTCCACGGCAGCCGCCGCGATCGCGTCCAGGGACGCACTGTCGGTGACGTCCATCGGCACCATCAGGCATTCACCGCCCGCCTGCTCGACAAGCCGCTGGGTGTGCGACGGGTCATGCGGATCGCTTGCCAGGTAGCCGCCAACGACACGCACCCCTTTTCTGGCATAGGCAACTGCAACGGCTTCGCCAATACCGCTGGCGGCACCGGTGATCAACGCTACGGGTCGAGACATGGATAGCTCCTTGTTATTTGACGGAATGGGGTTCGACGTGACGGGCTGCAAACATCACCAGGCCAGACAGGAAGCACGGCAGGGCGCCAAACCACAGCGCAGCGCTGTGCCACTGGCCTCCGGTCGTCAGCACACTGGTGATACCGAGCCCGGCGACGATCGCGCCGATAGGCCCCATGGCATGGACGATCGCGCCCCCGGTGGCGCGAATGCTGGTCGGGAAGCTTTCGCCCATGAAGAACAACATTGCGGAGTACGGGCCGGTCAGGAAGAACAGGCCAAGGCTGTACAAGGCGATAACGGTCGTCAGTTCGCTGGGTGCCTGCAGCATGGCGAAGAACGCCAGGCCACCACACATCCAGCCCAGGGCAACCGTGTTGCGGCGCCCAAAGCGGTCGCCGAGCCAGCCGTGGAACAGGTAGCCGATGAAGCCAACCAGATTGGACAGCACCAGGATCCACAGCGAGTTCTGGAACGAGAGCTGATGCACGCTGACAATGACGGAAGTGCCCAGAACGCTGAACACCTGGATCGCCGACCAGTTGAGCAGAATCGCCAGGCTCAGGACCAGCGTCGGGCGCAGCGCGGCACCACGGAACGCGGCCGCGACCCCGGCCTTCGCGTGCTCGTCGTAATCAACATGGTATTCCCGGGCCAGGCTGCGGGCGCCAGCATCGTCTCCCGCCTTGCGAAGCTGGTTGATGCGTTGGTGAACCTGGAATTGCGGGCTCTCCTTGAGCTTGCGCGCGAGGATCGCCACGATCAGTGCCGGAATGGCGGCAAAGATGAAGCAGCCCTGCCAGCCTATATGGGGCAGCAGCAACGCGGTCAGGCCCGCGGCGATCAGTGCGCCCACCGGCCAGCCACTTTGCACCAGGCTGTACACGAACCCGCGCCGCTTGATCAGCTTCGGATCGGTGGATGCGGCGTACACCTCGGTGAGGTAGGTCGCGTTGACGCCCTCCTCCGCGTAGCCAAGCCCGGCGACGGAGCGGACCGCGATCAGCGGCCCTTTACCCATGCCCGCGCACACCGCGGTGAGCGCCGAGCAGAGCGCCGTGCCACCAATGGTGAAGATGATCCCGCCGCGCCGGCCAATGCGGTCGACCAGCGGGCCGACCACGAAGGCGATGACGGCACCCCCCACCGCAACCCAGGTCGCGATCTCTGCCTGCTCGGCTTCACTCCAGGTGAAGTGCCCGCCCATGACCGGCAGCAGGGTACCAAACAGGATGAAGTCATACACTGCAAAGACCCAGGCAAAGAAAGCAATCCAGGTCGCGTATTGAACGTCCTTGGACTCCAGTTGTACGGGCTTCCATGCGCCGGTATCAGGGACTTGCGTCGTTGTCGTGGCGTGCGTACTGGTCATATCGGCATTTCTCTTGTTTTTGTAAAGCGCGTGAAAGACGGGAACACCGCGCAATCAACGCTTGCGCGGTTGGCGGCGGATGAAGTCGTCGGCGATTTCGTCCATGGTCACGAACTTCACGCCCTCGTGACTTTTCATGTGCTCGATAAACCGCTCCAGCATCAGCAAGACTTGTGGACGGCCGGACACGTCGGGATGAATGGTGATCGGGAACACCGCGTAATCATTCTCGCGGTATACCCAGTCAAACTGATCTCGCCACATTTCTTCCAGGTGACGTGGATTGACAAACCCGTGGCTGTTGGGCGACTTCTTGATGAACATCATCGGAGGAAGGTCATCGAGGTACCAGTTGGCCGGGATTTCAACCAGATCGGTTTCTTCCCCACGCACCAGCGGCTTCATCCAGGTGTCCGGGTGCTGGCTGTAGTCGATCTTGCTCCAGCTGTCCTTCACCCTCACGTAGTACGGGTGAAAGTCATTGTGCATCAGGCTGTGGTCGTACTTGATGCCTTTCTTGAGCAGCAATTCGTTGGTGACATTGCTGAATTCCCACCATGGCGCCACGTAACCGGTAGGCCGTTTGCCGGCCAGCCGGGTGATGATTTCAATGGACTTGTCCAGGACAATCTCTTCCTGCTCTGGCGTCATTGCAATCGGGTTTTCATGGCTGTAGCCGTGGATTCCGATTTCGTGACCTGCCTGGACAACGGCCTGCATTTGTTCCGGGAAAGTCTCAACCGAATGGCCTGGAATGAACCAGGTGGTGCGCAGATCATACTTGTCGAATAGTTTGAGCAGGCGTGGGGCGCCAACTTCACCGGCAAACAAACCACGAGAAATATCGTCCGGTGAATCTTCCCCACCGTAAGAGCCCAGCCAACCCGCTACTGCATCGACGTCAACGCCAATTGATACAAAGATTTCTTTCGCCATGATCAATACCTCATTGTTATTTGATTTGAAGGCAGGCAGAAACTGTCCGCCCTGCCTGAACGCCAGGGCTAGGCATTCCGAACATAGGGTTCTATTGCCAACGCCGCGCGAAGGAGCGCTTCATCATTGCCACTTGAACTTGATAAAAGCAGGCTGGTGGGCAATCCGGCTTCACCTGCTCCACTGGGCAGTGCGACCCCCGGCATGTCGAGCATGCTGCCCGGCATCGTCAGCCTCAATGTCGCCAGGTTGGTGGCCACAAAGTGCGTCGTGTCGGTTTCAAGGGGTGCGAGCAGCGGGGCCACGTGCGCGACGGTCGGGGTCACGAGAAACGCGCCGTCCAGTTCATCCGCGATCTGTTCTTTGAGCTGTTGCGCTGCCTGGTACAGCCGCACCTGCTTGCTGGCCGGGAACGTCCTGGCGGCCTCGAGCCGTGTACGCACCCGAGGGTCCAGTTGCGCCGCATCCGGGCCATCGAGCAGCGTTTGATACAGCGCGAAGGCCTCGGCGCTTCCAAGCCAACCGATCTGCTCGATGACTTCCAGCGCTTGCTGGAATGCCGCAACGGGCTTTTTCTCGACCACCGCGCCTGCGCCGGCCAACCGCTGAACCGCTGCCAGCAGGTTGGTCTTCACCTCCGGCTGAATGCGCGAATCTTCAAGCAGTGTCGAGTCAACACACAGCCTGAGCCCGGCCAGGGGCAGGCCGGTGGTGTTCAACGCCATCCCCAGCCGATCGCCGAGCAGCAGGTTGTCGATGGCGATGACGTCGCGAACGCTGGTGGTGATCGGTCCGAGTGAGTCCAGCGAGCTCGCAAGCGGCGTGACACCCGCGAAGGCATAACGCTTCCCGCTGCTGCGATAGCCCACCAAGCCGTTGAAGGCAGCCGGAATCCGGATGGATCCCGCCGTGTCCGTGGACATGCCGATCGGCACGACGCCGCGCGCGACGGCAATGGCAGAACCTGAAGAGGATCCACCGGGCGCGCGGGCTTCACCCTTCGTTGAGGTCCCGGCCGGCGTGCCAAAGTGCGGGTTGAGCCCCAGGCCTGAATAGGCCAGTTCGCTCAGGTTGGTCTTGCCGATGCTCACCAGGCCTGCCCGGCTCAGCGCAATCGCCAAGGCACAGTCCGCAGAAGCAGGCGCTTGATGCAAACGGAATTTCGCGCCTGCGGTCGTGACGCTGCCAGCCAGGTCGTAAAGGTCCTTCCAGGCGACGGGCACCCCATCCAGGCAGGACAAGGGCTGCCCCGCTTCCCAGCGTTTTCTTGCCGCTTGCGCCTCTCGCCTCGCCCGCTCGGGACACAGCGAAATGAACGCCGCAGGGACGCTCTGGGCCAGCTGCAATGCGCGCTCAAGCGCCGTGACCGGATCAGAGGATCCATCGGCGAATTTCTGGGCCAGGGAGCAGGCATCGGCAAACATGGAACCACCTTTAAAATGTACATTTCATTGATACATACATTCGTATAAGCATCGAGCGTGCCAGCTCTACGCTTTGCCTCTGGAGAAAACACTCCAAGCGCTCTGAACCAGCGGCCCAGAGCGCCGACTGAACGGCTTCCCCTAGGCTGGCCCATAAATTGTATGTTTATTTAAATGATCCATTTTGGGTTTTCTGGTAACAACCCTGCCCCAAAATCGGTCACCAGACTGTTACCGGCACGCGATCACATCTCGCCCCGCTTGTGAGAAACTTACCCACCACGCTTCATGAGACGACCCTCGATGTCCGTAACACCGCCCCTGGAAGACCGTCCTGCGTCACGCTACGAGACGATCCGCAACACGTTGCGTGAAGCGATCCTTGGCGGGCAAGCGACTCCTGGACTGGTCCTGGTGGAGGCGCCTCTGGCCGAGCTATTCGGCACGAGCCGGGTGCCCGTGCGCCAAGCGCTCAACCTTCTGCATGAGGAAGGCTTGATCCGTCGCTTCGATGGCCGGGGTTTTCTCGTGGACCCGCGCGGCAACGACGAGGCCCCCAGGCGCGTGCCGTTGACACGCAAGCTGCTGGGGCTGGAACCCCAGGATGACCTGATCGATTACCGGCCCCTGGGCGAGCGGATTCATGATCACCTGGCCGAGACCGTCATTC
>NZ_DATELE010000111.1:0-5781 GCF_035277045.1 Pseudomonas sp. | reverse complement strand
CTGGGCACTTGTCGACGTTGTCGCAAACGCCGTCGTTGTCGGAGTCGGAGCAGACTTCAGCAACTGGAGCCGGAGCGGCTGCGGCTTGCTTCGGGCTACCGCCGAAGTTCAGGCCAACACCAACGCTTGGAGCCCACTCGGTGTCGCCCTGGTCGATGTTGTACTGCGCTTCGACGCCAGCACGAGCGTACAGCATGTCGGTGATGTACCACTTGGCACCGGCGCCAACGTTGGCGAAGGTGGAGTGGTCACGACCGCCACGGCCGGTCTGGCCCAGGCTCTGGTGCGAGAAACCAGCGGAAACGTACGGACGGATGGCGTCGTACGGGTTGTTGAAGTGGTAGACGGCGTCAAGGGCGGTATCGGAACCCTTGATGTTCTTGCCGTCGTCGCCACGCACGTTGTGGACTTCATCGTAGCCAAGACGCAGCTCGACATCATCAGTCAGGAAGTAACCGATCGAACCACCGAACAGGTTACCGTCGTTCTTGAAGTCGCGCTGGCTGTCGTAGTATTCCTTCTTGTAGAAGATCTCGGTTTCGACCGCGCCTTGGCCTTGTGCCAGAGCGCCGATCGAAGTAGCGGCTACAAGAGAACCAATGGCCAAGCCCAAGGTGTTTTTCAATTTCATCCGTTAAATCCCCATCTGGTGATAGTTAAGCAGTCCCACCAAAATCCGGGGGACAACTCGTCGGCAAGTCTAGCAGACCTTGCCAACTGGTTAGAGATATTTGCATCCCACTAAGTTTCAGTCAGGCCGGCAAATTTCTCCCGGAGCTTGTCGAGCGCGCGCTTGTAACGCATCTTCGTCGCGCTCAGCCCCATGTGCATGATGTCTGCGATCTCCTGGAACTCCAGCTCTGCGACAAAGCGCAGCACCAGTATTTCCCGATCGATCGGGTTCACATACACCAGCCATTTGTCCAGCCCGCCTTTTTCTTCAGCCTTTGGCGCCTTCTCCTCGGATGCCTCTTCAACAGGATCCAGGCTCAAGGCGTCCATCAACCGACGCTTGCGTCGCTCCTTGCGGTACTGGGTAATGCACTCGTTGTAGGTGATGCTGTAGAGCCAGGTCTTGAACTTGGATTTGCCCTCGAAGTTCTTCAACCCGTACAGCACCTTCAGCATCACCTCCTGACAGACATCATCAGCATCCCGGTCGTTCCCTAAATAACGTGCACAGACGTTAAAAAGGGTCCGCTGGTAGCGCCGCATGAGCTCCTCATAGGCGCGGGTAACGTGAAACAGCTCCTCATGCGAACGCGCCACCAACTCTTCGTCGGTGAGCTCGCGTGGGTCGTAGCGCATAGGCAGCGAGTGGACTTTATTCAAAACGGATCTGGCCGACAGTCAGGTCAATGTCGCCGCAAGACCCACCCGGGCCATTTTTTGCGGCGGCATACATTAACAGCTTTTGCCCGGTTAGCGGCTACTGACTCGCTGCTCGAGAAGGATCCGGTTAGACAGTGACACCAGGTCGCCATCATCGGTGAGCAGCGTGGTCTTGACCGTACCGATCTCTTCGATCTGCCCTTCAACCTCTCCAATCCGGACCTGTTGGCCGACCTGGTAGAGCTCGCGCACGTAAATGCCGGCCAGAATCTGACCCGCGATTTCGCGGCTTCCAAGGCCCATGGCCAGGGCAACTGCCAGACCAACGGTTATCAGCCCGATGACGATGACGTGGTTGAGCAGGTCGGTCTTGACCTCGAGCTGGCTGATGGCCACCGAGATCGCGATCAGGATCACCAAGCCTTGGGCAATCCGCCCTACCCCGGCTGCGTAGTCCAGGCCGATGCCTTCGGCGGCACCGCGCACCAGACCATTGACCAGCTGCGCCAGGAGGATGCCCGCCAGCAGCACCAGCGCCGCGCCAAACACCTTGGGCAGGTACAGGGCAAGCATGTCCAGCGTGGCCGAGACCCGCTCAAGCCCCAGCGACTCGGCTGCCGAGACCAGGAAGATAAGCAGCACGAACCAATAGACGATCTTGCCGATCAAGGTCGAGATCGGCACCTGGATGCCCACCCGGCTGAGCATCTTGGTCAGGCCGGTACCGGCCATCAGCCGGTCCAGGCCGACCTTGGCCAGCAGCTTGGACAACAGGGTATCGAGCAGCTTGGCGACGACAAAGCCGAGCAGCACCACGACCAGCGCGCCGAACAGGTTGGGGATGAAATTCGCGACTTTTGTCCATAGGGCGGTCATGGCGGTGACCAGGCTCTGGGTCCAGAGATCAAGTTCCATATTCAATCGGCCTTATCAGCTTTGCCTGTGGCAGGTTTGCGGCGCACCGGCGCCACATGCGCCGAGCCATTGTTCACGGCGATCATCAGTGCCTGGCTCCAACGGCCCAGCAGGCTGAACAGGTCGCCCGCGCCAACCTGGCGGTTGGCGGTTTTCAGGACCCGGCCCAGGCAGGCATCGTCGTCCCGGTCTTTACCGGACGGTGAAGCCTGGAGCAGGTCCCGCAGGGATTCTTCAAACGGATCGTGCATGGGCACCTCGCGCAATGTCAGTCAGAGACGAGAGGCAAAGGCACCGGGTCACACCGCAGCGAGGCAACCCACCCTTGCCTGCGGGAGCGGCGGGGGTCGAAATCACACCCACCGCAGCCGCCGGAAGATCCACCATTGCCCCACCGCCAGGCCCAGCACCAGCAGGCTCGCGTAGAGGAAGCCGTAGGGGCTGTCAGACCCGGGGATGCCGCCGACATTGATCCCCAGCAGCCCCGTGAGAAAGCTCATCGGCAGGAAGATGCAGGTGATGATGCCAAAGCGGTACATGGTGCGGTTCATGCGTTCGGCGCGCTTGCGGTCCTCGGTCTCGAGGACCAGCGCCGCGCGTTCGCGGGTGAGTTCGAGCTCTTCGAGGTAGCGGATCAGGCTGTTGTTGAGTTCGTTCCAGTAATCGCCGTCATTGTCGGCGAACCAGCTGCATTTGTTACGGGAAAGCTGGGCATAGATGTCGCGCTGGGGCGCCAGGAACCGGCGCAGTCCAGCCGCGCGGCGGCGAATCTGCTGCAGGGCACCCTGGGTAGGCTTGTACCGCTCGTCGGATTCAGCCCGCTCCTCTTCATCGTCAGCCAGTTCGGACAGGTCGGTGACCAGTGCCTGAACTTTTTCGGTCAACAGTTCGCCCATCACCAATAGCAGTTCGGAGGCGGTCTTGGGCCCCCTGCCCTCCGCCAGTTGCTGCAGCATCTCGTCACTTGCTCGCAAGGGGCGTAGACGCAACGAGATCACCCGCTGCGCTTGCGCGAAGATACGCACCGAGACCATGTCCTCGGGCTCGGCGCCAGGATTGAGGTTGACCCCACGCAAGAACAGCAGCATCTGTTCGTCCGCCATCGGCAGCAGCCGTGGCCGGGTGTTTTCCTCGAGCAACAGTTCGCAGGCGAACTCGCTGAGGCCACTCTCTCGCAGCAGCCAGCTGCGGGTCTGCGGGTGACTGCGGTCCCAGTGCAACCAGAGGCTTTGCTCGGGCTGCAATTGCAGATCATCCAGCTCGGTGCGCGCAATGGTGCGCGCACCGCCCTCGCCATCGAGCACCAGGGCATGCACCAGGCCCCACTGCGCGTTGTCTTCCTCGAACATCAACACTCCATCAGCGCGGTTGCGCGTTACTCTGGCATTTTCAGCGCGGTGGGCGAAACGATCACGCCGTTGTTGTCGGCGTACAGGTACTCGCCCGGGCGGAAGGTCACGCCGGCGAAGGTCACCGGCACATCCAGGTCACCGAGGCCACGTTTTTCGGTTTTCAGCGGGTGACTGGCCAAGGCCTGCACGCCGACATCGGTCTGCGCCAGGACGTCGACATCGCGCACGCAACCGTAGATCACCAGGCCTTCCCAGCCATTGCTGGCGGCTTTTCCGGCGATCAGGTCGCCCAGCAGCGCACAGCGCAGGGAACCGCCACCGTCGACGACCAGCACCTTGCCCTTGCCGTTGAGCTCGGCCTGCTCCTTGACCCGCGAGTTGTCCTCGAAGCACTTGACGGTGACGATCTGGCCGCCGAACGAATCACGGCCGCCGAAATTGCTGAACATCGGCTCCAGCACCTGAACCAGCTCAGGGTAGGCATCGCACAAGTCGGGGGTTATGTAGTGCTGCATGGGAAGCTCCTGTCAGTCACAACGAAGGTCGGCGCTAGCCGGTTCACGCATCCTAACTGTAACCCGGCGCTGGCGAAACCGCCGCCGGCTCGCCCAGCAAAGGCTGCAGAGGGTCGCGCAGCCAGCGCGCCACCAGGGGCCAGACCTGCGCCTGCGCCGCCTTGCTGACCAGCATGTCGACGTGCCCGAACGCGTCGAAGCCGTGTTCGCGGCCCAGGCAGACGAACTGCTTGTGCTCGCTGCCCACCTGCTCGAACAGCTTGCGGCAGGCCCAGGCCGGGTCCTGATGATCGCCGGCTCCCGCCACTGCCAGCAGGGGCACATCGACGCTGGCAAGGCCTGCCCACCAATCGTCCTTCTTGTCGCCAAAACGCCCGAACAGGCCATGCCAGCGCAGGCTCTCCAGGGCCAGGCCGATAGGCTCGTCCTCGGGACCGCGCTTGAGCCGCGGGCCGGAAATATGCGCGAAGCGCTTGAGCAACAAGCGGCTGCTCCAGGCCACGGGCGGCACCTTCAAGGGCCAGTACACCCGGCTGACCTGGCTGCCGAACAGCGCCGCGCTGGCGACCAGGCCGGCTTCCAGGTAACGCCCGCCCAAGGCGGCGGCCAGAGTCGTGCCACCGAGCGAATGGCCGAGCCAGTGCGGTGCCTGGCCGGCCTTTTCCTTGACGAACGCACCAATCACCGGCAAATCGTGGCGGGCATAGTCGGCGACGCGGTTGTGCCGCCAGTTGCGGTTGCGCGGCGACAGGCCGTGACCGCGCATTTCGGGGATCCACACATCGAAACCGGCACGCGCCAGGTAGGCGCCCAGGCCGATGCCTTTGGGCGAGTACCAGAAACGCCGGTTGGAGAAGCTGCCGTGCAAGAGGATGACCGGCACCCCCGAGGCGCGCCCATGGTCGGCCAGGCCCAGACGGGTCACCGCCAGTTCGACGCTCGGGTCGGGGCTGTTGCCCGCCTTGATGCGATAGACGTCCTCGCTCAGGTCGCCGCGGCGATCGGCGCTGAGCAAGGCGACGGGAAATAAGGTACTGCTGCTTAACATAGGAAGATTGCACAAAAAAAGGCGGCATCCATCGCTGGAGCTCGCCTTGGAAAACCAGGCAAGGGCGGCCGTCGGCCGGCCACCCCCGCGTTCACCGCATCAGGCGTTTGCCTGGCCTTCGGCGAGGAAGAACCAGGTCTCGAGCACCGAGTCGGGGTTGAGCGACACGCTCTCGATGCCCTGCTCCATCAGCCACTTGGCGAGGTCCGGGTGGTCGGACGGGCCCTGCCCACAGATGCCGATGTACTTGCCGGCCTTGTTGCAGGCGGCGATGGCGTTGGCCAGCAGCTTCTTGACCGCGGGATTTCGCTCGTCGAACAGGTGGGCGATGATGCCCGAGTCGCGGTCAAGGCCCAGGGTCAGCTGGGTCAGGTCGTTGGACCCGATCGAGAAGCCGTCGAAGTACTCGAGGAACTCTTCGGCCAGGATCGCGTTGGACGGCAGCTCGCACATCATGATCACGCGCAGGCCGTTGTCGCCGCGGGCCAGGCCGTTTTCGGCGAGCAGGTCGATCACCTGGCTGGCCTCGCCCAGGGTGCGCACGAACGGCACCATGATCTCGACGTTGGTCAGGCCCATCTCGTTGCGCACACGCTTCAGCGCACGGCATTCGAGCTCG
>NZ_DATELE010000110.1:0-45795 GCF_035277045.1 Pseudomonas sp. | reverse complement strand
TCCAACTGGGAGCTTCTGTGCCTGTACTGCCACGACAATGAGCACTCGCGCTATACCGACCAGCAGTACTTCAGCGAGGGTTCGCTGAGCACGCCCAGCATCGCCAAGGCGACCCACAACCCCTTCGCAGGGCTCGCGGGGCTGCTGAAAAAGGATTGAGCGCAATAGCGTATAATCGCGCTCTTTTTTGCGAAGGCGCATCGAACGTGGCGAACAAACGCTATAGCTGCATTGGTCTGTTCAATCCCAAGTCAGCCGAGAACGTAGGTTCGGTGATGCGCGCCGCGGGCTGCTATGGCGTCAACTCGGTGTTCTACACCGGCAAGCGCTATGAGCGCGCCCGCGACTTTGTCACCGACACCAAACGGGTGCACTACGATATCCCTCTGATCGGGATCGACGACCTGCAGCGCATCATCCCCCTGGGCTGCACCCCGGTGGCCGTCGAGCTGGTCGACGGCGCCCGCCCGCTGCCCGAATACACTCATCCGGACCGCGCCATCTACATCTTCGGCCCCGAGGACGGCTCGCTCGACGCCAGCGTTCGCGCCTGGTGCGAGGAAACCATCTATATCCCGACCCAGGGCTGCATGAACCTTGCCGCCACGGTCAACGTGGTGCTCTACGATCGCCTGGCCAAGGGCTTGAACACGCGCTCCGGGCCAAAGTTCAAGTAAGTCGAATGAACACTTCGGCCGGGGCGCAAGTCTGCTGATAACCATCGCCCTTACCGGAGAATCATCATGTTTGAGAAACCGACCCTCGTTTCGAATCATTCGACGCCCGCGAGCGAACACAATGTGCATGGCCTGGAACGTGCGGGCTCCCTTGCCGGGGGCGCGCTGATGCTCGCCAAGGGCGTGCGCCGGGGCGGCGTGGTGGGCATTTTGCAAGCGGTGGTCGGCGGCCTGGCGCTGGTGCGCGGTGTGCGCGGCCAATGCGCGACCAAGGCCTGGCTGCAACGCCACCGCAGCGAACTGGACAGCCTTCGCGATGATGTCGAGCGTGGCGCGGCCGACCTTGCACTGCTCAAGGCCAGCGCCGATGCCGCGACGCGGACCGCCACGGTCACCGGCGATACCTCGCTGAAGACCCCGAAGCTCTAAGCCCTAGCGCAGCAGCGTGCTGTCCAGTACCTCGGAGCGCCGACCCAGGACGTTTTCGCTGATCTGGACGAAATCGCCGGTGCTGACGCTCCGCAGGCGCATCAGGGCGCGGGTGACGTCGTCAAGCGAGCGCTTTTCCTGATTATGCAGGCGGATCTCACGGTCCAGGGCCTGCAACAGCAGCACACCACGGGCCACCTGCTGCGCGCTGGCCTGCGCGCCGCGCAGGCTGGTGACCTTGGCGCCTTGCTTATGCAACCGTGCCTGCAAGGTGCGGTAGCGGTCCTCGCTCATGCCCCCCGAGCGATAGAGCACAACCGTGGCGTAGTAGTCGGCCAGGCTTTCACCAAGCCAGTCGCTGTCATCATGGTCGTCCACCTGGGCGAACTGGCGCACCAGCTCGCGCAGCAGCGGGCTGTTGCCGTTCTCGCTGATCAGCGGCTGGCTGCTGTGCAGGTAGATCGAGTGATGGGCGCTGCGCGCGCCGCGCCACATCTCGTCGCGCGCCCCGACCAGCAGCAGTTTGGCAGGATTGCGCGGGAACACCGCCTGCAGCTGCGGCCAGATGAATGTCAGCAAGGTCAGTGTGTCCATGCGGTGCATGCCCTGCCCCCGAGGCGCGGCCACGGTGACTTCGGTATCGCCCAGGCGTGCCCGGCGGCTGCCGCTGTTGCCGGCGAGCATCCAGCCGGTCGGACGGTCGAACAGGCGTGAAACGTTGTCGATGCGAAAACGCTGCTTGCCGATGCGCGGCCACGGGGTTTCGATGCTCTTCCAGCCGGCGGGCAGCTCGAAGGTGAGGCGCGACACCAGCTCGGTCCCATCCTGCTGGTCAAGCCGCGCCGGGGGCACCAGCTGGTCACCGCGAAACAGTGCCCATTGCGGGGTAATACGGGTTTCGTACGCACCGCCGCGCTGGCGCTGGTCGAGCCGCACGCGATAACTCAGGCTCGCCTTGCCTGCTCCTGGCCGCCACAGCCCTCGCTGGCCCTGCTCCTGAATCAGCCATTGGCCTTCAGACTCGAAGTCGCTGTAGGCGCTGGCGTTGCCCAGGTCGAAATCCAGGCTACGCACCACGGCGCCGTCGGCCAGGGTCAGGCGCACGAGCGCCTGGCCACTGTCGGGCAGCAGCCGCACGTGATAATCCAGGTCGACCTTTTTCGCCCAGGCGGGCGAGCTGACCAGCACGACCAGGGCCAGCGCCAGGTGGCGATGCGCACGCATACTCAAACTCCTCGGCCCTGTTGCCTGCGACGGCAAGCACGGGCGACTCAACTGGCGCGGAATATCAGATGGTCTTCCCAGTCGTCCTCGGCCACGGCATTCTCGCTGAGCATGCGCCCGGACCGGGAAATCCGCTGCTCATGCACCTGCTGCCGGTCACCGCTGACCAGATGATGCCAACTCGGCAAGTCCTGCCCCTCGCTCACCAGGCGATAGCCGCATGTGCTCGGCAGCCATCGGAACTGGTCGGCCTTGCCTGGGGTGAGCTGGATGCAATCGGGAACCTGCCTGAAGCGCCCGGGATAGTCGCTGCACTGGCACGTCGTGAGGTCGAGCAATTTGCAGGCAATGCTCGTGTAGTAGACGCTGTTGTCGTCCTCGTCCTCGAGCTTCTGCAGGCAGCACAATCCACAGCCATCGCACAGCGACTCCCATTCCTGCGGATCGAGTTGTTCGAGGGTCTTGCGCCGCCAGAAGGGCGCGGGATCTGCAATCATCAAGCGGTGGTCCTGTACGAATCGGTTACGCCAAGGCGTGGCGGCGCCAGTCTAGGGCGTGTCTGCGGTCAATGCCAGACCGCTTGTCAGTGCTGAGCGGACACAGTAGCGTGGGGCGCGATTCTTCCCTTCATCCCTGCAGGAGCAGTCATGAGCGCACCGTCACGCGTTGCCGAATACGCCATTCACGAACAGTTCATCAATCGTTGGTCGCCACGGGCCTTCAGCGCCGAGCCAATCAGCCAGGAGACCCTGCTGAGCTTCCTGGAAGCTGCTCGCTGGGCACCCTCGGCGTACAACTCCCAGCCATGGCGCTTTCTGTACGCGCGCCGCGACACGGCCAGCTGGGAGCGTTACCTGAGCCTTCTGAACCCGTTCAACCGCAGCTGGGCGCAGCAAGCGTCGGCACTGGTGCTGATCATTTCCAAGACCACCTTCACCGCCCCAGGCGCCAGCGAGGAATCGCCTGCCTTGTGGCATACCTTCGACACCGGTTCGGCTTGGGGCCATCTGGCGCTGCAGGCCAGCCTGAGCGGCTGGCACACCCATGGCATGGCAGGCTTCGACCAGGCGCTGGCGCGCCAGGAGCTGAAGATTCCCGAGGGTTACGAGCTGCATGCGATGATCGCGATCGGCAAGCTGGGCGACAAGGCCAGCCTGGCCGAGGGCTTGCAGGCCCGCGAAGTGCCAAGCCCGCGCCGGCCGCTGAGCGAGCTGGCGGCCGAGGGTGACTTCACCCTCTGATCCACGCCAGGTTCAATAGCCGCGCTGGAAGTCCACCTCGCCGCGCACGCCCTGCCCCGCCTGATACGCCCGTATGTTCTCGACGAACAGGCGCACCATGGCCGCGGGCGAGGTGGGCGCCGAGCTGTGGCCAGTGAGCAACAAGCCCCATGCGGTCCAGAAAGGATGGCGCAGCGGCAGTGGCTCCTGTCGGCAGACATCGATGACCGCGCCGGCAAGATGGCCTTGCTTCAAGGCTTCGACCAGGTCTGCGTCGACCACCGCGACACCGCGTCCGGCATTGATGAACAGCGCTGTCGGCCGGAAGCGCGCGAACAGCGCGGCGTCGTACAGGTCGTGGGTAGCCAGGGTGTCGGGCAGCAGGTTGAGCACGTAGTCGGCCTCGCCCACCAGGCGCGGCAACTGGTCCAGCCCGGCAACCTCGACAAACGGAGCTTGCTGGCGTGCCTCGCTGGCGATGCCGTGGAGCGTCACGCCAAAGGGCACGAGAAACTCGGCCACCCGCTGGCCGATGTCACCGGTACCGACAATCAGCACCCGCCGTCCCTCCAGGCTGTTGCCCGGCCGCCCATCCCACCTGCGCTCGACCTGGCTGACCAGCCGCGCCAGCACGTCGCGCTCATGTCCGAGCATGTAGGTCAGCATGTACTCGGCCATCACCTGGCCGAAGATGCCCACCGCCCGGCTGAGGCGGTAGTTGCGCGGCAAACCTTCGGCCAGCAGCGGCGGGATGCCGGCCCACGTCGACTGCGCCCAGTCGGGCACATGGCCCTGGCGCAGCAGCGTGGCAATCAGGTCCGGCTCGCCCAGCCAGACCGTGCAGTGCGAAGCATGGCGGGCAAGCTCGGCCGAATTTCCGCTGGTCAGGACCTCGAGATCCGGCGCCGCCTGGTGCAACAGGCGAGCGTAAACGGCATGGTCCTGTTCCGCGATCAGGATGCGCATGCTCAAACGGGGTCGTTTCGGCGCAGCAACTCTTCTGGCAGGTGCTCGATGTACTCGTCTTCCACAGGCGGCATCTGCAGGTGATAGCCCTGGTTTTCGAGGTTTTCCAGGACCTTGACGATGTCCTCGCGGGCCAGCTTGCGCTCGGGGGACAGCACCAGGTCGAAGGCATGCAGCGGGGTGCCAAAGAATGGCAACAGGGCCTCGGGCACGCGCTCCAGGCCATCGGCCTTGAGCACGTAGAGGTACATCTCGTTCTTGCGTGGGCTTTTATAGATCGAGCAGATTCGTTTCATCAGGATTCTCCGGCGCCTGCCAGGCTATCGAGCAGCGCCTGCCCCATCCGCTCGCGGCGCCAGCCACGCAACGAATCGGGCAATTGATAGGGACCCGCGGGGTAACCGCTCTTGAGCAGCGTTTCCAGGGTTTTCTTGCGCAGCATCAGCTCTGGCGCGATGTCCAGGCGCTCGCCCTCGGCCAGGCCGATGGCACGCAGCTGCTTGAGGATCCCGGACGCTTCGACTGGCAGCGGCTCCGGAAGCAGCGGCGGGCACTGTTCGGCGGGCAGGCTGGCGGCCTGCCTGATCAAGCCGAGCAGGAACTCGCCATCCTGGCGGATGGTGCGCGGGTGCATGTCGTCGATCCTGGCCAGCGCGGAGAGGTTGTCAGGCTGGCTCTTGGCCATCGGCCACAGGGCATGCTCGCGCAGTACCCGGTTGCGCGGCAGGTCGCGGGCACGGGCTTCGCGTTCGCGCCAGGCACACAGCTCGCGCAACACCGCCAACTGGGGCCGTGACAGTTTCCAGGCCAGCTTCACGTCACGGTACAAGCCGTAGGGGTCGATTTCCCGGCGCAACTGGGCAACCAGCTCGGCACCGTCCTCGAGCACCCAGGCGTTCTTGTCGTCCGACAGGCGCGGGCGCAGGCTGGCATACAGTTCGGCCAGGTGCACGGCATCCTCGGCGGCGTAGCTGACCTGGGTTTCCGAGAGCGGGCGCTGCAGCCAGTCGGAGCGGGTCTCGCCCTTGGGCAGCTCGAGATGCAACACTTCCTGGACCAGGCGCGAATAACCCATCGAAAAGCCCAGGTTGAGATACCCGGCGGCCAGCTGCGTGTCGAACAGCGGCTGGGGCAGCTTGCCGGTCAGGCGCGACAGCACTTCGAGGTCTTCACTGCAGGCGTGCAGCACCTTGATCACGCCCATGTCGTCGAGCAGCTCGCCCAGCGGCTGCCAGTCGCTGATCAGCAGCGGGTCGATCAGAAAGGCACTGACGCCGTCGCCAACCTGGATCAGGCCAGCCTTGGGGTAGAAGGTGTCGACCCGCATGAATTCGGTATCGACTGCCACGAAGGGCAGTTCACGCCAGCGCTGGCAGTGCTCGGCCAGGCTGTGGTCGTCACGGATCCAGTGTATTTCGATGGCCACGAGGCTCTCCCACAAACAATGGCGCGCAGTATATACGGCGCGGGCCATGCTCGGGAAACCACACGTCAAGGGTCCTGGCATTGCTCGGAACTCCGCAAAGAGGACTATCCTCAAAGATCAGGACCTTTTCACAACCCTGACAGAGGTGAAGCAATGCCAGTCACGCACGATCTGCTCGCGGACCTTAAGCTGGATGAAGAGAAGTTCGAGGCGCTCAAGAAGAGCGACACGGAACTGGGCCAGCTGCACAAGGACTACCTCGCCAAGGACAAGGAAGTTGTCGTTGCCGAGAAAAATGGCATCAGCGACGAATCGCTGAACACCCTGCGCAAGGAGCGGGCCTGTTTGAAGGAGAAAATCGTCAAGCATGTGGATTATCCGACCAGCACCTGACATTCATGAGGGAGCAACTGTGTTTGTTCCCTGCCAGCATTGCACGATCTTGTGATTCTGCGCCCCGGCGAGGGCTTCGCCCTCGATCGCGGCACAAGGCCGCTCCCACAGTTCCCTGATCCAGAGTCAGATTCAGATCCAGTCCCAGCCCCGGAGTCAGGGGCTGGGTTGGGGCAGCCCCAGGCCATATGTCCAGTCAGGCGCTCAACCGCAGCGCGTTATCCAGATCCGCGATCAGGTCGCGGTGATCCTCGATTCCCACCGACAACCGCAGCAGGCTTTCACACACGCCGATCCGCCCTTTCTGCTCGGGGCTGAGCGAGTTGTGCGACATGCTCCAGGAGTGGTTGATCATGCTCTCCACCCCGCCCAGCGAATCGGCCAGGACGAAGATCGACAGCGCCTCGACCAGCCGGCTGGCAGCCTGGCGGTCACCCTTGATTTTCATCGTCACCACCGCCCCACCGGTGCGCATCTGCGCCTTGCACAGGGCCTGCTGCGGATGGCTGTCCAGCTCCGGGTACCAGACCTGCTCGACCTGCGGATGCCCTTCGAGAAAACGGGCGATGCGCAGGGCGTTGGCGCACTGGCGCTCCATCCGCACGTCGAGGGTCTTGAGGCCACGCAGCGCCAGGTAGCAGTCGAAAGGCCCCTGGATCGCGCCGACGGCCATGCTGATCTTGCGCAGGCGTGTCAGCAGTTCGGCATTGGCCGCCACGACCACCCCACCGATCAGGTCCGAATGCCCGCCGATGTATTTGCTCGCCGAGTGCATCACCAGGTCCACGCCCAGGTTGATCGGCTGCTGGTTCCAGGGCGAGCAGAAGGTGTTGTCGACGCAGGTGAGAATGCCGCGTGCCCGCGCCAGCTCGCACAGCGCCTTGATGTCGACCAGGTGCAGGAGCGGATTGGTCGGGGTCTCGATCCAGATCAGGCGGGTATCGGGGCGTATCGCGGCGGCCACCGCCTCCAGGTCGTTGAGGTCGACGTAGGTGGTGGTCAGGCCCGAGGTCTGGCTGCGGTAGTCCTCAAGCAGGCGGAAGGTGCCGCCATAGACGCCGTTCATCACCACCACGTGGGAGTCCTTGGGCAGCAGCTCCAGCACCGTCGCCGTCGCACCCACGCCCGAGGCGCAGGCGACGGCGCCGGCCCCCTGTTCAAGGGCGGCGACACAGGTTTCGTACGCGTGCCGGGTCGGGTTGCCAACCCGGCTGTAGGCGTACTCCGTGTCCTCGTCGAGGCTGCGCTTGATGAACGTGCTGGCAGTGACGATCGCAGGAAAGATCGCGTTGTCGGCAACCGAGAACTGGTCGCCAGCGTGGAGGGTACGGGTTGCGAAATGACGCGGCTTGTCGGACATGCTCAGGACCAGGGATACGGTTGGGTACCGCCAACTATGGCATATCCGCAGGTTCCATTGTTTCCACGACATGGCTAGTCTGGAGAAACCTTTTCTCCTCATCGGCACGCGAGCAACATGGACAGTTTCGACCAGCACATCCTTACCCTGCTCCAGCGCGACGCCTCGATTTCCCTGAAGGACCTGGCCGAAGCGGTCAACCTGACCACCACGCCCTGCTGGAAGCGGGTCAAGCGCCTGGAGGATGAAGGCTTTATCCGCGGCCGTGTTGCGCTGCTCGACCCGCAACGCCTTGGACTCGGCCTGTCGGTCTTCGTCCAGCTCAAGACCCAGCGCCATGACAGCGCCTGGCTCGAGCAGTTTGCCAGGACCGTGACCGGCTTCGAGGAGGTGATGGAGTTCTACCGCATGTCCGGCGACTGGGACTACATGATCCGTGTGGTGGTCAGTGATATCGGGGCCTACGACCGCTTCTACAAGAAACTCATCACCAGCACCGACGGTCTCTCGAACATCACCTCGAGCTTTGCCATGGAGCAGATCAAGTACACCACGGCGTACCCGGTAAGCCGGTGATAGACCCTGCCAATCAGCTGGTCGAGCAAAGCTATTTGACGGCCGCGGGCGCAAGCGATAGCTTCAATTGAATGTCACTGCCAAGGCAGCCCACGAGACCCTCAAGTGAACGATGACAGCGGCGCACTGATCGACAGCTTCAACCGCAAGATCGACTACCTCCGGATGTCGGTCACGGATCGCTGCGACTTCCGCTGCGTCTACTGCATGGCCGAAGACATGCAGTTCCTGCCCCGCCAGCAGATCCTCAGCCTTGAAGAGCTGTACCAGGTCGCCGAGCGCTTTGTCGCCCTGGGCACGCGCAAGATTCGCCTCACCGGCGGCGAGCCACTGGTGCGCAAGGGGATCGTCGAGCTGTGCCAGCGCATCGCCGCGCTGCCGGGCCTGCGTGAACTGTGCCTGACCAGCAACGGCTCGCAGCTTGGACACCTGGCCCAGCCGTTGTTCGATGCTGGCGTGTCGCGCCTCAACATCAGCCTCGACAGCCTGGATGCGCAGCGTTTCAGGGCGCTGACCCGCACGGGTGACCTGGCCAAGGTGATCGCAGGCATCGATGCCGCGCGCCAGGCGGGCTTCCGCCGGACCAAGCTCAACTGCGTGGTGCTCAAGGGCCGCAACGATGACGAGATCGTCGACCTGGTGCGCTTTGCCATCGATCGCGAGCTCGATATTTCTTTCATCGAGGAAATGCCCCTGGGCGTGATCAGCGAACATGAGCGCGGCGAGTCCTATTGCTCCAGCGACGAGGTCCGTGCCCGTCTCGCCGAACACTTCACCCTGATCGATTCCGCCGAGTCGTCCCAAGGGCCGGCACGCTACTGGCGCCTGGCCGAGGCGCCGCACACCCGCGTCGGGTTCATTTCGCCACATAGCCACAACTTCTGCGCCACCTGCAACCGGGTACGGCTGACCGTCGAAGGACGCCTGCTGCTGTGCCTGGGCAACGAGCATTCGCTGGACCTCAAGCAGGTGCTGCGTGCCCACCCCGGCGATGCCGTGCGCCTGGAAAAGGCCATCCGCCACGCCGTGGGGCTAAAGCCTTGGCAGCACCATTTCGAAGTGGGCGGCGAGGTGCAGATCTTGCGCTTCATGAACATGACCGGCGGTTGAACCGCAGGGAATCCGCGAACTGATGATCGTTCACCCCCGCCCCGACGTACTGCGCGTGCTGTTCACCCTCAAGGGATCGATCGTCAAGCGAATCGCCTTGCGCTGCCTGATGGTCACGTTGCTGGCCGCCTTGATCGTGCTAGCCGAGCGCCACTTCCCCGCATTTTTCTATCCGGTCAGCGCCACGCCCTTCACCTTGCTGGGCCTGTCGCTGTCGATCTTCATGAGCTTTCGCAACAACGCCTGCTACGACCGTTGGTGGGAAGGCCGCAAGGCCTGGGGCAAGCTGATCATCGAGACCCGCTCGCTGGTGCGCGAGAGCGTCATCATCAAGGACGCCGCGCTCCGGGCCGAGCTGCTGCGCGGCCTGTGCGGCTTCGCCCATGCGCTCAACGCGAAGCTGCGCAACGAGGATGAACACCTTGCTGCGCGGGCGTGGCTGTCGGCGTCCGAAAAGCTCAGCGGACACAACCTGTGTGACGGCATCCTCCAGCACATCGGGGCGCAGTGCTCACGGCTGGCCGAGACCGGCCAGATCAGTGACTGGCGCTACGGCCTCCTGGCGCAGCATCTCAGCGGGCTGTCCGAGGTCCAGGCAACCTGCGAGCGCATCAAGGGCACGCCCCTGCCCTTCCCCTACACCCTGCTGCTGCACCGCACCATCTACATCTTCTGCCTGCTGCTGCCCTTCGCCCTCGCCGAGCCGCTGGGCTGGCTGGCGCCCTTGTTCACTACTATCGTCAGCTACACCTTCTTCGGGCTGGACGCCATCGGCAACGAGCTGGAGGACCCCTTCGGCCGCGATGAAAACGACCTGCCCACCGATGCCCTGGTGCGCACGGTCGAGCGCGATGTGCTGGCGGCGCTGGGACATGCCGAACTGCCGGCCGCGCTGGTACCGGTGGACTACGTGCTGAGTTGAAAGCGTTTTCTGTAAAGTTGGATCGCCGCCGCGGAGTTGGGTAAGGTCATGGGAGTTCGTTTCCCGATTCCCGCCTTAGGCCGCACCATGGACATCAAGCAGCTCAAGTTTCTCATTGCCCTGGACCAGACCCGGCATTTTGGCCAGGCGGCCGTGTTGTGCCACATCACCCAGCCGACCTTGTCGATGCGCCTGCGCAACCTGGAAGAGGAACTGAACCTGGTGCTGGTCAAGCGCGGACAGCGTTTCGAGGGTTTCACCGAGGCCGGTGAGCGCATCCTGGCCTGGGCCCGCACCTTGCTGGCAGCCCACGACGGCCTGCAGGCCGAAGCCGCCAGTTGCCGGGGGCAGGTTGTCGGCAGCCTGCGCCTGGGCACCGTGCCGCTGTCGAGCTTCAACCCCATGCACCTGCTCGCGCCCCTGCGGGAAAAATACCCCGAGCTGCACTTTCAGTTGTCGTCACTCAGCTCCGAGCAGATCATCGACGGCCTGAGCCGCAACCAGCTGGATCTGGGCATCTGTTACCTGGACCAGGTCGACGCCAGCGTCTTCGATGTCATCGAGCTGGGTACCACGACCATGGGCCTGCTGCACGACACCCGGCACTTCCGCTTCGAAGCCAGCTCACTGCCGTGGCAGGCCTTGGCCGGATTGCCGCTGGGGCTGTTGAGCAAGGGCATGCATTATCGCCAGTCGCTTGACCTGAGCCTGCGCACCCGCGGACTGGACCCGAACGCCGTGCTGGAAAGTGATTCGAGCTTCCAGCTGGTGCAGGCGATCAGTGCCGGCATCTGCTGCGCGGTGATGCCGCTGGACTGTGGAATGGAAGACTTGAGCGAGCACCTGCGGATCGTGCCCATCGAGGAGGCCAGTATTCACAGCCCGATCGGGCTGCTGCTGCGCCGCAGCGAACCGCGCTCCGGGATCGCCGAGCAATGCTTCACCGAGGCACGGGCGTTGTTCGCCCAGATACCGCAAGCCTGAATGCAAAAAAGCCACGAGGCCGCCTGCTGGCTGCCTCGTGGCTTTTTTAGTGACGCTTACAACGCCATGTCGTTCGCAGGGTTGCTTTCGACGGGCGCGGTTGCCTCGGTGGTGGTGCCAACGCTCTGGTCGATGACCGGCGGCTTCTCCAGCTGCAGCACTTCAGCGGTGTAGTTCCACTCTTTCTGCACGGCGGCAGGCGAGTCGTTCAGCTTGGTGCCGTAGCTTGGCACGATCTGGCGGATCTTGGCTTGCCACTCTGGGGTCGCAACCTTGTCCTTGAAGACCGTTTCCAGCACGTTCAGCATGATCGGCGCGGCAGTCGAGGCACCTGGCGATGCACCCAGCAGGCCAGCGATGGTGCGGTCCTGGGAAGCAACGATCTCGGTGCCCAGCTTCAGCACGCCGCCCTTCTCTTCGTCACGCTTGATGATCTGCACACGCTGGCCGGCCTGCCACAGGCGCCAGTCTTCCTTCTTGGCGTTCGGGAAGTATTCCTGCAGGGCCTTGAAGCGATCGTCGTCGGACAGCATCAGCTGGTCAGCGAGGTACTCGACCAACGGATACTGGTCGATACCCACGCGGGTCATCGGCCATACGTTGTGCATGGTGGTGCTCGCCAGCAGGTCCAGGTACGAACCGTTCTTCAGGAACTTCGGCGAGAAGGTCGCGAATGGGCCAAACAGAATGACGCGCTTGCCGTCCAGCACGCGGGTATCCAGGTGCGGTACGGACATGGGCGGCGCGCCGGTCGAGGCGATGCCGTAGGCCTTGGCCATGTGCTGCATGGCCACGGTCGGGTTCTCGGTCACCAGGAACGAGCCACCCACCGGGAAGCCTGCGTATTCCTTGGCTTCCGGAATACCCGATTCTTGCAGCAGCTTCAGCGCGCCGCCGCCAGCACCAATGAACAGGAACTTGGCATCGGTGGCGGTGGTGTCGCCTGTCTTGAGGTTCTTGTACTCAACGTGCCACGAGCCATCCTTGTTGCGGGAAATATCCTGCACTTCGCTCGACAGCTTGAGCGAGAACTGAGGCTGGGTCTTGAGGTGGCCAACGAACTGGCGGGTGATCTCGCCGAAGTTGACGTCGGTGCCGATCGGCGTCCAGGTGACCGCCAGCTTCTGCTTGGGATCACGCCCTTCCATCATCAGCGGGACCCACTTGGCGATCTGCGCGTGGTCCTCGGAGAACTGCATTGGCTGGAACAGCGGGCTCGCCTGCAGCGCGGCATAGCGCTTCTTGAGGAACTCGATGTTGTCATCGCCCCAGACGAAGCTCATGTGCGGCGTGGTGTTGATGAACGAGTGCGGGTTCTTCAGCACGCCGTTACGGACCTGCCACGACCAGAACTGGCGGGAGATCTGGAAGGCTTCGTTGATCTCGATGGCCTTGGAGATGTTGACGTTGCCGTCTTTGTCTTCAGGGGTGTAGTTCAGCTCGGCCAGCGCGGAGTGACCAGTACCTGCGTTGTTCCATCCGTTGGAGCTTTCTTCAGCGACGCCGTCCAGGCGCTCGACCATTTCCATCGACCAGCTCGGCTCCAGCTCGTGCAGCCAGACGCCCAGGGTCGAACTCATGATACCGCCGCCGACCAGCAGCACGTCCACTTTACGGGTTTCTTCGGCGTGCGCTTGCAGGACACCTGCCGCTACAGCCAACGCCAGCAAGGCCTTGCTCGTTTTCTTGAACATTGATCAATCCACTCGATAGACATTTGTCGCCCGCTACTCTTCATCACAGCGGCCGGGGCCAGCCATCTCGGTTGGGATGACGACAGGTTGGCGATGTGAAAGACGAAGGAGGCTGGTTTCGAGGCCGGTGATACCGCCCTCAACGTTCATGCCCTTCAGTGCTCGCTTTTTTTTGGAGGGATTGAGCAGCTTTAGAAACATCGGACGCCGTTCTGCGCGGGCCCGAAGGACCGGCTAAGGCTGAAACGTTTTATCGATTGTAACTGAAACGCCACTACAAACAAAGTGAACGCGTCAATATGACAGTTTGTCTCAGGGGGCCGCGGACAAACGGTGGGGCTGGCTCTGGGGAGTGAAACGACAAGGCCCCTGAAAACGGTCAGGTTTCCAGGGGCCTTGTGCACTACGCATATGGCGGAGAGATAGGGATTTGAACCCTAGGTACTGTCGCCAGTACAACGGATTTCGAATCCGTCCCGTTCGGCCACTCCGGCATCTCTCCAGTGGCGCGCATGATACCAGCAGTTTCTTTGAACGCAAACCTTTCTTTCAAAAAAATTCGCGTGGTATCAGGCGCTTGCGCGGATGCACCGCCTTACAGCGGCACACCCAGGCGTTTTGCAACTTCTTCATAGGCTTCGATGACGTTGCCCAGACCCTGGCGGAAGCGGTCCTTGTCCATCTTCTCGCGGGTCTGCTTGTCCCACAGGCGGCAGCCGTCCGGGCTGAACTCGTCGCCCAGCACGATCTGGCCGTGGAACACACCGAATTCGAGCTTGAAGTCGACCAGCAGCAGGCCGGCGTCGTCGAACAGCTTGGTCAGCACTTCGTTGACCTTCAGCGACAAGGTCTTCATGACCGCCAGTTGATCGGCGGTACCCCAGCCGAACGCCACGACGTGGGATTCGTTGATGAAGGGATCGCCCTTCTCGTCGTTCTTCAGGAACAGTTCGAAAGTCGACGGCTCGAGCTTGATGCCTTCCTCGACGCCCAGGCGCTTGACCAGGCTGCCGGCGGCATAGTTGCGCACCACGCATTCGACCGGGATCATGTCGAGTTTCTTGACCAGGCATTCGTTGTCGCCCAGCAGTGCGTCGAACTGGGTCGGGATGCCGGCTTCTTCAAGCTTCTGCATGATGAAGGCATTGAACTTGTTGTTCACCATGCCCTTGCGGTCGAGCTGCTCGATACGCTTGCCGTCGAACGCCGAGGTGTCGTTGCGGAACAGCAGGATCAGGCGGTCGGCGTCATCGGTCTTGTACACCGACTTGGCTTTGCCACGGTAGAGTTCTTCGCGTTTTTCCATGATGGGCTCCGCTTGCTGAGTAGTTGGGCTAGGCGATTTCACGCCAGTCGAGCCCATGGTCCTGATTGGCCACCTGGAGCCAGTCCGGGTCGCACCCCAAGGTGTCGACAAAGCACTGACGCGCCAGCTGTGGCAGGTTGTTCTTGCTGCTGAGGTGGGCCAGCACCAGGTGTTGCAGGTTTTTCCAGCCCAGCTCGGACACCAGGCTCGCGGCCTGGTGATTGTTCAGATGTCCCTGGCTGCCGCCGACCCGCTGCTTGAGAAAATACGGGTAATGCCCGCGTGCCAGCAGGTCACGGCAATGGTTGGCCTCGATCAGCAATGCATCCAGGTCCTGATAGCGCTCCAGCAGGTGCATGTCATAGGAACCCAGGTCGGTCAGCATGCCGAACCGGCGGCGGCCATCGCTGACCACATACTGCAGCGGCTCGAGGGCATCGTGCTCGACGCGCGAGGCGCTGATCTCGAGCCCGCCGACCTGCAGGCTGCCCCGACAGGCGAGAAAGCCCGCCGCCTCGACTGGCTTGCGCATGCCGCGCAACGTGCCCTGGCTGAGGTAGACCGGTACATTGTAGCGCCGCGACAACAGACCGACCCCGTGCACGTGGTCGGCATGTTCATGGGTCACCACTACCGCGCTGAGCTGCGCCGCGGTCACGCCGAGCAGCGCCAGGCGCCGCTCGGTCTCGCGCAGGGAAAAGCCGCAATCGACCAGAATGTAGGTATCACCACTGGCGATCAGCGTGCCGTTTCCCTGGCTGCCGCTTCCAAGTACCGCGAAGCGCACTTAACCCAGGTTGTCCTGAATGACGCTCAGCACGCGGCGGGCGACATCGGCCGGAGCCACGGTGTTGATGTTCTTCTCGACGGTGACCTGGACGCTGTCGCCCACCTTGGCAAGACGCACCTGATAGCGCTCGGCGCGGGCTTCGCGTTCTTCCTGGGTCGGCTCGCTGCCGAACAGGCGGCTGAAGAAGCCAGGCTGTTGCTGCTTGTCTTCAGGCTTCTCGGAGAGGTTGATGTAGTACAGGCCGAGGCTGCGGTTGATGTCCTCGACACGCCACTCGCCCTGCTCCAGGGCGCGGCCCACGCTCGACCAGGCACGGTCCAGGTCGGCCCCCAGGAACAGCACGGGGTTGCCGCTGCCATCCTCGCTCAGGCTGACCTGGCTTGGCGCATCGAAGTCACGCGCGGCCAGCAGCGACACCGAACCGCCCTTCTCGGCGCTGCGGGTCATGCTGGCCAGCATTTCATCGACCAGCAAGGCATCGACGCCGGTGTTGCTGGAGCTCGACGGGAAGCCAGGCTCGGCCGTGCTGCCCGCCGGGCGCTCGACGCTGACGATGTAGATTTCGCTGGTGTTGCGCTGCACGCCCGGCTCCATGCGCACACGCACACGGACTTCGCTGTCGCCGCTGCTCGCGGCGCTGCCCAGGCGCTGGCCCATCGAGGCCGACAGCTCGTCGAAACGCTGCCAGGTGGTGTTGAATTCACCCGTCTGCGGACGTTCCTCGGCAATGCGGAAGCCATTGTCCTCGAAGAACTGCCGCGCGATCGGCCAGACTTCGGCCGGCGCGCGCTGGGCCAGCACCCAGCGGCTGCTGCCACTGCGCTGCAGGCTGAAATCGCTGACATCGGCGGTGGCCGACAGCGGTTGCGGGCGCGGCACTTCGTACTCGCCGCTGACGTTGTCGTCGGCGACGTTACGCGGGATCGGCAACAGCGGATCGAGACGCTTGACGCTGGAAGCATCGGGCGGCAGCTGCATCGGCGCAGTCTGGTTCGCCGTCAGGTAGTCGCTGCCACGGTCACGGAAATAACCCTCGTCGCCCCACAGCCAACCACAGCCGCTGGTGCTGGAAATAATCAGGGCAAGGGCGGAAAGACCAGCCAGTCGCTTCATGCGGTGTACGTCCTCAATCAAACATTCAGGCCGCACTGGCGCAGGGCCTGGCGTACCGTTTCGTGACAGGATGCGCTCAGCCAGGTCAGTGGCAGGCGAATGCCTTCATGCATCAGGCCCATCTCAACCATCGCCCATTTCACCGGGATCGGGTTGGCTTCGACGAACAGGTTCTTGTGCAGCGGCATCAGTTTTTCGTTGATTGCGCGGGCCTTCTCGGCATCGCCCGCAAGGGCGGCCTCGCACATGTCGGCCATCTCGCGCGGGGCGACGTTGGCGGTAACGGAGATGTTGCCCTTGCCGCCCAGCAGGATCAGTTCGACCGCGGTCGGGTCGTCGCCGGACATCACGATGAAGTCATCGCCGACGCCGTCGATGATGGCTTTGGCGCGCTGCAGGTCGCCGGTGGCTTCCTTGATGCCGATGATGTTCGGCACGCTCGACAGGCGGATCACGGTCTCGGCCTGCATGTCGCAGGAGGTGCGGCCGGGGACGTTGTAGAGGATCTGCGGGATGTCGACGGCTTCGGCGATGTGCTTGAAGTGCTGGTACAGGCCTTCCTGGGTCGGCTTGTTGTAGTACGGGACGACCAGCAGGCAGGCATCGGCGCCGGCCGTCTTGGCATTGCGGGTCAGTTCCACGGCTTCACGGGTGGAGTTGGCGCCGGTGCCGGCGATGACCGGGATGCGGCCATTGACGCGCTTGACCACGAACTCGATGACCTTGATGTGCTCGTCGACATCCAGGGTCGCCGATTCACCGGTGGTGCCGACGGCAACGATTGCGTGGGTACCGTTCTCCAGGTGGAAGTCCACGAGTTTGCTGAGGCTATCCCAATCAAGACGCCCTTCTGCATCCATGGGTGTGACCAATGCCACCATACTGCCCGCAATCATGAAACTGCTCCTGCCGGAAAAAGAGAGCGGTAATGGTACTGGCGCCATCGACCTTGCACAAGCGAAGCAGGCGGGTGGAGCATTCCCCTCGGCGCCAGATTTCGCTACCCTCTCTCCTTTGATCGGTACAGCGTGGCCCGCCGGGCCGCCGACAACGCTTGCTGCCCGCGCCCACGGCCCCGATGTCGAGCCACGGGCCCCGCCTTACAGGCATCTGCACCCGTCCTGTACCGACCGCTCATCGCTTTAGGAATGCTGCATGTCCACCCCCACCGTACGCGAACAATTCCTTGTCATCAGCGCCCTGGGCGCCAACCCCATGGAGCTGGCCAACGTCCTCAGCCGCGCCGCCAACGACAACCGCTGCGCGGTGGTGACCTCGCGCCTGACCCGCCACGGCGAGACCAGCGCCCTGGTGCTGCAGGTCGCCGGCAGCTGGGACACCCTGGCGCGCCTCGAGGCCGGCCTGCCTGCGCTGGGCAAGAAGCACGCCTTCACCCTCAACGTGGTGCGCAGCGCCGAGCTCGAGGTGCGCCCGCAGGCCTTGCCTTATGTGGCCTACGTCAGCGCAGCCTATCGCCCGGACATCATCAGCGAGCTGTGCCAGTTTTTCCTCGACCACCACGTCGAGCTGGAGAACCTGACCAGCGACACCTATGAAGCCCCGCAGACCGGCAGCAGCATGCTCAACGCCACGTTCACCGTGACCCTGCCGGCCGGCACCCAGATCAGCTGGCTGCGCGACCAGTTCCTGGACTTCGCCGACGCCTTGAACCTGGACGCCCTGATCGAACCTTGGCGCCCACAGAACCCGATGTAAGGAAAGCCTCATGGCCGTAGCACTCGACCAACCCGTCGCCGACTTCCAGGCCCAGGCCACCAGTGGCCAGGCCGTCAGCCTGGCTGGCCTCAGCGGCCGCCAGGTGGTGCTGTACTTCTATCCCAAGGACAGCACCCCGGGCTGCACCACCCAGGGCCAGGGTTTCCGTGACCAGTACCCGGCGTTCCAGGCCGCCAACACCGAAGTGATCGGCGTGTCGCGCGACGGGCTCAAGTCGCATGAGAACTTCAAGGCCAAGCAGGGCTTTCCCTTCGAGCTGATCAGCGACAAGGAAGAGGCGCTTTGCCAGCTGTTCGAAGTGATCAAGCTCAAGAAGCTCTATGGCAAGGAGTACCTGGGCGTGGACCGCAGCACCTTCCTGATCGACAAGCACGGCGTGCTGCGCCAGGAGTGGCGCGGGGTGAAGGTGCCTGGGCATGTTGATGCGGTGCTGGCGGCGGCGCAGGCGCTGAACAACGCCTGACCCTGATGCCCTGGAGCGGCCTCGCGCCGCCCCGGGCCTGCCTCACAACAGCGGCGCCACCTCAGGCTCTTTGCGCGGCCAGGCATCGAGCACCGCCTTGAACAAGGTCGCCAGCGGAATGGCGAAGAAGATCCCCCAGAACCCCCACAACCCGCCGAACAGCAGCACCGCGCAGATGATCGCCACCGGGTGCAGGCTGACCGCCTCGGAAAACAGCAGCGGTACCAGCACATTGCCATCGAGCGCCTGGATGATCGCGTACACCGCCATCAGGTAGATGAACTGGTCGCCCCAGCCCCACTGGAAAAGCGCGATCAACGTTACCGGGACCGTCACCACGACCGCGCCCACATAGGGCACCACCACCGACAGACCGACCAGTAGCGCCAGCAGCGCCGCGTAGTTGAGGTCCAGGCTGATGAAGGCGATGTAGGTGGCGATTCCACAGATGAGGATCTCGATACCCTTGCCGCGGATGTAGTTGGCGATCTGCCGGTTCATTTCCTCCGCGACGCGGGTCAGCAGATGGCGCTCGCGTGGCAGGTAGCCGCTGACCCAGCGGGCGATCAGCTCGCGGTCCTTGAGAAAGAAGAACACCAGGATCGGCACCAGCACCAGGTAGATCATGATGTTGACCAGCAACGGCAGGCTCGACAACGAGAAAGTCAGTGCCCATTGGCCAAACTTGCCGATCTCGCCACGCACCGCCTCGATCGCCTGCAGCACCTGCTCGTCCGAGACCAGGTGCGGGTAGCGCTCCGGCAGCAGCAATAGCAGCGATTGCCACTTGGCCAGCATGCCCGGCAATTCGTTGAACAGGGTGATCAACTGGTGCCAGAGAAGCGGCACCAGCACCAGCAGGAATACCGCGAGCGCCCCCATGAACAGCGCGAACACCACCCCCACCGCCACACCGCTCGGCACCCGCAGGCGCTCCAGGGCATTGACCAGGCCTTGCATCAGAAATGCCAGGACCAGGCCCGCCAGCACCGGCGCGAGCATGCCACCGAGAGTAAGCACGGCGGCAAAAGCGAGAAACAAAAGGACGGCGAGCACAACGGCCTCTTCATCGGAGAAGTAGCGCTGCATCCAGTCACGTAGAACCTTGAACATTGACGATCCTTGAAAAAGACGACTCAGGCCTTGCGCAGCCAGTAGGTGTAGACGCCATCCTCGGCGGTTTCGCGCAGCAGCGCATGACCTGCCAGCCTCGCAAAGGTGCGCAGGTCGCGCTGGGAGCCGGCGTCGGTGGCGATGACCTTGAGCACCTCACCGCTGCCCAGGCCATTGAGGGCCATCTTGGCCTTGAGCAGCGGCAAGGGGCAGTTGAGCCCGCTGGCGTCAAGTTCGGCGGCGCAGGTCAGGGTGTCACTCATCTGGAATCTCCTGGCAGGTGCAATGAGATGATGCAAAGGCCCAGCAGGATACCGCCACTGGTCGCCAACGTGTGAGCGGGCTACAGTAAGGCACCTTGAACGACGCGAGTTTCATGATGAACCTGTTGCGCCCTACCCTGTTGACGCTGGCCTGCCTGCTGGCCCTTCCCGGCCACGCCGACGACCTGCCGTCACTGGGCGACGCCAGCTCGGCGATCGTCTCGCCCCAACAGGAGCATCAGCTCGGCCGCGCCTGGCTGAGCCTGCTGCGCGGCAACGTGAACCAGCTCAACGACCCGCAGCTCAAGGACTACGTCGAAACCAGCGTGTACCGCCTGGCCGAATCCAGCCAGCTGCAGGACCGGCGCCTGGAGTTCATCCTTATCGACAGCCGCGAGCTCAATGCCTTTGCCGCGCCCGGCGGCATCGTCGGGGTCAATGGCGGGCTGTTTCTCAATGCCCAGACCGAAGGCGAATATGCCTCGGTACTGGCGCACGAGCTGGCGCACTTGTCGCAACGCCACTTCGCCCGTGGTGTCGAGGCCCAGCAACGCATGCAGATGCCGATGATGGCCGCGCTGCTGGCGGGCATCGTGCTGGCCGCCGCCGGTGGCGGCGACGCCGGCATTGCCGCGATCGCCGGCACCCAGGCGGCGGCAATCCAGGAGCAGCGCCGTTTTTCACGGCAGAACGAGCAGGAAGCCGACCGCATCGGCATCCAGAACCTGGAAAAGGCCGGCTTCGATCCACGCACCATGCCCACCATGTTCGAGCGCCTGATGCGCCAGTATCGCTATGACGCCAAGCCGCCGGAGTTCCTGCTCACCCACCCGGTCACCGAGTCGCGGGTCGCCGACACCCGCAACCGCGCCGAGCAGGCGCCCAAGGGCGGCGTCGAGGACAGCCTGCGCTACCAGCTGATCCGCGCCCGCGTCGCGCTGACCTACGAAGGTACGCCAGGGCTCGCCGCCAAGCGATTCCGCGCCCAGCTGGACGAGAACCCCAAGCTCGATGCTGCCCGTTATGGCCTGGCGCTGGCCCAGATCAAGGGCGGACAACTGAACGAGGCGCGTGAAAACCTCAAGCCGCTGCTGGAAAAGGCACCCAACGACCTGACGTACAACCTGGCGCAGATCGATCTGGACATCACCAACAACCGCCTGGCCGATGCGCAGCAGCGGGTCGAGCGGCTGCGCAGCCTGTACCCCAGCAGCTATCCGCTGCAGCAGGTGCGCGCCGACCTGCTGCTCAAGCAGAATCGTCCGGCCGAATCCGAAAAGGTGCTCGACGCACTGCTCAAGAGCCGACCGGACGATCCGGACGTGTGGTATGAGGTGGCCGAAGTACGTGGTCTGTCAGGCAATACCATCGGCCTGCACCAGGCGCGGGCCGAGTATTTCGCCCTGGTGGGCGACTACGACCAGGCCATCCAGCAGCTGGACTTCGCCAAGCGCCGTGCGGGCAACAACTTCCAGCTGGCCTCGCGGATCGATGCCCGCCAGCGGGATATGCTGGAGCAGCAGCGGATGGTCAAGGAGATGATGCGCTGATGCCGGTTTGCGGGCCTCTTCGCGGCGGTTGGGCGCGAAGCGGCCTGAAAGATCACTTCAACGCCCGCTGACCTGCTCTGCTCAGGCATTTCCGGACAGTTTCAACCGCGCCGCCTGGGTGAAGTCCAGCATGCGCTTGAGCGGCTTGATCGCCTTGGGAATCAGCGATGGTTCAACGAAGATCTCGTTGCTGCCCTTGCGCAGGCAATCCAGGGTGCGCTCCAGGGTATTCATGGCCATCCACGGGCAATGAGCGCAACTGCGGCACGCGGCGCCGTTACCGGCCGTAGGCGCCTCGACAAACACCTTGTCCGGGCACAGCTGCTGCATCTTGTAGAAGATGCCGCGATCGGTCGCGACGATGAACGTCTTGTTCGGCAGGGTCTGCGCGGCGGCAATCAGCTGGCTGGTCGAACCGACCGCATCGGCCAGGTCGATCACCGACTCCGGCGACTCGGGGTGCACGAGGATCGCGGCATCCGGATACAGGGCCTTCATGTCGGCCAGCTGGCGCGACTTGAACTCTTCGTGGACGATGCAGGCACCGTCCCACAGCAGCATGTCGGCGCCGGTCTTCTTCTGGATATAGCGGCCCAGGTGCTGGTCCGGCCCCCAGATGATGGTCTCGCCGTTGTCCATCAGTGTTTCGACGATCTCTAGCGCGCAACTGGAGGTCACCACCCAGTCGGCACGCGCCTTGACCGCCGCCGAGGTGTTGGCATAGACCACCACGGTGCGCTCCGGGTGCTGGTCGCAGAACGCCGAGAACTCGTCCACCGGGCAGCCCAGGTCGAGCGAGCAGGTGGCCTCGAGGGTGGGCATCAGCACGCGCTTTTCGGGGGTCAGGATTTTCGCCGTCTCACCCATGAAGCGCACCCCGGCCACCACCACGGTGCTGGCCGAGTGGTTCTTGCCAAAGCGGGCCATTTCGAGGGAGTCGGACACGCAGCCGCCGGTCTCCTCGGCCAAGGCCTGGATGACCGGATCGCAGTAGAAATGGGCAACCAGGACAGCGTCCTGGGCCTTGAGCTCGGCAGCGATGGCCGCACGGTACTCGGCCTCCTGCTCGGGCGTCAGGGGGTTGGGCTGCTTGGCATCAAGGTGAGCTTGGACCAATAGGCGTTCGGAAATCTGGGTCATGATCGCTGGACCTGCAGGCGCTTCGCGCGTCAGTCGAGTGTATCACCGGGCCCTGGCGGATCGGCTACAGGTCGCGCGACAAGGGCCGAACGGGCGTTCGCCATGCCATCACAGACCTACCGCGGGCTCGGATTATTATCGGACGCCGAAGGCTACAGCCAATCACATGAATTCAAAAGCGTTTTTTGTAGCTCAAGGCCCGGGCGCGCAAGGTGCCCGCCCGGGTGGCGGTGGGGTCGGCCGCGTCACCCCTCCACACCCTGCAGCAGGCCGCCAAGCATCATGGCAAATGCCTCGACCGTCATCTTGCGGCCGTTGAAATCGACCATGCCGTCGGCATAGTGCAGGCTTGCCACCACATCATCGCCCTGCACGGTCGCCAAGCCGCTCTGCACGGCCATCAGGCCCACGACCTCGCCCGCCTGGCCGGCTTGCCGGGCAATGCTCTGAGCATCGTCCTGACCTTGCAGCAGTGCTTGCAGCGTTGCCAGATCGCCTATCATCGGCTTGGACAGCGTCAGTTTGCCCTGTACCTGACTGATCACCTGCCTGGCCAACTGGTCAGCCGGCAGGTCGAAAGAGGCGGGGTTTGCCAGGTCGACACTCAGACTGAAACGGCTTTCGCCATGGGCGGTCTTGAGCGAGAGGTTTTCCAGGGCGATCCGCGGCTTGCCCGAGAGCAACCGCGCAAGGTCAGCATGGACCTTGGCACGCTCCTGCGCGGTCATGTCGATCGGCGGGAACGGTATGCCTGCGGCCTGCGCCGCCTGTACCTGAGGCAGCCTGGTCGCGTACCACTCGGCCAGTGACTGCAACGCCAGGGCGTCGTAGCCCTTCAAGGAGAAGGCCGCCTCGCCCGCCCCCACGGCCCGCCCTGCGAAGCTGATATCAGCAATCTTGTAGAGCACCCGGCCGTCCACCCTGTCACCGCTGGCGGTGGTCACGCTATGCCCTTCCAGGCCCTTGAGCACCACGCCCGGATCATCGTCACCCTGCCCCGCACCCGGGACGAAGCGACTTTCAGCCAGCGCGGCATCCAGTGACCCGGCATAGACCATGGCCTCGCCGGAACGGGTCAGGACGCCAGCAAGACTGAAGCCCTTGAAGTGCATGCGGATCGGCTGCTGGTCTTGGTCCAGCAGGGTCGCGTCCAGCGTGTCGGCCGTACCGCTGAGCTTGAAGTGCTGGCCATCGCGATCACTGTCGACCCGCAACCGCAGCCCCGAGAAATCAAGCGTGTTGCCGTTACCCTCATCCATCTGCAAAGGCAACACGCTGATCCTGCTGTCGACGCTGCCACCGTAGCCCAGACTGACCTGCGCTTGCACTGGCGACTGCCCGCCTGCCGCGGCGAACCAGGCCGCCGTGCGATCGTCCTTCTGCAGCTCGGCGTTGCTGGCGGCCATGACGGGCAGCAACCTGAGCGCTTTCACTCGCGACCACGGGAACGGGCCATGCTCGAGATGGTCGACCACGGCGACCTCGAAGTTCAGCGGCGCATCCCCAGCCTGGATATCCGTCGCCTTGACACGGTAGTGGGCAGTACTGGTGAACAGGTGCTGGTCGAGCGAGACCAGTTCAAGAGTGACGCTGCCGCCCGTTCCGCTCAGGGAGTGTTTGAGCTGCTTGTTGGCCACGGCAAGGGAGCGTTCAAGCTCGGCGGGCAACTGCTTGCCGGTGTACCAGGCGCCAGCGGTGGTCACCGCAGCGATGGCGATTACCAGAACGGAGAATACACCTGTAGTTTTCTTCATGAATCCGACCGATTGCTGTCCATAGGGGATAAGCCAGACCGCATGGCGAGCTGGGATACGAAGGTTATCATCCCAGGCCGCGCAGCCGGCACAACGTTACCCGTGTACAGCCAAGTGCATCATTTCCAGATGTGAGAAACGAAAAAGCCCGCTTCCGTTGCCGGAAGCGGGCTCTCTCTACTGCGTATGGTGGGTCGTGTAGGATTCGAACCTACGACCAATTGGTTAAAAGCCAACTGCTCTACCAACTGAGCTAACGACCCGTCGATGGCGCGTATAATACTGATTTCTAACAGGAAATCAACACCCCATCGCAAAATAATTCAAAAATAGCGTGTCGGGTCCTGAACGCCGGCCGCGCTGAAGCCCTCGGCACGCAGGCGGCAGCTGTCGCATTTGCCGCAGGCCCGGCCCTGATCGTCCGCCTGGTAGCAGGAAACCGTCAGGCTGTAATCCACGCCACGGGCAATGCCGGCCTGGACAATCTGCGCCTTGCTCATGTTTTGCAGAGGCGCCTGGATGCGGAACCCTTGCCCTTCCACACCCGCTTTCGTCGCCAGGTTGGCCAGGCGCTCGAAGGCCTCGACGAACTCGGGGCGGCAGTCCGGGTAACCTGAGTAGTCCACCGCATTGACCCCAATGAAGATGTCATGGGCTTCGAGCACCTCCGCCCACCCGAGGGCCAGCGAGAGGAAAACCGTGTTCCGCGCGGGCACGTAGGTGACGGGGATGCCTTCGCCTGGGGTTTCGGGTACATCGATGCTGCTGTCGGTCAGGGCCGAACCGCCGATGCCGTTCAGGTTCAGGCCGATGACCTTGTGCTCGACCACACCCAGGTCGCGGGCGACACGTGCCGCCGCTTCGAGCTCGGCGCGATGGCGCTGGCCGTAGTCGAAGCTCATGGTGTAGCAGGTGTAGCCATCGGCCTGGGCCATGGCGACCACGGTGGCCGAATCCAGGCCGCCGGAAAGCAGGATTACCGCGCGTTTCTCAGTCATGTGGAAGTCTCTTCTGTCAGCGTCCGGGTTCGTCGTTCCACAGCAGTTTGTGCAGCTGCAACTGGAAGCGCACCGGCAGGTTGTCGGCAACGATCCAGTCGGCAAGCTGCGAAGCGCTCACCTGCTGATGGCTGGGTGAGAACAGCACTTCGCCAGCGCGCCGCTCCAGGCCATGCTGGATAAGCCTGGACACCGCCCAGTCATAGTCCTCGCGCGAGCAGATGACAAACTTGACCTGGTCGTTGGGTGTCAGGTGCTCGATGTTCTCGTAGAGATTGCGATGCGACTCCTGCGAGCCTGGCGTCTTGAGGTCGACCACGCGGCTCACGCGGGTGTCCACGCGAGAGATGTCCAGCGCGCCACTGGTCTCGAGGGAAACCTCGTAACCGGCGTCACAGAGCCTTTCGAGCAAGGGCAAGGCATTGGGCTGGGCCAATGGCTCGCCGCCCGTGACGCAGACATAGCGCGGCTTGAATCCCGCGACCTGCTCAAGGATCGAGTCAAGGGTGCGGATGGTGCCGCCGGTGAAGGCATAGGCGCTGTCACAGTATTGGCAGCGCAGGGGGCAGCCGGTCAGGCGCACGAACACGGTCGGCAGACCAGCCGTTCGCGTTTCACCCTGCAAAGAGTAAAAGACTTCGGTAATGCGTAATGTGTCTTGCATAATCGCCACGGGCGTAACAGCTGAACAGGCTGTCCGCCTCCGTCAGGCACCGCTGCGAACCCGGCATTGCGTTATCCGCAGCAGCGTAGTGAACAAAAAGGGCAGAGATTCTAACGAAAAAACCCGCGCCAAGCGCGGGTTTCTTTCAAGCGGTCGGCCTCAGAGCTTCTGCAGGTCTCGCTGCGCAAGCTGCGCCGCGGAGGTGCCGGGGTACTGGGTCACCACCTGCTGCAGGATGCCCTTGACCCGATCCGTATGCCCCAGGCGACGTTCTACGTCGGCCAGCTTGTACAGGGAATCAGGCACCTTGCTGTGCTTGGGATAAAGCTGACTGACCTTGGCAAACGCCTGGCCGGCGGCCTGCAGGTCACCTTTGGCCAGGTTCACTTCACCGAGCCAGTACTGGGCATTGCCGGCGTACTGGCTGTTGGGGTACTTGCGCAGGAAGGCAGCGAACGCCTGGCTGGCCTTGTCGAAATCCTTGGCTTTGATCAGGTCGAAAGCAGCGTCATAGTAGAGCTTTTCTTTCGCCGGATCGCCAGGCTCGCTGCTGGCGGCAGGTTGCTGCGCGGCGGCAGCCCCTGCGGCAGCACCGGCGGCGGCATCAGGCGCACCACCGGTGGAGGAATTGTCGGGGGTTGCGGCGGGTGCCACACCGGATCCGATACGCCGATCCAGGTCCTGGTAACGCTCCAGGCTTTCCTGTTTCATGCGGGCCACATCATTCTGCAGCTCTTCGATGACGCCCTGTTGCCGTGCAATCTGGTCTTGCATCTGTTGCAGCTGCATGAACAGCTGACCCTGTGCCGAGGCAGGGGTGGATACCCCTCCCCCGGCATAGGCGCCGTTCGTGCCATAACCCGCGGGCGGATAGCTGCTTGCGCCGCTAGAGCCTGCGTTGTCATCAACTACGGGAACCTCAGCCCAGGCCGCGAGCGGCAGGCTGAGTGCGAGGACGGTTACGACACGACGGCAGATTCGCATATCGAATTACTTGCGCAGTTCGACGCGACGGTTCTGAGCCCAGGATTGCTCGTCGTTACCGGTAGCAACTGGACGCTCTTCACCGTAGGAAACCAGTTCCAGCTGAGCAGGGGAAACACCCTGCAGAACCAGGTAGCGCTGGACGGCCTTGGCACGACGCTCACCCAGAGCCATGTTGTACTCGCGGGTGCCGCGCTCGTCAGTGTTGCCTTCCAGGACAACACGGCTGCCGTTGGACTTCAGGTCCTTGGCGTGAACGTCCAGAGCGCGCATGGCTTCTGGCTTCAGGTCCGAGCTGTCGTATTCGAAGTAGAAGGTGGTGATTGCGCGCAGAGCTGCTTCTTCGCTCAGGCTGCCGTCGACAGCACCGGTGTTGGCGCCGTAGCCAGCGTTAGGATCAACTGCTGCGCCTTCGCCAGCATTGTCACCGCCCTTGGAGGAGCAACCTACAGCTACAGCCATGGCCAGAGCCAGCGCAGCAAATTTACCAAACTTCAGCATTTCCATCGTGAAACTCCTTGTGAACCCCAGTGTGTTAAGAAAAACGTAAAGCAATTACGCCGCATCAGTTCAGGTAAGGGGACCAGGACGGTTCTCTGACTTCGCCTTGAGCGGTAGGAAGCGGGAGCCTCACACGTCCGTTGAGAGAGACGAGCATCAAGACTCCCCGGCCCTGCTGGCGGGTGGCGTAGATTAGCATGGTGCCGTTGGGCGCAACAGTAGGCGACTCATCAAGACTTGTTTCGGAAAGAATCTTTACACTTCCCCGCTCCAAGTCCTGCGCTGCCACTTTGAAGTTGGTAAAACCTTGTTGGCGATGAATCATCACCAGGGTCTTTTCATCCGCCGACAATTTAGGGTTGGCGTTGTAGTTACCCACGAAAGTTACCCGCTCGGCGCCACCGCCACTCACGCTCGACTTGTAGATCTGCGGCTTGCCGCCACGGTCGGAGGTGAAGTAGAGGGTGTTGCCATCCTTGCCCCAGAAAGGCTCGGTGTTGATGCCAGGACCAGAGGTCACACGGCTGATCTGACGCGAAGCCATGTTCATCACGTAGATGTCCGGGTTGCCGTCCTTGGACAGCACGAACGCCAGGCGCGAACCATCGGGCGACCAGGCTGGCGCGCCATTGAGGCCCTCGAAGTTGGTGATCTGTTCACGGCGGCCAGTGTCGATGTGCTGCACGAAGATGCGCGGGCGGCGCTGCTCGAACGACACATAGGCAATACGCTTGCCATCCGGGGCGAAACGCGGCGACAGGATCGGCTCGCGCGACTGCAGCAGGGTGACCGCGCGCGCGCCGTCGTAGTCCGAGCGCTGCAGGGTGTAACGGGTGTTGTTGGTCGAGAAGCGCTCGGCGGTCACGTAGAGCATGCGAGTGGAGAACGCACCCTTGATGCCCGTGAGTTTTTCGAACGACTGATCGGCGATGTAGTGCGACATGTCGCGCAGCTGGTCGACGCCGCCGGTCACGCTACCGGTCAGCACCTGCTGCTCGGTGGCAACGTTGAACAGCGCGTACTGCACCTGCAGGCGGCCACCGGACGGCACGATGCTGCCGACCATCACATACTGGGCGCCCAAGGCTTTCCAGTCACGGAAGATCACTTCGCTGGCCTGGCTCGGCTGGCTGATCATGTTCTGCCGCGGGATCGGGGCGTAGTAACCGGAGTTGCGCAGGTCATTGCCAATGATATCGGCCATGTCCTCTGGCAGCACGCTACCACCCTGCAGACCGAACGGCACTACCGCGATGGGCGTGGCCCGGTCGCTGCCGCTGGTGACCAGGATGTTCTTTTCCTCTGCCATGGCCACACCCGCCACGCAGCAGAGCATGACCAGCAGTCCTCGAAGAAGTTTAATCACAACGCAAGATCCTCAGGTGTAAATGTCATCTTGAATGAACGATAGGCATTGAAATCGCTCGGCTTCAAGCCCTGCATTTCGGTCAAACGACCAATGTTCTTGACCGCGGCAACCGCCGAGCTGTCGAACGGACCGTCACCACTGGAGCGCGAAACACTCACGTTGGTGATGGTGCCATCGGGCAGCATGTTGATCTGCAGCACCACTGTCATGTTCTTGCGCGCCGACGGCGGGCGGGCCCAACCTTCAGCTGCACGCATGCGGATAAGGTCGTCGAAGTCACCCGCGACCTGATCACCCTGCTCATCGGCCAGCGCCTGCTGGCGCTCGGTGGTATCAGACAGAAGCTCGGCAAGCGCCTGGGCTTTCTTGTCTTCGGCCGCCTTGCGGGCTGCATCCTGTGCCTTTTTCTTGGCTGCATCGGCTGCGGCTTTCTTTTTCGCCTCTTCCGCGGCCTTCTTCTTGGCGTCCTCGGCGGCCGCTTTCTTCTTGGCGTCCTCGGCTGCTTTTTTCTTCGCCTCTTCAGCGGCGGTTTTCTTCGCGTCCTCGGCGGCCTGCTTCTTGGCCTCCTCGTCGGCTTTCTTCTTCGCCTCGTCCTCAGCCTTCTTCCTGGCGATGTCAGCCTGCTGCTTCTCGGCAGCTTTCTTGGCCTCGTCAGCCTTCTTGGCTTCGGCGGCCTTCTTGGCCTCGGCTACCTTCTGGGACTCTTCGGCCTTCTTGGCCTCGGCGGCGGCACGCGCCTCTTCGGCCTTTTGAGCAGCTTCCTCTTTCTTTTGTTCCGCCGCCTTTACAGCCTGTTGCTCGACCTTCTTCTGCTCAAGCTGCTCGACCTCGGTCTGACGCGAGGCGGTTTTCTTCGCCTCCCCGGCAATCTTCTGATTGGTCTGGGTAGTCGCCTGGCTCTTTGACTTGAGCTGATAGAGGGTCGCCTGGACGATCGGCTTGGACGGCGGCAGCTCAGGCGTCATGGCGAAGCTGACGAACAGCATGCCGAACACCAGCACGTGCAGCCCGATGGCCCAGACACTGGGCCAGAAGTAGCTTTCCGAAGCGGATGGCTCACGCTGCTGCATCAGGGCGCCTCGGTAATCAGGCCAACGTTACCGACACCGGCCCTCTGCAACCCGCCCATGGCGCCCATCACCGCGCCGTAGTCCACCGACTTGTCGCCACGGATGAAGACCTGGGTCTGCTTGCCCTGGTCGCGACCGGCAGCGATGATCTTGGTCACCGCATTGGTCATGTCGGGCAAGGTCATGGCCTTGTCCATCTGTTTTTCGGTATCGACTTCGCTGCCAAGGTTCCAGAAGTAGGTCTTGTCAGCCTTGATCGAAATGGTCAGCACCTGAACGTTGTTGTCCTGCGGCAAGGCTTCGCTGGAAACCTTGGGCAGGTCGACCTTCACACCCTGGTTGAGCATGGGGGCGGTCACCATGAAGATGACCAGCAGCACCAGCATCACGTCGATGTAGGGCACCACGTTCATCTCGGCGACCGGCTTGCGTTTCTGGCGAACTCGGGCCATGGGTATCTACCTGATCACTCTTCGCTGGTGTGCACTTTACGGTGCAGGATCGCCTGGAACTCGTCGGCGAACGTGTAGTAACGGCCAATCAGCACTTCGCTGCGCGCGGCAAAACGGTTGTAGGCGATGACCGCCGGAATCGCGGCGAACAGGCCAATGGCCGTGGCGATCAGCGCCTCGGCGATGCCGGGGGCGACGGTGGCCAGGGTGGCCTGCTGGGCGCTGGCCAGGCCGCGGAAGGAGTTCATGATCCCCCAGACGGTACCGAACAGGCCGATGTACGGGCTGGTGGAGCCGACGGTGGCCAGGAAGGGCAAGCTCTGTTCGAGCTTCTCTTCCTCGCGGGAGATGGCGACGCGCATCGCACGGCCGACACCTTCCATGACGGCGTCAGGATCGACACCCGGCTGCTGGCGCAGGCGCGAGAACTCCTTGAAGCCGGCCCGGAAGACCTGCTCGACACCCGAGTCCGGGTCCGGGTTGCTGCCCGCCTGGCGGTACAGCTTGGAGAGGTCGATACCCGACCAGAAGCGTTCCTCAAAACTGTCCAGCGCACGACGACCCGCGCGCAGCATGGTGCTGCGCTGGAAAATCATGATCCATGAGGTTACCGATGCTGCTACCAGAATCAGCATCACCAGCTGCACCACAATGCTGGCATTACTGACCAGGCTCCACATGGAGGTATGGTCGACGACGTTAGCTTCCACGCTTTAATCTCCTGCGTTCGATTGAGTACCCGTGCCGTCCGCCATGAAGGCGTCACGCAGCTCAGGAGGAATGGCCCGGGGTTTGAAAGTGTCGGCGCGCACGGCGGCCACCAGGAACTGCCCTTCGCAGAGCAGCGTTGCATCTTTTTCGCGCCAGACCTGCTGCTCGAAGCGCAGGCTGGCACGGTTCAATTCAAGTACTCGCGCGGTAATGCGCAGTTCATCGTCCAGGCGGGCCGGCGCGTGGTAGCGCGCCTGCGCGGAATGGACCACGAACAGCAGGTTCTGCCCTGCCAGTTCAGACTGGGCGAAGCCCAGGTGACGCAGCCGCTCGGTGCGCGCACGCTCCATGAATTTCAGGTAGTTGACGTAATAAACAACGCCGCCCGCATCGGTGTCTTCGTAGTAGACGCGACACCGATATGCGAACGGCTCAAGCCCATTTTGCGCGCGCATACTCTAGTGGTTACTCCTCAGCTTGCCAATCCGCCCCGGCAACTGTTTTTTCATGAATAATGTCGTAGTGCCAGCCCGCAGGTGCAGTGCCTGCGGTAGGACCACGAAATCAGGGTTTTGATCTGTCATTCATCGCCTGTGCCGCAATTTTCCGCGGGATCTCCAAGGCGGCCGGGAATGTTCAGGCCGAAGTGCAGGTAGGCATGACGGGTCACCACCCGGCCCCGTGGCGTGCGCATGATGTAGCCCTGCTGGATCAGATAGGGCTCGAGCACGTCCTCGATGGTGTGGCGCTCTTCGCTGATGGCCGCCGCGAGGTTGTCCACGCCCACCGGCCCACCGTCGAACTTCTCGATCATGGTCAACAGCAGGCGCCGGTCCTGGTGGTCGAACCCTCGTTCATCGACATCCAGCAGGTTCAGCGCCATGTCCGCGACGGCCTTGGTGATGTGGCCCTTGCCGCGCACCTCGGCATAGTCCCGCACGCGGCGCAGCAGGCGGTTGGCGATCCGCGGCGTGCCACGGGCGCGACGGGCGATCTCGAAGGCGCCCTGATCCTCGATCGCCAGCCCCAGGATGCTGCCCGAGCGGCTGACGATGGTCGCCAGGTCGTCGTTGTTGTAGAACTCCAGGCGCTGGACGATACCGAAGCGGTCGCGCAGCGGGTTGGTGAGCATGCCCGCCCGCGTGGTCGCCCCGACCAGGGTGAACGGCGGAAGGTCGAGCTTGATCGAGCGCGCCGCCGGCCCCTCGCCGATCATGATGTCGAGCTGGAAGTCTTCCATGGCCGGATACAGCACCTCCTCGACCACCGGTGAAAGCCGGTGGATCTCGTCGATGAACAGCACATCGTGGGGCTCGAGGTTGGTCAGCAACGCGGCCAGGTCGCCCGGACGCTCGAGAATCGGCCCCGAGGTGCTCTTGATCGCAACGCCCATTTCCTGGGCAATGATGTTGGCAAGCGTGGTCTTGCCAAGCCCGGGCGGGCCGAAGATCAAGGTGTGATCGAGGGATTCGCTGCGCGCGCGGGCGGCCTGGATGAACAGCGCCATCTGCTCGCGCACCACCGGCTGGCCGATGTAATCCTCCAGGCTCAGCGGACGGATCGCGCGGTCCTGGACCTCTTCGCGGTCGCGCCCTGCGGCGGCTATCAAACGGTCGGCTTCGATCACTTGGAGATCATTCCCTTCAGACTGCCGCGGATCAGTTCTTCACTGCTCAGGCCGGCCTTGCCCGGCACGGCAGCCACGGCCTTGCTGGCCTCCTGGGGCTTGTAGCCGAGCGAGATGAGCGCGCTGACGGCGTCGGCCTCGGCGCTGGAGGCGCTCGCCGCCGGCGTCGGGCCGTCTGAGACCAGGGCGAACATGGCCGGGGAGGTTTCCCAGGCCTTGAAGCGATCCTTGAGCTCCACCAACAGACGCTCGGCTGTCTTCTTGCCGACGCCGGGGACGCGCACCAGCACCGAGGTGTCCTGGGCCTGCACGCAGCGCACCAGCTCATCGACCTCGAGGCCCGACATGAGCGCCAGCGCCAGCTTCGGGCCGACGCCATTGAGACGGATCAGCTCGCGGAACAGTTCACGCTCGCGCTTTTCGGAGAACCCATAGAGCAGGTGGGCGTCCTCGCGCACCACCAGGTGGGTATGCAGGGTCACCGGCTCGCCAACCTTGGGCAGGCGATACAATGTTGTCATCGGCACCTCCAGCTCGTAGCCCACGCCATTCACATCGACAATCAGGTGTGGCGGTTGTTTTTCCGCCAGGGTACCGCGCAAACGTCCAATCACGTTCCGATCCTTATCCTGGGTACCGGCCAGCGACCGTTAAACCCTATCAGCAAATGCCACGGGTGAGCATTTCACCCGCACAAAATATGTATCAGCTCATGAAGCGGCTACAGACGCAAGCGTCCGCCACGTCGGCGTGCCGTGGCCAGCCCATGGGGCACCAGGCTCGAGCGCGTATGGGCGTGGCACAGTGCGATGGCCAGGGCATCGGAGGCGTCTATCTGCGGCTTTTTCACAAGCTTGAGCAGGTGCATCACCATCAATTGCACCTGTTCCTTGTTAGCGCCGCCGGTGCCGGCCACGGCCTGCTTGACCTGCGTCGCGCTGTACTCGGCGACCTCCAACCCCTCCTCCATCGCGGCCACGATAGCCGCGCCGCGGGCCTGGCCCAGCTTGAGCGCCGAGTCGGCATTACGCGCCATGAACACTCGCTCGATGCCCATGGTCACCGGGCCGTGCTCCCTGATGATGTCCCGCACCCCACGAAAAACGACCTGCAAGCGCTCATGCAGCTCGCCGGCGCCGGTGCGGATACAGCCTGACGCCACATACTCGCAGCCACGCGGGGTCTGGCGCACCACGCCGTAGCCGGTGATCCGCGAGCCGGGGTCGATACCAAGAATCAGAGTCATAACGCCTGCATGCAAAGGGCGCCGGAGCGCCGCTGAAAAAACAGAAGCCGGAGCCGCCAGGGGTGCGATCGCACCCGCTGGTGGCTCCGGCCTCGAAGAGTCTGGTGCAACCCTAGCCGAGCTGTTCCATCACCTCGTCCGGGATCTCGGCATTGGAATAGACGTTCTGCACGTCATCCAGGTCCTCGAGCATATCGATAAGCTTGAGCACTTTCTGCGCGCCTTCCAGGTCGAGCTCGGCGCTGGTGGTCGGCTGCATGACGATTTCGGCGTCCGCGGCCTTGAACCCGGCCTCTTCGAGGGCGCTGCGCACCGCATAGAAGCTGCTGAACGAGGTGAAGACGTCGAAGGAGCCGTCGTCGTTGGCCACCACGTCGTCAGCGTCGGCTTCCATCGCCGCTTCCATCAGGGCGTCCTCTTCGAGCCCGGCGGCAAAGCTGATCTGCCCCTTGCGCTCGAACAGGTAGGCCACCGAACCGTCGGTGCCGAGGTTGCCACCACACTTGCTGAAGGCATGACGCACCGCTGCGGCGGTACGGTTGCGATTGTCGGTCATGGCCTCGACCATGATCGCCACGCCACCGGGACCGTAGCCTTCGTAGGTCAGCTCCTCGACGTCGTCGCTCTCGGCGGTGCCGGCACCGCGGGCGACCGCCCGGTCAATGATGTCGCGACTCATGTTGGCGCCCAGCGCCTTGTCCAGCGCCAGACGCAGACGCGGGTTGGACGCCGGATCACCACCGCCCTGCTTGGCGGCGACGGTCAGCTCGCGAATCCACTTGGTGAAGATCTTGCCTCTCTTGGCATCCTGGCGCTCTTTGCGGTGCTTGATGTTCGCCCACTTGGAATGACCAGCCATAAACCCACTCCGAATCCTTTGAAACACAATCATGCTCCGCCCTACGGGGCGAAACGACAAAAATTCCATGCCTGAACGCAAAGGCGCATCCATCTGGATGCGCCCGGGGTCCGCTTACTCAGCCTTGGGCTGTTCGCGCAGACGGATATGCAGCTCGCGCAGTGCCTTGGCATCGACCTGGCCTGGGGCCTGGGTCATCACGTCGGCGGCGCTCTGGGTTTTCGGGAAGGCGATCACTTCACGGATCGACTGCGCGCCGGTCATCAGCATGACCAGGCGATCCAGGCCGAACGCCAGGCCACCGTGCGGCGGAGCGCCGAATTTCAGGGCGTCGAGCAGGAAGCCGAACTTCTCTTCCTGTTCCGCCGCCTCGATACCCAGCAGGCGGAACACCGCCTGTTGCATTTCCTTGCGGTGGATACGGATCGAACCGCCGCCCAGCTCGGTGCCGTTGAGCACCATGTCATAGGCACGCGACAGCGCTGTGGCCGGGTTGGCCTCGAGCTCGGCCGGGGTGCACTTTGGCGCGGTGAACGGGTGGTGCAGCGCGGAGAAGCTGCCGTCGTCGTTCTCTTCGAACATCGGGAAGTCGACGACCCACATTGGCGCCCACTTGCACGTGTGCAGGTTGAAATCGTTACCAACCTTGATACGCAGCGCGCCCAGGGCCTCGCTGACGATCTTGGCTTTGTCCGCGCCGAAGAACACGATATCGCCGTCGACCGCGCCAACGCGATCAAGGATCACGTTCAGATTGGCCTCAGGGATGTTCTTGACGATCGGCGATTGCAGGCCTTCGACGCCCTTGGCGCGCTCGTTGACCTTGATGTAGGCCAGGCCGCGGGCACCGTAGATGCCGACGAACTTGGTGTACTCATCGATACGGCTCCGCGGCATGCTCGCGCCACCTGGCACGCGCAGGGCGGCAACGCGGCTCTTCGGATCGTTGGCCGGGCCGCTGAACACCTTGAACTCGACATCCTTGAGCTGATCGGCAACGTCGACCAGTTCAAGCGGGTTGCGCAGGTCAGGCTTGTCGGAACCGTAGCGGCGCATGGCTTCTTCGAAGGTCATGTGCGGGAATTCGCCGAACTCCAGGTCCAGGACTTCCTTGAACAGCTTGCGGATCATGCTTTCGGTCAGGCCCATGATCTCGGACTCGTCGAGGAAGCTGGTCTCGATGTCGATCTGGGTGAACTCAGGCTGGCGGTCGGCGCGCAGGTCTTCGTCGCGGAAGCATTTGGCGATCTGGTAGTAACGGTCGAAACCGGCAACCATCAGCAGCTGCTTGAACAGCTGTGGCGACTGCGGCAGGGCGAAGAAGCTGCCCGCGTGGGTACGGCTCGGCACCAGGTAGTCGCGCGCGCCTTCTGGCGTGGCACGGGTGAGGATCGGCGTCTCGACGTCCAGGAAGCCGTTCTCGTCGAGGAAGCGACGGATGCTGCTGGTGATACGCGAGCGCAGGCGCAGCTTCTCGGCCATCTCGGGACGACGCAGGTCGATGAAGCGATAACGCAGACGGGTTTCTTCGCCGACGTCGGAGAATTCGTTCAGCGGGAACGGCGGGGTTTCCGCCTCGTTCAGAACGGTCAGCTCGTAGCCCAGCACTTCGATGGCGCCGGAGGCCATGTTCGGGTTGACCGCACCAGCCGGACGCGGACGCACCTTGCCGGTGATCTGCACCACGTACTCGCTGCGCACGCGGTCGGCAGCGGCGAAGCTGTCGGCGCGATCAGGGTCGAAGACGACCTGGGCCATGCCTTCGCGATCACGGATATCGAGGAAGATCACCCCGCCGTGGTCGCGGCGACGATGAACCCAGCCGCAAAGGGTAATTTCCTGGCCGTCCAGGCTCTCGTTCAGTTGGCCGCAATAATGGCTGCGCATCATGATGGTGTTTTCGCTTCTCGTGATTCGTGTATTCGGGGAGGTCTTGGCCGCCCAAGGGGCTCATAGTGCAAGACCCGGACGGGGCAATTCAACTCAGTCGGCCTTGTCGCCGCCTGCAAGGTTCTTTTTCGCACCGGTCTTGAAGTCGGTTTCGTACCAGCCGGTACCGCTCAGGCGAAAGCCGGGCACCGACAGCATCTTCTGCAGCGCGGGCGCCTGGCAGGCCGGGCAATCGGTCAGCGGCGGCGCGCTGATCTTCTGCAACTTCTCCATCTGGTGATTGCAGGAGGTACATTGATAGTCATAAAGGGGCATGGGGCGTCTCTCGTCAACCACAACGCGCGCTGCTTCAGGCAGCAAAAGGCGGGATTATATATGGTTAAGGAGTGCTGTGCAGCCCGCCCGCCGATCAGCGCCGTGCCGGTGGATCCATCAGCCACGCCACGCAGATCACCCGAATCAGGCCACTGAAATTCTTCACCCCGCCATGGCGCAGGTGGACCTCGCGGTCGACATACGACAGCACCGCGCTGACCGAGCAGCGATTGGCCTGGGCGATCGACTGCAAGATACGCCAGTAGATGGTTTCAAGACGCAGGCAGGTGGCAAAGCCATTGAGCCGGACCGAGCGGGAGACAGGCCGCAGCTGCTCCATGTCGAAACCCATGGTGAACGGATCCACGCAGTCCTTGGTGGGCCAAGGTCCTGCGCAGACACCTCGCGTGGTCAGTACTGGCATCGCTTCCACTGCATCGCTCCATACCCGAGGGAAAATCCTTCGCCCATGCCGCGCGAAGTCCTGTCCTAATGAAGCGCCGCAACCGCGCCACGAACCAGCCGAAAACACTTCCTCCATGAACGAGAATGCCCGGATCCTTCAGGGATCCGGGCATCGGGCCAGCGCCGGGCTGAAACTGCCGGTTCAGTGCGTCATTACTTCTCGTCCAGCAGCACGCGCAGCATCCAGGCGGTCTTCTCGTGCACCTGCATGCGCTGGGTGAGCAAGTCGGCGGTCGGTTCGTCACTGACCTTGTCCACCACCGGGAAGATGCTGCGGGCAGTACGAACCACCGCCTCTTGCCCCTGCACCAGCTGGCGGATCATCTCGCCAGCCGCTGGCACCCCTTCCTCTTCCTTGATGGAGGAGTGGCGTGCATAGAACGCGTAGGAACCGGGCGCCGGGAAGCCCAGGGCGCGAATACGTTCGGCGATGGAATCGACGGCCAGGGCCAGCTCGTTGTACTGCTCCTCGAACATCAAGTGCAGGGTACGGAAGGATGGACCGGTGACGTTCCAGTGGAAGTTATGGGTTTTCAGATACAGGACGTAGGTGTCCGACAACAGACGTGACAGCCCGTCAACGATGGACTTGCGGTCTTCTTCGCTGATACCGATATCAATTGCCATGAAGCGCCCCTTACAAGTGGGTTGATGATGCAGCAGGTTGGAAACACTGTATCAATTCCCGGCGCGGCCTGCATGCGCTGCGGCGCCACGCTGCGCGCCGGTCGCCGCCCTGATTTGAGAACCCCCAGCCTTTGCTGTTAAATAGGCAGCGTGCCATCCGTGCGGATTTCGAATGCCGGGTGCATAGGCTGGCGTTCACGTTTTCGCGCTTCATGACCCCGCGCACCGTGCTGCCAGCTCTTCCTGTGATCGACCTTATCGACTGTGAGCCAACCCATATGTTCAAGATCGTCCATCTGGTGACGGGCGTAGCGGCTCTGCTGCTATCGTTCTTTCCCAGCCTCAAAACCGATGCAATGCCATTGCTGCAACAACCGCAGGCCGTCTACCTCGCGCTGCTCGGCCTTCTCAACCTGCTTCTCGCTCCGCTGGTGCCGCATTACTACAAAGGCATGCGCAACCACCTTCAGCGGCTCGCCAGTGCCCTGCTGGTAGCATCCGTCGTATTGCAGGCCCTCACGCTGCTGGCTCGCCCTGAGCTGGGTGACCTGCCAGCACTGGGCTGCGCCCTCCTGGCCGTGGCGGTAAATCTGGCGGCGGGCTTCGCACCCGCCGCCAACACGGCACGCAGCACACCGGGCGCGCAATACGAGCAAAGCAAGCGCGATACCGGCACCGTCAAGTGGTTCAACACCTCCAAGGGCTTCGGCTTCATCTCCCGAGACTCTGGCGACGATATCTTCGTGCATTTCCGCGCCATTCGCGGCGAAGGCCACCGGGTGCTGGTCGAAGGCCAGCGCGTGGAGTTTTCTGTCATGCACCGCGACAAGGGCCTGCAGGCCGAAGATGTGATCGCAGCGCCGCGACGCTGAGACGCATGCAGTAACAGAACAGGCCCTTCGAGGGCCTGTTCTGTTTTGGTGCATCAGTAGTGTGGCGGCGGCGCCTCGTCCTCGCCGGCCGAGTACTGGCCTACCATTTCCTCGTAACGCTTGAGCAGCGCGGCCATCTGCATCTGCAGACGCTCGACCAGCCTACCCTGCTCGACCAGCACATCGTTGAGCGCCTGAAGGGTATCGTCCTGAAATGCCAGACGACTCTCAAGCTCGGTGACCCGTGATTCCAGCGACATGGCTCAGGACTCCTGGAAAGTGAAGTCGTCGCCCACAACAGCCCGCAGACGCTCGACGACTTGCTGGAGCCGCGCGTCGTCGTACTCGAGCGCCGGCACCTTGCCCCAGACCGGCGCTGGCCATGCGGCATCCGTGCGATGACGAACGATGACATGCATGTGCAACTGGCTGACCACGTTGCCCAGCGTCGCGACATTCATCTTGTCGGCGGCGAAAGCACCTTGCAGTGCCTGAGCCAGTCGAGTGGTTTCGTGCCAGAGCTGTTGCTGCTCGGCAGCCTCAAGCTCGAACAGCTCGCTGATTCCGGCACGCCGCGGCACCAGGATGAACCAGGGATAATTGGCATCCCTGCTCAACAGCAGGCGGCACAACGGGAAATCCCCAAGGACAACAGTGTCCTGCTGAAGCCGTGCATCCAGAGCAAACACGATCAAACCTCCTCCAAAGCGATAGCTGCCTGCGCGATGCAGGCAAAGACGCCAAGGATACCTGCCTTCGGTATGAAGAGCACCGTCCTGCAGCCGAGCCGGCATTTCTGCACGTTTACAAACAGAAAAAAACACGCCTTGCGCCACTTCGGTAACACAGCGCTACTTTTCGCACCAAAACAAGGCTGAAATGCCGGCTTACCTACTTTAAGTAATGTACAAAATACTCAGGTTGAACAGTCGACGGTAACGTATTGACTCACAAGGCAGCTTTACTTGAACGCCGACCGCGCACTTTTGGCACACCATCAGACAGCCGCCCCCTAGTGTTTACGGCACTTGGCGATGGGGGCGTGAAGCGGATGTGAAAAATTCATCAACCGGGCACCCATTTGAGCACGCTTGTTGCATTTCCATCGATCAGGTCCGCATGACACCTGCCATGGCAGAGGCACAGTGGCCAAGGGGCGCGGCACGCGTCTGAAAACGAGTGTGATTTGCGACACCGACGTAACTGTAAGCGACATGGAAATAAAGTTCCCCAGGGCACGGTTTCTCCATATCGCCAAAGCCAGTCAGCGTGATATACATTTTCGCCGACATAACAAGAAAGAGCTGTCCCATATAACTAAAACACTTGGGTGCAGCGGTACTCTTCCTAAAAACCAAAGGAGCAAATCACGATGCGCGTGATGAAGTGGAGCATGATCGCCCTTGCCGTTGCGGCGGGGACTTCGCAGTTGGCAATCGCCTCTTCGCAAGATGAATCAAAGGGCTTTGTCGAAGACAGCCAATTGAATGTAAAGCTGCGCAATCTGTACTTCAGCCGTGACTTCCGCAACAACGAGACCGGCCAGAGCCGCCGTGCAGAATGGGGCCAAGGCTTCATCGGCACCTTCGAGTCCGGCTTCACGCAGGGCACCATCGGCGTAGGCGTCGATGCCATCGGCATGCTCGGCCTCAAGCTCGACGGCGGCCGTGGCACCACCAACACCGGCCTGTTCCCGGTAGGCTCCGACGGTCGCCCCGAGGATGACTACTCCAAGGCAGGCGGCGCGGTTAAATTCCGCGTCTCCGATACCGTCCTGAAGGTCGGCGACCAGTTCACCGCGCTGCCGGTGTTCGCCACCGATGACAGCCGCCTGCTGCCTGAGATGGCCCAAGGCGCCCTCATCACCAGCAGCGAGATCAAGGGCCTGACCCTGCACGCCGGCCGCTTCACCAGCCTGACCGCGCAAGAGCAGACCGACCGCGACAGCTTCCGCCTGAAGAAAGCCGATGTAGTGGGTGGCACCTACTCCATCACCGACAGCCTGAGCACCAGCCTGTACTACTCGAAGGTCGAAGACTACTGGCGCAAATACTACGCCAACGTCAACTGGGCGCTGCCGATCTCCGATACCCAGGGCCTGGTGTTCGACCTCAACGCGTACAACACCAAGAGTGATGGTTCGGGCCTGGTTCGCGCATTCGACGGCGACAAGCTGGACAACACCATCTTCAGCCTCTCGGCCGCCTGGAACATCGGCGCGCACACCTTCACCATCGCCGGCCAGCGCGTGACCGGTGACGGCGACTACGCCTATGGCGTGGACGGTGGCGGCACCGTGTTCGTGGCCAACTCGATCGCCCGCTCCGACTTCAACGCCGAGGACGAGCGCTCCTGGCAGGTACGCTACGACCTGAACTTCGCCGAGTACGGCATTCCGGGCCTGAGCTTCATGACCCGTTATGTCCGCGGTACCGGCGCCAACGTCGAAGGCACCGACAACGGCAAGGAATGGGAACGCGACGTCGACATCAAGTACGTACTGCAGGATGGCCCGGCCAAGGACCTCAGCTTCCGCGTCCGCCAGGCCACCTACCGCTCCGCCGACGGCGTCTACTACGGCTCCCCTTCGCTGGACGAGCTGCGCCTGATCGTCGAGTACCCGCTGAGCATCCTGTAAGCCCTGGCTTGCAATGCCCCGCACTGAAAAGCCCGGCAGCGATGCCGGGCTTTTTCTTGGCTGACAAGCACGGCGCCCTGGGGCATCCTGTACGCCTTCGACTCGCCCCCGTACAATGCGGGGTCAATCAATGTCTTACGCAACCGACAACGGCCCAACATGCGCACCAGTCAATATTTGCTCGCCACCCAGAAAGAAACCCCTGCCGACGCGGTGGTCATCAGCCACCAGCTCATGCTGCGCGCCGGCATGATCCGCAAACTGGCGTCCGGCCTCTACACCTGGCTGCCGATGGGCCTGCGGGTGATGCGCAAGGTCGAGGCCGTGGTACGCGAGGAAATGAACGCTGCCGGTGCGCTCGAAGTGCTGATGCCCAGCATCCAGCCCGCCGAGTTGTGGCAGGAGTCCGGCCGCTGGGAACAGTACGGCCCTGAGCTGCTGCGTCTCAAGGACCGCCATGGCCGGGACTTCTGCGTCGGCCCGACCCATGAAGAAGTCATCACCGACATGGCCCGCAACGAGCTGTCGAGCTATAAACAGCTGCCGTTGAACATGTACCAGATCCAGACCAAGTTCCGTGACGAGATCCGTCCGCGCTTCGGCCTGATGCGTGGCCGCGAATTCATCATGAAGGATGCCTACTCCTTCCATGCCGACCAGGCTTCCCTCCAGGAAACCTACGACCGCATGCACCAGGCATACTCCAACATCTTTACCCGCCTGGGCCTGGATTTCCGTCCGGTGCAGGCCGACACCGGCTCGATCGGTGGCAGCTACTCACACGAATTCCACGTCCTGGCCGAATCGGGCGAGGATGATGTGATCTTCAGCGACAGCTCCGACTACGCCGCCAACATCGAGAAGGCCGAAGCCATTCCGGGCGAGACCGTGCGCCCTGCCCCAACGCAGGAGCTGCGCCTGGTCGACACGCCGGACGCCAAGACCATCGCGCAGCTGGTCGAGAACCACGGGCTGCCGATCGAGAAGACCGTCAAGACCCTGATCGTGCGTGGCGCCGAAGAGGGCAAGCTGATTGCCCTGATCGTGCGTGGCGACCATGAGCTGAACGAAATCAAGGCCGCCAACCTGGAGCAGGTCGCGAGCCCCCTGGTCATGGCCACCGATGCCGACCTGCGTGCAGCCATCGGCGCCGGCGCAGGCTCCCTGGGCCCGCTGAACCTGCCGCTCGAATGCATCATCGACCGCTCCGTCGCGCTGATGAGCGACTTCGGCATTGGCGCCAACATCGACGACAAGCACTACTTCGGCGTGAACTGGGAACGCGACCTGCCGGTTCCCCAGGTGGCCGACCTGCGCAACGTCGTCGCTGGCGACGCCAGCCCGGATGGCCAAGGTACCCTGGTCATCAAGCGTGGCATCGAAGTCGGTCATATCTTCCAGCTCGGCACCAAGTACAGCGAGGCGCTCAAGTGCCAGGTGCTCGGCGAGAACGGCAAGCCGGTGGTCCTGTCCATGGGCTGCTACGGTATTGGCGTGTCCCGTGTGGTCGCCGCCGCCATCGAACAGAGCTACGACGACAAGGGCATCGTCTGGAACGACGCCCTGGCCCCGTTCCAGATCGCCCTGGTGCCGCTGCGCTATGAAACCGACGTGGTCCGCGAGGCGACCGACAAGCTCTACGCCGAACTCACCGCCGCGGGCTTCGAAGTGCTGCTCGATGACCGTGACAAGAAGACCAGCCCGGGCATCAAGTTCGCCGACATGGAGCTGATCGGCATTCCGCACCGCATCGTGGTCAGCGACCGCGGCCTGGCCGATGGCAACCTGGAATACAAGCACCGCACCGAGCAGGACGCCCAACCGCTGCCAGTGGCCGAGGTACTGTCGTTCCTGCAAGCCCGTATCCGTCGCTGATAGCCAATGCGCGAGTGATCATGTTCAAGCGAAGTACCATTACCCTGGGGGGCGCCGCGTTGAGCGGCGCCCTGCTCGTCAGCGGCTGCGCCAACCAGATGTCCCAGCGCAGCGAGCATGAGGAGCGCGTCGAGCGCAAGTTGCTCGCCCACAGCCTGCAGATCGACGTCGGCGAGCCCAAGGTGCTTGAGCTGCCCCAGCGGCGCGTACGCATCCATGAGCAGAAGCATTTCGAGGTGACCGAGTTCGAGGTCACTCGCCGCTATGACCGCTATACGCCCTACCAGCCGTGGCGGGAGATCTACGAAATCCCGCTGGGCGCGGTGGCCGTGGTCGCCGGTGTGGGCGCCAATGTGGTCAACCTCTTCGCACTGGGCAACCTGCCGGACAGCGTCACGCGCGACTGGCTGAACTATGGCGTGGCCGGGCTCAACCCGTTCATGAACGTGCAGTCCAATGGCCGGGCACAACAGAACCTGGCCGGCCTCGATGAGGTCCAGAAAGCCAAGCGCCAGGAGTACACCACCCTGCCGTGGAGCGAGCGGCTGGTCGAGGTCAAGGCCGGCAAGATGACCCACGAACTCGCCACCGACAGCAACGGCGTACTGCGCCTGAACCTGCTGGATGCCCCGTTCTCGGAGCAGAACCTGAACCGAGTCGGCACCTTGCACCTGCAGGTGGCGGACGAGGACAACGGTGTTCGCGCCGACGCCAGCCTGCTGGTCAGCGGCGACTTGCGCAGCAAACTGGCCGAAGCGCACAACCTGATCTTCGACGACCTGGAAGATGACGAGGTGGGCCAATGGGTTCACCGGGTCAAGCGCCTGTCAGAGCTGGGTCTTGAAGAGGAAGCCAGTGAGCTGGAGCAGAGCCTGATCGAGCTGACCCGCAATGATCCGGAACTGCAGCAGGAGTTTCTTCAGGCCCTGACCAAAAATGGGGGTCGCCTGGTCGCCGATCCGGGCGCCAGATGATGTGCCTGGCCGGCGTCGCCCTGACGCCGGCCATTTTCAGGTCGCCTCGAACAGCTCGAGCTGTTCATGGGCGCCGCGCAAATCCAGCAGACGTACCCCCACCCCCAACAATCGCACTGGCTTGTCGCCGCGGGCGTATGCCTGGCTGAGCAGTTGCCGGTAGCTGTCCAGGTCCCTCCCTGCGCCCGACTGCTCCAGCGTGGTCTGACTGAAGTCATGGAACTTGACCTTGACGAAAGGCTTGCCCGGCCGATAGCTGCTATCCATCCGCCCTACCCGCTCGTTCAGGCTGAGCAGCAGCTCGGGAAGCTTCTCCAGACAACTTGGCAAGTCCGGGAGATCGGTATCGTAGGTGTTCTCGACGCTGACTGACTGCCGACGGCTGTCGTTGTGTACCACCCGATCGTCCACGCCCCGGGCAAGCCCCCACAGCCGCTCGCCGAAACTCCCGAACTCGCGCACCAGCGAAAGCCTGGACCACTCGCGCAACTCCAGGCATGTGGTAATGCCCAGGCGCGCCAGCTTGTCCGCCGTGACCTTGCCCACCCCATGCAGCTTGGCGACAGGCAAGGCTGCCACAAAGGCTTCCACCTGCGGCGGCGTGATCACGAACAGTCCATTGGGCTTGCGCCAGTCACTGGCGATCTTCGCCAGGAACTTGTTGGGCGCCACCCCGGCCGACACAGTGATATGCAACGTGCGCGCAACCCGGCGGCGAATGTCCTCGGCGATCCGCGTGGCGCTGCCCGCGAACCACTGGCTATCGGAAACATCCAGGTAGGCCTCATCCAGCGAGAGCGGCTCGATCAGGTCGGTGTAGTCGCGAAAAATCGCCTGAATCTCGCGCGAGGCCTCTTTATAGGCATCAAAGCGCGGTTTGACGATAAGCAGGTCGGGACAAAGCTTCAGCGCATGCCGGGACGACATCGCAGAACGTACACCATACGCGCGCGCCTCGTAGTTACAGGTGGCAATCACCCCCCGCCGCTCCGCTGAACCACCCACGGCCATGGGCCGACCGGCAAGACGCGGGTCGTCACGCATCTCGATCGCGGCGTAGAAGCAGTCGCAGTCGATGTGGATGATCTTGCGCAAGGACATGGATGACCGTCAGTACTGTAAATTCATACAGATGATAGCTTATTCGAACACGCAGACCGCATCCACTGGCAAGCGACACCTGGGGTTCGGCCTGTAACCCACGCCGCACCTGAGCCGCGGGCTAAACCGAGCCGCTAACAGACTGAACAAAAAAGGTTTTTCCGTTAAAAACAATTGACACGCGAGCAGAAATCCGTAGAATTCGATCTCACAGGCGCGGGATGGAGCAGCCTGGTAGCTCGTCGGGCTCATAACCCGAAGGTCGTCGGTTCAAATCCGGCCCCCGCAACCACGTGGAACAAGGCGCTCTTCGGGAATCCGAAGAGCGCCTTTTTCGTGCTCACGGC
>NZ_DATELE010000109.1:0-7522 GCF_035277045.1 Pseudomonas sp. | reverse complement strand
ATGATCGTCTACGGCATGTCGGCGAACCGCGAGAGCCTGTGGGACAACCGTATGGCCTCGTCCCTGGGCTACGTGCCCAAGGACAGCGCGGACGACTACCGCGAGAAGGTCCTGGCCGAGCACCCGCCACTGGACCCCAACGAACCCGCGGCGCGCTACCACGGTGGCAATTTCGCCGGCGCCGGTCACTTCGAAGATTCGAAATAAGGCTTCATGCCGTCACTAGAGAGCGCAGACATGGCTTCGACAGCAACAAAGCAGCATTACGATGTGGTGATCGTCGGTGGCGCGGTGAACGGCAGCGCTACTGCCTATTTCCTGGCCAACAATCCCGATTTCACCGGCTCGGTGCTGGTGATCGAGCGCGACTGGACCTACGCCAGGTCGGCGACCGCGCTGTCCAGCAGCTCGATCCGCCAGCAGTTCTCCAACCCGATCAACATCGAGATTTCAAGGTTCGGCGCCGAGTTCGTGCGCAGCTTCCCCGACCTCATGGAAGTCGATGGCGACCGCCCGGACCTGGCCTTCCACGAGAACGGCTACCTGTTCCTGGGTGACGACAAGGGCTATGAAGTGCTGCGCCGCCTGCACGATACGCAGGTGTCCCATGGCGCCGATGTGCAATTGCTCGACCCCGAGCAACTGGTCAGGCGGTTTCCGTGGGTCAACCCGGACAGCCTCGCCGGCGCAAGCTATGGCCGCAGTGGGGAAGGGTGGTTCGACAGTGTCGGCATGCTCAATGGTTTCCGCCGCAAGTCCCGCGCGCTGGGCGCCGAGTACATCGAGAACGAAGTGGTCGCGGTGCAGCGCGACGGCGACCGCGTGACAGGCGTGCAACTGGCCAGTGGCGAGCGCATCGGCTGCGGCACGCTGGTCAACTGCGCCGGAACCCGCGGGCCGAAGATCGCTCGCCTGGCGGGGCTCGAGATTCCCGTGGAGCCGCGTCGCCGCTCGCTGTTCGTGTTCGACTGCCGTACGCCGCTGGAGGGCGTCGTGCCGCTGACCATCGACCCCACCGGCGTGTTCTTCCGCCCTGAGGGCAAGTTCTACCTCGGCGGGACCTATCCCAAGCACGATCCTGAAGTCGACGTCGAGGACTTCGACGTGCTGCACGCCGAGTTCGATGAAGAGGTCTGGCCGATTCTCGCCGAGCGCGTGCCAGCGTTCGAGGGCATCAAGGTGGTCAACTTCTGGGCGGGACACTACGACTTCTGCGTGCTGGACCACAACGCCATTGTCGGTCCCCATGACCAGGTCGGCAATTTCCTGTTCTGCAACGGCTTCAGTGGTCATGGCCTGCAGCAGGCGCCCGCCATCGGGCGAGGCCTGTCCGAACTGATCACCTATGGCGGTTACCGCTCGCTCGACCTGAGCGCGCTGTCCTACCAGCGGGTCATCGACAACACGCCATTCCTGGAAGACTCGGTCATCTGACCACGCGGGCTGAGGAGAACAACAAGATGAGCAATGACAACACAGTGCTGCGCAGCGGTGGGCAGGTCCTGGTGGACGCCTTGCGCGTGAACGGCGTGGAGCGGGCGTTCTGCGTGCCGGGCGAGAGTTACCTGGCGGTGCTCGACGCGCTGCATGACGTGCAGGACGAGATCGAGCTGATCGTGTGCCGCCAGGAAGGCGGCGCGGCCTACATGGCCGAAGCCTACGGCAAGCTCACCGGCAAGCCGGGTATCTGCTTTGTCACCCGTGGCCCCGGCGCGACCAATGCGTCGGTTGGTGTGCATACCGCGTTTCAGGATTCGACCCCGATGATCCTGTTCATCGGTCAGGTGGCGCGTGACCAGATCGAACGTGAAGCCTTCCAGGAAGTGGACTACCGGCGCATGTTCGGCCAGATGGCCAAGTGGGTGGTGCAGATCGACGACGCCGCGCGCCTTCCCGAGCTGCTCAACCAGGCCTTCCAGCGTGCCATCAGCGGCCGCCCGGGCCCGGTGGTCGTCGCCTTGCCCGAGGATATGCTCACCGACCTGGTGAGCGTGACTGACGCGCGTGCGGCCCAGCGTGTCGAGGCCGCGCCGGCTCCGGCCGCGCTGTCAGCGCTGCAAGACCTGCTGAGCAAGGCGAGCAAGCCCTTGGTGATCGCCGGCGGCGGCGGCTGGACCGCTGGCGCCGTGGCAGACCTGCGCCGGTTTGTCAGCAGCCAGAATCTGCCCCTGGCGGCATCGTTCCGCTGCCAGGACCTGTTCGACAACACCGACCCGCACTATGCCGGTGATCTTGGCCTGGCGGCCGGTCCCGTGCTGGTGGATGCCGTCAGGCAGGCCGACCTGCTGCTGGTGATCGGCGCCCGGTTAGGCGAAATGACCACCGGTGGCTATGCGCTGGTGGATATCCCCACGCCGAAGCAGACGCTCGTGCATGTGCACGCCAGCGCCGAGGAGATCGGCCGCGTCTACCAGCCGACGCTGGGGATCAATGCCGGGCCTGCCAGCTTCCTGGACCAGGCCGTGGCCCTGCCTGCGGTACGACCGCAGGCATTCGAAGACTGGACCGCCAGCCTCAACCGCGGCTATCGCGGCAACTTCGAGACGCCGCGCTCACCCGGCAATGTGCAGATGAGCGAGATCATCGCCTGGCTCAACCAGTCCCTGCCCGCGGACAGCATTCTGACCTGCGGCGCGGGCAACTACACCGGCTGGGTGCACCGTGGCTACCAGCACCGCACGTTCCGCACGCTGCTTGGGCCCACCAACGGTTCAATGGGCTACGGCGTGCCGGCAGCGGTCGCCGCCAAGCTGACCTGTCCGCAGCGCACCGTCGTGGCGTTCGCCGGAGACGGCTGCTTCCTCATGAATGGGCAGGAGCTGGCCACCGCCGTGCACTACGATGCCAGGCTCGTCGTCATCGTGGTCAACAACGGCATGTACGGCACCATCCGCATGCACCAGGAGCGCAGCTACCCGGGCCGGGTTTCCGGGACCGAGCTGCACAACCCGGACTTCGCCGCCCTGGCCCGGGCCTATGGGCTGCACGGCGAAACGGTCACCCACACCGAGGAATTCGTCGGCGCCTTCGAGCGCTGCCAGGCATCGGGCAAGCCCGCGCTGATCGAGATCCAGGTCGACCCTGAAGCCCTGACCCCACGCATGACCCTTAGCCAGATCCGCGAAAAGGCCCTGGCGTCCCGTTGATTTGCCTCAGGTGGGGCGCGGTCCGGCCCCACCTTTTTCACTCCCTTCCCGACACGAGCCATCGACATGAAACTTGCCGATCCTGCGCTGCTGCGCGACGTTTGCTACATCGACGGACAGTGGCTTGAGGCCGATAGCGGCCAGACCATTGACGTGACCAACCCGGCCACCGGCCAGACGCTAGGCTGCGTGCCGCGCATGGGCGCCGATGAAACCCGGCGCGCCATCGACGCTGCGCAGCGGGCGCTGCCTGCCTGGCGCAAGCTCACCGCCAAGGAGCGGGCGATACGCCTGCAGAACTGGCATCGAGAGATTCTCGCGCACCAGGAAGACCTCGCGCGCATCATGACCGCCGAGCAGGGCAAGCCCCTGGCCGAGTCCCGGGGCGAGATCGCCTTTGCCGCGGCCTACCTTGAGTTCTACGCCGAGGAGGGCAAACGCATCTACGGCGACGTCATCCCGTCCCCCAGCCCGGACCGGCGGCTGCTCGTGACCAAGGAGCCGATCGGAGTCTGCGCGGCCATCACGCCCTGGAATTTTCCCGCGGCGATGATCACCCGCAAAGCCGCCCCGGCATTGGCGGCGGGTTGCACGCTGGTGCTCAAGCCCGCGTCGCAGACGCCCTACAGCGCTCTGGCATTGTGCGTGCTGGCCGAACGTGCCGGTATTCCACGGGGCGTGTTCAGCGTAGTGACGGGAGATTCGGCCGCGATCGGCGGCGAACTCACGGCCAACCCTCTGGTGCGCAAATTGTCCTTCACCGGGTCCACGCCGATTGGCATCCAGTTGTTGCGCCAGTCCGCAGAGACGGTCAAGAAAGTCACCATGGAACTGGGAGGCAACGCGCCGTTCATCGTCTTCGATGACGCGGACCTGGACGCGGCGGTGGAAGGCGCGTTGGTCGCCAAGTTTCGCAACAGCGGCCAGACCTGCGTGTGCGCCAACCGGTTCTACATCCAGGACGGTGTCTATGACCGCTTCGTCGAGCGCATTGCCCAGCGCATAGAGGCGCTTGTGGTGGGCGAGGGCGACCAGCCCGGAACGCAGGTGGGGCCGATGATCGACGCCAAGGCGGTAAACGGCGTGCAGGCCATGGTCAGCGAGGCGCTGGAAGCAGGGGCCCGCTTGCTGGTGGGCGGGCAGCGGCATGCCAAGGGCGCGGCCTTCTTCGAGCCCACGCTGCTGGCGGACGTGACACCCGAGATGCGCGTTTCCCGCGAGGAGATCTTCGGGCCGGTGGCGCCGGTGTTCCGCTTCACAACCGAGCAAGAGGTGATCGAGCACGCCAATGCCACCGAGTTCGGATTGGCGTGCTACCTGTACGCGCGGGACGTCGGGCGCATCTGGCGGGTGTCCGAGGCGCTGGAATACGGCATGGTCGGCGTCAATGTCGGCGTGGTGGCGACCGAAGTCGCGCCCTTTGGCGGGGTCAAGGCCTCAGGCCTGGGCCGCGAGGGATCGCGTTACGGGATCGAGGACTACCTCGAGATCAAGTACGTCTGCCTGGGCCTCTAGGCCTCAAAGGCGTGTGCAGGAGCGCCGGTGCGCCGCTCCTGCAGGACCGGACTCATTCGCCGCTGTCCAGCAGGCGCTGGTACCGCGACAGGCTCTCTTCCAGGTGCTTGCGCAGCGCGTTGCGGGCACTGGTCACGTCGCCCATGCTGATCGCCGACAGGATCGCGCCATGCTCGCGCGCAATCTTCTTGATGTGGTTCTGCCGGTTTTTCCCCGATACCTGGCTGTGCTTGAGGTTCAGGTCCAGGATGATGTCCGGTCCCAGTGCCTCGAGCAGTTGGGTGAAGTGCGGGTTGTTGGTTGCCCGCGCGATCGCAAGATGAAATTCGAAGTCGGCCTTGGCTTCCTCTTCGAGGTTAGTCCCGTCCAGGGCGTTGAACCGGTCGAACGCCTCGGTGATCTGCCCCATGCTGGCAGGGCTGCGCCGTTCGGCAGCGCGCGCCACCGATTCGGTCTCGATTCCCAGGCGCAGCTCGAGAATCTGCGCCGCCGCCCGTACATCGTCGACCACGCTGTCGAGGGCGAAGCCGATGCGCTTCACATCCTGCTCGACCACGAACACGCCCACGCCCTGGCGCGCCACCAGGCGTCCGCCCAGGCGCAGCGAGGCCACGGCTTCACGCACCACCGGCCGGCTGACGTTGAACTCCTTGCACAGCTCCTGCTCGGACGGCAGCTTCTGCCCCGGCCCGTAGGTGCCGTTGTCTATCCGGCCCGAAAGCTCCTGGATGACGGTTTCCGCCAGGTTGGCCCGACGCGTACCTAACGACGCATTCATAGGTGTGTAGCTCCTGAAACTGATTTGGCTCATCACGGTTGATTTTCTAGCAGAGGAAGGCCGTTGCGAAAGCCCCAGCAGCCGTGAACGTAGGCCAACCCGCTGTGATGTTGTGGCCATATGTTATCAAACATCTGACTGGCATGCGGCGCCGCGCCTGCTGGCGACGACCCTTCCAGCCTTTTACAGAGACTCTGCGGCCTGGCTGGCGTTCGTCGCGATCTGCATTTTACCCAAGCATACACCCATTGACAGTTGCCTGCTGACTGTTATCTTACAAGTGCGCCGATGAGCTTGATCTTCATCGCGCAGTGAGTGATGCCCGGGCGCGGCTTGCTTGCCGGCCTGACATCGCTTGCCCTGTGTCTCGAACGTCGTCCGACCAATACTGGGAGCAGAACATGAATAAGAAGATCTGGGCACGAAACGCACTTGCAAGCATTGTGACAACGCTGGTGGCTATCGGCACGACGAACGCGGCAGACACTGAAACCGTAAAGATCGGCTTCGCCGGCCCATTGACCGGGCCGTCGGCGCATCAGGGCCAGGATGTGGAACATGGCATCCAGATCGCCGTCGAGGAGGCCAACCAGCAGCAGCTCAAGCTGGGCGACAAGGTGGCGGTGTTCAAGCTGGTCTCCGAAGACGACGTCGCCGACCCGCGTACCGGTACCGCCGTGGCGCAGCGCCTGGTGGACTCGAAAGTCGCGGTGGTGATCGGCCACTACAACTCCGGCACGAGCATTCCCGCCTCGAAGATCTACGCCAATGCCGGCATCCCGCAGATTTCACCTTCCGCCACCAACCCCGCATTGACCCGCCAGGGCATTCCCTCGGTGTTCCGCGTGGTCAACGACGATGCGACCCTGGGCCGCTATGCCGGCAACTACCTGGTCAGCAAGCTTGACGCCAAGCGCATCGCCATTTTCGACGACCGCACCGCCTATGGCCAGGGGCTGGCCGACGAGGTCACCAAGGCGGTGAAGGCGGCCGGTGGCAATGTCGTGGTACGTGAATACACCAATGACAAGTCCACCGACTTCAACGCGATCCTCACCACGGCCAAGGCGCAGAAGGCCGACGCGGTGTTTTTCGCCGCCCTCGACTATCAAGCCGCGCCCATGGCCAAACAGATGAAGAACCTGGGGCTCAAAGCGCGCTTCATGAACATCGGCAACCTGCCCAATGACTCGTTCAGGCAGATGGCCGGCAGCGCCGCCGAGGGCGTCTACGCCTGGAACTATGGCCAGCCACTGCTGGAGCTGCCCAAGGGCGCCGCGTTCGAGCAAAAGCTCAAGGACAAGTTCGGCGTCGGCGTCGTGCAGTCCTCGCCCGCGGCCTATGACGCCACCTGGGCGGCCATCAGCGCCATGGTCCAGGCCAAGTTCGCCGACCCTGCCGTCTACCTGCCGGTACTCAAGCAGCAAAGCTATGAAGGCGTCACCGGCACCATCGCCTTCGACGACAAGGGCAACCTGAAAAGCCCGGCGGCAACCGTGTTCCAGTTCGCCGATGGCGGCTGGAAAACCCTCGCCGTCCAGCGTGACTGATCCTGCGACACCTCTAATAACAAGCGGGCCAGCGGGCTCGTAACCGACGTACACATTTCTGACCTGCCAGGCCTGTCGGCCGCGTGGCTGTGGCTAGCCGCGCGCCGACGACAACGCAGTCTTGAGGAATCAGCTCGTGGACGGTAACTTCGATATCTTGTTACAGCAGGTCTTGAACGGCCTGGTACTGGGCAGCATCTATGCCCTGGTAGCCTTGGGCTACACCATGGTGTACGGCATCATAGGCCTGATCAACTTCGCCCATGGCGAGGTGGTGATGGTTGGCGCGATGGTCACCATCTCGGTCCTTACCGTGCTTGCCGGCATGGGCCTGGCACCGGGCATCCTCACCTTGCTGCTGGCGATCATGGTCGCGGCGGTGGTCTGCATGCTGATGGCCCAAGGCATGGAGAAGTACGCCTACCGCCCCTTGCGCAAGGCCCCCCGCCTGACCCCTCTGATCCTCGCCATCGGCATTTCCATCGTCCTGCAGAACCTCGCGATGATGATCTGGGGGCGCGGCTACAAGACCT
>NZ_DATELE010000108.1:0-2637 GCF_035277045.1 Pseudomonas sp. | reverse complement strand
GCAGGCGCTGCAGCAGCGCGTCAGGCAGGGCGAGCTGCGCTTCTTCAAGGTCGCGGCCGTCGCCTTGCACGTCGCGCAGTCCGAATGGCAGGGTCGGCGTGTCGATATCGCCCAACTGCTTGCGGAAAAACGCCTCGTGTTCGGCTTCGGGGGTGCCCAGGCGCGCCTGGGCGACGAAGTTGCGGTAAGGCACCGCGGCCTGGGTATCGGCGGGCAGGCCTTGCAGGTGGCCGAGGATCTCTTCGCGCAACACCTCCAGAGCCGTGTTGTCGAGCGCGATGTGATGGAACAGCAGCGTGGCGTCCAGCGCCGGCGTGGACGGGTCCTGCTGATAGTCGAGGCGGATCAGCGGGGCCTGGCTCAGGGCCATGCGTGCCGGGCCGCAGTCGCCGGTAGTGTCGCGAACATCGAGTTCGGCCTGGCGCCAGACCACCTGATGAGGGCTGTCGAGCCCCTCCCAGACCACGGCGGTGCGCAGGATATCGTGACGCGCGATGCTGTTGCGCAGGGCATCGGCGAAGGTGTGCAGGCGCTGCGGGCTGTCGAAGGTCATGCGCAGTTGCAGCAGGTAGGGGTCGTCACCCTGCCCGGCACTCAGGTGGTGGTAGAAGATGCCTTCCTGGAGCGGCGCCAGGGGATAGATCTCCTGCACGTTGCCCGCGCCACCCGGTACCGTCTCGACAATTCGATCGATACCGGCCTGGTCAAGGCTGGCCAGGCTCAACAGCTCGGGGGTGATGCGCGTGCAACCGGCCGGCACGCGGTTGGCCGGCACCTCGATCTCGCGGCCAGCGCCCACGGACGCCGCCAGCGCCGCCACGCTCGGCTGCCCGAGCAACACCCGGACATCCGCGTGCAGCCCAGCCTGGCGCAGGCGCTCGATCAGCTTGACCGCAAGCAGCGAGTGGCCGCCCAGCTCGAAGAAGTTGTCGTTGCGCCCAACCTGTTCAAGGCCCAGCACCTCGGCCCACAACGCTGCCATGATGTGCTCGGTCTCGCCTTGTGGCGCCGCGTAGGCCTGCCGGCTCAGGGCCGAAGGATCGGGGTCGGGCAGCGCGCGGCGGTCAAGCTTGCCGTGGCTGGTCAGTGGCAAGGCGTCCAGGCGGACGAAGGCCAGCGGCACCATGTAGGCGGGCAGGCCAGCGTCCAGGGCCTCGCGCAGGGCTTGCACGTCGACCGGCACGGTCTCGGTGAACCAGGCCAGCAGGCGTTCGCCGCGCACCAGGACCACGCCATCGCGCACCCCGGGCTGACGGGCCAGGGCCGCTTCGATCTCGCCGAGCTCGATGCGCATGCCGCGGATTTTCACCTGGTCGTCGTTGCGGCCCAGGTAGTCGAGGGTGCCGTCGGTGTTCCAGCGCACCAGGTCTCCGCTGCGGTACATCCGTGCCTGGGGATCGCTGCTGAAGGGGTCCTGCAGGAAGCGCTCGGCGGTCAGCTGCGGGCGGTTCAGGTAGCCACGGGCAACCCCGGCGCCGCCGATGTACAGCTCGCCCGTCACCCCTTCAGGCAGCGGTTGCAGGTGCGGGTCCAGCACGTACACGCAGGTGTTGGCGATCGGGCCGCCGATGTGCAGCGGGCCGCCCGGGCGCATCGTGCCGGAGGTGGCAACCACCGTGGTTTCGGTCGGGCCGTAGTTGTTGACGACGGCAAAGCCCGGGTCGCGGTCGAACTGGCGCAGGCGGTCACCGCCGACCAGCAAGGTGCGCAGGGTCGGGTGCTGACGCGGCCGGTCGAGGGCCTGTTCGGCCACCGGGGTGGGCAGGAAGCTGACCTCGAGCGGCTGGGCCAGCCACCAGTCGAGCAGCGCATCGACGTGCTCGCCGCCCACGTGGGCGGGCGGCAGGTGCAGCACCGCCCCTGCGCACAGTGCAGGCCACACTTCCCAGGCCATGGCATCGAAACCAAAGCCGGCGACGCTGGCGGTGTGGCTGCCGGCGGTCAGGCCGAACGCCTGGCAATGCCAGTGCACGAGGTTGCCCAGGGTGCGGTGCTCGACCATCACGCCCTTGGGCTGGCCGGTGGAGCCGGAGGTGTAGACCACATAGGCCAGGCTGGCCTCTGTCAGGCCCGGTACCTGCGGCTGATGGTCCGGCTGGGACTGCCAGGCATCGTGGTCCAGGTTCAGCTGTGCGATGGCGCCGACCCGGGCGGCCGTGGCGGTCTCGACCAGCACCACCCGTGGTGCGCTGTCCTCGAGCAGGTAGGCGATGCGCTCGGCTGGATAGGCCGGATCCACCGGCACATAGGCGGCGCCGGCCTTGAGCACGGCCAGCAGGCCGACCAGGCGCCGCGGCCCGCGCTCGAGGCACAGGGCAACGCGGTCCTCGGGTTTCACGCCCAGGCCGATCAGGTGATGGGCGAGGCGGTTTGCGCGCTGGTCGAGCTGGCCATAGGTCAGCACTGCGGCGCCCTGCACGACCGCCGGTGCATCTGGCTGGCGGCTGGCCTGGGCCTGGACCATGGCATGGAGGGTGCGCCCCTGGGCGAAAGCATGCGTGCTGGCATTGAACCCGAGCAGCACGCGCTGACGCTCCGCCGCCGTCAGCATGGGCAAGGTGGCGAGCGTCTGCCGCGGCGCCTGCTCAAGGGCATGCACCAGCTGCAGCACGGTGTTGCGCACCCACTCGATCACGC
>NZ_DATELE010000107.1:0-40301 GCF_035277045.1 Pseudomonas sp. | reverse complement strand
CTCGAGAAAGTCGCGATACGCCTGAGCCGTAGTGGCAAAGCCGCCCGGCACGGACACACCGGCACCTGCGAGGTTACTGATCATCTCGCCGAGGGATGCGTTCTTGCCCCCCACGTGCTCCACATCATGGACGCCGAGCTTATCGAGGGAAACTACGTACTCTACCAAGGTGATCTCTCCACTAACTGTGTTGGAAACGCTCATGTCACCCGCCTGCCGCTGTGGCCTGGCCGGGCGCCTGTGGCCTGGACCTGGAAAATAAGTGAGAATGCCGGCACGTCGTGTTCGGCAAACCGAACCTATCATATCCAAGAATTGTCAGCAGCTTAAGGCCCTATTCGCAAATGAAACGAACCGCCTTTTTCATCTCCGATGGCACCGGCATCACGGCCGAAACGCTGGGCCAGAGTCTGCTGGCACAGTTCGATAGCATTGGCTTCAACAAATTCACTCGTCCCTACATCGATACCCTGGACAAGGCGCGCACCATGGTCCAGCAGATCAATGCCGCCGCCGAGCGGGACGGAGTGCGGCCAATCATCTTCGACACCATCGTCAACCAGGACATCCGCGAGGTCCTGGCCACGTCCAACGGCTTCATGATCGACATCTTCTCGACCTTCCTGGCGCCGCTGGAGCAGGAGCTCACGGCCCATTCGTCATATTCGGTGGGCAAGTCGCACTCGATCGGTGGCAACTCCAACTACATGGAGCGCATCGAGGCGGTGAATTTCGCGCTGGACAATGACGATGGCGCGCGCACCCACTACTACGACAAGGCCGACCTGATCCTGGTGGGTGTGTCGCGCTGCGGCAAGACCCCTACGTGCCTGTACATGGCCATGCAGTTCGGCATCCGCGCCGCCAACTACCCCCTGACCGAGGACGACATGGAGCGCCTGCAGTTGCCCTCGGTGCTCAGGAAGTACCAGCACAAGCTGTTCGGCCTGACGATCGATGCCGACCGGCTCACGGCCATCCGCCATGAGCGCAAGCCCAACAGCCGCTATTCGAGCTTTGCCCAGTGCGAGTTCGAGGTGCGGGAGGTGGAAAATCTGTTCCGGCGGGAGAATATTCCGAACATCAACTCGACGCATTTTTCGGTGGAAGAGATTTCGGCGAAGATTCTGGTGGAAAAAGGCGTGGAACGGCGGTTCAAGTAACGTCGGCAGCCCGCTCGGCTGGAAAACAAAAGCCCCGGCGATCGCCGGGGCTTTTTCAGTTCAGCGCACGGGTCAGGAAGGCACGACCACCACCTGCCCGCTCAACGCCAGGTCGACCAGCTCTCGGTTGGCCACCGCGTACATGGCGTAATCCGTGCCCGTCGCATTGCGCAGGTCGTCGAGCATGGCGCGCCAGCGCTCGACCATCACCCGGTGCTGCTCCAGCCACAGGGCCACGCGCGCGTCCATGTCCTCGGGGGCATCGGACATCTGCAGCACCGAAATGGTGATCGCGCGCTGCTGCAGGTCGATGTCGTCGCGGAAGGCTTCGCGGGCCAGGGCCTGCCAGTTGTTCTCCACCGGCAGGTTGCTGATTTCCTGCAGGTACCAGGCCAGGTCCAGCGCGCTGCCCACGGCGAAGAACGCCTTGGCCACCTGGGCTGGGTCCTGCCCGGTGACATCCGAGGCCTCGATGATCGGCAGCAAGGTGTACAGGTGCGTGGTCCCGGCCACCATGCGCGCCAGCAGCTCCGGCACCCCGGCCTGGACAAAGCCCTGGTAGCGGGCCTGCCAGCGGTCGCGGGTCGGGCCTTCGAGCAGTTCGTCGAGCTTGAGCCCCAGCTGGGCGATCTTCGGCCCGAAGTGCGCCACGTCGCGCCCGGCATCCTGCTCGTTGCGGCGGCTACGCAGGAACCAGCGCGTGGCGCGCCGGCCCAGGCGCATCAGCTCGTCCATCAGGGTCAGCTGGATCTCGGCCGGCACCTGGTAATCCAGGGCCTCGATCTGGCGGAACCAGTGCGGCAGATGGAAGATGTCGCGCACGATCACGTAGGCACCGGCCACGTTGGCCGGGCTCATGCCGGTCGACTCCTTCAGGCGCTGCACGAAGGTGATGCCCATGTTGTTGACCAGGTCGTTGGCGATCTGGGTGCTGACGATTTCGCGCTTGAGGCGGTGACGACGCATGGAGTCGGCGAACTTGCTCACCAGTGACGGCGGGAAGGCGGTCTCCATGTCGCGGGTCAGGTACTCGTCATCGGGCACCTGCGACTTGAGCAACTGTTCCTTGAGGTCGATCTTGCTGTAGGAGATCAGCACCGACAGCTCGGCACGGGTCAGGCCCTGGTTGGCCGCCAGGCGCTCGGCCAGCTGGTCTTCCGACGGCAGGAACTCGATGGCGCGGTCCAGCTTGCCACGGCTCTCGAGGTCGGCCATCAGGCGCTTGTACTCGGCGATGCGCTCGCGGGCACGGCGCGCCGCCAGCGACAGGGCCTGGGTCTGCTTGTAGTTGTTGCCCAGCACCAGCGAGCCGACCTCATCGGTCATGCTGCCCAGCAGCTGGTTGCGCTGCTTCTCGGTCATGTCACCCGCCTGCACGACCTCGTTGAGCAGGATCTTGATGTTGACCTCGTGGTCGGAGCAGTCCACGCCACCGGCGTTGTCGATGAAGTCGGTGTTGGTCGCGCCGCCATTGAGGCCGAACTCAACCCGGCCCAGCTGGGTCATGCCCAGGTTGCCGCCCTCGCCCACCACCTTGCAGCGCAGCTCGTCGCCATTGACGCGCAGGGCATCGTTGGCCTTGTCGCCGACGTCGGCATGGCTCTCTTCACTGGACTTGACATAGGTGCCGATGCCGCCGTTCCACAGCAGGTCGACCGGCGCCTTGAGCAGGGCGTGCAGCAGCTCGGTCGGGGTCAGCTTGTCGGCCTCGATGTCAAAGCGCTGCTTCATCTGCTCGGTGATGGTGATGCTCTTCAGGCTACGCGGGAAGATCCCGCCACCTTCGGACATGATGCTGGTGTCATAGTCGGTCCAGGCCGAGCGCGGCAGGTCGAACAGGCGCTGGCGCTCGGCAAAGCTGGTGGCCGGGTCCGGATTGGGGTCGATGAAGATGTGCAAGTGGTTGAACGCCGCCACCAGTTGCAGCTTGTCGGACATGAGCAGGCCATTGCCGAACACGTCACCGGCCATGTCGCCGATACCGACCACCGTGGTCGGGTCCTGCTGCACGTTGATGCCGCGCTCGCGGAAGTGGCGCTGCACCCCGACCCAGGCGCCGCGGGCGGTGATGCCCATCTTCTTGTGGTCGTAGCCGGCCGAGCCGCCCGAGGCGAAGGCATCGCCCAGCCAGAAGCCGTAGTCGACGGCGATGCCGTTGGCGATGTCGGAGAAGGTCGCGGTGCCCTTGTCGGCCGCCACCACCAGGTAGGGATCGTCATTGTCGTGGCGCACCACGTTGGCCGGCGGCACCACGCCACCGTCCTTGAGGTTGTCGGTAATGTCGAGCAGGCCCGAGATGAAGATCCGGTAGCAGGCGATGCCCTCGGCCTGGATATCGTCACGGCTGCCGCCCAGCGGCAGGCGACGCGGCAGGAAGCCGCCCTTGGCGCCGAGCGGCACGATCACCGAGTTCTTCACCTGCTGGGCCTTGACCAGGCCGAGCACTTCGGTGCGGAAATCCTCTTCACGGTCCGACCAGCGCAGGCCGCCCCGGGCAACATTGCCAAAGCGCAGGTGCACGCCCTCGACCCGCGGCGAATAGACGAAGATCTCGAACTTGGGCACCGGTTTTGGCAGCTCGGGGATCAGCTTGGGGTTGAACTTGAAGCTGAAGTACGGCTTGGCCTGGCCATTGGCATCGGCCTGGTAGAAGTTGGTGCGCAGGGTCGCCTTGATCAGGTCCAGGTAGCGGCGCAGGATGCGGTCTTCGTTGAGCACCTGCACATCGTCCAGGGCCGTGAGGATGGCCTGTTCCAGGCGCTGCTGCTTGTCGTCCAGGTCTTCCTGGGTGAGCTTGCGCGCCAGGTAGAAGCGGGTCTTGAACAGCCGGGTCAGCTCGCGGGCGATGTCGGTGTGGTTGTTCAGGGTGCTGGCGATGTAGCCCAGGTCGAAGCCCAGGCGGATCTGCTTGAGGTAGCGGGCATAGGCACGCAGCAAGGCGACGTCGCGCCATGGCAGGCCGGCGGTCAGCACCAGGCGGTTGAAGGCGTCGTTCTCGGCATCGCCCTGGACGATATGCACGAACGCATCCTGCAGGGTGTCGTTGAGCTGCTGGATGTCGAGGTCCAGTCCTTCGCTGTAGGTAAAGGCGAAGTCGTGGATCCAGAACTCGCGCCCGCTCGCATGGCGCAGCCGGTAGGGAAACTCACCCAGCACGCGCAGGCCGAGGTTTTCCAGGATCGGCAGCACATCGGACAGCGCCAGCGGCGTGTCGGCGTGGTACAGCTTGCAGTGCAACAGCTGCTTGCCGGCCTGGGTCAGCGGCTGGTAGAAGCTCATCACCAGCGGCTTGCGCTCGGACAGTGCCAGCACGTGCTGCATGTCGACCACGGCCGAGTGCGCGGCGAAACGCTCGCGGTAGCCCGCCGGGAAGCCTTTGGGGAAGTCGGCCAGGATATTGGTGCCGTGGGCCTCGCCGAAGCTTTCGACCACCAGGCTTGCGTAGTCGTCCTTCCACGAGCGGCAGGCCTGGATCACTTCGTTTTCCAGCTGCTGCGGGTCGATGTCGATGCGGTTCTTCGGGTCGACCCGCAGGATCAGTTGCACGCGCGCCAGCACCGACTCCGAGAAGAAGGTCCAGAACTCGCAGTCGCTGGCCTTCAGGCGCTCCATCAGCACCTGCTGGATCTTCTGGCGTACTTCGGTGGAATAGATGTCACGCGGCACGTAGGCCAGGCAGTAGCAGAAACGCCCGTACGGGTCCTTGCGCAGGAACACGCGGATCTTGTTGCGCTCCTGGATCTGCACGATCGACATCACGGTGCTGAACAGCTCGTCGATCGGGGTCTGGAACAGGTCGTCGCGCGGCAGCACCTCGAGTACCTGGGCCAGTTCCTTGCCCAGATGGGCCTTGGGATCGAACAGCGAGCGGCGCTCGACTTCGGCGACCTTCAGACGAATATACGGAATGGCATGCACGCTTTCGCCGTACACCGAGGAGGTGTACAGGCCCATGAAGCGGCATTCCTTGATGACCCGCCCCTTGGCGTCCAGCTGGCGGATCGAGACATAGTCCGGATAGGCCGGGCGGTGCACGCGGCTCGGCTGCGCGGCCTTGGCGAACGATAGCAGCAGGGGCTCGTTGAGGTAGTTGACGGCGTAGTCTTCGATCCGCAGGTCTTCGGCGCCCAAGCCTGCGCGCAGCAGCCGGGTCAGGCCGAGGAACGACTGCGGATCGTAGACGATCTGCCCGCCCTCGGCGTCGGCCGAAACGGTGAACTCCTCATAGCCCAGGAAGGTGAAGTGATTGCCTAGCAGCCACTCCAGGAATGCCTTCACCTCGGCCTTTTCATTCTGCGACGGCGCGTAGGGGCTCTGCTCGACCAGCGCGACGATCTCGCGCAGCTTGTCCTTCATCGGCTCGAAGTCGGCGACGGCGACGCGCACCTCGGCCAGCACCTTTTCCAGCTCCCGGGCCAGCACCTTGAGCTCGGCAGGGCTGGCGCAACGGTCGATCTCCAGGTACATCAGCGACTCATGCTGAACACCCTCGCCCGACGTGCCCTTGGGCAGCAGTTCGACCAGTTCGCCATCCAGGCCACGGCGCACGCTGAGCACCGTGGTCTGCAGGGTGTGGATGCTGTAGCCGCGACGGTTCAGCTCGGTACGCACCGAGTCGACCAGGAACGGCAGGTCATGGTGCAGCACCTCGACCGCGGTGTGGGTCGACTGCCAGCCGTGGCGTTCGTAGTCAGGGTTGTAGACCCGCACCTCGGGGTGCTCGATGTCGAAGCGCTCGATGATGCGCCATGCGGACAGGGTGCAGCCGGCCAGGTCGGAGAGCCTGCGCTGGGTGAGTTCATCGAGGGATATGATGCCGAAGAACTGTTCGGCGAACAGCGCCACTTGTGGCAGGGTCTGTTCGCTGATGTGCTGCGCCAGGACCGCTTGCAGTTGCTGCTGGAAGTCGGCTTTGCTGGCTGCCGTGAAGAACGCCATCTGTGGTACTCCGCTTGGGCTTTGGGCATGAGCTTAACGAGTGGCAGGCCGAGGCTGCTTGCGGTGCTGCGACATATTCGGTCAAGACCTGCAACATTGCATTTATAGAACCAGGCAAGACTGGCAGAATTCCATTTCATCCTGTTGATCGAGCTGCCCATGCAACTGAAGACCGCCCTGCTTTTCGCCACGCCTTGCGATGACGAGGAAGACAACATGGCCACCCTGTGCTGCCACAGTGACAAGGGGCAGATGTTTCTGCTGACCCGTTATCCGGATGAAGACACGGTCGATCTGACCCTGGATGACGAGCCTTCGACGCTGGATGGCCTGAAGGTGACGCTGTGGGCGGACCGGTTGCTGATCGAAGTGGCGGCCGGGGATGCCGATGCGCTGCGCGGCGATGATTTCCTCGAGATCCTGCATGCCACGCCGGCCGGGGATCTGGCGGAGGTGGCGTTGACGTTGCGCAATATCCTGCAGGGGACCGGGGTGTTTGTCAGCGAGATCCGGGGGTAGCCATAAGGTGCCTGGCTGAAGGTTTTCAGCCATGGCACTGTCAGCCCTCATGCGGTCAACACCAACCTGTCCCCCTCCGCCGGCCGGTCGATGTACAGCAGGTCCAGCCCGCTATTGCGCAGTCCCTTCAACGGATTCCAATGCGCCGAGGCATGGATATACCGAGCCTTGAGCAATCCCGCTTCTTCATCGCGCAATCCCGGACTGGCAAGCCGGCCCAGGGCGAAATCCAGCAATTTGCCGCCGATAACCTCCAGTTCCCGCGGTAACTCCCCCTGCACCACCGCAAACGGCACCCCGGCCTCGACCGCCAGTTCCCGCATCACCCGCAGATACACCTGCGACAACTGCCCCAGCACTTCCCGCTCCCGGTACAGCGCCACATGCACCTCCTTGTACGGCATATCCCTGCTCGCACGGTGATGCTCCAACGTTTCCTCCCACGTGACCACCTGCGGCCTGGGCAGCGGTTCTTCGCCGCAGGAGAGCGCCAGCAAGTCGCCAACCTGGGCATACGCCGCTGTCCGCTCCACTGGCGTCCCGGCCGGCACCCGGTTGGTCCGCGGCTTGCACAACAGCACCTGCTCCTGCATCCGCGCGGGATAACCTCCCCCGATGTCGGCATGCGCCCCGGGCAGGACGATGTCATAGGCGCTGCCCACCAATGGAAAATGATGCCGGTGCTCATCCGCCGCGACCAGTTGCACCACGCGCCGCGCCAGGCTCGGGTCCAGCCTGAGGTCCAGGTCGCCCATGCCATCCCTGCCCGTCAGGGGCGAGAAAATGGCGGCAACCGTATCGAACAGGCCGATGAAATTGATGACGATGCCCTCTTCCCAAGAAAACCGGCCACCGGCCAGCCCCGGACGCTCCTTCAGCGCGAGCGCCAACAGGCTGCCGACGCCCCTGCGCAGGTCGTTGGCGAAATGCCGGGCCGCCGCGGCCCCTCGGCTGAAGCCGAACAGGTCGAACTCGAGCCCACGGAGCGCCACGGCGGGTTCCCGGTCCATCAGCGCCTGCAGTTGCCCGCCAATGGCCAGGGCCGCTTGAGCCACCCGTGCCTGCACGCCGCTGTCCCAGCGCCCGGTCGCCTGGGAAAACCAGGCGTCGGCCTCGCCAGTCAGGGTCCCGATCCCTTCCACATAGTGTTTCAGATAGAGGCGTCCGTCCTCGGGGTACAACCCATGCAACAACGCGACGTTGGTCAACGCGCTGGCATAGCTACCCCCCGCAAAGCCGGGCGGGACAGCCCCCGGGTTCTCCAATCCCGCCTGGCTGTTGTCGCGGTTGTTGCCGGTGCCATCGAAAAACACCCCGACCCGTACGGTTATCGCCGGATTTCCCATCGCCTGCCCCTCTCGGTCAAACCTGGATAGGAAGGCAACCGGGGCAGGATCAGAATCGGCCGGTTCTACAAAACGTGAAGGAAATGTCCCAAACCTCGGCCATCACAAGGTTTTTCAAGATTTTTCAGCGTGGTGATTGGTCGGCGCACGCCCGGATGGATTAAAGTATCAGCCCCTGCCCGGGTGGCTATTTTCCTGCCCACCCCGGCCCTCGCCCAGGAATCGCCGACGATGGAACACCGTGAAGCGCTGATCGCGCTGCGCACTTTTCTTTCCACCCAGATCCTTGGCCAGGAAAAACTGGTCGAGCGCCTGCTGATCGTGCTCCTGGCCGACGGCCACATGCTGGTCGAAGGCGCGCCGGGCCTTGCCAAGACCAAGGCGATCAAGGAGCTGGCCGAGGGCGTCGAGGCGCAGTTCCACCGCATCCAGTTCACCCCCGACCTGCTGCCCGCCGACATCACCGGCACCGAGATCTACCGTCCGGAAACCGGCAGCTTCGTGTTCCAGCAAGGCCCGATATTTCATAACCTGGTATTGGCAGACGAGATCAACCGGGCGCCGGCGAAGGTCCAGTCGGCGCTGCTCGAGGCCATGGCCGAGCGCCAGGTCAGCGTTGGGCGCAGCACCTACGACCTGTCGCCGCTGTTCCTGGTCATGGCCACCCAGAACCCGATCGAGCAGGAGGGCACCTACCCGCTGCCCGAGGCGCAACTCGACCGTTTCCTGATGCACGTGAAGATCGGCTTCCCCGATGCCGCCGTGGAACGGCGCATCCTCCAGCAGGCGCGGGGCGAGGCGCTGCATGGCGAGACCAAGCCCGAGCGGCGCGTCAGCCAGCAGGCGATCTTCGCCGCGCGCAAGGAGATCCTCGGCCTGTACATGGCCGACGCCGTGGAGGAATACCTGGTGCAACTGGTGATGGCCACGCGCACGCCGGCCAAGTTCGACCCTGAGCTGGCCGACTGGATCGCCTATGGCGCCAGCCCCCGTGGCTCGATCGCCCTGGACCGCTGCGCGCGCGCCCACGCCTGGCTGGCCGGGCGCGACTTCGTCAGCCCCGAGGATATCCAGGCCGTGCTGTTCGACGTGCTGCGCCACCGCATCATCCTGTCGTTCGAGGCCGAGGCCGCCGGGGTCGACCAGGACCGGGTGGTCCAGCGCATCCTCGACGCCGTCGCCGTCGCCTGACCCCATGCCTGCCTCCACACTGGCCTCCCCCGGGATCCGCATCAGTCTTGGCGAGCTGATCGAGATGCGCCATCGCGTGCGCGAAATCCAGCTGTTTTCCCAGCCGGGCCAACGCAGCCCGCTGGTGGGCCTGCACCATTCCAAGCTGCGCGGGCGCGGCGTGGACTTCGACCAGGTGCGGGTCTATCAGGCAGGCGACGATGTGCGCAACATCGACTGGCGCGTCACCGCGCGCACCCAGGAACCGCATACCAAGCTGTTCCACGAGGAACGCGAGCGGCCGATCTTCATCATGGTCGAGCAGAGTCAGCGGCTGTTCTTCGGCTCGGGGCTGATGTTCAAGTCAGTGCTCGCCGCCCAGGCGGCGGCCCTGCTGGGCTGGGCGGCGCTGGGCCACAACGACCGCATCGGCGGTCTGGTGTTCGGCGACAACGAGCACTACGAGATCAAGCCGCGGCGCAGCAAGCAGAGCCTGCTGCAGCTGCTCAACCGCCTGGCCAGGGTCAACCAGTCGCTGCACACCGAAGCCGCGCCGCAGCCCGACAGCCTTGGCCTGGCCCTGCGCCGCGCGCGTGAAGTGCTGCGCCCGGGCAGCCTGGCGATCATCATCTGCGACGAGCGCGCGCTGACATCCGCCGTCGAGCAGCACCTGAGCCTGCTGTCACGCCATTGCGACGTGCTGCTGATGCCGCTGTCCGATCCCCTCGACCACGCCCTGCCGGCCGCCGGCCTGCTGCGCTTCGCCCAGCGCGGCGCGCACCTGGAGCTCGACACCCTGGACGCCAACCTGCGCCAGCTCTACCGCCAGCACAGCGAGTCGCGCATCGCGCGCTGGGAGTGGCTGGCGCAAAAAATGCGTGTCGTGCTGATGCCCTTGAGCACCCAAAGCGAGATGATCGAACAGTTGCGCGAGTACCTCAATGCCCAGCGCCCGCGGAGCCGCAGGTGAACCCGCTCGACCAGCTGCACCCGCTGATCGCTCCGGCGCAGATCGGACTGTGGCCTCCCGCGCCTGGCTGGTGGGCCCTGCTGGCGCTCCTGCCGTTGCTCGGCTGGGGCCTGTGGCGTGGGCGTCACTGGCGCCCCCTGCGCCGGCCCGTGGCACCGGTCGAGCAGCCGCTGGACCCGGTGCGCCAGGAAGCCTTGGCCGAGCTCGCCCGCTTGCCGCGCCCCTATGACGGCGCCCATGCCGGAGCCTGGCTGCAGCAGATCAACGCCTTGCTCAAGCGCCTGTGCCGCAATCACTACCCTGGGGCCAACAGCCACACCCTCAACGGCCGCAAGTGGCTGGCGTTTCTCGACAACCGCTGCCCGGCCGCCGGGCTGACTCGCTGGATGGTGCTGGTCGAGGGCGCCTACAAGCCCGAGTGCAAGCTGGACGACAAAGCCATCGCCGGGCTCAGCCAGGCGGTCGAGACCTGGATCCGCAAGCATGTTTGAGCTCGCCTGGCCGTGGATCTTCGTGCTCCTGCCGCTGCCCTGGCTGGCGCGCCTGCTGCTGCCGGCTGCCGACAGCGGCGAGCCGGTGCTCAAGGTCGGTTTTCTCGACGAGCTCGAAGGCCTGGCCGGGCGCCGCGCCCGCCTCAGCCTGCCCACCTGGGACCAACAGGCGCCGTACGTGCTCCTCTGGCTGCTCCTGCTGCTCGCCGCCGCCCGCCCGCAGTGGCTGGGCGAGCCGGTGCCGATTGCCGCGAGCGGGCGCGACCTGCTGGTGGCCGTCGACGTGTCCGGCTCGATGGACTACCCCGACATGCGCTGGCAAGACGAGGACATCAGCCGCTTGAGCCTGGTCAAGGCGCTGCTTGGCGACTTCCTGCAGGATCGCGAGGGCGACCGTGTCGGTCTGATCCTGTTTGGCAGCCAGGCCTACCTGCAGGCGCCGCTGACCTTCGACCGACGCACCGTGCGCGCCTTTCTCGACGAAGCGCAGATCGGCATCGCCGGCAAGAACACCGCCATCGGCGATGCCGTGGGCCTTGCCGTCAAGCGCCTGCGCCAGCGACCGGCGCAGAGCCGCGTGCTGATCCTGATCACCGACGGCGCCAACAACGGCGGGCAGATCCATCCTTTGACCGCCGCGCGCCTGGCCGCCCAGGAAGGCGTGCGCATCTACACCATCGGCATCGGCGCCAACCCCGAAGCCAGCGGCACGCCGGGCCTGCTCGGGCTGAACCCCAGCCTGGACCTGGACGAGGCCTCGCTCAGGGAGATCGCCGAGCTTACCCATGGCGCCTATTTCCGTGCCCATGACGGCGCGGAGCTGGGCAGCATCGGCGATACCCTCGATCAGCTCGAACCGGTCGCCCAGCAGCCCACCCAGGCCCGCACCGCCAAGGCCCTGTATGCCTGGCCGTTGGCCTTGGCGCTGCTGCTCAGCGCGCTGCTGGTGATCGCCGCGCTATGGCCCGACAACCTGCTGCAACGGCTGATGCGCCGGCCGCTGTTCCTGCAGCCGTTGCCACAGTGGCGAGAGCGGCTCGAGCGCTTGCGCCTGAGGAAACGCCGATGATCGCCCTATGGCCGCAATGGCTGCGCCCGCTCTGGCTGCTGGTGATCCCGCTGCTGGCCTGGCTGCTGTTCAAGCTCTGGCACCGGCGCAAGCGTGCCGGGCGCTGGCAGATGATCCTGCCGCCGCAGTTTCATGCCGTGCTGCTGGGCGGTGGCAACGGCAGCACCAGCAAACTGCCGTGGATCGCCCTGGGCCTGGCCTGGATGCTGATGTGCCTGGCCTTGCTCGGTCCAAGCTGGCAGCGCGTCGAGGAGACTCGCCAGCGCCCTGCCGATCCGCTGGTGATATTGCTGGAGATGACGCCGCAGATGCTCGCCGAGGACAGCGCGCCCAATCGCCTGGAACAAGCCCGGCGCAAGATCCTCGACCTGCTCGAGCACCGGCGCGACAGCCAGACCGCGCTGATCGTCTACGCCGGCAGCGCCCATACGCTGGTGCCGCTGTCCGACGACCTGGCGACCACCCGCAACCTGCTCGAGGCAGTGGACCCGACGATCATGCCCCAGCCGGGCCAGCGCGCCGACCTGGCCGTCGCCAAGGGCCTGGCGCTGCTGGCCCAGAGTGGCCTGGGCCAGGGGCGCCTGCTGCTGATCGGTTCCTCGCTCGGCGCCCTGGAGCGCGACGGCATCCTTCGCGCCTTGGGGCGTCAGGGGCCAAGCCTGCTGATGCTCGGCATCGGCAGCAGCGAGGGCGCGCCGGTGCGCCAGGCCAACGGTGAATACCTCAAGGATGAACAAGGCGGCATTCTGTTGCCGCGCCTGGACAGCGCCAGCCTCAAGCCCTTCATCAACGGCACCGGCGGACGCTATCGCCACGCCCGCATCGACGACCTCGACCTGCGTGGGCTGGGCCTGTTCGACAACCCGCGCAGCCTGAGCAATCAAGGCCAGACCCTGCAGCTCGACAGCTGGGCCGACCAGGGGTACTGGCTGCTGCTGCCGTTGCTGCTGCTGGCCGCCTGTGCCGGTCGACGCGGCTGGCTGTTCTGCCTGCCGTTGCTGCTGGCCCTGCCCCAACCCAGCCAGGCCTTCGAATTCAACGACCTGTGGCTGCGCCCCGACCAGCAAGGCGCGCGGTTGCTGCAGCAGCAACGGCCGATGGAAGCGGCGCGGCATTTTCGCGATCCGCAGTGGCAAGGCATGGCACTCTTCGAGGCGGGCGACTATGCTGGCGCCGCGCGCGCTTTCGCCCAGGGCAACACGGCAGCGGCCCATTACAACCGGGGCAATGCACTGGCCCGGGCCGGGGAACTGGAAGCCGCCCTGGACGCCTACGAACAGGCGCTCGAGCGCCAACCCGACCTGCAGCCCGCCCTGGACAACCAGGTGCTGGTCGAGCAAGTGCTGCGCCAGCGTGAGGCCAAGGCCGAGGCGCAGTCCTCCGCGAGCGACGCCGAAGGCAGTCCGGGCAGCGAGACCGAGGGCAACAGCAGTTCGGCCAGCAGCCAGGCCGAAGGTGGCCAGGGCAAGCAGGATGAGCCCGCCGCCCAGGCCTCCGGCAGTGCCAACGGCACTTCCCAGGCCCAGGCAGGCAACCAGGCGGGTGGCGATGATGAAGTGATCAGCCCGCCGAAGCGGCCGACCTCTACAAGCCTTGACGCCGAACAGCGCCAAGCCCTGGAACAATGGCTGCGGGAAATCCCGGACAACCCGGCGGACCTTTTGCGGCGCAAATTCTGGTATGAACAGCAATTGCATCAGGAAACCCCACGATGAGTCGCCTCGGCGTCCTCCTTCTCAGCCTGCTGTTTGCCCTGCAGGCCCAGGCAGCGCTGCAGGCCAGTGTCGACCGCACTCGCCTGGAAGCCGGCGAAACCCTGGAGCTGACCCTCGAGAGTCAGGACGTGACCCAGTTCGGCAAGCCCGACCTCAGCGCCCTCGAGGCCGACTTCGAGGTGCGCGGCACGCGCCAGCTCAACAGTCTGCACACCCTGGACGGCGAGACCCGTGCCAGCACCCGCTGGATCATCACCCTGCTGCCGCGGCGCAGCGGCAGCCTGCGCATCCCGGTGCTGCAGCTCGGGCAGACGCTCAGCCAGGCCATCGAGCTGCAGGTCCAGGCCAGCGATGCCAGTCGTCCTGACAGCGCCGCCAAGGTCTTCATCGAGGCAGCCCTGGACAGCGCCAGTGTCTACGTCCAGGCCCAGGCCGTGCTGACCGTGCGCATCTATCATTCGGTGTCGCTGTACAACGACAGCAGCCTCAGCCCGCTCCTGCTGGACACGGCCAAGGTCGAGCCACTGGGCGAGTCGCGCACCTACGAAAAAGAGATCAATGGCGTGCGCCATGGCGTGATCGAAACCCGCTATGTGATCTACCCGCAGCAGAGCGGCCCGCTGGAGCTGCCGCCACTGACCTTCACCGCCACCGCCGCCGAGGAGGCCGAGCCGCAGAATGGCATGGCGCGGGTCGGCAAGCAGGTGCAGGTGAGCTCGCTGCCGCTGCGCCTCGAGGTCCGGCCTGTTCCCGCTGAGTATCCGCCTGGCGCCGCCTGGCTGCCCGCGCGCAGCCTGACCCTTGAAGAGCGCTGGAACCCCGATCCCGCCAGCCAGCCGACGCAGATCGGCGACTCGCTGACTCGCAGCATTACCCTGCGCGCCGAAGGGCTGTCCAGCACCCAGCTGCCCCCGCTGCCGGCCACCGAGGTCAGGGGCCTGCGCCGCTACCCGGACCACCCGCAGCTGCGCAACGAATTCAATGACCGAGGGATGACCGCCAACCGCGAAGAGCGCGAAGCGCTGGTCCCGACCCACAGCGGCAGCCTCGAACTGCCGGCCCAGGACGTCACCTGGTGGAACACCCGCGAGGACCATCTGGAGCACAGCAGCCTGCCGGCACGCACCCTTAGCGTGCTGGACAACCCGGCGCTGGCCGCCGAAACCCCGCTCGGCGACACTGCCGGGCGTACGGGACCGGTCTGGCCCTGGCAGTTGAGCACCCTGGTCCTGGCCCTGACCACCGCCCTGGGCTTTGCCCTGTGGTGGCGGGCGCGAGCGCGGCCGGCGGTGCCGCGCGCCGCGCAGAGCGGGCCGAGCCCGCGCAGCCTGCTGGATGACCTCAAGCGCGCGTGCCTGGCCAATGACCCGCAGGCGACGCGCCAGGCCCTGGATGCCTGGGCCCGCCAGCAACCGGAAACGCTGGCGGACATCGCCGCGCGCTTCGTGCCCTTGTCCACTGCGCTCGACGCCCTCAATGGCGCCTTGTACAGCGAGAGCGGACAGTACTGGCAAGGCGACGAGCTGTGGCGCGCCATCGGCACCATCCCGCCCGCCGAACAGGCCGTGGCACTGCCCAGCGAGCCCGGCAGCCTGCCGCCGCTGTATCCCAAATGATCTTTACCCCACATGACCCCACGGCGTGGCACGCCTTGCGCCGCGCCGGCACCTCCGACTGGAACTCCCATGCGTCTGTTTCACACCTCTGACTGGCACTTGGGCCAGAGCCTGCACGGCCAGGAACGCGATTTCGAACACGCCTGCTTCCTGGACTGGCTGCTGGGCCAGCTGCACTTGCGCCAGCCAGATGCACTGCTGATCGCCGGTGACGTCTTCGACACCGTCAACCCGCCGGTCAAGTCCCAGGAGCGGCTCTACGACTTCATCGTCAAGGCCCACGAGCAACAGCCCAAGCTCGACATCGTGATGATCGCCGGCAACCACGACTCCGGATCCCGGATCGAGCTGCCTGCCGCGCTGATGCGCCGCCTGCGCACCCACGCCCTGGGCCGGGTGCACTGGCTCGACGAAGGCCAGCTCGACAGCGAGCGCCTGCTGATCCCGCTGACCAACGCCCGCGGCAAAGTCAGCGCCTGGTGCCTGGCCCTGCCCTTCCTGCGTCCAGCCGAGGTCACCGGACCGCTGCTGGGTGACGACTACCTCAAGGGCATCGGCCAGGTGCACCAGCAACTGATCGCGGCCGCCCTGAAAAAGCGCAAGGCCGGCCAGGCACTTATCGCCATCAGCCACGCGCACATGGCCGGCGGCACCGTGTCGGAAGACTCCGAGCGCAGCCTTATCATCGGCAATGCCGAGGCGCTGCCGGCAAAGCTGTTCGACCGCGACATCAGCTATGTCGCCCTGGGCCACCTGCACAAGCCGCAGCGGGTCAACCGCGAGGACCGCATCCGCTACAGCGGTTCACCGATCCCGCTGTCGTTCGCCGAGATCGGTTACCCGCACCAGGTGCTGGAGATCGAGCTGGACGGCACCGAGCTGACCAGCATCGAACCGCGCCTGGTACCGCGCGCCGTGGCCCTGCAACGCTTCGGTCCGGCGCCACTGGCCGAGCTGCTGGTGGCGCTGGCCGGGCTGCCGGAGCCTGATCTGCTCGAAGACCCGCAGCGCCAGCCATGGCTGGAGGTCCGGGTCCGCCTGGACGAGCCCCAGCCGGACCTGCGCCAGCAACTCGAAGCGGCCCTGCAAGGCAAGGCTGTGCGCCTGGTGCGCATCAGCGCCGAGTACGCCGGCCGCACGGGGCCAGACGATGACGGCATCGACCTGGTCGAGCTGGGTCAACTGAGCCCGCAGGACCTGTTCAGCCGGGCCTGGGAACAAGCCTACGGCAGCGCCGTGGACGAACAGGTGCTCGCCGACTTCGCCCTGCTGCTGCAGGACGTGCAGAACGAGGAAGAACAGCCATGAAGATCCTGGCGATCCGCTTGAAGAACCTGGCCTCGCTGGCCGGTCCGATCGACATCGACTTCACCGCCGAACCCCTGGCCAGTGCCGGCCTGTTCGCCATCACCGGCCCCACCGGGGCGGGCAAGAGCACGCTGCTCGATGCCTTGTGCCTGGCTCTGTTCGGCGATGTGCCGCGCCTTGGCAACGTGTCCAAGGAGGCCAAGGTCCCGGACACCGACAGCGACCTGTCCAGCGACGACCCCCGCACCCTGTTGCGCCGCGGCAGCGGCAGCGGCTATGCCGAGGTGGACTTCGTCGGTGCCGACGGTCGTCGATACCGGGCCCGCTGGGAGGCCAACCGCGCCCGCGACAAGGCCAATGGCAAGCTGCAGAACAGCCGCCAGAGCCTGTTCGATCTGGACGGCGAGCAGCTGCTGAGCAACCAGAGCAAGAGCGAATACAAGCAACTGATCGAAGCGCGCCTGGGCCTGAACTACATGCAGTTCACCCGCGCCGTGATGCTTGCCCAGAGCGAATTCAGCGCGTTTCTCAAGGCCAATGACCGGGAACGCAGCGAGCTGCTTGAGAAACTCACCAACACCTCGATCTACACCCGCCTGGGCCAGCGCGCGTTCAGCAGGAGCAAGGAGGCCTCGGACGTCCATCGCGCCCTCGAAGAACGCGCCAGCTACCTGCTGCCGATGAACGATGAGGCCCGCAGCGCGCTCGACCTGCGCCTGGAACAGGCGCAGCAGGCGTTCAAAGGCGACCAGGGCCGCTTGCGGGAGCTGGAGCAGCAGCGCCAGTGGTACGCCGAGCAACGCCAGCTGCAAGACCAGCAGGCCGCGGCCGGCGAGGCCCTGCAGGCCGCCGAGCAGCACTGGCTGGGGCTGGCCGATCAACGCCAGGATGCGCTGCGCCTCGAACAACTGTCGCCGCAACGCCACCAGTTCAGCCGCCAGCAGGCCTTGGCTACCCAGCTCACTCCGCTGGCCACCGCAATCGCCGCGCAGGTCCACCAGCAGCGCGAGCTGCAAGCCCGCGCCGCGCAGCTCGAACAGGACGTGGAAGCCGCCCGCCAGACCCTCGCCGAGGTTCAGGCCAGCCAGGCGCAAAGCGCGCCACAGGTGCGCCAGGCCTTCACCGAGCAGCACACCCTTGGCCGGCTTGAACAAGAGCTTGGCAAGTTGCAGTCCCTGGGCGAGCAGGCCGACCAGGCCGTTGCCGAAGGCCTGCAGCAACTGCAGCAGATGGACGCCCATCAGCAGCGCAGCCAGCAGCAGCTGGCACAGATCGCCGAGGCCCTTGCGCACAGCGCCCATCTGGCCGACCTCACCAGCGCCTGGCAGGCTTATCGCAACCAGCTGCAACAATTGCTGCTGATCGGCAATCGCCTGAACAAGGGCCGTGAAGAACTCCCAGGCCTGCAGGCCCAGGCAAGCCAGGCCAGCGCCGAGTCGCAGGCCCAACGCGACGCCCTTGAGCTGCTCCACCGCGAGGTGGGTGCCGAACCGCATGCCCTGGCCGAACAGATCGACCTGCTGGGCGCCATGCTGCAGGACAACCGCAAGCAGCAGCGCAGCGTTGAAACAATGTCGCGCCTGCACGGCCGTGACCAGGAGCTGGAGCAAAGCCTGCACGCCCTGCGCGGCCGCCAGCAGGCAGCCATGGCGCAGCGCCAGCAGCTGATCGGCGAAGGCCAGCAGGCCAAGACCCAGCTCGACGCCGCCGAGCAGGCGTTGGCCCTGACCCGCCAGCTGCTCGAACGCCAGCGCCTGACGCGCAATGCCAGTGTCGAGGAGCTGCGTGCGCAGTTGCAGGACGGCGAGCCCTGCCCGGTGTGTGGCAGTGCCGAGCACCCCTGGCACCAGCCCGAAGCGCTGCTCGAGAGCCTGGGACGACATGACCAGGCCGAGGAGACCACGGCCCTGGCCCGCGTCGAAGCGCTCAAGACGCGCCTCGAAGAACTGCGCGCCCAGGTCGGCATCCTCAATGGCCAGATCAAGGAGTTCCAGCGCCAGCAGGCAGAGCTGTGCGAGCAGCAGCAACCGCTGGCCGCGCAGCTGGCCAGCCATGCGCTCTGGACCGCGCTGGCAGCCCAGGACAACCGCAGCGCCTGGCTCGAGGCCCAGCTCAACCGCCTCAATCAGGAGATCGAGCGCGACGAACAGCGCCAGGCCACCCTGCTGACCCTGCAAAAGGATGCCGCCCGCCTGCAACAACAGCTGCAGGCCGCCACCGAGCGCCAGCAACAGGCCAGCCAGCGCGTCAGCCACCAGCAGCAAGCCCTGGACGACGACGGCGAGCGCCTGGAGCAGGCACTGGCCGATTTCGCCACGCTGCTGCCCGATGACATTCTAAAGGCCCTGCGCGATGAGCCGGCCAAGGCCTTCCTGGCCCTTGACCAGCAGATCAGCCAGCGCCTGCAGCAGCTGGAGCAACACAATGATGAACAACAGGAGCTGACCCAGCGCCAGCATCAGCTCGACAGGCTGCAGGCCCAACAGCAGACGCGCCTGCAACGCCAGGAAGAGCTGCGCCAGCAGATCGCAGGCCTCGCGGACCAGCAACAGCAGGCCCGCCAGGCCTTGCAGGCGCTTCTCGGCGAGCATGCAAGCGCCGAACAGTGGCAAGCGTGGACGGAGCAGCAGGTGGAGCAGGCCCGACAGGGCGAAGCGAGTACCGCGCAGCAGCTGCAGGAAGCGCGCACCCAGGCCGTGCAACTGGCCAGCCAGCTGAAGGCCGATGAACAGCGTCATCACGCCCTGGAGCAGGAGCACCAGCAGTTGCAGGGCCTGATCAGCCAGTGGCGGGCGCAGCATCCCGAGCTGGATGACAGCGGCCTGACGCGATTGCTGGCCCTCGACGATACGCAACTGGCGCACTTGCGCCAGACCCTTCAGGCGGCCGAAAAGGCCATCGAGCAGGCTCGCGTGCGGGTGCAGGAGCGCGAGCAGCGCCTGGCCCAGCATCTGGCCCACGGAAACGGCGCGTTGCCTGCTGAAACCCTTGAACAGAGCCTGGTTGAACTGCAGCAGCAACTGGCCACCCAGGAACAGCACTGCGCTGAACTGCGCGCCGAGCAGGCGGATGATCAGCGCCGCCAGCAGGCCCACCAGGCCTTGTCCGAACAGATCGCCCAGGCCTATCAGCAATGGCAGCGCTGGGCGCGACTGAGTGCATTGATCGGCTCTGCCAGCGGCGATACGTTCCGCAAGATCGCCCAGGGCTACAACCTCGACCTGCTGCTGCACCATGCCAACACCCAGCTGCGCCAGCTCGCTCGCCGCTACCGCCTCAAGCGCGGCGGCAGCTCGCTCGGTCTGCTAGTGCTCGACACCGAGATGGGCGACGAGCTGCGCTCGGTGCATTCGCTGTCCGGAGGCGAGACCTTCCTGGTGTCGCTGGCGCTGGCACTCGGCCTTGCCTCCATGGCCTCGAGCACCCTGCGCATCGAGTCGCTGTTCATCGACGAAGGCTTCGGCAGCCTCGACCCCGAGTCGCTGCAACTGGCGATGGACGCTCTAGACGGCCTCCAGGCGCAAGGCCGCAAGGTGGCGGTGATTTCCCACGTGCAAGAGATGCACGAGCGCATTCCGGTACAGATCCAGGTGCGCCGCCAAGGCAATGGACTGAGCGAAGTGGAGGTCTGTGGGTGATCCTGTATTCCTTCCGCCGCTGTCCCTGGGCCATGCGCGCGCGCCTTGCGCTGCGCTATGCCGGGTGCGCGGTGGAAATCCGGGAAGTCAGCCTCAAGGCCAAGCCGCCCGAGCTGCTCGCCTTGTCACCCAAGGGAACGGTACCGGTGCTCGATACCGGTGACGGGGTGCTGGAGGAAAGCCTGGACATCATGCGCTGGGCGCTGGCGTTTGCTGACCCGCAGGACTGGCGGTTGCTGGCTGATCCCGCGGGTTCCTTGCTGGCGGATGAGCTGATCGCCCGCAATGACAGCACGTTCAAGGCGCAGGTCAACCTGTACAAGTATGCCGAGCGGTATCCGCAGTTCGACCGCGGGCATTACCGGCGCCAGGCCGAGCCGTGGCTCGCGGAGCTGGAGGAGTTGCTGGCGGATCGGCCTTTCCTGCTGGCCCCACATCCCAGCCTTGCCGATGCCGCGCTGCTGCCGTTGATGCGGCAGTTCGCGGGGGTGGAGCCGCAGTGGTTCGCCGAAGCGCCCTATCCCCGATTGCGCGCCTGGCTGCAAGGATGGCTGGAGTCCGAGCTGTTCAAGTCGATCATGGCGCGTCCCACTGAACCCATCTGAGTACCGCTCCTGAGCTGCAAAAGCGAGTCCTGTGGGAGCGGCCTTGTGCCGCGATCGGGTCCGAAGGAGCCGTAGAACCTGCCACCGCGCTCTGTCTGATATACCGAAGTCTCAGGTTTCACGGCCCCTGCGGGCCCGATCGCGGCACAAGGCCGCTCCCACAGGATCTGCTCTTACCTGGATCTCCATGACCCGGCTCCGGCTAGCGATCACTTCACGAACTTGAGGTCAGACGGTGCCCCCTGGCCGAGCACCTGCACCGTCTCCCCGATCTGCCCACTGCGCGGATCACGCCGCATCACCCGGATCTCGTTGCTCTTCTGGTTCGCCACCAGCATGAACTTGCCGCTCGGATCGAGACTGAATTCACGCGGCTCGTTGCCTTCCACCGAGCGCCGCTGGATCAGGCGCAGCTGTCCATTGTCCTCATCGACCTCGAACACCACCAGCTCACTGGCCGTACCGCGGTTGCTGACATACAGGAACCGTCCATCCTCGGACAGGTGCAGGCCGCCGGCAGACTTCGCCGCCGTCTCCTTGCGCTCGGTCAGCGCCACGCGCTGGCGCTCGGCCAAGGCGCCATCACGCACATCGAACACCACCACCTCGGCGCTCATTTCCAGGGTCAGGTAGGCATGCTCTCCTTCTGCATCGAACAGCAGATGCCGCGGCCCGCTGCCGGGCGGCAAGCTGACCGACGCCGGGCTCGCCGGGCTCAACGGATGCTCGGGGCTTGCGCCGTCATAGGCGTAGATGAACACCTTGTCCGCCCCCAGATCACTGGCATACAGATGCCGGCCATCGGGCGCGAACACCAGCGAATGCACGTGCGCGCCCGCCTGCCGCTCAGGATTGACCTTGCTCGGCGTGTGCCGCTGCTGCTGGACGACATCCTTGAGCTGCCCGTCGCGTCCCACTGGAATCGCCACCAGGCTACCGCCTGGCTGTGGCTTGACCGCGTAGTTGGCCACGAACAGGTAGCGCTGGTCATGGCTCAGGCTCGCATGGGTCGGCTCGTCGCCCCGGCTGGATGCCTGGTTGAGCGGCGTGATCGCGCCCTTGTCATCGAGCTTGAAGCTGCTCGCCTTGCCCTGCCCCTCACCGCTCTCGTTGACCGCGAACAACAGGCGCTGATCGGCCGAGAACACCAGCCAGGAGGGATTGACGCTCCTGACCACCTGCAACGGCGTGCTGTCGATACGTCCATGCTCGGTGTCGAAGTGGTAGCGGTAGATACCCAGGCTCTGGCCATCGGTATAGCTTCCCACCAACAGGGTTTCAGCGTGTGCGGTCACGGTCAGGGTCATAAGGCTAGCGCTCAGCAGTGTCGTCAGGCGTTTCATCGTCATCCTCTTCTTCCGAGGCGCGCAGCGCGCTCATACAGACTAGCCGATGCTCACCGGCGTCATTGCTGACCTGCCACTCACCGCCCTGCTCCACCGCCGCATCGATCTGCTCGACGCTGAACTGCCAGCGCTTGCGCGCCCGCCCATCCATGCACTCGACCACCAGGCCGCTGTCGTCGAAAGAGAAGTCGAAGGCATGCAGGCCGTCGATGAGGAGCATGTCGCAGGATTGCAGGACGTGGGAAAGGTGGGTCATACAGGCATACCAGGGAAAAAAAGGGACGGCAGTATACCCGTAGGAACCTGCCGGATCGCGAAGGTGCGATCCGATTGCCAGTGCTCGCACGAGGCCCGGACCCACGCAGGCTCAATGCGCAAGGCTCAATGCGCAAAAATCGACCCACCCTCCTTCCCCGCCAGCTTCTCGGGCTTGATCAGGAACCGCGCCAGCGCCGGCAGTAGCCACAACGCGCCAAACATGTTCCACAGCAACATGAAGGTGAGCATCAGGCCCATGTCGGCCTGGAACTTGATGGCCGAGAAGATCCAGGTGCACACGCCGATCGCCAGGCAGAGGCCGGTGAAGAGCACGGCCTTGCCGGTGGAGCGCAGGGTCTGGTAGTAGGCTTCCTGCAGGGGCAAGCCGGCGCGCAGGAAGCTTTCGAGGCGGCTGTAGATGTAGATGCCGTAGTCCACGCCGATGCCCACGCCCAGCGCGACCACCGGCAAGGTGGCGACCTTGACGCCGATCCCCATGAAGGCCATCAGGGCATTGCCAAGCACCGAGGTGAGCACCAGCGGCAGGACGATGCACAGGGTGGCGGCAAAGGAGCGGAAGGTGATCATGCACATCACCGCGACGCAGAGGTAGACAAGGATGAGGATGGTCAGCTCGGCCGACTTGATCACCTCGTTGGTGGCGGCCTCGATGCCGGCATTGCCCGCGGCCATGATGAACTCCAGGCCTTCCTTGTTATGGGTGTCGGCAAAGCCCTGGGCGGCGGCGACCACCCGCTCGAGGGTTTCGGCCTTGTGGTCGTTGAGGAAGACCAGCACAGGGGCGAGCGAGCAATCGGCGTTGTACAGGCCGTCGGCGCGGGCGATCGAGTTGTTGAGCACGTCCGGGTTGCGCGAGAGGGTCTCCCATTTCAGGTTGCCTTCGTTCATGCCCTTGATGACCTGCTTGGACACGGTGACCAGGGAAATCGCCGACTGCACGCCGGGGGTGTTCTCCATGGTCCACATCAGTTCGTCGATCGGCGCCAGGGTCGAGTGGATCGAGCAGCTTTCCGCCGGGGTCTTCACCATCACCACCAGCACGTCGGAGCTGGTGGAGTAGTTGCTGATGATGAAATTGTTGTCCTGGTTGTAGCGCGAATCGGGACGCAGCTCTGGCGCGCCCTGATCAAGGTCTCCGATCTTGAGGTTCTGGCTGTACCAGAGGCCGCCGCCGAAGGCCAGCAGCGCCAGCACGATCGAGACCGGCGCGACCCTGGGGCTGGCAAAGCCCGACAGCACGCGCCAGAACGGGTGCTCGCGGTTGGCGTCGCGCTTGCTGCGTTCGATCGCCTTCTTGCTGATGCCGACGTAGGAAATCGCCACCGGCAGCAGGATCAGGTTGGTGAAGACGATCACCGCCACGCCAATGGAAGCACCGATGGCCAGCTCGCGGATTACCCCGATGTCGATGATCAGCAGCGTGATGAAGCCCACGGCGTCGGCCAGAATGGCGATCATTCCCGGCAGGAACAGCTGCCGGAAGGTACGCCGCGCGGCCGTCAGGGCATTGTCGGCATCGCTGGACTGCAAGGCGATGCCGTTGATCTTCTGCACACCGTGGGAGATGCCGATGGCGAAGATCAGGAACGGCACCAGCATCGAGTACGGGTCGAGCCCGAAGCCGACCGCGTGCATCAGCCCCAGCTGCCAGACCACCGCCACCAGAGTGGTGATGAGCACGGCGATGGTGCTGCGCAGGCACCAGGTGAACCAGTACAACAGGATCCAGGTGATCACCAGGGCGACGCCAAAGAACAGCGCGACCATCATCAGGCCGTCGATCAGGTCGCCGACCTTTTTCGCGAAACCGACGATGTGCACCTTCACATTGGGATTCTGGGCCTGAAACTTGTCGCGGATCTTTTCCTCGAGCTGGTGCGAGAACTGCTGGTAGTCGAGCTTGATCTGCCTGCCCTGATCCTGCGGGTCGGGGTAGGACTCCAGCAGTGGCACGTCAACGATGCTCGAGCGGAAATTGTTGGCCACCAGACGCCCGACCTGGCCGGACTTGAGCACGTTGTCGCGCAGCGCGTCGAGGCTTTCGTCGCTGCCGTTGTAGGTCTGCGGAATCACCTCGCCGCCGGCGAAGCCCTCCTCGGTCACCTCGGTCCAGCGCACGCTCGGGCTCCACAACGACTTCAGGCCGGCGCGGTCGACACCGGGGATGTAAAACACCTCGTCGTGGATCTGACGCAGGGTCTCCATGTAATCCTTGTCGAAGATGTCGCCGTCGACCGCCTCGACCGAGATGCGCACGGTGTTGCCCAGGTTGGCCAGGTCGTTGCGGTGCTCAAGCATCTTCTCGATGAAGGGGTGCTCCAGCGGGATCATCTTTTCGAAACTGGTGGACGGACGAATCTGCGTGGCCTGCCAGAACAGGAAGATGCTCACCAGAATGCAGATCGCGATGACTGCCGGGCGATTGTTGAAGATCAGCCGTTCGAGCAAGGTCGCCTTGCCCTGATGGTGCTGCTGGTTCATGTCGAAGCTCTCCCGACCGGTCATGGCTGCACGTCCTGCGCACCGTTGGCCGAGGCGATGTGCACCCCGCCCTGGCCCACCAGCAGCAGCCGGTCACCCGCCAGCCCGCTGACCCCGGCAAGGGCGATGCGGTCGGCGCGGTTGACCACCGAGAAGGTCTGCCCATCGTCGTGGCTGCGCAGCACGCTGCCGCCGTTGCCCACCAGTATCAGGCTGCCATCATCGAGCAGCGTAGCGCTTGCCAGGCCGAATTCGAGTTCGCCGCGCGCGGCCTTGAGCTCGATCCGCTGCCAGCTGTCGCCGAAGTCCGTGGAGCGCAGCAAATTGCCGCGCAGGCCGAAGGCCAGCAAGGTTCGCGTCTGCGCGGTGCCGATCACGCCGAACAGCGACCCCTCGTAGGGGCTTTCGACGCGGGACCAGGTCTGGCCGTTGTCGCCGGAGCGAAACATGCTGCCTTGCTCGCCGACGATGAACAGCCCGGCGTCCTTCACGGCGGCGATGGCGTTGAGGTGCAGTTGCTCTTCGTTATCCAGGCGCTCGGCCACATCCTGCCAGTGCTGGCCGCCGTCGAGGGTTTCGAGCAGGGCGCCGTACGCGCCCACGGTGAATCCGTGCTGGGCGTCGAGAAACACGACGTCGAGCAGCGGGGCTTCGCGGGAGAGGTCTTCGAACTGTCGGGTCCAGGTGGCGCCGCCGTCACTGGTGGCCAGTATCTGCGCATCGTGGCCGACGGCCCAGCCGCGCTTGTCATCGATGAAGAACACCGCGGTGAGCAATTGCCGGGTGGGCACCCGGGCCTGGGTCCAGGTCTTGCCCTGGTCATCGGAGAAGAGGATGTGACCCCGATCGCCGACGACCACCAGACGGGAACCGGCATGGACCGCATCGAGCATCAGGCTCTGGCTGGCCTTGGCCGACTCGACCGAATACTGGTCGGCGGCGACGGCGGCGACGGACGCAGATGTCCATGTTGCCAATAAAAGTGCCAATAGCGCAGTTGCCGTCAACGCCCAGGCGCCCTGCCGGGCGCTCGCCATCACAGGCTCACTCATGGATTCGGTCCCCGTTGGTTTTTTTGTCGTGGGTCGGTCTGTTGCGGGGATCGTAGCGGGGATGTTGGCGGGCTGACAATTGGAGGGACGTTATGTTTTGTTAAGCGTTGAGTCTCCGTCATTGCACCGGGCAGAGCATCGATAACCGGGCTCGCAGGGGACGAGGACAGTTGCTCACAACAAGAACTGCGGTCCCCACAGGGTTGCGTGGGGACCGGCAATCAGCCTCAGGCCAGGCTCTTGCTCACCACCTCATACACATCGCTGGACAACGCCCCCGATGCGAGGATGCGTTCAAGTTCGGCCTTCATCAGCCCCTGGCGCGCAGCGTCATACTTGCGCCAGCGGGTCAACGGCGCCAGTTGGCGCGACGCTATCTGCGGGTTCAAGGCGTTGAGCTCGATCACCAGGTCCGCCAGGAAGCGATACCCAGTCCCGTCCGCCGCGTGGAAGTTGACCAGGTTCTGCCCGGCAAACGCCCCTACCAGCGCACGCACCTTGTTGGGGTTCTTCAAGGTGAAGGCCGGGTGCTGCATCAAGGCCTTGACCCGCGCCAGACCACCGGGCAACGCGCTCGCGGCCTGTACGCTGAACCATTGGTCCATGACCAGCGGATTGTCCTTGAAGTGCTCGGCAAAGCTTTCAAGGGCCGTGGCGCGCTCGGCCTCGAACGGCGAGTTCACCAGCACCGCCAGGGCGGTCAGGCGTTCGGTCATGTTGTCGCAGTGCTCGAACTGCTCAAGGGTCGCGGCCAGGACTTGCGGCCTGGCGCTGAGCATGAGGTACGACAGGGCGATGTTCTGCAGGCTGCGGCGGGCGAAATGCTCGGCGGCGGCGACATACTCGGTGCCGCGCGATTGCTCGCGGTTGGCCTGGTAGCGTGCCAGCAGCGCATCGAACAACTGATCGGCGATCTGCTTGCGGGCAAACTCGCGGGCGGCGTGGATGGCGTCGACGTCGGCCACCTGGCTGATTTCGGTGAGGTAGGCCTCGCCCGGCAGCGAGAGCATCTCGGCGACCATCGCCTGGTCGAGCGATTCGTCGCGCAGCACGCTGCCCAGGGCCTGGACCAGGCGTGGATCAAGCACCAACCCGGCACCTTGCTGGTACTGGCCGATCAGCTCTTGCAGCACCTGCACCGACAACTGCTGCCCGGCTTCCCAGCGGTTGAAGCCATCGCTGTCGTGCTGCATGAGGAACATCAGCTGGTCGCGGTCATAGGGGAATGTCAGCTTGACCGGCGCGCTGAAACCGCGCAGCAGCGAGGGCAGCGGCTTGGCGGCGATGCCCTCGAACATGAAGGTCTGCTCGGCCTCTGTCACCGAGAGCACACGCGTGGTGCCTTGCGCAGCGGCTTCACCCGCCAGGCGCAGCGGCAGGTCGTTGCCCTCGGCGTCCAGCAGCCCGAGCTCGACCGGGATCACGAACGGCTGCTTCTCGACCTTGTCAGGCGTCGGCGGGCAGCTCTGGCGGAAGGTCAGGCTGTAGCGTTGCGCGGCGCTGTCATAGGACTCGCTGACGTCGAGCCGTGGCGTGCCCGCCTGGCTGTACCAGCGCTTGAACTGGCCGAGGTCGACGCCATTGGCATCCTCCATCGCCTTGATGAAGTCGTCGCAGGTCACGGCCTGGCCGTCGTGGCGCTCGAAGTACAGGTCGCTGCCCTTGCGGAAACCCTCGTCGCCCAGCAACGTGCGGACCATGCGCACCACTTCCGAGCCCTTTTCATACACGGTCAGGGTGTAGAAGTTGGAGATCTCGATGAAGCTTTCCGGGCGCACGGCATGGGACATCGGGCCGGCATCTTCGGCGAACTGGTGCGTGCGCAGGTAGGCGACATCCTCGATGCGCTTGACCGTGCGCGAGTTCATGTCAGCGCTGAACTCGGCATCGCGGAACACCGTGAAGCCTTCCTTGAGCGACAACTGGAACCAGTCGCGGCAGGTCACGCGGTTGCCCGACCAGTTGTGGAAGTACTCGTGGGCGACCACCGCCTCGACGCGCTGGTGAGCGGCATCGGTGGCGGTCTCGGCGCGGGCCAGCACGCAACTGGAGTTGAAGATGTTCAGGCCCTTGTTTTCCATGGCGCCCATGTTGAAGTCGTTGACCGCGACGATCATGAAGATGTCCAGGTCGTACTCACGGCCATACACCTCCTCGTCCCAGCGCATGGACTTCTTCAGGCTGACCATGGCGTGGGCGCACTTGTCGATGTTCTCGGGCTCGACGTAGATGCGCAGGGTCACGTCACGGCCGGACTGGCGCGTGAAGGTGTCCTCGACGCACCACAAGTCACCGGCGACCAGGGCGAACAGGTAGGCCGGCTTCACGAACGGGTCCTCCCAGGTGGCCCAGTGACGGCCGTCTTCCTGGGGACCACTGCCGACCGGGTTGCCGTTGGACAGCAGCACCGGGTAGCGATGCTGCTCGGCGATCACCGTGGTGGTGAAGCTGCTCATCACGTCCGGACGGTCGAGGTAGTAGGTGATCTTGCGGAAGCCCTCGGCCTCGCACTGGGTGCAGTACATGCTGCCGGACTTGTACAGGCCCTCGAGCGCCGTGTTGGTCTCGGGGTGGATCCTGACGGTGGTGTCGAGGGTGAAGCGCTCGCCCTTGGGCTGCAGGGTCAGGCTGTCATCGTCGAGCTGGAAGTCGGTGGCCGCCAGGGGCTGGTCATCGAGCTGCACGCTGAGCAGCTCGAGCTGCTGGCCGTCGAGCACCAGCGGCGGCAGGCCCGCGCCGCGCGCGGGGTTGCGGCGCATGACCAGTTGCGCATGGACCAGGCTGTGGTCCTCGAACAGCTCGAAGGTCAGGTGCGTCTCGTCGATCAGGTACTCGGGCGCCTGGTAGTCCTTGAGGTAGATCACTTGCGGTTGCTCGGTGCGCATGTGGCTGTCCTTTTACTGATGCACGGCCAGCTGGTAGGCCGTGTACTTGCGAATGTTGATCACGCCGGTGTCGAAGATCAGGTATTGACCCTTGATGCCCATCAGCGTGCCTTCGACCACCGGGGTCTTGTCCAGGTTGAAGCTGACGATCTTCTTGGGATAGGCCTCGACCGGGTAGCGCATCTCGACTACCTCGGCATCGGGCAACGGCTGGATGGCCTGCAGGCCGAAGCGCTCCTGCAGGGCGCGAATGCCGTCCGCGCAGGCGTCGAAGATCTGCTCGCGCACCGCGACCAGGTCGAGCACCTCGGCATCGCCCTTGAGCAGCGTGCGCCAGTTGGTGCGGTCGGGCACCTGGCTGCGCAGCACGTCCTCGACCAGGCCCGACTGCTGCCGGGTGGCCACGCGCATGATTGGCAGGGCCTGGCTGGCGCCCTGGTCGAGCCAGCGGGTCGGCAGCTGGGTGGCGCGGGTGATGCCGACCTTGATGCCGGAGGAGTTGGCCAGGTACACCACATGGTCGGTCATGCAGAACTGCTCGCCCCACGACGGCTCGCGGCAGGTGCCGTGCTCGTAGTGGCAGCGCTCCGGCGCCATGATGCACAGGTCGCATTGCGCCAGCTTGGTCATGCACGGGTAGCAGTAACCCTGGCTGAAGCTGGTCTTGGTGCGCTTGCCGCAATGGCTGCAGTGGATGGCACCAAGGTATTCCAGGCGCAGCGACTTGCCGATCAGCGGGTTGACCGGCACCTGTTCATCGCCGAGGCGAAAACTGTACTGCACGAACGGTGCTTCAAGACGCACCGACATCTTGCTCAAAGAGCCACGAGCGAGTTCGATCAATGCACTGAGTCCGACTTGAACAGGATGTTCTCGATCGGCGCCGACTTGGACGCGCATTCCTGGGCGTTCATGTAGCCAGTGCGCTGGTCCTCGGGCAGGTTCTGGATCTCCCAGGCGATCACCGCCTGCAGCGAGAGCTCTTTCTGCTCGGTGGTCAGCTTGCGGCCATCGGACCATTTGCCCAGTTCCACGGCCGTTTTCAGGCTCTGGTAGATCTCGGGAGTGATGTTTTCAATCATTTGCGCGAAAGTGGACATAGTGTCTCCATGATTCAAGCCGACAGTTTACGCCGGGCCAGCGCCCCGCCCAAGAGCCCGCTCAGGCATCCGATCAACAACCCGCCGACATGCGCGGCGTTGGCGATCTGGCCGAAGCCGAGCAGGCTGACCAGCCCGGACATGCACACCACCAGCCACACGAGCATCATCACCAGCACCCCGCGTGGCAGGCGGAACAGCGGATGCGGCGCCAGCCACTGGTACAGCCAGACATGCCCGAGCAGGCCGTACAGCACTCCCGACAGCCCGCCGAACAGGCTCGGGCCGCCCGCCAGGTCCTGCGCCAGGTTCGACACCAGGCTGAACAGCAAGGTCAGCGCGGCCAGCACCCACGGGCCCTGACGCTGCTCGATGCGCCGCCCCAGTTCCCAGTACCACAGCCCGTTCATGGCCAGGTGGAGCACGCCGAAGTGCACCAGCATGGGCGACACCAGCCGCCACCACTGGCCCTGTGCCAGGCTGTCGGCCAGCGGGGTGAAGTACAGGTAGTCGCCCTGCACGCGAAAATCGAGAAAGGTCAGCCAGCTCAGGCTCGCGAGGTTTTCACCCAGCCCGGTCACGCCGGCCACCACCAGGCACGCCAGCAGCACGGCGGCGGTGACCTTGCCCGAGCGCAGTTGCTCGGCGAACGAGGGCCGCGCAGGCTCGATGGCGGCGTCGGCGGGCAGTTCCAGCTCGGCGTCGCCCTCGGGGAAGCGCTGGTACAGCTGCAGCACGTCATCGGCCAGCCCTTCGGCGACCCAGAGCACCTGCTCCTCGCCCTCCTCGCTGACCCGGTGCGGCACCTGCAGGCGGCGCAGCAGGCCGACAAAACCGCTCAGGTCGACCGCCAATGGCAGTCGCATCACTTCGATCACATTCATTGGCTGTCCTGCGGGCGTTCGACATCGACCCAGACGAACTTGTGCGGGTCGATGCGGGTTTCATCATCCAGTCGGTAGGCGACCAGCTTGCCGTACAGCACGGCACTGTAGTCCAGGCAGGCCAGGTTGGCGCGCAGCGGCGTGGGCCGGCCGCTGCGCCAGTAATGGCCGACGAACAGCAGCGGCTGGTCCTCGGGGTAGCGCAGCAAGGCATTCTTCTGGGTGTGGCTGAGCAAGGTGCTGGCGACGGTCTCCGGCAAGGCATCGGGCTGAAAGACGATATCGCCGTAGGTCTGCGGGTCTTCTTCCCAGAACTTGGTGCGGAAGAACGCCCGGGTCAGGCCGTCGCCACCGGTCAAGGTCAGGCCATCGGGCAGGCGCATGTCGGTGCCGCGCAACAGCCGGTTGCACACGGTGGAGGCGAAGCTGCCGGACACCGACGAGGCCTGCACGAAATGCGCGTCGATGCGGCCATCGGGATGCTGCTGGCGCAGCGGCTCGATCAGTTCGGGGTCCCAGCAGGCGTGCACCAGGCGAAAGCGCTCGGCGTCGACGAACAGCGGCAGCTCGTAAAACCACTGCAGGAAGTCATGCCAGTCGCCGGGGTGCTGGGCGAACTGCTCGAGGGTTTCTTCGATCAGCCGGGCGTGGCGCGGCGTGTGCTCGCGCACGTGGGTCTTGCCGCTGGCGGGCAGCGCCGGCGTGGTCCAGGCCAGCGCGTTGTATTCATGGTTGCCCATGATGCAGTGGGCCTGCCCCGCCGCGACCATGTCGTGGACGATGTGCAGCGCCTCGCGGATCCGCGGGCCGCGGTCGATGATGTCGCCCAGGAACAGCGCCTGGCGCCGGGGATGACGCCAGACGCCGCCCTGGCGCTTGTAGCCCAGGGCGTCGAGCAGCCGTTCAAGGGTCAGGGCACAGCCATGTACGTCACCAATGATGTCGAAACTGCGCGCCGGGTCGATCATCAGTCGCCTCCACCGCCTAGTCGACTGCCCCAGCCGAGCTTGGTGCGGCAGACTTCATAGTAGTTGTGGTCCAGCGGATGGATCAGGCGCAGCTTCTGCGGCTTCTTGTTCACCGTGATGGTGTCGCCGGGGGCGCAGGTGAAGTGGTTCTGGCCGTCGCAGGACACCTGCGGGTAGATCTGCAGGTCCTGGGAGACGACGATCTTCAGCTCGCTGTTGCCGTCGACCACGATCGGCCGGCCCGACAACGTATGCGGGTACATCGGCACGATGACGATGGCGTCGAGCTTGGGGTGCATGATCGGCCCGCCCGCCGACAGCGCATAGGCCGTGGAGCCGGTCGGCGTGGCGACGATCAGGCCGTCGGCCTTCTGGCTGCAGACGAACTGACCGTCGATGTAGATCTCGAACTCGATCATGCGCGTCGACTTGCCCGGGTGCAGCACCACGTCGTTGAGCGCGTCGCCCTGGCCGATCGCCTCGCCGTGGCGGCGGACCTCGGCCTGGAGCAGAAAGCGGTTCTCGACCAGGTAGTGGCCGTCGAGCACTTCGGCGACCTTGACCTCGAGCTCGTCGGGGCGGATGTCGGTGAGAAAGCCCAGGCTGCCGCGGTTGATGCCCAGCACCGGGGTGTTGTGCCGCGCCAGGGCACGGGCGGCGCCGAGCAGGCTGCCATCGCCGCCGACCACGATGACCAGGTCGCAGACCTCGCCCAGCAGCTTGCGCGTCGAGGTCTGCAGGCCGTGGCCGGGCAGGACTTCGGCGATGGTGTCCTCGAGGATCACGTGCAGATGGCGCTGGAGGAGGAATTTCTTCAGCCGGCGGATGGTCTCGAGCACCTGGGAGCTGCCTAGGCGTCCGATGATACCGATATTGCGAAATTGCTCCATGGGACTCCTGCAAGGCTCTGCGACGGGGTGAAAACGCGCGTGGCGCTCTGATGAGGCGATTATGGGCGAAAGGGCCAGCCAGCGGCAAACCGTTGAACGCGCTGAAGGCCGCGTCGGGAAAGGCTATGCTCGCAGGATGAACCCCTTTGCCGAACTTTTCGAGCTGCCTCGCCAGCTGCGCCAGGCGCCGGTGCGCGACCTTGCCTGGGTAATCCTGTCGCCGCCAATGCTGCAGCACACGCCCTGGCCGCAACGTCATCCCCTGGCTGGCAGCGGCTGGGTGAACGATCTTGAGCGCCTGCATGACTGGCTGCGGGCCCTGGACCGCGACAGCCAGCCGCTGTGCCAGTGGCTGGCGGGCATCACCAGCCATCGCCTGGGCCTGTACTACGAGCGGCTGTGGCAGTTCGCCCTGCGACAGGCGCCGGGCGTCGAACTGCTGGCCGCCAACCTGCCGATCCGCAACGGCGGGCACACCTTGGGCGAGCTGGATATCCTGATGCGTGACGCCGAGGGCGTGCACCACCTGGAGCTGGCCGTGAAATTCTACCTGGGCCCGCCCGATGGCGATGGCACGGACGCCGGTCTCTGGCTCGGTCCTGGCTGCCACGACCGGCTGGGGATCAAGCTTGCGCACCTGGCCGGGCACCAATTGCCGATCTCGGCGCGTCTTGAGGGCCGGCAGGCCCTGGCGGGGCTGGACATCGAGGCTGCCCACGCGCACCTGTGGCTGGGGGGTTACCTGTTCTATCCGTGGGGCGGGCACGTGCAGGCACCCTCAGGCGCAAGTCCTGCGCACTTGCGCGGATGCTGGCTGCACCGTCGTGACTGGAACACCTGCCGCGGCCAGGCCGGGCCAGGCCGCTGGCAACCCCTGCCCCGCCACGCCTGGCTGGCGCCAGCGCGGGTCTCGGCGCGGGAGTGCTGGTCGAAAGCGCAGCTCGATGAACACCTGCATGCGCTGCCAGAGGGGTTCAGGGCGCAGTTGCTGGTGCGCCTGGAAGAACAGCCCGACGGCGACTGGCAGGAGGCGGAGCGAGTGTTTCTGGTCGCGGACGGCTGGCCGCTGCTTTAGGCTTCGTACGAAACGAGCCTGCCAGGCGCAGGGTAGCCCCTTCGCCCTTGCAGGCCGCCGGTGTGCACGAAGATCAGCCGGGTGCCTGCGCTGAACAGGCCTGCCTCGACCTGTTCGCACAGGGCCAGCAAGGCCTTGCCGGTGTACACCGGCTCCAGCGGCATGCCCGTCTCGGCCTCGCTTTGCTCGATGAACGCCAGCAGCCGCGCGTCGGCCTTGGCGAAGCCGCCCAGGCTGGCGTCATGCAGGCGGTAGCCGTCCTCGCCCGCCAGCTCGCGAAGGTTTTCCTCGACGCCATGACCCGGCGGTACCGCGCAGGCGCCATGCACTTGATGGACGCCGGCTTCCGCCCGGACCAGACCCGCCAGGGTGGTACCGGTTCCGGCCGCGAGCCACCAGGCGTGGTAATCCTCCCAACCCAGCGAGGCCAGTTGCGCGCGGGCCTGTTCGACGATCAGCGCGCAGCCCGACAGACCTGCCTTGCCGCCGCCGCCCTCGGGAATGCAATGCCAGCCAGGATAGCGCTGCTGCCAGGGCGTCCAGAAATCCGCCTGGTGCCGCGCGCGATAGCCGCCATAACCCAGCCAGTGCAACTCCATGCCCAGGGCGTGCAAGTCGCGCACGGTCGGCGTGTCCTGCTCATGCCCGCGCAGCAGCCCGGCGGTGGCGAAGCCAAAGCGCTGGCCCGCCGCGGCCAGGGCGTGCAGGTGGTTGGAATGATTGCCGCCCAGGCTGATCAGGCCTGGCGCTCCGGCATCGCGGGCCTGGCGCAGGTGTTCGCGCAGCTTGAAGCTCTTGTTGCCGGAGATCAGCGGGTCGATCAGGTCGAGGCGCAGCACTGCCACCTCGACCCCCGCTGTTTTCAGCCACGGCAAGGCCAAGGGTTGCAACGGCGCCCGGGGCAGGTCGAACAACGCCTGCGTCATCAGAGCCCGGCCGCCAGCCGCGAGCCCTGGTTGATGGCCCGCTTGGCATCCAGTTCGGCCGCCACATCCGCACCGCCGATCAGGTGCACCGATTGCCCCGCCGCCAGCAGGCCATCGTGCAGTTCGCGCAGCGGGTCCTGGCCGGCGCAGATCACCACGTTGTCGACGGGCAGCACCTGCGGCTCGCCCTCGCCGATACGGATATGCAGGCCGTCATCATCGATCCTCAGGTACTCGACGCTGTTGAGCATCCGCACCTGCTTGTTCTTCAGGCCCGTTCGATGGATCCAGCCGGTGGTCTTGCCCAGCCCGTCGCCGACCTTGGAGGCCTTGCGCTGCAGCAGGAAGACCTGGCGTGCCGGGGCATGGGGCTCGGCATGGATGCCGGCAACACCGCCGCGGGCCTCGAGGCGGGTGTCGATGCCCCACTCTTTCCAGAAGGCCTCGCGGTCCAGGCTGGTGGCCACACCCTGGTGCACCAGGTATTCGGACACATCGAAGCCGATGCCGCCCGCGCCAATCACCGCGACGGTCTTGCCAACCGGCTTGCGCTCGAGCAGCACGTCCAGGTAACTCAGCACCTTGGCATGCTCCACGCCTGGGATGGGCGGAACGCGCGGGGTGATGCCGGTGGCCAGGATGATCTCGTCGAAGCCCCCGGCGACCAGGTCGTCGACCGTAACCCGGGTGTCCAGGCACAACTCGACGCCGGTCACTTTCAGCTTGCGCTTGAAGTAGCGCAGGGTCTCGAAGAACTCCTCCTTGCCGGGCACACGCTTGGCGACGTTGAACTGACCGCCGATCTCGCTGGCGCTGTCGAACAGCGTCACCTGGTGACCACGCTCGGCGGCCACGGTCGCGGCGGACAAGCCCGCAGGCCCTGCGCCCACCACGGCAATGCGCTTTACCTGCGCCACGGGCAGGTAGTTGAGCTCGGTTTCATGGCAGGCCCGCGGGTTGACCAGGCAACTGGTCAGCTTGCCGCCGAAGGTATGGTCCAGGCATGCCTGGTTGCAGCCGATGCACGTGTTGATCAGGTCCGGCTGGCCGGCGGCGGCCTTGTTGACGAAATCGGCATCAGCGAGAAACGGCCGGGCCATCGACACCATGTCGGCATCGCCCGCGGCCAGCACTGCCTCGGCCACCTCAGGCGTATTGATGCGGTTGGTGGTGATCAGCGGAATGCTCACGGCCCCTCGCAGCTTGGCCGTAACCTTGGTGAAGGCCGCGCGTGGCACCTTGGTGGCGATGGTCGGGATGCGCGCCTCGTGCCAGCCGATGCCAGTGTTGATCAGGGTGGCGCCGGCCTGCTCGATGGCCTGGGCCAGCTGCACGATCTCCTGCCAGATGCTGCCGCCCCCGACCAGGTCGAGCATCGACAGGCGGAAGATGATGATGAAGTCCGCCCCCACCGCCTCTCGAACCCGGCTGACGATCTGCACCGCCAGGCGCATGCGGTTTTCGAAGCTGCCGCCCCAGCGATCGCTGCGGTGGTTGGTGTGCGCGACCAGGAACTGATTGATGAAGTAGCCTTCGGAGCCCATGATCTCGACGCCATCGTAGCCGGCCTGCCGCGCCAGCCGCGCGCAGGTGACGAAGTCGGCGATCTGCTTCTCGATGCCAGCTTCGTCCAGTTCCCTGGGCTTGAACGGGTTGATCGGCGCCTGGATCGCGCTCGGCGCCACCAGCCGCGGGCTGTAGGCGTAGCGGCCGGCATGCAGGATCTGCAGGCAGATCTTGCCGCCCTCGGCATGCACCGCCTCGGTGACCACGCGGTGCTTGTCGGCCTCCTCGGAGGTCGTCAGCATGGCCGCGCCCGAGTAAACCCCGCCCTCATCGTTAGGCGCGATGCCCCCGGTGACGATCAGCCCCACCCCGCCCCGCGCGCGCTCGGCGAAATACACCGCCATGCGCTCGAAACCGCCGGGACGTTCTTCCAGGCCGGTGTGCATCGAGCCCATCAGGGTGCGGTTGCGCAGGGTGGTGAACCCCAGGTCGAGCGGGGCCAGCAGGTGCGGGTAGGGGACAGCGGCCATAGGGACTCCACGGCAGGTGTGATCACGGGAATGCGGGCTGCCTCGGTGGGGCCCGTCGTTGATATGAGGGTGACATTAGACGGGTGCTTGAAGACGCTCAATGACTAGAAGTGACAGATTATTGATTGCTTCGCGCAGGGCCATTGTCAGTTCTGGCCTCTTCGCTGGCAAGCCAGCAAAGAGGCCAGAACTGACTCACCGCACCACGAGAAACCACAACCCCTTGACGAATCTTCCTGCATGGTATTACCTGAAACCGGTTTCAGAGAAAACCTAGCCAATAATTCCAACAAAGGTTCAGGCCGTGTCGTCTTCCACCCAAGCCACCCTGCCCCGGGTCACCATCCAGGACGTCGCCAAGCATGCTGGCGTTTCCAAAGCCAGCGTCTCGCGCTTCATCGGCGAGGACCGGGACCTGCTGTCCGAACTGATCGCCGGGCGCATCGAGAAAGCCATCAACGACCTGGGCTATCGCCCCAACCAGATGGCGCGCGGGCTCAAGCGCGGCCGTACGCGGCTGATCGGCATGCTGGTGGCCGACATCCGCAATCCCTATTCCGTCGCCGTGATGCACGGGGTCGAAACCGCCTGCCGGCGCCATGGCTATAGCCTGGTGGTGTGCAACACCGGCCAGGACGACGAGCAGGAACGCCAGCACCTGGCGGCCCTGCGTTCCTATAACGTCGAAGGCCTGATCGTGAACACCCTGGGCCATCACCCGGACGAACTGCAGGCGCTGCAACGGGAACTGCCACTGGTGCTGGTCGACCGCAAGGTGCCGAACCTTGCCAGCGACCTGGTCGGCCTGGACAACCGCGGCGCGGTGGCGCTGGCCCTGGAGCACCTGCTGCTGCGCGGCTACCGCGACCTGGCGCTGGTGAGCGAGCCGCAGGATGGCAACAGCTCCCGTCAGGAGCGCTGCGATGCATTCACGGCCTGGACAGCCAACCGGCCAGGGATCGCGGGACAGATCCTGCGCATGGGCGGCTCGTTCACCAACGACCTGCTGCATTTCCTTGCCGAACCCGGCCCTGGCCCCAAGGCCCTGTTCTGCGCCAACGGCACCGCGACGCTCAAGTGCGTCAGGGCCATGCGTGACCTGGACACCGATGTCGGCCTGATCGCCCTGGACGACCTGGACTGGCTGCCGCTGGTCGGCACCGGGGTCACCGCCCTGGCCCAGCCCACCGAGCAGATCGGCATCACTGCGTTCGAGTGCCTGCTCGAGCGCCTGCGGGGCAATGACGGCCCGCCGAAGGTGTTCGATTTCCCCTGTCAGCTGATCATTCGCGGCTCTACCCCACCCACCCCATGACCTGGCGGCAGCGGCCTTGCGCCGATGCCATTCGACCTGTTTTGAAACCGGTTTCAGAGGATAACAACAATGACTCTACATCCCGTATCGATCAGCCTTTCCAGCTATGGCGCCGAGCTCGTCCGAGCGCGCGGTCAGGCAGCCTTCGTCCCCGTGCTCGCGCAGGCAGGTGCCCGCCTGATCGAGTTGCGCGAAGAGCTGATGGCTGACCAGGAGCACCTCCACCTGCAGCCGGGCATCGCCGATCACGGCCTGGACTGCGTGTATTCGTCGACGCTGGAGCTGTGGCAGGCCGATCAGGCCGAGCCCTGCGCGCACCTGGCGATTGCCCTGCAACGCGCCAGCACGTGCGGCGCCAGATGGCTGAAGGTTTCGCTCGGGTTCTTCCATCCAGGCTGCGACCTGCACCTGCTGGCCAAGACGCTGGACGGACAGCCGGTGCGCGTGCTGGTGGAAAACGACCAGACCGCCCAGGGCGGCAAGATCGACGCGCTGGAGCGGTTCCTGACCCAGGCGCGGGCGCTTGGGGTGCCGGTGGGCATGACCTTCGATATTGGCAACTGGCAATGGCAGGCGCAGTCGGCGCTCGAGGCAGCGCAGCGCCTGGGCCGCTTTGTCGAGTACCTGCACTGCAAGGCGGTGGCGCGAGGCGCCAGTGGCAAGCTGGTCGCCGTGACGCCTTCCACGCATGACCTGCAGGCCTGGCAGTCCTTGCTTGCCTGGTTCCCGCGGGGCCTGGTCCGGGCGGTCGAGTACCCATTGCAGGGCGATGACCTGCTCTCCATCACCCGCGCCGAAGTGCTGAAGCTTGCGCAGCTGGACGTCGCCGAGCAGGAGGTGGCCCATGGCTGACATCCTGTGCTTTGGCGAGACCATGGCCATGCTGGTGGCCGAGCAATGCGGCGACCTTGACCAGGTCACGCACTTCCACAGGCGCATTGCCGGGGCCGACAGCAATGTCGCCATCGGCCTTGCCCGCCTGGGCTTCGATGTCACCTGGCTGAGCCGGGTCGGCAATGACTCGCTGGGCCGCTTCGTGCTGCAGAGCTTGCGCGATGAGGGCCTGGACTGCCGGCACGTGGCCGTCGACCCGCTGCGCCCGACAGGCTTCCAGTTCAAGGGCCGTACCGATGACGGCAGCGACCCGGAAGTGGAGTACTACCGCCGCGGCTCGGCCGCCAGCCACCTGAGCATCGCCGACCTGCCAGAGCGCCAGCCACTGCCGCGCCACCTGCACGTCACGGGGATTCCACCGGCGTTGTCCGCCGCCACGTGCGAGCTGGCCGAACACTTGCTGGTGCGCCAGCGCCAGGCGGGGGGCAGCAGCTCGTTCGACCCCAATCTGCGCCCGCGGCTGTGGGCCAGCGAGCGGCAGATGATCGACACCCTCAACCACCTGGCCAGCCACGCCGACTGGGTGCTGCCGGGCCTCGCCGAGGGGAGCCTGCTGACCGGCTATGAAACCCCGCAGGACATCGCGGCCTTCTACCTCGACCGCGGCGCCAAGGCGGTCGCGATCAAGCTCGGCGCCGCGGGTGCCTACTACCGCACCGCCGAGGACCAGTCCTTCGTCGCCGCGCAACCGGTGGCCAAGGTGGTCGACACCGTCGGCGCCGGTGATGGCTTCGCCGTGGGCCTGATCAGCGCGCTGCTCGAACAGCAGTCGCTGCCTGAGGCCGTGGAGCGCGGCAACTGGATCGGCAGCCGCGCGGTGCAGAGCCGGGGCGACATGGAGGGCCTGCCACGACGCAGCGAACTGACCGTGACCGCCTGATTACCCCATTGCTGATGTTACCTGTCGCGACAACAACAAGATGCCAGGAGCAAGACCATGCAAACAGCCAAACTCGCCACCCGCCGCTGGTGGTACATCATGCCGATCGTCTTCATCACCTACAGCCTGGCGTACCTGGACCGCGCCAACTACGGCTTCGCCGCCGCCTCCGGCATGGCCGCCGACCTTGCCATCACGCCGGGCCTGTCGTCACTGCTCGGCGCGCTGTTCTTCCTGGGGTACTTCTTCTTCCAGGTGCCGGGGGCCATCTACGCCCAGCGCCAGAGCGTGAAGAAGCTGATCTTCGTCAGCCTGATCCTCTGGGGCAGCCTGGCCACGCTGACCGGCGTGGTGTCGAACGCCTACTGGCTGATCGGCATCCGCTTCATGCTCGGAGTGGTCGAGGCAGCGGTGATGCCGGCCATGCTGGTGTACCTGTGCCACTGGTTCACCCGTGCCGAGCGCTCGCGCGCCAACACGTTCCTGATCCTGGGCAACCCGGTGACCATGCTGTGGATGTCGGTGGTCTCGGGCTACCTGGTCGAGCACTACAGCTGGCGCTGGATGTTCATCGTCGAAGGGCTGCCCGCGGTGCTCTGGGCGTTTATCTGGTGGCGCCTGGCCGATGACCGTCCCGCGGACGCCAAGTGGCTCAGCGCCAGCGAAAAACACGACCTGCAAACCGCCCTGGACGCCGAACAGGTCGGTCTCAAGCCGGTGCGCTACTATGCCGAAGCCTTCC
>NZ_DATELE010000106.1:0-21911 GCF_035277045.1 Pseudomonas sp. | reverse complement strand
CGTGAGTCGATGAAGGAACAGGCGCACTTTGCCGAGGCATCGGTGGCCGCCGCGCAGAAGACCTACGACATTGCCACCGTCGCCTATCAGCGCGGGCTCACCGACTACCTCAACGTGCTCAACGCGCAGACCCTGCTGTTTCGCCAGCAGCAGGTCCGGCAGCAGGTCCAGGCCGCGCGCCTGAGTGCCCATGCCGAGCTGGTCACGGCCCTTGGCGGCGGGCTGCGGGCGGGCAGCGATGTGCCCAGCGATGACCAGCAGCTCGCGCCTGAAACCCCGGCCACGCTGGCGATCTTCGACACGCCAGGGCCCCGGCCATGACCGCGCTGGGCCTGACCGGGCGCTGGCTGGCCCGCCTTGAGTGGCGCCGCGGCTTTTTCGCCTGGGCGCGTACCGATGGGGTCACCTGGGTGTACATCTTCAAGGTGCTGGCGGCCGCGTTCATCACCCTGTGGCTGGCCATGCGCCTGGAGCTGCCGCAGCCGCGCACGGCGATGATCACCGTGTTCATCGTCATGCAGCCGCAGAGCGGGCAGGTGTTCGCCAAGAGCTTCTACCGGGTGCTCGGCACCTTGGCGGGCTCTTCGATGATGGTCGCGCTGATCGCGCTGTTTCCGCAGAACACCGAGCTGTTCCTGCCCAGCCTGGCGCTGTGGGTCGGCCTGTGCTCGGCCGGGGCCATGCGCTACCGCACCTTCCGCGCCTATGGTTTTGTGCTGGCGGGCTACACGGCGGCGATGATCGGCCTGCCGGTGCTGGAGCATCCGCAGGAGGCCTTCATGGCGGCGGTGTGGCGCGGGCTGGAGATCTCCCTTGGGATTCTGGTGTCGACCCTGGTCAGTGCCGCGATCCTGCCCCAGTCGGCCAGCGCCGCGATGCGCAATGCGCTGTACCAGCGCTTCGGGGTGTTCGCCGGCTTCGTCGTCGAGGCCCTGCGCGGCGACAGCCAGCGCGACCGCTTCGAGAGCAGCAACGTGCGTTTCATCGCCGAGGCGGTGGGCATTGAAAGCCTGCGCAACGTCACCGCCTTCGAAGACCCGCACATGCGCCGGCGCAACGGGCGGCTGGTGCGCATGAACAGCGAGTTCATGGCCATTACCACCCGCTTCAACGCGCTGCACCAGCTGCTCGAACGCTTGCGCGTGCGCGGCCCGCTGCAGATCGTCAGCGCCATCGAGCCGGGTCTCAAGACCCTCGATGAACTCCTCGAACCCTATGTGGGCCGCGCCCTCACCGAGCGCGACGCCCTGCGCCTGACGCTTGAGCTGGCCGCCTACAAGGACGGCCTGCCGGCGCAGGTCCGGGGCCTGCGTGCCGCGTTTGTCGAGACCGCACCGAGAGAATCGGACCTGCTGGACTTCCACACCGCCTACGAACTGCTCTACCGCTTTGTCGACGACCTGCACAGCTACGCCCAGACCCATGCCTCGCTGTCGGCGCACAGGCACGCTCGCGAGCAGTGGGACGAGCCCTACGTGGCGCAGACCAGCTGGCTGGTGTCGCTGGCGGCGGGGGTGCGCTCGGCGGCGGTACTGTTGCTGCTGGGCAGCTACTGGATCATCAGCGACTGGCCGAGCGGGGCGATGATGACCTTGATCGCCACGGTCACCGTCGGCCTGTCGGCGGCCTCGCCCAACCCCAGGCGCATGTCGTTCCAGATGGCCTGCGGGACCCTGCTCGGCGCCTTCATCGGCTTCTTCGAGACCTTTTTCGTCTTCCCCTGGATCGACGGTTTCCCGCTGCTGTGCATGGTGCTGGCGCCGGTGTTCGTGCTTGGCGCGTTCCTCTCCTCGCGTCCGGCCTATGCCGGCTATGGCGTGGGGCTGCTGGTGTTTTTCGCCATTGGCTCAGTGCCGAACAACCTGACGGTCTACGACCCCTACAGCTTCATCAATGATTACATCGGCATGGTCCTGGGCATGCTGGTCTGCGCCGCCGCAGGGGCGATCATTTTGCCGCCCAACAGCCGCTGGCTATGGAGCCGGCTGGAGCGCAACCTGCGCGAACAGGTGCTGTTCGCCATCAGCGGACGGCTGCGCGGGCTGGGTTCGGCCTTTGAAAGCCGCACCCGCGACCTGCTGCACCAGGCCTATGGCCTCGCTGCCGGCCAGCCGCACGTGCAGAGCAGCCTGCTGCGCTGGATGTTCGTGGTGCTGGAGGTCGGCCACGCGATCATCGAGCTGCGCAAGGAGCAGGCGCAGCTGCCGGTGCACCCGTGCTACGCCGAGTCGCAGCCCTGGCGCCAGGCGATCCGCGTGATGGGCCGGGCCCTGGCGCGGCTGTTCCTGCAGCCCAGCGTCAGCAACCACGAACGCGCGCTGGTGGCGGTGGACCACGCCATCAGCCGCGTGCAGGCCACGGACGAGCCTTTTGCGCGGCACTTCGACACCTCGGCCCTGCGCCGGGTGCAGAGCTACCTGCACTTCATCCGCACCTCGCTGCTCGACCCACAGTCGCCGCTGGCCGCCCTGGCCCCGGCGCAAGGACTGCCCCATGCCCCGTGAAATCGCCTTCCATGGCGTGTACATGCCGACCATGACCCTGCTGTTCCTGCTCGCCGCAGGGCTTGCCTGGGGGCTGGATCGCTTTATCGCCAGCCACGACGGCTACCGCTTCTTCTGGCACCCGGCGCTGTTGCGCCTGAGCCTGTTCGTCTGCCTCTTTGGCGCCATGGCGCTGTCTGTCTACCGGTGAGTCCCACGTCGATGAAAAAGTTTTTCAGCCTGATCGCCACCTTGCTCGTGCTGGCCGCCGCCGTGGTGATCGGCCGGCAGTTGTGGCTGCACTACATGACCACCCCCTGGACCCGCGACGGCCGGGTGCGCGCCGACATCATCAATGTGGCCGCCGACGTGCCGGGCTATGTGGTCGATGTGCCGGTGCATGACAACCAGCGGGTAAAGAAGGGCGACCTGCTGATCCAGATCGACCCCGAGCATTACCAGATCGCCGTGCGCCAGGCCCAGGCGCTGGTCGCCTCGCGCAAGTCCACTTGGGAGATGCGCAAGGTCAACGCCAGCCGCCGCGCCGACATGGACAACCTGGTCATCTCGCGGGAAAGCCGCGAAGACGCCAGCAACATCGCCAGCGCCTCGCTCGCCGACTACCAGCAAGCCCAGGCCCAGCTCGCCGCGGCCGAGCTCGACCTGGCGCGCACCCGCATTCTTGCCACCGTCGATGGCTACGTGACCAACCTCAACGTGCACAAAGGCGATTACGCCCGCACCGGTGAAGCGAAGATGGCCGTGGTCGACGAGCATTCATTCTGGGTCTACGGGTTTTTCGAAGAGACCAAGCTGCCCCATGTGAATGTCGGCGATCCCGCCGACTTGCAGATGATGAGTGGCGAGCGCCTGCAAGGCCATGTCGAGAGCATCGCCCGCGGCATCTACGACCGCGACAACCCGCAAAGCCGCGAGCTCATCGCCGACGTCAACCCGACCTTCAACTGGGTGCGGTTGGCCCAGCGCGTGCCCGTGCGAATTCATATCGACCAGGTGCCGGAAGGGTACCTGCTGGCGGCGGGGATGACGTGTACGGTGGTGGTCACGCCGCCTGTGTCCCGCTGACCGGCCTGACTCACAACCAGTGCCAGCCCGCATCCACAGGTTTACCTATGGCACGGCCCCACCAAAACCGCGCACTGCACGCGATCAATGACCTTCACACTGATCGACGGATCCAGCAACCGCCCCAGCCGCGACAGGTGCCGGTGCCCCATGACGATCAGCTCGCAGCCCAGGGCCTCGGCCTGGCTGACGATGGCATCCACCGGGTCGGCGGCGACCAGTTTGCCTTCGCAGGTGAACCCGCTCTCGCGCAGGGCCGTCACGGCCTTGAGCATGGCGGCGTCGCCCAGCCGCTGCTCCTCGCAGGCGGCGGGATACTCTTCTTCCTCGTCCTGGCGGATCGGCGCAAGGTGGTCGTGCACGGCAAAGGTCGAATCGATGGCCAACAGCACATGCAGGTGGTGCTGGCCGGGCTGGCAGTAACGCCGGGCAAGGTCGAGCAGGCCGCTGCTGGCAGGGGAGGCGTCGATGGCGATCAGGACGTGGCTGGGCATGCGGTCTCCGTGGGCTCAGGGTCAATCCGGCATTCTTGTGCATGCGCAGCCCACCGATAAATGGCCTGCCATGCACTCTGTAGTTGTGCCGGGCGCAAACTGGGCAAGCTGGTAAGATTCGCCGATCACCTCCCGCACATGGAAAACCCGGCAATGCAGCTCCCGGACATGAACCTTCTGGTCGCCCTCGATGCCTTGCTCGACGAGGGCAGCGTGGTGGGCGCCGCGCAGCGCATGAACCTTAGCCCGGCGGCCATGAGCCGCACCTTGGGGCGGATCCGCGATGCCATGGGCGACCCGATCCTGGTGCGCGCGGGACGCGGGCTGGTGCCAACGCCACGGGCGCTGGCCCTGCGCGAGCAGGTGCGGGCACTGGTCGAGCAGGCCGGGCAGGTGTTTCGCAATGGCCCCGAGGTGGACCTTGGCGAGCTCGACCGAGCGTTCAACATTCGCACCAACGACCTGTTCATCGCGCTCTACGGCGCGCAGCTGCTGCGCATGATGCACGAGCAGGCGCCGCGCACGGTGCTGCGCTTCGTCCCCGAAAGCGGTGGCGATGACGACGACGCCGTGCTGCGCGATGGCCGCACCGACCTGCTCATCAGCTCGACCATCGACCTGGGCCCGGAAATAAAAGTGCAGAGCCTGTTCACCACCGTCTACGTCGGCCTGGCCCGGCGCGACCATCCGATCTTCGACGATGAGATCACACCGCAGCGTTTCGCCGCCTACCCGCAGATCAGCGTGTCCCGGCGCGGACGCGCCGATGGACCGATCGATGTCGAGCTGGCCAACTACAAGGTCCAGCGGCGGGTCGCGCTGATTACCCCAAGCTTTCACTCGGCGATGTTCTCGCTGCCCGACTCCGACCTGCTGCTGCCGATGCCTGCCAATATTCTCAACAGCGTGGCCAAGCTTGGCCTGCCGCTGCGTTCGTTCCAGATCCCGCTGCCGATGGAGCGGGTGACGGTGATGCAGGCCTGGCACCCGCGCTATCACAACGACCCGGCGCACCGCTGGCTGCGGCAGACGCTGAAGGCCTGCTGCAGCATCGATCCCTAGACTGGATTGCGTTTAACGCAACAGTAAGCTGCCAATATGTCAGTTTTAATCAGCATTCAAGGTTCTTAGACTTCCCCCGGTAAATTTGTTGCCGGAGATTTCAACCCATGAGTTCGCTGACCGCGCCCACCGCTGCGCTCGCTGCAGCCCCCGTGGCCAGCCCGCCCGTGCAGGCGGCTTTTGGCCTGCGCGTGGTGATCGGGCTGTTCGGCGTGTTGCTGGCGGTGCTTTGCGCGGGCCTCAACGAGACCGTCACCAAGGTCTCGCTGGCCGATATCCGCGGCGCCATGGGCATCGGTGCCGACGAGGGCGCCTGGCTGCTCGCGGTGTATTCCGCCGCCTCGGTGTCGGCGATGGCGTTCTCGCCCTGGCTGGCGACCACCTTCTCGCTGCGCCGCTACACCCTCTGCGCGATCGGCGCCTTCGCCGTGCTCGGGGTGATCCAGCCCTACGCACCGGACCTGCACAGCCTGATGCTGCTGCGCGTATTGCAGGGCCTGGCCTCTGGTGCCATGCCGCCGATGCTGATGAGCGTCGCGCTGCGCTTTCTGCCTCCAGGCATCAAGGTCTACGGGCTGGCCTGCTATGCCCTGACCGCCACCTTCGGTCCCAACCTGGGCACCCCGCTGGCCGGGCTGTGGACCGAATATGTCGGCTGGCAGTGGGCGTTCTGGCAGATCGTCATCCCGTCCATGCTGGCCCTGTTCTGTGTCGGCTGGGGCCTGCCCCAGGACCCGCTGCGCCTGGAGCGCTTCACGCAGTTCGACTGGCGCGGCGTGCTGCTCGGCCTGCCGGCGATCAGCTCGCTGGTGATCGGCCTGAGCCTGGGCGACCGCTGGGGCTGGTTCGACTCGCCACTGATCTGCTGGCTGCTCGGCGGCGGCGCGTTGCTGCTGGTGTTGTTCCTCTATAACGAATGGTCCGAGCCGCTGCCGTTCTTCCAGCTGCGCATGCTGGGCCGGCGCAACCTGAGTTTTGCCCTGGTGACACTGGCCGGCGTGCTGATCGTGCTGTCCGGGATCAGCAGCATTCCTTCGGCGTACCTCGCGCAGATCCAGGGTTACCGCCCTGCGCAGACCAGCCCGCTGATGATGCTGGTCGCCATGCCGCAACTGCTGGCGCTGCCGCTGGTGGCGGCGTTGTGCAACCTGCGCGTGGTGGACTGCCGCTGGGTGCTGGCCACGGGTCTTGGCATGCTGGCCTTGAGCTGCCTGGGCAGCAGCCAGATCACCTCGGCCTGGATACGTGACGACTTCTACACCCTGTACCTGCTCCAGGTGTTCGGCCAGCCGATGGCCGTGCTGCCGCTGCTGATGTTGTCCACCAATGGCATGAGCCCGCAGGACGGGCCGTTCGCCTCGTCCTGGTTCAACACGGTCAAGGGCCTGGCGGCGGTGATCGCGGCGGGGCTGCTGGACGGGCTGGGTACCTTGCGCCGGCATTTCCATTCCAACCACCTGGTGGACAGCCTGGGCAACGCGCCGCTGGTCGATGACCGCGCGCCGGGCCTGGCGCACCGTATCCATGAACAAGCCGTGGTGCTGACCTCGGCCGACCTTTACCTGGTCATGGCGATGATCGCCGTGGCCCTGATCTGCCTGATTCCCTTCGTGCCTACCCGGGTCTATCCACCGCGCGCGGTGGCCTGAGCCCTGGATGAATCCGAGACTGCTGAGAAATGACCAACAACCGTAAAACCCTCCTGATCGGCTCGGTGCTCGCCGTGGCCGTGCTGGCCGGCCTGTTCGGCCCTTGGCTGCTGGGCAGCGACCACGAGCAGCGCACCAACGACGCCTATGTGATCGCCGACTACACCGTGGTCGCGCCCAAGGTCGCAGGCTTCATCAAGGACGTACTGGTGCAGGACAACCAGCAGGTCAAGGCCCGCCAGTTGCTGGCGCTGATCGACGAGCGCGACTACCAGGCCGCCCTTGATGCCGCCCAGGCGCAGCTGCTGGTGGCCAAGGCGCAGAGCGACGACGCCCGCGCCACCCTCGACCGCCAAGGCTCGATGATCGCCCAGGCTCAGGCCGCGGTCAGCGCCGCCCAGGCCGAGATGGCCTTCGCCAACCAGGAAACCGCTCGCTACAGCCGCCTCGCCGAACAGGGCGCCGGCACCGTGCAGAACGCCCAGCAGGCGCGCAGCCGCGTTGACCAGGCCAAGGCGCGCCTGGCCAACGCCCAGGCGGCGTTGCTGGCGGCACGCAAGCAGGTCGATATCCTCAACGCCCAGGTGGCCAGCGCCGATGGCCAGCTCAAACGTGCCGAAGCGGGCGTCGAGCGGGCCAATCTGGACCTGTCCTACACGCGCATCGTCGCCCCGGTCGATGGCATGGTCGGCGAGCGTGCGCTGCGCGTCGGTGCCTACGTCAACCCGGGCGCGCGTCTGCTGTCGGTGGTGCCGCTGAACCAGGCCTATGTGGTCGGCAATTTCCAGGAAACCCAGCTGACCCATGTGCAGCCGGGCCAGCCGGTGAACATCAGCGTCGATACCTTCTCGGGTGAAATCCTGCGCGGCCATGTCGAAAGCATCGCCCCCGCCACCGGCGTGACCTTCGCCGCGGTCAAGCCTGACAACGCCACCGGCAACTTCACCAAGGTGGTGCAGCGCATCCCGGTGAAGATCGTCTTCGACGCCGGCCAGCCACTGCTTGACCGCCTGCGCGTCGGCATGTCGGTGGAAGCGACCATCGATACCCATGGCGACACGCTGGCTGGCAAAGAGGTGAGCGCGCGATGAAAGCCGCATTACGCCTGAGCCCCTTGCTGTTTGCCCTGGGCCTGGCCGGTTGCACCCTGGGCCCGGATTTCCAGCGCCCCGACAGCCAGGCACCGGCTGACTGGGCCGCGCTGCAAGGGCAGGCCGCTCCCAGCCAGCCCGCCGCCGAGCCACTGGAAATGCGCTGGTGGGAGAACTTCCACGACGCCAGGCTCAGCGCCCTGATCGACCGCGTCGCCGCCCGCAACCTCGACCTGCGGATCGCCAGCGCGCGCCTGCTGCAAAGCCGCGCCCTGCGCAGCAGCATCTCCGCCGACGAAACACCCTCGGTGGGCCTGGACGCGGGTTACAACCGCGCCCGCAACAGCGCTGAAGGGCTGAGCGATCCGTCGGGCAACAGCGGCAAGTCGGCCTTCAACCTGTGGCAGGGTGACCTCACCGCCAGCTGGGAACTCGACCTCTGGGGCCGCGTGCGGCGCCAGGTCGAGGCCGCCGACGCCTCGGTGCAGGTTGCCGAGAACGATCGGCGTGGCGTGCTGCTGGCGCTGCTCTCCGAAACCGCCGGTGACTATATCCAGCTGCGCGCGGTGCAACGCACCTTGCAGGTGACCCACGACAACCTGGAGGTGGCGAAGCACGGCTTGAAACTGTCGCAACAGCGCCAGGCCGAAGGCGTCGCCACCCGCCTGGACGTGGCCCAGGCCAGTGCCCAGGTCGCTTCGATCGAAGCGCGCCTGCCGACCCTCGACGCGCGCCAGGCTGATCTGATCAACGCCCTCAGCCTGCTCGCCGCCGAACCGCCACGCAGCCTTCAGGCCGAGTTGCTGCAACCGGGCGAGCTGCCCGCGCCGCAGCAACGCTTCGCCATCGGCGTGCCGTCGGAGCTCGCCGAGCGCCGCCCGGACATTCGCCAGGCCGAGGCGCAACTGCACGCCAGCACCGCCAGCATCGGCGTGGCCAAAGCCGATTTCTACCCAAGCATCCGGCTGTCCGGCAACGTCGGTTTCCAGGCATTGCAGCTCAGTGATTTCGGCGGCTGGGACTCGCGCCGGTTCGGCATCGGCCCGCAGCTGAGCCTGCCGATCTTCGAGGGCGGGCGTCTGAAAGGGGTTCTGCAGTTGCGTGAAGCCCAGCAGCAGGAAGCTGCCCTGCATTACCAGCAGGTGGTGCTGCATGCCTGGCACGAAATCGATGATGTGCTGCGCTTGTACAACGCCAGCCAGCTGCGCCGCGACCGCCTGGCCGAAGCCGTGCGGCAGAACCGCATCGCCCTGGAGACTGCCCAGCGCCAGTACGTGGAAGGCGCGGTGGATTTCCTCAACGTACTCAGCGTGCAAGGCGCGCTGCTGGCCAGCGAAGAGCAGTGGATCGACAGCTCGGCGGCCGTGTCGCAGGCGCTGGTAGGGTTGTACAAGGCCCTCGGTGGAGGGTGGCAGGCGTTTGATGCCTGATGGATCGGCGGTGCGGCCCCAGTCACCAAGGCGACAGAAAAAACCGATTCGTTTACAACGGCCGCAACAACCCGAACCGCTTCTTCAACACCGTGTCCAGCAACCGCTGCGGCAGCAGTCGTGCCAGCAGCGGCAACGCGGTGCTGCCGTTGCCGATGCGCACCAACCCGGGCACCGGGGTCTTGCGCGTCGCCGCCAACACCCCTTGCGCAAACACCGCCGCCGGCGTCGGCCGGTCCTGTGACGCCCGTGCCCGGGCGCGTACCTGCTCGCGCAGCGGCCACCACGGCGAATCCGCCGCCAGCACTTCATCCGCCTGGCGCTGGGCGTTGCTCGCAAACTGCGAGGCGATCGCGCCGGGCTGCACTTCCATCACGCTGATAGAAAACGGCGCCAGCTCCAGCCGCAGGGCATCACTCAACGCATGCACCGCCGCCTTCGAGGCGCAATACGCACCGGCGAACGGTGTCACCAGCACGCCCGAGACACTGCCGATGTTCACCACCAGGCCTTGCGAGCGCCGCAGCAACGGGAACAGCGCGCGGGTCACGCCGACCAGGGCGAACACATTGGTCTCGAACTGCTGGCGCATGGCGTCGACGCCACCGTCCAGCAAAGGTCCCATGGCGCCGTAGCCGGCGTTGTTGATGAGCATATCCAGCCCGCCGAGACGGTCTTGCAGTTCCTCGGCCAGTGCCTGCAGCGCAGAGGCGTCATTCACATCCAGCTGCCGGGCGCTGAAGCCCGCGGCGGCCAGGATGTCGACATCGGCAGGCTTGCGCGCCGTTGCCCAGACTTCATGGCCTGCATCTCGGAACGCATCGGCCAGGGCGCGGCCGATGCCGCTGGAACAACCAGTGATCAGAACGGTGGGCATGCGAGGGGATCCTTCATAGGTCAATCGGCGGAGAGTAGACGACGGGCGGACTCACCGCCTGGCGCAAGGCCGGTCCTGCCCATGACAGGCCGTTGGGCGCGTCGTCGTCAGTTTGCGAAGCTGCCTTGCAGGTGCTCGGCGCGAAATTCCAGTGTCTGCGGACGGTAGCCCGAGCGTAGCGGCGGCAGCGGGAGGCAGTCGCTCCAATCGGCGTCTGGCTGCAGTTCGCCAGGGCCGCGGTAACGGGGCGCGCTGTAGGTATTTTCAGCGAGGTTGACGGTGTCCCCCGGCGCATAGGCCGCCACCCGCCAGCGCAAGGATTGTAGCGGGACGTTGTTGCCGTTCTTCATGCGCACTTGCAGGGCGCGGTCGGCGGGGCACTGGTCGGGGGCGTAGACCAGGCGCAGGTCCAGGCGTGCCAGCTGCGTGGCTTCGCGGTTGTCCTGCCAGACCACCCACAGCGCGACCAGGCCAAGGCCGAGCACGGCTGACAGGGAAATGGGCAGGGCCTTGGCCGGGTAGCGCAGAAGCAGCACCAGCCAGGTGAGGATGAGCAGGGCACCGATGAGCATGAAGACAGACCTTGTTGGCGCGGGGTCAGGTCATCGTAGCGGGAAATGGGGTTGGGCTCAAAAAAGCAGGGGCCGCTGCGCGGCCCATCGCGGGACAAGCCCGCGATGGGGGCGACGCGGTTACTGCGCGATGGTCTTCACCGAAACCCCACGCTCGATCGGCGTGGAACTGCGGCCATACACATCCTCGAACCGCTCGATATCATCCTCGCCCAGGTAGCTGCCGGACTGCACTTCGATGATCTCCAGCGAGATCTTGCCCGGATTGCGCAGACGGTGGATCGAGGCGATCGGGATATAGGTCGACTGGTTCTCGGTCAGCAGAAACACGTTCTCGTCACAGGTTACCTCGGCGGTGCCGGACACCACGATCCAGTGCTCGGCACGGTGGTGGTGCATCTGCAGCGACAGGCTGGCGCCAGGCTTGACGGTGATGTGCTTGACCTGGAAGCGCCCGCCCATGTCCACCGAGTCGTACGAGCCCCACGGGCGGTACACTTCGCAGTGGTTCTGGGTTTCGCTGCGGCCTTGCTCGTTGAGGGTGTTGACCATCTGCTTGACGCCCTGGACCTTGTCCTTGTGGGCAATCATCATCGCGTCCTTGGTCTCGACCACGACAATGTTCTCAAGGCCGATCACCGACACCAGCTTGCCATTGCCGTGGATCATGCAGTTGTGGCTGTCCTGCACCACCACGTCACCCTTGGTGACGTTGCCGTTGTCGTCCTTCTCGTGCACGTCCCACAGCGACGACCAGCAGCCGACATCGCTCCAGCCCGCCGACAGCGGCACCACGCAAGCGCGCTGGGTCTTTTCCATCACCGCGTAGTCGATGGAGTTGTCGGGGCAGCAGGCGAAGGTGGCTTCGTCGATGGCCACGCTGTCGTCGACCTCGGCGCTGCGCTCCAGGGTCAGCAGGCAGGTGTCGTAGATGTCCGGATCATGCTTTTTCAGCTCTTCGAGGAAGCGGCTGGCACGGAACAGGAACATGCCGCTGTTCCAGAAGTAGCCGCCGGCGCGGACAAACTCCGCGGCACGCTTCTCGTCGGGCTTCTCGACGAACTGGGCAACCCGGGCCACGCCTTCCGGCAGCAGGGCATCCTGGCTGGAGCGGATATAGCCATAGCCGGTCTCGGGCTTGGTCGCCGGCACGCCGAACAGCACCATCTCGCCGCGCTCGGCCGCCACGGTGGCCAGGGCCAGCGCGCGTTGCAGGGCTTTCTGGTCGTCGATCACGTGGTCGGCGGGCAGCACCAGCATCAGCTCGTCGCGGCCTTCATTGACCAGCTTCATCGCGGTCAGGGCCACCGCTGGCGCGGTGTTGCGCCCGAAGGGTTCCATCAGGATGCTCTGGGTCTCCAGCTTGAGGCTGCTCAGCTGCTCGTTGACGATGAACTTGTGGTCCTTGTTGCAGACCACGATAGGCGTGTCCATGCCTTCGAACACCAGGCGCTCCAGGGTTTGCTGGAACAGCGTGTGCTCGCCGGTCAGGGCCAGGAACTGCTTGGGGAACTGCTTGCGCGACAGAGGCCACAGACGGGAACCGCTACCACCAGAAAGAATTACCGGGATCATGTTGTTTCTCCAAAGGTTCGATAAGGGCAGAGGATCAGTTGGTGGACACTGGGCGGGTTACCCAGACCGGCGAGAGGCTGCTGCCGGAACCCGTGACGTACAGCACGGCAGCTTCGCCTCGCTCCAGAGCGACCGGCTTGAGGTCGCTCACTTTCTTGTCTCCTTGGTACAACGCCATGTTGACCTTGACCGGATTGATCTCACGCTCGCCACGGCCCTTGGCGGCCACCGGCTTGACCACTTCGGTCTTGCCGTCGGCGGTTTTCAGGGTCAGCGGCGCGTCGGTGAGGTTCTGCACCCGCACCAGGGCCTTCTGCTTGTTCTTGAACGGTGGTTCCTCGATCAGTTGCGGATTGCCGCTGCCGTTGTTGACCAGGGTGTAGTACTTGTCGGCGGCAAGCTTGACCGGCACGGTCTGGCTGCCGACCTTGGCGCTGTAGTCACCCTGTGGCATGAAGCTGAAATCGCTGCTGCCCTGTGCGCCCACCTGGCTGATCGAGGTGTTGCCCACGTTGGCTGCCACTGGCGTGCTGGTGGCGTTGTACAGGCGCACGAAGGACGAACCTTTCGGCGCGCTCGGGCCATACAGCGCGGCATCGGCGCCAGCGAACGCCTGCAGCGAGAGCACGCTGAGGCCAGCGGCGAGGGTCAGGGCTTTGGCGATGGAAGTCTTGGTGGTCATGTGCGTTTTCCTCTTCAGTGGTCCGTCCGATTGGACGACAGAGCCAGGTTTTCTTCGGATTTACGGGAGTTTTTCAGCTGCGCGATCCACTGCGGATCGAATGCGCTGAGGTCGTTTTTCATTGGCAGATAGCGTTCAGGAAACTCCCAGACCACGACCTGCGGGGCGTTGGTCTTGAAAGCATCGCTTTGCAGGTACTTGAGCATCGGCAGCAGGGGGCCATGGCCGTCTTCGGCGTAGTTGGCCACGTCGCTGCCCAGCGCCTGCTGCAGGGCGCCGAGGAAGTTCCAGTGCGGGTTGGCGCTGTAGCTGGTGCCCACCAGCGCCACCGGGATCTGGGCGTCGGCGAACAACGCGTCGCCGCCGTCACCCGGGCCATCGGCCGGGCGGGTGCTGCGTTGCTGCAGGGTGTCCGGGTCGGGCAGCAGGTTGCTGAACAGCGGGTCGAGCGGCAGGAAGTTGGTCAGGTCGCCCTTGTACGGCGCGCTCTTGCCGGTCTCGGTGACAAAGGCCTGGGGCTCGCCGCTGAGCAGACGCTGGCGGGTGACCGCCTGGGCCAGGGTCTGGGCCGCGACTTCGGCGCCCATCGGCGTCCAGTGGGTGTCGGTGCGCAGGAACACCTGGCCGTGGGCTTTGGCCGCCTGCATCGGCGCCAGCAGGTCCGGGGCGAACACGCCAGCCTGGCGGGCGTCGGCGTGGAAGCGGTTGTACAGGTCGTTGTGCAGGCTGGCGGGTGCCTCTGCGCCGATATGCTCGGCGTAAAGCCGTGCCTTGGCCGGAACGATCGCCAGCACCAGTTGCACGCCGTTGCGTTGCAAGGTGTCGCGCACGCCGCGGACCAGGGCGAGGTTGTCTGCCATCTGCTGGTCGGCGCCTGCCGTGGGCTTGAACTCCTCGTCCGAGAACAGCCACTCATCGCGGCCCAGCACCACCCCGGGGCGGCCTTCATTGAACAGCTTGAAGTCCAGCGCCGCCCACAGGTTGGTACCCAGGCGCTTGATCGGGAACTGCGCGTCGTAGTGGGTCTCGGCGGCCTTGGCCAGCTTGCCGTCGAGCACGCTCATCTGCGGCGTGCGCTGGAAGCTGCCCAGGCCGCCGAGCGACCACAGCCCCAGGGCCAGCAGCAGCGCCAGGAACAGCAGTGAGTAGAAGATGCGGAATGTCCGGGTCATGTCATCTGCCTCAGAACTGGAAGTACAGGAACGGCGAATAGCTCTGCGCCGATAGCTTGAGGATCGAAGCGGCGAACAGCACCAGCACCAGGGCGCGGGTCATCACGCGGGACCAGTCCATGCCCAGGCTGCCGTCGGCGTGCACCACCACCGGGGTTGCCTTCGGCGTTGGCTTGGCGTTGCGGTAGAAGTCGCGCAGGCCGAAGAAGGCGAGGGTGGCGTAGGCCACACCCAGGGTCGCGACCTGCAGGCCGGTGAGGTTGGCGCGGTTGAGTTCCGACAGTTCCCACTCGCCGAAGCTGAACATGGCGCCGTACATCCGTGCGGCCACATGCAGGTTTTCGGCGCGGAAGATCACCCAGCCGACAACCACCAGCAGGAAGGTGAAAGCCCACTTGACCGGGTTGAAGCGCTGCGGGTTGGTGTCCAGGCCCAGGGCCCGTTCGATCGCCAGCCACATGCCGTGCCAGGCGCCCCAGATGATGTAGGTGAAGTTGGCGCCATGCCACAGACCGCCCAGCAACATGGTCAGGAACAGGTTGCGGTAGGTGTTGAAGGTGCCTTTGCGGTTGCCGCCCAGGGTGATGTACAGGTAGTCGCGCAGCCAGGTCGACAGGCTGATGTGCCAGCGGCGCCAGAACTCGGTGATCGACTGGCTGATGTACGGCTGCTTGAAGTTCTCCATGAAGCGGAAGCCCATCATCAGGCCGAGGCCGATGGCCATGTCGCTGTAGCCGGAGAAGTCGAAGTACAGCTGCGCGGTATAGGCCAGCGCGCCCAGCCAGGCATCGCCGGTGGTCGGGTTCTGCAGGGCGAAGCAGTGGTCGGCGACCACCGCCAGGGTGTCGGCGATGAACACTTTCTTGATGAAGCCCTGCATGAAGCGCGTGCAGCCTTCGGAGAACTTGTCCAGCGTGTGGGTGCGGTGGTTGAACTGGTCGGCCAGGTCCTTGAAGCGCAGCACGGGGCCGGCGATCAGGTGCGGGAAGATCGCCACGAACGCCGCGAAGTCGATCAGGTTGCGGGTGGCCGGGGTGTCGCCGCGGTACACGTCGATGATGTAGCTGATCGACTCGAACACGTAGAACGAGATACCGATCGGCAGCAGCACGTGGGTCAGGATGAAGGGCTCCAGGCCCATCGAGGTCATGATCGCGTTGATGCTGTCGACGCCGAAGTTGGCGTACTTGAAGTAGCCCAGGATGCACAGGTCGACCGCCACGCCGAGCAGCAGCCAGCGCTGGGCCGGCTTGGTGCGGATGCCGGCGGCGCCCACCTTCAGGCCGATCCAGTAGTTCCACAGGGTGACCCCGGCGAACAGCGCCAGGAAGTCTATCCGCCACCAGGCGTAGAAGATGTAGCTGGCGAGCAGCAACAGCAGGTTGCGGTAGCGTTGCCCGCTCAGGTAGTACAGGCCGAGGAATATCGGCAAGAACAGGAACAGGAACACGTTCGACGAAAAGACCATCCCGGTTCTCCTAATTTTGTTGTGCATATCCGGGGCAGCAGCCCCCCAAACCCCCCGCTGTAATCCGGGGGAACTCAAAACCTTGAAGCTGGACGCGGTGTGTGGGAGCTGGCTTGCCAGCGAACGGGACACCACGGTGTCAGGTCCGACGCATTCGCTGGCAAGCCAGCTCCCACAGGTACCGCGTCGAATCCAGGTACAGGTACAGCGTTATTTCTTGTCTTCAGCCTGCGGGTCGTAGACCCGGGTCATGTCGCCACCCAGCCGGAAACTGTTGAACGGCTGCATGTGGTGCTTGCGCTCCACGGTGTCGTTGTTGCACGAGTACAAGCTGCACCACGGCTCCAGCCACACGTACTTGCTGTGGATCTTCAGGTCATGCATGTTCTGCTGCTCACCACTCTTGGCCTTGAACGCGCTTGAATCGCGCGAGCCGATCAGCACCTTCTCGCCCAGGCGCCGCAACGCGTTGTTGTTCTCGCCACGCAGGTCAACGCCGTTGGCCTGGGCAAAGCTTGCGATCATTGCCAGCGGCGGCAGCGCGTAGTTGTGATAGGCCAGGGCGCGTTTCTTGCGCTTGAGCTCGTTGGGCAGGAAGCCTTGCTCGTCGACCTGGTTGGCGCCGACCTTGTATTCCTTCACCGCCCAGTCGAACAGGTCGCGGCGGTCGGTGACCACGGCGGTGGCCATCACCGACCAGGCCGCCCAGTAGCTGTGGTTGTTGATCTTCTCCAGCGGCAGGTCGCTCCAGTCGCGAACGGTCTGCTCGGCCAGGCGCGCGAACCAGCGCTCGATGGCCTCGGCCTCGGCCTGGTGCGCGGCCAGCGGGTGGGCATTGGAGAACTTCAGCCGCAGCCATGACGAGCTCATGCTGCCCAAGGCCCATTTGCGCATCGACTTGCCGGTGTGGTTGTAATCGGTCGACATCAGCGCATCGGCACGCGCCCAGCTGCCCAGCCACGCCAGGGTGCAGTCGAGCTGCTCGGGTCGGCCGTCGCGCATGTACTGGCCGACCATCTTGGCCACGCCGCGCTCGAGCGTGGTGATGTCGGCGGTGGAGTCGCGGAAGGCTTTTTCCGACACTGTGTTCAACGTCGCGCGGGCCTTGTCCGAGCCTTCGTACTTGCTGCGGAACTGCAGCGAGCGGGTATAAGGCGTGGGCACCGCCTCGCACTTGAAGGTGTTTTCCCCGGTCTTGATCTTCTCGATCCCGGCGTAGTAACCCTGCGGCGGCACCAGGGCTGCCTGGGCGGCGCTGCCGAACAGGGCCAGGGTGAGCAATGCTGGACGGATCCTGCTAAGTGTCTTCATGTTCGCCTCACTGGCCGGCGCGCGCGGTGTGTTGCGCGCTGCTGGCGAAGTTGTTGCGTTTGCAGAGCTTGGCATCGACCTTCTGGGTACCGCTTTCTGGGCCCTGGACCTCGACCGCGAGCAGGGTCTGGCCCGCCCAGTCTTCGTCCTCGCGCAGCTGGAAGACAAAGCGCCCGTCGGTGTCGGAGGTTTCCGGCTTGTCGATCTTGATGTCCTCGTGGCGCCCGTTGAGGTACCAGAGGGTGGCTTGCAGGGTCTTGACCGAGGTGTCCTCGAAGCGGATGTCCATCTGCAGGTTGCGGTTGACCAGGTCCTTGATCACGCCGCCCTTGCCATTGACCATCAGTTCGTTCTTGCCCGGCTTGAGCGCGGTGCTGGCGCTCATCTGCGCGGGGCGGTCCTCGCAGCCGTTGTCGAGCAGGCCGAGCATCTGCCGCCAGATGGTTTCCTGGTCCAGGCGGTACAGCGGCGAGAATTCCCACACCAGGATCTTCGGCGGGTTGTTCTTGAATTCCTCGCTGCCCAGGTACTGGATCATCGCGCCTTCGAGACCGCCACCGGGGAAGGCGACGTTGAGCACGTCGGCCCCGATGTACTGCTGCAGGAAACCCGAGAAGTTGTAGTTCTTGCCGCTGTGGCTGGTGCCGACCAGGGTGATCTGCGGGTTGCCCGAGTCGCCGAACAGGTCGTCGCCACCGCTCTCGCCCTTGGGCTCGGTGCTGAACTGGTCCATGTACTGCACCGCGTAGCTGGTGTTGCACAGCTGGCCCGCGACGTTGTGCAGGGTACCGGTCTTGCCCATGCGGCCCGACTTGTGGCTTTCGAACTCGCGCTTGGGAATGTCGGCGAAGGCCGGCATCTTGTGCACGGTGTCGGCGACGATCTTCGCCGCGCGCTCGGCGCCGTACGGCGTCCAGTGCTGGTCACCGCGGAAGTAGAAGTCCTTGCCCTGGTCGGCGGCCGCCAGCTGCTCGTTGGTCAGCGGCGAGAGGTCGGGCACGTTGTAGCCCATCTTGCTGAAGCGCCCGAGCATGGCCTGGTAGTTGCGCAGCGCCTTCTGGTAGTCGAAGGCGGCCTTGTCCTCTGGCTTGAGCATGTTGCGGTTCACCAGGCCACGGGTCGGCTGGTAGACCACCACCAGCTCGATGCCACGGGCCTTGAAGGCATCGTGGATCTGCTGCAGGCGCTTGTAGCCGGCCGCTGTGGTGTTGAACTCGGTGCGCAGGTCTTCGCGGGTCCGGAACAGCCAGTCGCCCTGGGCCTGCACCAGCGTGGTGAAGTTCTGCTGGTAACGAGTGGTGTAGCGGCTGGCGTCGTGGGCTTCGGGGCATAGCTGGCAGCACGGCTCGGCGGTGAAGCTTGGCGCCTGCACGTCGGCGGCGCGCACGCCCTGGCTGATCGCCAGAAGGGCGGCGCTCAGGCCAAGCAGTTTGATCAGGTGTGGGGTCATGGTCTGGGCTTCCTCAATCCTGCATTTCGGTCTGGCGTTCGACCGGGTCGATCAGCACGGCTTTCTGCTGGCGGACCAGCAGGTCGAGAATCTCGTCCTGGCGCTCGCCCAGCACCCCGTTCAGGCTGATGCCGTTGGCCTTGCGCGGGGCCAGCATGGACACGCGATACAGCTCCACCGAGAGCGGCGAGTCGATCGACAGCGGGCCGCTGCCATTGGCCGCCAGCTCACCGCCGACCACCAGCAGCGACACCTTGGTGTCGAACGGGTCGAGGTCGATGTCGCGGTCGGTGTCGGACAAGTCCTTGATGTGCCCATACACGCCGACCAGGCCGTTGGCCATGGCAAGGTTCTCGTACAGGCGGATGTTCACGCTGTTGCGAATGCGGATCCCGTGGCGGCGGTTGCTGATCACCTTGTTGCCCCAGATCAGGTTGTCACCGCTTTCGTACACGGTGATGCCGTCGGTGTGGTTGCGGTAGATCTCGTTGTAGGCGATCAGGTTGTTGACGCTGTTACGGTCGATCACCACGCCCGAGAGCTTGTTGTCGAAGCTCTTGTTGTTGAAGATCCAGCTGTCGTTGACCTCGCGCGAGATGATGATCCCGTGCTTTTTCTTGGTGCCGAAAACGGTATTGCCTGTGATGACCAGACGGTGCGAACGGTCGTGCGGGTCGATGCCGTAGACGATGTTGTCGCGGTAGGTGCTGTCCTTGACCACGAAGTCGCTGGTCTCGTAGCAGTAGAAGCCGTACCACATGTCGCTGAACTCGGAGCCCAGGATCCAGCCGGTCGGCTCGGGACGGCCCATGCGCTTGGCCATGTTCGGGGTGTACTGCGAGATGCTCACGCCGTAGGACTTGCTCTTGGCGTAGCCGAAGCTGGCCATCTTGGTATTGACGATGTATGTCTCGGTGCCGCCCCACGACAGCAGGAACGGGCGGAAGGCGGTGGGCGAGCGGAAGGTCGCGGGACCGTTGGCCTTTTCGCGCCAGCCGGTGACCTTGGTGTCGGTGACGAACAGCTTGCCGTCGTTGACCATGAACGCGCCGCCTTCCTCGGACAGGCGCAGCTCCTTCACCTTGCCGTCGATTTCCAGCACGCCTTTCTGGCCGACCACGATCGGCAGGCGCGCCAGGAACACGCCAGGCTCGACTTCGTTGAGGTACTGCTTGGGCACCTGCCTGCTCAGCTGCGCCATGTCGACATGACCGTCATCGACGAAGATCGCCTGGGGGATGCCGTGCTGGCGCTGGACCCACTCGGCGGCCTTGTTGTCGCCACCGATGAATTCCTTGAGCGACTCTTCCTGGAGCATGCGGCGCACGCTGACCTTGCCCTTGTGGCGGCGGTCGATCTTCTTTTGCACGGCCTCGGCGGTGTAGCCGGTCAGGTCGGGCAGCTTGGGCGGGTCGAGCAGCAGCGGCTCGATCGGCGCGCTGCTGACGGTGTAGGTCTTGGCCTGCTGCAGTTCCTTGGCGACGGTCTTGGCCGGTTCGGCCAGGGCCATGCCACTGCTGGCGAGCAGCAGGGCAGTGGCCAGCAGGCCATGGCGCAGATTGGGGTGAAGGTTCATGTCATTGCACTCTTCAAGTCATTGCCAGCATCAGAAGCGCCAGATCACATCGACAAAGGCGCGGTGCATGTACGAGTCCGCTTCCTTGCCGTAGGCGTCGCCCGGCTTGAACACCCCGCCACGGAAGCGCACCAGCGCCGACGGTTCGTCGATCGACTGGCTCAGCGCGGCCGGCAGCAGGCCCTGCTTGAAGTACTTGGTCACGACCAGGTCCATTTCCTGGCCAAGGTCTTTCTCGCCACGCACCAGCGGGCGGTTGACCCCGCCGTCATCGACCACGGCATTGATACCGCTGCTGCCGATGTTCTGGTCGCCATCGACCCGCCAGAACTTGTGGTAGACCAGGCTTGCGTCGTAGTCGTCGCGCAGCTGCCAGGAGGTGAACAGCGTGGCGGCCTGCAGGTTGCCCAGCTCGCCGCGGAAGGCCTCGCCGAAGCGGTGCACGCGCGAGCGGGTGCCGGTGAAGTTGGAGCGGTTGCTCTCAAGGCCGGTCTGCTCGTAGTTGCCCGAGCCGTCGTCGCCACCGCCGCCGCTGCCGCGGGCATAGGCCGCGCCGACCTGCCAGTTGGGGTCCAGGCGCAGGCGGATGCCGAGGTCGGTGGCCCAGGCGTTGACGTCGCCGCTCTGCTTGCCGCTGGCGACCTGCTCGTTGCCCTCGGTGGTGCTGTTGAGGCTGTCGCGGTCGCCGGTCAGCCAGGTCAGGCTGCCCCAGTAGTTGACGGCATTCTGGTTGCGCCAGTTGTAGGCGTCGCTGTTGGCCTCGATGCCCAGCCAGGTGAGGTCGCCGGTACGGGTCTTGTCGAGACTGTCGACGGTCTCGCCGACGCTCTTGAACTTGCCGTCGTCATGGGTGTGATGAGCCCGCAGGCCTACCCAGTGGCCCGGTGTCCATTGCGTGGCGATATCGCCGTAGACGTGCAGGCGGTCCTTGTCTTCCGGGGCCAGCTCGGTGAGGTCGGTGCGGTACTCGCTGAAGCGCTCGGCCACGCCCAGGTTGGCGCGCAGCAAGGTGGTGTCGAAGGTCCAGTTGAGCGCTTCGATGTTGGTGTCGCGCCACATGCCGTCGTCGTTGCGCAGGCGCTGGCGGCCCAGGCGCAGTTCTTCGCCGGGGTAGGCGGTCAGGCCGCTGTAGCCGACCCAGAACTCGCGCAGGGCCAGGTAGCTCTTGTCCGGCTCGCGGCTGTCGTCACCGGTCTGCACTTCACTGCCGTCGTCGGACTGGCGCAGGGTGTCGGTCTCGATGATGTCGGTGGCGGCGACGGCCTGGCCCATGGCGAAGGCGCTCCAGTTGCCGCGCTCGCCATACACCCAGGGGCGCAGGTCCAGGCCGAGGCCCGCGACATCACCGCCGGAGCGGGTGCCCAGGTCGCGGTCGTCCTCGGACTGGCCGGTGATCTTCACGTCCAGGCCGAAGTTCTTCTCGGCGGTCATGTCGGCCAGGGTCGGGCACGACCACAGCAGGGCGAAGCTCAGGCCGATACCGGCCTTCATGAATGGATTGAGCGTCATAGGGCGTCCTCACCGTCGTCGTCTTCTTCTTGCAGCGCTTCGAGGGCCAGGGCATTGCCGCCCGGGACCATGGCGCCGCGCGCCTGTTTCTCCTGGGCGAGCAGGCGCTGGGCCTGGCTGCGCTGGTCAGGCGTGAGTTGCTGGTCAAGTTGTTGCAGCAGCTCGGCCGACTGCGGCGATGGGGTGGCCTGCGCCAATTGGGCGAAGACCCAGGCATTGCCGGGATTCTGGCGGATGCCATGGCCTTCGCTGTAGAGCTGGGCGAGGGCGTAGTCGGCGCTGAGCTGGCCACCGCGGGCGGCGCTGAGCAGGTGGTCGACGGCCTTCTGCGGCTCGACGCTGCCCAGGTAGCCACGGCGGTACAACTGGCCGAGGTAGTAATGGGCGCTGACCTCGCCGGCGTTGGCGGCGGCGAGCAGGTGCT
>NZ_DATELE010000105.1:0-6126 GCF_035277045.1 Pseudomonas sp. | reverse complement strand
GGAACAGCGGCAGCGGCTCGTCGGCGGCGGCCTGGTAGGTCACCGAGAAATCCGTCAGCCCTTGCAGCGCTTCTTCCGGGTCCTTGTCAGGGCGGATGGCAAACGCATCGAACCCGCAGCGGGCCATGAAGAACAGCTGGTCACGCAGCACGTCACCGATGGCGCGCAGCTCGCCGGTGAACTTGTAGCGGTCACGCAGCAGGCGCGCGTTGGAGTAGTTGCGCCCGTCGGTGAAGGCCGGGAAGTTCAGGGCGATGACCTGGAAATGCGCGACGTCTTCGCCAATTTCCTCGGCTTCCTCGTCGCTGTCGAGCCACACGCCCAGGCCGCCGTCGCGGGCCTTGAGCGCATGGCCGTGGTCACGCCAGAGCTGCAGCGGCACGATGTAGTCGTCGCAGTTGGTCAGCTCGTCCAGGCTGACGTCCTTGGGCAGCAAGTGCCAGGTTTCGTCGACCAGCTGGTTGTTCTTAATGATTCGCTGCATAGACGCGTTCCTTGAAAGGGTCGATGCCAATACGCTGGTAGGTGTCGATGAAGCGCTCTTCCTCGGTGCGTTTCTCGATGTACACCGCGATCAGCTTGTCGATCACATCTGCCATCTGGTCCTGGGCGAACGATGGGCCGAGGATCTTGCCCAGACTTGCGTTGCGCGCGGCATTGCCGCCGAGCGAGACCTGGTAGAACTCCTCGCCCTTCTTGTCCACGCCCAGGATGCCGATATGGCCAACATGGTGGTGGCCGCAGGCGTTCATGCAGCCAGAGATGTTCAGGTCCAGCTCGCCGATGTCGAACAGGTAGTCCAGGTCGTCGAAACGGCGCTGGATGGATTCGGCGATCGGGATCGATTTGGCGTTGGCCAGCGAGCAGTAGTCACCGCCCGGGCAGCAGATGATGTCGGTCAGCAGGCCGATGTTCGGCGTGGCGAAGCCCAGGTCGCGCAGCTCCAGCCAGAGCGCGTGCAACTGGCGCTGCTCGACGTCGGCCAGGATGATGTTCTGCTCGTGCGAGGTGCGCAGGAAACCGAAGCTGTAGCGGTCGGCAAGTTCGGCGACCGCGTCGAGCTGCTTGTCGGTCAGGTCGCCCGGCGCGACGCCGGTCGGCTTGAGCGACAGGGTCACGGCCACGTAGCCAGGGCGCTTGTGCGCGCGGATGTTGCGCGAGCGCCAGCGGGCGAAGCCTGGGTTCTGCTGGTCGAGTTCCGCGTAGTCGACGTTGTCCAGCGCCAGGTACTCGGGGTCGACGAAGTGGCGCGAGACGCGCTGTACTTCAGCCTCGGTGAGGGTGCTGGCGCCGCCGCGCAGGTGGACCATCTCGGCCTCGACCTTCTCGGCGAACACTTCAGGTGTCAGGGCCTTGACCAGGATTTTGATCCGCGCCTTGTACTTGTTGTCACGGCGACCGTAACGGTTGTACACGCGCAGGATGGCGTCCAGGTAGCTGATCAGGTCCTGCCACGGCAGGAACTCGTTGATGAACGAGCCAACCACCGGCGTACGGCCCAGGCCGCCGCCGACCAGCACGCGGAAGCCCAGCTCGCCGGCCTCGTTGTACACAGGCTCAAGGCCGATGTCGTGCACTTCGATGGCGGCGCGGTCGTCCTTCGAGCCGTTGACGGCGATCTTGAACTTGCGCGGCAGGTAGGCGAATTCCGGGTGGAACGTGGTCCACTGGCGGATGATCTCGCACCATGGGCGCGGGTCGATCACTTCGTCGGCGGCAACGCCTGCGAACTGGTCGGTGGTGGTGTTGCGCAGGCAGTTGCCGCTGGTCTGGATCGCGTGCATCTGCACGGTGGCCAACTGCGCGAGGATCTCGGGGATGTCTTCCAGCGCAGGCCAGTTGTACTGCACGTTCTGCCGCGTGCTGATGTGCGCGTAGCCCTTGTCGTAGTCACGGGCGATCTTCGCCAGCATGCGAACCTGGTGAGCGCTCAGCTGGCCGTAAGGCACGGCGACGCGCAACATCGGGGCAAAACGTTGGATATAGAGGCCATTCTGCAGGCGCAGAGGGCGGAATTCTTCTTCGCTCAGCTCACCGGCCAGATAGCGGCGGGTCTGATCACGGAACTGCTTGACGCGGTCCTCGATGATCCGCTGATCGTACTCGTCGTATACGTACATAAGGGTCCTGTCTCAGGCTGCATGCAGCTAATCGCGCGCACGGCCGCGCACTCCCGTAGCGGAGCCGTGGAAAGATAGCAGGTTGTGTTTATGCGCTAAAGTGATGTTTTTGCATATGAAAAGAACCATTTGGACTAACTGAGACTGACTGGCATTTCCCTGCTTGAGGTGAGGGCATTGCTGGGCTTAACTGCTGTGGAAGAAGTGCATTCCGATAATCACTACAAGAGGCAATGCAAATGGGAAACTCGACCAAAGCGCGCAAGTCTGACAGCAGTGTCGATGCCTGGGCGATTCTTGCCCTGATCATTCTGGTTGTCGTGACGGCCGTGTACTGGGTCAGCCACCAGTAAGGTGCAGGGCCAGCTGCACCAGGGCGATCAGCACCAGGATGAAGACCAGCGTGAAGCCCGCGCCCAGCGCGATGAAGTGGCTGGCCTTGCCGTGGGTGAAGTCGCGGGCGCGGTTCTTGCCCGACTGCACGCCGAAGGCGGCGGCGAGGATGCTGTGCAGCATCTGCCAGAAGGTGGGGGGCTTGCCGGGGTCTTCGTCGGCCATGAGGCGGTTCCCTGGTTCAAATGATCAGGAGACAGTGTAGACCCGGCGATGCCTTCTGGTTCGCGGCCCCGAAGGGGCCGCAAAACCTGCAACCCCGTCAATCAGGCCGAGTGCATTGGCGAATCAGCTGTCATACCCAAGGTTCGGCGCCAGCCAGCGCTCGGTCACGCCGAGTTCCTGGCCCTTGCGCGCGCTGTAGCTCTCGATCTGGTCCTTGTCGACCTTGCCCACAGCGAAGTACTGCGCCTGTGGATGCGCGAAGTACCAGCCGCTGACCGCCGCCGCCGGGAACATGGCGAAGTGCTCGGTGAGGAACACGCCGCTCTGGCCCGTCTCGCCAATGGCGGTGCCATCGAGCAGGCGGAACAGGGTTTCCTTCTCGGTGTGGTCCGGGCACGCCGGGTAGCCGGGGGCCGGGCGGATACCGCTGTACTGCTCCTTGATCAACGCCTCGTTGCTCAGGTGCTCGTCCTTGGCATAACCCCAGTGCTCCTTGCGCACCTGCTCGTGCAGCCATTCGGCGCAGGCCTCGGCCAGACGGTCGGCCAGGGCCTTGACCATGATCGAGTTGTAGTCGTCACCCTTGTCCTGATACGCCTTGGCCACTTCCTCGGCACCGATGCCGGCCGTGGTGATGAATCCACCCACGTAGTCGGTCAGGCCGCTGTCCTTGGGCGCGACAAAGTCGGCCAGCGAGAAGTTCGGCTTGCTGTCGGGCTTGATGGTCTGCTGGCGCAGGTGGTGCAGGGTCGCCAGCGGCTGGCCGTCGTCGCCGTAGACTTCGATATCGTCATCCTTGACCTGGTTGGCCGGCCAGAAACCGAACACCGCCCGCGCGCTGATCAGCTTTTCGTCGATCAGCTTGTCGAGCATCTCGCGGGCGTCCTTGTACAGCGCGGTCGCCGCTTCACCCACCACCTCGTCGGTGAGAATGCGCGGGAACTTGCCGGCCAGGTCCCAGGAAATGAAGAACGGCGTCCAGTCGATGTATTCGGCCAGGGTGCGCAGGTCGATGTCCTGCAGCACCTTGACGCCGGTGAAGCTCGGCTTCGCCGGGGTGTAGCCAGCCCAGTCGTACTGGGGCTTGGCCGCGATCGACTGGGCGTAGCTCAGGCGCTCGGTACGGGCGCTGCGGTTGGCGGTGCGCTCACGAACGTCGATGTAGTCCAGGCGGGTCTTCTCGACGAAGGCCGGCTTGAGTTCCCTGGACAGCAACTGGGTTGCCACGCCCACGGCGCGCGAGGCGTCGGTGACGTAGACGACCGCGTCGTTGCTGTACTTGGGCTCGATCTTCACCGCCGTGTGCGCCTTGGAGGTGGTCGCGCCGCCGATCATCAGCGGCAGGTGGAAGTCCTGGCGCTGCATCTCGCGGGCAACGTGCACCATCTCGTCCAGCGACGGGGTGATCAGACCGGACAGCCCGATGATGTCGCACTTCTGCTCGCGGGCGGTCTGCAGGATCTTCTCGGCCGGGACCATCACGCCCAGGTCGACGATGTCGTAGCCGTTGCAACCGAGCACCACGCCGACGATGTTCTTGCCGATGTCATGCACGTCGCCCTTGACGGTGGCCATCAGGATCTTGCCCTTGGCCTCGGGCTTGTCGCCTTTCTCGGCCTCGATGAACGGGATCAGGTGGGCCACGGCCTGCTTCATCACGCGCGCCGACTTGACCACCTGGGGCAGGAACATCTTGCCCGCGCCGAACAGGTCGCCGACGATGTTCATGCCGCTCATCAGCGGGCCTTCGATCACCTCGATGGGGCGCGCGCACTGCTGCCGGCACTCCTCGGTGTCCTCGACGATGTGCGCGGTGATGCCTTTGACCAGCGCGTGCTCCAGGCGTTTTTCCACCGGCAGCGAGCGCCAGGCTTCGTTCTCGACTTCCTTGGCAGCGCCGCCGCCCTTGTAGTCATCGGCGATCGCCAGCAGGTTGTCGGTGCCTTCGGGGGTGCGGTTGAGCACCACGTCCTCGACCCTCTCGCGCAGCGCCTGCGGGATCTCGTCGTAGATCTCCAGCTGGCCGGCGTTGACGATACCCATGGTCAGGCCATTGCGGATGGCATGGAACAGGAACACCGAGTGGATCGCCTCGCGCACCGGGTTGTTGCCACGGAACGAGAACGACACGTTCGACACGCCGCCCGAGGTCAGCGCGTAGGGCAGGTGGTCGCGGATGTAGGCGCAGGCTTCGATGAAGTCCACGGCATAGTTGTTGTGCTCTTCGATGCCGGTGGCGACGGCGAAGATGTTCGGGTCGAAGATGATGTCTTCCGGCGGGAAGCCCACTTCATTGACCAGGATGTCGTAGCTGCGCTGGCAGATCTCGCGCTTGCGCGCGGCAGTGTCGGCCTGGCCGACTTCGTCGAAGGCCATCACCACCACCGCGGCGCCGTAGCGCTTGCACAGGCGCGCGTGATGCTTGAATGCCTCGACGCCTTCCTTCATCGAGATCGAGTTGACGATGCCCTTGCCCTGGATGCACTTGAGGCCCGCCTCGATCACTTCCCACTTGGAGGAGTCGATCATGATCGGCACGCGCGAGATGTCCGGCTCGCCGGCGATCAGGTTGAGGAAACGCACCATGGCCGCCTGGGAGTCGAGCATCCCTTCGTCCATATTGATGTCGATCACCTGGGCGCCAGCCTCGACCTGCTGCAGCGCCACTTCCAGGGCTTCGGTGTAGTTTTCCTCGCGGATCAGCCGGGCGAACTTCGCCGAGCCGGTGATGTTGGTCCGCTCGCCGACGTTGACGAACAGCGAGCTGCGATCGATGGTGAACGGCTCGAGGCCCGACAGGCGGCAGGCCTTGGGAATGTCCGGGATCGGGCGCGGTGCATGCTTGGCCACGGCTTCGGCGATGGCCTGGATATGGCCCGGGGTGGTACCGCAGCAACCGCCAATGATATTGAGGAAGCCGCTGGCCGCGAACTCCTCGACCACCACGGCCATCTCGGCTGGAGTCTCGTCGTACTCGCCAAAAGCGTTCGGCAGGCCGGCGTTGGGGTGCGCCGACACGTGGGTGCCGGCCTTTTCCGACAGCTCTTCGAGGTACGGGCGCAGTTCCTTGGCGCCCAGGGCGCAGTTCAGGCCGACCGAGATCGGGTTGGCGTGGCGCACCGAGTTCCAGAACGCTTCGGTGGTCTGGCCCGACAGGGTACGGCCGGAGGCGTCGGTGATGGTGCCGGAAATCATGATCGGCAGCTCGACGCCGTCGTCCTCGAACACCTGCTGCACGGCGAAGATCGCCGCCTTGGCGTTGAGCGTGTCGAAGATGGTCTCGATCAGGATCAGGTCGGCGCCGCCCGCGATCAGCCCGCGGGTGGCTTCGATGTAGTTGACGACCAGTTCGTCGAAGGTGACGTTGCGATAGCCCGGGTCGTTGACGTCCGGCGAGATCGAGCAGGTACGGCTGGTCGGGCCGAGCACGCCGGCGACGAAGCGCGGC
>NZ_DATELE010000104.1:0-4451 GCF_035277045.1 Pseudomonas sp. | reverse complement strand
CGGGCGGTGTCGCGGCGGGCGGGGTGTCCCGGCGACGGTGGCGCAAGGCGAACTCGGCCACCGCCTGCACGTCATCTTCCGCGATCGCCTCGGCGCCGCGCCAGGCCGCATGCGCCCGCGCCGCCCGCAGCCAGACCAGGTCGGCGCGCAGGCCATCCACCCCAGCGGCAAAGCAGCGCTCGGTGATCCAGGCCAGCGCCTGGTCATCCAGCTCGATACCCGCCAGGCGCTGGCGCGCCGCCTGGCAGCGCTCGCGCAACCGTGCCTGGGGCGCGGCCCATTGCGCGCAGAACGCCTGGGGATCACTGTCGAAGGCCAGGCGCCGGCGGATGATCTGCTGGCGCGCCTCGGGCTCGGGCTGCCCTTCAAGCGCGATATTGAGCCCGAAGCGGTCGAGCAGTTGCGGGCGTAGCTCGCCTTCCTCCGGATTCATCGTGCCGATCAGCACGAAGCGTGCACTGTGGCGGTGGGAAATCCCGTCCCGCTCGATGCGGTTGGTGCCGCTGGCGGCCACATCCAGCAGCAGGTCGACCAAATGGTCGGGCAGCAGGTTGACCTCATCGACGTACAGCACCCCGCCGTCGGCGTGGGCCAACACCCCCGGCGAAAACTGCGCCTTACCCTGCCCGAGCGCGGCATCCAGGTCGAGCGAGCCCACCAGGCGCTCTTCCGTCGCACCCAGCGGCAGGGTCACGAAGGGGCCTTCTCCCAGCAGGTCGGCCAGCCCCCGCGCCAGGGTGCTCTTGGCCATGCCCCGCGGGCCCTCGATCAGCACGCCGCCGATCTTCGGGTCGATGGCGGTCAGGCACAGCGCGAGCTTAAGCGCTTCGGCGCCCACCACGGCGGCCAGGGGAAACTGTACGGGTTCGGTCATTTCAAGCCTCTTCCTCGCCCGCCAGCAACTGCGCCTCGAGGGCCTCGCGATAGCTGCCCGGCTCTTGCCACAGGCCGCGCTGCTGGGCCTCGATCAGGCGCTCGGTGATATCGCGCAGGGCCTCGGGATTGTGCTGGCGGATGAAATCGCGGGTCGCCGGATCGAGCACATAGGCCTCGGCCAGCGACTGGTAATGGTGATCGTCGATCAGGTGCGTGGTCGCGTCGAAAGCGAACAGGTTGTCGACGGTGGCAGCCAGCTCGAAGACGCCTTTGTAGCCATGGCGCTTGATGCCATCGATCCACTTGGGGTTGAGCGCGCGGGCGCGGATCACCCGGTTGAGCTCTTCCTTGAGCGTGCGGATGCGCGGACGGTCGGCCTGGCTGTGGTCGCCGTGGTAGCTGGCCAGCGTGCGGCTGGTCTGGGTCTCGGCGGCCGCGAGCATGCCGCCCTGGAACTGGTAATAGTCGTTGGAGTCGAGCAGGTCGTGCTCGTGGTTGTCCTGGTTCTGCACCACCGCCTGCACCTGGGACAGGCGCCGGGCGAACTCGGCGCGCGCGGGCGTGCCTTCGTCAGCAGCCCCGTAGGCATAGCCGCCATGGTTGAGGTAGACCTCGGCGAGGTCTTCGCGAGTGTGCCACAGGCGGCCATCGATGGCGTTCTGCACGCCGGCTCCGTAGGCGCCGGGCTTGGCGCCAAAAATGCGCCAGCCAGCCTGGCGCGCGGCCTGTCCCGCCTCCACGCCCTGGGCCAGCAACGCCTCGCGCTCGGCCCGTACCTTGGCGGCCAGCGGGTTGAGGTCGTCGGGCTCGTCCAGGGCAGCCACCGCTTGCACCGCCGCGTCAAACAGGCGGATCAGGTTGCCGAAGGCATCGCGGAAGAAGCCGGACACGCGCAAGGTCACGTCGACCCGCGGCCGGTCCAGCAGGCTCACGGGGAGGATCTCGAAGTCGTCGACCCGCTGGCTGCCGCTGGCCCAGACCGGGCGCACGCCCAGCAGGGCCATGGCCTGGGCGATGTCGTCGCCGCCGGTGCGCATGGTCGCCGTGCCCCACACCGACAGGCCAAGTTGACGCAGGTGATCGCCGTGGTCTTGCAGGTGGCGTTCGAGAATCAGGTTGGCCGAGGCGAACCCGAGGCGCCAGGCGGTGGCGGTCGGCAGGTTGCGCACATCGACGGTATAGAAGTTGCGTCCGGTGGGCAGCACATCAAGACGCCCCCGGCTCGGCGCGCCACTGGGCCCGGCCGGCACGAAGCGGCCGGCCAGCGCCGCCAGCAGGCCGTCGATTTCCGCCGGGCCGCATGCGTCCAGGCTCGGCGCCACCTGTTCGGCGAGGCTGTCGAGCACAGCCTGCACCGGCTGCCATTGTGGCGCTTGGGGTGCCTGCGCCTGCCCGGCCAACGTGGCCTCGATCAGGCGCATGGCCAGCAGCTCGAGCCGCTCGCGGGTATCACCGCAGGTGCGCCAGGGCTCGTCGCTCACGCTGAGCAGCAGCGCCGGGCGTACCCCTTGCCACGGCTGGCCAAGGTCGGCGTCAAGCGGGTCGAAGCCCAGCTCCAGCGCCTTGGCCAGCGCGCGGATCAGGCTCGCGTTGCCCCCGCGCCCATCACCGCGGGCCACGCGCAACAGGGCCAGCAGCGTGTCCAGGCGCAAGCGCCCTTGGGGCGACTGGCCGAACACGTGCAGGCCATCGCGAATCTGCGATTCCTTGAGGTCGCACAGATAGGTGTCCAGGCGTGGCAGCCACACATCGGCATCATCGAGCGCGCCTTCGAGCTGCAACTCGCGGTCGATGTGGTTGGCCTTGACCAGGTCGAGGATGTCGCGCTGCAGCTCGCGGGCACGCCGCGGGTCGAGCAGCTGCGCATCGTAATATTCGTCGGCCAGGCGTTCCAGGTGACGCAGCGGCCCATAGGTTTCGGCGCGGGTCAGCGGCGGCATCAGGTGATCGATGATCACTGCCTGCGTGCGGCGCTTGGCCTGGGCGCCCTCCCCCGGGTCGTTGACGATGAACGGGTAGATGTTCGGCAGCGGGCCGAGCAACGCATCGGGCCAGCACTCGGCGGACAGGCCCACCCCCTTGCCCGGCAGCCACTCCAGGTTGCCGTGCTTGCCGACGTGGACCAGCGCGTCGGCGGCATAGGCATGACGCAGCCAGAAGTAGAACGCCAGGTACCCATGAGGCGGCACCAGGTCAGGATCATGGTAGACCGCGCTGGGGTCGACCTGATAACCGCGGGCGGGCTGGATGCCGACGAAGGTCAGGCCAAAGCGCAGCCCGGCGATCATCATCCGGCCGCTGCGGCACATCGGGTCTTGCTCGGGCGGGCCCCAGCGCTCCAGGACGGCCTGCTGGTTGGCGGCGGGCAGCGCGGCGAACGCGGCTTGGTAGTCGGCCAGCGCGAGGCTCTGGGCGCAGGGGCGCTGGTCGAGGTGGTCGAGGTCGTTGGTCACCCCGCCCAGCAGCGCGTGGATCAGCGCGGTACCGCTGCACGGCAGCTCACCAATGGGATACCCCTGTTGCTTGAGCGCCTGCAGGATGTTCAACGCCGCGGCCGGGGTATCCAGGCCCACGCCATTGCCGATGCGCCCGTCGCGGGTCGGGTAGTTGGCCAGCACCAGGGCCACACGCTTTTGCCCGTTGGGCACGCGCGCCAGCTCGACCCAGTGCCGGGCCAGCTCGGCGACAAAATCCATGCGCTCCAGGTGCGGCCGGTAGCAGACCACGTCCGACTGGCTGCGCTCGCTGCGCCAGGCCAGGTCCTTGAAGCTGATCGGCCGGGTGATGATGCGCCCGTCCAGCTCAGGCAGGACGATGTGCATGGCGAGGTCGCGCGCACCCAGGCCCTGCTCGCTGTCCTCCCAGCCGGGCTGGTTGTCCTGGGCGCAGATCGCCTGCAGCACCGGGATGTCCCGCCTGAACGGCCGCAGGTTGGGCTGCTCGGGGCTGGACAGGGCGAAGCCGGTGGTGTTGATGATCACCTCGGCACCGCTTTCGTCCATCCAGGCCTCGACCTGGGCGAGACAGGCGGCTTCCTTGAGGCTGGCCACGGCGATAGGCAGCGGGTTGAGCCCCGCGCCGGCCAGCCGCTCGCAGAACGCATCTATAAAGGCAGTGTTGGCCGCTTGCAGGTGCGAGCGGTAGAACAGCACGGGCGCCACGGGCTGGTCCGGGTGCCACTGGCCGAACCAGTCGGCCAGGCAGGCGCTGGCCTTGTCCGGGTGGTAGACCGCGGTGCGGGGCAGTTGCTGCGGTTCTTCCCAGGCATAGGCGCGATCCAGCCAAAGACTGGCAAGGCACTTGAACAGGTTCTGGGCGTTGGCCTTGCCGCCCTGGCGCAGGAAATGCCAGAGCCGTTCGGCCTCGGCACCGGTCACCGTGCCCAGGCCCATGAGCTCTGGGTCGGGACGGTCGTCGCCAGGCACCAGGATCAGCTGCACGCCTTGCTCGGCCAGGCTGACGAGCTGCTCGACGCCATAGCGCCAGTAGCCGACGCCGCCGTGCAGCGACACCACGATAACCTTGGCGTGGCGCAGCACCTGGTCGACATAGAGGTCGACCGAGGCGTGATTCTG
>NZ_DATELE010000103.1:0-6423 GCF_035277045.1 Pseudomonas sp. | reverse complement strand
GGTCACCACCCGCGGCGCAAGCTTGCCCAGCCCGAGCCGCTCGGCCACCTGGCGCGAACGCTCCAGGCCCATGTCGATGGCCGAGGGATGCAACTGCTCGAGGTAGGCGAGCCAGTCGCCCAGGGAACGTTGGCTCATGATGCGACGTCTACCGCCTCCGCAACAGGCTCATGGGCCTCGATCGGCGTCGGCTGGCCGGTCATCTGCGCCAGCAGGCGCGCCAGGCGCGGACGCAGCTCGCTGCGCGAGATGATCAGGTCGATCGCCCCGTGCTCGAGCAGGAACTCGCTGCGCTGGAAGCCTTCTGGCAGCTTCTCGCGAACGGTCTGCTCGATCACGCGCGGGCCGGCGAAGCCGATCAGTGCCTTGGGTTCGCCGACGATCACGTCGCCGAGCATCGCCAGGCTCGCCGATACACCGCCGTAGACCGGGTCGGTCAGGACCGAGATGAACGGAATGCCTTCTTCACGCAGGCGCGCCAGCACGGCGGAGGTCTTGGCCATCTGCATCAGCGAGATCAGCGCTTCCTGCATGCGCGCGCCGCCGGATGCGGAGAAGCAGATCATCGGGCAGCGGTTTTCCAGCGCATGGTTGGCGGCACGCACGAAGCGCTCGCCGACGATCGCGCCCATCGAGCCACCCATGAAGGAGAACTCGAAGGCGCTGACCACGACCGGCATGCCCATCAGGCTGCCGCTCATGGAGATCAGCGCGTCCTTCTCGCCGGTCTGCTTCTGGGCGCCGGTCAGGCGGTCCTTGTACTTCTTGCCATCGCGGAACTTGAGGCGGTCGACCGGCTCCAGGTCCGCACCCAGCTCGGCACGGCCTTCGGCATCGAGGAAGATGTCGATGCGCGCACGCGCGCCGATGCGCATGTGATGGTTGCACTTGGGGCAGACATCGAGGGTCTTTTCAAGCTCCGGGCGATACAGCACGGCCTCGCACGCCGGGCACTTGTGCCACAGGCCTTCGGGCACCGAGCTCTTCTTGACCTCGGAACGCATGATCGATGGGATCAGTTTGTCTACTAACCAGTTGCTCATGCTTTCTTTCTCCAGTAGCGGCAAGTGGCGGATCCGGGCATCCCGGCCACACCCCTGCCCTTGAGCTCAAATTCTTCTGTGAAACGACGGCGGCCCGGCCCTGGCGCCCGCGCTGGCGGGGTCTGCCTGGTTACCGCACCACCTTCAACCTGCGGGGCCGCACCGTGGCGCCACCGCGTGTTCATGACCGGCCCTCGGGCCCGATCGGCAGCAACCGCTGCGATAGCTATGGACGATGGCGCGCGGCCAACCGTCACATCCGCGCTCACGCCTGCTTCACCGCGCGCAGGAATGCCTCGATCTTCGCCGCATCCTTGATGCCCTTGGCCTGCTCGACCCCGCCACTGACATCCACCGCATACGGGCGCACCTGGGCGATGGCCTGCGCGACGTTGTCCGGCGACAAGCCGCCGGCAAGGATAACAGGCTTGCTCAGGCGCTCTGGCACCAGCGACCAGTCGAAGGCCTCGCCGGTACCGCCGGGCACGCCGGCCACGTAGGTGTCGAGCAGGATGCCGCTGGCGTTGTGGTAGTGCTGGCAGGCGGCCTGCAGGTCGTCGCCGGGGCGCACGCGCAGGGCCTTGATCCAGGGACGATGATAGCCATCGCAGTCTTCCGGGGTTTCATCGCCATGGAACTGCAGCAGGTCCAGCGGCACCACCTCGAGAATCTCGTTCAGCTCGCAGCGGCTGGCGTTGACGAACAACCCCACCGTGGTGACGAAGGGCGGCAGGGCCTTGATGATCTCGCGTGCCTGGCGCACGTCCACGGCCCGTGGGCTTTTCGCGTAGAACACGAAACCGATGGCATCGGCACCCGCCTCGGCTGCGGCCAGGGCATCTTCGATACGGGTTATCCCACAGATCTTGCTGCGAACGGTGCTCATGGGGCACGAACCTCGGCTGATCGGTAAAGCCCCGGATGTTAGCAAATGACGCTGGGGGCGTCAGCCGACAACGCTTCGAAGCCAGTGAGAAAGTGTGGGCCGATGTAACGCTGCGGAAGGTCGTACTCCTCAGGGTATTCGACCTGCACCAGGTACAGCCCGAACGGGTGCGCGGTGACGCCCGCATTGCGCCGGTCGAGGCTTTCAAGCACTTCGCGGGCCCACTCCACCGGGCGCTGGCCGGCCCCGATGGCCATCAGCACGCCGGCGATGTTGCGCACCATGTGATGGAGGAAGGCGGTGGCGCGGATGTCCAGCACGATCATCTGCCCGTGACGGGTCACGCGCAGGTGATGGATGTGCTTGACCGGCGACTTGGCCTGGCACTGGCCGGCGCGGAACGCACTGAAGTCGTGGGTACCCAGCAGGTGCCGGGCCGCCTCGGCCATGCGCTCGACATCCAGCGGCCGGTGGTTCCAGGTCACTTCGTCGGCCAGGTGCGCCGGGCGGATCTCGTCGTTGTAGATCACGTAGCGATAGCGCCGGGCCATGGCCTTGAAGCGGGCGTGGAAATGCGCCGGCATCTCCCGCGCCCAGGTCACGCTGATGTCACGGGGCAGGTTGAGGTTGGTGCCCATGGTCCAGGCACGCTCGCTGCGCACCGCGCGCGTGTCGAAGTGCACGACCTGCCCGCAGGCATGCACGGCGGCGTCGGTACGCCCGGCGCAGGAGATCGTCACCGGCGCATCGGCGACCCGCGACAACGCCTGCTCCAGGGCCTCCTGCACACTGGGCACGCCGCTGGCCTGACGCTGCCAGCCGTGGTACCGGGCGCCCTTGTACTCGACGCCCAGGGCGATGCGGAAGAAACCCTCGGCCGCCGATTCGGCCGCGTCGTTATTGATGATGTCCAAGAAAAACCAAAGCCTGTGGATTGAACGGATGGCGGGCATTATAACGACAACGGCAGCCACCTGGGCTGCCGTCGTCTGGTCGCCGCAAAGTCTCAGACAAGCCGCGAGAGCATGTCCTGGGCTTCCTGGCGCTGGGTATCATCGCCGTCCTTGACCACCTCGTCGAGGATGTCGCGGGCGCCGTCATGGTCACCCATGTCGATATAGGCACGTGCCAGGTCGAGCTTGGTGGCGACCTCGTCGGTACCAGAGAAGAAGTCGAAGTCGAGGTCGTCGACCGGCTCCAGGGCGGCATCCTCGGCCGTGAAACGCGGCTCGTCCGGCGGCGTATCGAGGCCTGGAGGCAACTTGTCCAGCTCGGCGTTGACGTCCTCAAGTTCCGAGGCGAAACGCTTGTCCGCGGGCGATTCATCATCGAGCGAAAGCGACAGGTCGAAGTCTTCGGGCAGGTCGAGCTCGGAAATGGGGTCGAACTCAGGGATGGTATCGAAGGCGGCCAGCTCGGCTGCAACGTCCACTGGGGCCTGGGCGGCGGGCGCAGCCGGGGCCACCGGCTCGGGCTCGCTCAGATCCAGGTCGAAATCGGCCAGGTCGTCCGGGCTGTTGCCGCTATCGGCCTGGGCCTGGGCGAGCAAGGCTTCGAAATCGGCATCGGCGTCGCCGCCAGCTGGTTCCGACGGGACCGCTGGCTCGGCGGCTGCGAACGGCGTCGGCTGAGCCTTTGCCGGGGACTGGGGCGGCTCGTCCAGCAGCAGGTCGTCGTCCACGCTGAGGTCGAAAGCGGTGTCGTCCGCCGCATCACCCTGCGCGGCGGGCGCCTGATCGCTCAGCAGTTCCTGCACATATTGCGCATCGAGTTCGGCGGCCAGCGCCGCAGCGCCGACACCTGCCGCGGCCACGCCGAGCATGGCCGGGAAGCGCTGCTTGAGCGCCTCGGCATCGGCGTGATTCTGGCCCGTGGCGACCAACTGGCGCTCCTGGCCAACAAAGCCGTCGCGATCGCCTTGGCGGGCATACACCTCCATCAGCTTCAGGCGCAGCTCGCTGCGGTCCGGCTGGGCCGCGACCGCAGGCTCCAGCAGTTCGGCGGCATGGTTGAGACGACCCTGGGCAATGCTGCGCTCGGCTTCTTCGAGCACCTTGTCGATCGCGGCGGGCGTGGCCAGCACGTTGGCCACCACGGGCGCGGAGGCAGGCTCGCCGACTGGCGCAGGCGCAGGCGCAGGCTCGGATGGGTGTTCCGCCGCGGTGGCCGCGGCAGCCGAGGCCGCGACCATGCCGGGGGACAACTTCACGGTGGGTGCCGGGTGGTCGAGCCCGTCGAAGCTGGCGGACGACAGGTCCAGATCTGGCTCGCGCTCACCCTCTTCGGCCAACGCCCGGGCCATGCGCAGATGTTTCTCGGCCTCCTGGTCCGCCTTGCGCTTGCGCGCCAGGAGCAGCAGCAACAGCAGCAGGGCCAGGAACGCGGAGCCCGCGATCAGGACCAGCCACATTGGGTTGTCGAGCACGCTGCCGGAGGCCTCGGGCTCGTCCTCGCCAGGCGTGGCCGCAGCGTCTGGCGAGGGCGCGGCGTCCGCGGTGGGCGCGGTATCCGCCGCGGCAGGCGCCGGCTCGACCACCGTCTCGCCCGGCGTCAGCGGGGCACCCACCGCAGGCTGCCCTGCCGGCGCTTCGCCCGGGAGCGTGGCGGGCGTTTCGCCTGGCAGCGCGGCGGGCGGTTGAGCGGTACCGCTCTGGGCCTCCAGCCGTGCCAGCTGGTCATTCTTCAAGGCGATCAGGCGCTGCAGCTTGTCGAGCTGGCTCTGCAGGTCGGCATTGCGGCTTTTCAGCTCTTCGTTGTCGCGCCGGCTGGTGTCGAGACTTTCCTCGGCCACTGCCAGCTGATCGCTCAGGGCCTTGTTTTCATCGGTGGCCGCTTCGCTGCTCGGCGCGACCAGGCGCAGGTTGTCCGGCTGGGCGATGCGTGACGGTGCGTCCTCGGCGCTGGCACGACGGGTGGCGTCCAGCTGCCGGGCACGAGGGCCCAGCCGCCGGCCTTCACGCCACGCGGCATACTGTTCGGCGACTTCCTGAACCGCCTCGCCCTGCGGGATGGACTTGACCTGCTGCGGGTCGGGCAGGCGCAAGACCTGGCCGGCCTTGAGCAGGTTGATGTTGTTGTTGATGAATGCATCCGGGTTCAGTGCCTGGATGGCGATCATGGTCTGCTGCACCGAGCCGCCCTGGGTAACCCGGGCGGCAATCTGCCAGAGCGTGTCACGGGACCGGGTGGTGTAGCTCACGGCAGGCGCGACGCCCGCCTGCGCCTGGCTGCCCTGGGCCTGCGCCTGGTCAAGCAGCATGCTGTAGTCACGCAGCAGGCGGCCCTGGGGCCACATCACCTGCACCAGGAACTTGACCACCGGCGCCGGCAGCGGCTGACTGGAGGTCACGCGCACCATGCTCTTGCCGTTGGGGATGATCACCGGGGTGAAGGTAAGGTCCTCAAGGTAGGGGGCATATGCCACCCCTGCCTTGGCGAACTCTTCCGGCGAGGCCAGGCCAGGCTCTACTTCGCCTGAGGTGAGGTCGCGCACATCGAGCAGCTCGATCTCGGCATCCAGAGGCTGGTTCTGGGCCGACCTCAGGGTCAGCTCGCCCAACCCCAGGGCGTTCGCCGTGCCAGACGACAGCGCGGAGGCTGCGGCGATGGCCAGGACCAGTTTGCGAATTCGAAGCATGACCTCTTCCCTTGTATTGATCGCCCCGAGACCCGGTGACGGTGCAGGACAAAATTGCTCGCCAGTATCTTTTACGCCATGCGTTTAATCAACAATTGCGCCAGTTGCACGGCATTCAGGGCCGCGCCCTTGCGCACATTGTCGGTGGTCAGCCACAGGTTGAGCTGTTCGCGCTCATCGACCCCATGACGCACCCGACCAACATACACCACGTCCTGGCCCACTGCGTCACCGACCGGTGTCGGATAGTCATCGGGCTCCACCAGCTCGATGCCCTCGCCGGCTTCTAGCGCGGCGTTGACCGCTGGCAGGTCGACCGCATGACGGCTCTGGACCGACACACTGTAGCTATCGCCGAAAAATACCGGGACTTGAACGCAGGTCACGGAAATCTTCAGTAAAGGCAAGTCCAGCAGCGCGCGCAACTCGCTGACCATGCGGCGTTCCAGAACCCCATGGCCCTGGTCATCACTGGCGCCAACCTGGGCCAGCAGATTGAAGGCCACCTGGCGATCGAAAAACCGTGGCTCGAGCGGGCGTGCATTGAGCAGCTCGGCGGTCTGACGTGCAAGCTCGTTGACCGCTTCGCGCCCTTGAGCCGAGATGGCCACGCAGGCGGTGACGTTGAGACGCTCGATATCGAGCAGGCCTTTGAGCGGAGCCAACGCCACGGCCAGGGCAACGGCGGCGGCGCTCGGGCTGCAGACCAGGGCGGGCAGCGGCAGTTGCCCGATGCGCTCGCCGTTGGCCTCGGGGACCAGTGCCGGCGCCTGCTCCAGCGCCCCGGAAAGATCGATCACCGAGCAGCCCGCCGCCTGGGCCTTGGGCGCGAAGCTGCGGCTGACGGCCGCGCCAGC
>NZ_DATELE010000102.1:0-5985 GCF_035277045.1 Pseudomonas sp. | reverse complement strand
GCCGCCATGGCGATACGCCAGATGGAGGGCGAGGACGGGGCCGAATTCACATAGGTGCAATTTGAGCATGCATTGTGTTTTGTGACAAAGGCTTATGCTGTGTTTTTACACAGTTGTTGAGCTGTAGGACCACAATTGTTGACCTTGGTTTCCGCGCACGCCATGCTGGCCCCTCCCCTCCCCCACCGCAAACGACCATGCTCACCTGGCTGACCCGCGACTCCCTGGCCTTTCCACCGCTGGACAAGGCACTGCACGACCCCAATGGCCTGCTCGCCGCGGGCGGCGACCTGAGCGCCGAGCGCCTGGTCCAGGCCTACCGCCATGGTTGCTTCCCCTGGTACCAGGATGGCCAGCCGATCCTCTGGTGGTCGCCGGACCCGCGCACGGTATTGCTGCCAGAGGAACTCCACGTGTCTCGTTCACTGGCCAAGCTGCTGCGCCAAGAGCGCTACCAGGTGAGCTTCGACAGCGATTTCGCCGGGGTCATCAAGGCCTGCGCCGCGCCGCGCGACTACGCCGACGGCACCTGGATCACCAGCAGCATGCAGGCGGCCTACCACACCCTGCACCAGCGCGGCATCGCCCACTCGGTTGAGGTGCGCCAGGAGGGCGAACTGGTGGGCGGGCTCTACGGCCTGGCCATGGGCAAGCTGTTTTTCGGCGAGTCCATGTTCAGCCGCGCCGACAACGCCTCGAAGGTCGGCTTCGTGACCCTGGTCGAGCACTTGCGTCAGGCGGGCTTCGTGCTGATCGACTGCCAGATGCCCACCCACCACCTGCACAGCTTCGGTGCCCGCGGCATCAGCCGCGCGGCGTTTGCCGATTACCTGGCGCGCTACCTCGACGCGCCCAGCTCGGCCACCTGGGTACGCTAGGCGAGTTTTCACAGCTGGCATACACTTAATGCAAAGTCTTTCCGAGGGGTTGATCATGACAGAGCTGGCGCGGTTGAAGTTCTATGCCACTCAGCCCCATTCCTGCAGCTACCTGCCGGAAGAGCAGGCCACCACGCTGTTCCTCGACCCCAGCCAGCCGATGGATGTGCACGTGTATGCCGACCTTTCGGAGATGGGGTTCCGGCGCAGTGGCGATCACCTCTACCGCCCGCACTGCCAACACTGCAATGCCTGCGTGCCGGCGCGCATCCCCGCCGCGCGCTTTCTTCCCAACCGCCAGCAGCGGCGCATTCTCAAGCGCAACAGCGACCTGACCATCACCCCGGCCCGCCCGGCGTTCAAGGAAGAATATTTCGACCTGTACCGGCGCTACATCGAGCAGCGCCACGCCGACGGCGACATGTACCCGCCCAGCCGCGATCAGTTCGCGACCTTCCTGGTGCGCGACCTGCCCTTCTGCTGGTTCTACGAGTTTCGCCTGGAAGGGCGCTTGCTGGCGGTGGCGGTCAGCGACCTGCTGCCCAACGGCCTCTCGGCGGTGTATACCTTCTACGAGCCGGACGAGGAGCGGCGCAGCCTGGGACGCTTTGCCATCCTCTGGCAGATCACCGAGGCCGTGCGCCAGGATCTGGAGGCGGTGTACCTGGGCTACTGGATCAAGAACTGCAAGAAGATGAACTACAAGACCCAGTACCGCCCCATCGAGCTGCTGATCAACCAGCGCTGGGTGACCCTCAACTGAAAGCATTGGCTTGAACGGCAATTTTCGGGCATAATTCACGCCACTTTTTTTGCCCGGTACAGTCCTGTGTCGGGCCATATTGGACACCGAGGGCTTTACTGCATGTCGAAAGAAGACAGCTTCGAAATGGAAGGCACTGTCGTCGACACCCTGCCCAACACCATGTTCCGCGTGGAGTTGGAAAACGGGCACGTCGTTACCGCGCACATCTCTGGCAAGATGCGCAAGAACTACATCCGCATTCTGACTGGCGACAAGGTCCGCGTCGAACTGACGCCGTATGACCTGAGCAAGGGCCGCATCACCTACCGCGCCCGCTAAGCTCCAGCCATGAAAAAGCCCGGCCAATGGCCGGGCTTTTTTGTGGGTGGCGTCCCTGGTTGATCGGGGGACCGCGACGCGGCCCCCGAATCCTCAGGCCATCTCCGCCGTGGTCTCGAAGTCGAAGACCAGTTCGCCATCGCGCATGTCCACATGTACCACGCCGCCATGCTCGGACAACTCGCCAAACAGGATTTCCTCGGCCAGCGGACGCTTGATCCGGTCCTGGATCAGCCGCGCCATCGGCCGCGCGCCCATCTGCACATCGTAGCCACCCGCCGCCAGCCAGCTGCGCGCCGCATCGCTGACTTCCAGCAGCACGCGCTTGTCTTCCAGCTGCGCCTGAAGCTCGGTAAGGAACTTGTCGACGATGCTCTTGATCGTCTCGTGGCTGAGACGGCCAAACTGGATGATGGTGTCCAGACGGTTGCGGAACTCCGGCGTGAAGCTCTTCTTGATCACTTCCATGGCATCGGAGGTGTGATCCTGCTGGGTGAAACCGATCGAGGCCCGCGCGGCGGTTTCGGCACCGGCGTTGGTGGTCATGATCAGGATCACGTTGCGGAAGTCCGCCTTGCGCCCGTTGTTGTCGGTCAGGGTCCCGTGGTCCATCACCTGCAGCAGCAGGTTGAAGACTTCCGGGTGGGCCTTCTCGATTTCATCGAGCAGCAGCACGCAGTGGGGCTGCTTGGTGATGGCTTCGGTCAACAGGCCGCCCTGGTCGAACCCGACATAGCCCGGAGGCGCGCCGATCAGGCGCGACACGGTGTGGCGCTCCATGTACTCGGACATGTCGAAGCGTACCAGCTCGACCCCCAGCGCCTTCGCCAGCTGGCGCGCCGCCTCGGTCTTGCCGACACCGGTAGGACCTGCGAACAGGAACGAACCAACCGGTTTGTCAGGTGCCTTGAGGCCCGCGCGCGACAGCTTGATGGCCGTGGCCAGCGAATCGATTGCAGCATCCTGGCCAAACACGGTGAGTTTCAGGTCGCGCTCCAGGTTACGCAGCAGCTCCTTGTCGGAGCTGGTGACATGCTTTGGCGGAATCCGCGCGATCTTGGCAACGATGTCCTCGACCTGAGGCACTTCGATGCGCTTGACCCGCATGGCCTCTGGCTGCAGGCGCTGGTAGGCGCCGGCTTCGTCGATGACGTCAATGGCCTTGTCCGGCATGTGCCGGTCATTGATGTAGCGCGAGGCCAGCTCGGCGGCGGCACGCAGCGCCTCGTCGCTGTACTCGATGTTGTGGTGCGACTCGAAACGCCCCTTCAGGCCGCGCAGGATGCCGATGGTGTCCTCCACCGAGGGCTCCGAGACGTCGACTTTCTGGAAGCGCCGCGCCAGGGCCCGGTCCTTCTCGAAGATGCCGCGGAACTCCTGGAACGTGGTAGAACCGATGCAGCGGATATCACCCGACGACAGCAGCGGCTTGAGCAGGTTGGAGGCGTCCATGACCCCGCCGGACGCCGCGCCGGCACCGATGATGGTGTGGATCTCGTCGATGAACAGCACCGCCTGCGGGCGTTTGCGCAGCTCGCCGAGCAGCGCCTTGAAGCGCTTCTCGAAATCGCCGCGGTACTTGGTGCCGGCCAGCAGGGCGCCCAGGTCGAGGGAATAGACCACGCTCTGCGCTAGCAGGTCAGGCACCTGGCCGTCGACGATACGCTTGGCCAGGCCCTCGGCGATCGCCGTCTTGCCGACACCGGCCTCACCGACCAGCAGCGGGTTGTTCTTGCGGCGACGGGCAAGGATCTGCGCGACGCGCTCGACCTCGAGCTCACGCCCCACCAACGGGTCGATGCGCCCCTGGCGCGCCAGTTCGTTGAGGTTGCTGGCGTAAGCGTCCAGCGGATTGCTCGAGGAAGAGGCTTCGCCGCCCTCCTCGTCCTGCATTTCCTGGTCGTTTTCGGAATGCTCGCCGTGGCCCGGCACCTTGGAGATGCCATGGGCGATGTAGTTGACCACGTCGATGCGCGCCACGCTCTGCTGCTTGAGCAGGAACACGGCCTGGCTTTCCTGTTCGCTGAAGATCGCCACCAGCACGTTGGCGCCGGTTACCTCACGCTTGCCGGAGCTCTGCACGTGGAACACCGCGCGCTGCAGCACACGCTGGAAGCCCAGGGTTGGCTGAGTCTCGCGGTCCTCGTCGTGGACGGGGATCAACGGCGTGGTCGAATCGATGAACTCTTGCAGGTCGTGCTTGAGTTTGTCGAGGTTGGCGCCACAGGCGCGCAGAACGGTGGCGGCCGCTTCGTTGTCAAGGAGTGCCAGCAACAGGTGTTCGACGGTCATGAACTCATGACGTTTCGAACGGGCCTCCTTGAAGGCCAGATTGAGGGTGACTTCGAGCTCGCGGTTTAACATAGCTTCACCTCATACCCAAGTGGTCGGCGATTAACCGTCCTTCTCGATTTCACAGAGTAGCGGATGCTGGCATTCCTTCGCGTATTGGTTGACCTGCATGGCCTTGGTCTCGGCTATGTCTCGGGTAAACAATCCGCAAACTGCCCGTCCCTCGGTATGGACGGCCAGCATGATCTTGGTCGCCAGCTCGCGGTTCAGATTGAAGAACGTCTCGAGCACTTCGACGACGAAATCCATCGGCGTGTAGTCATCATTGAATAAAACCACCTTGTACATCGGTGGCGCCTGCAGGGCTGGCTTGGCCTCTTGTACCGCCAGGCCAGAGCCATCGTCCTCATGCGATTGCGGGCGATCCTGATTGAATGTTAGTCGAATCTGGCTGTGTGCATGCATGGAAAGAAATTCATCATATCGACAGGTTAGGGTTGAGGGTTGACCGCGGAAAGCCTACGCCGGTGCGGACCGCCGCCTGACCTTGACTATCGGCAAAACGGTGTTACAACCAATAAGAACCCACCGTGGTCGATAAAGATCCGTGCAGTCAACCAAAAATTTTCGCAGGTTCATTTGCGGATGGAGTCGATGATACTCCAGTGATGGAGTCCTTTGCAGAGGGATATGAGGATGGCAAGCGGCAAAGTCAAGTGGTTCAACAATGCCAAGGGCTATGGTTTCGTCAATGAGGAGGGCAAGACTGAAGATCTGTTCGCCCATTATTCGGCGATCCAGATGGACGGCTACAAGACGTTGAAGGCCGGCCAGGTGGTGACGTTCGACATCATCCAGGGCCCCAAGGGTCTGCACGCGGTCAATATCGTCGACCCTGCGAGAGTGGAGGCAGCCCACGTCACCGTGAGCACGCCCGAGGAGCAGGCCGTCAAGGCCTGACCTGAAACGCCTTCTGCAGGGACGCGAAAACCGGCCGGTCGTGGCGACTGGCCGGTTTTTGTTTGCCTTACATATGCTGGATCAGCGCATCGCCAAAGCCTGAGCTGCCGACGAGGGTGGCGCCGTCCATCAGGCGCTCGAAATCATAGGTGACCGTCTTGGCCGCGATCGCGCCGTTGGTGCCCTTGATGATCAGGTCCGCCGCCTCGGTCCAGCCCATGTGCCGCAGCATCATTTCCGCCGAGAGAATCACCGACCCCGGGTTCACCTTGTCTTGGCCTGCGTACTTGGGCGCGGTGCCGTGGGTGGCCTCGAACATGGCCACGGTGTCCGAGAGGTTTGCCCCAGGGGCGATGCCGATGCCGCCCACTTCGGCCGCGAGCGCGTCGGACAGGTAGTCACCGTTGAGGTTGAGGGTGGCGATCACGTCGTATTCGGCCGGGCGCAGCAGGATCTGCTGGAGCATGGCATCGGCGATGGCGTCCTTGACCACGACTTCCCGGCCGGTCCGGGGATTGTTGAACTTCATCCAGGGGCCGCCGTCGAGCAGCTCGGCGCCGAACTCCTCCTGCGCCACCTCGTAGCCCCAGTCCTTGAACGCGCCTTCGGTGAACTTCATGATGTTGCCCTTGTGCACCAGGGTCAGCGACTCGCGGTCATTGTCGACCACGTACTGCAGCGCCTTGCGCACCAGGCGGCGGGTGCCTTCGCGCGAGACGGGCTTCACGCCGATGCCGCAATCCTCGTCGAAGCGGATCTTGGTGACGCCCA
>NZ_DATELE010000101.1:0-11829 GCF_035277045.1 Pseudomonas sp. | reverse complement strand
CGAGGACATCTTCAAGCGCTGGAGCGCCGGCAGCGCCAGCCTGCTGACCGACCGCAAGCTGCAGCTGTCGCCACGCGAGGAGCGCTGGCTGCAAGCCCATCCGGTGGTGCGGGTGGTGGTCAACGAGAGCGCGGCGCCCTTGGCGTTCTTCGACAACCACGGCAACTTCCGGGGCATCAGCGCCGACCTGCTGGAGCTGATCCGCCTGCGCACCGGACTGCGCTTCGAGGTGCAGTCCGCCTCGGGCGTCAGCGACATGCTCGGGCAGGTCCACGACGGGCGAGCCGACGTGATCGCGGCCATTTCCTCGGGCGAAGAACGCAGCGCGTTGCTCAACATAAGCCGGCCTTACCTGGAAAACTCCTACGTTCTGGTCACCCGCAGCGGCAAGCACCAACCCGCTTCGCTCGAGCAACTGGCCGGACGCAGGATCGCCGTGACCCGCGACAGCGCCATGACCGACCTGCTGGCCACGCACTACCCGCACCTGCAACTGTCGGTGACGGAAAGCGCGCTCCATTCCACCACCCTGCTCGCGAGCGGCCAGGTCGACGCCGCGGTCATGGCGTTGATCAATGCCAATTTCGTCGTGGCCAGCAATGCCGGACTGACCATTCGCAACAGCGTGGGCGCCGAGCCTGCCACGTTCTCCATGGCCACCTCCATTCAGGCGCTCGAGCTGACCTCGATTCTCGACAAGGCCTTGCTGAGCATCTCACCCGAGGAGCTCGGCGTGATCAACAGTCGCTGGCGCGGCTACAGCACCCACGACGACGCCTACTGGCAAACCTACCAGCAGCTGATCCTGCAAGTGGTGATCGGCACCAGCCTGATGCTGCTGCTGTCGCTGGTCTGGAATGCCCGCCTGCGGGGGCAGATCAAGCAGCGTCAGGCGGCCGAGCGCGCGCTCAACGACCAGCTGGAGTTCATGCGCGCCCTGCTCAACGGCACGCCGCATCCGATGTATGTCCGCGATCGCGACGGTTGCCTGCAAAGCTGCAACGACAGCTACCTGGAAGCGGTTGACGCGAGAAGCGAGGAGATCATCGGCAAGCGCCTGTACGACAGCCTTTTCACCCATGGCGATGTCACCCGCCAGATCGAGGACGACTACCGGGCGGTGATGACCCATGGCAAGCCGCTGATCCAGGACCGTCCGCTGCACCTGAAGGGCCGGGAGCTGACGATCTACCACTGGATTCTCCCCTACCGCGACTCACTGGGCGAGATGCAGGGCATCATCGGTGGCTGGATCGACATCAGCGACCGGCGCAAACTGGTTCAGGACCTGAGCCTGGCCAAGCAGCAGGCCGACGATGCGAACCGGGCCAAGAGTACCTTCCTGGCCACCATCAGCCACGAGATCCGTACGCCGATGAATGCCGTCATCGGCATGCTGGAGCTCGCGCTGAAGCGGGCAGACCACGGGCTGGCCGACCAGCCGGCGATCGAGGTCGCCTATCATTCGGCCAAGGACCTGCTCGGCCTGATTGGCGATATCCTCGATATCGCGCGCATCGAGTCGGGCCACATGACCTTGACACCCGAGCCGGTCTGCCTGGCCGGCCTGGTCGAATCGGTGGGCCGGGTGTTCGACGGCCAGGCTCGCCAGAAAAACCTGGTGCTGGAGGTGCTGATCGAGCCGGCTGCCCGCTGCCAGGTACTGCTCGACCCGCTGCGCTTCAAGCAGGTGTTGTTCAACCTGGTCAGCAACGCGATCAAGTTCACCGATCAAGGCTACGTGCGCCTCCACCTGGATGTGCGCGAGAGCGATGCAGGGCCGCTGCTGGACCTGGAGGTATGCGACAGCGGCATCGGTATTCATGAGCAGGACCAGCCGTACCTGTTCAGCCCGTTTGCGCAGGTCGATCCGCACAGTGATCTCGCACGCAGCGGCACAGGACTTGGCCTGGTGATCAGCCGCAACCTGTGCGAACTGATGGGGGGCCAGTTGCGGCTCGACAGCCTGCAGGGTGTCGGCACCCGGGTCCGGTTGGCGCTGCCGTTGCAGCATGCCGAGCACCCCACTGTCGCGTCGCCGGCGCCCGCCCGGCAGCAGTCGCCGGACCCGCGGTTGAGGGTGCTGGTGGTCGACGATCATCCGGCCAACCTGCTGCTGATGGCCCAGCAACTCGACTATCTCGGTGTGTTCCAGCAGAGCGCGAGCAGCGGCGAGCAAGGGCTCCACGCCTGGCGTCTAGGGCGCTTCGATGTGCTGGTCATCGATTGCAACATGCCCCACATGAGCGGCTACGAGCTTGCCGCCGCGGTGCGCGCCGAAGAGCGCGATACCCATCGCTGCGCCTGCACCATCCTGGCCTACACCGCCAATGCGCAGCCCGAGGTGCGCCAGCGTTGCCTCGCGGCCGGCATGGATGACTGCCTGCTCAAGCCCATCAGCCTGCAGGCCCTCGGCGAGCGCCTGGCAGGCGTGCGCCGCTGCGCCCCTGCGATCAGCCCCCGTGAGCTACCCTTCGACCTGCACGGCCTGACCACTATCGTGGGAGACAACATCGCCGCCCGCGACAAATTGCTCGAGGCCGTGCGCCAGAGCCTGCGGGAGGATTACAGGGTGCTACTGGCGATAGACCCTGCCAGTCGCGCCGGGGCGCTGAAGGACCAGGCGCACAAGATCATCAGCGCGGCACGAATGCTACAGGCCGAGCCCTTGGAGCGCGCCTGCGGCCAGCTTGAGTCCGCTTGCGCCCAGAACCTGTCACCTGCACGGCTCAGGCACTCGCGCCAACGCCTGGCGCGGCAGATGCGGCGAGTGGAAAATGCCCTGGCCAGGCACTTGCAGGCTGAGCTCGAACCAGGCCAGGGAGACACGTCAGGGCACGCGGCTCAACGCGGCTCGTGAATCGGGCAGCCGTTATGGCTTGCCCGAAAGCCTGAGGACATCTCGTAAGTCGGCTTGCGCACCCGCATGATGCCACCCAGAGGCCGGTGCGCCTCCAGGCCGTGCCACGGGCTGAACGCCATCGCATCGTCGATTTCCCTGACCTTTTCGCCATCCCATGCCGATTGGGCCGGGACCTCGACACGGGCCACCGTCACGAACGGGCTAAGGTCTTCGGGCCATTGCGTGGAAGCGTCTTCGATCGGCATCTTCTCGATGTCCGTGGCGAGCTGAACGCGCAGCTCCCAGACGCCACCGTGCCGGGCGAAATACTCGACGACGGCCGACCGCAGCCCGTCAGGGTTGTCGCCCAGGTCCACCGGCAAGTCGGTCAGCGCCTGCAGCGAGGGCGAGACGGGCACCATTGCCAGCTTCGCGTAGTAGGGTCCGTACAGCACAGGCACCACGGTCGAAAAACTTTCGCCAAGAATATGCGTCTGCGGATGGCCGCCAAGGCTCTTGAGGGTTCCGCTCTCGCCACCCACCGACTCCAGGGCCGATTCGACGCCGCGCAGCACCGCCGACAAGGCCTTCTTGGTGCCCGGCGCCTTGTCCGTGGTCTTGGCCAGCAACTTCAGGGTCTTCAGGAAAGCCTTAGGCGTCGCCGCGGTAAACGCCTTGGCATTCTGCATCACGAAGTCCTGGGTGACCTCGCCTTCGCTGCCCGCCAGACGAGGGCCCTCGACACCGACGATCTTGAGCGCCAGCCCTCTGGGCGTGGAGACCTTGTCATCCAGGATGTCGCCAGGGTTGGTCGACAAGCGCAAGTAGGCCGGCAGGGTCACGGGCCGGGCGAAAGCGCCTTGCGCAAGCTCCGGCGGCAAATTGTCGAGGACCGTCACCTGCCCCTGCAACAACCCGTGTGCCTTGGCATGAACGCTGCGATTGGCGTGGCCGCTGTCCTTGAACGTGGTCTCCAGGATCGAATGCAGCGCTTCTGACAAGGCTTTGCTGGTCTCGCCCTCGTCCTCTGGAACGTGCTCGTAGGATGCTTGAAAACGCAGCGGCGTGACCGCGAGGCGTGGTACCGGAAGGTCGCTCATCAGTAGATCTCCAATCAGGTCAGCGAGGCTTTTTTACCCCTGCACGGGATAAGTCGCACGGCGGCGCTGTTCGCGCTTCTGGCGTACCAACTGACTGGATGACCCTGCGCGGGCCAAGGTTGTTCACAGCGCTTGGCAGCCGCGACGACAGAAGGTAGGGCGCAATGCCACACTGCACGAAACGGGCAGCCTCGCGGCTTAGCTGATAGAATCCGCCGCGTATTTACCTAAGAGGATTGTTTCATGGCCACTAACCGTTCCCGCCGTCTGCGCAAAAAGCTGTGTGTAGACGAGTTCCAGGAATTGGGTTTCGAATTGAATCTGGACTTCAAAGAGGATCTGGATGACGAGGCAATCGACGCATTCCTCGACGCTTTCCTGACTGAAGCCATGGACGCCAACGGCCTTGACTACGTCGGCGGCGATGATTTCGGTCTGGTCTGCCTGGCCAACCGCGGCTCGGTCAGCGAAGAGCAGCGCGCGGCTGTCGAAGCCTGGCTCAAGGCCCGTGGCGAACTGACCAAGGTCGAAGTCAGCCCGCTGCTGGACGCCTGGTACCCGGAAAAGCCGATCAACCCGGCTGCCTGATACACCGCTGTCGTAACCTGAAAAAGGCCATCCCCAAAGGATGGCCTTTTTTTTGCTGATTCATCTGCCAGGGCAACCTTTGCGTCGAACGGAACGCATCGGCGGCGCGCTTGGGGCATAATGCGCGCTATATTTTTCAAGGGGGCATCCATCTTTTCAACGCCCCGTTTTTTCACCCCTCGCCCGTAGGGTTCCTGCCTCATGATCAAATCGCTTCGCCCTCTGCTGTTCGCCGGCCTGCTCGTACCGCTGGCAATGCCAAGCCAGGCCGCCCCCGTCAACACCACCCTGTCGCCCAAGGTGCAACAGGCGCTCAAGACCAACAAGCTGCAGGACTCGGCGCTGTCGCTGGTGATGCTGCCGCTTGATGGTCCCGGCACCGCGACCGTGTTCAATGCCGATGTCTCGGTCAATCCGGCCTCGACCATGAAGCTGGTCACCACCTATGCCGCCCTGGAGCTGCTGGGCCCTACCCACCAGTGGAAGACCGAGTTCTTCACCGACGGTCCGCTGAACAACGGTGTGCTCAATGGCAACCTGTACCTCAAGGGCGGTGGCGATCCCAAGCTGAACATGGAAAAGCTCTGGCTGCTGATGCGCGACCTGCGCGCCAATGGCGTGCGCACCATCACCGGCGACCTGGTCCTGGACCGCAGCCATTTCGTGCAGCCCAACCTGCCGCATTTCGACGATGACGGCGGCGATGTGAACAAGCCATTCCTGGTCAGGCCCGACTCGCTGCTGGTCAACCTCAAAGCCTTGCGTTTCGTTGCCCGCAACGACGGCGGCAAGGTACTGGTGTCGGTGGAACCGCCGATCGCCAGCATCCGTATCGACAACCAGGTCAAGGCCGTGGCCTCGACCAAGTGCACGGGCGATGTACGCTACAACCCGGTTACCCAGCCTGGCGGTGTCAGCGTGACAGTCACCGGGCAGCTTGGCGAAGGCTGCAACTCGCAGACCTACCTCTCGTTGCTTGACCACCCAAGCTACGCCGCGGGTGCGGTACGGGCCATCTGGAACGAGCTGGGCGGCACGCTCCAGGGCACCGACCGCGTCGAGAACGTGCCCAAGGGCGCACGCTTGCTGGCCCGGGCGTTTTCGCCCGACCTGGTCGAGATCATCCGCGACATCAACAAGTACAGTAACAACACCATGGCCCAGCAGCTGTTCCTGAGCCTGGGCGCGCAGTTCCGTACCGATACCGACGGCGATGATGCCCGCGCAGCCCAGCGAGTGATCCGTCAGTGGATGGCCAAGAAAGGCATCACCTCGCCGCACCTGGTGATGGAGAACGGCTCTGGCCTGTCGCGTGCCGAACGGGTCAGTACCCGCGAGATGGCGGCGCTGTTGCAAGCGGCCTGGAAGAGCCCCTACGCCGCGGAGTTCATCAGTTCGATGCCATTGGCAGGCATGGACGGGACCATGCGCAAGCGCCTGAAGCGCACGGCCATGACCGGCGAGGCACACATCAAGACGGGCACGCTCAATACGGTGCGCGCCATCGCCGGTTTCAGCCGTGACAGCAACGGGCACACCTGGGCGGTGGCCGCGATACTGAACGATCCCAAGCCGTGGGGTGCCTCGGCGGTGCTCGACCAGGTGCTCCTGGACCTGTACCGCCAGCCCAAGCTGATAAACAGCACCGCAGCGACAGTGCCCTGAACCGACGATTCCAGGCCAGCACCTGAGCCTGAGAGATTCATGGTGCAGCTCACAGTCCCACAAGAGCTGGCAAGGCCAGCTCGGCTGGACGCCTTGCCCAGCGCAGCGGGCGCTGGACTGTCCCCGAAAAGCGGGACAGTCTCAATCGGCCTGAGCCTCAGCGCAGCTGCAGGCGCCAGGCCTTGTGGATGCGGCTGTTGCGGGAAAAGTCCGGATCCAGGGTCTGGGCGCTGATCTCTTCCACTGCATAGCGCTCGCCCAGATGCTCGTCGAGCTGGAACTTGCGGAAGTTGTTGGAGAAATACAACACTCCGCCAGGCGCCAGACGGGCCATGGCCAAATCGATCAGCTCGACGTGGTCGCGTTGGACATCGAACACACCTTCCATGCGCTTGGAGTTGGAGAAGGTCGGTGGATCGATGAAGATCAGGTCATAGTCCTCGCGGCATTCCTGCATCCAGGCCATCACATCGCCCTGCTCCAGGCGGTTCTTGTCCGAGAAGCCGTTGAGCGACAGGTTGCGCCGCGCCCAGTCCAGGTAGGTCTTGGACAGATCGACGCTGGTGGTGCTGCGCGCGCCGCCCTTGGCCGCGTGCACGCTGGCGGTCGCGGTGTAGCAGAACAGGTTGAGGAAACGCTTGCCCGCAGCCTCGCGCTGGATGCGCATGCGCATCGGGCGGTGATCGAGGAACAGACCGGTGTCCAGGTAGTCGGTAAGGTTGACCAGCAGCTTCACCCCACCCTCGCTGACTTCGCGGAACTGGCCCTGCGTGGCCTGGCGCTCATACTGGCGGGTGCCGCTCTGGCGCTCGCGGCGCTTGAGCACCACGCGGTCCTGGTCGATGCCAAGTGCCTGCGGAATCGCCGCCAGCGCATCGAACAGGCGCGCCTGGGCTTTTTCAGGATCGATGGAGCGCGGCGCGGCATATTCCTGCACATGCACCCAGCCTTCATACAGGTCCACCGCCAAGGCGTACTCGGGCATGTCGGCATCGTACAGGCGGTAGCAGCTGACCTGCTCGCGCCGGGCCCACTTGCCCAGTTGCTTGAGGTTTTTCTGCAACCGGTTGGCGAACATCTGCGCGCCTTCGCTCAATCGCGCGGGCTCGCTCGCCACCGGTGCCGGACGTGGCGTATCGCTGCCGGCCTGTTCTGGCTGACGACGCTCGCCGGTGACGAACTGGTCAGGAGTCACCTTGATCAGCAGCAGCTTGCACGGCAACGCGCCGTTCCAGAAAGCGTATTGCTTGTGGCTGCGAATACCCATGCGCTTGCCGAGCTCCGGCGCGCCGGTGAAGACCGCCGCTTCCCAGCCCAGGCACGCCTGGCGCAGGCGCTCGCCAAGGTTCTGGTAGAGGTACAGCAGGCTGGCTTCGTCGCCCAGGCGTTCGCCGTAGGGGGGGTTGCTGATGACCAGGCCTTTCTGGTTCTGGTCCGGACGCGGCTCGAAGGTGCCGACCTCGCCCTGGTAGATCTTGACCCAGTCGCTCAGCCCCGCGCGCTCGACGTTGTTGCGCCCCGGCTGGATCAGCCGCGGGTCGGCTTCATAGCCGCGAATCCACAGCGGTGGCCTGGCGAGGCCAGCTTGCGCGCGGGCGGTCGCCTCATCGTGCACCTTGCGCCACAGGGCCGGCACATGGCCCAGCCAGGCCGTGAAACCCCAGCGCTCACGCTTGAGGTTTGGCGCGATGTCGGCCGCGATCATCGCCGCCTCCACCAAGAAAGTACCCACGCCGCACATCGGGTCGGCCAATGCGCCACCTTCGGCGGCGATACGCGGCCAGCCGGCACGGATCAACACCGCGGCGGCAAGGTTTTCCTTGAGCGGCGCGGCGCCCTGCTGCAGGCGATAACCGCGCTGGTGCAGGCTGTGCCCGGAAAGGTCCAGCGACAGGATCGCCTCGCCGCGGTCCAGGCGCAGGTGCACGCGCACGTCAGGGTTGAGCTTGTCGACCGTAGGACGCTCGCCCTCGCGGTTGCGCAGCTTGTCGACGATGGCGTCCTTGACCTTCAGGGCGCCGAAATGGGTGTTGTCGATGCCCGAGCCGTGGCCGCTGAACTCCACCGCCAGGCTGCCGTCGCAAGCCATGTGGTCGTGCCAGTCGACTTCGTTGACGCCGTCGTAGAGATCGTCGGCGTTTTTCATGTTGAAGCGCTTGAGCACCAGCAGCACACGGTTGCCCAGCCGTGACCAGAGGCACAGGCGGTAGGCGGTTTCCATGTCGGCGCTGCCACGGATGGCCGAGGTGTGTTCGCGCACATCCTCCAGGCCCAGGCTGCGGGCTTCTTCAGCGAGCAGGCTTTCCAGCCCCTTGGGGCAGGTGAGGTAAAGTTCGAAACGATCCGACATGAGTAATCCAGAGCCTTGGGCAAGATGAAGTGACAGGGCAACGCATGCCCTGCCAGTGTTTGCTCGCACGCCCTTCTTGCAAGCGTGCGAGTGGCAGCCTGGTCGTCCAGGGGTGCCAGGCCGCCGGGTAAACCCGCTTTTTCGCCCATGGCAAAAAAGCTTTGATTACCCCGCAGAATGAAAATTTCGGGCAAAAGGCCATGTTTGTGACCCTTCGTCGCATTACCAAATGTTGCCGTCATCATTTGGAAATAATGGCCAAATGACCTCACGCGACAACCAAACCCCGACCATAGCGGCGTTTGCGTCAAATCGCGTTGCGACGCATTTATTTACTTATCCCGTGACCTTTGGAAAGGTTACGTCCTTATGACAAATCGATCATTCCCACTGTGACCTGCATTGGTTAGAACTCGTATCAGGTTGTCACCGCAACGGTGCAACACTACCGCTCGCCACGCCGGCAGCGAGCGCAAACCGGCAGAACGATTCTGCCCGGCCTCACAGAGGCCGACGGGACATTACAGTCAACAAGTGAGGGCAACACCCTATGAGAAGACTTAAGCGTGATCCGTTGGAAAGAGCATATTCACGTGGCTACCAGTATGGGGTCACTGGCAAATCCCGCGAGCTTTGCCCTTTTAATCTACCGTCTGTTCGCCAGGCATGGATCAATGGCTGGCGCGAAGGACGCGGCGACAACTGGGACGGTATGACCGGCACCGCGGGGATTCACAGACTCAACGAAAATCACGCCGTTGGCTGAACGAGGATCTGATTTGATTCACCATGCGCGCCCCATCCGGGCGGCGGGCTAAGGCCCAGGGGCCCCTTCAAGGGGCCCTCTTTTTGCCCGCGCGTTTCAGCCCTGCGATGGACGCGGCAGCGCGGCGATCGCGTCGACTGCCTCGCGGATCAACGCCGGCCCCTTGTAGATGAAGCCCGAGTAGATCTGCACCAGGCTTGCGCCGGCCGCGATCTTCTCTGCGGCATGCCGCCCTTCGGTAATCCCGCCCGCTGCGATGATTGGCAGCTTGCCGCCGAGCTCGCCCGCCAGCACCTTGACGATGTGCGTGCTCTTCTCCAGCACCGGCGCGCCCGACAAACCACCTGCCTCGGCCCCATGTTCCAGCCCTTCGACGCCTTCGCGGCCCAGGGTGGTGTTGGTGGCGATCACCGCGTCCATGCCCGACTCGACCAGCGCCGCGGCCACCAGGGCGGTTTCCTCGTCGCTCATGTCCGGGGCGATCTTGATCGCCAGCGGTACACGCTTGCCATGGGTGGCAGCCAGTTGCTCGCGACGTACCGCCAAGGCATCCAGCAATTGCTTGAGCGAATCACCGAACTGCAGGCTGCGCAGGCCCGGAGTGTTGGGCGAGCTGACGTTGACCGTGATGTAGCTGGCGTCAGCGTAGACCTTTTCCAGGCAGATCAGGTAGTCGTCCACGGCGCGCTCGACCGGGGTGTCGAAGTTCTTGCCGATGTTGATGCCCAGGATGCCGTCATGGCGCGACGCGCGTACCCGGCCAAGCAGATGGTCCACGCCCAGGTTGTTGAAGCCCATGCGGTTGATGATTGCCTGGGCCTCGGGCAAGCGGAAGATCCGCGGCTTGGGATTGCCGGGCTGCGCGCGAGGCGTGACGGTGCCGATTTCGACGAAGCCGAAGCCCAGCTGGGCGAAGCCGTCGATCGCGGCACCATTCTTGTCAAGGCCCGCGGCCAGACCCACCGGATTGGGGAAGTTCAAGCCCATGACCGTGACCGGCAGCGCGGCCGGCTGCTTGCACAGCATGCCGTTGAGACCGAGGCGGCCACCGGCGCCGATCAGGTCCAGGGACAGGTCGTGGGAGGTCTCCGGGGAGAGCTTGAACAGCAGCTGGCGGGCCAGGGTATACATGGGCGGGCAAGACTCGACGTGAGTGAGGCGGCGATTATAGCCATCGCGCCGCCTCGGCGACAGAGCCTTGGCATATGGGTTGCTACATACCCTGCACATAGCCTATCGGTACAGGCGAGGAACTTCGTGAATACAGCACCTCCAGTAACGCCCCTGGCCTGGGTCAACGGCAGCGATGGGCCAGAGAAACCGGTCCTCGACATCGGCTTCATGGCCCTTTCCGATTGCGCCTCGGTGGTGGTCGCCGCCACCCAGGGCTTTGCCCAGCCCTACGGCCTGACCCTCAATCTCAAGCGCCAGGCGTCCTGGGCCGGACTGCGCGACAAGCTGGTCAGTGGCGAACTGGATGCCGCGCATAGCCTCTATGGCCTGATCTATGCGGTTCATCTGGGCATCGGCGGTGGCGCCGCGAGCGACATGGCCGTGCTCATGGGCCTGAACCAGAATGCCCAGGCGATCAACCTGTCGGCCGCCCTGCAACGCAAAGGCGTGGTCAACCCCGAGGCACTGGCGAGAATGGTGCACCATAACGGCGCACGATTGACCTTCGCCCAGACCTTTCCCACCGGCACCCACGCCATGTGGCTGTACTACTGGCTCGCGAGCCAAGGCATCCATCCGCTGCGCGATGTCGACAGCGTGGTGGTGCCGCCAGCGCAGATGGTCGCGCACCTGCAGGCCGGGCGCATCGATGGTTTCTGCGTCGGCGAGCCGTGGTCCGCCAATGCCGTCGCCCAAGGCCAGGGTTTTACCCTTGCCAGCAGCCAGTCCATCTGGCCCGATCATCCCGAAAAAGTGCTGGGCTGCGCGCGCGCCTTCGTCGAGCAGTACCCGAACAGCGCGCGGGCGCTGGTCAAGGCCATCCTGGCGGCCAGCCGCTTCATCGAGCAGAGCACCGAAAACCGCCGCGGCACCGCCCAACTGCTCAGCGACAAGGCCTACCTGGACACTGCCGTCGAGCATATCCAGCCGCGGCTGCTCGGCGACTACGAGGACGGCCTCGGTCATCGCTGGCAAGACCCGCATGCCCTGCGCTTTTTCGACCAGGGGCGCTGCAACCTGCCCTACCTGTCCGATGGCATGTGGTTCATGACCCAGTTCCGTCGCTGGGGCCTTCTGCGCGAAGACCCTGACTACCTCGAAGTCGCCAGCCAGGTGCAGCAACTGGCGCTGTACCGCGAGGCGGCCGAGGCGGTGGGCGTGCACTGCAGCCAGCTGCCCATGCGCAGCAGCCAGCTGATCGATGGTGGCCGCTGGGACGGCAGCGATCCGTACAGCTACGCGCGCAGCTTCCGCCTGCATGCCATGAACGACCTGCCGACCGCTCGTGTCGGTCGCTGAAGGGGGCATGAGCATGCTGCGCATCCTGCTGATCGACGATACCGAG
>NZ_DATELE010000100.1:0-2051 GCF_035277045.1 Pseudomonas sp. | reverse complement strand
GCGACCCTCAAGCGCAACATCGCCCAGATCACCGGAGGTGCATGAGATGGCTGAATTGCTGAGCAAGGCCCAATACGCGGACATCGCCGCCAGACTGGAATTGCGGACCCAGGCGTTCATCGACGGCGAGTTCCGCGATGCGCTGTCGGGCGAGACCTTCGCCACCACCAATCCGGCCACCGGTGACAAACTTGCCGACATCGCCCTCTGCGACAACCGCGACATCGATGTCGCGGTGGCCGCCGCCAAGCACGCGTTCGAGGACGGCCGCTGGCACGAACGCTCGCCTGGCGAGCGCAAGTCGGTGCTGCTGCGGTTTGCCCAGTTGCTCGAGGACAACGCGCATGAGCTGGCCGTGCTCGAGGCGCTCGACAGTGGCAAGCCGGTCAGCGAGTGCCAGAACGTCGACGTGCCGGAAACCATCCACACAATCCGCTGGCATGCCGAGCTGATCGACAAGGTCTATGACAGTACCGCCCCGACCGGCCATGGCGCCGTGACCATGGTGGTGCGCGAAGCCATCGGCGTGGTCGGCCTGGTGCTGCCATGGAACTTCCCGCTGCTGATGCTGGCCTGGAAGATCGGTCCGTCGCTGGCCGCCGGTTGCTCGATCGTGGTCAAGCCTGCCGAGGAAACCACCCTTACCGCGCTGCGCGTGGCCGAGCTGGCGCACCAGGCAGGGGTCCCGGCCGGGGTATTCAACGTCACCCCCGGCAACGGCCGGGATGCCGGCCAGGCGATCGGCCGCCACATGGATGTGTCCATGATCAGCTTCACCGGCTCCACCGCCACCGGCCGGTTGTTCCTCAAGTATTCGTCCGAGTCCAACCTCAAGCGCGTGGTGCTGGAGCTGGGCGGCAAGAACCCCGCCGTGGTGAGGAACGACTGCGAGGACCTGGACGAAGTCGCCCAGTTCGTCACTGCCGGTGCGTTCTGGAACATGGGCGAGAACTGCTCGGCGACCTCGCGCCTGATCGTCCACAAGGACGTCAAGGACGAGCTGCTGGGCCTGATCGGCAAGCACCTGAAGGACTGGAAACTGGGCGACCCGCTTGATCCGGACAACCGCCTGGGGGCGATGGTCAGCAAGACGCACTTCGACAAGGTGCGTTCGTACCTGGATCATGCCGCGGAGCAGAAGCTCAGCGTGGTGCAAGGTGGCGGGACCGAGCAAGGGATGTTTGTGCAACCGACCATTTTCGACGGCGTGACCCGTGCCAGCCGCCTGTTCACTGAAGAGATCTTCGGGCCGGTGCTCAGCGTCACCACGTTCAGCACCCTTGATGAAGCCATCGAGCTGGCCAACGACACCGTCTATGGCCTGGCCGCCTCGGCGTACACCGGCAGCCTGCGCAATGCCCTGCGCCTTTCGCGGGAAATCCGCGCCGGGATCGTCACGGTCAACTGTTTTGGCGAAGGTGATGCCTCGACGCCCTTTGGCGGGTACAACCAATCGGGGTTCGGCGGGCGCGACAAGTCCATTTGGGCGCACGACCAGTACACGGAGCTGAAGACCATCTGGATCAATGCTTCTTGACGATTTTGTGAGACCAGACTGGCCTGGGGGCAAATTTTCCTGGGAGACAAACTGGCCTGTGGGACAAGTTCACCCAAGGACAGACTGCCCTGTGGCCAAACTGGTCTAGGGAGAAACCACTCTGGACTGCCCCTATTGCGCATGACTAGCCTGCCACAGCTGGCCCCTTGTGGATCCGCTTGCCCGCCTGCTCTCCCACCTCCACCGCCTGCCCGTCGCGCTGTTTGCCGTGACGGGCCTGGCCTACCAGCCGGGGAATGAGGTCGCCTTCAGGCAGGTGCTGCCAGAAGCGGCCGGGCATGTGCTGGCGCAGCGCACCGGGATTGAGCCGGGCGGGGTTGAAGATGTGCCGGTAGTAGGTGCGCCACAGCTCGGCGCCGGGATCGTCGGCATGGCGCGCCCATTCTTGCCACTCAGGGGGACAACGATGGCGGTAATCCAGCGCCTGGCCATCGAAACGGATACCGTCCAGCGGCGTCGCGATCAACCAGCGCTGGCGTCCCAGACGCTCGGC
>NZ_DATELE010000099.1:0-2815 GCF_035277045.1 Pseudomonas sp. | reverse complement strand
CAGGACGAGGCGTTGCTCGATGTCCTGCGCCCGGTGCTGAAGGCGGCGCCGTTTCGGCACATGCATACACCGGGTGGGCTGCGCATGGCCGTGGCCTTGAGCAATTGCGGGGCGCTGGGGTGGGTGAGTGACGCGAAGGGCTATCGCTACAGTGCGACCGATCCGGCCAGCGGCTTGCCGTGGCCGGCGCTGCCGGACGTGCTCGTCGAGCTGGCCAACCGCGCCGCCGCGCTGGCCGGGTTCGATGATTTCCGGCCCGATGCGTGCCTGATCAACCACTACCGGCCGGGCACGCGGCTGACCTTGCATCAGGATCGCGACGAGCGCGACTTCAACCAGCCGATCGTGTCCGTTTCATTGGGCCTGCCAGCGGTGTTCCTGTTTGGCGGGATGAGCCGTTCGGCGCAGACCCAGCGAATTCCACTGAGTCATGGAGATGTGCTGGTCTGGGGCGGTGAGGATCGTCTGCGCTACCACGGGGTTCTGCCGCTCAAGCCGGGCGTGCATCCACGCCTGGGCGAGCGGCGTATCAACCTGACACTGCGCAAGGCGGGCTGAGCAAGCACCCGCCATCGGGCGCAACCGTATACGGAGCACTTTCACTGTTGCTGATACTGACTCAGGTACTTGTCCACCGCCGCCTTGTCCCCCTCCCCCGACACCTGCCACAGCCGCCGTTCGATACCCTGGGCCAGCAGGTGCCCGACCGCGGCTTCGATGGCCGAGAGCACGCACAGCTGCGCCGGCTCGTTGGTGGTGTAGCCGACTTCGGCCTCGAGCAGTTTCTTGAACTCGATGAACTTGAACACCCCGGCACTGCGCCCGACCGAGTAGATGGTCTTGCTGGTCATGACGTTGGCCAGCACCTGCCCGGTGCGCACATCGACGGCCCGCAGGTTGACGGTGACCTGGTCGACGCGGTACTCGCGGCTGATGTCGATGCCCAGGTAGCGGGCCCCTTCGCCGCCGCTGCGCACGTTGGTGTCGTAAGCGATGATGCCGCCCTCGAGCATCAGGTTGGCCGCCTGCAACGGGGGCAGCTCGGCCTGGATGTTGGCCGGGGTATCGGGCTTTTTCTGCGAGGCGCGGATGATCTTGCGCTCGGTCAGCAGGTTCTGCAGGCCTTCACGCTCGAGCACCACGAACCAGCCGCTGGCGTTCAGCGCATCCATCAGCATGCTCGCCGCCCCCTGGGTCACGCTGGTGGAAAACGAGCTGGCCGGGGTCGGTTTGTACTGCCCGGTCTGGTCGCGGAAACCATACACCACCGCCATCAGCCTTCCCTTGGGCCTGGGCATGTTGAGCAGATCGTAATAGGTCGAGGCCCGGGGCGTCAGGGTCGGCGTCTTGCTGTCGACCTCGGCGGACATCGGGTCACGGGTGCTGCATCCTTGCAAGGCGGCGAGGATCAGCAGTGCGCTGAGCAGGCGTTTCATATGTTTCTCCCCATGGTCCCGTCCCTCTCAGGGGTTCAGGCCGCTGACCTCGATGATGGAAATCTCCCCGGTGGCCCGGTCGGTGACCTCGATGCTGAGCGCGCCTGAATCGTCCAGGATGTTGACGATGAACGAGTCTGTCGACAGGCTGCCGGTATTGCCGTTGCTGAGGTTGTCCAGCAGCTGCGAAAGCAGCCGCGACTCAAGCTGGTTGCTGAAGCGCTCCAACGCCGAGGTACCGGCGAAGGCCGAGGCCCGGCTCTTGATGTCGGGATCGTCGTAGTCGTTCTGCGCCTGCGCGTTGTTGAGCAGCCAGGTGCCGTTGAGCGGGTTGCCGCCAAACGCCGGGTTGATCGGGGTATGCACAAGCTCGGTGGCCTGGGCCTGGCTTGCCAGGGCGCCGACAAGGGCACAGGCGGCGAGACTGCGTGAAAGGCGGATGTTCATAGCTCGTCCCTCTCCAGATCGGTGGTGTCTTGCAGCAGGCGTTGCAGCTTGCGCTGGATGACCTCCTGCTTGACCAGGTCGGCGGCCGCGACGGCCTCTTCTTCAAGTTGCGTGGTGTTGGGCGGCAGGAAGCGCCGGTACAACACCTCCCCTTCGTACTCCACCGTGACCAGGCTGCCCCAGCGGGCATCCGGGCGCTCGCGCACCACCAGGTTGAAATCCAGCCGGCTGGTGGCCCGCAGGCGATCGGTGAAGCTGTTGTAGAACCCGTGCCCGATGTGCGAGATGGTCTGGTCGACAATGAACCCCATCATCTCGTCCTCGGCACCGGCCCGCGCCTGCGGGCCCGCCAGCAGCAGGCTCAGGCCGAGGGCCATCAGCCAGCGCTTCATGGCGCGTCTCCCGGACTGTTGTGGGTGCGCCCGCCCGCGGTGCTTTCGGCAAACGCCTGCTCGGCCACGAACTGCCAGTCGCTGTACTGCCGCAGCCCCTCGAAACCGGACCACTGGGCATCGAAGCCGCTGTGCTTGAGCGGCGCCTCGAGCGAGCGGCTGTAGACGCCGGTGATGCGCCCATCCAGGTCGCGCAACACGCCCCAGTCGTCGCTGCCGGTCACAGGGTCGGGATACAGCCGGCGCAGGTGCTGGCGGGGGTTGGGAAAGCGGTTGTCCTCGACCAGCTCGATCAGCTCACGCGGGTACTGCGCCAGGCCCGGCGAGCTGCGGTAGAAGCTGCGCAGCGCCTGGGCGTACTGGCCGCCGACCCACAGCAGCTGGCGCTCGCGCTCGCGCTGGGCGCTGGTGCTCCAGAGCGTGCCGGTCGCCGCCAGCGCCATGCTGCTGACCGCGATCAGGAACAGCACGCCCAGGTAGGTGAAGCCCGCCTCGGCACGGCTACCACTCGGCATAGAGGCTGCCATCGCGCGCCCTCCC
>NZ_DATELE010000098.1:0-4255 GCF_035277045.1 Pseudomonas sp. | reverse complement strand
GGGCGGGGCGGTCGTAGGCCTCAGGGTTGCGCTGCGAATGGGTAGGCGCCGGCAGGGGAAACACGGTCGCTCGCCCCTTCGCCCGGAGACGAACGCAAGCTCGCCAGCTGCGCCTGTAGCCTGTCGAGAAACACCTGCACGCGCAGCGGGACATGGTTTCGTGTCGAGGTAATAGCCCAGACGAAAGATGACGCCGGGTTACAGGCGTCGAGGCTCACCACCTCCAGCTTGCCCTGTTCGACGAGGTGCTGGACGTCCCAGAAGGAAATCAAGGCCAGCCCCATGCCCTGTAGGCACGCGGTAATGAGCGTCGCGAGATCACCAGCGCAGAAGTGGCTGTCCGGTTTGAAGGAGGCCGTGGAACCACCTGCATCGAACTGCCATGCCGGCATGCTTTTAAGGAGCAGGCAGGCATGGTGCTTGAGGTCGTCGATCGTGCGCGGCGATTCGCAGCCTGCCAGATAGCCTGGCGCGGCGCAGATCACCATGTTGTTCGGGGCAATCCGCCTGGCGATCAGGGTGGAATCCTTGAGCGGCGCTATGCGTATCGCGAGGTCGATGCCATTGGCGGCAAGGTCGACCAGCGAGTCCGTGAAATGGCACTCCACCTTGAGCAAAGGATGGTTGGCCATCAACGTGGGAATCAACGGCATGATGATGTTCTGGCCAAACACCGCCGGAGCGGTGATACGCAGCTGGCCTTTTGCTGACCTGGCATCGGGTGCCAGGGCATAGCGGGCGGCTTCTTCCGCTTCAAGCATGGTCAAGGCATGGGGCATGAGCGCCTCGCCCTCCGGCGTGAGCGAGACGGAACGTGTGGTGCGGTGAATCAGCCTTGCGCCCAGGTCGTTTTCCAGCGTGCTCAGGCGCCTCGATACCGTCATCGGGGTCAGTCCAAGGGCCCGGGCAGCACCCGACAGGCTTCCTGTTTCGATGATCGAAACCAGTACGGCGACTTCCTCAAGCTGCATGATTATAACGCTCCTCGTTACAGCACCTTATCGGGTGCGTGGGGTTCTACTGGGGGCGCGGGCCTCTTATCTTAACAGCCATCGTTAACAAGCGTTCCGGCCCTGGTGGGAGCGCATGGCCAGGAGCCAGCACATGAGCGTCCAGAAAGACGTACTGTTTTCCCCGTCTCGTATGGGAAATGTCACCCTGAAAAACCGCTTCGCCGTCGCGCCGATGACGCGCGTCAGCGCCACCGAAGCGGGTACACCAACCGAACAGATGGCGACGTATTACGAACGGTTCGCCAAGGGTGGTTTCGGCCTGCTGATCACGGAAGGGCTTTACACCGACCAGCAGTACTCACAAGGTTACCTGTTCCAGCCGGGCATCAGCGACCTGGCGCAAGCACAGGCGTGGACTGGCTTGGTCAAGCGCCTGCACGCTCACGACACCAAGGTCGTCGCGCAGCTCATGCATGCCGGCGCGCTCAACCAGGGCAATCGATTTGTATCCGGGACCCTCGCGCCATCCGTGATGCAGCCGAAGGGGGAGCAGATGTCCTTCTACTACGGCAAGGGCGAGTACCCGGTGCCATCTGCGGCGACGGACGCGCAGATTGCCGACGCCATCGAAGGCTTCGCGAACGCTGCCCAGCGGGCTACCGAGGTCGCTGGATTCGATGGGGTCGAAATCCACGCTGCCAATGGTTATCTGCTTGACCAGTTTCTGACCGACTACGCCAACCAGCGTACTGACAAGTGGGGCGGGGACGTCAACAACCGTATCCGCCTGATCCTCGAGGTGTTGGCGGCCGTCAGGAAGACGATGAAGCCGGGTGCTGCGCTCGGCGTGCGAGTCTCCCAGGGGAAGGTCAATGATTTCCAGCACAAATGGGCGAGTGAGCACGAGGCCGAGGTTATTTTCTGCTCGATGGCTGACGCCGGTGTCGACTATATCCACGTCACCGAACATGAAGCCTGGAGGCCGGCATTCGAAGGGGGTACCGACAGCCTGGCGACATTGGCCAGGCGCTATGCGCCAAGCGTGACCCTCCTGACAAATGGTTCGCTGCATGAACTCGACCGCTCCGTGGAGCTCTTGGCGAAAGGCGCCGATGTGATCGCCTTCGGCCGGGGAGCGCTGGCGAATCCGGATCTGCCGGGCCGTATTGCACGGGGTGAAGCGCTGCGCGAGTTCGACCCCGCTATTCTTGGCCCGATCGCCAACATCAAGGCCAGCGAGCTGGCGTAATGCAGAGGTGCGAAAGGCGAGCAATGCTCGCCTTTCGCTATTCACCCATGGCGTACAGCGGGAGAAGTCTCAGTGCCCGCCCTTCATCCGCCTTGCCACCAGGTAGAGTCCCAGGCCGGCCAGGGCCGTGGCCGCGCCGATATACCCAGTGCTCGTCCATCCGTACCCTGCGGCGATCGCCATGCCGCCAAACCACGGGCCGAGCGCGTTGGCCAGGTTGAACGCCGCATGGTTGGACGCCGCAGCCAGGCTTGGCGCCTCGTGGGCGATGTCCATCAGGCGAATCTGCAAGGGCGCGGCCAGGGCGATCATGGTGCCGACCAGGCCGATGCTCAAGAGAATGCCCCACTGTGAGCTGGCCGCGTAGGGGAAGAGCGCCAGCACGGCAATCGACCACACCAGCACCAGTCCCACCGCGCGGAACTGCAGGCGATCGAACAGCTTGCCGCCGGCGATGTTGCCGATGATGCCGCCTGCTCCGAACGCCGCCAGGCCCACGGGAATCCACTGCGGTGACGCCTTGGTGACCTCGAGGATGGTCGGAGCCAGGTAGCTGAACACGCAGAACATGCCGGCGAAGCCGATGGAGGCGATGGCGAGCGCCATCCACACCTGCGGCAGACGAAACGCCTGCAGTTCCTTGCGCGGATCGCTGCGTGCTTCGTCATGGCGTTGGGGCACGTAGCGCCAGACAAGGCCGATGGTGCACAGGGCGATCACGCCCACCAGGACAAAGGCGGAGCGCCAGCCGAAGAACTGGCCCAGGAACGTCGCCACCGGATTGCCCAGCAGCATGGCCAGGGTAAGGCCCATCATCACCCTTGCCACGGCGCCCGCGCGCTGGTTGGTCGGGACCATGCTCGAGGCCACCACCGCGGCAATGCCGAAATACGCGCCATGGGGAAGGCCACTGATGAAGCGAAACGCGATCAGCCCGGAGTACGAGGGCGCGAAGGCGGTTGCCAGGTTGCCAAGGGCATACAGCGCCATCAGCAGAAGCAGCATGTGCTTGCGCAGCAGCTTCGCGCCCAGGATGGCCAAGGTCGGCGCCCCGACCATGACACCCAGGGCATAGGCACTGATGGCGTGGCCAACCTGGGGTTCGGACAGCTGCAGGTTGCTGGCGATGTCAGGCATCAGCCCCATGATGGCGAATTCGCCCGTGCCGATGGCAAAGCTTCCCAAGGCCATGGCGGCTTCCATCTTGACGACGGTGGTCTTCGGATGGGCTAGCGGTGGAGCTTCGTGGATAGACATCAAGTTCCTTCGACATACGCTGAAACGATAAAGGTGCGATCTTAGAGAATTGATGACCAGATCGTCGAGAAACAATTCGCTCGAAGGCGTTGGAAGCCGGTGTTGTCGGGTATACCTCGGGGCAGCTCATGTGGTCCGCATCTACAACCGGCGATGTAGAATGGGGAAAGAATCGGGTGCACGCATGACAAGGAAGCCAGCAATAAAGTCACGGAAGAAAGCCAAGGACCCAGGGCATGAAGTCCGTGAAGTCCTGAAGGACATGGACTTCTGGGTAAACAGCGCCTATCTGCTTACCCCGTTGCTACTAGGTAGCCTGTGGGGCTGGCAAATGCTCGGGCTGACCCTTTTCATCTATCCGCTCATCAGCCTCATTTATTTCATCTTGCGTCATCGCTACCTGAAGTCCCTCTCCCGCGAACAGCGAAGCCAGGTGTATCCGTACAGCCATATCTATATCGGTCGGGGCATCTCCATGTTGATCCTGATCGGAGCAGTCATGTCAGGTGGCATGGCGCTCTACCAGGCGTGTTGCTGACCCAAGCCCCCGCCGCGCATGGTGGCAATCCGGTCCGCCATGAGCTATTACCCAATAACCGGCAATTGGGCCGGAGCGAGGTGCTGTTATGAAGAGTCTGTTAGTCGACCATTGGTGGGCAAAGATTTCGGAATCGGGCAGTTATGGCCTGGCAGCAGCAAGAGAGAAGCTTTTGGCAGTGGAGGCGATCGAGCAAAGAATCTCTCAGACTGACGGCCCGGACGCGGCGGATCACGTCCTGGCGCACGGGGCGATCAA
>NZ_DATELE010000097.1:0-9723 GCF_035277045.1 Pseudomonas sp. | reverse complement strand
GTCGAGCCCCGCCACCAGGTGCAGCAGCGTGCTCTTGCCGCTGCCCGACTCACCCATCAACGCCAGGCTGCTGCCCCGCGCCAGGCTGAGGTCGACGCCTTGCAGCACGGGCAGCGGGCCCTGGGCGGTGGAGAACGACTTGCGCAGGTGTTCGACGGCCAGCATCAGCGGGTATCCCTTGTGTCCGGTAGGTGCAGACTAGCCGCGCCGAGCGCGCGATGCCGGTGCGTGTGGCCTTTGATCGAGAAACCGCGAGCGAATTCCAAACGCTGCTATGCCTATGGAGTGGAGGGCTCGATCCGTGGCCTGGCGCCCCGCGGACAGCCGTGCCGAACAGGCGCTCATGCTGATGGGAGGTGTCAGATGCTCTACATCATCCAATGGAACATTTCCTGCGAAAACCGCAATGCCGCCATGGCCCGTTTCGTCCAGACCAAGGGCACCCCTCCCCCAGGCCTGAAAGTCCACGGCCGCTGGCATGCCATCGGACATCACTTCGGCGTGGCGGTGGCCGAGACCGATGACTTGTCGCTGGTGCTCAAGTGGGTGCTGGAATGGAGCGATCTCATGGACATGAAGGTGTATCCGGCGATGACCGATGAGGAGACAGCGCCGTTGCTGCAGGCCGCGCTGAGCCGCGTCTCGACCTGACGGGAAATGCAGGGCCAGGGTCCATCCTGTGGGAGCGGCCTTGTGCCGCGATCGGGCGCGAAGCGGCCGTAGAACCTGCGACCGGGTCGTGTCTGACTCACCGCGAGGGCAGGTTTTACGGCCGCTTCGCGCCCGATCGCGGCACAAGGCCGCTCCCACACTGTAGCCCTGCCACACTCTGTGGTCCTGCCACACTCAGTAGCCCTGCCACCCTCAGTGGTTCTGCCACACTCAGTGGTCCTGCCACAAAGTGAGCCACCAATCACGGCACCGTGGTAGGCAATCCCGATGAACTAAACCCCGAACGACGCAATCCTTTCCTATGCGCAGTCCGCGCGAGCCTCGACCCTAGAGCCTCTGACGATAAGGAGCCGCCGTGTCCGTTACCGCCCCCCCTCTTCTCCGCTGCAGGCCAGGACCGCTTCACGCGATCCTGCTTGGCGGGACCGTACCGCTGTTTCTCGGCGCGTTGCTCAGCGACGTCGCCTACTTCAAGACCTACCAGATCCAGTGGAGCAACTTCGCCTCCTGGCTGATCGCCGGCGGCCTGGTGTTCTGCGGGCTAGCGCTGCTGTTCGCGCTGGTGAACCTGCTGCGCGCGCACCGCAAGGCGGGACGGCCGGTGCTCTACTTCCTGCTGTTGCTGGTGACGTGGGTGCTTGGCCTGGTCAACGCCTTCGAGCACGCCAAGGACGCCTGGGCGGCCATGCCCTCGGGCCTGGTGCTGTCGGTGATCGTGACCGTGCTGAGCCTGGTGACCGCCTGGACCGGGCTCACCAACCTGCGCTCGGGAGATGAACCATGAGACATTCAAGCGCACTGTCAGCCCTGAGCATCGCGTTGCTGCTAAGCGGATGCGGCGGCGAAGCCGACACCACTCAGGCACGTGGCCCGGACCCGAAGCTGCCCGAACCGCAACGTAGCCTGCTACCCAGCATGAAAATCGCCGAACCCGCCCAGTGGGGCGACCAGAAGCCCACGGTGCCCGACGGTTACAGCGTCACCGCCATCGCGACCGACCTGAAGATCCCGCGTCAGACCCTGGTGCTGCCCAACGGCGACATCCTGGTGGCCGAAGGCCGTGGCGGCAATGCCGCGAAGCTCAAGCCCAAGGACGTGATCGCCGGCTACATCAAGGCCCAGGGCAACACCAAGGTCAAAGGTGGCAACCGCCTGACCCTGCTGCGCGATGCCGATGGCGACGGCACCTACGAGGTGAAGGAAGTCTTCGCCGAGAACCTCAACGCGCCGTACGGCCTGGCGTTTGCCAATGGCAAGGTCTACGTGGCCAACCAGGACGCGCTGGTCAGCTTTGACTACCAGGATGGCCAGACCAAGGCGGGCGGCCCGCCGACCACGGTCACCGACCTGCCCTCGGAGATCAACCACCACTGGACCAAGTCGCTGACCGTCAGCCCCGATGGCCGCTTCCTGTACGTTGGGATCGGCTCGAACAGCAACATCACCGAGCGCGGCATGGAGGTCGAGATCGACCGCGCGCTGGTCTGGCAGATCGACGCCGAGACAGGGGCCTACAAGCCCTACGCCACGGGCCTGCGCAACCCGACGGCGCTGACCATCCAGCCAGACTCCGGCCAGCTGTGGGCAGTGGTCAATGAACGCGACGAACTTGGGCCGGACCTGGTGCCGGACTACCTCACCTCGGTGCGCGAAGGCGAGTTCTACGGCTGGCCCTACAGCTACTGGGGCCAGAACGTCGACCCGCGGGCGCAGCCGCAGGACCCTGAAAAGGTCGCCGCCGCGATCAAGCCGGACTACAGCCTGGGGTCGCACGTCGCCGCGCTGGGGGTCGACTTCTCGATTCCGGCGATGGGCGAGCAGTTCGCCCAAGGGGCGTTCGTGGGCGAGCACGGCAGCTGGAACCGGGACAATCCGGTGGGCTACAAGGTGATCTTCGTGCCGTTCAGCAACGGTCGCCCCGCGGGTGAGCCGGTCGACTTCGCCACGGGCTTCCGAGGGGAAGACGGCAAGACGCGTGGACGGCCAGTGGGTGTGACCGTGGATCCCAAAGGTGCGCTGATCATCGCCGATGATCTTGCCAACACTGTCTGGCGTGTGACGCGCAACCCTTAGCCCTGCACGCCATGGGGCGGTCACGCCCCATGGCTTACCCTTGCTTGGCGGGCCGTATCTTCCCGGCGAATACCCGAAATCCGAAAGTGTTGTAGGCCAGCGTCACCGGGACGACGACGGCAAATCCCACCAGCATGAAGACCTGCGTCGACGCGGGCGAAGCGGCCTCGGCCAACGTCAGTGCCGGCGGAACGATCAGCGGGAAGATCTCCACCAGCATCACCTTGAATGCCACCACGACAACGCCCAGTGCCGCGAACAGCGGCAGGCAGTGCCGCGCGCTGCGAAAGGCCAGCCAGAATCCCGTCAGCAAGGCCAGCACCGCGACCGCGGCAGGCCCCGCTATCCACGGATGCGACAGGTGCTGCACGTAGCGCTCGTCAAGTGTCAGGCTCCAGCCCAGCACACCCGCCAGCAGCGTCATCGCCACCACCGCCAGCCCTTTTGCCTGACGCGCCGAGCGGCGGTGCAGTTCGCCTTCGGTTCGCCAGTACAGCCAGCACGCACCTAGCCACAGGTAGCCGGCGGCCAGCGCCAGGCCGCAGAACAGCGGGAACGGCGCCAGCCACTCCCAGCCGCTGCCGCTGTACTGGCCCCCGGCGTGCGGCACGCCCTGCACCAGCGTGCCGAGTGCCAGCCCCTGGCAGAACGTGGTCAGCAGCGAGCCGGCCAGCAGCACCCCATCGGCCAGGTCCTTGCGCGCCACATGTTCTCGAAACTCGAGCGCGACCGCGCGCAGGATCAGCGCCATGAACATCAGCAGAAACGGCAGGTACAACGCTGGCAGGAGCACCGCATAGGCCAGCGGGAACAGCGCCAGCAGTCCGCCTCCCCCCAGCACCAGCCAGGTTTCGTTGGCATCCCAGACCGGCAGGATCGACAGCACCATCACCTCCCGGTCCTGGGCGCGCCGGTTGGCGCCCATGAGCATGCCCACGCCAAGGTCGGTGCCGTCGAGCAGCACATAGATCAGTACCGAAAACGCCAGGGCGCCCGCGCTGAGCAAGGTGAGCCAGTCGATGCCGAACATGCTCAGTTGCCCTCGCCGAGGCGTGGCTGCGGGCCCGGCTCGCCCGTCCGGGGCGGCTGGCGCAACAGGCGCAGCAGTACCCACAGCCCGACGCCGAACACCAGCGTGTAGAACGCGAGAATGGCCACCGTTGCCCACACCACGCTGTGCGCCGACACCGGCGAGACGCTGTCGGCGGTGCGCAGCAGGCCATGGATGGTGAAGGGCTGGCGGCCGACCTCGGTGACCACCCAGCCGCTGAGCATGGCCAGGAAACCGGCAGGGGCCAATGCGACACTCACGCGTTGCAGCCAGCGCGCCTGGTCCAGCCGGCCCCGCCAGCGCAGCACCAGGCTGGCGATTCCTTGGGCCAGCATCAACAGGCCAAGGCCGACCATGATGCGAAAGGCGAAGAACACGATCGGCACCGGCGGCAGGTCCTGCGCGGCGAACTCGTCCAGCGCGCCGATGGTGCCGCTGAGGTCGTGGGTCAGGTACAGCGAGCCGATACGCGGGATGGCCACCTCGAAATGGTTGCGTTGCCCGGCCATGTCCGGCACGGCGAACAGCCTCAGCGGCTCGCCCGCGCCCTCGGGCGGGCGATGCCAGGAACCTTCGATGGCGGCGACCTTGATCGGCTGCACCTTGAGCGTGTGCTGCCCGTGCAGGTCGCCGATGACCACCTGCAGCGGCGCCAGCACGGCGAGCGTCCACAGGGCCATCGAGTACTGCAGGCGCGCCCGCGGGTTGCCCGGCTCGCGCAGCAGTTGCCAGGCGCCGGTACCGGCGACCATCGTCGCGCTGCCCATCAACGCCGCCACCACCATGTGCGCCAGGCGATAGGGAAACGACGGATTGAAGATGATCGCCCACCAGTCCTCGGCGATGAAGCGGCCGTCCGCGCCGATCGAGTAGCCGGCAGGCGTGTGCATCCAGGAGTTGGCCGAGAGTATCCAGAAGGCACTGATCAACGCCCCGATGGCGACCGCGCAGGTGGCCAGGAAATGCAGGCGCGGCCCGACCTTCTTCAGGCCGAACAGCATGATGCCGAGAAATCCCGCCTCCAGGAAAAACGCCACCATCACCTCGTAGAACATCAAGGGGCCGATGATCGCACCGGCCTGGGACGACAGCCGCGACCAGTTGAGGCCGAACTGGTACTCCATCACCAGGCCCGAGGCAGTGCCCACCGCCACCGTCAGGGCGAACACCTTGAGCCAGAAACGATAGACGTCCATGTAGACCTCACGCCGGCGCCACAGCCACAGCGCCTCGAGCACCATCAGGCCCTGCGCCAGGCCGATGGTGAAGGCCGCCAGCACGATGTGGAAACTGATGGTGATGGCAAATTGCGCACGAGCGGCCAGCAACGCCGCGGCGGCATCGCCATACTCACCCAAGCTGGTCGTCCGCCGGGACGGCATGCTCGAGGTCGAGCGCCGAGGGGATCGAGCGGTGCAGGGTCACGGGGATGGACTTGGCGGCCGGCACCTTGCTGCGTTCGGCGTGGTGCCACAGCGGCACCAGCGGGTTGCACTCGGGGTAGTACGCCGCCGCGCAGCCTTCGGGAATATCGTAGGCGATGATCTGCAGCGGGCCCACCTGGCGGCGCACCTGCGGTTCGATCGCCGTGCGCAGCTCGACCCAGTCACCCGGCGCGAAGCCCAGGCGAACCACGTCGCTGCGGTTGAGAAAGACCACGCTGCGGGTGCCGTGCACGCCGCGAAAGCGGTCATCGTAGCCGTACACGGTGGTGTTGAACTGGTCGTTGCTGCGCAGCGTCATCAGTTGCAGCACGTCGCGCCGGGCAGGGTTCAGCGCCACATCGTCGTCCTCGTCGAGCTTGCGGGGCGCGCTGAACTGCGCCTTGCCCGACTCGGTCTTGAACTCGCGCTGGGCGGCGCCTAACGGGCGGTGGAAGCCGCCGGGCTCCCACATCCGCGTTTCCATGTCATGGAAGATGTCGGGGTAGACCTGGCCGATCGCGGTGCGGATCAACGCGTAGTCATGTCGCCAGGCATCCCAGGGAATCTGGCACGGTCCCTCAAGCGTGGCCTCGGCCAGCCCGGCGATGATCGCCACTTCCGAGCGCAGCTGCTCGGCGGCGGGCTCGCTGGTGCCCTTCCAGGCGCGGATGCAGCCGGTGCTGTCCTCGGTGCTGTAGGTTTGCTCGCGGCCGTCCTGGCGGTCGATCTCGATGCGGCCCAGACAAGGCAGCAGCCAGCCCGCGCGGCCGGGAAACAGGTGGGTGCGGTTCAGCTTGGTGGCGACCTGCACGTTCAGCGCCAGGCCCGACCAGGCGGGTTCCATGCGATGGGTGTCTGGCACCGCGCGCAGGAAGTTGCCCCCCAGCCCGATAAAGGCCTTCACGCTGCCATCGAGGATGCCCTCGCAGGTATCCACCGTCGCCAGGCCCTTCTTCGCCGGCACCTTGAAGCCGAACAGCGCCTCGATCTTGTCGCCAGGCACCTTGGCCGGATCCTCGGTGATGCCCACGGTGCGCTGGCCCTGCACGTTGGAATGCCCGCGAACCGGGCAGATGCCCGCGCCTGGCTTGCCAATGTTGCCGCGCAGCAGCAGGAGGTTGACCAACATCTGCACGTTCTCGACGCCATGGCGGTGCTGGGTCATGCCCATGCCGTAGATCACCATCACCTTGTCGCTGCGCGCATACACCGTGGCGGCCGCTTCCATTGCCCCGCGCCCGAGGCCCGAACGGCGTTCCAGGGTTTCCCACGGGTACACCTCGACCTCGCTGACGAAGCGCTCGAAGCCGTGCGTGTGCGCGGCGATGAAGGCGTGGTCGAGCACCGCTGGCTGGCCGTCGGCGATGGCCTGGCGGTCCATGGCCAGCAGCGACTTGACCATGCCCATGACCGCCGCGAGGTCGCCGCCGATGGCGACCTGGTGATACTGGGTACTGATCACCGTCGAGGACGGCCCGAGCATTTCGCGCGGCGACTGCGGATTGACGAAGCGCTCCAGGCCGCGTTCGCGCAAGGGGTTGAAGGTGATGACCGGCACCCGGCGCTTGCGGGCCTCTTGCAGCGGGTGAAGCATTCGCGGGCTGTTGCTGCCCACGTTCTGGCCGAAGAAGAAGATGCAGTCAGTGTGTTCGAAGTCGGCCAGCGTGACCGTTCCGACCGGCACGCCGATGCTTTCCTGCAGCCCGACCGAGGTGCTCTCGTGGCACATGTTGGAGCTGTCCGGCAGGTTGTTGGTGCCATAGGCTCGCGCAAACAGCTGGTACATGAACGAGGCCTCCAGCGAGGCCCGGCCGGAGGCGTAGAACACCACCTCGTCGGGCTGCAAGGCACGCAGCTCGCGGCCGATCTCACGGTAGGCGTCGCCCCAGTCGGTGGCCTGGTAGCGGTCGGTCAGCGGATCGTAGCGCAGCGGGTGGGTGAGGCGGCCATGCTGCTCCAGGTCGTAGTCGCTCCAGGTGCGCAGTTCCGCCAGGGTATGACGGGTGAAGAACGCCGGCTCGGTGCGCAGGCTGGTCAGTTCCCAGGCCGTGGCCTTGGCGCCGTTTTCGCAGAACTCTAGCGCGTGAGGATGGCCAGGCTTTGCCCATGCGCAACTCACGCAGGCAAAGCCGTCAGGCTTGTTCTGGTGGAGCAGGGCCTTGGGCGCCCTGGCCAACGCCTGTTCGCGCCAGAGGATGGTCATGACCGAGTGCGCCGACCCCCATCCTCCGCTGGCCGAATGATAAGGCTTGAACCGCGCCTTCGGGTGGAGGAGCTGCATGGAGGACTCGCTTGGCTGGGCCTGGGGATTGTGTCTAGATATTTCGAGGCGACCGTTGGTGGGAAAGTTCAAGGGGTTTGTTGCATCGTGGCCAAGCAAGTCGCATCAGTCTGTGAGACGATGGCCGGCCCCGTGCAACCCGTGTGTTGGCAAGACAGGACCCAAAGCAAAGAAACGATGAAGACTCCAAAACGGATTGAACCGCTGATTGAAGATGGGCTGGTCGACGAAGTGCTCCGGCCCTTGATGAGTGGCAAGGAAGCGGCTGTCTACGTGGTGCGCTGCGGGGCCGAGGTGCGTTGCGCCAAGGTCTACAAAGAGGCCAACAAACGCAGTTTCCGCCAGGCCGCCGAGTACCAGGAAGGCCGCAAGGTGCGCAACAGCCGCCAGGCCCGCGCGATGGCCAAAGGGTCCAAGTACGGCCGCAAGGAGGCCGAGGACGCCTGGCAGAACGCCGAGGTGGCCGCGCTGTTCCGCCTGGCTGGCGCTGGCGTGCGGGTGCCCAAGCCCTACGATTTCCAGGATGGCGTGCTGCTGATGGAACTGGTGGTGGATGCCGACGGTGATGCCGCGCCGCGGCTGAACGATGTGCACCTCGAGCCTGACCAGGCGCTGGAGTACCACGCGTTCGTCATTCGCCAGATCGTCCTGATGCTGTGCGCCGGGCTGGTGCATGGTGACCTGTCCGAGTTCAACGTGCTGCTCGGCCCTGAAGGTCCGGTGATCATCGACCTGCCCCAGGCAGTGGATGCCGCTGGCAACAACCATGCGTTCAGCATGCTGGAGCGCGACGTGGGCAACATGAGCGGTTACTTTGGCCGCGTCGCCCCCGAGCTCAAGGGTACCCGCTACGCCCGGGAGATGTGGTCGCTGTACGAAGCGGGCGAGTTGCGCGCCGATAGTCCACTGACAGGTGAGTTCGCCGATGACGACGAAGAAGCCGATGTCGGTGGTGTGCTGCGCGAGATCGACGCCGCGCGCCTCGACGACGCCCGCCGCCGCGCCGCCCGCGAAGATGCCGAGCGTGGACCGGTGAAAGGTGAAGAACCGCCGCCGCCCTGGATGCAATGAGCGAAGGTGCACCCAGCCCCGGTCTGGCATCGCCAGGCCTTGTAGGAGCAACTGTCTTCCACCGAGGTGCTCTCTGCCCCTGGCCCGGCACAGCCGGGCCCTGTGGGAGCAACTGTCTTCTACCGAGGTACTACCCGCCCCGGCCCGGCAAAGCCGGGCCCTGTGGGAGCGCGCCTTGTGCCGCGATCGAGGGCGAAGCCCTCGCCGGGGCGCAGAGTTACCGTGTTGTGCGGTAGTGGCAGGGATCACGGAATACAGCCAGTTTCCCCTTCCAGCAACTATCCCACCCTGAAGTCGAATGAGGCGGGATCTTCAGCAGGCGCGGCCGCTGAAACGCAACGTCCATTCAGCGCGGTTTTTCAGGCATTGGCCACCATCGGGCCCAGCTGCCCAGCCAATACTGCGACAACTACCCCCAGACACACCATCACCCACATCAACCGCTTGAACGCCACCACGCCATCGCGCACCGCGAACACCCACACCACCACGCCGCTGCAGAAGGCAAAACCGAGCAACGTCGCCACCAGCACGGCCATCGCGGCGTCCAGCCCAGCCAGCAGCACCATTCCTTGAGCCAGCAACGCCATCGCCAGCCCTGTCAGCAGATACCCACCCCCCACCGCGAGCATCACGCGGCCAGCAACCTGCCAGCGTGAGCCGCCCGCAACCTGGCTTTGGCGAGGCGCACGTGCCGTGGGCGGCACCTGCCGTAGCCGTCGGGCGGCATGGGCAAACAGGCAGGCGAACACCAGGATCACCCCCTCCACGCCACCCCGCTCCCAGTCGCCCGCCCTCAGATAGACGAACAGGCCTTGCCCCGTGGTCAGGCCATTGAGCACAGGAACACAGGCGCAAAGCACGGCCGCGCACCAGAGCTGCTCGATCCAGGCGCGCCGCTGTCCACGCGCCAGCGCATGCAGCAGCGAGCCAAGCCAGGCCAGCAGAAAGAAGCGGATCTCCCAGTCGGCACGCTCAGGCAATGTCAGAGGCAGCAGCCGGTTGGCGTACAGGTATCCCACGCTCGCCAGGCAGATGCCGGTCACCGAGGCAATGTTGAGTCCATCGATCAGCCGGTAGGCAACCGCTGTCCCCCGCCCGAACTCTTGCGCCGATTTCACTCGCCGCTTGCTGGCGAACAGCAAGGTGCC
>NZ_DATELE010000096.1:0-5300 GCF_035277045.1 Pseudomonas sp. | reverse complement strand
AACTATGGATTCGCGACGCAGAAGGCCCTGGCCGCGGAAAGAGCCATCGATCTGGAGCTCGATAACCTCGATTTCTGAAGCGGTCTGGGGAAATGGATTTCATCTGTGAGGGCGGGCGATGACGTTGCACGGATCCACCATCACCACGCCCTGGGACCGCATCCCCGCGCCCGTTCAAAAAAGCTGTGCAAGCAAAAAGCTTGTGTCCAAGTATCCTTGCCGATCATCCGATACCCCCGCAAATACTGCCCCGGACCGTTGCCAAGCCGCGTAGTTCCGCTACTGTTGGTGTGCGGACACTATCAATAAGACAAAGGTCGTAGGAGGGTCTGAATGAGAATTCGCGGGGACCGTTTCTGGTCATGGGCAGATCCAACGCTTCACCATCGTACGCACGATGAAACCTTCGACGATGGCACCCACATCGATGTGCAGGTGCGGCTGTCGCGCACCGGCGCCACGCAGATGTTCATCGGGGTCTATGCCGCGTCCGGCATGGCCTTGCACGAGGAGGCCCATGATACCCGTCCAGGGGAGTCCATGACCCGCGCGCTGGCGTGGGGCGTAGGGCGGGCAAGAAAAATCGCCAGCGAGCGTGTGCCGCATGTGCCACGGCGTGCGCCTGCGATGGCTGCGCAGCTCAGGTGCACGAGCTAGGCGAGCGTGTGAAGCGGGCCGGCGATTGAACCTCCAGGTCCGGCCCCTGATCGAAGCACTACAGCCAGTTGCGGAGATCAATCATGAACAAGGATACCGGCAGCACGCCTTCCCAGCGCAAACCGGGCGAGGTCGAGCGCGACAACGATGCGCTGAGGCCCGACCCGAAGGCGCCCGATGATCAGAAGACCACGGCGCAGCGCACCGCGAAGAGCGAAGGCACGACCGAGGACGGCGGGAAGCTGCCGCAATAGCCTCGGTCCTCAGGTCCTGGTTTCTTCATACAGCCAGTACACTACCCTCGAGACTGCGTTGCGCGTGGGGCGTTTCTCACGCGTGACCAGGAAAAATGCAGCGTCTCCCTGCAAATGGAAATCTTCGTCCAGCGCCAGCACCAGGCTGCCGGACTCCAGCGCGTTACTGACCAGCAGGCGCGGCACCAGAGCCACACCCATCCCACGCTCTGCCGCCTCGATGGCCAGGATGGTCTGCGAGAAGCTGGGCCCGTTGAATCGAGTGCCAGGTGCGCCGTAGTGGTCGAACCAGCGTTTCCAGTTGTTGTGGCTGTCGGAGATCAGCGCGGCATCGCTAAGGTCGGTCGGCCGTTGCCAGTGCTTGCCTTGGCGAAACTGAGGCGAGCAGACGGGTACAGCCTGGCCCGGCAGAAAGGGCCGCGCATGTCCCTCGGCGAAGGGTGGGGTGCCCCAGCGCACCGCCAGGTCGACACTGCCCTTGCCGTTCAGCGGACGGGTGCTGTCGGAGGCGTCGATCATCAGCGATAACCCGGGATGCGCCGCCGCCAGGTGGCCGAGCCGGGGGATCAGCCAGCGGCTGGCGAAGGCGGGCGTGGTGCTGATCAGTACATGCTCGCTGTCGGCCGGGTCGCCGCGTTCGAGCAGTTCCACGGTCGCATCTTCGATGACATCCAGCGCCAGCCGGACCCGCTGCACATAGTCGTTGCCGTTGTCAGTGGTCTTGAGCCCGCGAGGCAGGCGCTCGAACAGCGCCATGCCAAGCTTTTCCTCCAGGTTGCGCACCTGCTGGGCAACCGCACCGGGGGTCACGAACAGCTCTTCTGCCGCGGCACGAAAACTGCCCAGGCGGGCGGCCGCCTCGAAGGCGACCAGGTGATTGACGATTGCGGGGGCAGTGCGGCGCTTGACGCTCATCGGATAGCTTTCCTGCAGGCTCGCCTGAATATTCGTGATTGGTGCCACCTGCCGGATTCTGGCTTCATGACCCCTTGCTGTTCAACCCGCGCAGGAGCAAAACATGACACATCAAAACGTTGCGATCGTCACCGCCGGTGGCAGTGGCATGGGCGCCGAGGCAGCCCGCCGGCTGGCGGCCGATGGGTTCAGGGTGGCGATTCTGTCGTCATCCGGCAAGGGCGAAGCACTGGCCCAGGAGCTGGGCGGCATTGGCGTCACAGGCTCGAACCAGTCCAATGACGACCTCAAGCGTCTGGTCGACCAGGTGGTCGCGCAGTGGGGGCGGATCGATGTGCTGGTCAACAGCGCAGGCCACGGCCCCCGCGCGCCGATCCTGGAGCTGACGGACGAGGACTGGCATCGCGGCATGGATGTGTATTTCATGAACGTGGTGCGCCCCACGCGCCTGGTGACGCCGATCATGCAGCAGCAGAAGTCGGGCTCGATCATCAATATTTCTACGTTCGCAGCGTTCGAGCCAGACCCGGTCTTCCCGACCTCTGGCGTGTTCCGCTCGGGGCTGGCGGCATTCACCAAGCTGTTTGCCGACAAGTACGCGGCCGAGAACATCCGCATGAACAACGTCCTGCCGGGTTTCATCGACAGCCTGCCGGAAAAAGAGGAATTTCGCGGACGTATCCCCATGGAGCGCTACGGCCGCGTTGAGGAAATCGCCGCCACCATCAGTTTTCTGGCTTCCGATGGGGCAGGTTACATCACCGGCCAGAACCTGCGAGTGGACGGCGGCATTACCCGTTCGGTCTGACGGCGGCAGAAAAGGGCGACCTGGGCGTGCGAGTTCTTTTAGCATGTAGCCTGCCACTTCACTCAAGGACGCCCATGGGCGTCCAGCGCCCGGATAACCGTCATGACTGCCCCCGTTTTTCGCAAGGCCACCGCCCAGGACGCCAACCGCTGTTTCCAGATCGAAATCACCGCCTACGAAGGTGACGAAGCCGCGACACTTGAGAAAATCATCACGCGCATCGCCCAATACCCTGAAGGCTTCCTGATCATGGAGCTTGAAGGGGAGGTGATCGGATTCATCAACAGCGGCTGCGCCCATGAGGTGGTGATGTCGGATGAGGCCTTCAAGGAGCTCGTCGGCCACGACCCGCTCGCCCCGGACGTGGTCATCATGTCGGTGGTGATCGATCCGCCGCAGCAGGGCCGCGGTTTTGCCGTGCTGATGATGGAGCGTTTCGTCGCGCACATGCGCCAGGCAGGCAAGCGCAGCATTCACCTGATGTGCAAGCAGCGGCATGTAGGCTTGTACGAGCGCATGGGTTACCGCTATGTCCGCCCCTCGACCTCGGATCATGGCGGCATGGCGTGGGATGAAATGGTCATGGAGCTCTGATCGGCCACCAGTCTGATGCGCTTTATTTGCGCCGATCTGAATCTGTTTCCATATCAGCCGCCGCTCGACAATACCCCTGAGCCCAGCCGTTCAGCGGCGTGCGCTGGGTCTGCAATGCCTGCCGTGTCGCCAATGTTGAACGAGGTCATCATGATCAAGCTTGCTGCTTTCCTGGGTGGTTTTCTGGTGCTGACGCTGCTGATCGGCCTGCTCGGCACCATCCCGCCAAGCTGAAGGCTGTGCCTCCCGTCAGGTCCGCGACGTTCGGTCCGGGCCTGGACCCCTCTGGATCGGCTCTCGCGATCCCCCTGCGATATTCATGGACAAACGGTCCCTGCAAAATCGATTCACTCGTGTACTCTCCGCCGCCTTTACCCCCCGGCCGCACTGGGTGCTGGCCATTTGCCGTGGAGTTGAGCCATACATGGAATGCAAGAAGGGCGCTTCAGCGATGCTGGAGTGGCGTAGCCGTTTTCTGAGCGAAGGTGTTCTGCAAGAAGAGGATTATGACGAGGCGCTACGCAGCGCTGGTGCTCTTGAACGTTCGGGTGTGATCAATGCCAGGGAGTGGATCGAGCTGGTCCGTCAGGCCAACGCGGCGTTGCTGCGGCTGTCCTGATGTGGCTGTATTGCAACGGAAAAACTGTCCACAAAAAACGTGGGTAGGTCTGTGGATAAACCGCTGCAAGCCAGATGAGGGGCGGGCTTTGTTAAATTGTGTAGAAATTGTACAACCCTTGCCCAGGTTGCGCCTCGCCTGACGTCCCCGGCTTTAGCCGGGCTGGCGCTGCAGCTCAGACAGTGCAACCCGGTTGCGGCCGTGGGCCTTGGCCCGGTACAGCGCCTTGTCAGCCTGCGCAAGCAGGCCGTCGAGCGAGGCGACAGGGCAATCGGCGTCGCATCCGCCCAGGCCGATGCTCACGGTGATCCGCACGGTCTGGTTGAAATGCACCACGCTCATCTCCGCCACGGCGCGGCGCAGCCGCTCGGCGGTAAACGTGGCCTGCTCGGGAGACTGACCTGGCAGCAGCACGACAAACTCTTCGCCGCCAAAGCGGGCGAACAGCTCACCGCCCTGTAGCTGCTCACCCACCGTCTGGGCAAATTGCCTGAGCACCTGATCTCCCACAGCGTGGCCATGACGGTCGTTGATTGCCTTGAAATGGTCGATATCGAGCATCAGCACTGCCAGTGGCAGCGGGTGGGGGTGCCCCTTGCGGGCCTCAAGCAATGCGCCTGCGCGCAGGGCGAAGGCGCTGCGGCTCAGGACCTGGGTCAGGTGATCGTTGTCGGCCCGGTGCGACAGGCGGCTCATCAGGCCGCGGTTGGCTTGGCTGACACAGGCCACCACGAGCGGCCCCAGCACCAGCATGGCGATACCCAGGCGCGCCGACATCAGCGCCGAGACCCCAGGTTCCGTCTGGGGAATGGCGAAATGCACAAGGTGCTGCGCCACCGCGACGATCAGCGCGCTGCCGGTCATCAGCGTCAGCAGGGAGACCAGAAACGGCGAATAGGTCAGGGCGCACCAGAGCAAGGCTGCGATCGGAAAGGCGATGGCGCCAGGGCCGCCCAGGGCGATGCTCATCGATAACGAGACCAGCAGCACCAGCAGGGGAGCAAGACGGATCGGCTGACTGCCGCCGCGCAGCAGGGCGCTGGGCGAGGGTGCGGTCAGCATGGCTGGCAACACCAGGATGCCGGTGGAAAACTGCTCGCTGAACCAGGCTACCCAGGTGACACGCATCGACTGCTCGAACCACGGCGCGGCCATGACGCAGGCGAGGCTCGCTGCCACCGCGGCGCCGGCACCGCAGGCGCCGAACAGGCTCAGGACCCCATGGGGCGTGCGCAGGCGCCAATGCGCGCGGGGCAGGCGCACCAGCAACTGCCAGAGGGTCAGGATGACGCTCAGGTTGCACAGGTTGAACCAGAGTGCCGGCAGCCATTGACTGTCGCAGACCAGGTCAGCGCCGACCATTGCCACGTAGATCATCGTGAATCCGGTGAGGCTGGCTTGGCGTGGATAGCGCAGCAGTATGCCGGCGATCACCGCGTTGACGGGCCAGAAC
>NZ_DATELE010000095.1:0-50989 GCF_035277045.1 Pseudomonas sp. | reverse complement strand
TGGGACTGGCTCGCATCTGGCGCCAGGCGTTCCACCCGCAGGGCCGGCTGCGCGACTTCACCGATGCCTGGCATACCTGCATCGATCCCTTGGCCTTGCATGCTTGCTGAAACCTCCTACAGAGGAGTCAGAAACGCCTTTCGATATAAGTAGGATTGTCCTACAAAACCGCTCTATCTCCGGGGATTCAGCCTGTAGCGCGCCGAAGGAAATGTTGGTAGCGTTGGCCTCGGAGATCCCAAGGAGTTCTAATAATGAAAACAGTAATGCTCAAATCTTCTCTCGCCATCGCCGTTACACTCGCTTCCAGCCAACTGTTCGCCGGCGGTTTCGCGCTGAACGAACAAAGCATCAGCGGCATGGGGACAGGATTCGCGGGTCGTTCTTCCGCTGCCGAAGATGCAAGCACCGTGCACGGCAACCCTGCCGGCATGTCGCGCCTCAAGCGCGAACAATTCACCGTGGGCGGCGCCGCCATCATCGCCAAGGCCGATATCAAGGGCGGCAGCTCCTATGGCGGTGAAACCGATGGCGACATGGTGCCGGTGGTGGGCGTCCCCTTGGGGTACTACGTCAAGCCGATCGATGACCACTGGAGCGTCGGCTTCGGCCTGTACGTGCCGTTCGGGCTGGTCACCGACTATGGCAGCGATGATGCCGCGCGCTACTGGGGCAAGAAGAGCCATGTCGAAGTCATCACCCTGCAGCCCACCGTCAGCTATGCCTTCAACGACAAGGTTTCGATCGGCTTCGGCCCGACCTTCAACCGTATCAAGGGCGAGCTGGGCTCGAACCTGCGCACGCCGATACCCGGCGCCAGCGATGGTTCGGTCAAGATCAAGGGCGACGATACCGCGGTTGGCTACAACATCGGCCTTCTCGTACAGGCCACCGACAAGACACGCCTGGGCCTCACCTACCACTCGATGGTCGACTACAAGCTCGAAGGCAAGACCCGCATCAGCACCCCGCTGATCGGCGGCCTGAGCGGTCGCAAGTTCGATGCCGAGCTGAAGATCAAGACCCCTGAGTCGGTGGACTTCTCGGTGACCCACGAGCTGGATGATCAGTGGACCCTGTACGCGGGCAGCACCTGGACGCGCTGGAGCCGGCTGGAGGCCATCACCGTGACCAACGATGTTCCAGCGCCGATTTCGGGTCAGTTCGGCACCATCTCCGAAGACCAGAACTGGCATGACAGCTGGGCCCACGCCATTGGTGCATCGTACAAGGTGAACAAGCAGTGGACCTTGCGCACCGGCTTCACGGTCGACCAGTCGCCGACCAACAACCATGACCGTTCGCCGCGCATTCCCACGGGTGATCGCAAGATCTTCAGCCTCGGTGCCGGCTGGAGCCCGAACGACGACGTGACGGTCGACGTGGCGTATTCCTACCTGTGGGAAGAAGACACCAAGGTCAACCGCACCGGTGCCACGCCGACCGAAAGCCTGCTCAAGGGCAGCTACAACGCCAAGTACGAGAACAGCGCCCACGGGATCGGGGCTTCGCTGACGTACCGTTTCTGATCGGGTTCAGCGCCTGACGACAAGCCGCCCTCCGGGGCGGCTTTTTATTGAGCGGGTCAAGCGCTACCCATCCGGGCTTGCAGGTAGTCCATGAAGGCTCGGACGTTGGCGGTGAGGGCGAAGCACAACCGATATTCACCCACCGCAAAGGCCACCACAGCAAAGCGCATCAAGCCACTACAGAGCCCGCCACAGCAAATAGCTACCTGAACGCCACAGAGCCCATGCCCCAAAACCACTAAAAAAAACCTCAAGGCCGCGAAGCAATCGCCTTCTCGATCGCCGCCTTGAACTCCGGATCATCCGGCTTGGTCAGGCTGGAAAAACTGGCAATCACCTTCCCCCGCCGATCCACCACATACTTGTAGAAATTCCACTTCGGCGCACTGCTCTGCTCAGCCAGCTCCTTGAACAACCCGATGGCATCATCACCGCGAACCGGCTGGGCCTTGGTCATGGTGAAGGTCACGCCATAGTTGGCATAGCACACCTTGGCAGTCTTCTCGCTGTCGGTGTCTTCCTGCTTGAAGTCGTTCGACGGCACACCGAGCATTTCCAGGCCTTGCCCGTGGTACGCCTTGTAGGCGCCTTCGAGCCCTTCGAACTGGGGCGCGAAGCCCCAATAGCTGGCGGTATTGATGATCACCAACGGCTTGCCGGCAAAGCGCTGGCACAGGTCAACCTGCTCCTTGCCACGCAGTTCCGGCAGGCTGCCCTGCAACAACGCCGGACACTCGGCCGCCCAGCTCGATGCCGCGGTGGCGAGGGTCAACAGCGGAATCGACAACCAGCGTGCTCGCATCTTCGTTCTCCTGCCTAATGGTCCTTGAAGCCGCAGATTACGCCTAACAGACGCCCATGCCCAACTGCATCAACGCCAGCCCGCCCCTCTGCCAGCCCCACCAGGCCAGTGCCAGCAGCGCCAGCCCGGCAGGAAGCAGCAGCCAGGACAACGTGCGCCGGCTCATGCCACGCCTGCCTGCAAGCGGGCAACCGGGCGTTCGCGAACCGGCCAGTTCAGCGCGGCGGCCATCAGGCTGAGCAGCACCGAAATCTGCCAGACCAGATCATAGTTGCCGGTCTGGTCATACACCACGCCACCCAGCCAGCCGCCGAGGAAGGCACCCAGCTGGTGCAGCAGGAACACGATGCCGCCAAGCATGGACAGGTTTCGCACGCCAAACAGCGTGGCCACGGTGCCGTTGGTCAAGGGCACAGTGGACAGCCACAGCAGGCCCATGGCGATGCCGAACAGGTAGGCGCTGACCTCTGTCACCGGAGCGAGAAGGAACAGCACGATGACCACCCCGCGCAGCAGGTACAGGCCGGTCAGCAGCCGTGGCTTGGACATGCGCCCGCCGAGCCAGCCCGCGGTATAGGTCCCAACGATGTTGAACAGCCCGACCAGGGCCAGCACGGTGGTGCCGGTACTGGCTGGCAGATGCTGGTCGACCAGGTAGGCCGGCAGGTGCACGCCGATGAACACGACCTGGAAGCCGCAGACAAAGAAGCCCAGCGCCAGCAGCCAGAAACCGGAATGCGAGCATGCCTCGCGCAGGGCCTGGCCCAGTGTCTGGTCGACACCCGCCTGGCTGGGCAGCGGCCGGTCACGCAGCAGGCCCACCAATGGCACGATGAACGCCACCATCAGGCCGAGCACCAGCAGCGCCGCCGACCAGCCGAGCCAGCCGATCAGGCCGAGGGTGCCAGGCAACATGGCAAACTGGCCGAACGAGCCGGCGGCGCTGGCGATGCCCATGGCCATGCTGCGTTTTTCCGCAGGCACCGCGCGGCCAACCACGCCGAGAATCACCGAGAAGGAGGTACCGGACAGCCCGATGCCGATCAGCAGCCCGGCGCTCAGTGACAGTGACCAGGCGGAGTCGGCCATGCCCATGAACATCAGCCCCGCGGCATAGAGAATGCCACCGACGATGACCACCCGCGCGGCGCCCAGGCGGTCAGCCAGCGCACCGGCGAATGGCTGGGCCAGCCCCCAGATCAGGTTCTGCAAGGCAATGGCGAAGGCGAACACTTCGCGCCCCCAGCCAAAGTCGGCGCTCATGGGCGCCAGGAACAGGCCGAAGCCGTGTCGCACACCGAGCGACAGCGCCAGGATCAACGCCGCGCCAACAAGGATCCAGCCACTGGTTCGCCAAACGGAAGTCATTATTGTTCTCCAGCCGTCGCAAGGTTATCCGGGTATATACCCGCTTATAGTCGTTCGAAATCAGGCCAAGCGTTCCAGCAAGCGTATGAGCTCATCCCGCTGCCCTTCACCCAAGGTATCAACCAGCGCGTTTTGCGCCTGTTCCCACGCCGGCCAGGCCGCGTCCAGGCACGACATGCCCCGTGGCGTCAGCTGCACCAGGCGATTGCGCTGGTCGCTGCCCTCGGCCAGCGCCACCAGCCCGTCCGCCTCCAGCACGCGCAGGTTGCGGCCTAGCGTGCTGCGGTCAAGGCCCATGGCCTCGGCCAGCGTGGAAATGCTGGGTTGGTCGAGACGTTTCAGGTGACGCAACAGGGAAAACTGGGCGACATTGATGCCGAAGCCCGCGAGGGCCTCGTCATAATGTCGGCTCACCCCGCGGGCGGCACGACGCAGATGGGTGCAGATGCATTCACTGGTCAACATGAATACGTGTATATACCCGCTTTAACCTCACGGCAAGCGCTGCGTGCGGTGGTCAGGGTTGCAGTCGTCGGCGGACAGGTTCGAATTCCGGGGTGGCCTTGCGCGCGATCGGGTCAGGCACGCCCTTTTCGATCGCCTGCCAGTACGCCCAGGGCACCTTCGCCGACCCCAGTTCGTAATCCATGCCATCCCAGCTGTCTTCGCGAAAACTGTAGAACGCCCAGTGCAGACGCGCGTCGTCGAGCACCCCCAGCACGTCCTCCAGATACTGCCGACAACCCGGCAGCCGGCGCATGCACCCCAGTTCACCGACCACCAGCCGCGAGCTGGGCAGGTTCACTGCCGCCGCCCAGCGCAGCGGCTGGTGCAGGTAGTCCGCCACTTGGCGGGCATCCCAGGTTTGCGTCCGACCGCCGAAGGGCACCGGGCCGGGATAGGCGTAAGGCTGGTCACGCAAGAGATTGGGTGCGCTGGTGGCCGCATAGGGCTCGTACATGTGCACGCTATACAGCGCTTTGCCGTCCGCCAGTGGCGCCGGCCAATAGGCGAAAGCGTCGGCCGCGGCGTACCAGCCGGCGTCGAGCATCACCGGGGTGCGCGGGTCGACTTCGCGAATGGCCGCGACCACCTGCTCGTAGAACAACGGCAGATCCCGCGATCCGCCCTGCTCACGCTGGTACCAGGCGCGCATCGCCTCGGCGCTGGCATGCTCGGGCAGCCACCCGTTCTTTTCAGGGGCCGGTTCGTTGATCAGGTTATAGGCGGCGATTGCCGGATGGTCCTTGAGGGCAAGCGCCAGGTCGCGCCAGAAGGCGGCCGACTGGTCCCAGTAATGCTTGTCTTGCCAGAGACGGTCGTCGAAGCGGCCGTGATTGTTCTGCGCCCAGCGCATGCCGGGCAGCGACAACGGGGCGATGACCACCTTCAAGCCGGCGGCGTGGGCATCGTCCAGCACCCGGCGGAGCGTGGCCAGATCGGATTCGGCGATACCCTGGTAGTCATCGGCGTCGCCCAGCAGGAAATCCCGTTCGCTGGGCTGCCACTTGTCGTAGGACAAACGCACCCAGCTCGCGCCATGGCCGCGCAGGGCATCGAAGTAGTCCTTGCGCGGCGGCAGGCGGTTGAAGCTGTTGCCGCCATGGCGCGGCGTGTCCCAGAAACCGATCAGGTCGGCGGCGAGCGCCTGGCCCGAGAAACAGCACAGCGTTATCAGGCTCGCGATGATCCAGTTGCGCATGCAGCCTCCCCGGCCACCATGAGAAAGGCGGCGAGCTTACGGCCGGGGCGCTGTTCAAACACTAAACGACACGTGTCCAGCCGTTACAAGGCCAGCACCACCACCACGGCCAGCTCCAGCAGTTCCAGCAGCGCCCCCGCCGTGTCTCCGGTGGTGCCACCCAAGCGCCGGCACATGAGCTGGCGCAGCCAGGCGAAGACCAGCAGCGACACTGCCAGCACCACAAAGGCTTGCGCCCCGCCGAGCAGCAGGCACCCCAGGCCGCACGCCAGCAGCATCAGACGGCCTGCGCCTCGCGGCAGATGATCGGCGAGCGCCTGGCCCAGGCCACCGGGCCTGACGTAAGGCGTGCACAGGAACAGCCCCAGCAGCCCCGCCCTGCCGATCAAGGGCGCCAGGACCAGCCAGGCGCCCTGCCCGCGCTCGACCAGCACCCACAGCGCACAGAACTTGAGCAGCAACACCAGCACCAGGGTGACCACGGCGATCGGGCCACTGCGCGGATCCTTCATGATCTGCAAGGTGCGCTCGCGGTCGCCGAAGCCGCCCAGCCAGGCGTCGGCGCTGTCGGCCAGGCCGTCCAGGTGCAGCGCGCCGCTGAGCAGCACCCAGAACGTCAGCAGCAACGCGGCCTGCAACGGTGGTGCGGTGCCCTGCAGCGCGCTGCAGGCGCCCCACAGCAGCACGCCGAAGAGCAGCCCGACCAGCGGATAGCACAACAGCGAGCGCCCCATCTGCCGAGGCGCGGGCATGCCGGGCAGGGTGACCGGCAGGCTGCTCAGGAACTGCAGGGCAATCCAGAAAGGCAGCACTCAGGCCACCTCGCCCAGCTGGCCATCATCCTGCAGCGCAAGGCGCATCAGGGCGCCATGCGCGACCTCGACCTGCAGCAACTGCTCGCGCGGCAGGCCACGGGCACGCGCCAGCAACAGGCGCATGACACCGCCGTGGGTCACCAGCAGGACACGTTTGCCCGCGTGAGCACCTTGCAGCCGCTCGATCGCGGCCAGTACCCGCTCGGCGAATGCCGTGACCGGCTCGCCGCCAGGTGGGGTACAGGCGTAGGGATCAGACCAGAAGCGCCCCAGCTCATCAGCGTGAGTGTCCATCAGCTGCGCGGCGCTGCGGCCTTCCCACTCGCCGAAATGCAGCTCCTGCAACGCAGGTTCACGCTGCACCGGCAGGCCCAGGCGCGCACCCAGTTCATCAGCGAACAGCGCGCAGCGCTGCAGGGGCGAACTGACCAGCACATCCCACGGCCCGCCCTGCTCCACGGCCTGGCGCATCTGCGTCCAGCCCAGCGCGGTGAGCGCGTCGTCCAGGCTGCCGCGCAGCCCGCCGCCCTGCTCGGTCTCGCCATGGCGCAACAGGTCGAGGATCATGCCGGACGGTCCGCCACGGCCGCTTCGGCAAAGGTTGCCATCTGCCCGTGCAGGGCGCAGGCCAGGCGCAACAGAGGCACGGCCAGGGCGGCGCCACTGCCTTCGCCCAGGCGCAGCCCCAAGGCCAGCAAGGGTTCGGCTTCAAGCGCGGCGAGCACGGCCTGGTGGCCGGGCTCGGCGCCTTGGTGGGCAAACAGCAACCACGGCCGCGCGGCAGGATTCAGCCTGACCGCCACCAGCGCCGCCACGCTGCAGATAAAGCCATCGACCAGCACCGGCACGCCTTGCTGCGCGCAGGCAAGATAAGCGCCCGCCAAGGCGGCGATCTCGAAACCGCCGACGCAGCCCAGGGCATGCAACGGATCGTCGGCCTCCACGCCATGCAACGCCAGCGCGCGCTCGATCACTTGTGCCTTGTGGCGCACCCCGGCGCTGTCCAGGCCGGTGCCTGGGCCGCTGAGCGCGCTTGGCGGGCAATCCAGCAAGGCGCTCGCCAAGGCCGCCGCGGCGGTGGTGTTGCCAATGCCCATCTCGCCACCGATGAACAGCTGGGCGCCCTGCTCGACCGCTCGCAGGGCACTGTCGCGTCCACCCTGCAGCGCCTCGTGCAACTGCTCCTGGCTCATCGCCGGCTGGCGGGCAAGGTTGCTGGTGCCGGCGCCCAGGCGCAGGTGCCGCACACCCGGCAGCTCAAGTGCCGGATCGATGGTGCCCAGGTCCACGACATCAAGCGTTGCATCGAGCTGGCGCGCCAGCACGCTGATCGCCGCGCCGCCGCCGACGAAGTTGCGTAGCATCTGCCCGGTCACGGCCTGCGGATAGGCGGAGATGCCCTCCTCCACCACGCCATGGTCGCCGGCGAAGATGCTGATCCACACCTGTTCCAGCCGTGGTCGTTCACGGCCTTGCAGGCCGGCCAGCAGCACCGCCAGGGGTTCGAGCTGACCGAGGGAGCCGGCCGGCTTGGTCAGTTGCTGCTGACGGGCGCGGGCCTGGTCCATGGCGTCGAGGTCGAGAGGTTGGCAGGCATCGAGCCACCACGGGTGAGTCATAAAGCAGGTCCTTTGAGCATGAGGGGAAGGCCGGCGACCGTCAGCACCACGCGCTGGCAGCGCTCGGCCACGGCCTGGTGCAGCAGGCCGGCCAGGTCGACGTAACGGCGGGTCAGCTCGCCCATGGGCACCACGCCCAGGCCGGTTTCGTTGCTGACCAGGATCAGCGTGCCGGGCAGCGTGCCCAGGCAGTCGAGCAGCGCGTCACGCTCCTCGGCCAGGCGCTGCGGGTCTTCGAGCATCAGCAGGTTGGTCAGCCACAAGGTCAGGCAGTCGACCAGCAGGCAGCGGCCTTCGCCGGCCTCGCGGCGCAGCACGCTGGCCAGCGCCAGGGGCTCTTCGATCAGCCCCCAGTCAGCCGGACGCCGCTCGCGGTGCAGTTGCACCCGCGTGTTCATTTCGCCATCCAGCGGCTCGCTGGTGGCGATGTAGGTGACCGGCAGGCCGCTCGCCGCGGCCAGTTGCTCGGCCAGGCGGCTCTTGCCCGAGCGGGCGCCACCAAGGATCAGGCTATGCATGTCAGGCGATTCCACAGAGTCGGCGCAAGGCCGTGGTGTCCAGGTGCTGCTCGACCAGGTCGGCCAGGCGCTCGATGTCACGTTCGCGCAGGGCCTGGTAATCGACGGGCTCGACCGCCTCCAGCCCGGCCCAGCGCAACAGCGCGGCGCACGATGCGGTCCCTTCGAACAGGCCGTGCAGGTAGGTGGCCAGCACCTGCCCGTCGGCGCTCACCGCGCCGTCGCAGCGTCCGTCGGCCAGTTGCAGCGCGGGGCGTTCAAGGGCCGGGCCGGTGGTGACGCCCGCGTGGATCTCATAGCCGGTGACCGGCGCCTGCTCGAGCTCCAGGGTGCCAGCGACGTTTCGCAGCTGTTTATCGGCTTCGAGCACGGTGCCGTAGTCGAGCAGTCCCAACCCAGGGCTCGAGCCTGCGGCGCCTTCCAGGCCCAGCGGATCGTGCACCTGCTGGCCCAGCATCTGCAGGCCGCCACAGATCCCGATGACTTTGCCGCCATAGCGCAGGTGGCGGGCGATGGCGCTGTCCCAGCCGCGCGCGCGCAGCTGCGCGAGGTCGCCGCGCACGCTCTTGGAGCCCGGCAGGATGATCAGGTCGGCCGGCGGGATCGGCTGGCCAGGACCGATGAACTGCAGGTCGACCTGCGGGTGCAGGCGCAACGGGTCGAAGTCGGTGTGGTTGCTGATGCGCGGCAGCACCGGGACGATCACCTTGAGGGCGCGAGCGTGCTTGGCGCCCTGGCGCTGGTCGATGCCATCCTCGGCTTCCAGGTGCAGGTCGGTGACAAACGGAAGCACGCCCAGCACCGGCTTGCCGGTGCGCGCCTCAAGCCAGTCCAGGCCAGGCTGCAGCAGGGCGATGTCGCCACGAAAACGATTGATGACAAAACCTTTGACCCGCGCCTGCTCGCTCGGCGACAACAGTTCGAGGGTACCGACCAGATGGGCGAAGACCCCACCCCGGTTGATGTCGGCCACCAGGATCACCGGGCAGTCGACGGCCTCGGCAAAGCCCATGTTGGCGATGTCGCCAGCCCGCAGGTTGATCTCGGCTGGAGAGCCTGCGCCCTCGACCACCACCACCGGGTACTGCTCGCCCAGGCGCTGGTGCGATGCGAGCACGGCCTGCATGGCGATGGCCTTGTAGTCGTGGTAGGCCACGGCGTTCATGCAGGTGACCGCGCGGCCATGCACGATGACCTGGGCGCCGGTGTCGCTGTTGGGCTTGAGCAGCACCGGGTTCATGTCGGTGTGCGGCGCCAGCCGGCAGGCCTGGGCCTGCACCGCCTGGGCGCGGCCGATTTCGCCGCCGTCGGCGGTGACGGCGCTGTTGAGCGCCATGTTCTGGGGCTTGAACGGTGCCACGGCGATGCCCTGGCGCAGCAGCCAGCGGCACAGCGCGGTCACCAGGGTGCTCTTGCCGGCATCGGAGGTGGTGCCTTGCACCATCAGGGTGGTCATGCGGGCTCCTTGCGGTAGTCGTTCAGGGCCTGGCGCAGGCGCTCCAGGTCGGCATCGTGCTCGGGCAAACCAAAGCGCAGGGCCGCCGGGGTGCTGAACAGGCGCACGAGGATGCCGCGCCGGGCCAGGAAATCATGCAGTCGCGCCGCGCGTTCGCTGCGCACGTACTGGAACAGGTCACAGCCACCGGCCGGCATCAGGCCGGTGCTGGCCAGCAGCGCGGCAAGGCGCTCGCTGGCCTGGGCGCAGCGGCGGATCTGTGCCTGGTGGGCATCCTCGTCGCCCAGGCAGGCCTGCCCGAGCACGCGCGTCGGGCCGCTGATCGTCCAGGGCCCGAGCAGCTCGGCCAGACGCTCCAGCAGCACCTGCTCGGCAAGCACGAAGCCCAGGCGCACGCCGGCCAGGCCGAAGAACTTGCCGAACGAGCGCAGGACGATCAGGCCAGGCTGCCCGGCATGGGCGGCAATGCTTTGCGACGGGGTGTTGTCCATGAAGGCTTCGTCCACCAGCAGCCAGCCGCCACGCGCGGCCAGGCGCGCATGCCAGGCCAGCAGACGTTCGCCCGGTACGACGCGGCCGGTGGGGTTGTTGGGGTTGACCAGCACCAGCACGTCCAGGCTGTCGAGCGCCGCGTCGAGCGCCGCCTCGTCAAGCTCGCGCACCTCGTGCCCGGCGCGTTGCCAGGCCTCGGCGTGTTCGGCGTAGCACGGCGCAAGCACGCCGACCACGCTGCGCTCGCGCAGCTGGGGCAAGGCCTGGATCGCCGCCTGGGAACCGGCGACCGGCAGGATCTGACGCACACCGTAATAAAGGCGTGCGGCCTGCTCCAGGCCGTCGTCGGTCTCGGGCAGGCGCGCCCAGGCCTGCAAGGGGATCTCAGGAATCGGATACGGCCACGGGGCGATGCCGCTGGACAGGTCCAGCCAGCGGTCCCGGGCTATGCCGTAGTGCTGCACCGCGCGCAGCAGACGTCCACCGTGTTCAAGCATTCCACTGCGCTCCCAGGCAGATCAGCAACAACCACAACCACACGCCCTTGCGCACCAGTTGCCAGCCACGCTCGATGGCGTCGGCATCGGCCATCGGGCCCTTGCCCAGGCGCGCACGTTCGTGCAGTTCACCGTGATAGACCGCCGGGCCGCCGAGTTCGACGCCCAGGGCACCAGCGCCCGCCGCCATCACCGGGCCGGCGTTGGGGCTGTCCCACAGTGGGGCCTGGCGGCGCCAGCAGGTCAGCGCCAGACGAGTCTTGCCCAGCAGCGCGTAGGTCAGCGCCACCAGCCTGGCTGGAATATAGTTGAGCACATCGTCGATACGCGCCGCCGCCCAGCCGAAGCGCTCGAAGCGCTCGTTGCGATAACCCCACATGGCATCCAGGGTATTGCTCAGGCGGTACAGCACCACGCCAGGCGCGCCGGCCACGGCGAACCAGAACAGCGCCGCGAACACCGCGTCGCTGCCATTTTCCAGCACCGATTCGGTGGCCGCGCGCGCGACGGCGGGCTCGTCCAGCTCGCGGGTTTCGCGGCTTACCAGGTAGCCCACGCGCTGGCGCGCCTGCGCCAGGTCGCCACGGCGCAGGGCCTCGGCCACTGGCAGCACGTGCTCGCCAAGGCTACGCATGCCCAGCGCGCAGTACAGCGCGAGAATGTCCACCAGCCAGCCCACATAGGGCAGCCAGGACAGGATCATCGCCACCAGCGTCAGCGGCACCACGGCCAGGAACCAGGCGCTGACGCCGTGACTGCGCCAGCCCCGGCCACCGGCATTCAGGCGCTGTTCAAGGCGCGAGGCCAGGCGCCCGAAGGCCACCAGCGGATGACGCCGCTGCGGCTCGCCCAGCAACGCGTCCAGGGCCACGCCGGCCACGGTCAGCAAGGCCATGCTCATTGTCCACTCCCCCATTGGTTTTCAAACAGCATCTCGCTCAGTGGCCGCTCCTGCGCCCAGCCTTCGAGCACCAGCATCGGCGCCGGGTAGAACGCCTCGACCGGGCCCAGGCACAGCACCGCCATCGGCTTGGCGCCCGCGGGCATGTGCAACAACGCGGCCAGGGCCTGCGGCTCGAACAGCGATACCCAGCCCATGCCCAGTCCCTCGGCGCGCGCCGCCAGCCAGAGATTCTGGATAGCGCACGACAACGACGCGAGGTCCATTTCCGGGAGGGTGCGCCGGCCAAAGATGTGGGGTTCTCGCTGGTCCATCAAGGCCGCCACCAGCACCTCGGCGCAGTCACCGATGCCTTCGACCTTGAGCCGCATGAAGTCGTCGGAGCGCTCGCCCAGCGCATGCGCCGTGCGTACCCGCTCTTCCTCCACCAGCGCCTGGATCTGCCCGCGCAAGGCCCGGTCGCTGATACGAATGAAGCGCCAGGGCTGCATCAGCCCGACGCTGGGCGCCTGGTGCGCCGCGCCCAGCAGTCTTCCCAGCAGCTCGGGGGCCACCTCGCCCCCGATGAAATGACGCATGTCGCGGCGCTCGCCAATGGCGCGGTAGACCGCTGCACGCTCGGCGTCGTTGAAGGCCTGCTCGCTCATGGCCGCAGCAGCGCCGCCGCCGCGTGGGGGTTGGACGGGAAATAGAAGTGCACGTACGACGCCGTCAGCCGGCCACGACGATAGACCGCCTCGGCGCCACGCCCGCCATTGGGGCTGTGGCCGCGGGCAATCGGCTCGAGCACGGTACTGGTCAGGGAATGATGGTAGGTGTGCCCGCGCAGGTTGCCTTCAGGCAAGGCGACGTCTTGCAGCGCCAGGGCGGCGAGGCGCTTCTGCATGACGGCCTCTCCCGGTAGCAGGCCCAGCAGCTCGGCCTTTTCCCCCGCCACGTCGGTCAGCGCGTCGAGCAGGTACAGCATGCCGCCGCACTCGGCGAGCAGCGGCTTGCCCTGGGCATGGTGGCCACGGATGGCCGTGAGCATGGGGATATTGCTGGCCAGGACCTGATGGTGCAGCTCGGGATAGCCGCCTGGCAGATAAAGGCTGTCGACGTCGGGCAGGTGCGCGTCGTGCACGGGCGAGAAGAACACCAGCTCGGCGCCCATGGCCCGCAGCAGGTCGAGGTTGGCACCGTAGATGAACGCGAAGGCCTCGTCACGGGCCACGCCGATGCGCACGCCTTCGAGCAGCGGTTCGACCGTCACGGCATCCGGCTCGGCAAAGGTGACAGGCGGCGGCAAGGCGGCATCGCAGCTTTCGCCCAGCGCCTGGGCGGCGGCATCGAGGCGCGCGTCCAGGTCATTCAGCTCGCTCGCCTGGACCAGCCCGAGGTGCCGGCTGGGCAGCTCGATATCGCTGCCGCGCGACAGACCGCCATACCAGCGCAGCCCCTCGGTCAGGCTGCCTTCGAGCAGTTGCGCGTGGCGCAGGGTACCGACCCGGTTGGCCAGCACGCCCGCGAACGGCAGGTCGGCCTGGTAGCGCGCCAGGCCCAGGGCCAAGGCGCCAAAGGTCTGGGCCATGGCCGTACCGTCGATCACCGCCAGCACCGGCACACCAAAGTGCCGGGCGAGGTCCGCGCTCGACGGGGTGCCGTCGAACAGGCCCATGACCCCTTCGATCAGGATCAGGTCGGCATCGAGCGCCGCTTCCCAGAGCAACCGGCGGCTTTCCTGCTCGCCGATCATCCACATGTCGAGCTGGTACACCGGCGCGCCGCTGGCGCGCTCGAGAATCATCGGGTCGAGGAAATCCGGCCCGCACTTGAACACCCGCACCTTGCGGCCGAGGTTGCGGTGCAGGCGCGCCAGGGCGGCGGTGACCGTGGTCTTGCCCTGGCCTGAAGCCGGTGCCGCGATCAGCACCGCCGGACAATGCCGGGCCTGGCTCATAGCTCGACGCCCTTCTGCGCGCGGATACCTGCCTGGAAGGCGTGCTTGATGACGCCCATCTCGGTGACGGTGTCGGCAAGGTCGATCAGCTCGGGCTTGGCGCCGCGGCCGGTGACGATCACGTGCTGCATCGGTGGACGCGCCTGCAGGTCGGACAGCACCTGGTCGAGGTCGAGGTAGCCGTGCTTGAGGGCGATGTTGAGCTCGTCCAGCACCACGAAGCCGATGCCGGGGTCTTGCAGCATCTGCCGCGACACGGCCCAGGCCGCTTCGGCGGCGGCGATGTCGCGCTGGCGGTCCTGGGTTTCCCAGGTAAAGCCCTCGCCCATCACGTGGTAGCGCACCTGCTCGGGGAAGCGCCGGTAGAACAGCTCTTCGCCGGTGCTGTTGCGGCCCTTGATGAATTGCACCACGCCACACTGCATGCCGTGGCCCATGGCGCGCGCGAGCATGCCGAAGGCCGAGCTGCTCTTGCCCTTGCCGTTGCCGGTCAGCACCAGCAGCAGGCCGCATTCATTGGGGGCGCTGGCGATACGCTCGTCGATCACTGCCTTCTTGCGCTGCATGCGCGCCAGGTGGCGTTCGTCACGCTCGGTGGATTCGCTCATCGAAGTTCTCCGCAGACTGTCGGGCGCCACGAACGGGCGCGCGCTGGCGGGCACCAGGCGACGACAGATAAATAGGCAGGCATACGGAAAACGCGCAGGGCCGAGGCGTGGGCCACGGTGCTCCGCGCATCACCCTCCGTGATGCCGTTGGCTGTAACAGGCCGGTCTCCGGGCTTGCGAGCAGGCTCAGGGCCTTGTGCCACGCGCCTTCCCGGGTGATCAGACCCAGTGGCCATGCGCGGCCTTGACTCGCTTACCGTTGCGGGGGCAGCGCCGGAATCACGCATCGATCGCGCTCACCGGCTTCCCAGTTTCACCCTGCCGAGCCTTCGCCCGCAGAGCACCTGAAACACGCCGCGAAGGTTAGAGGGTTGCACCGGGAGCGTCAATCGAACCTGGCCCGATCTGCCTTCGGACGGGACACGCTGAACCTCCCATGGGGCTATCGTTCTGAATACTGATGACCACCTTGCGAGGATGTCGAACATGGACAGGATACGCGTAGCGATCGTGCTGGCCCTGGCCACCGGCCTGGGCGGTTGCGGCGAGACCGCCCGGCTGCAGGTCGACGAAGGCTTCGGCCCGTCGCCCAAGCTGCCCGAGCCGAACAAGACCCTCATGCCCACCGTCAACATCGCCCCGGCGGTGGGCTGGCCGCCAGGTGCCAAGCCGCAGGCCGCGCCGGGCACCCAGGTGGCCGCGTTCGCCGGCAACCTCGATCACCCGCGCTGGCTCTATGTGCTGCCCAATGGCGACGTGCTGGTCGCCGAAACCAACGCCCCGCCCAAGCCGGATGACGACAAGGGCATCCGCGGCTGGGTCATGAAAAAGGTGATGAAGCGTGCTGGCGCGGGCGTGCCCAGCCCCAACCGCATCACCTTGCTGCGTGACGCCGACCGCGATGGCGTCGCCGAGGTGCGCACCACCTTCATCGATGGGCTCAATTCGCCGTTCGGCATGACGCTGGTTGGCAGTGACTTCTATGTCGCCGACACCGATCGCCTGCTGCGCTTCCACTACGCGCCCGGCGCCACGCAGGTGCAGAACCCCGCCAAGGTGGTCGACCTGCCAGGCGGCACGCTCAACCATCACTGGACCAAGAACGTCATCGCCAGCCGCGACGGCAAGAAGCTCTACGTCACCGTCGGCTCCAACAGCAACGTGGCGGAAAACGGGCTGGAGCAGGAGCAAGGCCGCGCCGCCATCTGGGAGGTCGACCGTGCCACCGGCCAGCACCGGATCTTCGCCTCGGGCCTGCGCAACCCCAACGGGCTGGACTGGGAACCGGCCACGGGCGCGTTGTGGACGGCGGTCAACGAGCGCGACGAGATTGGCAGCGACCTGGTGCCCGACTACATCACCTCGGTCAAGGACGGCGGCTTCTATGGCTGGCCTTACAGCTACTACGGCCAGCATGTCGACGCGCGGGTGCAGCCGCAGGCGCCAGAGATGGTCGCCAAGGCGATCGTGCCGGACTACGCGGTCGGCCCGCACACCGCGTCGCTGGGGCTGGCGTTCGCCAAGGACGGCGTGTTGCCGGCGCCTTTCGGGCGCGGTGCGTTCATTGGCCAGCACGGGTCCTGGAACCGTGATCCGCACAGTGGCTACAAGGTGGTGTTCGTGCCGTTCGGGGCGGATGGCAAGCCGTCGGGCAAGCCCGTGGACTTGCTCAGCGGTTTTCTGAATGAGGATGACAAGGCCATGGGGCGGCCGGTCGGGGTGGTGAACGACCAGCGCGACGGGGTACTGGTGGCGGATGATGTGGGGAATGTGGTGTGGCGGGTGACGAAGGCTAAGTGACTAAAAACCTTTGTAGCCAGGGCTGACTGTAGGTTGACGGGACTTCATGTGGACCCTGCCTGCGATGCAGGCAGGGGGTCGATTGGCCTACGGATTGATCGCCAGGTTACCTGCGGGAATGATCCGCTTCGCCTGCAGGTACGCCTTGTGCCAGTAACTGTTCGACAGGTAGTCCAGCCGCACTGTCCCGCCCGTGGACGGGGCGTGCACGAAGCGCCCTTCCCCTACGTAGATTCCGGCATGGCTCACGGTCGACCCGCCGTTGGTCGCAAAGAACACCAGATCGCCAGACTGCAGCGACTGGATGTCGATATCCGGCGCGCGCACGCCAATCATTTCGCGGGTCGTGCGCGGCAGGCTGATGCCGGCGGCATCGCGGTACACGTAGCCAATCAACCCGCTGCAATCGAACCCTGAGTCGGGCGTGTTGCCGCCCCACCGGTAGGGCGTGCCAACCAGCCCGATGGCCCTGAACAGCACATCTTCAGCCACCGGCGAGAACGAGGGCTGGCTGTACCTGACCACCGGCGCAGCGATCGGGGCCGGCGCAGGGACGTGACTTGAGCAGGCACCCAGGAGTGCCAGCAGGGAAAGAAGAGCCAAGCGCGCCATCATCGCCATGGTCAGAACATCCTGTCTGTAACCGGTCGACCGCAGTCGAAAAGAGTTGAGAAACCAGATTAGACGCTATGCGTAAATACGCACGGCGGCGAGCTTTTTTAGCTACGCCGCCGTGTTGGACCTGCGAGGTGTGCGATCAGTTGCGTGCGAGATTGGTCGGCGCCATGGCCAGGGCACGCTTTGCCTCGATGAAGGTCTTGCTCCAGTAGCGGTCACCGAGGTTGTCGATGCGCACGCCACCGCTGCGGCGGCTGCTGGAGTGGATGAACTGGTTGTCACCCAGGTAGATGCCCGCATGGCTGACACGGCCACGGCCGTTGGTGCTGAAGAACAGCAGGTCGCCGGGCTTGAGCTTGTTGCGCGCCACCAGCGGGGCATCGACCTTGATCATCTCGCGGGTCGAGCGCGGCAGCTTGACGCCGGCTTCCTCACGGAACAGATAGCCAATGAAACCGCTGCAATCGAAGCCGGATTGTTCCGAGGTACCACCGAAGCGATAGCGGGTGCCGATCAGCGACATGCCACGTTCAAGGATGCTGTCGGCCAGTACAGGAAGCGCATACGGCTTGCTGTTGCTGGAGAACACATCGCTCTCGTCTTCGTTGAGCAGGTCTTCTTCGCCGAACACCGAGGAGGCCGATGGCTTGGCCTTGACGGGCGACTGGATTGCAACAGGTTCTGGCGCCTGGGGCTGGGATACCGGGCCTTGGGCCGCGCAGCCAAACAGCAGTGTCACAAGTGCGAGGGGCACGAGGGGTGCGAAGCGCTTTAGCATGGGCACGACCGTGTCGGAAAAGTCTTTGGAAGGGCGCGACTATGCCTACTATCGAATCGATTTGCAAATTTAATCGATTTTTTTGTGACTTTTGAATTTGAAGGCTCTGGCCAGACCTTTTCGGGCTTTTTACCAGCCCAAGGTCTCTTTCAGGAAGGGGATCGTAAGCTTGCGCTGGGCCTGCAACGAGGCCTGGTCGAGGCGTTCGAGCAGGTCGAACAACGCGCTCATGCTCCGGGTGCCCCGGGTGAGGATGAAATGCCCCACCTCATCGGTGAGGTGCAGTCCGCGGCGCGAGGCGCGCAGTTGCAGGGCGCGCAGCTTGTCTTCATCCGACAGGCCGCGCATCTGGAAAATCAGCGCCAGGGTCAGGCGCGACTTGAGGTCCGGCAACTTCACGGGAAGCTCGCGCGGAGAACTGGACGCGGCGATCAACAGCCGGCGGCCGCTGTCGCGCAGGCGGTTGAACAGGTGGAACATGGCCTCCTCCCAGTCCGGCTTGCCCGCGATCACGTGCAGGTCGTCAAGGCAGACCAGTTCGTACTGTTCGAGGTAATCGAGCAGCTCGACGCCGCGGTCGAGCAATTGCGCCAAGGGCAGGTACACCGCCGGCTCGCCCATCTGCTGGAAGCGCTGGCAGGCAGCCTGGAGCAGGTGGGAGCGGCCCACACCCTGCTTGCCCCACAGGTAGATGAGGCTCTCGGTCCAGCCAGCGTCGGCTTCGCAAAGCCGCTCTACGTAGCCCAATGCAGCGGCATTGGCGCCCGGATAGTAGTTGATGAAGGTGGCGTCATCGCGCAGACGCACACCCAGTGGCAACTGGATGGGTTTCATGCTGGCTGGGCGGTCGGGATGATCCACAGGGGGCCTTTGGTGAAGAGTGTGCAAAGTCTATACCTGCCGTGCCGGTCGCACAATCGGCGTGCACAAGAGCGCAAGCGAAATCAAGGGCTTGCGCGCTTGTGACGACGACCGGCGGGGCTACAGCCGAGGATCCGCATCGCCAGCGTACAGGTCCGACTCTTTATAGAGGTCATGCACGTGGCGCAGCAACACCATGATCACCGCCGCCACCGGCAGTGCCAGCAGCACGCCTGTGAAGCCGAACAGCTCGCCTCCGGCCAGGATGGCGAAGATCACCGCCACCGGATGCAGGCCGATGCGATCGCCCACCAGCAGCGGCGTCAGCACCATGCCCTCAAGCGCCTGGCCGACCATGAACACGGCCACGATGGCGAGCAAGGGGTACGGGTCGCCGCCGAACTGGAACAGCCCGGCGATGATCGCCGCGCCGATGCCGATGATGAAGCCCATGTAGGGCACGATGGCGGCAAGCCCCGCGAGCAGGCCGATCAGCAGGCCCAGCTCCAGCCCGGCCAGCATCAGCCCGGCCGAGTAGATCAGGCCAAGGGCGAGCATCACCATCAATTGCCCTCGCAAGAAGGCGCCCAGCACTTCATGGCACTCCCCCGCCAGCCCGACCACCTGCTCCTCGCGCTGGCGCGGCAGCAGGCTGCGCAGCTTCGCCATCATCAGGTCCCAGTCGCGCAGCAGGTAGAAGCCGACCACCGGGATCAGCACCAGGTTGGCCAGCCAGCCGATCAGCGCCAGGCTCGAGGCGGTCGCCTGGGACAGAATGATGCCGACGATGTCGGTGGTCTGGCCCATGTGCGCGCCGATGGCGGCCTTGATCTTGTCGAACTTCCAGAAGCCATCGGCCAGGCCCAGGCGCGTCTGCACCCAGGGCAGGGCCACGTGCTGCAGCCAGTCGAGCATCTGCGGCGCCAGTTCGTACAGGCGCAGCAGCTGTTTGGCGAGCATGGGGATCAGCACCAGCAGCAATGCCAGGAAAATCAGCGTGAACAGGCTGAAGACCACCACCACGCCCCACGTACGCGACAGCCCCATGCGCTCCAGGCGATCGACCAGCGGGTCGGCGAGGTACGCCAGAAGGATGCCGATCAGGAACGGCGACAGAATGCCATGCAGCAGGTACAGCAGCACGGCGATCAGCAAGGCAACGCCCAGCCACGCCCAACGACGCATATCAGTCATCGACGACGCCCCTTACCAGCGAAACCGCAAGCCGTCGAACGGCTTGGGGGTGGGCGCGGGCGTCTGCGCCGCTTCGCCTGTCGTGCCTGTGGCCGCTGGCGTGGACGGCGCTGGGGCCGGTGGCACGGCAGGGGCCTGTTCGGCAGGCACTTCCTGCAGCTTGGCCAGGCCCAGTTGCGCGCGCAGCTGGTCGGCATTGCCGGTGACCTTGTAGACCAGGGTGCCGCCATCGGCCTGCTGCAGACGCGCGCCATAGGGTTCCAGCACGCGGCCCAGTTCCGCGTAGCGAGCCAGGTTCATGCCCTCGACTTGCACCTGCAGGTCACCGCTGGCACCGGGACGGGCGACGAAGCGCGGCGCCAGGCGAGTGCTCACCGCCAGCATCACCGCATCGGCCAGGGCGGCCTGGTCGGCGCCTTCGGCCGTGCCCTGCTCGCGCTGGTCGCCCAGCCACAGCTGCCACTTGCCCTGCCATTTGCCGTCCGCCTCGCTGGCATGCACGGCCAGCAGGGCATCGGCGTTGTAGCGTGTGGAGGCTTCGCGCAGGGGGGCTGGGTCCTTGCTTTCGAGCTGCTTGCCGTTGGCCACCAGCTGTTCCTGCAGGTCGGCCAGGGGCAGGCGCAGCGGCAGGCCACGGTGCTGGGCCGCACGCCGCAGCGCGCCGGCACCACTGTGCCCGTCACCCACCAGGCTGCTGCCCTCGACGCTGTCGTTCAGCCACCAGCCCAGGATCGATGGCCGATTGCTGCCCCACAACGCCAGGCCGGCCTTGCGCAAGGCGCGCTCGGTGCTGCCCGGGTCGAACTCGACCAGCACGGTTTCCGGCGGGCCGGCTTCGAAGCCGAACTGGCTGATGATCTGCTGCGGGTCCTTGCGCAAACCCGCCAGGGCCGGACTCTGCACGGCCTTGGCGTCGCCGGTCAGGCGCTGCACCAGGGTCTCGAGGGCCTTGCCGGTCGCCTGGGCGCGCGCCTCGGCGCCCTCGCCCACGACCGGCTCGCGCACCTGATAAAGGCCAGAGACCGTCTCGGCCTGCGCCGCGAAGCCGACCAGGGCCAGACAACCAACCGCCAGGTAATTGAAAAAACGCATGAGGGATTCCTGTCCAGATAACCAAGGGCGCCGGGCGCCGAAACAGCTGATGTGACCGCAAGGTGAAGAAAAACACTCACGGCCGGATGACCCGTTTGCGCACAAGGTAACATCCCACCGCCGTTCCTATACCTTATACAGCCTCTGGCAAGGCAACCAGCCGCGCGCGGCCAGACGCTGTTTTTTCGCTGTTTTTTCCGCAAACAACGCCCAGCCCGTCGGCTCAAGGATGGCCGCTGCACGGCAACCCTGATAAAATCGCGCGCCTTCGCAGACCAGCGACGTTCAGGCAGCCGCACCCTGGTATCCGGCCTTGACCGTTGCGGTCGATTCCACGAATCCCTCCCTCCTAAAGGCCTGGATCATGAGCAAGCAACCCTCCCTGAGCTACAAGGACGCCGGTGTAGACATCGACGCCGGTGAAGCATTGGTCGAACGCATCAAAGGCGTCGCCAAGCGCACGGCGCGCCCGGAAGTCATGGGCGGCCTGGGCGGCTTCGGCGCCCTCTGCGAGATCCCGGCCGGCTACAAGCAGCCGGTGCTGGTCTCGGGCACCGACGGCGTCGGCACCAAGCTGCGCCTGGCGCTGAACCTGAACAAGCATGACAGCATCGGCCAGGACCTGGTCGCCATGTGCGTCAACGACCTGGTGGTCTGCGGTGCCGAGCCGCTGTTCTTCCTCGACTACTACGCCACCGGCAAGCTCAACGTCGACGTTGCCGCGACCGTGGTCACCGGCATCGGCGCCGGTTGCGAACTGGCCGGCTGCTCGCTGGTCGGCGGCGAAACCGCTGAAATGCCAGGCATGTACGAAGGCGAAGACTACGACCTGGCCGGCTTCTGCGTCGGCGTCGTGGAAAAGGCCGAGATCATCGACGGCTCCAAGGTCGCGACCGGTGACGCCCTGATCGCCCTGCCGTCTTCCGGCCCGCACTCCAACGGCTACTCGCTGATCCGCAAGATCATCGAAGTGTCCGGCGCCGACATCGAAACCATCGAGCTGGACGGCACCCCGCTGACCGAGCTGCTGATGGCGCCGACGCGCATCTACGTCAAGCCTCTGCTCAAGCTGATCAAGGACACCGGCGCGGTCAAGGCCATGGCCCATATCACCGGTGGCGGCCTGCTCGACAACATCCCGCGCGTGCTGCCAAAAGGCGCCCAGGCCGTGGTCGATGTCGCCAGCTGGAACCGTCCGGCCGTCTTCGACTGGCTGCAGCAGCAGGGCAACGTCGACGAGCACGAGATGCACCGCGTGCTGAACTGCGGCGTTGGCATGGTCGTCTGCGTGGCCCAGGACCAGGTCGAAACCGCCCTGAACGTGCTGCGCGAAGCGGGCGAGCAGCCATGGGTGATCGGCCAGATCGGCGTCGCCGCCGAAGGCGCGGCCCAGGTCGAGCTGAAGAACGTCAAGGCGCACTGATGCCAAGCACGTCCTGTGATGTGGTGGTACTGCTGTCGGGTTCCGGCAGCAACCTGCAAGCCCTGATCGACAGCAGCCTGGCCGAGGGCAGCCCGGTACGCATCCGCGCGGTGGTGTCCAACCGCGCCGATGCCTACGGCCTGCAGCGCGCCGAGGCCGCCGGTATCGACACCGCCGTGCTCGATCACGGTGGCTACGAGGGCCGCGAGGCCTTCGATGCCGCGCTGATGCAGGTGATCGACGGCTTCGGGGCCGACCTGGTGGTGCTGGCCGGGTTCATGCGTATCCTGAGCGCGGGCTTCGTCCGCCATTACCAGGGCCGCCTGCTCAATATCCACCCGTCGTTGCTGCCGCTGTACAAAGGCCTGCACACCCACCGCCGGGCACTGGAAGCCGGTGACGCCGAGCATGGCTGCAGCGTGCATTTCGTCACCGAGGAACTCGATGGCGGCCCTCTGGTCGTACAGGCTGTGGTGCCGGTAGCCCCGGATGATACTGCGCAGAGCCTGGCCCAGCGGGTTCATGGCCAGGAACACCAGATCTATCCGCTGGCGGTGCGCTGGTTCGCCGAAGGACGCTTGCGTCTGGGCGCCCATGGTGCATTACTGGATGGCCAGCCGCTGGCGGCCAGCGGTCACTTGATTCGACCCTAGGAGATATTATGCGTCGCGCCCTGCTCTTGGCTCTCGCCGTACTCGCCCTGCCTCTCCAGGCAGCTGAACTGAAGCCTTTCTCGGCCAGCTACACCGCCGACTGGAAGCAACTGCCCATGAGCGGTACTGCCGAGCGCAGCCTGGAGAAGAACGCCAACGGTACCTGGAGCCTGAACTTCAAGGCTTCGATGATGATTGCCAGCCTGACCGAACAAAGCACGCTGCGCATGGAGAACGACACCCTGCTGCCGCAGAGCTATCACTTCCAGCGTGGCGGCCTGGGCAAGGCCAAGAAAGTCGACCTGGACTTCGACTGGACCAGCAAGAAGGTCACCGGCAGCGACCGTGGCGACGCGGTCAGCCTGCCACTGAACCGTGGCGTGCTCGACAAGTCGTCCTACCAGCTCGCGCTGCAGCATGACGTGGCGGCGGGCAAGAAGAGCATGACCTACCAGGTGGTCGACGGTGACGAGATCGACACCTACGACTTCCGCGTGCTGGGCACCGAGAAGGTTGCCACCAAGACCGGCCAGGTCGATGCGGTGAAGGTCGAGCGCGTGCGCGACCCGAGCCAGAGCAAGCGCATCACCGAGCTGTGGTTTGCCAAGGAGTGGGATTACCTGCTGGTGCAATTGCGGCAGGTCGAGACCGATGGCAAGGAGTACGTGATCGTGCTGCAGGATGGTACGGTTGATGGGAAGTCGGTGAAGGGGAACTGAGGCTTCACGCCTGTTTCGCCTCAACTGAAAACCCCGCCTGGTGCGGGGTTTTCTTTTGCAGGAACGCCCTTTCTGCTTGCGCACCACAGGGATCCAGCTTCTATCGACTCGGCCCTTCATGAAAAATGTTTCATGCTGTGTTTATTTACTTAGGCAGCTAACAAACTCTATAAAGAAGACCTGCGACACTCTGTCGCAGCCAACCAAGAGTGGAGTTTGCCGATGACTGTTCAAGTAACCGAACGCGACGAATCGAAACTGTCCCACGAAGGCCTGGCCGCTGGCGTGCGGATCTGGGATGTCCACCAGCAGGGCCAGCTGGTCGGGATGTTCCACAATGAGCACGAGGCCGAGCAGTACCGCAGCGAACTGGAAGTGCTGGAGAACCAGCGCACCACGCAATAGACCCCGCATACACGAAAAACCCCGCCTAGGCGGGGTTTTCGGTCTTTACCACATCAGATCGTCAGGGATCACGTACGCCGCGTACGGGTCATCGGCGTCCGGCTCCTCGACCTGGGTGTTGAGGAGCAGGATGCGCTCGGGCGCGCGCTCCTGGATCTTCACCGCGGCTTCACGCGGGATCACTTCGTAGCCGCCGCCATGGGCGACGATCGCCAGCGAGCCGCTGGACAGCTTGCTGCGCATCAGGGCGTTGACGGCGATGCGCTTGACCTTCTTGTCATCGACGAAGTTGTAGTAGTCCTCGGTCGTCAGCTTGGGCAGACGCGACACTTCGATCAACTGCTTGACCTGCGCGGCGCGGGCCTTCTGCTCGGCCTTCTCCTGCTGCTGGCGATTCAGCTCCTGGTCGCGCCTGGCCTTGTCGGCCATGGCTTCCTTGGCCTGGCGTTGCTGGCTGTCATCGACCTCGACCTGGCCTTTTTGCTCCAGCCGCTTTTGTTTCTTCTCGGTTTTGTTGACCTGCTTGACCTGTTTCTGATTGACCAGACCGGCCTTGAGCAATTGGTCGCGAAGGGAAAGGCTCATGGATTACTCACTCACTTATGCATCAGCTCAGCCGCAGCTGGGCAGGTTCTTTTCCTGACGTTTGGCTTCGCCCCACAGGGCATCCAGGTCTTCAAGGGTGCAATCTTCGATGGGACGGGCGAGGTCGCGCAAGGCCTGTTCGATAAAGCGGAAACGCCGCTCGAACTTGCGGTTGGCGCCACGCAGGGCATTCTCGGGGTCAAGCTTGAGGTGGCGGGCCAGGTTGACGGTGGCGAACAGCAGGTCGCCCACTTCGTCCTCGAGGGCTTTCGGGTCGCCGTCGGCCATGGCCTGAAGCACCTCGTCCAGCTCTTCGCGGACTTTATCGAGCACCGGCAGGGGATCGGGCCAGTCGAAACCTACCTGCGCCGCGCGCTTCTGCAACTTCGCCGAACGTGACAACGCCGGCAGGGCCGCCGGCACGTCGTCGAGCAGCGACAGTTGCTCGGGCACGCTTTTCTCGGCGCGCTCCTGGGCCTTGATCTCTTCCCAGCGCTGCTTGACCTCGGCCTCGCTCAGGCTCGGTGTATCAAGCGGGGCGTGAAGATCCCCGGTCGGGAACACGTGGGGATGGCGGCGCACCAGCTTGCGGGTGATGGCATCGACCACCCCGGCAAACTCGAAACGCCCGTCTTCACGCGCCAGCTGGCTGTAGTACACCACCTGGAACAGCAGGTCGCCCAGCTCGCCCTGCAGGTGCCCGAAATCGCCGCGCTCGATGGTGTCGGCAACTTCATAGGCCTCTTCGAGGGTGTGCGGGACGATGCTCGCGTAGTCCTGCCTGAGGTCCCACGGGCAGCCGTGACGCGGATCGCGCAGGCGGGCCATGAGGTGCAGCAGGTCGTCCAGGGTATAGGTCGTGGGCATGCTCAAGGGGTCCGGTTACGCCGTGTCTCGATGATGTTCGGCAGCTGCGAGATCCGGCCCAGCAGGCGGCCGAGCGCATCCAGCCCAGGGATTTCGATGGTCAGCGACATCAGCGCGGTGTTGTCTTCCTTGTTCGAGCGGGTGTTCACCGCCAGCACGTTGATCCGCTCGTTGAGCAGCACCTGGGAGACATCGCGCAGCAAGCCCGGGCGGTCGTAGGCCCGGATGATGATGTCGACCGGGTAGGTCTGCACCGGCACCGGCCCCCAGCTGACCTGGATGATCCGCTCAGGCTCGCGGCCCGCCAGCTGCAGCACCGAGGCGCAGTCCTGGCGGTGGATGGTCACGCCGCGCCCCTGGGTGATGTAGCCGACGATGGCATCGCCGGGCAATGGCTGGCAGCAGCCGGCCATCTGCGTCAGCAGGTTGCCGACCCCCTGGATCTGGATGTCGCCGCGCTTGCCGGGCTTGTAGCCGGTGGCCTTGCGCGGCACCAGTTCGATCTCTTCCCGGCGATCGGGCTCGAGCAGCTGCTGCGCGGCGTTGACCAGGTGCGCCAGGCGCAGGTCGCCGGCACCGAGGGCGGCGAACATGTCTTCGGCCGTCTTGACGTTGGCCTTCTCGGACAGGCGTTCGAAGTCGACCTGCGGCAGGCCCAGGCGGCTCAGCTCACGCTCGAGCAGGGTCTTGCCGGCGGCGACGTTCTGGTCGCGGGCCTGCAGCTTGAACCAGTGGACGATCTTGGCCCGCGCCCGCGAGGTGGTGACGTAGCCCAGGTTGCTGTTCAGCCAGTCGCGGCTCGGGTTGCCGTGCTTGCTGGTGATGATCTCGACCTGCTCGCCGGTCTGCAGGCTGTAGTTGAGCGGCACGATGCGCCCGTTGATCTTGGCGCCACGGCAGTTGTGGCCGATCTCGGTGTGCACGCGGTAGGCGAAGTCCAGCGGCGTGGCGCCCTTGGGCAGGTCGATGGCGTGGCCGTCGGGGGTGAACACATAGACCCGGTCAGGCTCGATGTCGACCCGTAACTGCTCGGCCAGGCCGCCGATGTCGCCCAGCTCCTCGTGCCACTCAAGCACCTGGCGCAACCAGGAGATCTTCTCTTCGTAGTGGTTGGAGCTCTGCTTGACGTCGGTGCCCTTGTAGCGCCAGTGGGCGCAGACGCCCAGCTCGGCTTCCTCGTGCATGGCGTGGGTGCGGATCTGCACCTCGAGCACCTTGCCCTCCGGGCCGATCACCGCGGTGTGCAGCGAGCGGTAGCCGTTTTCCTTGGGGTTGGCGATGTAGTCGTCGAACTCCTTGGGAATATGCCGCCACAGCGTGTGGACGATGCCCAACGCGGTGTAGCAGTCGCGCATTTCCGGCACCAGCACGCGCACGGCGCGCACGTCGTAGATCTGGCTGAATTCCAGACCCTTGCGCTGCATCTTGCGCCAGATCGAATAGATATGTTTTGCCCGGCCACTGATGTCGGCGTTGACGCCGGTGGCCAGCAGCTCGTTCTGCAGCTGGTTCATCACGTCGCTGATGAAGCGCTCGCGGTCGAGCCGCCGCTCGTGCAGCAGCTTGGCGATCTGCTTGTACTGCTCGGGCTCCAGGTAGCGGAAGGACAGGTCTTCCAGCTCCCACTTGATGTGGCCGATGCCCAGGCGGTGGGCAAGCGGCGCATAGATGTCGAACACCTCGCGGGCGACGCGCAGGCGCTTCTCGTCATCGGCGCCCTTGACCGCACGGATCGCGCAGGTGCGCTCGGCCAGCTTGATCAGCGCGACGCGCACGTCGTCGACCATGGCCACGAGCATCTTGCGCAGGTTCTCGACCTGCGCCTGCGAGCCGAGCACCAGCGACTGGCGCGGGCTGAGGCTGGCACTGATGGCCGCCATGCGCAGCACGCCGTCGATCAGCTTGGACACCACCGGCCCGAAACGCTGGCCGACGTCGGCCAGGGTCACCTTGCCCTCGCGCACGGCGCGGTAGATGACCGCCGCCACCAAGGAATCCTGGTCGAGCTTGAGGTCGGCCAGGATTTCGGCGATTTCCAGGCCTGCCTGGAAGCTCGACGTGCCATCGGCCCAGGAATGCTTGGCCGGATTGCCTTTTTTCTCGACGTCCTGGGCGAACTCGCAAGCCGCCTTGAGCGCCTCGCGGTCCAGCGCCAGGTCGACGCTTACCACATGATCCAGCCATGCCTCGAGATTGATACTGCCGTCGTGGTTGACCGGCTGGTGCACTCTCACCTGTACCATCTTTTACCTACCTTTCCATACAGCGCACCACGCGGGTGCACTGGCAATCACCTGTGCCGCCCCCTGTTCCCTGGGAGCCGCACCACACGGACCAGCACCGCTAGCCCGCTTCGAATAACGCCATGGCCTCGACATGCGCCGTCTGAGGAAACATGTCGAGAATCCCGGCCCTTTTTAACCGGTAACCCTCATCGGCCAGCACCTGCGCGTCTCGCGCCAAGGTGGCCGGATTGCACGATACGTAGACCAGGCGCCTCGCACCGAGCCTTGCGATGTTTCGCACCATCTCGAAGGCGCCGTCACGGGGTGGGTCCAAGATTACCCCAGAAAAGCCCTCGCCGGCCCATTCCGCGCCTGCCAGGGGCTGCGATAAATCGGCCTGAAAAAACCGTACGTTATGCACATCGTTGTCACGCGCGTTGGCCGCTGCCCGCTCGACCATCGCCTGCACCCCCTCGACCGCTACCACTTCACGCGCCAGGCGCGCCAGGGGCAAGGCAAAGTTGCCCAGCCCACAGAAGAGGTCGAGGACCCGCTCGTCGGGCTGCGGCGCCAGCCAGGCCAGGGCCTGCTGGATCATCGCGGTGTTCACCGGCGCGTTGACCTGGATGAAATCTCCCGGTCGCCAGGCCAGCTCCAACCCCCAGGGCTCCAGGACAAACCCAAGCTTCTGGTCGGCCTGGACAGCGTGCGGGGCACCCTCTCCTTGCAACCATAGCTGTGCCTTGGCTTCCTGGCAAAACGCCAGCAAGCGCTTCAGATCATCATCGGCCAGCGGCGCGGTGTGGCGCACCAGGACTGCCTCGGCGGTGCCGCTGAACAGCTCCACATGGCCGATGTCCTGCGGCTTGGCGAGGCTGCGCAGCAGGGTCGGCAAATGCCGCATGATCGACTGCAAGGGCTGTACCAGCACCGGGCATTCTTCGATGGCGACGATGTCATGGCTGGCCTCGGCACGAAAGCCCACGTCGAGCTGGCGCGCCTTGGGGTCCCAGCGCACGGCCATCCGCGCGCGGCGGCGGTAGCCGAATTCCGGACCCGCCAAGGGCGCGGCCCACGCGTCTGGCTGGATGTTCGCGACCCGCTGGAGCTGCTCTGCCAGCGTGCGCTGCTTGAGCGCCAGCTGTTCGTCGTGAGGCAAGTGTTGCAAATTGCAACCGCCGCAGCGGTCGAAGTGCTTGCACGGCGCCGGCCGGCGCTCGGCGCTGGCCGTGATTACCCGCTCCAGGCGGGCCTCCACCACCTTGCCACGGGCATTGAGCACCCGCGCCTCGACCGCCTCGCCCGCCAGCGCGCCGCTGACGAACCAGGTACGGCCCTCGTGGAAGGCGATGCCACGCCCGTCGCCGGACAGCCGTTCGATGGTCAGGTGCTGCTTCTTGCCCACGGGTACCTGGGGCGCGCGGTCGCCGCCGGCCGGCTGGAAGCGCAGGCCGCTGTTGCGTTTTTGTCTGGACATCAGGGCGCCGCGTCGAACAGGCCGGTGGACAGGTAGCGGTCGCCGCGGTCGCAGATGATCGCGACCATCACGGCGTTTTCCACCTCACGGGACAGTCGCAGCATGGCCGCGACCGCGCCGCCGGACGACACGCCGCAGAAGATGCCCTCTTCACGGGCGAGCCGGCGGGTGACGTTCTCGGCTTCTTCCTGGGACATGTCGACCACCCGGTCGATGCGCTCGGCATCGAAGATCTTCGGCAGGTACTCCTCTGGCCAGCGGCGGATGCCCGGAATGGCAGCGCCTTCCATCGGCTGCAGGCCGACGATCTGAATGGCCGGGTTCTGCTCCTTGAGGAAGCGCGAGCAGCCCATGATGGTGCCGGTGGTGCCCATGGAACTGACGAAATGGGTGATCGTGCCTTCGGTCTGGCGCCAGATCTCAGGGCCGGTGCTACCGTAGTGGGCCTCGGGATTGTCGGCGTTGCCGAACTGGTCCAGGACCAGGCCGCGGCCTTCGGCCTGGAGTTTCTCGGCGAGGTCGCGGGCACCTTCCATGCCCGCTTCGCGGGTAACCAGGATCAGCTCGGCGCCATAGGCGGTCATCGCGGCCTTGCGCTCGGCGGTCGAGTTGTCGGGCATGATCAGGATCATCTTGTAGCCCTTGATCGCCGCGGCCATGGCCAGGGCGATGCCGGTATTGCCCGAGGTGGCCTCGATCAGCGTGTCACCCGGTTTGATCTGGCCGCGCAGTTCGGCGCGGGTGATCATCGACAAGGCTGGACGGTCCTTCACCGACCCGGCCGGATTGTTGCCTTCGAGCTTGAGCAGCAGCGTGTTGCTGGTCTGGCCGGCCAGACGCTGCAGGCGAACCAGTGGCGTGTTGCCGACGCAATCGGCGATGGTTGGGTACTGCAGAATCATGGCGTATTTCGCAATCCGGACGGCAGGGGCGACTATCATACCGGCAAAGTTTCCCCGGCCATATCACGCAATGTGTGGGTCTTATAGCTACAAGCTATAAACCTGCTTCTCTGCCACACCCTGCGGTTCCTGGGTGAGCACAGAGCCCGGCATCCTGGGCGCATGGGCCTGCAGGCGCATGCACAGCCGCAGGCCGGTACTGCCGTTCTCCGCCCAGAGCATCCCGCCCTGATGGCGGATGGCGCTGCGGGCGATGCTCAGGCCCAGGCCAAAGCCGCCATCCCCGGGACGCGAACCATCCAGGCGCGAGAATGGCGCGAAGATGCGTTCAAGGTCATCCTCGTGCACCCCGCCGCCCTGATCCTCCAGCCACAACAGCCAGTGACTGCCCGCGCGGCGCCCGCCCATGCGGATCATGCCGCCTTCTGGCGAATGACGGATGGCGTTGCGCAACATGTTCTCAAGCGCCTGGGCCAGATCATTGAGGTTGGCCTGCAGCCAGCACGCGCTGTCGACGTCGCAGCGTAGCCGCTCGCGCGGCCAGCCGCTTTCATAGCAGGCGTCTTCGGCGAGCATGTCCCACAAGGCCTGCAACTGCACCGGCTCAAGGTTCAGGGGGGTACGCTCGGCATCCTGCCAGGCCAGCTGCAGGGTGTCTTCGACCAGGCGCTGCATGCCGTCGATCTCGCGGTCCAGGCGTTCACGCAGGCGGGTGATGTCGGTCTCGCCCTCGCTGGCCACGCGCAGCCGGCTCAACGGGGTGCGCATCTCGTGCGACAGGTCGCGCAGCAGCTGCTGCTGCAGGGCCACGGTGTCTTGCAGGCGCTCGGCCATCTGGTCGAAGGCGCGCGCCAGCTCGCCGAGCTCGTCGCGCCGGCGGGTGGTGCTGGGATCGAGCCGCGCCGAGAGCTGATCGGCGCGCCAGGCGCTGGCCTGCTCGCGCAACTGGTTCAGCGGCACGATGAGCATGCGGTACAGGCCCACGCACAACAGCAGGGCGAACAGGCCGGGGATGATGCCGTTGGTCACGATGCGCCACGCCAGGCGGTACTGGCCGGGATTCAGGCGTTCAGGCAGTTCCATGACCAGCATGCCTTCCCCGGGGGCACCGGGAAATGGCAGGCGCAGCCAGGGCTGGACCACCGAGCGGCGGCTCATCGGCCAGTCCACCTCACGCAGGCGGGTCAGGCGTTCCAGCGTCGCGGCTTCGAGTTCGGCGCTGCCCAGTGGCTGCAGCTCCGCGTCCAGCACCCCGATCCAGCCCTGCTCGCGCGAGCGCATGCTTTCGATCCACTCATCGACCCCGGCCCGTCCACCGCCGCGCCAGGCCTGTTCGGCTTCCTGGGCATAGCCCCGCAGCTGGCTTCGGGCCGACTCGGCGAGAAAGGCATTGCGGGTTTCCATGGCCCGGCCCCAGCTATAGCTGAGGCCGATCATCAGCAAACAGAAGCCGACCAGCAGGATGGACAACTTCCAGAACAGCGAATGGCGGTCGGGCACGGTTACTCGGCCTCGCTGGCGCTGAGCACGTAGCCCTTGCCCCAGACAGTGCGGATGTGGTGCTCGAGATAGCCGATGGCTTTCAGCTTGCGGCGAATCTGGCTGACGTGCATGTCGAGGCTGCGGTCATGCCGGGCATACCCGCGTTGCAGCACCTGCTGGTAGAGGAAGGGCTTGCTCAGGACTTCGTCCTGGCTGCGCCGCAGGGTCTCGAGCAGGCGATACTCGCTGGGCGTCAAACCCGCCCACTGCTCGCCCAGGCAGACATCGGTCACCTGCTCATCGAAGCGCAGCTGCCCCGGCAGCGCGTCGCTGGGTGCCTGGCGGCGGCGCTCCAGCGCCACCCGGCGCAGGATGGCTTCGATGCGCACCTGCAGCTCGGCCATGCTGAAGGGCTTGGGCAGGTAATCATCGGCGCCGCGCTGGAAACCGCTGATGCGGTCGGCCTCGGCGCCGAGCGCCGACATCAGGATCACCGGGGTGGTGCTGCGCGTGCGCAACTGCGCCAGGGCATCAAGCCCATTGAGCCCGGGCAGCAGGATGTCCAGCAGCACCACGTCGAAGGGCTTCTGGCCCGCCACCTCGAGGCCTTCGCGGCCATTGCGGCACCAGGTCACCTGGAAGCCGCCACGCTGCAGTTCTTCGTGCAGGTAGGCACCCAGGACCGGGTCGTCCTCGATGGCCAGGATGTTTGAGGCATGAATGAGGTCGGGATTCATTGTCGGCTGCTAGCAATTCTCAATCGCGCAAGTATTGAGCAATCCTGGTAGCCAGGCAACAGGTCTTCGACATACGCCGCATTTTGCCTGGCAATGACGCGCCGCGCGGGGTAATTTCCCCGGTGGACCGCGCACCCCAGACGAGAAGACGCGGCCTTGGTACATGACAGGAGACCAGTGTGCTCGATCGATTGGGAATCAGAAGCCGGGTGCTGCTGCTCGCCTTGCTGCCCGCCGGCCTGATGGCGGTGGTGCTGGGCAGCTATTTCAGCTGGCTGCAGCAGAACGAGCTGCGGACCCAACTGCTGCAACGCGGCAAGATGATCGCCGAACAACTTGCCCCCCTGGCCGCTCCCGCCATGGCCCGGCGCACCCGCGCGCAGCTCGAGCGTATCGCCGCCCAGGCCCTGGAGCAGACCGACGTGCGCTCGGTGGCCTTCCTGGCACCGGATCGCACCAGCCTCGCCCATGCCGGCCCGAGCATGCTCAACCCGCCGCCCAGCGGCGGCAATGGCACGCAGCTGCTGCAGCGCACCGGCAATGATGCCACCCGCTACCTGCTGCCGGTCTTCGGTCACCACCGGGACCTGGCCAACGACGCCGTGCCGGCCGAGGCCGAGCACCTGCTGGGCTGGCTGGAGATCGAGCTGTCCCACGATGGCACGCTGCTGCGCGGCTACCGCAACCTGTTCACCAGCGCGCTGCTGATCCTGGTCTGCCTGTCGCTCACCGCGCTGCTCGCCCTGCGCATGAGCCGCGCGATCAACCGCCCGATCGGGCAGATCAAGCATGCGGTCAACCAGCTCAAGGACGGCAACCTCGAGGAGCGCTTGCCAACCATGGGCAGCCACGAGCTGGACGAGCTGGCCGCCGGCATCAACCGCATGGCCGAAACCCTGCACAATGCCCACGAGGAGCTGCAGCACAGCATCGACCAGGCCACCGAGGACGTGCGCCAGAACCTTGAGACCATCGAGATCCAGAACATCGAGCTGGACATGGCGCGCAAGGAGGCCCTGGAAGCCAGCCGGATCAAGTCGGAGTTCCTGGCCAACATGAGCCACGAGATCCGTACCCCGCTCAATGGCATTCTGGGCTTTACCCACCTGTTGCAGAAAAGCGAGCTGACCCCGCGCCAGCTCGACTACCTGGGCACCATCGAGAAGTCCGCCGACAACCTGCTGGGAATCATCAACGAGATCCTTGATTTCTCCAAGATCGAGGCCGGCAAGCTGGTGCTCGACAGCATCCCCTTCAACCTGCGCGACCTGATCCAGGACACCCTGACCATCCTGGCACCGGCGGCTCATGCCAAGCAGCTGGAGCTGGTCAGCCTGGTCTACCGCGACACCCCGCTCTCGCTGGTGGGCGACCCACTGCGGCTCAAGCAGATCCTGACCAACCTGGTGAGCAACGCCATCAAGTTCACTCACGAGGGCACCATCGTCGCCCGCGCCATGCTCGAGGACGAGCACGAAGACAGCGTGCAGCTGCGCATCAGCGTGCAGGACACCGGCATCGGCCTGTCGCCCCAGGACGTGCGCACCTTGTTCCAGGCGTTCAGTCAGGCCGACAACTCACTGTCGCGCCAGCCCGGCGGCACCGGCCTGGGGCTGGTGATTTCCAAGCGGCTGATCGAGCAGATGGGCGGCGAGATCGGGGTCGACAGCACGCCCGGCGAAGGCTCGGAGTTCTGGATCAGCCTCACCTTGCCCAAGGCGCACGATGACGCCGAGGAGCGCCCCCCGCAGGCGCTGCTGGGGCGCCGCGCCGCCATCGTCGACGGCCACGAGCTGGCGCGCCAGGCACTGGAGCACCAGCTGGACGACTGCGGGCTGAGCGTCAGCCTGTTCGCGTCCTTCGAGCAGTTGCTGCAGGCGGTGCAGGCCGCAGGCCAGGCCGGGCAGCCCTTCGATTTCGCGGTGCTGGGCGCCAATGTCGGCACGCTCTCGCCCGAGCGCCTTGGGCAGTACAACCGGCAACTGGAGCACGAGGGTTGCCAGGCGGTGGTGCTGTGTCCTACCAGTGAACAGGCGATGTATCACCCCTACCTTGCCAATGGCCACGGCCAGTTGCTGTCCAAGCCGACCTGCACCCGCAAGCTGCGCCGCCTGCTGCTGGAGCTGGTGCAGCCGCGCAACACTGGCATCGAGCCCCTCATCGGTGGCAGCCAGCCTGCGCCAAGGATCCTGTGCGTCGACGACAACGCGGCCAACCTGTTGCTGGTGCAGACCCTGCTGCAAGGCCTGGGCGCCGAGGTGCATGCCGTCGACAATGGCTACGCCGCGGTGCAGGCCGTGCAGGACGAAACCTTTGACCTGGTGCTGATGGATGTGCAGATGCCTGGCATGGACGGGCGCATCTGCACCGAGCAGATCCGCCAGTGGGAAGCCGGCCAGGCCGGCACTCCCTTGCCCATCGTTGCCCTGACCGCCCACGCCATGGCCAACGAAAAGCGTGCCCTGTTGCACAGCGGCATGGATGACTACCTGACCAAGCCGATCAGCGAGCGGCAACTGGCCCAGGTGGTGATGAAGTGGACCGGCCTGAGCCTGGGCGCGGTGCAGACCCTCCACCGCCCTGCCCCGCGGCCGGTTGAAAGCGGCGAGCTGAAGGTTCTGGACCGTGACGAAGGGTTGCGCCTGGCCGCGGGCAAGCCGGACCTGGCCGCCGACATGCTGGCCATGCTGCTGGCCTCGCTCGATGCCGAGCGCGACGCCATCCGCGCAGCCGTCGAGGCGGCCGACCGCACGTTGATGATCGAACGCGTCCACCGCCTGAACGGCGCCTCGCGCTATTGCGGCGTGCCCCAGTTGCGCGCGGCCTGCCAGCGCAGCGAAACGCTGCTCAAGCAGGACCATCCGCAGGCGCTGCAGGCGCTGGAGGAACTGGACAGGGCTATAGTGAGGTTGGCGGCCGAGGCGCGCTTGAGTGCTTGAACAACCTGCTTTTCCATTCTCGTGACAGGAGCCCTTCCCATGCGCGCACTCTTGTTCAGCAGCCAGCACTACGACCAGGAAAGTTTCACCAGCGCCCCGGCCATCCCCGGCCTTGAACTGCATTTCCAGCCGGCCCGGCTGACCGTCGATACGGTCGCCCTTGCCGCGGGTTTCGAGGTGGTCTGCGCCTTCATCAATGACGAGCTGAACACCGAGGTGCTCAGGCAGCTGGCCGCCGGCGGCACGCGCCTGATCGCCCTGCGTTCGGCGGGCTACAACCATGTCGACCTGGCGGCTGCCGAACGCCTGGGCCTGGCGGTGGCGCGGGTGCCGGCCTACTCGCCGCACGCCGTGGCCGAGCATGCCGTGGCGTTGATCCTGGCGCTCAACCGGCGCCTGCACCGGGCCTACAACCGCACCCGCGACGGCGATTTCACCCTGCATGGGCTGACCGGCTTCGATTTGCATGGCAAGACCGTCGGGGTCATCGGCACCGGGCAGATCGGCGCCGCCTTCGCGCGAATCATGGCAGGCTTCGGCTGCCAGTTGCTGGCGTATGACCCCTACCCCAATCCTGACCTGCTGGCCCTGGGCGCCCGCTACCTGGAACTGCCGGAGCTGCTGCGCCAGTCGCGCATCGTCAGCCTGCACTGCCCGCTCACCGAGCACACCCGGCACCTGATCAACGCCCGCAGCCTGGCCGAGCTGCAGCCGGGGGCGATGCTGATCAACACCGGGCGCGGCGCCCTGGTCGATACCCCGGCGCTGATCGAGGCGCTCAAGCGCGGCCAGCTCGGCTACCTGGGGCTGGATGTCTACGAAGAAGAAGCGCAGCTGTTTTTCGAGGACCGCTCCGACCTGCCGCTGCAGGACGACGTGCTGGCCCGGTTGCTGACCTTCCCCAATGTCATCGTCACTGCCCACCAGGCTTTTCTGACCCGCGAGGCTCTGGCCGCCATCGCGCAGACCACGCTGGACAACATAAGCCGCTGGGCGGCGGGCAATCCGCAGAATCTGGTGGAAAGTTGATGCTAGGATACGCGCCATATTTGGAGGACCCATGGTCGAGCACGATTTCCGCTACACCCTATTCAACCCGCAACACACCCTGATCGAATGCCGCGCCCTGCTGCCGGGCCGCTACCAGGTCACCGGCAACGGTGGCTCGATCCGCAAGAGCGACGTCCTGCTGGTCACGCTCAAGGGCAGCCGGGACCTGTCCATGCGCCTGACCGTCGAGAGCGTGCGCCACCTGATCAACCCGAGCGGCCAGTGGGTCGCGGTGGCCAGCGGGCCGGTGTTCGGCGAGCTTGAAATCCTCAACTGGCAGGTCAAGTGCGACAGCTGCGACGCCGTGCTGGACTTCGAGTTCGCCGTCGACGGCAAGCTTGGCAACAAGGCCCGCCAGCCGGCGGCCACCGCGCGCATCGCAGCCCTTGGCTGGACCAGCCGTGGCGACAAGCACCTGTGCCCACGTTGCCAGGAGAGCGCCCAGTGAAGACACTGCTGCTTGGCGCCCTGGCGGTCGGCAGCCTGGTGGGCTGCGCCGCCGAACCGCTGCAATTGCAACAGGAGCGCAGCTACGTGCTGGAGTGGATCGGTGATCGTCCGCTGATCGACTACAGCCACCTGACCCTGACCCTGGCCGCCGATGGCCGGGCCTACGGCAATGCCGGCTGCAACCACTGGTTCGCGCCCTATACGCTGGACGGGGAGCAGCTGCATTTCGGCAAGGTCGGCAAGACCCGCAAGCTGTGCGCGCCGGCGTTGATGGAGCAGGAGCAGCGCTTCCTGCAGGCGCTCGAGTCCGTGCAGCGCTGGGACATCACCCCGCAGGAGCAGGTGCGTTTCTGGCCGGCCGAAGGCCAGCCGTTGCGGTTGTGGGCCGAGGAAGGCTGATCACCTTGTGGGAGCGGGCTTGTCCCGCGATCGGCCGCGAAGCGGTCGCAAGTCCTGAGTCCGCGATCTACCTGATCGGTCGAGGGGGCTGGTCCTACGGCCGCTTCGCAGCCGATCGCAGGACAAGCCCGCTCCCACAAAGGGTCTGATCAGGGAAGTTGCCTCACAGAAGCCTGAGCAGGGCAGTTGCCTTCAGAGCATCTGATCAGGGCAGTTACTCCCACCCTGTCCAGAACCTGCTTCTAGGCGCCTTTGAGCGCCTTGATCCTGGCCTGCAGCCCTTCCAGCGTCTGCTCGCCCATCAGTTGCTCGCGCACCTTGCCCTTGTCATCGATGATGTAGGTCACCGGCAGCGCTTCGCTGCGGGGCAGCTCGTAGCGCTCGGCCGGGTCTTGGGCGAGCACGGTGAAGCCGATGCCCAGGGCTTCGCTGGCCTGCTTGAGCTCCTGGCCCTGCAAGCCATCGAAGTTCACGCCCACCACCTTGATGCCTTGCGCCTGCCACTGACTGGCCGCGGCATTGAGCTCGGGGATTTCGGTACGGCACGGACCGCACCATTCGGCCCAGTAATTGAGCACCACCCAGTGCCCTTCGATCTGCTCGGCCTTTACCGTGTTGCCGTGCTGGTCCACGCCGTAGTCGGCACCGCAACCGCCGAGCAACAGGCCCGCGGTGATGGCCAGTGCTGCTGCCAAACGCCTTGCCATGGGTCAATCCTTCTCGAAGTTTCAAGCAAAATACACAGTCGCTGCGGTTAGAATAGCCGCCACACCCTGCTGGATGCGACCCCGTCATGACTGATCTGACCCTCTATCATAACCCGCGCTGCTCGAAGTCCCGCGGCGCGCTGGAACTGCTCGAAGGCCGCGGCCTGGCACCCACCGTGGTGCGCTACCTCGACACCCCGCCCGACGCCGACACCCTCAAGGCCCTGCTCGGCAAGCTCGGCATCTCGGCGCGCCAGTTGCTGCGTACCGGCGAAGATGAGTACAAGGCGCTGGATCTGGCCAATCCGGCCTTGGGCGAGGCGCAACTGATCGATGCCATGGTCAGGCACCCGAAACTGATCGAGCGGCCGATCCTGGTGGCGGGCGATAAAGCGGTGATCGGCCGCCCACCGGAGAAAGTACTGGAGATTCTGCCGTGAGCGCCCCCTATATCCTGGTGCTGTACTACAGCCGCCACGGCTCGACCAGCGAGATGGCCCGGCACATCGCCCGCGGTGTCGAGATGGCGGGCCTTGAGGCGCGCCTGCGCACGGTGCCGGCGATCTCCACCGAATGCGAGGCCGTGGCGCCGGACATCCCGCCCAGCGGCGCGCTGTACGCCACCCTCGACGACCTGCGTCACTGTTCGGGGCTGGCGCTGGGCAGCCCTACCCGCTTCGGCAACATGGCCGCGCCGCTCAAGTACTTTGTCGACAGCACCAGCAGCCTGTGGCTGGGCGGCGAGCTGGTCGGCAAGCCGGCGGCGGCATTCACCTCCACCGCCAGCCTGCACGGCGGGCAGGAATCGACCTTGTTGTCGATGCTGCTGCCACTGATGCACCACGGCATGCTGGTGCTGGGCCTGCCCTACAGCGAGTCGGCATTGCTCGAGACCCGCGGCGGCGGTACCCCGTATGGTGCCAGCCACCATGCCGGGGCCGACGGCAAGCGCGACCTGGACAGTAAAGAGATCGCGCTGTGCCGGGCGCTCGGGCAGCGCCTGGCGAAAACCGCCAAGGCGCTGGAAGCCGGTAATGGCTAGACCGCCCAAGGCCCTGCCGCCGCTGGAATGGCTCGCGCCGCGCCTGCGTGTGACACGGGCGTTGAGCCTGGCCCTGTTTGTCGGGCTGATGGTGCTGCTCACGGCCAACAACCTGTGGTTCGCCAACCTGCATGGCGCGCGGGTCGAGGTGATTCTGGCCGTCGAGCTGATGCCGCTGCTCCTGCTGTTGCCCGGCATGTTGCTGGGCAGCGCGCGGGCGCATGCCTGGACGTGCTTCGTGGTGAATATCTATTTCATCAAGGGCGTGCTGGCGGCGTTCGATCCGGGGCGTGCGCTGTTTGGCTGGGTCGAGGTGGGGGTGAGCCTGGGGTTGTTTGTCAGTGCGCTGATGTATGTGCGCTGGCGGTTTCAGCATGACCGGCGGGTGGCGGGGGAAGGCGCAACGCGGTATCAGTGATTGACCGTATGCGCCAGCATCACCGACAACTGGCAAAGTGGCCGGCCGCTCTCGGCGTGCCACTGGTTGAACACATCCTGCACCAGCGCGCGGTCCCGCTCGCTGGTCGGGGCCTTGTCGATGACGCCCTGGGCGATCAGCGCCGCGCTCATGTCATCGGTCGGCACGAAGGTGTCCTTGCCCACCATGCGCAGGAATCGCGGCGCGGATAGCCCGCCCAGCTGATTCCCATGCCTGGCCAGGTATTTCCACAGGCCAACGATATCGGTCACCGGCCAGTCGGCGATGAATGCGCCGAAACTGCCCTGCTCCTTGCGCACGTCCAGCACCATCTGCGCATTGCGCGGCACGCTCTTGAGCTTGCCCAGGTGACGGATGATGCGCGTGTCCTGCATCAGCCGCTCAAGGTGCTCGGCGCCCATCAGCACGACCTTCTCGGGATCGAAGCCAAAGAACACCTGCTCGAAGGCCGGCCACTTCGAATCCACCAGGCTGTGCTTGAGGCCGGCGCGGAATACGCGCAGGGCCAGGGTCGACAGGTAGCGGTCGTCAGCGATGCCGCGCAGCTGCGCCGGCGTCCTGGGCTGGGGCAGGAATGCCTCCAGGGCCTGGGACGAGCCGAAGCGGTTGAGGCAGTATTCGTGCAGCCATTGGTAATCGCGCATGCCGTCAGATATTCAGCACGTCGAGGAAACGCGGGGTGGCGCTTTCGTCGATCTTGAGGCTGCCGAAGTCGAACAGGTTGCGGTCCGCCAGTTGCGATGGCACCACGTTCTGCAGGCCGCGGAAGATGTTCTCGGTACGGCCCGGGTGCTTGCGCTCCCACTCCACCAGCATCTCCTTGACCACCTGGCGCTGCAGGTTTTCCTGCGAGCCGCAGAGGTTGCACGGGATGATCGGGAACTCGCGCATGTCCGAGTAAGCCTGGATGTCCTTCTCGCTGCAGTAGGCCAGCGGGCGGATCACCACGTTGCGGCCGTCGTCGGCGCGCAGCTTGGGTGGCATGGCCTTGATCGTGCCATTGAAGAACATGTTGAGGAAAAACGTCTCGACGATGTCGTCGCGGTGGTGACCCAGGGCCATCTTGGTCGCGCCGATCTCGTCGGCGAAGGTGTACAGCGTGCCGCGGCGCAGGCGCGAGCACAGCGAGCAGGTGGTCTTGCCTTTCGGGATCAGTTCCTTGACCACCGAGTAGGTGTCCTTCTCGACGATGTGGTACTCGACGCCCAACGTCTTCAGGTAGGCCGGCAGCACGTGCTCGGGGAAGCCTGGCTGCTTCTGGTCCATGTTCACCGCGACGATCTCGAACCTGATCGGCGCCACTTTCTGCAGGTGCAGCAGAACATCGAGCATGGTGTAGCTGTCCTTGCCGCCGGACAGGCAGACCATGACCTTGTCACCGTCCTCGATCATGTTGAAGTCGGTGATGGCTTCGCCGGCGAGCCGCCGCAGGCGTTTTTGCAGTTTGTTCTGGTTGACCGAAAGGGTGCCCATAGCGCTTGAATCCGCGAGGTGTGACAAAAGCGGCCTATTTTACGCACAAACCACCGTCTCGCGTAGACCAATCCGATAAAGACTGCAAGGTAATCAGCCCCCGCCGCGACAGCACGATTCGCTCTAAAAACGGCGGATTGCGTCGCGGCCCGCTTCCTATACTGCGACTTAAGGCCACGTAGCCGTGCGTTCGGTTTTGTCTGGCCTCGACCTCGGGTCGCGAGCTCCCCGTGGGCTGCGACAACGACGATAGGAGTGACCGGCATGATCCATCACGTTCTAGGACTGTTTACCCATCCAGACCAGGAATGGCGCGAAATACGTGGCGAAGAAGAATCCATCAGCCACATGTACCTGACACACACCTTGGTATTGGCAGCAATCCCGGTAGTTTCGGCGTTCATCGGCACCACCCGGATGGGTTGGGTGATCGGTGACCGACCGCCGGTGATGCTGACGGTGGAAAGCGCATTATGGATGAGCATCATGTCGTACGTGGCGATGCTTGGCGGGGTAGCCATCATGGGCGCTTTCATCCACTGGATGGCGCGCACCTATGACGCCAACCCGAGCATGGCCCGCTGCATCGCCTTCGCCACCTACACCGCCACCCCCCTGTTCGTCGGCGGCCTGGCGGCGCTCTACCCTGACCTTGCATTGGGGATGGTCGTGGGGCTTGCGGCCATTTCGTACACGGTGTTCCTGCTGTACGTAGGCCTGCCGACCTTCATGAGCATCCCTGCCGACGAGGGCTTCCTGTTCTCGAGCTCGGTGCTGGCGGTGGGACTGGTGGTGCTGGTGGCGATCATGGCCGCCACGGTGATCATCTGGGGGCTGGGCGTGGGGCCGATGTATACCAGCTAGGTTTGCAAGGGCGCTGGATAGAGGGCCGCCGCGAGGCGGCCTTTGGTTGTGCGCTGACCGGTGGCTGGGCTGCGCTGATGGCCTTGCGGCATAATGACCGCCCAGGAGATTGTCCCCGCCATGCCCGATTTGCTCACATCCCGCGTCGAGACCTGTTACCAGCAAGCCGAAGCCTTCTTCAAACGCTCGTTCACGCGCCCGCAGGTCAGCTTCAAGCTCCGCGGCCAGAAGGCCGGCGTCGCGCACCTGCACGAGAACCTGCTGCGATTCAACCTGCAGCTGTATCGCGAGAACAGCGAGGATTTCCTGCGCCAGACCGTCGCCCACGAGGTCGCCCATCTGGTGGCGCACCAGCTGTTTGGCGACCGTATCCAGCCCCATGGCGAGGAGTGGCAGCTGATCATGCGCGGGGTGTACGAGCTGCCTCCCAACCGCTGCCACAACTACGAAGTGAAGCGGCGTAGCGCCACGCGCTATATCTACCGCTGCCCCTGCCCTGACAGCGACTTTCCCTTCAGCGCCCAGCGGCACAAGCTGGTACACAAGGGGCGGCGGTACCTGTGCCGCAGGTGCCGCGAGATCCTGGTGTACAGCGGCGAAATGCGGGTGGAGTGACGAAGGGCCTGTTGAGGCATGCATCCCGACGCCCACGAAAAAGCCCGCCGAAGCGGGCTTTTTCAGTTCACGCGTTGAGATCAGCCGCGCGCGGACGTCTCGGCCACACCCAGGTCATCGACCGGATGCGTCTCGACGATCGGCGAACCGCCCGAGGCAAGCTCGGTCTGCAGCTTGTCGGTGTCCAGCTCGTCGACCCACTTGGCCACCACCAGGGTGGCAACAGCGTTGCCGATCAGGTTGGTCAGGGCGCGGGCTTCGGACATGAAGCGGTCGATGCCGAGGATCAGCGCCAGACCTGCAACCGGCAGGTGGCCGACCGCGGACAGGGTCGCCGCCAGTACGATGAAGCCCGAACCGGTCACGCCCGCAGCGCCTTTGGAGGCTACCAGCAGCACCAGCAGCAAGGTGATCTGGTGGGTGATGTCCATGTGCGTGTCGGTGGCCTGGGCGATGAACACCGCGGCCATGGTCAGGTAGATCGAGGTGCCGTCCAGGTTGAACGAGTAGCCGGTCGGGATCACCAGGCCAACCACGGACTTCTTGGCGCCCAGGCGCTCCATCTTGGTCAGCATGCGTGGCAGGGCCGATTCCGAGGAGGAGGTCCCCAGCACGATCATCAGCTCTTCACGGATGTAGCGGATCACCTTGAGCACGCTGAAGCCGTGGGCACGGGCGATACCGCCAAGCACCACCAGGATGAACAGCAGGCAGGTGATGTAGAAGCAGGCCATCAGGTAGCCCAGCTGCACCAGCGAACCCACGCCGTACTGGCCGATGGTGAAGGCCATGGCGCCGAAGGCACCCAGCGGCGCCAGCTTCATGATCATGTTGATGATGTTGAACATGACATGGGCGAAGCGGTCGATCAGGTCCAGCAGTGGCTTGCCATAGCTGCCCAGGCGATGCAGGGCGAAGCCGAAGATCACCGAGAACATCAACACTTGCAGGATATCGCCGTTGGCGAAGGCACCGACCACGGTGTTGGGGATGATGTTGAGCAGGAAGCCGATGGTGGTCTGCTGCGCGCCGGCGGCGGCGTAGGCGGCCACGCTGCTGGCGTTGAGGGTGGTGACGTCGATGTGCATGCCCGCGCCGGGCTTGACCACGTTGACCACGACCAGGCCGATGATCAGCGCGATGGTGGAGACGATCTCGAAGTACAGCAGCGCGTAGCCGCCGGTCTTGCCGACCGACTTCATGCTTTGCATGCCAGCGATGCCGCTGACCACGGTGCAGAAGATGATCGGGGCGATGACCATCTTGATCAGTTTGACGAACCCGTCACCCAGTGGTTTGAGGGCAACGCCGGTCTCAGGGTAGAAGTGCCCGAGCAGGATACCGATGGTGATGGCAACCAGCACCTGGATATACAGCGATTTGTACAGCGGCTGACGTGTCGTCATGGCTAATCTTTCCTCGAGGGTCTCGGCTCATCCTTCCCAGGATGCAGCGATACCCAAAGCGCGCGAACCCTCCTGCACCCGGAGGGATTTGTTGTTTGAAACCACGTGGCAGATTTCTGCCTTTCACCCAGAGCATTAGCAAGGGTGATGCCAGAATGCCCATGATCGGTGCGACAAGCGCTTTCAGAGGCTTTCCACGCACAAGGAAAAGGCAGAAACCCGCTGGGACTGGCGGATTTCCGCCCGCTGCCGTCCAGAATACCGAAGAGATGGCGGGAATCCGCCCGATGGCGGAAAACCCACGCCCTCGATCCGTGCTGGCGACTAGAGTAATCAAGACGCCTTGAGTCGCCGCCTGCCCGCTCGACCTTCATCCGCCTAGAAGCTTTCCCTGCCAAGGAGATCACCATGCGTTCCCTGCTTGCTCTGGCCCTGCTGTGCAACGCCGCCCTCGCCAACGCGGTGGTGCAGACCCGTGAGATTCCCTACCAGGATGCCGATGGCCAACGGCTGATCGGCTACTACGCCTATGACGATGCCGTCGACGGCAAGCGCCCGGGTGTCGTCGTGGTGCATGAAATCTGGGGACTGAACGACTACGCCAAGCGTCGTGCCCGTGAACTTGCGGCCTTGGGCTACAGCGCCCTGGCGATCGACATGTATGGCGATGGCATGCACACCGAGCACTTCCAGGGCGCCAAGGCCTACAACAGCGCTGCGATGAAAGACCCTGGCGCTGGCGCCAAGCGTTTCAATGCCGGGGTCGAGCTGCTGAAGATCCAGCCGCAGACAGACCCACGCAAGCTGGCGGCCATCGGCTACTGCTTCGGCGGCAAGGTGGTGCTCGACGCCGCCCGGCGCGGCGAACCCCTGGCCGGAGTGGTGAGTTTCCACGGCCCGCTGGTGACCCAGGCCCCGGCCACGCCCGGTAGCGTCAAGGCCAAGGTACTGGTCGAGCATGGCGCGGCCGACAGCATGGTCACCGAGGCGCAGGTCGAGGCGTTCAAGAAGGAGATGGATGCGGCGGGGGCGAGCTTCGAATTCGTCAGCATCCCCGGGGCCAAGCACGGCTTCAGCAACCCTGACGCGGACCGGCTGGGGCATGCCGGGCATGACAGCCATGGCGGCCCGGATATCGCGTACAACAACAAGGCGGATGAGAGTTCGTGGGCGGACATGCAGGCGTTTTTCAAGAAGCTGTTCAACTGACGCATCGAACCTCGCGGCTCGCAGCGTGTGGCTTCTGGCACAATACCCGCCATGAACAGACTCCCCGCCTGCTGCGACCCCCTACAACACCACTGGCCCTTGCCCCAGCCCCTGCCCGGCGCGGTGCTGGTCAGCTGCGGCTTCGACGCCAGCCGCCTTGGCGTCGATGACTTCCAGCGCTCGGGCATCGAGCAGACCGCGAGCCTGCAACGCTCGGTGGCCAAGCGCCAGGCCGAGTACCTGGCCGGGCGGGTCTGCGCACGGGCGGCGCTGCAGCGCCTGGACGGCCGGGATTACGTGCCGGGCACCCACGACGACCGGTCCCCCATCTGGCCGAGCGGTATCCATGGCTCGATCACCCATGGGCAGGGCTGGGCGGCCGCCGTGGTGGCGGCCGAGGGCAGTTGCCAAGGCGTGGGGCTGGACCGGGAAACCCTGATTGCCGATGCACGCGCCGAGCGTCTGGCCCGCGAGATCCTCACCGACGCCGAGATGCAGCGCCTGTCACCCGAGCATCTGGGGCTGACCGTGACGCTGACCTTCTCGCTCAAGGAAAGCCTGTTCAAGACGCTCTATCCCCTGACCCTCAAGCGCTTCTACTTCGAGCACGCCGAGGTGCTGGAATGGTCCGCCGACGGCCAGGCCCGCCTGCGCCTGCTTGCTGACCTGTCCCCGGCCTGGCGCCACGGCCAGGAAATCAGCGGTCAGTTCAGCGTGCAGGGCGACCAGTTGCTCAGCCTGGTGAGCGTCTAGCCTGGCGCGTCCGCTCGCGAGCGCGGCCAGTCCAGGCTAAAGCAGGCCCCGCCCAACTGCTCGCTGCGCCCCACCAGCGCGCGTCCCGCATGCCAATAGATGATGCGCCGGACGATCGACAAGCCCAGTCCGTGGCCGCCCGAGGCGCGGGCGCGGCTGTCATCGAGCCGGGTAAAGGGCGTGAATATCCGCTCCCAGGCGCGCTCGGGCACCCCAGGGCCGTCATCCTCGACATCGATGCGGCACTGCTGCTGCCCCAGGTGATAGCTCAGGATCACCTGCGACTCGGCGTGGCGCAGGGCATTGCTGACCAGGTTTTGCAACGCGCGGTGCAGGTAGCGCGGCTCGGCTTCGACCCAGGCGCCCTGCCGGTCCGCTGGCTGGCAGGCACCGCGGCTGACGGTCACGTCGGCGCGCAGCGGCGCGAGCTCGGCGATCACCCGCTCGAGCAGGGCGTCCAGGTCCACGGCCTGGAACACCAGCGCCGGGGCGCCCTGCTCCAGGCGGGCGTAGGTCAGCATTTCGTCGACCAGCCTGTCCAGCTCCTGAATGTCGCTGTCCATGCCGGCCAGGTGCTTGTCCCGCGCCTGGTCGGTGCTCGCGGTCTCGATCATCTCAAGGCCGAAGCGCAGGCGCGCCACGGGTGTGCGCAGCTCGTGGGACACCGCCCGCACCAGCTCGCGCTGCATGCTCAGCGAGCGCTGCAAATGCTCGGCCATGCCGTTGAAGGCCGCCGCCAGGCGCCCCACCGAGTCGGCGTCATCGGCCGCCACCCGGGTGTCCAGGCTGCCCTGGGCGATTCGCGTGGCGGCCACTTCGAGGCCCGACAGGCGGCGCTCGAGCTGGCGCACCAGCAGGTAGACCACCAGCCCGATCAAGCACAGGCCCAGGCAACCGATCAGCACCAGCAGTTGCGGCGGATAGAAGTTCATCTGGTACAGCGGGCCGATCTCCAGCACCCAAGGCGACCCCGAAAGCCCGGAAAACACCCGGACGGACTCGCCGTCCTTGTCCAGCGCCATGACCGTGTCGCCCTCCTCTACCCGGCGGCGCTGGTCATCGTCGAGGCCGGCGCGCTCCAGCCGCTGCAGGGCCAGCTCGAAGCCGAAGCCCTTGCTCTGCTTGAGCTCGAGCAGCCGCTGGCGCTGCTCGGTGACCGGGTAGCGCACCAGTTCGTCGGCCAGCAGATAGAGGGTGGCGCGCGCCAGCTGTTCGCTGACCTGCTTGACCTCGCCCAGCAGCACAACCTCCTGCGTGCCTACCTGGCGCAGCACCCGCGCCGCGTGGGGGCCGGTCTGCTGCACCACCACCAGGCCGCGTAGCAGGCGCGCGCGTTCGCCGGCGTCCAGCGGCGTCGCCGACAACGGCTGCAGGTCGAGGGGAATGCCCATCAGGCGCTCCCAGATCACCAGCGAGCGCTTGCGCTCCACCTCGTTCTGCAAGGCCAGGTTGTCGGCCATCAGGCTGAACGTGCCTTGCGCCAGGCGCTCGCGGTGCTGGCCGGCGCGCACCTCGTTGACCAGGTGCAGGCTGAGCACGCCCAGCACGGCCACCAGCACCAGAACGCCAAGCATGCCGCCATAGATGCGCAGGAAGATCGAGTTCATGGGGGGCTCGTCTGCCCGGCGGCTTCGGCGACGAACAGGTAGCCCTTGCCGCGCAGGGTCTTGATCAGGCGCGGGTGGTCCGGGTCGTCGCCGATGCGTGGGCGGATGCGTGAAATGCGCACGTCGATGGAACGGTCCTGGCCGTCATAGCCGACGCCGCGCAGGGAGGTGAAGATCGCCTCGCGGGACAATACGCGCCCGGCATTGCTCGCCAGCAGCCAGAGCAGGTCGAATTCGGCGCTGGTCAGTTCGATGCCTTGCCCGTGCAGCCAGGCTTCGCGCAGGCCGTTGTCGAGGCGCAGCGCGCCGAACTGCAATTGCTGGCGCTTGCCCTCGGGCGGCTCGCTGCGCCGCAGCAAGGCCTGGATCCGCGCCAGCAGCAGGCGCGGCCGCACCGGCTTGCAGATATAGTCATCCGCGCCCAGGTCCAGGCCCTGGATCTGGTCCAGCTCGTCGGTGCGCGCGGTCAGCATGAGCACAGGTCCCTGATAATGACCCCGCACCCTGCGGCAGATGCTGAAGCCATCCTCGCCGGGCAGCATCAGGTCGAGGATCACCAGGTCTGGCTGGCTGTCGATGATCCGCCGGGCGGCGCGCGCGCCATCGCCTTCCACCGCCACCTCGAAGCCGTTGGCCTGCAGGTACTCGGCCGTGAGCTCGGCGAGTCGCTGGTCGTCCTCGACGATCAATATCCGGTTGCTTGGCTGCTCCACCGACCACCTCTCGCATCGCGCTGTCGTACCTTGGGCGCCCTTTTGCGCAGGGCAGCATCGAATCGGATAGTACGTCTGTCGCGGGGCTCGACAAAGGCAAAATTCGTGATACCTTCCGCGCCCGAAAAAAAGTCTGCGAAGGCGGCGACAGGGGAAATATGCTGCAACGCGCTAGGGACAAGGCCTACAGCGGCGAGGCGCAAATCACGCACAAAATACCCACAAGTTATCCACAGCGGGTCACCTTGCAAAGGGCCCCGGACCGCATTATCTTGTATCCCCATCGCGGCGGACCAACTACATGTTGGGTTTTGCCCTAAATTACGCAAGCACAAGTCCGGCAGAAAACTCAAGCCCTGAGACAGCCAGGGAACGGTAAGTTATTGCCCTTTTTCCTGTTCTGTCCCGAAGTCGATACACCCGCCCAGGCGGATGCGCGCGTTTGTCGCGCGTCCCCGTATGGGTGGTCGAACGAGTGACGGAACGGGGCGCCCACAAGGCGCCTGAACACAACTTTGAGAATGTGGAGACACACCCCCCATGCAAACCGACACAACTCGCGAGAACGCGCAGGCCAAGGTGAATCCGGCCGCCGATTCGAACCAGGATCTGGCCGCGACCGCTCCGGGCCAGCTGCGCGTCATCAAGCGCAATGGCACTGTCGTCGCCTACACCGACGACAAGATCACCGTGGCCATCACCAAGGCGTTCCTCGCAGTTGAGGGTGGCACCGCCGCCGCCTCGTCGCGCATCCACGACACCGTCGCGCGCCTGACCGAGCAGGTCACCGCGACCTTCAAGCGCCGCATGCCGTCGGGTGGCACCATTCACATCGAAGAAATCCAGGACCAGGTCGAACTGGCCCTGATGCGCGCCGGCGAGCAGAAAGTCGCCCGTGACTACGTGATCTACCGCGACCAGCGGGCCAAGGAGCGCGCGACCCGCAGCAACGCAGACGCCGTGGTCCAGCCGCACCCAAGCATCCGCATCACCTTGGCCGACGGCAGCCTGGCGCCGCTCGACATGGCGCGCCTGAACACCATCATCACCGAAGCCTGCGAAGGCCTGGCCGAAGTCGATGGCGACCTGATCCAGCGCGAAACCCTGAAGAACCTGTACGACGGCGTCGCCCTGAAGGACGTCAACACCGCCCTGGTGATGACCGCCCGTACCCTGGTCGAGCGCGAGCCGAACTACTCGTTCGTCACCGCCCGCCTGCTGATGGACACCCTGCGCGCCGAAGGCCTGGGCTTCCTGGAAGTGGCCGACAGCGCCACCCACCACGAGATGGCCGAGCTGTACGCCAAGGCCCTGCCGGCCTACATCGCCAAGGGTATCCAGTTCGAGCTGCTGAACCCGGCCCTGGCCGACTTCGACCTCGAGAAGCTGGGCCAGGCGATCAACCACGAGCGCGACCAGCAGTTCACCTACCTGGGCCTGCAGACCCTGTACGACCGCTACTTCATCCACAAGGATGGCGTGCGCTTCGAGCTGCCGCAGGTGTTCTTCATGCGTGTGGCCATGGGCCTGGCGCTGGAAGAGAAAGACAAGGAAGCCCGCGCGATCGAGTTCTACAACCTGTTGTCGTCCTTCGACTACATGGCCTCGACCCCGACCCTGTTCAACGCCGGCACCCTGCGCCCGCAGCTGTCGAGCTGCTACCTGACCACCGTGCCGGACGACCTGTCGGGCATCTACCACGCGATCCACGACAACGCCATGCTGTCCAAATTCGCCGGTGGCCTGGGCAACGACTGGACCCCTGTGCGTGCGCTGGGCTCCTACATCAAGGGCACCAACGGCAAGTCCCAGGGCGTCGTGCCGTTCCTGAAAGTGGTCAACGACACCGCCGTGGCCGTGAACCAGGGTGGCAAGCGCAAGGGCGCGGTCTGCGCGTACCTCGAAACCTGGCACCTGGACATCGAAGAGTTCATCGAGCTGCGCAAGAACACCGGTGATGATCGCCGTCGTACCCACGACATGAACACCGCCAACTGGATCCCTGACCTGTTCATGAAGCGCGTCTTCGATGACGGCCAGTGGACCCTGTTCTCGCCGAACGAAGTGCCAGACCTGCACGACCTGACCGGCAAGGCCTTCGAGGAGCGCTACGAGTACTACGAAGCGCTGACCGAGTACAACAAGATCAAGGTGTTCAAGACCGTCCAGGCCAAAGACCTGTGGCGCAAGATGCTGTCGATGCTGTTCGAGACCGGCCACCCATGGCTGACCTTCAAGGACCCGTGCAACCTGCGCTCGCCGCAGCAGCACGTGGGCGTGGTCCACAGCTCGAACCTGTGCACCGAGATCACCCTGAACACCAACAAGGACGAGATCGCGGTCTGCAACCTGGGCTCGATCAACCTGCCGAACCACATTGTCGATGGCAAGCTGGACACCGCCAAGCTGCAACGCACCGTCAACACCGCCGTGCGCATGCTCGACAACGTGATCGACATCAACTACTACTCGGTGCCGCAGGCGCGTAACTCGAACCTCAAGCACCGCCCTGTCGGCCTGGGCATCATGGGCTTCCAGGACGCGCTGTACCTGCAGCATATCCCTTACGGTTCCGACGCTGCCGTCGAGTTCGCCGACAAGTCGATGGAAGCGGTCAGCTACTACGCGATCCAGGCCTCCTGCGACCTGGCCGACGAGCGCGGTGCCTACGAGACCTTCCAGGGCTCGTTGTGGTCCAAAGGCGTACTGCCGCTGGATTCGCAACAGATCCTGATCGAGGCCCGTGGCGCCAAGTACATCGACGTCAACCTGGAAGAGTCCCTGGACTGGGCCCCGGTGCGTGCCCGCGTGCAGAAAGGTATTCGTAACTCGAACATCATGGCCATCGCGCCGACCGCGACCATCGCCAACATCACCGGCGTGTCGCAGTCCATCGAGCCGACCTACCAGAACCTGTACGTGAAATCGAACCTGTCGGGCGAGTTCACCGTGATCAACCCGTACCTGGTCCGCGACCTCAAGGCCCGCGGCCTTTGGGACCCGGTCATGATCAACGACCTCAAGTACTACGACGGTTCGGTGCAGCAGATCGAGCGTATTCCGCAAGAGCTCAAAGACCTGTACGCCACTGCCTTCGAAGTCGAGACCAAGTGGATCGTCGACGCGGCCAGCCGTCGCCAGAAGTGGATCGACCAGGCCCAGTCGCTGAACATCTACATGGCCGGCGCCTCGGGCAAGAAGCTGGACGAGACCTATAAACTGGCCTGGCTGCGCGGCCTGAAGACGACCTACTACCTGC
>NZ_DATELE010000094.1:0-2004 GCF_035277045.1 Pseudomonas sp. | reverse complement strand
GGATGTACGACACCAGCTCGCCATTTTCGACGAACGGTTTGGCATAGGTCGCCAGGCCATCGCCATCGAAGGCGGCGCTGCCCAAGGCGCGCGGCAGGTGCGGACGCTCGTCCAGGGTCAGCCAGGCCGGGAACAGGCGCTGGCCCATGGCCCCTTCGAGGAACGACGACTTGCGATACAGGTTGCCGCCCGAGATCGCCGACAGGAAGCTGCCAAACAGCCCTCCCGCCAGTTCAGCCGAAAACAGCACCGGCACTTCGCAGGTCGGCACCGGGCGTGCTCCCAGGCGGCTGGCGGCACGCTGCGCGGCGCGCTGGCCGATGCTGCGCGGGTCGGCCAGCAGCTGGCCCTGGCGGTTGACGTCATACCAGTAGTCGCGTTGCATCTGCCCTTCGCCCTCGGCGATCATCACGCAGCTCAGGCTGTGCCGGGTCGAGGCGTAGCCGCCGATGAAACCATGGCTGTTGCCGTACACGCGGCAGCCCTGATGGGTATTGAGGGTGGTGCCATCAGCGTTGAGGATGCGTGGGTCGGCGTCAAAGGCCGCCGCTTCGCACTGCAGCGCTTTTTCGATGGCCTGCTCGGGACTGATGTCCCAGGCGTGGTAGAGGTCGAAGTCTGGCAGGTCGCGGGCCATCAGCGCTGGATCGGCCAGGCCTGAGCACTCATCCTCGGAGGTGTGCCTGGCAATCGCCAGCGCCGCCGCGACGGTCTCGCGGATGGCATCGCCGCCGCTGGCCGAAGTGCTCGCCGACCCCTTGCGCTGGCCAACGTACAAGGTGATGCCGAAGCCCTGGTCGCGATTGAATTCGACGGTCTCGACCTCGCGCTGGCGCACCGTGGTGGACAACCCTTGCTCAAGCGACACCGCCACCTCGCAGGCGCTGGCGCCCTGGCGACGCGCTTCGGCGATGATCTGCTCGACCTGTTCCTGCAACGCCGGCAGGGCCTGCGGGCCTACGCTCTGGACTGCACTCATGGTTCTCTCCACTCAAATTCTGCGTTCGGCGAGGGTCATTCTACGACCGGGCCGGACAAGCGGCCCCCGACTGGTTATCATGGCGGCGTTTTCCAGCGGACTGCCACCATGGTTGATTCTTACGACGACGCCTCCTACGAAGGCGAAAAAAGCAAAACCCAGATCAAGCGCGAGCTGCATGCGCTGGTCGACCTCGGCGAGCGCCTCACGACGCTCAAGGCCGACACCATCGCGCGCCTGCCGTTGACCGACGCCCTGCGCCGGGCATTGGCCGACGCCAGCAAGCACACCGCGCACATCGCGCGCAAACGTCATATGTCGTTCATCGGCAAGCTGATGCGCGACCAGGACGTCGAGGCGATCACTGCCCTGATCGACCAGCTCGATGCCTCCACCCGCCAGTACAACGAGCGCTTCCACGGCCTTGAACGCTGGCGCGACCGCATGATCGATGGCGGCGACGAGGACCTTGAGCGCTTCTTCGGCGAGTACCCTGAAACCGATCGCCAGCAGCTGCGCTCGCTGGTCCGCCAGGCGCAACACGAGAAGGCGCGCAACAAGCCGCCCGCCGCCTCGCGCAAGATCTTCAAGTACATCCGCGACCTCGACGAGACCCAGCGCGGCCTGCGCTGAGCCTTGCCGACGGGCAGGCGCCCGCCTGCCCGGGCCCGGTCATGCGCCGGTGCCGCCCACGGTGATCAGGTCTATCTTCAGCGTCGGCTGGCCAACGCCTACCGGTACTGACTGCCCATCCTTGCCACAGGTACCGACCCCGCTGTCCAGCGACAGGTCGTTACCGACCATCGATACCCGGCTCATGGCCTCCGGGCCATTGCCGATCAGCGTGGCGCCCTTGACCGGGGCGGTGATCTTGCCGTCCTCGATCAGGTAGGCCTCGCTGGCGGAGAACACGAACTTGCCGTTGGTGATGTCGACCTGGCCGCCGCCGAAGTTCGGCGCGTAGAGGCCTTTCTTCACCGAGCGGATGATTTCCTCCGGTTCGTGGCTGCCGCTGCGCATGTAGG
>NZ_DATELE010000093.1:0-13645 GCF_035277045.1 Pseudomonas sp. | reverse complement strand
TACCCATCCAGTGAGAGCGGGCCCGCGAACGGGCCGCCACTGATCACGACGCGACCCCCTCGAACCTCGCCGCCACGATCTCCTCTGTCAACGCCCGGTACAGGGCCTGCTCCGCCTCCCTGCGCATGGCCACCAGCAACCGCCCCGCCTGGTCAAACAACCCGCTTTCGCCCACATAGCGGTCCGACACCAGGTCGATCCGCTGCAGCACACCTTCGACGCGCCACACCAAGCCCGGCACATTGCCCATCTGCTGCTCCAGCGCCCGGACATAGCGCTCCGGCACGGCAGGTCCCGTATAGGCACCCCCGGCCGCGCCGGCCTCGCTCATCTCGGTGTAATACTCCGACGCGGCGCTCCATTGCCCTGCGAACGCCTCGAACGCGGCAGGTCGCAAGCGCCGGACCCAGGCCTGCCAGAAGCGCTGCTCGCTGGCCCAGCCAGCCAGCAGGGCGCCGTCGACTTCGCTGAGCACGGCGTGCTCTAGCCGCTGCAAGGTCTCTACGCTCAGGCGCCCGAGACCGCCGAACAGGAGCTCCTGCGGCTGCACCGGCAGATTCAGGCGCGCTTGCAACTGGATACGCGCATACAGCGCCATCTCGATCTCGTCGACCAGATGGTTGGGCTCGGTCAGGATCTCGTCGCTCAGGTCATCGTCCGGATGCAAAGGTGGCGCCGCCTGGCGCGCGGCTTCATCGGGCGCCTCGGCCAGGGCACGGCGGCGCGCGACGCGGGCGCTGTACAGCTGGCCCACGCGCTCGTCCAGCCGTCCCTGGCGCAGCAGGCCGGCGGCGGCGCCCAAGGCAACCGCTTCGTCGGCGGCGCCGGCCTCGGCGGTGGACACGGTCCACCACATCGTCACCTCGGTTTCGATGCTCTGGAACAGCAGGCTGGCCTGGTCGACGCAGCCTTGCGCGGCGTCATTGATGTCATCGAGCACCTGCTGGTGCAGCTCGGCCTGTCCCCAGACGCCATCGGCCTGTTCATCGGCCGACATGGTGAGCGCCCTCAGCACACGGGCCAGACGTGCATGCATCAGCCCAGGGTTGTTCTGATAGTCGGGACTTTCACGCAGGCGGGCGAACAGGTCGTATAACGGCGCCCACTGAGGGTCGTCAGCGGTGAGTGTGCGGTGCGCTTCAAGGTCCAGTGGCAAATCCTCATACCAGGCGGCATCGGGTTCGAAGTCGGGAACCACGGCAAACCCTGCGTCCGCCAGGTTGGCCTGCGCGGTTTCGCTCCACGGGTTGGCGTTGAAGTCGTAGATCACCTCATCGCCTTGCGGGTTTATCGCACGGGCAAAGGCGCTGCCGCGCAGCGCTGGCGCCTCGGTCAGCCGATTGCCGCTGAGGTCGAGACGCTCCAGCACCAAGGGTTCTTGCTCGAGCAATGCCTGCAATCCGGCGGGCCACTGACGGATTTCGGTAGAGGCAAGGTCCAGCTCGCGCAGCGACCTCCAGCCGGTAACGTCGGGTGCGAGCTGCAACGGGTTTTCTTCCAGGAACAGCACTTCCAGCCGGTCAAGGCTGCCCAGCGCGGCGCGGCTCTCGACGTTCAGCGTGATGTCATTGGAGCCCAGGCTCAGGCGGGTGAGGGCGGGCCAGTCGCGCAGCGCTTCGAAATGCTCGGCCTCCAGCGACAGGCTGTTGAGGTCAAGTTGCAGCGAGGCCAAGGAGGGCAGCTGGCTCATGCGCTGCAAGGTCACGACCGGCAGCACGTCGACCGCGTCGGTCAGGTTCAGGCGTTGCAGGCCGGTGAGTCGCGTGAGCAGGCCCAGGTTGCGTTCGTCGTCCAGTTGCAGGAAGTTTTCTGACAGGTCCAGGGACTGCAGTTCGGCAAACCCGGCCACCTCTTCAGGGATGAAACGCAGCAGGTTGGCGGCGATGTCCAGGTGCTGCACCCGTGGGAACGCCGGAAGGAAACCACCCAGGTTGTGCGGCCCGGTGCTCTGCCAGCCATTGACGGTCAGCCGCCTGACATGCACGAGTGGGTCTGGCAGCTGCGGGAGCGGGCCGAGGTGGCGTGCGTCGAGGGTGAGGGCGACGAAATCCGGGTTGCCGAAGTCTTCAGGCGGGCCTTGCCGGCGCCAGGCCTGGCGGATGGCGTGCGCGGCTTCCACCCGGGCGCCGCGGCGCTGGCTTGCATCGTCCACGGACACGCCGGTGGAGTCCTGGATCCAGCCATCAAGGGTCGCATCGAGGCGGCGCAGCTCGTCGCGCAGACGCTCCAGCAACCTGCCGAAGGCGCCAGCGCGAGTGCCTGCCTCTTGTCGCAGACGCTGGCGCAGGAGTGCGCGATCGTCAGCATCACCGGCGGGGAACAGTGAATCGAACAGTTCGTCCTCGGTCACCCAGCCTCGGCCGCGACCGCTCAGTCGATAGCCGATGCGCGCGTCATCGATCAGCCGCGTGGGCAGCCTGAACATTGGGCGTACTGGCGCCATGCCTAGCTGAAGGGCGCAGCGCCGCCGATCGCTAGCGGCTTTTTCGAACAGCGCGTCACGTAGCGCCAGGGGCTCGTGAATCTGCAGGTCAAGTGCCGTGCGCGCCTCGTCTGGCAGGGCATTGAGCAGGGCCTGCCAGAGGTCCACGGGGCTGGCCAGGGCCTGGCCCGTTTCGTCGAGCGGCTCGTAGCCGTGCGCGCTGCGCAGGAGGGTTTTCAATGGACGGCCTTCGGGCCCGGCCGCCGCGATCAGTGGACCGTCGATGCGCTGTTCTCGCAGCTCAAGGCGCAGGGTGTCGGTCCAGCCAGGCAGCCTTTCGAGATTGGCGAATGCCAGCCTGTCGCGGTCCTCGACCGGGCCCTGTTGCTGATGGAAGCGTTGCAAGGCTCGGTTCAGGCGCGCCTCGCGCAGGTACAGGCGAGCCGTCTCGGCGAGAGGCAACGGCAGGCGGCCGGTGCCGCGCAGCTGGCTCAGGGTATTGGCGTCGGCCTGAGCAAGGATCTCGGCGCGGGCCCTGGGACTCAGGGACGGGAAGTCGCGGCCCAGGACGAGAGCGTCGACACTGGCCGGCACAGCGGCCGCGGGCGCTGTGGCCTCCAGCGCCTGCAGGCTGTCGAGCAGGAGGGCGGGGGCACGGCGCTGGTCGACCATGATGCGGCGCACGGCCGCTTCGCTGTAGCCGGTGCAGCGCAAGGCACGCAGCAGGGTATCGTCGCTGACGTCCGCTGTGCAGGCGCCCAGGCGCCGCGTTAGCGTAGGGGTGCGCCAGGCCAGTGGTTGTTCGTGCTCCAGGCGCCATGGCACATCGTCATTGCCAAGCAGGGTCGGCGAATGCTGCTGGCCTTTGGCCGCAGCCAGCTGCCATCGGCCCTTTCCCTGTACCGGTTCCAGCGGCAGGGCCTTGCCTTCCAGGGCAAGCCAGGGTTCGCCTTGCCAGTCATGCAGGCCATCGGTGGCGGCGGACGCTGCTGGTGGCCATGGCGCCTCGCGAGTGAAGGGCGTGAGGTCGCCATGCCAGAGCCGACGTCCCGATTGGCCAGGAATGCTCGTCCAGCCTTGCAGGGGGCCTGGCGCCTCGAAGGCGCCATGGGCGGCGCCGAGCACGGCGAACTGCAGCAGGTTGTCGAATACCTCGAACAGGTGGGCGATGGCCGCATCGGCTTCGCCCTCGTCGAGCGCATGCACGCCTTCGAGAAATTCATCGACGATCTGCGCGCCGCCCACGGCCAGCATCAGCTCGCCCAGGGCCGGCACGAAAAGGCTGACTGCGTTGAGCACGCTCAGCCCGACACCCAGCCAGCCAAGCAGGCGTGCCTGACGCGCGGCGGCATCCAGCTGGGCGACCGGCACCGCCAGGCTGGCGGCATCTGTCAGGGTGCGTTGCACCTGAGCCCGCGCGCGGGCGGCGAAGCACTCGGCGCTCCATGGGGTCAGGGTCAGTGGCAGCCGGGCGTTCTGGTCCAGGGTCTGCTGCCAGAGGTCGTGGGGATCCGGGAACAGACGCTTGATCCAGCTGAAGGTCTCGCCCTTTTTCAGCACCGGTGGCTCCGGGTGCAATTGCGCGTACGGGTAGCGCGGGTAGAGGGTGTCACGCAGCCGTGCGGCAAAGGCAGGCTGCTCGGCGTGGCTGACGTAGCGGTTGAAGAACTGCCGGAAGGCTGGCATCCACAACCGCTTGGTCAGGACCAGGCCCACCGCTTGCAGCGACCGGTACTGGCGCACCGCGCCCTGCGGATCGCCTGGCAGGTACAGCAGGCAGGGCTCGGTCTGGCCATCGGGTTCCAGGCGCACCAGCAAGGGCCCGGCGAGGGCGAAACCGAGCAGGCTCAGGTAGCCACAGTTCAGGGCCCGCACGCCGCCGCCCGGTGCGGGTATCTCGCTGGCGCCGTCCAGCGCCGCCTCGCCCAAGGCTTCGCCGCGGCTGTCGATACGCCCTTGCAGGCGCGCGATGGTCAGCTCGGCGGCGAAGGCGGCGCGGTCCTGTTCGCGCAACAGGCCGCGAAAGTGATCGTTGTCGACGACGTCGCCCAAGGTGTGCTGGTAGCGCTGTCCAAGATCGAGATTGCGAACACCGCTGACGAACAGCGTGCTGTCCACATTCAGCGGCTCGGGCGCATCAGGGCTGGCGTAGAGCGAAACGGACGTGCCGGCATCGAAATTCTGAAGCGCCGCTTCCAGCCATGACAGGGTGTGCAGCCTGTCGGGGGTGCGCACTTTTACCTGTGCGGTGTCCACCGCGGGCAGCATTACGCCTGGGTACCAGCGCGCCAGGGCGTCGCGCAGCAGCGGGCGGCTGAACGTCTCGACCGAGGGGATGGCGGCCATGGCGCTGGCCAGCTGCCGGGCGGCGCGGTGGCTCTGGCGTAGCCGCGCCTTGAGCAAGGCGCGCTGGCCTGGGGTGGCCTGACAGAGCCAGCCCGGCAGGCGCTGGTGGATCGAGGCAAGGTCCAACGGCAATGAATGTGGCATGGTGCTGCTCCCTTGAGATGAAGAGCAGCGAGACTAAAGACGCCGGACACCCGCCCTGGGCTATCCGGTTAACACCTGTGCTCAGCCGGCGATGCGGTTGGGGTCCAGGCCCAGTTCGCGCAGGCGCTTGTACAAGGTGGTGCGGCTGATGCCCAGGCTTCTCGCCACGGACGAGACGTTTCCCTGGGCCGAGCTCAGCAGGCTGGCAAGGTCGCTGGCCATCGCCGGGCGTCCCGCTGGCGGCACGTCCAGCTGCTCGGCGAGGAAAGCCGCGGGCAAATGCTCCAGGCCCACCGGCCGCGCGCCTGCCAGTGCCAGGGCCACTTGCAGCACGCAGCTCAGCTGGCGCAGATTGCCCGGCCATGGGTGGCGCAGCAGCAACTCGAGCACGTCGCTGTCCAGGCGATGCGGCTGGCCTGGCTCACGGTACTGGGCATGCACCTGCTCGATCAGCGCGCGGCGGTCGCTGCGCTCGCGCAGCGGCGGCAGCACCAGGGTGAGCCCGGCGATGCGGTAGTAGAGGTCCTGACGAAAGCGCCCAGCGCGCACTTCGGTGCTGAGGTCGCGGTTGCTTGCCGACACCACGCGGATGTCCACGGCAACCGGCTCGCCGCCGCCCAGTGGCTGGATGCAGCGCGCCTGCAGCACCCGCAGCAGGCGCGCCTGGGCAGGCGGTGGCATGTCGCCGATCTCGTCGAGAAACAGGATGCCGTGGTCGGCCTTGCGGATCATTCCGGCGCTGCCCTTGTGATGGGCGCCGGTGAAGGCGCCTTTTTCGTAGCCGAACAGTTCCGCCTCCACCAGTTCGGCCGGGATCGCCGCGCAGTTGACCGCCACCAGCGGCCCTTGGGCCCGGCTGCTGGCGCGGTGCAGGGCATTGACGAAGACGTCCTTGCCCACGCCTGTCTCACCCTGGACCAGCAGGGGAATATCCTTTTCCAGCAGCACCCCGGCCTGGACCAGGGCTTTGTCGACACGCGGGTCGCCGGTCTGGCCGCCCGTGGCCGGCCACGCGCCTGTCTTGCTGGCAAGCGGCGCCTTCCACAAGCAGTGGAAGCGGTTGCGTCCGGTGGCCTGAAGGGCAAAGGCCCGGGCTTCGGGCTGGGCGAGGAGCCGCGCCAGCGGTGTCTGAAACAAGTGCTCGAGGGTGCGCTGCAAGGGGTTCTGCCCCAGCAGGCTATCGGCACGGTGATTGGCCGCGAGCACCTGGCCGCGCTCGTCGAATACCAGCAGGCCCGCCCAGGAGCTGTCGAGGTTGTTGGGCCCGGTGTTGAACAGCAGCTGCCGGTGGAGGGTGCCGAACTGCGCGAGGATAAGGCGGTTCTCCAGGCTCTGGCCCATCATCCGCACCAGGCCCAAGGTCTGTGAAGCGGGCAGATAGCTGTCGCTGGAAACATCCAGCACGCCCACCAGTTGCCGCTGCGCATCGAACAATGGCGCCGCGGCGCTGGCCATGAAACGGTTCTGCCTGAGGTAGTGCTCGTCGTGCCCCACATGCACCGCGGCGCCACAGGCCAGCGCGGTGCCGATGGCATTGGTGCCGACCCCTTGCTCGCGCCAGTGCGCGCCGGCGGTGAAGCCGTGCTGCTGGCGAGGGTCGATGAAGCGTCGGGTGCCCCAGGCGTCGAGCAGGCAGCCCTGGGCATCGCTGAGCATGACCAGGTAGCTAGAGTTGCCCAGCAAGGAGGCGTGCTGCGGCATGACCTCGTCGCGAGTCATCTGCAGCAAGGCCTGCTGGCGCTGGAGCAAGGCACGCAAGGCGCTGGCGTTCAGGCTATCGAAGTCCGGGGCACTGCCCGGGTCGAGGCCGTAGTCGCGGCAACGCGCCCAGGAGGCCTGGATCAGTTGGGCATGGGTCGAAGGGGAGGCGGCCATGGGCCTGTCCTGTGTGATGTTGTTGTTTTTGCCGACCGGTGTTCAGTGTTGTTCAGGAGTGTTCAGTTGTACAGGAAGCTGGACAGGGGGCGGTTGCGGTGGCGGGGCTGGGAGGGCTTGATCATGGGCGCTCCCGCCGTTGCGGGGCAGTGGCATGGATTTCGCTGGGCAGGGGGACAACTACAAGAAGGTCATCCCATGTCACTGGTGCTGGAGCATGTGTGCCGTAACGTCGACGGGCAAGCGTGGATCGCGGATGCCAGCCTGCGATTCGAGCCGGGTTCGTTCAACGTGCTGCTGGGCCGGACCCTAGCCGGCAAGACCAGCCTGATGCGCCTGATGGCAGGGCTTGATCGCCCGGACCAGGGACGGGTGCTGATGAACGACGAAGATGTGACCGGCCGTCCGGTGCGCCAGCGCAATGTCTCGATGGTCTACCAGCAGTTCATCAACTACCCGACCCTGAGCGTGTTCGAGAACATCGCCTCGCCGTTGCGCCAGGCACGCCTGCCGGAACAGCAAATCCGCCGCCGGGTGCAGGAAACCGCGCGCATGCTGCGCATAGAACCCTATCTCGAGCGCCTGCCACTGGAACTTTCCGGCGGCCAGCAGCAGCGCACGGCCATGGCCCGGGCGCTGGTCAAGGACGCGGGACTGATCCTGTTCGACGAACCCCTGGTCAACCTCGACTACAAGCTGCGCGAAGAGCTGCGCCAGGAAATGCGCGCGCTGTTCGCCGCCCGCCATTGCATCGCTGTGTACGCCACCACCGAGCCCAACGAAGCGCTGGCCTTGGGCGGTACGACGACCGTGCTGCATGAGGGCCGCATCGTCCAGAGCGGCCCTACCGCGGAGGTCTACCATCGCCCCGGCAGCGTGCTGGCCGCCGAGCTGTTCAGCGAGCCGCCGATCAACCTGGTGCCGGGGCGTATCGCTGGCAACGAGGTGAGTCTGGCCGGCGCCGTGCACTTCGCGATGAACGCCGACCTGCGGCGCATCGGCGACGGCGAGTACCGCTTTGGCGTGCGCCCCAGCCATATCAGTCTGGTGCCGTCCAATGACGATGACCTGGAGCTGGCGGTGCTGGTGGAGCTGGCCGAGATCAGTGGCTCGGAGACCTTCCTGCATGTGCGCAACGAACACTGGCGGATGATCCTGCACCTGCCGGGCGTGCACGAGTACCCGGTGGACACGCCGATCCGCGTGTTCATTCCTACCCACAAGCTGTTCGTTTTCGATGCGGCCGGGCAGCTGGTGCAGGCACCCGGTCTGCGCGAAGCGAGGGTCGCCTGATGGCCGAGATCCGTCTGCAGCACCTGGCCCACAGCTACAGCCGCCATCCCGGCGGCAGCGACGACTACGCGCTGCGCCAGCTGGACCATGTCTGGGAGCAGGGCGGGGCCTATGCCTTGCTCGGCCCTTCGGGGTGCGGCAAGTCGACCTTGCTCAACATCATCTCTGGGCTGCTCAGTCCGTCCCAGGGGCAGGTGCTGTTCGATGGCAAGGTGGTCAACGCGCTGTCTCCCCAGCAGCGCAACATCGCCCAGGTGTTCCAGTTCCCGGTGGTGTACGACACCATGAGCGTGTTCGACAACCTGGCGTTTCCCCTGCGCAACCAGGGTGTGCCAGCGGCGCGGGTGCGCGCCAAGGTGCAGGAAATCGCCGAGGTGCTCGACCTCGCTGGCGTGCTGGGCAAGAAAGCGCGCAACCTCAGCGCCGACGAGAAGCAGAAGGTGTCCATGGGCCGCGGCCTGGTCCGCGACGACGTGTCGGCGATCCTCTTCGACGAGCCGCTGACGGTGATCGACCCACACCTCAAGTGGAAGCTGCGGCGCAAGCTCAAGCAGATCCATGAGCAGTTCAACATCACCATGATCTACGTCACCCACGATCAGCTGGAGGCCTCGACCTTCGCCGAGCGCATCGCGGTGATGCATGGCGGGCAGATCGTCCAGTTCGGCACGCCGCGCGAGCTGTTCGAGCGCCCGCGCCACACCTTCGTCGGCTACTTCATCGGCAGCCCCGGGATGAATTTCATCGACGTGCGGGTCGACGCGCTCGGAGTAGCTTTCGGCGATGTGCACCTGAGGTTGCCCGAGGCCATGCGCAGGCGCCTGGCGCACCTTGCGGCCGGGCGTGTGCAACTGGGAATCCGCCCGGAATTCGTGCAGGTCTGGGACGCACCGTTCGACGAGGCCCTGAGCGCCCAGGTGGTCGACCTCGAAGACCTGGGTACCTACCGCATCGTCACCCTCGACCTGCAGGGAACGCTGATCAAGGCGCGGCTCGGCGAGGACCGGCCAGTGCCCGTCGGTCAGGCCTGGGTCACCCTGCCGGCGCAGTGGCTGATGCTCTACGTCGACGACCTGTTGCTGGAGGCCACGCCATGAACCGGGTGCCGAACAACAAGGCCTGGTGGCTGGTGCTGCCGGTGTTCGTGCTGGTGGCCTTCAGCGCGGTGGTGCCCATGATGACCGTGGTCAATTATTCGTTGCAGGATATTTTCGACCCCTCGAGCCGCTACTTCGTCGGCGCCGACTGGTATCGCCAGGTGCTGCAGGATCCGCGCCTGCACGACTCGTTGCTGCGCCAGTTCGTCTATTCGGGTTGCGTGCTGCTGATCGAGATCCCGCTGGGCATCGCCATCGCCTTGACCATGCCGGCCAAGGGCCGCTGGTCATCGTTGTGCCTGATCATCATGGCCATCCCGCTGCTGATCCCGTGGAACGTGGTCGGCACCATCTGGCAGATCTTCGGACGGGCCGACATCGGCCTGCTGGGGGCGAGCCTGAGCGCGCTGGGCATCAGCTACAACTATGCCGGCAATACCCTGGATGCCTGGGTCACGGTGCTGGTGATGGATGTCTGGCACTGGACCTCGCTGGTGGCCCTGCTGTGCTACTCGGGGCTGCGCGCCATCCCCGACGTCTACTACCAGGCGGCGCGCATCGACCGCGCCTCGGCGTGGGCTGTGTTCCGGCATATCCAGCTGCCCAAGCTCAAGAGCGTGCTGCTGATCGCGGTGATGCTGCGTTTCATGGACAGTTTCATGATCTACACCGAGCCGTTCGTGCTGACCGGCGGCGGGCCGGGCAACGCCACCACCTTCCTCAGCCAGACCCTGACGCAGATGGCTGTAGGGCAATTCGACCTTGGGCCGGCGGCAGCGTTTTCGCTGGTGTACTTCCTGATCATCCTGCTGGTGTCATGGCTGTTCTACACGGCCATGACCCATGCCGACAAGGACTAGACCATGAACCCGCGCAAGACGCTGCCCTTGCTGCTGTACTTCTTCTTCCTGCTGGTACCGATCTACTGGCTGCTGAACATGTCGTTCAAGAGCAACAGCGAGATCCTCGGCGGGCTGACCCTGTGGCCGCAGGCCTTCACCCTCGACAATTACCGGGTGATCTTCACCGACCCCAGCTGGTACACCGGCTACATCAACTCGCTGTACTACGTGTGCCTGAACACGCTGATCTCGCTGGGCGTGGCGTTGCCGGCGGCCTACGCCTTCTCGCGCTACCGCTTCCTGGGCGACAAGCACCTGTTCTTCTGGCTGCTGACCAACCGCATGGCACCGCCGGCGGTGTTCCTGCTGCCGTTCTTCCAGTTGTATTCATCGATCGGCCTGTTCGACACGCATATCGCCGTGGCCCTGGCGCACTGCCTGTTCAACGTGCCGCTGGCGGTGTGGATCCTCGAGGGCTTCATGTCCGGGGTGCCCAAGGAGATCGATGAAACGGCCTACATCGATGGCTACAGCTTCCCGCGGTTCTTCGTGAAGATCTTTGTCCCGCTGATTGGCTCGGGCATCGGCGTCACGGCATTTTTCTGCTTCATGTTTTCGTGGGTCGAGCTGTTGCTGGCGCGCACCCTGACCTCGGTGAACGCCAAGCCGATCGCCGCGGTGATGACGCGTACCGTTTCGGCCTCGGGCATCGACTGGGGCGTGCTGGCGGCGGCCGGGGTGCTGACCATCCTGCCCGGCATGCTGGTGATCTGGTTCGTTCGCAACCACGTGGCCAAGGGTTTCGCCCTGGGCCGGGTGTGAAGGAGGCAAGGCGATGGAGTGGATGGCCTGGACCCTGCCGACGGCGCTGTTCTTCGGCGCCATCGGCGTGCTGCTGGTCGGCATGACCTTGTACGAGCTGCGCCGCCCGTGCGTCGCGCGGCGTGGCGTGCTGCCGATCGTCACCACCCGTGGCGACCGGCTGTTCATCGGCCTGCTGGCTTGCGCCTACCTGCACCTGCTGGTCATCGGGCTCAGCGACTGGCCACTGTGGGTGGCCTCGCTGCTGTCACTGGTCTTGCTATTGGTGGTGATGCGCTGGGGCTAGCCGGACGGGTTCGGCGCGGCCTCATGGAATAACTCAAACGGGAGATCGCAATGTTCGACAACAACGAGAACCGGCGACAGCTGACCCTCGCGGCCTTGGTGGTATTGACCAGCCTGCACGCCAGCGCCTGGGCCGATGCCTTTGAGGATGCCGCGAAAAAATGGATCGACAGCGAGTTCAAGCCTTCGACCCTGACCCCGCAGCAGCAGCTGGACGAGCTGAAGTGGTTCATCAAGGCGGCCGAGCCGTTTCGCGGGATGAAGATCAACGTGGTGTCCGAGACCATCGCCACCCACGAGTACGAGTCCAAGGTGCTGGCCAAGGCCTTCAGCGAGATCACCGGGATCCGCCTGACCCACGACCTGCTGCAGGAAGGCGACGTGGTGGAAAAGCTGCAGACGCAGATGCAGTCCGACAAGAACATCTATGACGGCTGGGTCAACGATTCGGACCTGATCGGCACGCACTTCAGGTACGGCAAGACCCAGTCGATCACCGACCTGATGGCCAACGAGGCAAAGGACTACACCTCGCCGACACTTGATCTGAAGGACTTCATCGGCATTTCCTTCACCACCGCGCCCGATGGCAAGGTGTACCAGCTGCCTGACCAGCAGTTCGCCAACCTGTACTGGTTCCGTGCCGACTGGTTCGATCGGCCGGACCTCAAGGCCAGGTTCAAGGATAAGTACGGCTATGAACTAGGGGTGCCGGTGAACTGGTCGGCCTACGAGGACATCGCCAAGTTCTTCACCGAAGACGTCAAGGAAATCGACGGCAAGCGCGTGTATGGGCATATGGACTACGGCAAGAAGGACCCTTCACTGGGGTGGCGCTTCACCGATGCCTGGTTCTCCATGGCCGGCGGCGGCGACAAGGGCCTGCCCAACGGCCTGCCGGTGGACGAGTGGGGCATTCGTGTCGAGGATTGCCACCCGGTCGGTTCCAGTGTCACCCGGGGCGGCGACACCAATGGCCCGGCGGCCGTGTACGCGACGCAGAAGTATGTCGACTGGCTGCGCGCCTACGCGCCCAAGGAAGCCCAAGGCATGACCTTCTCGGAGGCCGGCCCGGTGCCGGCCCAAGGCAACATCGCCCAGCAGATCTTCTGGTACACGGCGTTCACCGCCGACATGACCAAGCCCGGCCTGCCGGTGATGAATGCCGACGGCACGCCGAAGTGGCGCATGGCGCCGTCGCCCAAGGGCCCGTACTGGGAGGAGGGCATGAAGCTCGGCTACCAGGACGCCGGGTCCTGGACCTTCCTCAAGTCCACCCCCGAGAAGCAGCGCGTGGCGGCGTGGTTGTACGCGCAGTTCGTCACGTCCAAGACCGTATCGTTGAAGAAGACCATCGTCGGCCTGACCCCGATTCGCGAATCGGACATCAACTCCCAGGCCATGACCGACCTCGCGCCCAAGCTGGGTGGGCTGGTGGAGTTCTACCGTAGCCCTGCGCGGGTGCAGTGGACGCCCACCGGCACCAACGTGCCGGACTACCCGCGGCTGGCGCAGTTGTGGTGGAGCCATATCGCCGAAGTCGCCAGTGGCGAGAAGACCCCGCAGCAGGCGCTTGATGGCTTGGCACGTGATCAGGACCGCATTCTGGAAAGGCTGGAGCGCTCGAAGGCCCAGGCGACGTGCGCGCCCAAACTCAACCCCGAGCGGGATGCGCAGTACTGGTTTGACCAGCCCGGCGCGCCGAAGCCCAAGCTTGCGAATGAGAAGCCGAAGGGGGAGACGGTGAGTTATGAGGAACTGGTGAAATCGTGGGAGGCGGGGAGGAAGTAGGGAGGTGAAGGCCCAGAGGCGGATATCGTGCTTTTGCAGCGCCGCGGGCGACGCTGCAAAAGCACGATATCCGCCCAGATCACTTCTTACTTATGCAGCTCCTCGGCCGCATACAACGTATTTTCCAGCAAGCACGCCCGGGTCATCGGCCCCACGCCGCCTGGCACCGGGGTGATCCAGCCAGCACGCGGCAGGGCGGTCTCGTAGACCACGTCGCCCACCAGCTTGCCGTCTTCCTGACGGTTGATGCCCACGTCGATGACGATGGCGCCTTCCTTGATCCACTCGCCCTTCACCAGGCCAGGCTTGCCCGCGGCCACCACCACCAGGTCGGCGCGGCCCACATGGGCGGCCAGGTCCTTGGTAAAGCGGTGGGTAACCGTCACCGTGCAACCGGCCAGCAGCAATTCCATCGCCATCGGGCGGCCAACGATATTGGACGCGCCGACAACCACGGCATTCATCCCGTAGAGATCGGCACCGGTGCTTTCCAGCAGGGTCATGATGCCTTTGGGGGTGCATGGGCGCAGCAGCGGGATACGCTGGGCCAGGCGACCGACGTTATAAGGATGGAAGCCATCGACGTCTTTGTCCGGACGAATGCGCTCCAGCAGCCGGGAGGCGTCCAGGTGTTCGGGAAGCGGAAGCTGAAGCAGAACGCCGTCGATTGCAGGATCGTTGTTCAGGCGATCGATCAGCTCGGTCAGCGCTTCTTGAGTGGTTTCGGA
>NZ_DATELE010000092.1:0-3041 GCF_035277045.1 Pseudomonas sp. | reverse complement strand
CCTGTCCCAACACATCCTCGAGAGCATCATCGAGCTGTCGGCCAAGCTTGAGCTGGGCATCGTCGCCGAAGGGGTGGAAACCCTGGTGCAGCGCGATTACCTGGCCCATCATGGCGTGGATTTCCAGCAAGGCTACCTGTTTGCCCGGCCCATGAGCAGCGAAGCGTTGCTCAAGGCACTGGTCGCGCAGCCCGGCGGTTCGAGGTTGCCCAAGGTGGCGCCCCCTGAGATCATGCGCGGTTGATCGCTCCGCTCAACTCCTGCAACCGAGGCATACGTGTCAAAAGGCATTCTTTCATCAGTCACGGCGTCCTGCCTGTTCGCCGTGATGTACTTCTATACCTCCCTGCTCACGCCGCTCGATGGCGAGGAAATCTTCGGCTGGCGGACCTTGCTGACCTTGCCCTGCCTGACGGTATTCATGCTGCTGAGCAAGGACTGGCCCCTGGTCGGCCAGCTGCTGCGGCGCGTCCGGCAAACGCCGGTGCTGCTGCTGGGCATGATCGGCACCTCGTGGTTGCTGGGCGTGCAGCTGTGGCTGTTTCTCTGGGCGCCGCTGCATGGGCGCAGTCTTGAAGTATCGCTGGGCTATTTTCTGCTGCCGCTGACCATGGTGCTGACTGGCCGGCTGGTCTACGGCGAACGCCTGTCCTACCTGCAGAAAGTGGCGGTGCTGTGCGCCGCCTGCGGCGTCGGCCACGAGCTCTACCAGCACGGCAGCTTCGCCTGGGAAACCGTGGTGGTGGCCACCGGTTATCCGATGTACTTCGTGCTGCGCCGCAAGTGCCGCAACGAAAACCTTGGCGGCCTGTGGAGCGACATGTTTCTGTTGCTGCCAACGGCCCTGTACTTTGTCATCACAGGGCCATTGTCTGCCGCCGACATGACCGCCCACCCGGCGCTCTACGGGCTGATCCCGATGCTAGGTGTAATCAGCGCACTGGCACTGATCAGCTATGTGCTGGCCAGCCGCCTGCTGCCCTTCAGCCTGTTCGGCCTGCTCAGCTACGTCGAGCCGGTGTTGCTGGTCGGCGTGGCCCTGCTGCTGGGCCAGACCATCGCCGCGGACCAGTGGCTGACGTACCTGCCGATCTGGGCCGCGGTGGTGGTGCTGATCGTCGAAGGGTTCAAGCACCTGCTGCGCCAGCGTCGCAAGCCGGTGTAAGGCGCACCTGGCGCACCCGGCGCTCCTCCACCGCCACCACGGTCATCTGCCAGCCGTTCCAGGCGAGGCTGTCGCCGACCACCGGCAGGCGGTCGAGCAGGCTCATCACCAGGCCCGCGAGGGTCTGGTAGTCCTCGGTGGCACGGGCGGCAAAACCGGTCTGGGCCTGCACCTGGCTGAGGTTGAGCGCCCCATTGACGACAAAGCCATCGGCGTCCTCGACAATACCTGGCCCCTCAACCTCGCTGGCATCGGGCAATTCACCGGCAATCGACTCGAGCACGTCGGTCATGGTCAGCACGCCGGTGAAATCACCAAACTCGTTGACCACGAAAGCGATGTGCGTCGACTGCGCGCGCATCTGCTCAAGGGCATTGAGGACGCTGAAGCTCTCCAGCAGGTTCAACGGCGCCCGGGCGAGGTTGGCCAGGTCCGGCGTACGGCCGGCCAGCAGCTCATGCAGCAGTTCCTTCTTGTGCACGAAGCCCAGCGGCTCGTCGATACGGCCGTCGCGGATCAGCGGCAGGCGTGAGTACGGCGAGTTCACCAAGGCCTGGGCGATCTCTTCCGGGTTCTGGTTGAGTTCGATGGCATCGATTTCGGTGCGCACCGTCATCACCGTGCGCACGGGCCGCTCGGCCAGGTTCAGCACACCGCTGATCATCACCCGCTCACGGCGGTCGAACAGGACCTGCTCCTCGCTGCCCTCGATCATGTCGGCGATCTCCTCGCCCACCTCGTCGGCCTCGACCCGGCGGCCGCCCAGCAGGCGCAGCACGGCATGCGCCGTGCGCTCGCGCAGCGGCCGGTGCTGTTGCACGCTGCGCTTGCGACGGGCGCGCGCCAGCTGGTTGAACAGTTCGATCAGGATCGAGAAGCCGATCGCCGCGTACAGGTAGCCTTTGGGGATATGGAAGCCCAGGCCCTCGGCGGTCAGGCTGAAGCCGATCATCATCAGGAAGCCCAGGCACAGCATGATCACCGTCGGGTGGGCATTGACGAAGCGGGTCAGCGGCTTGCTGGCCACGATCATGATGCCCATCGAGAAGATCACCGCGATCATCATCACCGCCAGGTGCTCGACCATGCCCACAGCCGTGATCACGGCGTCCAGCGAGAACACCGCATCGACCACGACTATCTGCGCGACGATCGGCCAGAACGCCGAATGGCGGACCGGGCCGCTAGCCTGGGTGACATGCCCTTCAAGGCGCTCGTGCAGTTCCATGGTGGCCTTGAACAGCAAGAACACGCCACCGAACAGCATGATCAGGTCACGTCCCGAGAAGCTCTTGTCGAACACCTCGAACAGCGGCGCCGTCAACGTTACCATCCACGAAATACTGGCCAGCAGGCCCAGGCGCATGATCATCGCCATGGAAAGGCCGATCACCCGCGCGCGGTCGCGCTGATGGGGCGGTAGCTTGTCGGCCAGAATGGCAATGAACACCAGGTTGTCGATACCCAGCACCAGTTCGAGCACGATCAGCGTGGCAAGGCCCAGCCAGGCCGTGGGGTCGGCTAGCCATTCCATGGGCGGGTACTCATGCGGGAGACGTCACAAGGACGCGGGGAGGATGACCGGGATGGCCAGCAACTGGGGGGCTCCGAGAAGGTGCTCATATCTGCCTGATGTCAATTTGGGATTAAGATCCTACTAGCGAAGCAGACTTTTCTTACAGCGGGAAAGTATTACAAGACCTGTCTCAGGAAATTTTCCCGCATGCCGCCGCCTCCCGAGACGGCAGCGGCGTGGCAATGAGTGCGTGCGAATGACTCAAAGCTTCCAGTCCAGGCTCACCATCAAGGTGCGCGGCTCGCCGTTGTATACCCCGTTATAGAACCCGACATTGTTGTAGTAATGCTCGTCGAACAG
>NZ_DATELE010000091.1:0-3660 GCF_035277045.1 Pseudomonas sp. | reverse complement strand
CGTTGGACGACGCCATTGAAAAGGCCATCAGCAGCGCCGTCCTCACCGTGGCGTCGGTGCTCTCGGGCAACCGCAATTTCGAAGGCCGGGTCCACCCGCTGGTAAAGACCAACTGGCTGGCGTCGCCGCCCTTGGTGGTGGCCTATGCCCTGGCCGGCAGCGTGCGCATCGACCTTTCCAGCGAGCCGCTGGGCACAGGTTCCGATGGCGAGCCGGTCTACCTGCGCGACATCTGGCCCAGCCAGAAGGAAATCGCCGACGCCGTGGCCCGTGTCGACACGGCCATGTTCCACAAGGAATACGCCGAGGTGTTCGCGGGCGACGAGCAATGGCAGGCCATCGAGGTGCCGCAGGCCGCCACTTATGTCTGGCAGGACGATTCCACCTACATCCAGCATCCACCGTTCTTCGATGACATCGGCGGCCCGCCGCCGAGCATCGGCGACGTCCACCAGGCGCACATCCTGGCGCTGCTGGGCGACTCGGTGACCACCGACCACATCTCCCCTGCCGGCAACATCAAGACGGACAGCCCTGCGGGCCGCTACCTGCGCGACAAGGGCGTGGAACCGCGGGACTTCAACTCCTATGGCTCGCGACGCGGCAATCACGAGGTGATGATGCGCGGCACCTTTGCCAATATCCGCATTCGTAACGAAATGCTTGGCGGCGAAGAAGGCGGCAACACCCTGCACGTGCCCAGCGGCGAGAAACTGGCGATCTTCGATGCCGCCATGCGCTACCAGGCCGAGGGCACGCCGCTGGTGGTGATCGCGGGCCAGGAGTATGGCACTGGCTCGAGCCGTGACTGGGCCGCCAAGGGCACCAATCTGCTGGGCGTCAAGGCGGTGCTGGCCGAGAGCTTCGAGCGTATCCACCGCTCCAATCTGGTCGGCATGGGCGTGCTGCCCCTGCAGTTCACGGCTGGGCAGAACCGCAAGAGCCTGGCGCTGACCGGCAAGGAACGGGTGGACGTACTCGGCTTGAGCGAGTCTCACCTGCGTCCTGGCATGAGCCTGCCCCTGCGCATTACCCGCGAAGACGGCCAGCAGGAGGAGATCCAGGTGCTGTGTCGCATCGATACGCTTAATGAAGTGGAGTACTTCAAGGCGGGCGGCATCCTGCACTACGTGTTGCGGCAGTTGATCGCTGCCTGACCGTCCCGGCCTGCGGGGGCGGCGTTTCGCCGCGCCTGCCAGGCAAGGGAAAACGGCAGAAATTTTCCCTCGATAACCCTCAATAAATATAGGGACGTGCCGATAGCTGTGGAAAGCCTTGCGGATTGAACAGCAGATGCGTAACAACCAACCGATTACCCAGCGCGAACGGACTTTCCCTGCCCAACAGCGGTTGATTTCCACCACCAACACCAAGGGTGTGATCACCTACTGCAACGATGACTTCGTCGACATCAGTGGCTTCACCCGGGACGAGCTGATCCACGCACCGCACAACCTGGTGCGCCACCCGGATGTGCCGTCCGCGGTGTTCGAGCACATGTGGAGCACCCTGAAGCAGGGCCAGCCCTGGATGGGCATCGTCAAGAACCGCTGCAAGTCGGGCGACCACTACTGGGTCAATGCCTACGTCACGCCGGTCTTCGAGAACAACCAGGTGGCCGGTTTCGAGTCGGTGCGGGTCAAACCCACCGCCGAGCAGATCCGCCGCGCCGAAGCGCTGTACCAGCGCCTGAACCAGAACAAGCCCGCGGTACCTCGCCGCGACCGGTGGTTGCCGGTGCTGCAGGACTGGCTGCCGTTCATTCTGGTCAGCCAGGTCGGCTTCCTCATCGGCAGCGGGATCGGCCACTCCTGGGGCTTTGCCCTGGCGGCCGGCTTGTCGGTGCCGCTCGGCCTGCTGGGCCTCGGCTGGCAGCAACGGGGCCTCAAGCGCTTGCTGCGCCTGGCCGACCAGACCACCTCCGACCCGCTTATCGCGCAGATGTTCACCGACAGCCGCGGCGTCCAGGCCCGCCTGGAAATGGCCATGCTCAGCCAGGACGCGCGCATGAAGACCTGCCTGACACGTTTGCAGGACAGCGCCGAGCATCTCAACGAGCAGGCGCGCCAGTCCGACACGCTCGCTCACAACAGCTCGACCGGCCTTGAGCGCCAGCGCGTGGAAACCGAGCAGGTCGCCGCCGCCGTCAACCAGATGGCCGCCACCACACAGGAAGTGGCCAGCCACGTGCAGCGCACCGCCGATGCCACCCAGCAGGCCAATCGCCTGACCAGCCAAGGCCGTGAGATCGCCGGGGAAACCCGTGCGGCCATCCAGCGCCTGTCGACGGCGGTTGGCGAGACCGGCCAGACCGTGACCCAGCTCGCCCGCGACAGCGACGAGATCGGTGGAGTTGTCGATGTGATCAAGGGCATCGCCGACCAGACCAACCTGCTGGCCCTGAACGCCGCCATCGAAGCCGCGCGCGCCGGCGAGATGGGGCGTGGCTTCGCCGTGGTCGCCGACGAGGTCCGTCAACTGGCCCAGCGCACGGCGGAGTCCACCGGGCAGATCCATGGCCTGATCGCCAAGTTGCAGCAGACCGCCAGCAACGCGGTGCAAACCATGGAAGCCGGTCATCGCCAGGCCGAGGAAGGCGTGGCCCGGGTGATGGAGGCGGACCAGGCGCTGGTCGGCATCAGCGATGCGGTGGCCAATATCACCGACATGACCACCCAGATCGCGGCCGCGACCGAAGAGCAGACCGCGGTGGCCGATGAAATCAGCCGCAACATCACCACCATCGCCGAGCTTGCCGACCATACCTCCGAGCAGGCGCAGCATTCGGCGCGGCTCAGCGAGGAACTGACCCGCACCGCCACCAGCCAGTACTCGCTGGTGGAGCGGTTCAACCGGTAGGGATCAAGGGGCGAGGTTCGGGCCATGCACCTGCGGTGTCATGCCGGACCTCACCACTCCAGGCTCAGCCTGCTCTCGAAATACCGTTCCTCGCCGGTCAGCGGATCCTTGAAACGAAGGCTCTGCGCCAGCAGCTTGAGCGGCCTGGCGTAGTCATCCTCGACCTTGCGCAGTTGTGGATAGAACGGGTCATTGCAGATCCCGGCCCCCAGGGCACTCATGTGCACACGCAGCTGGTGGGTCTTGCCAGTCACGGGTGACAGGCCATAGCGCCACCACTCACCGTTGCGCTCCAGCACCTCGGCCAAGGTTTCGCTGTTGGGCACACCGGGTACTTCCTGCATGCGGAAGAACGGCTCGCCATGCCCCAGCCGGCTTTTATGCACCAACGGGAACTCAAGCGACGGCAAGGCGCCGGCGATGGCCTGGTAGCGCTTGTCGATCTGCCTGTTGGGAAACAGCGACTGGTAGGCGGAGCGGCTTTCGGGGTTCGCCGAAAACAGCACCAGCCCGGCGGTGTGCCGGTCGATACGGTGCAGCGGTACCAGATGGGGGTTGTCGAGGCGGCGGATCAGACGGCGCAGCAAAGTCTGCTCGACATACTCCCCCGTCGGGGTCACCGGCAGGAAATGCGGCTTGTCGGCCACCACCAGGTGCTCGTCGGCATGCAGGATGGCCTCCTCCACCGGTATCACCTTTTCGTTCGGCACTTCGCGAAAGTAGTGGATGCGCAGTCCTTGACGGTACGGCAGATCGATACTGATGGCCTGCCCCGAGGCATCGAGCACGCGGGCACGGGCA
>NZ_DATELE010000090.1:0-4005 GCF_035277045.1 Pseudomonas sp. | reverse complement strand
CGAGTGGCATACGGTGCAGCGTTCCTGGATGACGTCATGGATCTTGTCGAAACCTGCGACATCCAGATTGCCGTTCGCCTCGGCTGGCGCGGGGGCGGGTGCCGCGGGTTGCGCCGGTGCGGCAGCCTGTTCGGCGGCTTTCTCGGCAGCGGTCTTGCCGCCCAGTGCCGTTTCGGGCAGCGGCTGGTACTCGACCTTCGCGGCGGCCTGCTCAGGGGCGCTCGGCAGCGGCTTGGGGCCGGTGACGTAGGCCAGGCAGATCATCGCCAGGGCGCCGACGGGCACGGCCCAGGCGTACTTGTTGCTGGCGTGGCGAGTGTTGAAGTAGTGACGGATCAAGACCGCGGCCACCGCGATGCCGGCCAGGATCAGCCAGTTGTACTGGCTGCCGTAGGTGCTCGGGAAGTGGTTGCTGATCATGATGAACAGCACCGGCAGGGTGAAGTAGTTGTTGTGGCGCGAACGCAGCAGGCCCTTGGCCGGTAGCACCGGGTCGGGGGTTTCGTTGCGCTCGATCGCGGCCACCAGCTGGCGCTGGGCCGGCATGATGGTGCGGAACACGTTGCCGACCATGATGGTGCCAATGATCGCGCCGGTGTGCAGATAGGCGCCGCGGCCGCTGAACACCAGGCTGAAGCCGAAGCAGGCGGCGATGATCAGCACGAACAGCACCCCGCCGAGCAGGACGGGGCGCTTGCCCAGTGGCGAGTCGCAGAGAAAATCGTAGATGAACCAGGCGGCGACCAGCGAACCGATGCCGATGGCCACGCCTTCCGGGCCGCTCAGGGTGCTGCCGGGAGCCAGCAGGTAGAGGGTCGGGTTCCAGTAGAACACCAGGCACAGCAGGGCGATGCCCGACATCCAGGTGAAGTAGGCTTCCCATTTGAACCAGTGCAGGTTGTCCGGCATCTTGGGCGGGGCCAGCTTGTATTTTTCCAGGTGGTAGATACCGCCACCGTGGATCGCCCAGAGGTCACCCGACAGACCGTCGCGCGGGTTGACGCGGTTGAGGTTGTTCTCCAGCCAGACAAAATAGAACGACGCGCCGATCCAGGCCACGCCAGTGATCATGTGAACCCAGCGCACGCTCAGGTTCAGCCATTCCAGCAAATGTGCTTCCACAGTCTCTACCTCCACTGGCGCCCTGTAGCCGGGCGCTCAGGTCTTCTCTTATTGGTGGGGGTCGAGGATCAGTTGCTCATCCTCGTTGAAGAAATGCTCATCGCAGTTGTTGCCAGAACCACTGCGATCAACCACCAGGAAGTCATCCCGCTTTTCGATCGTCAGCACCGGGTGGTGCCAGACGCCGCGATGGTAATTGATGCCCTGCCTGCCATTGGTGCGGAAGGCGCGGACCAGGCCTGATACAGGTGCATCGCCAACGGGCGCGACCACGATCAGAAAGGGGTGGCCGAGCAGCGGGATGAAAGCCTGGCTGCCCAGCGGATGGCGTTCCAGCATGCGGACGGTCAGCGGCATGTCCTGCGCGTCGGCGCGGAAGATACTGATGATCGCGTTGTCCTCGGGCTCGGCGGTCTCGACCGTGGCGAGCTTGTGGAAGCGCATGGTCGAGCCGTTGTTGATCATGAAGTGGTCGCTGCCATCGGTTTCGATCACGTCACCGAACGCGGCGAAGGCTTCTTTGGTCAGGGGCTCAATCACTAGAGTGCGCATGCTTTTTTCTCTTTGTTCTGTGTTGTGGGTTTACAGCGCGAGCAGGCGGAACAGGGCGATCAGGTTTATCTGCGCCAGGGCTTCCCTGAACTCGGCGTCGGCATCGTTATGGATGCGTTTCTCGAACGCGGCGAGGATCTGGTGCCGGTTGCTGCCCTTGACCGCCATGATGAACGGGAACTGGAACCTGGCCTTGTAGGCGTCGTTGAGCGCGGTGAAACGGGCGAACTCCTCGGCGGTGCACTGGTGGATACCGGCGCCGGCCTGCTCATGGGTGCTCGACTCGGTCAGTTCGCCCTGGATGGCTGCCTTGCCGGCCAGGTCCGGGTGGGCGTTGATCAGCGCCAGCTGGGCGTCGTGGCCTGTGCTGAGCAGAATGTCGCTCATGCGCTGGTGCAGGGTCTCGATGTCGTCCAGCTCGGCCAACTGGCCCAGGTCGAAGGCTTTTTCGGCGACCCAGGGCGAGTGCTCGTAGATGTCGGCGAACGCCTCGACGAACGCGGCACGCTCCAGGGTCGATGGCGTGAGGGTCTTGAAAGCGGTCATCGGACGGTCTCGGCGTTGAAGGGGTGAGTGGCATGCCAGTGGCGGGCGATGTCGACGCGGCGGGCGAACCAGACCTGCTCGTGGCCCTTGGCGTAGTCGATGAAGCGCTTGAGCGCGGCGAGGCGGGCAGGGCGGCCGACCAGACGGCAGTGCAGGCCGATCGAGAGCATTTTCGGCGCCTCGGCACCTTCTTCGTAGAGCACGTCGAAGGCGTCCTTGAGGTACTGAAAGAACTGCTCGCCACAGTTGAAGCCCTGCACCTGGGTGAAACGCATGTCGTTGGTGTCCAGGGTGTAGGGAATCACCAGGTGCGGCTTGCCGGTGGGGTTGTTGTTGTCCCAGTACGGCAGGTCGTCGTCGTAGGTGTCGCTGTCGTAGAGGAAGCCGCCTTCCTCCATCACCAGGCGGCGGGTGTTCACGCTGTTGCGGCCGGTGTACCAGCCAAGCGGACGCTCGCCGCTGATTTCCGTCAGGATGCGGATGGCCTCGAGCATGTGCTCGCGTTCCTGGGCTTCATCCATGTACTGGTAGTCGATCCAGCGGTAGCCGTGACTGCAGATCTCGTGACCGGCCTCGACCATCGCACGGATCACATCCGGGTGGCGCTGGGCGGCCATGGCCACGGCGAACACGGTCAGCGGCACGCCGCTGTCCCTGAACAGCCTCAGCAGGCGCCATACCCCGGCGCGGCTGCCGTATTCGTAGAGCGACTCCATGCTCATGTTGCGCACGCCCTGCAGCGGCTGGGCGGCGACCATTTCGGACAGGAAGGCCTCTGACTCCTTGTCGCCATGCAGGATGCTGCGCTCGCCGCCTTCTTCATAATTGAGCACGAAAGACAAGGCGATGCGGGCGTTCCCCGGCCAGCGCGGATGAGGTGGATTGTTGCCGTAACCGATCAGGTCGCGAGGGTAGTCAGCGCTCAATGCAGTCTTCCTTCTTGTGCGGTTGTGCGGGTAGTGGCCGTCCCGGGTCTGTCTGGGTATCGCGCGCACCGGATGGCTTGATTGTATACAACTTCTAAAGTCTTTTGTAAGCCTGTTTTTCCGCATTTCTGCCTGGTGGTCGCCTGGATGTCCACTGCAAGAAACCTGCCTACATAGTCAGCTTGTGTCGATCGTGTCTTTATTGGGCGTGTCTTTGCGGCTTGTGGGCCGGTTTGGGGCAAAGCACCATGGTTGCCCCGAGGAGGTGCGAAAAATTGTGTACAATTTCCAGATCAAGTGTCTTAATGACGCCATTCCCGCGTACCACCTGCCCAGGCTGCGGTGGTGCGCGTGTATTTTCTGCCCACGGATCTGACAAGAGGCGACAAGCAAATGGGACGTTTGACCACGCACGTACTGGACGCTGCTCACGGCTGCCCTGGCAGCTCGATCAAGGTCGAGCTCTACCGGGTCGAAGGCCAGCAGCTGGAGTTGGTGAAGACCGCTGTGACCAACAGCGATGGGCGGGTGGATGCACCGTTGCTCGAAGGGGAGGCGTACCGTGGCGGGGTGTACCAGCTGCAGTTCGGCGCAGGCGATTACTACCGTGCCCGCGGCGTGCAACTGCCTGGGCAGGCGTTCCTGGATGTGGTGGTGCTACGGTTCGGCATCGATGCCGGGCAGGAGCACTACCATGTGCCGCTGCTGATTTCGCCTTACAGTTATTCGACCTATCGTGGGAGCTAGTGGGTCGCTAGCAGAATCTTCGTAGGTCCTTGCCCGCTCACACTGCGGGCTTTTTTTTGCCAGTTCTGGCCTCTTCGCTGGCAAGCCAGCTCCCACAGCCACAGCGCCGGTC
>NZ_DATELE010000089.1:0-6635 GCF_035277045.1 Pseudomonas sp. | reverse complement strand
TGCGCAGCAGGGTGGTCTTGCCCGACCCGCTGGCACCGAGCAGCGCGACGAATTCACCCGGGGCGATATCCAGGTCCAGGGCATCGATCACCCGGTTGTCGCCAAACTGGCGAACCACGCCACGCAGGCTCACGGCTGCCGGCGGCTCTATCTTGCTGTGGGCATTCATCGGTCAGCTCCTCACGAAAGACGGCCGCCAGGCCAGGGCGTGGCGCTCAAGGGTGCGAATCAGCCCGTCGATCAGCAGGCCGAGCACGCTGTAGATCAGCAGGCAGATGACGATCACGTCGGTACGCATGAAGTCGCGGGCGTCACTGGCCAGGTAACCGATGCCCGCCGTGGTGTTGATCTGTTCGACGAACACCAGGGCCAGCCACGAAATCGCCAGGGAGTAACGCAGCCCCACGAAGAACGAGGGCAGGGCACCGGGCAGGATCACGTGCCAGATCAGCTCCAGGCGCGTGAGCCCGAGCGAATTGCCGGCTTCCACCAGTTTCGGGTCGATGTTGCGGATGCCCGCATAGAGATTGAGGTACACCGGGAAAGTCGTGCCGGTCACGATCAGCGCGACCTTGGTGAACTCACCGATGCCGAACCAGAGAATGAACAGCGGCACCAGCGCCAGGGACGGGATGGTGCGAAGCATCTGCATGGGCGAGTCGAGCAGCACTTCGCCGCGCTTGGACAGGCCACTGATCAGAGCGGCCACCACGCCGATCGCAATGCCGATCACCAGGCCGGTCACTGCCCGCTGTAGCGAAACCAGCAGGTGCCTGCCCAGCTCGCCGCTGCTGAGCAGTTCCCACAACGTGCCCGCGATCGCGCTGGGCGCCGCGATGACCCGGGGCGGTATCAGCCCGGCCCGGGCGGCGACCTCCCACATCAGCAGCAAGACCACTGGGCTGAGCAGCCGCAGCAGCGGCTCGGGGGTTTTCCAGCGGCGGTGTGATGTTGCAAGGGGCGGGCTCATGGGCATTTCATCCGTGGAATACGAAGGTGGACCCGTCCGTGAGCGGCGGGGGCTGGCTTCAGAACGTATTCGAATGGATGAATGCTGTAAAAGCACTTGTAGTTCTATGCTAATTATTCTTGGGCAGAATATTAAATCAAACTTCTATGAAGAATATTTATTTCCAAGGCAGACCGCCCGGGTGTCTGGCCGCTTTCACCCGCCTCGGATCAACTGTGCGTCCGGGCCATGCGCATGACTCATTCCTGGACAGCAACCGCCTCGTCACCTGATTCAGCCGCCAGCTTCAATCGGTCAGCCTTGCTGATGTACCTGTCCTTGCTCTTTGGTGCCAGTTTGGCACTGGCTTTCTTGGCGCGAGCCTTGAACAACTGCTGCAGCTTCTTTTGACGATTCATGTGGTTCACCCGGTTTGCAAAGCCTGGAATGATATCAGCTCCCGGGGTGAGCGGAAGAGACGGACGGCCCCTTTACAGCCCCAGCTTCTGCCTGAGTTCGGCCTCGCTCCTGGCCCCGCTGAGCGGGCCACCAGGTAGTCCTTCATTGGCTCGCGCCAGGGGGATCAACACCGGTATGAAACCGGCATCGCGCACCAGCCGGGCACCCATTTCGCGGGCCTGGGCGTCGTCCGCGAAGGTCGGAATGGCCACGTTCTTGTGCGCCTGGTCCCTCATCGATGCGTAGCCGATGGCGTTGAATGCCCGTACCAGGTGCACCCCGGGCAGGTAGTGCTCATCCGCTAGGGCGACCCCCTGGGCCAGTGCCTTGCGACCGGTCTCACCGTCGCGGCCGCTGAAAGGGTTGCTGGTGCTCAGCACCACCTTGCCATCGAGCTTGCCTTTGAGCTGCTCGGACAAGGCCGGCATCGCCCCGTATGGCACGCTCAGCACGATCACATCACCCCACGCCGCGGCGTCGCTCACCGAGCCCGCCTGGGCATTGGGACCAGCGGTCTTCACAAGGGCCGCCAACTGCTCGGGATGACGGGACGAAAACATCACCGAGTGGCCTGCCTTCACCCACTGCGTACCCAGCGTTCCGCCGACGTTTCCGGCCCCGATCACGCTGATCCTTAGGGTATCTGCCAGGGCCTGACCGGTGCAGAGGGCGGCGCCTGCCAGCACCATGAAGAGGATTCTGGACATGCGCAGTGCTCCTGAGTCGGAAAAGGGACTGTCAGTTACCGTAGTTGGGACGGCGGGGAAACGAAAGGGCCGTCATCGATTTGATCCAGGCAGCTTTCCGGGACGATTCTCCAAGGCGTCGATTGTAGTGGATTGCGACGCGCATCTCGTGCCTCAAAACGGCGCATCAGAGCCTCGGGCGTTCAGCCAGCGTCCTGTGTCGACGGTAAAAACGACACCCGGGTTGCCGTCGGCCTGCATCGCCTTTTTACTGGTGTTCCTACCCAAGTGGAACACGCCAGGAGAGCACGGTAATGAGCGAAACGGTGACCGTTCCCCCCGCAACGCTGCGAAAAGTGACCGCCGCGGCCGCGGTGGGCAATTTCGTCGAGTGGTTCGACTTCGCGGTGTATGGCTTTCTCGCCACGATCATCGCCAGGCAATTCTTCGCCAGTGATGACCCCAGCGTCGCCTTGCTGCAGACCTTCGCGGTGTTCGCGGTGGCGTTCGCGCTGCGCCCGCTGGGCGGGATCGTGTTCGGCGCGCTGGGTGACCGCCTGGGGCGCAAGCGCGTGCTCTCGGCGACGGTGCTGATGATGGCCGGTGCCACCACGGTGATCGGCCTGCTGCCGACCTATGCCAGCATTGGCCTGATGGCGCCGGTGCTGCTCACCCTGACCCGCTGCGTGCAGGGGTTCTCCGCGGGTGGCGAGTATGCCGGCGCCTGCGCCTACCTGATGGAGCATGCGCCGAACCACAAGCGCGCGTGGTACGGCAGCTTCATCCCGGTATCGACCTTTTCGGCGTTTGCCTGCGCGGCGGTGATGGCTTACCTGCTCGATGCCAGCCTCTCGCCCGAGGCGATGAACGAATGGGGCTGGCGCGTGCCGTTCCTGGTCGCGGCGCCGTTGGGTGTGGTTGGCCTCTACCTGCGCTGGCGGATGGAGGAAACGCCCGCGTTTCGCCTGGCCATGGCCGACAAGCATGAGCACGCCCATTCCCCGCTGCGTGAAACCCTCGGGCAGCAGAAGGGCACCATGCTGCGCCTGGGCGCCTTCATTTCGCTGACCGCGCTATCTTTCTACATGTTCACGACCTACTTCGCGACCTACCTGCAGGTCGTCGGGCACTTGAGCCGGGCGCAGTCGCTGATGGTGTCGACGATCGCACTGCTGTTCGCGGCCGGCGCCTGCCCCGTGGCGGGCGCCTTCTCGGACCGCTTCGGCCGCCGCAAGACCATGGGCGTCACCTGCCTGTGGGTCATCCTGACCGTGTTCCCGGCCTATTGGCTGGCCGGCTCGGGTGATCTGCTGGCCGCGGTCTTCGGCGTTATCCTGCTTGCGGTGGGGGCGGTGTTCGCTGGCGTGGTCACCGCCGCGCTGCTCTCCGAAGTGTTCCCCACCCGCACGCGCTACACCGCCTCGGCCATGACCTACAACATCGCCTACACCCTGTTCGGTGGTACCGCCCCACTGGTCGCCACCTGGCTGATCACCCAGACGGGCAGCAGCCTGGCCCCGGCGTTTTACCTGGTGGTGATCGCCTTGCTGGCCCTGACCGGAGGCCTGGCGCTGCCGGAAACCTACCGGATCTCGTTGCACGATGAGGCCGGCGCGGCGCCAGGCGACGGGCTGGAGGGTGTCCGGGCCGCCGGATGATCGCCTTTGTACGAAGGAAATGTCCTGCCGCTGCGCGCCAAATGGTCCCGGTACCCGGCTGACAGCGTTCGACAATGAACGCTGTCAGCGCCGGAGCCCTTGGCTCAGCTGATCTGGAAGCCGTGAGCCAGCGGGTCTTCATCATCGACGATGAGGGTGTTGTAGCCAATCACCTTGGCCCAGCCCGTCACGCTGGGGATGATGCCCTGGTAATCGCCAATGTCAGTTTCCGACTCTACCCGCCCCGTGAACACCGTGCCGATCAGGCTTTGCGCCCGATAGTTCTGGCCGACGGCCAGGCGCCCCTTGCCATGCAACTGCGCCAGGCGGGCGCTGGTGCCGGTGCCGCCGGGCGAGCGGTCGATCGCCTGTTCGCCATAGAACACGGCGGAGCGGCCGTCGGCGACACTTGCGTCGGCACCGTCACACCACAAGACATGGTGGACACCGCGGATCCCCGCGTCGAGGGGATGAACCGGATCGATCACATCTGCCAATGCCGCGCGCAGTCTCTGGCTCAGGTCGATGATGGTCGACGCGCGCGCGCCGTCCAGGCCTGACCAGTTGGCTTGCGGTTCGACGACCGCATAGAAGTTGCCGCCATAGGCGACATCGACCACCAGCTCGCCCACGCCCGGCACCTCGACCACCACATCGCTGGCGTGCAGGTAGCTGGCCACGTTGATCATCTGCACGCTGGTGACCTTGTCGCCTTCGCGGGTATAGCGGACATCGACCCGGCCTGCCGGCGTCTCGAGCGACACCACCCCAGGCGTGCGCGGGGTCAGCAGCCCCTCCTGGAGCGCGGTGGTCACCAGGCCGATGGTGCCGGCGCCGCACATGGGCAGGCAGCCACTGACCTCGATGAACAGCACCGCCACGTCACAGTCCTCGCGCCAGGCCGGGTACAGGATCGCGCCCGACATCACGTCATGCCCGCGCGGCTCGAACATCAGTGCCCGGCGTATCCAGTCGTACTGCTCCATGAACAGCGCCCGGCGCTCGCCGATCGGCAGATGCGGCAACATCGGCGCGCCGCCTGCCACCAGCCGAACCGGATTACCGCAGGTATGCGCGTCAATGCAGAAAAAGGTGTTCTTCATTTCAGGCCATCTCCAGGGGTGCTGTCAGATTCCGTGTCAGTACACTTAATACAGTCGGTATACAGGAATCTCAAGCGCTGTTACATGGACGAGTATGGAGTCCAGTCACTGGGCCGAAATTCGCGCAGAGAAATGCGGTAACCGCCACGCGTCCCGGTGCTGGTCATCATGAGCGAGGGTGGCTCACGCGCCCGGCCGGCGTCAGGCATGCCCCGAGCACCTGTAGCAGCGCTTTCACCTTCGGCAGGCTCTGTCGGCTTTTCAGCCACACCAGGTTCAGCGGCAGGCTGTCCATGGCCAGCTGCGGCAGTACCTCGACCAGCTCGCCAGTGTCCAGGTAGCGGTTGACCAGCCAGGTCGGCAACTGGGTGATGCCCGCCCCCGCGACGGCGGCCATGAGCTGGCTCTCGCCGTCACCGATGGCGATGCGGCCTTGCATCAGGCGGCGGTCGACATGGCCCGGCTGGCTGGAGAAGTACCAGGGCGTGACGGTACCGTCTTCGTGGCCGTAGAGAATACAGTCGTGGGCATCGAGATCATCGGCGGTGGCGGGGACGCCGCGGGTCTGGAGGTACGCGGGGGAGGCGCAGAACACCAGACGCTGGGCGCCGAGGTACTGGTGGCCCAGCAGCGCGGGCCAGGCATCCGGGGCGCCGATGCGCACGACGATGTCGATGCCTTGCTCGACCGGGTCGACAAAACGGTCGGAAAAGGTGACATGGGGCAGCAGTTGCGGATGGTCCCGCAGGAATTCCAGCAACAGCGGCAGCACGTGCACGCGCCCGTAGGAGGCCGGCAGGTCGAGACGCACACGCCCGCGCGGTTCCGCATCCTGATCACGCAAGGTTTGCTCGGCCTCTTCGAGGCAGCCAAGCACTTCGGAACAGGTGCGGTAGTACTGCGCGCCCGCATCGGTCAGCGAAAGTCGCCGGGTGGTGCGGTTGAACAGGCGCAGCTGCAACCGCTGCTCGAGCCGGGCGATGCCTTTGCTGACGGCGGAGTTGGTGAGGTTCAGGCGCCGGGCCGCGGCGGAAAAGCTGCCGACGTTGGCCACGCAGACGAACACGTGAATACCCTTGAGGGTTTCTGAAGCGATCATGGTGGCTCGTATTGGCGATGTGGATTCACAGTGTCACACAAGTGAAATATTCCCGGCGTAACTTCCTGCATTACAAAAAAATGGCAGTTTCAAGACAATATGAATGCAGCCTTGCCCTGGGAATCGGGGCGGCTACACATGGAGGTGAGCGTGGAATCATGTACGGAAGTCGTCCGCCATCAGATGCAAAGCGCGGAACCTGTGCTGATGCGGCTGGACACAGAAATGCAGGACATCGAGTTTGACCCGCTGGTGCCCGCCAGCGTGGACGCGGCAATCGCCACGGTGTACCGGGTGACCGAGTCACTGCTGGGGCCGTTTCGGGCCAATCCGATTCTAGGGCCGTTGGCCGATGAGCTCAGGGCACAATACCTCGAAGGCATCCACGCGAGCGTCAAAGAGGCCAGGCACCTGGCCTGACCTCCTCTAAGCGGCCGCTCAGCTGTCCTTGCCACGCCCGGGCAGCACGCTGCTGATCAGCTGCTTGGCAGTCTGCTTGAGAATGCCGGCCTGGTCAGGATCGCCCTGCAGCAGGGTAGAGGCAAACTTCTTCGCTTGCTCCAGCTTGATATGCGGCGGCAGCGGCGCGACGTTGGGGTCGGTGCGGAACTCGATCAGTACCGGCACGTCACTGGCCAGCGCCTTTTCCCGCGCCGCGGCCACTTCATCTTCTCGCTCGAC
>NZ_DATELE010000088.1:0-2449 GCF_035277045.1 Pseudomonas sp. | reverse complement strand
CCACCTGCCGGTAGCGCGCGCCCGAGAACGACAGGATCTCTTCCACGCCTTCGGCCAGCACATCGCCATGCAGCTGGCGCACCAGGCCCAGCATCAGCTCCATGGCGCCATTGGGGCTGGCGGCCGTGAGGCGGTCACGGTCCAGGGTGAAGCTCGACGGAATCAGGCGGCTTTGCGGGCTGCGCTCGGCCAGGCTCGCCCGTTGCTCGGGATGGACGCTGCAGTCGTACTCGGCCAGCACCCCGGCGCGCGCGAGAAAGTACGCCCCATTCCATAACCCGCCCAGGGCCATGCCGTGCGCCGCGCACTCCACCAGCAGGCGGTCGAGCTCCGGGTATTTGAGCGGGGTGCGCAGGCCGCCGCAGATGATCAGCAGGTCAAGGTGCCTGAGCCCGTGGGGCTCGAGCTCGCTGGCCACCAGCTCCAGGCCCAGGTCGCTTAGCGCGCGCTCGCCGCTCAGCGCCATGGGCGCAAACTGGAAGCTCTCTCCACGCAGCAGGTTGGCCGTGACCAGCACGTCCATGGCAACGGTGAAGCTGGCCATCGAGAAGTGTTCGAGCAGCACGAAACCGACGCGGTAGGGCGCCTGGCCCTCGCTTGCGGCGGACTTGGTCCGCAGCATGTTCGAGGAACTGGTTTTCTTGCTGAACTGGCGGGGGGTGGGCACGTCTGACTCCGTTGCAGGTGCTGAACGGCGAGAGTTTGCGTCGCGGCGGGCGCAAATACAACTGGGCATGCAAAGGGCGCGCCCGCACCATTTCCCTTGCGTCAGTCTCGCGCGCAGTCACGCTCGACGGAGGTGATCAAGGTGTCCTCCTCGAACACCTCCAGATGCACCCGGCATGTCCCGTTTTCCGGCAGGCTGAGCCGGACGCTCGATGACGCTTCGCCGGTGTGCAGCTCACCCTGCTGGTTGATCTGCGAGGTATTGCCGCCCATGGTCTGGCGGATGCTCAGGCGATAGCCCAGGGTCACTGGGACCGGGTTGTCGATGCGTGGCCGGATCAGCACCGCGGTATCCCTGTATTCGGTGTCGATGGCCACCGCCAGCTGCGAGTAGTCCATGATCATTGCTGGGTCACCGTCGCCGTGGCGTTGTTGCCGTATTGGGTCACCGAAACGGTTCCCCCGAAACCGCCCTGCGTCACGTTGGCCTGGTTGCCTTGGCCGTACTGGCCGACGAAGGCCTGGTTGTAGGCACCGCTTTGAACCACCGCCGCCTGGTTGCGGCTGCCGGCCTGGACGACGGCGGCCTGGTTGAAGCTGCCTGACTGGTTCAGCGCCAGGTCGTTGGCAAAGCCCGCCTGGTAGGCGGCGGCCAGGTTGTGGTCGCCGCTCTGGGCGATACGCGCGGTGTTCGCGATGCCCTGCTGGGCCTGCACCAGTCTTTGTGAGGCCCCAGCCTGATCGATGCGGGTCTGGTTGAAGCTGCCCGCCTGGGACAGGTCGAGCCGGCCACCGCCGCCAAGGCCGGCATAGCGGCTCTCGGACACCAGGTCAGAGGCGTGGCCCAGGCCGGTGCAAAGCAGCAACGCCACGGCCATCGCGGTCCGCCGGTAACGCCTAGAGTGCCCCATGCTTGTCTCCGTTGGTCAACTGGCCGCGTTCGGACGCGTTGATGGGCATCGTCATGGTCTGCTCATCGTAGTTTTGCAGGTAGCCCTGAAGGAGCGGTTGCCTGAGATCTTCAGGATTCCTGAGGTTCCAGCTGCCGTCGCGGGCACCCTGGGCGATCAGGTGGATCAACGCGCTCTCGATGGCTTCGCGCACGCATTGCTGTACCGGCTCGTTACGCGAAAAACCGGTTTCCACTTCCAGCAGGTGCTTGAGCGAGACGAACTTGAAGATGCCGAAGTCGACCTGGGTCGAATACACGGTCTTGGTCGTGGTCACGCTCTGGATGATGTCACCGCTGCGGATATCCACCGCACGCAGGTTGATCGTGACCTGGTCCTGGCGATACAGCTCCGATGGGCCGATGCCCAGGTAGCGCACGCCGATGCCGCCGGTGCGCACGTTGCTTTCATAGGCAACGATGGCGCCGCCGATCAGCAGGTTGGCCGGGCGCAGGGACGGCAACTGCATCTGGGACTGGTCTTGTGGCTGTTCCAGGGCGCGGATGATCTTGCGCTCGGTGAGCACGTCCTGCAGGTTTTCGCGCTCCACTGGCTTGAACCAGCGCGAGTCGCGCAGCGCGGTCACCAGCAGCGATGCAGCGCCTTGGGTAACCGATGTGGAAAATGAACTGTCTGGCGAAGGCTTGTACTGGCCCGTCTGGTCGCGCAGGCCATACACCGCGACGGCGATGGGGCCAGCGGGCGCCGGCAGGCGCGTCAGGTCACGCGTGCTCTGGGTGGGCGGTGAAATGCTGGCCGCCGAGGTGGTGCCAGCGGGCCGAGAGGTGACGCAGCCACTCGCGAGTACCGCCGCGAGAATCACCAATGACAGT
>NZ_DATELE010000087.1:0-19970 GCF_035277045.1 Pseudomonas sp. | reverse complement strand
CGGATTGTTGCCAGTCCAGCGGGCTGATGCGCCAGCTGTGCAGCGGATCGTCGTTCAGCGCCTTGAGCCGCGCTTTCATTTGTTTCTTGGAGAGGTGAAACCAGAATTTGAAGATCAGCGCGCCTTCGTCGCACAACATCTTCTCCAGCCGTTCGGCGCCGTTAATGGCTTGATCGAGTCGCGGATCCTTGAACAAACCATGAACCCGCCCTTGCAGCATCTGGCTGTACCAGTTACCGAAGAAAATCCCCATGCGCCCCTTGGCCGGGAGCATCCGCCAATAGCGCCAGGCGGGTGGTCGAGCCAGCTCTTCGTCGGTTTGCTGGTCGAAGGTGCGGACCTCGATCAGGCGCGGGTCCATCCATTCGTTGAGCAGCTTGACCGTCTCGCCCTTGCCCGCGCCCTCGATGCCGTTGATCAGCACGATGACCGGAAAGCGCGCCTGCTGATGCAGCTTGTACTGGGCTTCGAGCAAGGCTTGCCGCAAGGCGGGCACTTCGGCGTCGTAGGTGTCCTTGTCAATGCTATGACCGATTTGCGCGGATTCGAACATCATTGCCTCCTTACCTGGATTGCCAAGACTAGCGGATCGGGCGCCGCCTGATGGGCTAGAATGCCGGACCCGCTGTTTGCCGAGCCCTACCATGTCCGACACCACCCCGCCCTCTTACGCTCAGATCGATTGGGACGAACACGGCCGCCCCCATTCGCGGCAGTACGACGACATCTATTTCTCCAAGGACCAGAGCCTTGAGGAAACCCGTCACGTGTTCATCGAGCAGAACCAGCTGCGCCAGCGCTTCAGCGCGCTGGACGAGCAGGCGTGCATGGTGATTGGCGAGACCGGGTTTGGGACCGGGCTCAATTTCTTCTGCGCCTGGCAGATGTTCGCCGCGCTCGCGCCGGCCACGGCCCGGCTGCATTTCGTCAGTGTCGAGAAGTACCCGCTGAGCCGCGATGACCTGCAGCGTGCGCTGCAGTTGTGGCCTGGGCTGTCGACATTCACCAGTGAGCTGCTCGGGCAGTATGTCGCCGTGCACCCCGGCTTCCAGCAGTTCAGCCTGGCCGAAGGACGGGTCACGCTGACCCTGATGATCGGTGATGTCCTCGAGCAACTGCCACAGCTGGATGCGCGCATCGATGCGTGGTTTCTCGACGGCTTCGCGCCGGCCAAGAACCCGGACATGTGGACGCCGGAGCTGTTTGCGCAGATTGCCCGGTTGTCTGGGCCGGGGACCACCCTGGGCACGTTCACCAGCACGGGGTGGGTGCGCCGCGGGTTGATGGCGGCAGGCTTCGTGATGCGCCGTGTGCCGGGGATCGGCAAGAAGTGGGAAGTGATGGGCGGGGTTTTCCAGGGGGAGGCCAGCCAGCAGTCAGCCCCCTGGTACGCCCGCCCCCGCCCGCCCGCCGGGCCCCGCGAAGCGCTGGTGATCGGCGCCGGGCTGGCCGGCTGCGCGACCGCGCGGAGCCTGGCTGTGCGCGGCTGGAAAGTCACGGTGCTGGAGCGGCATGACGCGGCGGCGCGGGAAGCGTCCGGTAATCCCCAAGGGGTGCTGTACCTGAAGCTATCGGCCCATGGCACGGCGCTGTCGCAGATGATCCTGGCGGGCTTCGGCTACACCCGCCGCTGGCTGGAGCGCCTGCAGCGCGGCCAGGACTGGGATGCGTGCGGGGTGCTGCAACTGGCGTTCGATGACAAGGAAGCCGCGCGGCAGGCCAAGCTTGCCGCCGCGTTCGACAACTCCCTGCTGCAAGACCTCGAACGCGCCCAGGCCGAGGCGATCGCCGGCGTGCAACTGCCCAGCGGCGGGTTGTTCTACCCCGAAGGTGGCTGGGTACACCCGCCTGCGTTGTGCCAGGCCCAATTGCGCCATCCTGCGATCGAGCTGCGCACGCACCATGAGGTGATCAGCCTGCGCCAGGCCGAAGGCAACTGGCAGGCCTGGGACGGCGAGCGTTTGCTGGCCAGCGCACCCGTGGTGGTGCTGGCCGCCGCCGCTGAAATCCGCCGTTTCGAGCCCTGCGCCGGGCTGCCGCTCAAACGCATCCGCGGGCAGATTACCCGCCTGCCAGCGACTGATGCGAGCCGTACGCTAGGGACGGTCGTGTGTGCCGATGGCTATGTCGCGCCGCCCCGTGGTGATGAACATACCCTCGGTGCCAGCTTTGATTTTCACAGTGAAGACCTGACGCCGACCGTGGCGGAGCACCAAGGCAATCTGGGCTTGCTGGATGACATTTCGCCGGATCTTGCCAGGCGCCTGGGCGCGGGTGAGCTTGATCCCGCTGCGCTGCAGGGCCGTGCGGCGTTCCGCTGCACCAGCCCGGATTACCTGCCGATCGTCGGGCCGGTGTCGGACCCCGCGTCCTTTGCCGACGCGTATGCCGTGTTGAGCAAGGATGCGCGTCAGGTGCCTGATACCGCGTGTCCCTGGCTCGATGGCTTGTACGTCAACAGCGGCCACGGTTCCCGCGGCCTGATCACCGCGCCCCTCAGCGGCGAGCTGATCGCCGCCTGGATCACCGGCGAGCCCCTGCCCCTCCCCCGCCCCGTGGCCGAAGCCTGCCACCCCAACCGCTTCCCGCTGCGCGAGCTGATCCGCGGCAAGCGCTGAGCGCGGAGGATTTCAGGGTCTGGTTCCAGCCTTTCAGGCCACCGGACCCGCTGTGTCAGCGCCGGCCTCTTCGCTGGCAAGCCAGCTCCCACAGGTTTTGCCATGCACCATAAAATCTCCCCAGAGTCGTGCACCGCTCCCCGTTATGAGGCACAACGCTACTCGTACGTAGGTCACGGTCCGCATGGCCGGTGGTCACATATAACTTTTTGATCTAAAACTCCTGCAATCCACACCGGTCGATTACTAACTGCCCCACCTTGGGGCGTTTTCCCCAACGGCAAAACCGGTAAGGACTTATGTGCGGACTAGCTGGAGAGTTACGTTTCACCCCGATCGATCAGGCACCACGCCCGGCGGACCTCGCCGCTGTCGAACGGATGACCCATCATCTCGCGCCTCGAGGCCCTGACGCCTGGGGCTTCCAGAGCCAGGGGCCGATCGCCCTGGGCCATCGCCGCCTGAAAATCATGGACCTGTCGGATGGCTCCGCCCAACCGATGAGCGACAACGCGCTGGGCCTGTCCATGGCCTTCAACGGCGCGGTCTACAACTTCCCTGAACTGCGCGCCGAACTCGAGGCGCTGGGTTATGCGTTCCTGTCCGATGGCGACACCGAAGTGCTGCTCAAGGGCTACCACGCCTGGGGCGAGGCGCTGTTGCCCAAACTCAATGGCATGTTCGCCCTGGCGATCTGGGAACGCGACGCGCAGCGGCTGTTCCTGGCCCGCGACCGGCTGGGCGTGAAGCCTTTGTACCTGTCGCAGAACGGTGAGCGCCTGCGCTTTGCGTCGACCTTGCCGGCCCTGCTCAAGGGCGGCGACATCGACCCGATGCTCGACCCGGTGGGCCTCAACCACTACCTGAACTTCCATTCCGTGGTGCCGGCGCCGCGCACCTTGCTGGCCAACGTGCAGAAGCTCGAGCCCGGCACCTGGATGCGCGTCGACCGCCACGGCAAGGTCGAGCGCAAGACCTGGTGGCAGCTGGAATACGGCCCGCGCGCCGACGAGCAGAACCTCACCCTCGAGGACTGGACCACCCGCGTGCTGGACGCCACCCGCGAGGCCGTGGCGATTCGCCAGCGCGCTGCCGTGGACGTTGGCGTGCTGCTGTCGGGCGGTGTCGATTCGAGCATGCTGGTCGGGCTGCTGCGCGAGGTCGGCGTCGACGACCTGTCGACCTTCTCGATCGGTTTCGAGGACGCTGGCGGCGAGCGTGGCGACGAGTTCCAGTATTCGGACCTGATCGCGCGCCACTATGGCACCCGTCATCACCAATTGCGCATCGACGAGCGCGAGATCATCGAGCAGCTGCCGGCCGCCTTCCGCGCCATGAGCGAGCCGATGGTCAGCCATGACTGCATCGCCTTCTACCTGCTGTCGCGTGAAGTGGCCAAGCACTGCAAGGTGGTCCAGAGCGGCCAGGGCGCGGACGAGCTGTTCGCCGGTTATCACTGGTACCCGCAGGTCGATGGCGCCAGCGACCCGTACGCGGCCTATCGCGACGCCTTCTTCGACCGCGGCTACAACGAATACCGCGACACCGTCCAGGCCCCGTGGCTGCTGGACCATGACGCGGCGGGCGATTTCGTCCGCGAGCATTTCGCCCGCCCGGGCGCGTCCGAGGCCGTGGACAAGGCGCTGCGCCTGGACAGCACGGTGATGCTGGTCGACGACCCGGTCAAGCGGGTCGACAACATGACCATGGCCTGGGGCCTGGAGGCGCGCACGCCGTTCCTGGACTATCGCCTGGCCGAGCTGTCGGCGCGCATCCCGGGGCGCTTCAAGCTGCCCGACGGCGGCAAGCAGGTGCTCAAGGAAGCCGCGCGCCGGGTCATCCCCCATGAGGTGATCGATCGCAAGAAGGGTTACTTCCCGGTGCCTGGCCTCAAGCACCTCGAAGGCGCGACCCTGGGCTGGGTGCGCGACCTGCTGACCGACCCGAGCCAGGACCGTGGGCTGTTCAACCCCGCCATGCTCGACCGTCTGCTGAGCAACCCGCAGGGCCAGCTCACCCCGCTGCGCGGCTCCAAGCTGTGGCAACTGGCGGCACTCAACCTGTGGCTCAGCGAGCAAGGAATCTGATCGATGAAAGCCCACGCAACCGCCTACGAGCAGCGCCTGCAGCGCGTGCAGACGCCGTCCTACGAGCGCCTGCAAGCGCGTCTGGCCGGGGACGGCAGCGAGCCACACGACCAGCCGCGTGCCCTGCACTGCGGCTGGGGCCGGCTGCTGATCGGCCACACCTACCCGGACCCGGCCTGCCTGGCCCAGGCGTTGCTGGAAGAGCAGCCCGGCGAGCGTGACATCGCGCTCTACGTGGCGGCCCCTCAGCAGGTGCTGGCGCAGTCGCCGCAGCAGCTGTTTCTCGATCCGTCCGACACCTTGCGCCTGTGGTTCAGCGACTACCGCCAGTCGCAGCGGGTGTTTCGCGGGTTCCGCATCCGCCGGGCCCAGGCCGAGGCCGACTGGCAGGCGATCAACCAGCTGTACCAGGCGCGCGGCATGCTGCCGGTCAACCCCGAGCTGCTGACCCCGCGTCACCTGGGTGGCCCCGTGTACTGGCTGGCCGAGGACGAGGACACCAACGCGGTGATCGGCAGCGTCATGGGCCTGAACCACAGCAAGGCCTTCGATGACCCGGAGCACGGGTGCAGCCTGTGGTGCCTGGCGGTCGATCCGCAGTGCAGCCGGCCAGGCGTGGGCGAGGTGCTGGTGCGGCACCTGGTCGAGCATTTCATGAGCCGGGGGCTGGCCTACCTTGACCTGTCGGTACTGCACGACAACCGCCAGGCTAAGCGCCTCTATGCCAAGCTGGGCTTTCGCAACCTGCCGACCTTCGCGGTCAAGCGCAAGAACGGCATCAACCAGCCACTGTTCCTGGGCCCTGGCCCCGAGGCCGGGCTCAATCCCTACGCGCGGATCATCGTCGAGGAAGCCTACAAGCGCGGCATCGACGTACATGTCGACGATGCCTCGGCCGGGCTGTTCACCCTGTGCATGGGGGGACGGCGCATCCGCTGCCGCGAGTCGCTGAGCGACCTGACCAGCGCCGTGAGCATGACCCTGTGCCAAGACAAGAGCCTGACCCAGAAAACCCTGCAGGCCGCCGACCTCCACGTGCCGGCGCAGCAGATGGCCGGCAACGCCGACGACAACCTGGCGTTTCTCGAAGAGCACGGCGCGGTGGTGGTCAAGCCGCTCGATGGCGAGCAAGGCCATGGCGTGGCGGTCAACCTGACCACCCTGGAGGAGATCAACCAGGCCATCGAGCAGGCCAGGCGTTTCGACAGCCGCGTGCTGCTGGAAAGCTTCCACGAGGGCCTGGACCTGCGCATCGTGGTCATCGGCTACGAAGTGGTGGCCGCGGCCATCCGCCATCCGGCCGAGGTGATCGGCGATGGCGTGCACGACATCAAGACCCTGATCGAGGCCCAGAGCCGCCGTCGCCAGGCCGCGACCGGCGGTGAAAGCCGTATCCCGATGGACGAGGAAACCCAACGCACCTTGCGCGGCGCGGGCCTGGACTACGACAGCGTGTTGCCCTCGGGCCAGCGCCTGGCCGTGCGCCGCACCGCCAACCTGCACACCGGTGGCATCCTCGAGGACGTCACCGACCGCCTGCACCCGGTGCTGGCCGATGCCGCCGTGCGCGCCGCCCGCGCGCTGGACATTCCGGTGGTCGGCCTGGACCTGATGGTGCCCGCCGCCGACCAGCCCCACTACGTGTTCATCGAAGCCAATGAACGCGCGGGCCTGGCCAACCATGAACCGCAACCCACCGCCGAACGCTTCGTCGACCTGCTGTTTCCGCACAGCCGCCCGAACGTTTGACCCCAGGAGTGCGCATGCCTGAACAACCCCTCGAACCCGACCTGGATTATTTGCAGAAGGTGTTGCTGGAGATGCTTGCCATCCCCAGCCCCACCGGCTTCACCGATACCATCGTGCGCTACGTGGCCGAGCGCCTCGATGAGCTGGGTATCCCCTTCGAGCTGACCCGCCGTGGCACCATCCGCGCCACGTTGAAAGGCCGGCAGAACTCACCCGACCGCGCGGTCTCCGCGCACCTGGACACCATCGGCGCCAGCGTGCGCGCATTGCAGGACAATGGCCGGCTGTCGCTGGCGCCGGTGGGCTGCTGGTCGAGCCGCTTTGCCGAAGGCAGCCGGGTCAGCGTGTTCACCGACACCGGCGTGTACCGCGGCAGCGTGCTGCCGTTGATGGCCAGCGGGCATGCCTTCAACACCGCGATCGACCAGATGCCGGTCAGCTGGGACCACGTCGAGGTGCGCCTGGACGCCTACTGCGCCACCCGTGCCGACTGCGAGACCCTGGGGATCGGCATTGGTGACTTCGTGGCCTTCGATCCGCTGCCCGAATTCACCGAAAGCGGTCACATCAGCGCCCGCCACCTGGATGACAAGGCCGGCGTCGCGGCGCTGCTCGCCTCGCTCAAGGCGGTGGTGGAGAGTGGCCGGCAGCCGCTGATCGACTGTCACCCGCTGTTCACCATCACCGAGGAAACCGGCTCCGGCGCGGCCGGGGCGTTGCCTTGGGACGTGAGCGAATTTGTCGGCATCGATATCGCGCCGGTGGCGCCTGGGCAGGCGTCCAGCGAGCATGCGGTGAGCGTGGCGATGCAGGATTCGTCCGGGCCGTACGACTATCACCTGTCGCGGCACCTGTTGAAGCTGGCCGGCGAGCATGAGTTGCCGGTGCGTCGGGACCTGTTCCGGTATTACTTCAGCGATGCGCATTCGGCGGTGACCGCGGGGCACGACATCCGCACGGCGCTGGTGGCGTTTGGCTGTGATGCGACGCATGGGTATGAGCGCACGCACATCGACAGCCTGGCGGCGTTGAGCCGGTTGTTGACCGCTTACCTGTTGAGTCCGCCGGTGTTTGCCAGTGACTCGCACCCCGCCAATGGGTCGCTGGAGCGGTTCAGTCACCAGATCGAGCATGATGCCCAGATGGAAAGCGATACCCGCGTGCCGCCGGTGGACAGTCTGGTTGGGAACAAGAGCTGATTGCTTTGTCGTCTGCGGGTTCTGGGGCCGCTTCGCGGCCCCAAGATCCCACGATTCAAGTAGCATCCTCTTACACCACCCAACCGAACCGCAGAAAACCATGCTAATCCCCTACGACCAGCTCGAATCCGACACCCTCACCCGCCTGATCGAGGACTTCGTCACCCGCGACGGCACCGACAACGGTGACGACACACCGCTCGAGACCCGGGTGCTGCGCGTGCGCCAGGCCTTGGCCAAGGGCCAGGCGTTCATCCTGTTCGACCTGGAAAGCCAGCAGTGCCAGCTGCTCGCGCGCCACGACGTGCCACCCGAGCTGCTCGACTGACCAGGGTTCAGGCACTCCCCGCCTGCTTGGTCGCCTGCTTGGCCTCCTTGGCCTGGATGCGCCGATAGACTTCGGTGCGGTGCACCTTTATCTCGCGCGGGGCGCAGATACCAAACCGCACCGCGCCGCCCTCGACGGAGATCACCTTGATCTTGATGTCGTCGTTGATGGCGATCACCTCACCCACTTCGCGTCCAATCACCAGCATGCTCCGATCCTCCAGCCTCAGGGAAAACCCGAGACTGCAACGGGCCGAGCCGCCGGTTCAATGATCCAGTGGTGAATTAGGCCAGTCCTACAACAGAAGGTAATTTCTCCTACAGACGCGTCCTACATTCAGCCTTGTTGCAAGCGTGGACCGAGCACGATGATGCTCGCGCCGATCACGCAGAACAGAGCGCCGAGCCAGTCGCTGCCCAGAGGGCGGGCTTTTTCCACCAGTGCCAGCCAGAGCAGTGAGGTGACAATGTAGATGCCCCCGTAGGCGGCGTAGGCCCGTCCGGCGTAGGCGGCTTCGACGCGGGTGAGGATCAGCGCGAACAAGGTCAGGCTGAACAGCGCGGGGACGACCCACAGGGCGCTTTTGCCCAGGCGCAGCCAAAGGTAGAAGGCGTAGCAACCGGCGATCTCGAAGACCGCCGCGAGGAAGAACCACAGGTAATTGATCATGCAAGGCATCCGGCCAGTGAAAGACAGTGCACCATACTGGATCGCGGGACAAGCCCGCTCCCACAGGTACTGCGGTGGCTTCACAGAAATCTCTGAATCTCTGAAGCTCTGAATCCAGAAGGTGCGTTGGTCTTGGCCGCGGAGCATAAACGATCCGGCGTGTCAGGGTTGTCCTGGACGCCCCTTGGCGCGCATCTTCGCGGCCATGTCGGCCATTTCATCGTAGAGCCGCTGCGGCGCCTGCTGCTTGAGCTGCCAGGCCAGGCGGCCGGCTTCATGGGGAAGAATGAGGAATTCGCCGGCTTCGACCCGCTGGTGGATGTAGTCGGCGATCTCGGCAGCCGTGATCGGCGAGCTTTCAAGCAACTTGGCGACCTGGGCCTTCATCGCGGGCGCAGGGCCGCGGAAGGAGTCGAGCAGATTGGTCTGGAAGAACGAGGGACACACCACGTGCACCGCGATGTCCAGCCCGCGCAGCTCGACCAGCAGGCTTTCCGAAAGCGCCAGCACGCCAGCCTTGGCGACGTTGTAGTTGCTCATGCCAGGCGCCTGCATCAGGGCGGCCATCGAGGCGATGTTGATGATGCGGCCCTTGCTGCGCTCGAGCAGCGGCAGGAACGCCTTGCAGCCCTTGACCACACCCATCAGGTTGACGGCGAGCTGCCAGTCCCAGTCTTCCAGCGACAGCTCGCCGAAGAACCCGCCCGAGGCGACGCCCGCGTTGTTGACGATCGCATCGATGCCGCCGAGCTTTTCCTCGCAGGCCTGGGACAGTGCGATGAGCTGGCTGTAGTCGCGCACATCGCAGTGCTGCACGAAGCCATCGCCGCCCGCCTCGCGCACCTGCGCCAGGGTCTCTCGCAGGCCGGGCTCGTTGATGTCGGCCAGCGCCAGTTGCCAGCCCTCGCGGGCCCAGCGCAGGGCAATCTCGCGCCCCAGCCCCGAGCCTGCACCGGTGATCATCATGCGGTTGCGCATAGCGGCCTGCCTGTGTCGTGGAGGAAAGTGCCTGGCAGTGTAGCCAGGCATGCCCACGCAGCAGGGTGGTATCAGGCCGGTGAATGGCGAAAGCAAAGGGATTTAAACTTTTGCGCGCGTGCGCAAGTCCCATTCTACACGTGGCCGAGTTAACCGCGGCCGCAGGGAAAGCAGTACCTGGACACCCCCTTTATCACGCAAGGACAACGACATGACCACGATCCTGATCATCATCCTGATTCTGCTATTGATTGGTGGCTTACCCGTGTTCCCCCACTCGCGGTCCTGGGGCTATGGCCCGTCCGGCATCATCGGCGTCGTGCTGGTGGTGTTGCTGGTGTTGTTGTTGCTTGGGCGGATATAAGGCCTGAGAGATAGTGCAAAGGCGCTGTCGGCACTTGTAGAAGATTGAGAGGCCGCCGCTGTAACTGTGGGAGCTGGCTTGCCAGCATAGAGGTCAGACCTGACACCATGAGTGTATGGCGAGAGCTTCGCCCTTTTCGCTGGCAAGCCAGCTCCCACAGGTTCGGCGGTGCGGCACAGTGCACGTACACACAGCAGGCGGGGCCCTGCCCGCCTTGATGCCCTTGCAGATGCCGGCCAGGGAGCGGTCGAGCTGTTTCACCGCCGCCTGCAACACCTCCACCGCCACCGCCAGCTTCCCGGACATCCTCGCCTTCTCGTTGCAACGCTTCTCCACCTGCTCGCACGCGCTGATCACCCGCTGCGCCCGGATAATCCGCGCGCCACCCTTGAGCCGGTGCGCCAGCGACGCCAGAGCCCCCAGGTCCTCACCGTCCGCCAGCACCTCCAGCCGCTGCAGATCGCGCAGGTTGGTATTACGCAGTTCATCGAGCAAATCCCCGAGCGCCGCGGGGTCACACAGGGTCATGCGCTGCAGGTTGCCGATGTCCAGCCCGCTGGCAGCGCCCCGCCCAGCATGCAAGGCCTGCCCCAGCCCCTGTATGCCCAGTGGCTTGAACAGGCAGTCGTCCATGCCGGCGGCGCGGCAGCGCTGGCGCTCGTCGGGCACCGCGTTGGCGGTGAAGCCCAGGATCCGGCACGCGGGCTTGCCGCGGCGGCGCTCGTGCTCGCGCATGGCGCGGGCCACGGCATAGCCGTCGAGCAGGGGCATGTTGCAGTCACAGATCACCACGTCGAACGGCATGCTCAGCCAGCACCGCAAGCCTGCGACGCCATCCGCGGCTTCATAGGGCTCGTGGCCGAGCCGGGTCAGCTGCTGCTTGAGGAGCATGCGGTTCACCCGGCAGTCATCGATCACCAGCACACGCTGGCCGCCCGCGCGGTCCTGCGGCGACACGGTCAATCCCTGGCCGGTCTGCGCCTGGGCGGTCACCAGGGGCAGCTCGAGCTGGATCTCGATGCGCGTGCCCTGGCCGATACAACTGTGCACTTGCATGCGCCCGCCCATGGTCTCGCACAGCGTGCGGCTGATGCCCAGGCCCAGCCCCGCGCCGGTGCGCGCCGTGCAACCTTGCCCGCTGGCGCGCCAGAACGGCTCGCCCAGCCGGGCCAGGTCGGCCTCGGCGATGCCGATGCCGGTGTCCTCGACGGTCAGGCTCAAGGCAATCCGCCCGCCCTCGGCGCGGGCGGTCATGCTCACGCTCACCTGGCCCTGCTGGGTGAACTTGATACTGTTGCTGATCAGGTTGCCCAACACCTGCTTGAAGCGCAGCGGGTCGAGCATGACCTCGGCATCCACCTCGCCCTGCAGCTCCGTGACCAGTTGCAGCCCCTTGCTGTCCGCCTGCTGAGCCCACAGCTGGACGATACGGCCGATCTGCTCGCGCAGGTGCACAGGCTGCGGGGCCAGCTCCAGCCGGCCGGACTCGATGCGCGAGATGTCCAGCACGTCGCCGATCAGCTCCAGCAGACTGCGCGAGGCATCGGCGGCCACATCGATGGACAGGCGGTCAAGCACGCCTTCGGCGGCCTTGTGCGAGGCGAGTTCAAGCATCCCCATCACGGCGTTCAAGGGTGTGCGGATTTCATGGCTCATGGTCGCCAGGAAGCGTGACTTGGCGTGGTTGGCGCGCTCGGCGTCCTTTTTCGCGCGGCGCAGCGCGTGGATCTGGCGGCGCAGCAAGCGCTGCAGGCGGTCAAGGCTCCAGCCCCAGGCCAGGGCGCCAGCGAGCAGGCTGGTCAGCAGGATAAGCGACAGCATGTACGGGGTCACTGGCGGCGCCCCTAGATCAACTGGTGTCGCCTGGCCAGGTCGGCCAGGTCGATCAGTGAACGCACGCGCAGCTTCTCGATCAGCCGCCCCTTGTAGGTGCTGACGGTCTTGCTGCTGAGCAGCATCGCCGCGGCGATCTCCTTGTTGGTCATGCCGCGGGCCAGCTGCTGCAGGATCAGCACCTCGCGGTCGCTGAGGCCGGCCAGGCACTCGGCCTCGGTGGCGCGCAGGTCATGCCGGTTGACCGAGCTGAGCGTGACGTCCGGGAAGTAGGTATACCCCGACAGGATCGCGCGTACGGCCTTGCTCAGCTCCTTGAGGTTGTCGGACTTGGAGACGAACCCCGCCGCGCCCGCTTTCATGCAGCGCAGCGAGAACGACTCGGGCAGGTGCGAGGTCAGCACCAGCACCTTGGTCGAGGGGTCCATCGCCCTGACGCGGGTGGTGACTTCAAAGCCATCGAGCCCAGGCATGGTGATGTCGAGGATCACCAGGTCAGGTCGGGTATCGCGCGTCAGGCGCAAGGCATCGATGCCGTTGTCGGCCTCTCCCACGACCTTGATGCGGTCCTGGCGCAGCATCATGCAGACACTGGCGCGGATGAAGGGGTGGTCGTCTACTACCAGGGCTTTGTACATGATCCATCCTTATTGGAAACAGGGTCCTACAGCTCGGAGTCGAACACGATCGTCACCTGGCCGGCGTATTGCTTGCCCGCGTGGGGCAACATGCCCGGCACATCGCTGCCAGCCACGTCGAAGTGCAACTGGCCTGTGCGGTTCGACGTCGGCTGGATCGCTTCGAGCGCGATCGCCGACTCGCGGCCCGAGGGTATCCGCAGGCGCCTTACCGGCTGGCCCTGGTAGCGGATGCCTTCGGGCAAGGACATCGCGACGTCCAGCGGCACCACGTGGCGCACGTCGTTGCGAATGCCGCAGCGGCTGCCCACGCTGTACTGGCACAGCTTGTAGACGCTGACCGGGCCGGTGGACCAGACCTGCATGGGCAGGTCGCGCAATAGCCGCTGGGGTGGCCTGCCACGGGTCAGCCAGCCTTCCCAGCCGCCAGGCGGCTCCAGCACAGCGATATCGGAACCGGGCGGGAACGACAACAGGAACAGGTGCTCGACATCGAGCACGAAGTTCACCCGCACCACGTTGGTGTTGAGCTCGGTGACGTTGTCGCCGAAGTCGAAATCGCCGCCCGGGCCGATGGTCAGGTCAAGGCTGCCACGGTAGATGCCAGGCTTCATGCGATAGGGCTGCGGCGTGATCAGCAGGTAGGTAATGGCCATCTCCGACACGGTGGCGGTGATGACATCGGCGGCCGTTGCCCGGCGGCTCACGCCATAGCAAGGAGACGGTGCGGGGGGGTTGGGGTAGTACCAGATGAACGGGGTGGTACGCCCTATCATGATTGTCCGGTAACTGCAGCCGCCCTCCAGGGTGGCCGAATAGACGGGGCTCAATACCCAGTTCGAGGCGCTCACCATCTGGGCGACAGCACGCACCTGGAAGTCCAGCCCAAAGGATTCGCCGGTTGTCTCGTGGAAGATATCAAGGCGCTTGCGCGAAGGCGGCTGGATGAAGAACTGCTCTCGCGGCTCGCCGAGCGCGACTCGCTTGGCGTAAGTGATCGGAAGGTCCACCAGGCTTTGGGTGGTGCACGGCTCGCTCCAGCTGCCGCAAAAGTCGGCGACGGGCGTGGTGTTCTCGAACTTGTCATTGGACCCGCCCCGGTAGCGCGCCGAGATCGTCACCTCGAAGGCCGCGGCCACAGGGGCCGCCAGCGCCAGCGCCAGGCCCAGGAAGAACGGCAGATAGCGTCGCCGCGCAAGTGCCATGCTCATCCCTCCACCACCAGGCTCTTGTGGCCCTGCCCTTCGTGCAGTTCGAACTGGAACACCGGCCCGCCTGGCCCGCTGAACTGCCGGGTGCGCCCCGGCAGCAGATGGTGCTTGGTCGCCGGCGCGCAGCCCTCGCCCGGCGCCTGGCACTGGCGGAAATGGTCCAGCACCACGGTGCTGTTGCCTTCGTTGACCACGGTCAGCGTGCCGGCTTGCGCGCTGGCCGCGGTCTGGTAATGGCTGTCGGCGGGCCGTACGAACAGCAGCGAGCCGTAGCCGGCCAGCAGATTGACCCCCGCCTTGAGGCTGTCGGCGTAGGCCTCGGCCTCGGCCTCGTTGACCGCGAAGCCGTCGTTGACCTCGGGCAGCACGGGGATGAAGCGCACGCGAAAGTAGCGTTCCTTCGAGCGCTTGCCGCGGTACAGCAGGCGCACGGACTGGATGCCACGGGCCGGCACGATCAGCCGCGCCGGGCTGACCACCAGGCCACGCTCGTCCAGCGGCATGGATTCGAGGCTGACCTCGCGCGCCTCGCCCTTGTCGTCGTACACCAGTTCCGCGACGCTGACCTTGACGAAGGCAGTGGTGTCGCCGCTGTTGCGCACGCGCTTGAGCAGCGTGCTCTTGCCGCCATCGATGTAGTCGTACAAACCGCCGATGTTGAGCTCGGGCGCGGCGGACACGGTGGCGGGCAACATCAGCAGCGCCAACAGCGCGCAATACATATTTCTATTCATCCTGAAACCCCGCAAATATTCGGTGGTGGCCAATCAATACTACTCACTCAAAACCGGCAGAAACGCCGCGCTGGCACTAAGGGACGCTTCCTATAACCAACAGAGAAATTTCCTACAGTCCTTTCCGCTAAAACGCTTCCATATGTTTCTTGAACCCACGTTACGAGCCGCTTCTATGTCTTGATGTGTCGGCGTCCGCGAGACTTTCCGGGCGGCAACGCTGGTCCCCCGCCATCAGCAGATCGTTTTCCCGAGTCAGCCGGTCTGGCTCCAGGCTGAGCAGGCAGGCGGCCTGCCCTGCCATGCGCACCTCGAGCACCGGCGTCGACTCGCTCATCTCCACCGCGAAGAAGCCGTCGGCCTCGGTGACGCTGCGGCTGGCGTGATTGATGACCTGGGCGCCGCTCAGGCCTTTGCCCTGCTCGTCGAGCAGACGGCCCAGCACCGTGACCGTACGCATCACCCGCAACTGGCGGTATTCGATGCCGCCGCGGTTGAGGTGGTAGTCGAAGCTGTTGGGCTGGATCACCGCGGGCGGGGCGTGCTTGTCGTCGAAGTCCACCTGCACCAGCCCGGCCTTGTAGGCCATGACCGGCAACACGTTGCGGCCAGGGTGCAGGGCGGTGCTGAGGCCTTGGTAGTCGTCGGCGCGCAGCTCGATGGCGTCCAGGTCCGACTCCACATCGATGATCAACCCGGCCTCGTGGGCCAGGTATTGCCCGCTGGCCGCCAGCTTGCCGTCGCCCAGGGCGACCATGCTTTGCAGGTTGAGGCCTGCGCTGAGCTCACCGTTGTAGGACGAAGTCTGGGCGTAGGCGTCGCCGCTGAGCACGGCGCTTTCGAACTGGGCGTTGCCGCCCACGCCCGCGCCGTAGCGGTCCAGGGTGGCGGTGGCGCCGAGGGTGCGCAGCGCGCCGAGGCCGACGTCCTGCTGGTAGGCGAGCGAGGCGTTGTGGTCGCGCCCGCCGTCTCGCGAGGTGCGGCTGCCGACGGTCGCGGACAGGCGCCGCCCTGGCGTGCCCAGGCTCATGCTCAGGCTCAGGTTGACGCCGCGGTTGCGCGCTTCGCCAGTGCTGGCGCTGCCAGGGCGGTCGAACACCGAGAACTGCCAGTTGGCGTTGGAGCCCGCCAGCTTGCCGAACTGCGTCCAGCCCAGGTCGATGCCCATGCCGTTGCTGGCGCCCGTGCTGTGGGACAGGCGCATCGTCGCGGTGCTGCGCGGGGTCAGGCGGTGGCTGAGCGACAGCGAGGTCTGGCTGATTTCCCGCTGGCGCGCCAGCGGCCTGCGCGCGCCGCGGCTGGCACGTGCGCGCTCCGGCTGGGTCCAGGACTGGCTGTGGCTGAACACCATCGAGCCCAGGTCATGGTTGTACAGGGCTTGCAGGTCGTAGCCATTGCCCAGGCCCTGGGTCTGGTTGAGGTTGCCATAGAGCTTGAAGCGGTCGAGCACGTCCCAGTCCAGCGAGGTGGCGTACTGCATGGCCTGGTCGACGTGCTGGGCCGACGCGCCGAGCACCGCGCGCGGGTGCAGCAGGTAGTTGAACATCGCGCCGCCGCTGAAGCTGTCGTCGTGGTCGTTGTCCCAGTTGCTCAGGCTGCTGGTCTGCTGGCCGGCGTAGATGTTGTAGCGCCAGCGGCTGTCGCTGTTGCTCCAGTTCGACGGCTTGTAGATGAAGGCTTCGCTGCGCGAGGTTTCCTGGCCATCCTCGACCAGGCGCACCTCGACCTGGTAGATGCCGCCGGGCAGCACGCGGGTGTCGAGGGTCTGCAGGCCGGGCTGCACGGGCTGGCTGTTGATCAGCACGCCGTTGCGGTAGATCTCGGCGATGCCCTGGCGGTTGGGCGTGACGTAGACCGGGGTGGTGCTCGGCTGGCCGTTGTCGATCAGCAGGCTGTCGCTGCTGCCGAGCATCAGGCCCAAGGTAGTGTCCGGACTGTTGCCGAGCAGGCGCGGCTGACGGGTCAGGCCCTGGGCACTGGGGGTGAAGTAGCCGAGGCGGTAGAAGTGCTCATCGACAAGGCGCTCGGCGTAGAGCTGGTCGAGGCGGTAGCGGGTACCCTCGCGCTGGTCGCTGCCCCGGTCGAGCTGGGCGTCGGCCTGGGTGGTCCAGTTGCCCAGGCTGCCCTGCCCCTGCATGGCGTAACGGCCACTGGTGTCGCGGCCGCTGCCCACCAGGTTGAGCTGGTTGCGCAGCAGCAGGCCGTAGCTGCCGTGTTCTGGCTGGGTGTGGTAGCGCGCGGCGGGGCCGCTTTTTTCAGCGTCGAAGGTCAGCAGCGACAGCTGTGAATTGGTCAGGCTGTAGTGGATCGCCCGCAGGCCGTCGGGGCAGTTGGCCTGACAGTCGCCCAGCGCAAGGCCTTCGGCCAGGCGCGCCTGCCAGCGCTTGCGCAGCGCTGCCGGCTCGCGGCTTTCCTGGGTGTCGGTGAATTCGATCAGTTGCACGCGCTCGTCGCGGCTCAGCACCACCATGGCGTCGCCCAGGTAGCGGCCGTCGAGCTCGACGCGCACGGCCAGCGGCACGTCGAAGAAGTGCGCTTCGAATTCCTTGGGCAAGCCCTGTGCCTGGGCCACGGCCGCCAACGCCGCGGGGGGCGTCTGCGCCCAGGCCGGCAGCGCGCATAACCAGGCGCAGAGCGATAAGGTGATGGGGTGGAATCTGTTCATGGCCCTGCCTGCAAGCAATGTCCTCCCCTGCCCGGCGCGAATCGCTACGGGCAAGGTGGGACAAAAAGGATGAAGGGGCTTGGATCGCAGGCGGATCAGGGCGCGGCGGTTTCGAACATCATGTTGACCAGGCCCTGGTAGCTCCCGGGCGTGAACGTGCCGCCGGCAGGCGTCTTGGCGGTGATCACGAAGTCCATCACCGCGCCTGGCGTGGCCTGGGCGGCATTGAGGATCTCGGCCGAGGTGGTGGTGAGGTCCGTGGCGCCGACCTTGACGTTCAGATCGATGGCGTCCAGGCCGCTGGTGACCACGGCGGGCGAAGTCAGGTAGCCGGTGATAGGGCCGATGGTGCTCTTGGCCTGCAACTGATGGCGGATTTCGCCGAAGGCGGCCTGGGTCGGGTTCCAGGGCAGCTCCTGCGGATCGTTCATCCAGTCGCTGCCGATCGGCTCGACATAGAAGGCGGCGGTTGGCACCACGGCGGTGACCAGCACCTGCTTGGCGATCGGATCAGCCGCCTGGACAGCGCCCGCGGCCAGCAAAACGAAGGGAAGAGCCTTGAAGAGGGATTTCACGAATAGTTCTCCTTGAACACCTGCGAATACGCCGCAGGAGCGTGCCATGCCGGCTGGATGCCGTTGGCGGGGAGGATTATTCGCTCCCGTACAGGGGGAGAAAGCAGGACATTTCCGACAGCGCCTCGGAAATTTCCGACAGCAGATGTGGGGGGGATTGCCCGGGATGGCACGGCTGTCCCCCCGCCGGCATCCAGACAGACAAGCCGCCTTTCGGCGGCTTGTCTGTCACTCGAGGGTGTGGTGATCAGTGCGAAACCGCGCCCGAAGCCCCCAGCCCGGTCTGCGACCGGACAAACTGCGGGTAGAACAGCGCGCGTTCCTTGTCGGCCGCCTCGGACTTGTCGGTGACCGAGAAGAACCAGATCCCGGCAAAGGCAATCAGCATCGAGAACAGCGCCGGGTATTCGTACGGGTAGATCGCCTTCTCATGCCCGAGGATCTGCACCCAGATGGTCGGGCCGAGCACCATCAGCGCCACGGCGCTGATCAGGCCAAGCCAGCCGCCGATCATGGCGCCGCGGGTGGTGAGCTTTTTCCAGTACATCGAGAGCAGCAGCACCGGGAAGTTGCAGCTGGCGGCGATGGAGAACGCCAGGCCCACCATGAAGGCGATGTTCTGGCTTTCGAACAGGATGCCCAGGCCGATCGCCAGCACCGCCAGGGCGATGGTGGTGATCTTCGAGACGCGGATCTCATCCTTGTCGTTGGCCTTGCCCTTGCGCCAGACGCTGGCGTACAGGTCGTGGGACACCGCCGAGGCGCCGGCCAGGGTCAGGCCTGCGACCACCGCGAGGATGGTGGCGAAGGCCACGGCCGAGATGAAGCCCAGGAAGATGCTGCCGCCCACGGCATCGGCCAGGTGCACCGCCGCCATGTTGTTGCCGCCGATCAGGGCGCCGGCGGCGTCCTTGAAGGCCGGGTTGGTGCTGACCAGCAGGATCGCGCCAAAGCCGATGATGAAGGTCAGGATGTAGAAGTAGCCGATGAAGCCGGTGGCGTAGAGCACGCTCTTGCGCGCTTCCTTGGCGTCGCTGACGGTGAAGAAGCGCATCAGGATGTGCGGCAGGCCGGCGGTGCCGAACATCAGCGCCAGGCCCAGGGAGAACGCCGAGATCGGGTCCTTGACCAGGCCACCCGGGCTCATGATCGCCTCACCCTTGGGGTGCACGTCGATGGCCTGGGAGAACAGCGCGTTGAAGTCGAAGTTGACGTGTTTCATCACCATCAGCGCCATGAAACTGGCACCGGACAGCAGCAGCACGGCCTTGATGATCTGCACCCAGGTGGTGGCGAGCATGCCGCCGAACAGCACGTACAGGCACATCAGGATGCCCACCAGGATCACCGCGACGTGGTAGTCCAGGCCGAACAGCAGCTGGATCAGCTTGCCGGCGCCGACCATCTGCGCGATCAGGTAGAAGGCCACCACCACCAGCGAGCCCGAGGCCGACAGTGTGCGGATTTCCTTCTGCTTGAGGCGGTAGGAGGCGACGTCGGCGAAGGTGTACTTGCCCAGGTTGCGCAGGCGCTCGGCGATCAGGAAGAGGATGATCGGCCAGCCGACCAGGAAGCCGATCGAGTAGATCAGGCCGTCGTAGCCGGAGGTGAACACCAGGGCGGAAATCCCCAGGAAGGAGGCGGCCGACATGTAGTCGCCGGCGATCGCCAGGCCGTTCTGGAAGCCGGTGATGCGCCCGCCCGCGGCGTAGTAGTCCGACGCTGACTTGTTGCGCTTGGAGGCCCAGTAGGTGATGCACAGGGTGGCGCCGACGAAGGCCACGAACATCAGGATCGCGGCGACGTTGAGCGGTTGTTTCTGCACTTCGCCGGTGAGGGCGTCGGCGGCCCAGACGGCCGGGGCGAAGGCCGTGAGGGCCAGGGTTGCCAATGCGGGCCGGATCATTGCTGCGCCTCCTTGAGGATCGCCTTGTTCAGGTCATCGAACTCACCGTTGGCGCGACGCACGTAGATGGCGGTGAGGATGAACGCCGAGACGATCAGGCCGACGCCCAGGGGAATGCCCCAGGTGATCGACGAGTCGGCGCTGATGCGCGCGCCGAGCACTTGCGGACCGTAGGCGATCAGGAGGATGAAAGCGCAGTAGAGGCCGAGCATGATCGCCGAGAGAATCCAGGCGAAGCGTTCGCGTTTGCTGACCAGTTCCTTGAAGCGCGGACTGTTCTGTATCGAGAGGTAGATGCTGTCGTTCATTGTTTTTGTCCTAGCAGCACAGAGTAGGTAAAACCCAGCCCTACTTTATGCCTGCCTTGGACGCCAGCCAGACGACCTTAGTCTTAGATGCAACGGTGTGTTACTGAA
>NZ_DATELE010000086.1:0-8546 GCF_035277045.1 Pseudomonas sp. | reverse complement strand
CCTGGCCATGGCAGGTGGCTTGCTGCAACCGGGCGATGACTACAGCCTGCTCGACAGCGACCGGGCGAGGGCTTTTTTTGGCCAGTACGCCATCGCGGTCGGCTCGACCGGCAACCTGGGCCTGTCGATCGGCGTGGTGGGCGCGCGCCTGGGCTTCAGGACCACCGTGCACATGTCCGCCGATGCCCGGCAGTGGAAGAAGGACCGGCTACGCAGTTGTGGCGTGCAGGTGCGCGAGTACAGCGCGGACTTCAGCGTCGCCGTGACCGAAGGGCGGCGCGAAGCCGAGGCCGATCCGCGTTGTCATTTTGTCGACGACGAGTACTCCACCGACCTGTTCCTTGGCTACGCCGTCGCGGCCGACCGGCTGCGCAGGCAGCTGGCGCAGGCGGGAATCAGGGTCGATGCGGAGCATCCGCTGTTCGTCTACCTGCCCTGTGGCGTGGGCGGCAGCCCTGGCGGGGTGACCTTTGGCCTGAAGCAGGCTTTTGGCGATGCGGTGCACTGCCTGTTCGCCGAGCCGAGCCATTCGCCCTGCATGCTGCTGGGGGTTTACACGGGGTTGCACGAGCAGGTGTCGGTGTATGACTTCGGCCTGGACAACCACACCGCCGCCGACGGCCTGGCGGTGGGGCGTCCGTCCGGTTTTGTAGGGCGCGCGGTGCAGCGCCTGGTCGATGGCTATTACACGGTCAGCGATGCCGAGCTGTTTCGCCTGCTGGCCCTGGCGCAGCTGCATGAGGGGCTGCAGCTTGAGCCTTCGGCGCTGGCCGGCGTACCAGGCATGGGCCGCGTGCTGCAGGAGTCCCAAGGCTATCGCCAGCGGTCAGGGCTGAGCGAGGCGCGCCTGGCCAACGCCACTCACCTGGTGTGGGCGACGGGCGGCAGCATGGTGCCGCAGGATGAAATGCAGACGTACATGGAAAAGGGCAAGGCGTTGTTGCATGGGCGCCAGGGCTACTGACTGAACCGGGCTGGCACCCATCAAGGCGTGTCAGTCGGCCTGGGCTTGCAGCAGCCATTGCCCGTCCACTTCGCGGGCCAGGCCGCTGGCCGGCAGCAGGGCCAGCAGGCGCGGGTGCAGGGCGTGGTCGGTGAAGGTCTTGACGGTGGCCAGGTCGAGCACGCCGATCGGGCTCAAGTCTGCCTTGGTATAGGACAGCCATGCTTTTTTGAGCACCATCAGCACATCGCTGCCAGCGGTGCTGGCAAAGCGCCGGTGCAGTTGACGGCCGTCGAGGCTGAAGCTGTGGCGATGAGTATAGGTGCTTTCGTCGCCGCCGCTTTCCTGGCAGCGGTTGCAGCGGCAGGCGCCGTCGCCGAAGGCGCTGCGCAGGTAATTGTTGAAGTCCACCACTGGCTTGAGGCTCAGGCGTTTGTCGACCTCGAACAGGTCGGCGATCAGGGGTTGTTCGGCGCTCATTCGGCGGTCCTCGTCTGGTGTGGCGGTTAACGGCGGGCACCTTAACAGCCTGGGGGTGGGAAGGCTATGCCGAAGACGGACGCCCCTGTACCCTACGCACCTCGGGCGCCAGCAGGCGCCGATCTTTCCTGCCGTTGGAGTCATTACATGTACAACTACACAGCCACCGTAACCGTCAGCAGCGAGGCGAGCGGCGAGGCCGAAGCGGTGGAGAACCTCAATCAGCGCGTGGGCCTGGAAGCGGTCACCGAGACCCTGAAAAAGGTGCACTTCGTCGGTACCCTAGCCGCGCCTGAAAAAGCCACCCATATCTGCGTGACCCTGGAAAACGGCCTGACCTACTACGGCCCGATCGTCAACGGCCATGCCGAGCTCGAAGGCGGCTGGATCGCCTTCGAAAACGACATGCTCACCCCTCAGGAACTCGGCCTTTAAGGCCTAGTGCAGGCGGGCCAGGCATCGCTCCATGATGTCCAGGCCCTCCTCGAGCACCTCAGGTTCGGTGGTCAGGGGAGCAAGCAGGCGAACGATGTGCCGCGCCTTGCCGCTGGGCATCAGCAGCAGGCCGGCGTCGCGTGCCAGTTGCAGCAGCTGGGCGAGCTGCGCGGGCGCCGGGCTGCCGTCGGCGTTGACCAGTTCGATTCCGCGCATGGCGCCTGTGCCAGTCAGGCGCCCAAGCCACGGCGAGACCTCGTCGGCCTTCCAGCGGGCGTGGCGCGCGACGATTGCCTGCTCCTGGCGTTCGCCCCAGGTAGCCAGGTTCTCATCGGTCATTTGCGCAAGGCTCGCCAGGGCCGCAGCGCAGGCGACGGGATTTCCCGAATAGGTGCCGCCCAGTCCGCCTTTGGGCAAGCTGCCCAGCAACGCCCGTCGGCCGACCACCGCGCCCAGTGGCATGCCGCCGGCCAGGCTCTTGGCCAGCAGCAGCAGGTCAGGCTCGATACCCAGCCGTGGATAGGCGAAGCGCTGGCCGGTGCGGCCGAAACCGGACTGGATTTCGTCGATGATGATCAGGATCCCGTGGCTATCGCAGAAGCGCCGCAGGGCTTGGGCAAATGCCGGCTCCATCGCCAGGAAGCCGCCTTCCCCCTGCACCGGTTCAAGGATGAACGCGGCCACGTCCTCGACCGCCAGCTCCACGCTGAACAGACGCTCCATCGCCCTGAGCGCCTGCTCGGTGGTGATCCCGGTGTCCGCGCTGGGGTAGGGCAGGTGATACACCGGGCCCGGCAGCTCGCCGACCCGTTGCTTGTAAGGCGCCACCTTGCCGTTCAGGTTCAGGGTCGCCAGGGTGCGCCCATGAAAGCCGCCGTCGAAGGCAATGATCGCCCGCTTGCCTGTGGCGGCGCGAGCCACCTTCAGGGCGTTTTCCGCCGCTTCCGCGCCGCTGTTGGTGAGCATCCCGGCCATGGGGTAGCTGAGCGGAACGAACTGCTCAAGGCGCTGCATCAGTTGCAGGTAGGGCTCATGGGGCGCGGCGTTGAAGGCGTAGTGGATCAGGCGGGTGGCCTGGGCCTGGATCGCCTCGACGACCGCCGGGTTGCAGTGGCCCAGATTGAGCACGCCGATACCCCCGACGAAGTCGATGTAGCGTTTTCCATCGGTGTCCCACACTTCGGCGTTGCGGCCATGGGAAAGTGTGATCGGGTGAACTATGCCAATGGACTGGCTGATACTTTCCTGATTCATGTGCACGCAGACCTTGTTCGAGTTTCTTATTATCCAAGCGCGTCGCGGTGTTATTGTGCAAACGAATTATACGATTGCGGTCATTCCCGCAGATATTGAACTCAAGCGCCAGGCCGCTCAGTCTCCCAGCGCCACCCGCTCGCGAATCCACTCCACGAACGCGCGCACCTTGGGCACCTCGGCGGCGTGCTCGGCGTGGGCGATGAAATGCGCGCCATCGCTGGGCATCGCATGGTCCCAGGCCACCACCAGCTTGCCCTCGGCCAGCTCCTCGGCCACCAGGTAGCGCGGGATCAGCGCGACGCCGCAACCGGAAATCGCCGCGCGAATGCACAGGTAGAACGTGTCGAAGCGTGGCCCGTGGTAGCTGTTCTGGCTCTGCAGCGCCTGGCCAAGAAACCATTCGTGCCAGGCCTCCGGGCGGGAGGCACATTGCAGCAGACGCTGCTCGGTCAGCGCCTGGGCACTGTCGAAACGGTACCTGGCCAGCAGCTCCGGCGCGCACACCGGCACCACCTCCTCGCGGAACAGCTCGATGCAGGTTGCCCCGGGCCAGGTGCCCTGGCCGAAGAAAAACGCCACGTCGGCCTTGGCCTGCACCAGGTCGAAGGGCTCCAGCTCGTTGCGGATATCCAGGTGGATACGCGGATGGCGCTCGCCGAAACCCTTGAGCCTGGGGACCAGCCAACGTGCGCCGAAGGTTGGCTGGGTGGCGATGCGCAGCACCTCGGTCTCGTCCCCGTAGCTGAGGATGTAGCGACTGGAAATGTCGATCTGGGTGAGGATCTTGTTCACTTCCGCCAGGTACAACGCGCCTGCCGGGGTCAGGTGCAGGCGCCTGCGAATGCGTTGGAACAGCGGGTGCGCCAGCATGTCCTCGAGCTGCGCCACCTGCTTGCTGACCGCGCTCTGGGTCAGGTGCAGCTCCTGTGCTGCGCGGGTGAAGCTCAGGTGGCGGGCGGCAGCTTCGAAGCACTGCAAGGCGGTGGTCGAGGGCATCAGGCGTTTGGACATAAGGTACGGTTACCGGGCGAAAAAGGAAGAAGATCATTCCATTCTGGAATCATGTGCTTCGAAAAGGTCGTTTGTTAGCCTTGCGTGTATAGATTAATACTGACCTGGATCAATGATTACAAGTCGTCGTAATAACAAGAAATCCGCTGCATCCCACTTACAAGAAATCTGCTCCAGCTTCAGTCGCACCTGCTTGCGGCCGACCCACTTGAGGGTTCTTTCATGGCATCGCTACAACAAAAGAAACAGCGTTCGCTGCAACATGGCCTGACGTCGCGCCAGGTATCCATGATCTCCATCGCAGGCATCATCGGTGCCGGCCTGTTCATCGGTTCTTCCAACGCCATCGCCACCGCTGGCCCGGCCATCCTCATTTCCTATGCGATGACCGGCCTGCTGGTGTTGCTGGTGATGCGCATGCTCGGGGAAATGGCCATCGCCAACCCCAACAGCGGCTCGTTCTCGACCTATGCCACCGAGGCCATCGGCCCTTGGGCAGGCTTTACCATCGGCTGGCTGTACTGGTGGTTCTGGGTGCTGATCATTCCGGTCGAGGCCATCGCCGGCGCTGATATCCTGCACGCCTACTTCCCTGGCGTGCCGTCCTGGCTGTTCGCTTTCCTGATCATGGTGCTGCTGTCGGGGAGCAACCTGGTCAGCGTGAAAAACTTTGGCGAGTTCGAGTACTGGTTCGCGCTGGTCAAGGTCATCGCCATCCTGGGCTTCATCGGGGTGTGCACGCTTGCCATCTTCGGTTTCTGGCCGCTGGCCGAAACCCGCGGGGTCAGCCAGCTCTGGGCCAACGGGGGCTTCATGCCCAACGGCTTCGGCACCGTGCTGGGCGGGGTGCTGATCACTATCTTCTCGTTCTTTGGCGCCGAGATCGTCACCATCGCGGCCGACGAGACCGCCAACCCGAAGGACAAGATCCGCCGCGCCACCAACCTGGTGGTGTATCGCATCGGCCTGTTCTACCTGGCGTCGATCTTCCTGGTGGTGTCGCTGGTGGCCTGGAACGACCCGGGTCTCAAAGCCGTCGGCTCCTTCCAGCGCGCGCTGGAGGTGCTGAACGTGCCAGGGGCCAAACTGGTCGTCGATCTGGTGGTGCTGGTGGCCGTCACCAGCTGCATGAACTCCGGGCTCTACACGGCCTCGCGCATGCTCTACTCGCTGGGTGCCCGGGGCGAGGCCCCAAGCGCCATCAAGCGTATCTCCGGCAGTGGCGTTCCGACCGTGGCGGTGCTCCTGTCAACGCTCGCAGGCTTTGCCGGTTGCCTGGTCAATTACGTGTTCCCGGGCAAGGTGTTCGGCTTCCTGCTCTCGACCACGGGGGCGATCGCCTTGCTGGTCTACCTGGTGATCGCCGTGTCGCAGCTGCGCATGCGTGCCCGCGCCGAGCGCGACGGCACCGAGCTTGCGATGAAGATGTGGCTGTTCCCCTGGCTGACGTGGCTGGTGATCGGTGTGATTGTCATGGTGCTTGGCTACATGCTGTTCAGCGATGCCTACCGTTATGAAACGCTGATGACGGCGGGCGTGACCCTTACCATCCTGCTGATCTCCCTGACCCGTCGGCGCCACGGCGAGGTCGGGGCGGGCGCCGTCCTGGCCAGTGGCAAGGGCAGCTGATCCGCACGCCAGTCACCTGCAAGCCCGCGGCCTGGTCGCGGGCTTTTTCGTTGGCGCGGGTCGCGAGCGGCGCTACCATCGAGGGTCATGCCTGGTTTCCACGATCGACACGGCCCAGAAAGCATATGAATGATCACGCGCATTCCCTCAAGACGCTCGCCGCCCTCGATGGCAGCAGGGCGGGAAGATGAATGACGGGCCATTGCAACTGACGCCCGCCGGCGACCGTCACCTCGCCTTCGCCCGGGACCTGACGCGCCGCGCGATGCTGCCGTATTACCAGGAATTCGACCTGCTGTGGATGGAAGAGGCGTTCGACCAGGCCTGGTGCTGGCGCGAGCAGTGGCTCGTGACGGAAGGGGACCAGGTGCTGGGCTACTGCAGCCTCAGCCAGGACCGCCACGCCTTGTATATCCGCGAATTGCACCTGCTGCCCACGCACCGTGGCCGTGGGGTGGGCAGCTGGGTACTGGAGGAGCTTGCCGTCTGGGCGGCGTCGCGCCGGCTGCCGCTGTTGCGCCTTATGGTGTTCAAAAGCAATCCCGCCCGCTCGCTCTATGCCCGCCATGGCTTCGTGGAAATGGGCGAGGACGAATGCTTCGTGCGCATGCAGCGGACCATTGTCTTGTCACAGTGATGGCCTATTCATGGCTTGTGCCCAGGGAAGTGCTTTGTGCATAGTGCATGACTTAGTGGTCGCAGGCCGACCTACAGGGTTGCTGGAAGCAGCCGTGGCAACTCAATCCGGAAGAGAGGTTAGGTAGATGAATGCATTCGGTTCGCGCATCAGGGCAGAACGCGAGCGGCTGGGCATGACCCAGCGGGTTTTTGGTGACATTGGCGGCGTCGAGCCCAATGCCCAGGGCAAGTACGAGAGCGGCGAGCGCACGCCCAGGCTCGATTACCTGGCTGCTGTCACGTCGCAGGGCGTCGACGCCTTGTATGTGCTCAGCGGTAACCGCACGGCTGCCGCGGTCGACACCCTGAGCACGGAGGAAGACCAGCTGCTTGCGTCCTTCCGCCGTTTGCCGCCCGCTGACCAGGCAGCGGTGTCGCGCCTGCTGGGCAGCCTGTCCCGGCAGCCCGGCGAGCGGGAACGCAGCCGCTTCGCTCAGCAGGTTCGATCAGCGCACAACGTTGATGCTTTACGCTAGGTTCGAGCAGGGAAATTTTGCTAAGGTGGCGGGATCCAATTCCCGCTGCGTGACGAGGTGTCTGCTTGATTAGGGTCCTTGTGGTCGATGACCACGATCTGGTGCGTACCGGCATCACGCGCATGCTCGCCGATATCGACGGCCTGCAGGTGGTGGGCGAAGCGGATTCTGGTGAGATGGCACTCAAGCTAGCCCGTGAGCTCAAGCCCGACGTCGTGCTGATGGACGTCAAGATGCCCGGAATCGGTGGTCTCGAGGCCACCCGCAAGCTGCTGCGCAGTCATCCCGACATCAAGGTGGTGGCCGTCACCGTCTGCGAGGAAGACCCGTTCCCCACGCGCCTGCTGCAGGCGGGTGCCGCGGGCTATCTCACCAAGGGCGCCGGGCTCGACGAAATGGTCCAGGCCATCCGCCTGGCCTTCGCCGGCCAGCGCTACATCAGCCCGCAGATCGCCCAGCAGCTGGCGCTCAAGCCCTTCCAGCCCCAGGGTTCGCCCTTCGATACGCTGTCCGAGCGCGAGATTCAGATCGCCCTGATGATCGTCGGCTGCCAGAAGGTGCAGATCATCTCCGACAGGCTTTGCCTGTCTCCGAAAACCGTGAATACTTACCGCTATCGAATCTTTGAAAAACTCTCGGTCACCAGCGATGTCGAACTGACGTTGCTGGCGGTCCGTCACGGTATGGTCGACGCCAGCCTTTAATGGCGAATTCCTGAGTCCTCATGTCCCAACTTTTTGATCCTAGTGCTTTCCTGGCGACCTGCAGCGGTCGCCCGGGTGTGTACCGCATGTTCGATGCCGACGCCCGCCTGCTGTACGTGGGCAAGGCCAAGAACCTGAAAAAGCGCCTGGCCAGCTACTTCCGCAAGACCGGCCAGGCGCCCAAGACGTCTGCCCTGGTGGCACGCATCGCGCAGATCGAAACCACCATCACCGGCAACGAGACCGAGGCGCTGCTGCTTGAGCAGACGCTGATCAAGGAATGGCGTCCGCCCTACAATATCCTGCTGCGCGACGACAAATCCTACCCTTACGTGTTCCTGTCGGACGGTGCCTTTCCGCGCCTGGGCATCCACCGCGGCGCCAAGCGCGCCAAAGGCCGCTACTTTGGCCCGTACCCCAGCGCTGGCGCCATCCGCGAAAGCCTTAGCCTGCTGCAGAAAACCTTCTTCGTCCGCCAGTGCGAGGACAGCTACTTCAGCAACCGCACCCGGCCGTGCCTGCAGTACCAGATCAAGCGCTGCAAGGGGCCCTGCGTCGGCCTGGTCGATCCCGCCGAATACGCCGAGGACGTGCGCCACTCGGTGATGTTCCTCGAAGGCCGCAGCCAGCAGCTGGGCAACGAGCTCAACACCGAGATGGAACAGGCCGCCATGGCCCTGAACTTCGAGAAGGCCGCCGAGCTGCGCGACCAGATCGGTCTGCTGCGCCGCGTCCAGGACCAGCAGTATATGGAAGGCGGCACGGGCGATATCGACGTCATCGCCGCCTTCGTCAACCCCGGCGGCGCCTGCGTGCACCTGATCAGCGTGCGCGGCGGTCGCGTGCTGGGCAGCAAGAACTTCTTCCCCCAGGTGGGCATCGAGGAGGAGGTGGCCGAGGTCATGGCCGCGTTCGTCTCGCAGTACTACCTGG
>NZ_DATELE010000085.1:0-3623 GCF_035277045.1 Pseudomonas sp. | reverse complement strand
CGCCCAGGCGCACGTCGTAGTGCTCGTTGAACCTGTAGCCGGTGCTGACATCGACCAGGCCGTAGGCTTCGACGTCTTCCTGGGCCTCTTCGGTGTAGCTTTCCTGGAGGCGGTAGTTGTAGCTAGGCGACTTCTGCTTGCCGAAGTACGTACCGGCGACCTGGAATGACAGCTGTTCGGTGGCGCGCCAGTCCAGGGTGGTGTTGACGGTGTACTCGGGGATCACGCTGAGCGGCTCGCCGGTGTCGCGATTGTCGTTGTTGAGCATCCAGGTGAGGTTGGTGTTCCAGTCCAGCGACGGGGTCAGCTCGATGAAGAAGTTGCCTTCCACGCCTTCGACCAGGGCCTTGCCGGCGTTTTCCCACTGGGTCACGCGGCTGCCGCTGTTGATGGTATAGAGCACGTCGGTGCCGCCAATGATCTTGTTCTGGTAGTCATTGCGGAAGTAGGTCGCGCTGGTGCGCCAGGTGCCGCGGTCGTAGAGCAGGCCGATTTCCTTATTGATGCTGATCTCCGGATCGAGGTCGGCGTTGCCCTGCAGGTAGCAGCCGCCGTTGTTGCTCTGCCGGACACTGCAACCATTGCCACGGCTGTAGAGCAGGTAGTTGGAGTTGTACTGGTACAGGTTTGGCGTCTTGTAGGCCCGGGCGATACCGCCTTTCACGGTCAGGTCATCGGTCAGCTTGTGCGACAGGTTCAGGCTGGGACTGAGGTTGTCACCGAATTCTTCGTGGTGGTCCAGGCGCAGGCCGGGGGTAATGGTGGTGTCGCCGATGACGATGTTGTCCTCGACGAACAGCGCGTAGCTCTTGGCCGTGATCTTCGAGTCGCGGTTGAAGCCATCGATCACGCTTCCCGCCTCGCCCGACGGGTCGAAGCTTTGCGCCTGAAGCGAGCCCTTGTCATTCAAGGTTTCGTACAGGTACTCGCCACCCAGGGTCATCACGTGCTCGGTGTTGCCCACGGCGAAGGGCAGGTTCACTTCGCTGGCCAGACGGGTCGTGCGCAGCCGCGACAAGGCCGCGCCCGCGCCATCACCCGGTGCGCCTTCGGTACGGCCGGCCAGGCCTTCGTTGAGGCGCCAGTTGCGTACGTACTGGTACGACAGCGAGGTCTTGGTCGAACCCCAGCTGAAATCGCCCAGGTGGGTCAGGTCGTAGGTGTTGCGCTGCATGACGTTGGTTTCCTGGCCATACAGGCTGGAAACGAAGTCGACGTCGCCGCCACCGTTGCTGTTCATGGTGTCGCCCGCGAAGATATTGCCCTGCCGGCTGTAGCCCGCGCTGGCTTCCAGGCGATGCTCGTCGTTGAGCTTCCAGCTCAGCAGGCCATCGATGTCCTTGTTGCGCACGCCCTCGCGTCCCGCGGACAACGCGGAAGTGGCATGGTCGGCGTTGATGTCCAGGTCGTCCGCATCCGTCTTGGCCACGCCGCCATACACGCGAAAGCCCAGGTTGTCGGTCAGCCCGCCGCTCAGGTTGAAGTTGGCGCGGCGGCTGGCGCCCTCGGCGCTGTCTTCGGGCATTTGCGTGTACAGGTTCAGGTTGCCCTTGAGCTCATCGGTCGGGCGCTTGGTGATGATGTTCACCACCCCGCCCATGGCCCCGGAGCCGTAACGAGCGGCCGCCGGGCCGCGCAGGATCTCGATGCGCTCGACCGCCTCGGCCGGCACCCAGTTGGTTTCACCGCGGGTGTCGCGGTCGCCGTTCCAGCCGTAGCGCACCGCGTTGCGGCCGCTCGACGGTTTGCCATCGATCAGGATCAGGGTGTTTTCCGGGCCCATGCCGCGCAGGTCGATCTGCCGGTTGTTGCCCCGCGCGCCGCTGGCGCTGTTGCCGGTCAGGTTGACGCCCGGCTCGCGACGGATGATGTCCGACAGGTCATTGGCCGGCGGACGACGCTTGATATCTTCCGCGGTGATGACCGAAGAGCCCAACGCCTGGCGGGCTTCTTCCTCGGCGGTGACCATGGTGTTCTCGATCACCATGGCGTTGTCGCCAACCGGTACTTCCAGTACCTCACTCGAGGTGACTTCTTCAGCATGGACCGAGGTCGTCAGCAGCGCCGGCGAAGCCAGCGCGACAAAGGCCAGGGCCAGGCTGTTGGGTGAGGTTCTGGACTGCATTTTTCTACGTCTCCATGTATTGGGTAGCCACAGGGACGGTAAATATATTGATTCTCAAATAGTGTTAAATCTTATTTACGAAATTTACATATTGATACGGAACTCCTCCGATTCCCTTTCTCCCTTACCCCAGCCGCCAAAGCTCCGCCACCTGGGTGGTATAGCTACGGCTCATCATCTCCCGGCGCATCGCCCATTCCGGCTGCGCCGGTACCGCCGCAGGCCTCAGCGTACCGCGGCCCCAGCGCCCATTGATGCAATCGAGCACCTGCATCACCCGCTCGTCCTTCAGCGGTTGCGAGGCGGCGAACAGGTCGTCGGTGTACTCCCCGCGCTGACACAGGTCGAGCAGCAGTACTTCGGCCTTGCTGTACCGGAACCCGGGACGGTACACCTGCGTGGTCGCCTCCAGCGCCATGCGGGTGAGCAGCCGCACGTCGTCGGTGGGATACGGCAGCCGCACCACCACGCCCTTGGCGTATTTCGCCTCGTCCGGATTGAACATCCCGGTGCGGATGCTCACGCGCATCCTGCGGCACAGCGAGCCCTGCGCCCGCAGCTTTTCCGAGGCGCGCATCACGTAGGTGGCGACCGCTTCGCTGATCGGCGCGAGCTCCGCCAGGCGCGTGCCGAACATGCGGCTGCAGCAGATTTCCTGCTTCGGCGGGTCGGGTTCGTCGAGTTCCAGGCACGGCGTGCCCGCCAGCTCGCGGGCGGTCTTCTCGATCACCACGCTGAAGGTCTTGCGCAGCGTCCAGGGGTCGGCGCGGGACAGGTCCCAGGCGGTGAGGATGTTCATTTCGCGCAGGTGCGCGGTCATGCGCCGGCCGATGCCCCAGACGTCCGAGACCTCGCACTTTTTCAGTACCCAGTCGCGCTTGACCGGGTCGCGCAGGTCGACCACCCCGCCGCTCTGCGTCTGCCAGCGCTTGGCGGCATGATTGGCCAGCTTGGCCAGGGTCTTGGTACCGGCGATGCCGATGCCGACCGGGATGCCGGTGCTGCGCAGCACCTGGGCACGCAGGTTGCGCCCTAGCCTGTCGAGGTCGCCCGGCACGCCAGTCAGCTCGGCGAAGGCTTCGTCGATGGAGTAGATCTCAAGGCTGGGAACCATGCTTTCGATCACCGTCATTACCCGCTGGCTCATGTCGCCATACAGCGCATAGTTGGACGAAAACGCCACCACCCCGTGCTTGCGCAAGGTGTCCTTGACCAGGAAATACGGCTCGCCCATCTTCACGAACGGCTTGGCGTCGGCACTGCGGGCGATGACGCAGCCATCGTTGTTGCTCAGCACCACGATCGGCGTGCGCAGCAGGTCCGGGCGAAACACCCGCTCGCAGCTGGCGTAGAAGCTGTTGCAGTCGATCAGCGCGAAGACCGTCTCAGGCGAGGTTGTCATGGCTGCGCACACTGAACGTGACGACACCCCAGATGAGCAACTCGTCGCTCTCGAGGATATAGCGCGGCGGGAAGCGCTTGTTTTCCGACATCAGCG
>NZ_DATELE010000084.1:0-6551 GCF_035277045.1 Pseudomonas sp. | reverse complement strand
TGGCGGGGTTCGGGACAACCTTGATCACCTGGTACGACTTGCCCTCCAGCACGCTTGGCTTGGGTTGCGTCTCGAAGTTGATCGTCTGGGTATCGGGGGTGGCGGCGATCCAGGTTTCACCTTCGCCGGCCAACAGATGCGCGCTGTAGGTTTCACCTGCGACGCTGTGGAAGGTGCAGCCATCGGCTGTTTCGTCCTGCGTCTGGCAGTAAGGCGCTTTTGCGCCAGGGCGCAGCGGGTTTTCAATCGCGTAGGCCCCACCCGCGTCACTGTGTGTGTGCTGGTGGGCGAAGGCTGCACTGCAACCGGCCAGGGCGATGAAGACAATCGGCAGTTTGCTGAACATTGCATGGCTTCCTTTTCGATGCTGGAAAGGTGACCTCGAAAGACCGGCGGCGCGGCCAGATGCCAGTGATCTGGCCGCGCCGCCGGCGCTGACTCAGGCTTCGAGGCCTGCGCGGGCCTGGCCGGTGCGCAGCGTGAAGTTCACGCCCAGCGACAGGGCTGGCTCTGGCGGGTTCCAGTTTGGCTTTGGCGCGGCCAGCAGGTAATCGGTCAGCGGCTCGCGCTTGCCTGCCAGCAGGTTGGCCAGCAAGGTGCCGGTGGCGGTGCCCCGCACGGTGCCCAGGCCGTTGCAGGCCAGCGCGCCGTAGACATTCTCGCGCAGCTCGCCAAAGAAGCCCGCGCCGTTGCGGGTCATCGCCAGGCCGCCACCCCAGGTGTGCTCGAACTCGACGTTGGCCAGCTCCGGGAAGCGGCGCTCGAACGACAGCCGGTGCGCCGGACGAACCTTGGCGGTGTAGTTGGTCTTGGAGCGGCCATCAGGGTTGAAGCTGAAGCTGTTGCGCACCAGGATCCGGTTGTCATGGGTGCGGCGCAGCGTCGAGCCGAACGGGTCGGCCGGGATCACGCCCCAGAAGTCCTTGCCACCGATGCTGGCCTGCTCGGCCGCGGTCAGTGGGCGGGTCAGGCTGCCGTAGGTGAAGATCGGCAGCATCTTCCCTTGCAGGAAGCCGAAGTGGCCACCGAAAGCGTTGTTGGCCAGGATCAGCTTGTCTGCGGTGATGCGGCCGGTCGGGTGATGCAACACGGTTTTCTGACCGTAGTCGACCGCGGTGATCGGCATGTCTTCGTAGAGCTTCACGTTGGCCGGCAGGCTGTCGGCCAGTCCCTTCACCAGCGCCGAAGGCTGCACCAGGATGGTGTTCGGGGTGTACAGCGCCTTGCGATAGAACGATGTGCCAAGGTGGTCACGCAGCTCCGACCCTTCGATCAGGTGGCAGGGCTGACCCAGCTTTTCCAGACCACCGCGGTAGGCGTTAAGCACCGCGATGCCTTTGTCTTCGACGGCTGCCTGGTACTTGCCCGAATGGCGCATGTGGGCATCGACGATCTTGTGTTCTTCGACCAGGTCGCGAAGGATGCCCTGGCCCCGCTGGTTAAGTGCCAGCACGTTCCGGGCGTTGGCCGGGTCGCCAATGTAGTCCGGCGCGCCGATATCGTGGGGCACGTCGATCAGGAAGCCCGCGTTACGCCCCGAGGTGCCGAAACCGACCTGCTGCGCTTCCACCAGGATGACGGTGTCGTCCGGGAAATTCAGCGCCAGCTGGCGGGCGGCCGCCAGCCCGGTGAAGCCAGCACCGACCACTACCCAAGGTGCCTTGGCGTCGCCAATCAGCGGCGGTTGTGGCTGACGCACCCGACTGGTGTGGAACCAGCCTGGGGTGGCGTCATCTTTTGGCAGCGAGTCGATGCGCTGCAATGAAACCGGGTCATTCGGGACGCCGTCGCTCAGCAGAGCGGTAGCGCCTCCAGCGGCAACGATACCAGCCGTTGCGCCTGCGCCAAGGAGTACGTTTCTTCTTGAAACCGCCATGTGTTCTCAACTTCCGAAGAGGCAATTCTGCTCACACGCAAGCAGAAATGCCCATTGCTTGATCTATTCCCTGGAAGCGCAAGGGACTCATGCGCAAGGAAATACCTATAGAATTCAACGTGTATACAGAATGTATTCTGGTCAGCTGCCTGCGTCAATTGGTCTTATTGTCTAATTGGCGCCGAGCGTATCGGGCGCGCAGGCGCAAGCCCGCCGGAGAATCGACGAAGAAGCGGTTTTGGCGGGAAGGACGATGGTGGTGAGGCGCCCACCGGGAAAAAGCGTTACAGGTCGATGCCGTCGTGGAAACACTGCATGATCAAGCTTGAAGAGAGGCCACAACCACGGCCTCTCCCCTTTCCAGCTCAAGCCTGGCGACGATTGCGCCAGATGCCAGCAACCAGCAGTGCAACGCCTGGAACCAGCAGCCCGATCGCTGTCCAGCCGAACGCGGTCTGGCCCGCGGCGCCGATGGCGGCAAACGCGGCACCAACGGCGACCAGGGGCACGCCTGCCAGGTAGAACGGGGTATTCGCAGCCTTGCTCATGTCACTCCTCCTGTTGAGGGCCCATTAAACCATAGCGGCGGTCGGCACCCCAGGCGGCTACAAGTCAAGCACGAGCACACCGGACTTGCCCCGCGATACACAGGCGGTCAGGCATGAGGCTTTCTCCGCGTCATCCAGGATGTAGTCCTGGTGATCCACCTCGCCTGCGAGATAGCGAATCCTGCAGGTTCCGCACAGCCCGGACTGGCAAGAGGTTTCCACCGGATAACCCGCGTTCTGCAGCACATCAGCCAGGCTCTCGCCCAGCGGCACCAGAAGCTCTTCACCGGTGCTGTTGATCTTCGCCACGAAGCCGTCGGTGACCACGGTTTCGCCGCCGGTGGGCGTCTTGGCTGGCGCCTTGAAATGCTCGAAATGCACCGTCCCTTCGCCCCAGTGGCCTGCCGCATGCCTGCAGGCCTCCATGAACCCGGCCGGCCCGCAGTAGTAGACATGGCATCCTGGCGGTGCCTCCTGCAGCAAGGACGCGATGCTGAAGCCATTGGCCGGGGTGCCACCGTCGAAATGCACGTGGACGCGGCCCTGCGCGATACCCACCTGGAACTCCTCCGAGAACGCGGCGAACTCCGGTCCACGGCAGAAATAGTGAAGCTCGTAATCGGCGCGGGCGTTCTCCAGCTGGTGCATCATCGACTTCATCGGCGTCACGCCGATGCCTCCCGCGAGAAGGATGGAGCGGCAGGCATCGGGGTGCAGTTCGAAGTTGTTGCGCGGCCAGCTGACCCGGACAAGGTCGCCGGCATGCAGCTGGTGCACGGCAGCCGAACCGCCCCCTCCATTCGGGTCACGCAGCACGCCGATGACGTAGCGGTGACGCTCGCGCGGTGAATTGCTCAGGGAATATTGCCGGACGAGGCCGTTGGGCAGGTGGATATCAATGTGCGCACCGGCTGTGAACGCTGGCAACTCCGTTCGCGCTGGATCGACCAGCTCGTAGGAATTGATGCCTTTGGCTTCCAGGGTGACACGACGGACGACGAGTTCCAGGGTAGTGACAGCAGGCTTGATCAGCGAAGTCATGGTGCATACCTCGAACTTGGCAGGCGCCCCGGCACGTGGGGCGCCTTGTTCTGTCATTGTGGGTTGAAGCTTTGTTCGAGCTGTTGGAACCGGGCCTTCACGAACGCTGCCCGCTCCTCGCCCTTGAGGCCATCGGCTTCGGTCAGGATGGCCACCGCTTCACGGGCCAGCCGGCGACGGTTGGCCACTTCCTGTTCGAGCGTGGCCGCCCGCGGCAGGTTGAACACGTTGCCGGTGCAGTAGCTGTTGGGCTCGCCGCCCATGTCGCGCAGCCACTGGGCGAAACCCTGGGCCGAGGCCTGCGGATTGCTGCCCCGCACGCCGTCACGAAGCATCTTGCGGAAAGCGTACAGGCCGGCATCGAACTTGGTCGGGTTTTCCAGCGAGTGAACAGCAATCGGCCGCTGGCTGATGATCGCCTCGTAGTCCCCCGGCGCGTACTGGGCCTGCTTGTAGTCGTGGCGTTCGCGGTGGTTGGACGGAATCGGGGGAATGTCCTCGAGCTTGTACTTGCCGAAGCGCTCGGGCCGGCGCATGGCGACCTGGCCTTCGAGGAAGTCGATGGTCTCGTAGCCGACCATGTCCTTGTTGCCAATGCCGCGGGTATCAATGCCCGGCCCCATGACCCGCCAGCCGATCATCTTGCTGTTCTCGTCGTCCACCGGCACGGTCCAGCGAATGATGTGGAAACGGCTGAACAGCTTTTTCGCCGAGCCGTCCTCGGACGTGTAGGCGTGCAGGCTGAGGTTGGGCAATACCTGGTGCTGGATACGCAGGAACATGCGGTCGTCGTTCACCCGGCGAGCGCCGGCGCATGCCAGGGTGCGGCCCTGGTGCACAGGAATGAACTGCATGTCCGGGGCAACCTCCATGGACGCCGCGCCGACCTCGTCGAACGTGGTGCCCTGGTAGTTCTCGCCCACCACGTTCTTCGCGCTGTGCAGCGCGGTGGGATGGAAGTTGTCCGCGGCGTTGTCCTGCACTTGCAGCCAGTTGCAGTGCTGGAAGTTGCTGTAGGGGACCAGTTCGTCGCCCTCCAGCACGGTGAAGTCCTGCTCCCACTCCGGGAACGGCGGCTCGTCGTCGGGCGGCCCCATGTACGCGAAGACCAGGCCGTGGCGCTCGAATGCCTTGTACGCGCCCTGGCGAATCGAGCAGGCATACCTGTCCGCTTCCTTCTCCTCGCCGGCCGGGAACGGCACATGCAGGCAGGCACCGTCCACGTCGAAGACCATTCCGTGGTAGCAGCACTTGATGCCGCGCTCCTGGATCGCGCCGTATTCCAGGGAGGCGCCCCGGTGCACGCAGTGGGCATGCAGTACGCCGACCCGGCCGCTGCCATCACGGAACGCGACCAGCTCCTCTCCGAGGATCTTCATGAAACGCGGGGTGTCGGTCAGCTCCAGGGACATGCAGACCGGGTGCCAGAAGCGGCGCATGTACTCGCCCGTGGGCGTGCCTGGGCCGGTCTCGGTCAGTTCCGGATCATGGCCCGGGGTCTTGCTGGTGAAGTAGCCGCCGTAGGCGATCAGTTTCTGGGGAACTGCCGGGCCGTTGCCGGTACCGCGTTGCTCATCATGCTTATCCAGTTTCTGGCTCATCGGGCATTGCTCCGTTATTGTTCGACACAAGAATTCGGAACTCCGAACTCTGTATACATATTGTTGGAACGCAAGGGTGCCGCAGGTGCTGCTGTGTTCTTGATGCTGGGTGGGTGAGCGGTCAAGGTCCCTGCCCTCCACCATCCGACTCCCCTCGATCAGCACTCTGTATACAGAGTTCAGAGTCTTGACCTACACTCCACTCTAGTCAAGAAAAATTTGAATCAGCGTGGAGAACATGGACAATGCAGCTCGAACTCAGGGCAACCGACAGGCAGCCAGGCCACTCCATGACAACCAAGCTCAAGCGCGTGCAGACGCGCGTCGATTACGTGGACGAGGTCTACAAGACCTTGCTCGATGCCATCAGCGATGGATCGATCGCGCCGGGCACCCGCCTGACCCAGGAAGAAATCGCCGAGCAGATGGAGGTCTCTCGATCGCCGGTGCTGCAGGCGCTGCGCCTGCTGAAAAAAGATGGGCTGGTCCAGGACGCCCCTGGGCGCGGCGTGCTGGTCACGCCGCTGACCATCGAGTCGATCAGCAACCTCTACCTGATCCGCGGCGCGCTGGACAACCTGGCGGCGAAGATGGCGGCGGCCCGCGGGGTGCCGATCGATCCGGCGTACGTGTCCCGCGGCCGGGCGATTTCCAAGGGCAAGAACATCAAGGCGATGATCGATGCGGACATGGCGTTCCATACCGCCATCTACGACGCCTCCGGCAACCCCCTGATCGCGCAGAGCGCCCAGGTCTACTGGGTGCATTTGCGCCGGGCGATGGGGGCGGTGCTGCAATCGTCGATGCAGCGCGAAACCATCTGGCTCGAGCATGAAGCGATCGCCGAGGCGATCGCGGCGGGAGACGTCGTCAAGGCAGGTGAACTGTCCGACCTGCACACCACCCACGCCCGTGAAAACCTGATCGAGCGGCTGGGCCAGTACCTGGCGCAATAACCCGTGCGGCCGGGCCCGTTGCTACGGCGAGAGTGCCTGTAGCCAAGGGCCTGGCCGCGTTTGCGTCATCCGGATGGGCGGGTCACCCGAGTCAGCGGTTCACCACCGCCTTGGGCATCGCCAGGCAGATACATGCCGCGAACACCAGCGATCCCGCGATGCAGTACAAGGCGATATCGGTCGAGGCGGTCGTATCCTTCACCCAGCCGATCATGTAGGGGCTGAGGAACCCCGCCAGGTTGCCGAACGAGTTGATCATGGCGATGCCGGTGGCAGCCGCCATGCCGCCCAGGAACGCTGGCGGCAGGCACCAGAACTGGCAGAGCCCGGTCATGATGCCCATGGTCGCCAGCGACAGGAACACCAACGACACCATCGGGTTCTGCACCGTCAGCGTACTGAGCACCAGCCCTAGCCCGCCGAGCACCGCCGGTACCGCCGCATGCCAGCGGCGCTCCTTCCAGCGGTCGGCGCTTCGTCCGGTCAGCACCATCGCCACCGTCGCGCAGACATAGGGAATGGTGGTGAG
>NZ_DATELE010000083.1:0-3141 GCF_035277045.1 Pseudomonas sp. | reverse complement strand
GACGCCGCCACCGATCCTCAGCTTTTCCAGCGGCCCCTGCAGGCGATACATCGTCGAAAGCTTGAACAGATGCTCCGGCTGGTCCGAGTTGAAAGGCTGGTGCTCGTTCGCCGCGGTCTGATCCTTTACGTACCGCGCTCGGGTGTAGGTGTATCCTGCCCCGATCTGCCAGTGCTCGGTCAACGCGCCCTGCAGCTCCACATCCAGCCCCTGGCTGCGCACCAGGCCCGAGGCGTCATAGCATGTCAGCTCCCGGCAACCCTGCTGGTTGTCTGCGCGGCTGGCGCGGTTTTTCTGGTCGATCTGGAACACCGCCAGACTGGCATTCAGCGCCCCGTCGAAGTACTCGCCCTTGATGCCCACTTCGTAGTTTTCGCCAACGATAGGCTCAAGCACCTTGCCGGACGTGTCCTTCGACGTTTGCGGGGTGAAGATATCGGTGTAGCTGGCGTAGACCGAATAGGTGTCGTCCAGGTCGTAGATCAGCCCTGCGTAACGGGTGACATTGCGCGTGACCTTGTAGTCCCCCTCCCCCGTGCGATTGTCATATTCGTACCAGTCCAGGCGCCCGCCGAGAATGAGTGTCAGCGGCTCGGCCAGGCTCAGCCGTGTAGTCAGGTAGACCCCATCCTGGGTGGTCACCTCATGGCTGGTGCCGCTGCGCACGAAGTCAGGCTTTGGCGCGCCGATCGGCCAGGCTGTTGTGTAAGGGCTGTAGTTTTTGGTCGTCATGTCGTACACACGCTTGCTCGCGCCAACCACCACCTCATGGTTACGCCCGAAGGCCTCGATCGGCCCGCTGGCGAACACGTCGTGGGCGGTCTGGTCTTCCTCGTGCCGGGCCTGGTAGGCCGTGGTTTCCAACGGACCCTTGTAACGCGACAGGTAGGTGCCCGAGAACTCCGCATCCTGCATGGCCTTCGAGGCGGAGAGCTGCAGCTTCCAGTCATTGGCGAACCGATGGTTCAGCTCACCGTACACGGTGTTGATCGCCTGCTCCTTGTTCTCCCAGTCGGTGCCTGGGTAGGTGGAGCGCGACAGGTTCAGGTGATGACCATTGGTGCCGATCGGCAGGCCGCCCCAGAACAGATTGGTCTGGTCCTCCTGGCGCGAAAAGGCCAGCGCGGCGGTGGTGTCCTCGCCCAGGTCCGCCTCGGTGATCGCGTAGAACAGCCCGTGATCATGTTCCTCCTTGTCGCGGAACGTGTTCGCATCCTGATACGACCCCACCACCCGCCCACGCAGCGTGCCGCTCTCGTTCAGCGGGCTCGATGCATCGATTTCGCCACGGTAGTCATCCCAGCTTCCCGCCGCGCCGGTCAACGTGACCTGCTGCTCGGCCAACGGCCGCTTGCGCACCATGTTGATCGCCGCCACCGGCACTCCGCTGGAGAATCATCTGGGTGAGCTGTGGAACCTGTTTCGCTTCATCAACCCCGGGCTGCTGGGCAGCCAGGAGCGGTTTGACAATCGCTTCGCCACGCCTGTCGAGCAGGGTATGCGGCCGCACGGCGTGCGCTTAAGGCTCTGATCCAGCCTTTCATCCTGCGTCGCCTGAAGCGCCAGGTGCTTGACGAATTGCCGGCGCGTACCGAAATCACCTGCAAAGTGCCCCTTTCCGACGATGAGGCGCACCAGTACGAAGCCCTGCGCCAGCAGGCTGTGGCCAACCTTTCGCAGATCAGCCCTGGCGAGGCCAGGTCCCTGCAGGTACTGACAGAAATTACCCGCCTGCGCCGCTTCTGCTGCCACCCTTCACTGGTCCTCCCCGGCTCGACGCTGGCGGGCAGCAAGTTGCAAGCCTTCATCGAGATCGTCGATGAGCTGCTGGAAAACGGTCACAAGGCCTTGGTCTTCAGCCAGTTCGTCGATCACCTGAGCATTGTGCGGGCCAGGCTCGACGAGCGAGGCGTGGCCTACCAGTACCTCGACGGCGCCACGCCCGTGAAAGAGCGGCAGAACCGGGTCCATGCTTTCCAGGCCGGGGTCGGGGATATCTTCCTGATCAGCCTCAAGGCCGGAGGCACCGGCCTTAACCTGACCGCCGCCGATTACGTGATCCATCTCGATCCCTGGTGGAATCCGGCGGTCGAGGATCAGGCCAGCGACCGTGCCCACCGCCTGGGCCAGCAGCGTCCGGTGACCATCTACCGGTTGGTCACCGAACACAGCATCGAGGAGCAGATCGTTGCATTGCATGAACGCAAGCGCGCGTTGGCCGACAGCTTGCTTGAGGGGGGTGAAATGAGCGCCAAGCTGGATGCGGATGCGTTGTTGAAGCTGCTTCAGGGGTAAGGGATGTGGGTTGCGCAGGGGCCCAAATCTAACAGGCGCTGCACGTGGAAGCTGAGTCCATTCGGTGCTCCCTGCCGCTACCGCACAACACGGAAATCCTGCGCCCCGGCGAGGGCTCCGCCCTCGAATCGCGGCACAAGGTACGCTCCCACAGGGCCCGGCGATGCCGGGCCGAGAGGTATGAGTAACCAGGTTGAAGACAGTTGCTACCACAAATGCCCTAGGTACGCCGGGCAGGGCATTGATAACCGAGCTGGCCGTGCCAGCTCCTGGTCAAGGCGCTAGCCCACGGCTTGCTGTACCTCGATCGCCGCCTTGATCGACTTCGCCGCATCCTCGATATCCGACACCAGCGCCCTCTTGGCCGCCTCGCCATCGCGGGCGCGAACGCCGGCGATGATCGCGGCATGCAGCGCATGCCCGGTGCGCGACAGCACCTGGCTGCGCACCACGTTCATCAGCGGCCCGTAGCGCATCCACAGCGACTCGATCACGTCGATGAGGTCTTCGTTGCCACAGTTGCGATACACCAGGAAGTGAAACTGCTGGTTCAGGCGCAGGTAGGGCTTGCGGTCATCGACCAGCACGGCCTGGTCCATCTGCCGGTTGATGGCGTCCAGTTGATCGGCCAGCTCGGCACCGCCGGCACGGGCCACGGCCAGCGCGGTGGCCTCGCCTTCAAGCAGCAGTCGCAGTGGCAGCAAGGCCTCCAGCCGTGCACGGGTGGCTTCGGGAACCCGCAGGGAGCGGCGCGGCAATGCCTCCATGGCGCGCGCCACCACCAGGCGGTTCATGGCCTCGCGGATCGGCATCTGGCTGGTGCCGAATGCCTCGGCGAGCAGCGGC
>NZ_DATELE010000082.1:0-3378 GCF_035277045.1 Pseudomonas sp. | reverse complement strand
AAGCCAATCAAATAATAAAAACATTCCCCTCCGGCCTTAGTACCATTTTTTTACTGATCGCCGTACACCGGCGCCCTGTTACGAATGGACGAGCCGCCATCATGACCAAGACCCCGCTCTACTTCGACTACGCCGCCACCACCCCTGTCGACGAACGCGTCATCGAGAGCATGGTGGCCTGCCTGGGTCACCAGGCCAATTTCGGCAACCCCGCGTCGAGCGGCCACGCCTTCGGACAGGCCGCGCGCACGGTGGTCGAGCAGGCGCGCCAGCAGGTGGCGGAACGGGTCGGTGCCCAGCCTCAGGATGTGGTGTGGACCTCCGGCGCCACCGAGTCGAACAACCTGGCTCTCAAGGGCATCGCCCACAGCGCGGGCGAACGTCGACACCTGATCACCAGTGTGCTGGAACACAAGGCGGTGCTCGATACCGTCAACGAACTGGAACGCCTGGGCTTCGCGGTCACCCGCCTCGCGCCGGATGAGCAAGGCCTGATCCAGCCAGCGGCGGTGCAGGCCGCACTGCGCCCTGATACCTTGCTCGTGTCGTTGATGGCGGTGAACAACGAACTGGGCACGTTTACCGACATCGCCACGATTGGCGCCATTGTCCGCGGACACGGTGCACTGTTGCATGTCGATGCCGCCCAGGCCGTGGGCAAGGTACTGATCGACCTGCGGCAGCTGCCGGTCGACCTGATGTCGTTTTCGGCCCACAAGGTGTACGGCCCCAAGGGCATCGGCGCGCTTTATGTCGGACCGCGGGCGCGCCCGCTGCTGCGCGCGCAGATCCACGGAGGCGGTCATGAAGGGGGCCTGCGCTCAGGCACGCTGGCCACTCACCAGATCGTTGGCATGGGCAGCGCCTTCTCCTTGGCCGGCCAGCCCGATGACAGCGAATACCGGCGTATCGCCCGGTTGAGCGAACGCCTGCGTGAAGGTCTGTCCAGCCTGCCCGGGGTTTCACTGAACACAAGCACCACGCACCTGGTTCCCCATACTCTCAACCTGCGGGTCGACGTCGAAGGGTTCAACAGCACCGCCCTGGCGAGCGACCTGGCCCTGTCCTCGACCTCGGCGTGCAACTCGGCAGCCAATACCGCCTCCCACGTGCTGCTGGCGTTGGGCCTGGACGAGCGCCAGGCACGCAGCAGCGTCCGCCTGAGCCTCGGACGTCATACCACCGAGGCCCAGGTGGACGAGGCAATCGCCGTGTTCCGCCGGGTGATCGAGGCGTGCACCCCGCCATTGTGGTGATCCTCGGCAGCACACTCACTCCGGCGGCTGCAGGAGAAACTCGGTCAACGTCGCCGCGCACGCGGTGATGCCCTCATACAGCACCACTTCGAAACCGTGGGTGTTCTCGGTCGGGATCGCCAGGCAGCCGGCCCTTGCCACGGTACCCTGGCTCAGCACGGCGCTGGCATCGGAGGCGAAATCCACCAGCAGGGCGATCTGCGGCTCGTAACCCGCGCGTCGGCTGGCCGCGCTCAGCGCATCGACCACAGCGCGGGTGTAGTAGCCTTTCTGGTCGCCGACATTGATGATCGGCTCCGCCGACAGCCGGGTGCCGTATTCCTCCAGCACCGGCCCGACCTCCACCGCCAGGGTTGTGTCGCCTGGCACGCGCGACGCGGCATACATGGCGCCTGCGTTGGACTCCTCCTCAAGGGTTGTAAAGACGAACCAGACATCCTGGACCAGCTCCGCCCTGCGCTGGCCGACCTGCCGCGCGGCCAGCAGCACGGCCACCATCGGCGCGCGGTCATCGAGAAAGTGCGCCGCCACGCAGTCCTGGAGCGCATAGGGCTGGCGCCAGTGCCGGGCCAGCACGACGCGAGTGCCGGGGCGCACACCCTGAGCCTTGAGCTCATCCGGCGAGCAGCGCGTCACCACGTGCACGTCCTGCCACTGCACATTGCCGGCCAGTACATCCCGCCCGCTCGGCGTGCAGCCGCTGTTGTGCATCGATCCGTAGGACAGCACCCCCGGCAGGCAGCCGGCGTCGCCCATGATCTCGACCGGGCAGACCCCGAAGCAGATAGGTTCGGCGCCACCCAGCGCGACCACCTCCAGGGTGCCGTCGGGGTTGATCTTGCGCACGATCATGGCGATTTCATCCAAGTGCGCCATGACCCGGACAGCCGCCTCGGGAGCGGCATTGCCAGCAGCGCGGATCACACCGCGCACGTTGCCTGCGCGGTCGACCGAGACCTCGTCGCACAGCTCGCGCAGCTCACGCTGACAGATGTCCCGAACCTCGTCTTCCTGCCCTCCCGGGCCGCGGGCAAGCAGAAGTTCTTCAAGCAGGCTTTCAAGGGTGGGCATGACAACGGATCCTTTCACCAATACCCAGTCACAGACCCGGATCAATGCCTGGCCGTTCAAACCCGATCGACTCGCCAGCGTTGAAGTCAGCGCGCAGCCACCGCCGACAAGCCAGAAAACCGCATCTGCATCGCCTGCATCTCGGCCCACAGCGGATGAAACGCGGCCCGCTCACCCTGCCCGTCGGGGTAGCCGAACACGCCCGCCGGACAGTAGCGTTCATCATCCCAGCCGGGATAATCCAGCCAGGGATACCAGCACGCTCCAACCATCGGCAGTCCCCGTTGCAAGGCCAACGCCAGCTGCTCTCCCACAGACTTCAGCCAGGGCACGCGCAGCGTATCCTCGGCCCCCGTCTCGGCCAGCAGGATCGGCCGTCGATAGCGTGCGTAAAGCTCGCTCAGCATGCCCGCGAGCGGTCGAAACCGCGGATCCCCGAACACGATCCTGGCGCCATTGTGGACCCACTGGTTAGAGGGGTAGACATTCGCGCCGAGGATATCGAGGTAGTCTTCACGTCCGCCCAGCCCGGGCCACCGCCGGCCGCTGAGCAGGTCCCAGGTCTCGAACTGCGCCAACCGGTAGCCCTCGGCCGCGTCGATGTCATCCACGCGGTGCGATGCCGGCAGCACGTTGATCAAGGGATCGCATTGCACCAGCCGCGCAGCGGGCGCCACCTCGCGGATAGCGTCGATGGCCGCGATGCTGGCGCGCACCAGCTGGTGCTTGAGCTCCTGGCCCCGTCCGTGGGCACCGGGATTGAAGTACCCGACATCACCACCGGCCCAGCTCCAGAACGAGACCTCGTTGATGGGCGAATAGAATGGCGTGTCGATCCCCTCCTCGCGCATCAACCTGGCGACAGCGCCTGCAAAGCGGGCAAATCGCTCGACAAACGCAGGCCGCCAGATGTCCAGGTCATCCGGATACCCGTAATGGCACAGGTCCCAGATCACCTGGATGCCGTTTTCCCTGGCCGCCTTGAGCATCGGCACGAAGCTGCTCCAGTCGTAGCCTGCCGCGCCACGATCGATCAGGTGCCAGCGCAGGC
>NZ_DATELE010000081.1:0-2690 GCF_035277045.1 Pseudomonas sp. | reverse complement strand
GCCATCGTCTGCCAGGGCGGCGGCCCGCAAGACGTCGCCGTATTCGCTGAATCGCTGGGTCTGCCAAGGCGCCGACGCCGGGCCCGACACATCGCTCAGCTGCAGCCGGGGCCCGCCCACTGCCAGGACCTGGCCCTGCGCAGAATGGGTGATGCTGTTGAAAAAATCCGATCCCCACACCAGCTGCACGGCCATCGGCTGGCCGTCGGCATCGATGTCGAAGCGCTCGGGGGTCTGTTCCAGCGTCGAATACTGCACGTCGCTGGCGTTGTTGAGTTCGAAGCAGGTGTCGTGGCGCGCCTGTTCGGTGCAGTGCGGGAAGCGCCCGATGGTTTCCACCGACGGCGGCGAGTTGTCGTCGCAAGCCCCCAGCGCAAGGCTGGCGAGCGCCATGAGCACGATTTTCTTGCGGCAATCCATGTATCGCTCCACGTTTCCAGCGGGTCTGGGGCGCTATTTAGAAACGAGTGACGATAGCATTTATGGGGCGATGTAGACAAAAACAAGCCCGTGCAGGACTGGCTTGCCCTAAGGCCCTCTTCGCCGGCAATCAGTGATGCTTGCGCAGCGCCTCGACCAGCTGCGCCTTGGTCATGCGCGAGCGTCCGGCGATATCCTTGCTGCGCGCCTCCTTCATCAGGCTTTCCTTGGTCTGGCTGTCCAGCGACTCACTGGAGCCGCGCGAATGCCCGGCGCGGGTCTTGGCGGCGCGCTTGGCCGAGTCTGACCTGGCCGTGTGCTTGCTGGCCGATGACGTGTGCTTGCCCGACCCACCCGCCTTCTCGCCTCCACCCGACTGCTTGTTCACCGTGGCCCAGGCGCGCGCCTCGGCCTCATCCTTGGGCACGCCCTTGTCCTCGTAACCTTCTTCGATGTGCTGCGCCTTGCGCTTCTGCTCGGCGGTGTACTTGTCCTTGCTGCCCTGTGGCATGGGGGTTACCTCGCTTGATCGTGTAGGGGTCGCCAGGCCCGCACCAAGGCGCCATCCGCACCGAACGCGGGGTCTGCCTGTGGCATGGGCACCTGGAGGATGCGCGCCTTGCAGGCCGCATGGTCGGCAGTGCCTGGCCGTTGCAGGTCGTAGTCTTCCCGCCCTGCGGGATACGCGCCGACCACCAGGAAATCATCGCTGGCCTGCTCGCAGCGGTGGCCAGTGCCCGCCGGAAGGACCAGCACGTCGCCCGCCACCAGCTCGAGCACCTGGCCGGACTCGCCGCCCAGCGTGACCCGCGCGCTGCCACTGGCCACGCCCAGGGCCTCGTGGGCCGTGGAATGATAATGGTGGTAGTCGAAAATGCCGGCGCGCCACAACGGGCGCCAGTGATGGCGGGCGAACAATGCCTCGAAGGTGCTGGCCGCGTCGGACACATCCGTTAGAACGCGGTGATGCAGCACCACTGGCAAGGCGCTGTTGGGCGTCCGGCCGTCGTCCTCGAAATGCAGCAGTTGCGTGTTCATGGTCGGGTACCGGTTGCAGGACACACTATTGAGAGCCATGACGCGCGCAGGTGGTTCACTCGTACTCACCGCGCCGGTGGTCGGCCCAGCGCAGCCCAAGCGGGCCTGCAGTGTCGAACCTGCAACCCCCGCCGCCAAGGAGACCGCCATGACCCTTCACGCCGTAGCCCGGCTGGATCAGCTCAACGACGCCCAGGGCCTGCGCGTGCAGGCCGGCGCCGAGGAAATCGTGCTGCTGCGCCATGCAGGCGAGGTCCGCGCCTTCCAGGCAAATTGCCCCCACGCAGGCGCCCCGCTCGAAGAGGGCGCGGTCTGCGAGGGGTACCTGGTCTGCCCATGGCACAAGGCCGCGTTTGCCGTGGACAGTGGCCAGGTGTGCGAGCCGCCTGCCTTGAGCGACCTTGCGCGCTACCCCACCAAGGTCGAGGACGGCACGGTCTGGGTCGACGATGAGCCACTGGCGCCTGCCCGGCCGAGCCTGCGGCAGGATGCGCGCAGCTTCGTGGTGATCGGTGCCGGCGCCGCGGGCGCCGCCGCGGTGGCAAGCCTGCGCGCCCGGGGCTTCGCGGGGCAGCTGACGTGGATCGACCAGGAGCGCCACCCGGCATACGACCGCACCTCCTTGAGCAAATTCGTGCTCTCGGGCGAGATGGCTCCCGAAGACATACCGCCGCTGCTGGAAGGCAATGTCCAGCGCATCAACCACCTGCGCCGGCTGCATGCCAAGGTCCGCTCCATCGAGCCCGCCAGGCGGCGCATCAACCTGGCCGACGGCCAGACCCTCACCTACGACGCGGCCCTGCTGGCCACGGGCGGCAAGCCACAGCGCCCGGATATCCCCGGCGCGCAACTCTCAGGCGCCTTCGTGCTGCGCAGCCGGGAGGACGCCGAGCAACTGCTCGCGGTCGCCGAGCCCGGCCAGGTAGCGGTCATCGTCGGCGACAGCTTCATCGGCCTCGAAGCCGCCTCTGCGCTGCGCAAGTACGGCATGCAGGTGCATGTGGTCGCGCGCCACGAGGTGCCGCTGGTCAGGCAGGTCGGCGAGCGCATCGGCCGTGCCCTGCGTGACTGGCACGAGCGCAACGGCGTGGTGTTTCATGCGCCAGGCGAGCCTGCGCGGCTGGAAGGCGACGCCGAGGTGCAGGCCGTGGTTCTCGACACCGGAGAACGCATAGATACCCGCCTTGTTCTGTTCGGCACCGGCGTCAAACCCGCGACCGGGCTTGTTCGCG
>NZ_DATELE010000080.1:0-8646 GCF_035277045.1 Pseudomonas sp. | reverse complement strand
GGGTTTCTTCCTGGCGAATCAACAGCGCCAGCTCATCGCTCAAATCCATGCTCGACCTCCATTCATTGTCCGGACGCAAGCGTCGGACCTACTGATCTCAACAGCTTGAGGTGAAACTATTGTTGAGTTAAATCCATTTTTTCTCACGCTTTGTTTCCATTATGCTCACCAAACGGCCTGAGCGAGCATGAAGGCTTTACCCTCCGGCTCCGCCTGCATCACAAACAGTTCAATCAGCGCGTCATCGCGCCTCCAAGAGCTGTTGACAGCGTCCATCATAATTTTTATTGTGAGTGCAGTCATGCACACAAAATCGCATGCAGAAAATGCCTTACCTTCCTGCCAAAAACAATGAATATCAGTGAGGTGTGAAATGGTTCTTCCAGTCCCGTCGTATCTGAAACGTTTTTTTGTGGGTGCGAGTCTTTTCGGCGCCCTGCTGGCTTATTCGGCCGCACAGGCCGCTGAAGCTTCGCTTTGGCAGGACGTGCAGAAGGCGGGGGTATTGCGATGTGGCGCGGCTGTCGCTGCACCTTATGTGATGCGTGATGCGAAATCGGGGGATTACAGCGGTTACTTCGTAGACCTGTGCCGCGATTTTGGCGAGAAGGTACTTAAGGTGAAGGTCACCTTTGTCGATACCAACTGGGACAACCTCGTCGCCGGGTTGCAGAGCAACAAGTGGGATCTGGCCATGGCGCTCAACCAGACGCCAGAGCGTGCGTTGGCAGTAGCGTTCACCGTGCCGGCAACAGATTACCAAGTGTCTTTGCTGGTTAATAAGGGCAACCCGAAACTGAGCGATGTGAAGGACGATATCGTGGCGCTCGACAAGTCAGAGGTGACCTTTGCCGTGATGTCCGGTACTGCTCAGGACAAGGCCATTTCCTCGGTGATCCGTAGCGGCAAGATCATGCGTTTGCCTGGTATGGACGAAGCCCGTTTGGCGGTCATGTCCAAGCGCGCTGATGTGCTTGTCGACGCCAGCGACACCAACCACCTGTTTGCCCTGGCCAATCCTGATTGGACACGCGAGATTCTGCCCAAACCGGCTCTGGCCAAGCAGGGTGTATCGTTCGGCGTGCGCCGGGACATTTCACCTGCCGATCTGCAAGTGTTGAATATCTACCTGTCCCAGCGCCGCGAGACGGGAGAGATCCAGAAACTGGTCGACAAAGCTTCACTCGAAGCCAACGCCGGCAAGCAATAGCTTGAACAAGCGGGGTGCCGTGTGCCCCTGTGGAGTACGCGGCATCTACCATTCTCGACAACGGAAGGTGAGTTTTGATGAACGATTTCACACGTCCTCTGACCGGGCAGACAGTGCTAGTGACGGGTGCGTCCGGCGGCATTGGTGCCGCGATTGTGAGGCAGCTGGCAGCCGAAGGTGCCAAGGTGCTCATCCACTACAGCCGTGACGCACAAGGCGCTAGTCAATTGCTGGAGCAAATTGGTGGCAACGGCTGGATCGTTCAGGGGGATCTAAGTGATGAATCCGGGCCGGAACAGCTCTGGCTGGCGGCTCTGGAGTTGGCAGGCGGACGTATTCATGGCCTGGTCAACAATGCGGGCATCCGGACCGAAATTCCCTTGGAGGCACCTGCACAGCAGTGGCGTGCGGCCTGGCGCCGGGAGTTCCAGATCAATTTCTTCGCCGCAGCCGACCTCTGCCGTGCAGCGGTAGCGCATTATCGAGTCAACGGTGGTGGCCGCATCATCAACATGGCCAGCCGTGCCGCACAGGGCGGCTATGCGGCTGATGCACTGCCTTATGGCAGCAGCAAGGCAGCCTTGATCAACCTGACCAAATCGCTGGCCCGCAGTGTGGCAAGCGAGGGTGTGGTGGCGGTGGCGATCGCGCCGGGTTGGGTGCGTACTGACATGGCCGAGCAATTCATCGCCCAGCATGGCGAAGCAGCAGCGGTGTCGGATATTCCAGTGGGACGTATGGCGAGCCCCATCGAGATTGCTGAACTCGTAGCGTTTACGTTGCGGCCATCTCAGGCATCGCTGAATGGCGCAACACTCGATGTCAACGGTGGTAGCTACATTCGTTGAGTGATCCACTGCCTGTGAACAGGCAAGCCGCTGGCCATGGATGAAGCCTGCCGTCACGAGCGCATCGTTGGCAGCCGCTTCACCGGCCGCGCCGAAATCCCGACCACCCTGAGCAATGGCCAGGATGCCGTGAACTCGAGCATCGAAGGCCGTGCCTGGAACACTGGTCGGGCCGAATCCCATGTCGATGACCAGCAGCCATACTAGGATGGATTTTCCCTGGGCGACTTTTGGCGCGCGCAGCTTCCTGGCGCTCACCCTCGGCGCCACCACCGGGCGCCTGATCGCTGACCTGGTCTCAGGGCGCGCGCCCGCGCAGGACCTGACCCCCTTCAGCGCCAACCGCTTCGCTTTCACTGGAGGACACGCATGAATTCCTACGACCAGCTGTATATCAATGGCCAATGGGTTGCCCCGGTCAAAGGCGGCACCTTCGACACCATCGACCCCAGTAGTGAAACCGTGCTCGCGCGCGTGGCGGCCGCCACGGCCGAAGACGTCGACCTCGCGGTGAAGGCCGCGCGTGCCGCGTTCGACGAGGGGCCGTGGCCACAGATGAGCGGGGCGGCCCGCGCGCAGGTATTGCGCAAGATCGCCCAGGGCATCCGTGACCGCCAGCAGGAACTGGCGGAGCTCGAAGTGCGCGACAACGGCAAGCCGCTGCCCGAAGCCTTGTGGGACATCGGCGATACCGCTGGCTGCTTCGATTTCTACGCAGGGCTGGCCGAGGGGCTCGACAGCCACCAGGAGAAAACCGTCGCCTTGTCCGACGACCGCTTCACTTCCATTGCCCGCAAGGAGCCGGTGGGGGTCGCTGGCGCGATCATCCCGTGGAACTTCCCCATGCTGATGGCCGCCTGGAAAGTCGCTCCCGCGCTGGCCGCCGGCTGCAGCATCGTGCTCAAGCCTTCCGAGATCACGCCGCTGACAGCCCTCGAGCTGGCCCGCATCGCCGATGCCGCCGGGCTTCCGGCGGGCGTGCTGAACGTGCTGCCAGGGTTCGGCGCGGACGCCGGCGCTGCGATCGCGGCGCACCGGGGCATCGACAAGCTGGCCTTCACCGGCAGCGTGCCGACCGGCAGCCGGATCATGCAAGCGGCCGCGCGCGACATCAAGAACATCAGCCTGGAGCTCGGTGGCAAGTCGCCGCTGATCATCTTTGCCGACAGCGACATCGAAGCGGCGGTCGAATGGATCATGTTCGGCATCTTCTGGAACCAGGGCCAGGTGTGCTCGGCCACCTCCCGCGTGCTGGTGCAGCGCGGCCTCTACGAACCGCTGCTGCAGCGCCTCAGGCAGGAAGCCAAGAAGGTCAGCATCGGCAACGGGCTGGAGGAGGGCGTGCTGCTCGGTCCACTGGTTAACAAAGGCCAGTACGAGAAGGTCGTGTCGGCGATTTCGCGCGGCCGTGACGAAGGGGCCAGGCTGGTGTACGGCGGTGAGCGGCCGGCCGGGCTCGACAAGGGGTTTTATCTGCAACCGACGATCTTCGCGGACGTGGCCGAGGAAAGCTGGATCTGGCGCGAGGAGATCTTCGGGCCGGTGGTCTGCGTGCGCGCCTTCGATGACGAAGCCGATGCCCTGCGCTCAGCCAACGATTCACCATTCGGCCTGGCCGCCGCGGTCATGTCCCGAGATCTGGAGCGTGCCGAGCGTGTCGCGCGCAAGCTGCGGGCGGGTATCGTCTGGGTCAACTGCTCGCAGCCGACCTTCACCGAAGCGCCGTGGGGTGGCTACAAGCAGAGCGGTATCGGCCGCGAGCTGGGTGAGTGGGGCCTGAACAACTACCTTGAAACCAAGCAGATCACCCGTTATGACAGCGACCAGCCGTGGGGCTGGTACATCAAGTAAGGAAGGCCGCCATGCGCTGTAAATAAATGGCGCCGGGCAGCGGAAGGTCAGAGGGGATGCGAGCCGGTCCGTCCAGATAGCCGCCCGGCAACCGGGTGCGTTACCCTAGGGTTCCCAACATAGGCCTGTGCAGGCCTGGCAATCACAATTAGGGTGCCTGATGAGTAGCAAGCCAGCGGTAGAGGGAGAGGGCGGCGCCAAGCGCCACGGTGGTCGTTATATCTATGAAGAGCTTCGCAAGCAGATCCTGACCCTGAAGCTCAAGCCCGGCACGCCGCTGGATGAAGTCTCACTGGCCACCCAGTTCGGCCTGTCGCGCTCGCCGGTTCGCGATGCCTTGGCACGCCTGATCACCGAAGGCCTGGTCACCATCCTGCCCAACCGCACGACCCTGGTGACACCGTTCGAGATCGAGGAATTCCCCAACTACGTCGCCGCGCTCGACCTGCTGCAGCGGGCGGTCACCCGCCTGGCGGCGCTGCAGCACAACGATGAGGACCTGGCGCGCATTCGCGCGGCGGAAGCGGTGTACATGCAGGCGCTGAGCGGCGATGACTTCCAGATGATGACCGAGCTGAACAAGGCCCTGCACATGGAGATCGCGCGGGCCGGCAAGAACCCCTACCTCACCAGCCACTACGAACGCCTGCTCGGTGAAGGGCAGCGGCTGTCGCACCTGCACTTCGACTTCATCCTCAGCACCTCGAGCTCGCCAGGCATGGGCCGTGACCACGGCTCGATCGTCGACGCCATCGCGGCGCGCGACGCCGATGCCGCGGAACAGGCGGCGCATGAGCACACGATGCTGTTCCAGCGCCGCTTCCTGGACTTCATGCAGCAGAACCTGACGTCGAACATGAAGGTGGGCTGGAGCTGATCCCTACACCTTGCTGCAGAGGTTGAGTGCAGACTCCACCCGGGGATAACCTCACGTCATGCCCATCCTGACTATTCGTGCATTGCCGACCCAACCTTGCCTCTTGTACTTTCAGCAGGCCCGCTCGGTACGACAACAAAAGCAACGCTGAGCAATCGCAAGGGTATCGATCCGGGTTTCGCAACTGCCGAACAATCTACCTTCAGGATGTTTTGCCATGAAAACCTTGTCGATGGGTTCTACCTTATTGTGCTTGTCGGTAGCCTGCGCGATGCCGGCGGTCGCGCAGCAGATCACTTTTGTTTCCCAGGGTGGCTCCTATCAGGAGGCGCAGACCAAGGCGATTCTCGATCCGGCCGCCAAGCGCCTCGATATCACCATCAAGCAGGACAGCGTCCCCGATGCCTGGCCTCTGGTCAAAGCCCAGGGCGAGGCGGGCAAGCCGGTTTGGGATGTCATCGACACCCCGCCTTCCAACTGCCTGCGCGGCGGCCGCGAAGGGCTGATCGAGCCGCTTGACCTGGCGCAGATTCCCAACGCCGCGAAAATGCCGGAAGCCTACCGCACGCCCTATTCGGTGGCGTACGAGTTCTACTCCTCGGTCATTGGCTACAACAAGCAGTCCCTCAAGAAAACCCCGCAAAGCTGGGCTGACTTCTGGAACGTCAAGGACTTCCCCGGGACGCGTGCGCTGCGCAACGACCCCATGGGCACCCTCGAGGCGGCTTTGCTCTCGGACGGTGTGCCACGCGACAAGCTTTATCCACTGGATGTGAACCGGGCCTACAAGCGTCTGGAGCAGATCAAGCCGGATATCGCCGTGTGGTGGAGCTCGGGGGGCCAGTCGGCGCAACTGCTCAGCGATGGCGAGGTGGACATGCTGATGATCTGGAATGGCCGGGTCAGCGCGGTGCGCAAGGAAAATGCCGATGTGGACTTCACCTACAACGATGGCATCCTGCAAAACACCCAGTTGTGCATCCTCAAGAACGCGCCGAATTACGCCACGGCGGTGAAATTCGTCAACGAGGCCATTTCTCCCGAGCTGCAGGCCAATCTGCCGCAATACATCGACTATGGCCCGGGCAACCCGGCGGCCTTCGACACGGGCAAAGTCAGCGCGGAACGCGCCAAGCAGCTGCCCAGCGCGCCTGACAACGCGGCGCGCCAGGCCATGCTCTCGGAAGAATGGTGGTCGTCGGCCGAAGGTATCGCGGCCAAGGATCGCTGGCTCAAGTTCGTGCAGTAGGACAGCGCCTGGATGACCATCATGATCGACTACCTGATTCTGGGCGGCGGCAGCGCCGGGTGCGTGCTGGCCGCGCGGCTTAGCGAAGACCCGCATGTCACTGTGTGCCTGGTCGAGGCCGGCCGCGATATCTCCCAGGGCAGCATGCCGGCTGCGATCCGCAGCCGGTACCCGGGCCGGGCCTACCTTGATGTCAGCAACATCTGGCAGACGCTGCGCGCCAGCATGGGCAAGGACGGTACGCGGCGCCGCTATGAGCAGGCGCGCATCCTCGGTGGCGGCTCGGCGATCAACGCGCTGATGACCAACCGCGGGGCACCTGCCGACTATGACGAATGGCAACGCCTGGGCGCCGAGGGCTGGAACTGGGAAGCCTGCCTGCCGTATTTCCGCAAGCTGGAGAACGACACCGACCATGGCGGGCCCCTGCATGGCCATGCCGGCCCGGTCAGGATCCGGCGTACCCCTGAGCCTTTTCTTTCGCCCTTCGTGAAGACCGTGATGGCGGTGCTCGACAAGCGAGGGCTGAAACGCCGGCCGGACCAGAACGCGGCCTGGGAGGAGGGCGTCTTCGTCGGTGCGATCGGTGTCAGCGAGCAGGGCGAGCGCATACCGACCTCGGTCTGCTACCTCACGGACGAGGTGCGCAAGCGGCCAAACCTCAGCCTGCGCTGCGAATGCACCGTGGACCGGGTGCTGTTCGAGGGGACTCGGGCGATCGGGGCGCGAATTGTGCAAAGCGAAGGCGTGACGCGGGACATCGCCGCGCGCCAGGTGATCGTCTGCAGCGGTGCGATTCACAGCCCGGCGGTCTTGCTGCGCAGCGGCATCGGGCCGGCCGCTGACCTGCGCAGGTTGGGCATCCCGGTGGTGGCAGACCGGCCAGGGGTGGGGGGCAACCTGATGGAACATCCTTCGATCGCCGTGTCCGGCCTGCTGACCCGTCAAGGCCGCACGGCGTTTGCCGACGAACACCATGAGCAGGCCATCGTCCGCTTCTCCTCCGGTCTGGCGGACACCGTGGAGTGCGACATGCATGGCGCGATCCTGTCGCGCTCAGGGTGGCACAGCATTGGCTATCGGCTGGGCACGGTGTTTTTCTGGGTCAACAAGTCCTACTCGCGCGGGCGCCTGCGCCTGGTGTCCAGCGACCCAGGGCAGGAGCCAGAGGTCGACTTCGCCATGCTCAGCGATCCCCGCGACCTGCAGCGGCTGAAGCTGGCCTTGCGCTTCGGCGCCAAGACCTTGCAGGCGCCTGAGCTGACGGGCTTGCTCAGCCGCGTGTTCCCCTCCAGCTATTCGCCTCGGGTGGCAAAGGTGGCGATGCCCGGTGCATTCAATGGCCTGCAGCGGGGGCTGTTGAGCTGTCTGCTGGACATCGCAGGGCCGCTGCGGGGCTGGCTGGTCGACCGGCTGATCACCCCGGGCATCACACTGGAACGCCTGCTTGCCAATGACGCAGCCCTTGGCGAGTTCGTGCAGCGCAATGTCGGCGGCACCTGGCACCCGTCAGGCACCTGCCGCATGGGACGGGCCGATGACCCCGGCGCGGTGACCACGGGCGATGGCCGGGTGATCGGGGTCGATAATCTGCGGGTATGCGACGCCTCCTTGATGCCGAGCATTCCCTGCGCCAACACCAACGTGCCGACCATCATGATCGCCGAGCGCCTGGCCGACCTGATCAAGGCGCAGGCACGTGTGCCCGCGGCGGACCACGCGACCGCCTGATCCAGGCGGGCGCAGGCGTTCAGCCGGCGAAACCGACGATGGCCTTGGTCTCGAGGAAAGCTTCCAGCCCCCACTGGGCATACTCGCGGCCATTGCCTGACTGCTTGTAGCCGCCGAATGGCGCATTGGCATCCCAGGCCGGGTAGTTCAGGTAGACGCTTCCCGCGCGCATCTGCAACGCTACCTCGCGGGCGCGCTCCAGGCTTGCCGATTGCACATACGCCGCCAGGCCGAACACGCTGTCATTGGCCATTTCGACCGCCTGCCGTTCGTCCTCATAGGGCTGGATGACCAGCACCGGGCCGAAGATTTCCTCCCGGGCAACGCGCATCTGCTGCCCCACCTGGGCGAAGATCGTCGGCTGCACGAAGTAGCCGCGCTGCAGGCCCTGGGGCCGGCCAAGCCCGCCACACACCAGCTGCGCACCTTCCTCCAGGCCCACGGCGATCATCCGCTGGATAGCGTCGTACTGGCGCTGGCTGATCACCGGTCCCATCGTGGTGCGTTCGTCCTCGGGCGCGCCGAGGCGATGGGCGAGGGCGGTTCGCCGGGCGATGGCCACGGCTTCATCGTGCAGGTGGGCCGGAACCAGCATGCGCGTCGGCGCGTTGCACGACTGCCCGCTGTTGCCCATGCAGCTCAGCACGCCGGTGCTGACCGCCGCCTCGAGGTCCACGTCATCGAGCAGGATATTGGCCGACTTGCCGCCCAGCTCCTGGTGCACGCGCTTGACGGTGGGCGCGGCCAGCCGGGCCACTTCGATACCCGCGCGGGTGGAGCCGGTGAAGGACACCATGTCGACATCGGCATGGCAGGCCAAGGCCGCACCGACGCTGGGACCGTCGCCGTTGACCAGGTTGAACACCCCGGGCGGGACCCC
>NZ_DATELE010000079.1:0-2852 GCF_035277045.1 Pseudomonas sp. | reverse complement strand
GGAGGGGCAAGCCCTTTTGGTTACTTTTGGCTGGGCCGGCACACCGGGCGACTGCCAAAAGTGACTCGCCGTAAGGGCGAAACCGCCCTCAAAGACCCCCAAAAAACCCCTGCAAATTCCGCAAAACCAACCCCACCGTATCCCGCGCCGCCTCAGGCGAAAGCCCCCCCACATGCGGCGTCAACAGCGTATTCCCCAACGCTTTCAAATCATCCCGCACCGCCGGCTCATCATCAAACACATCCAGAGCAGCCCCAGCGATCCCCCCTTCCCGCAGCGCCGCCACCAACGCCCCGGTATCCACCACGCTAGCCCGAGCGATATTCACCAGATACCCCTCGGTCCCCAAAGCCTCCAGCACCCGGGCATCAACCAACCCCTGCGTACCCACGCCGCCCGGTGTCGCCACCACCAGAATATCGACCGCCTCGGCCAACCCCAGCGGGCTGTCATACCACGTATACCCCACCCCCTCCCGAGGACTGCGATTGTGATAACTGACCGTCATGTCAAACCCAAGCGCCGCCCGCTTGGCAATCGCCAGCCCCACCGCCCCGAGCCCGATGATGCCCAGCCGCTTGCCCGACACCGACGGCAAGATAACCCGGTCCCACTCCCCACGACGGGTGCTGGCATCGGCATGAGGAATATCACGCAACAACCCGAGCAGCATGGCCATGGCATGGTCCGCCACGGTACTGGCATTGGCGCCCGCGCCGTTGGTGACGGTAATGCCACGCGCGCGCGCGGCCGCAAGGTCCACCTGCTCGTAGCCGGCGCCGAGCACGCAGATGATCTGCAACCTGGGCAAGGCGTTGATTTCATCAGCCGTCAGCCCAAGCGGCCCACGGGTCAGCACCGCGTCGATTTCATCGGCATGACGCTGGATGGCGGCAGCACGCAGCTGCGCGGAGGGTGCGCGGATCAGCCGGTAACCGGCGTGCTCGAGCAGTGGGAGGTAATCGTCAACGCTTTCCACCAGCACCAAGACTGTCTTGCTCATGCACCCTCTCCTGTGAAGTCGAGGGCGCATTATGCGCAGCTTGGGTTACTGCGCGAAAGCCCGGCCCAGGCCGCCCGGCACACCACTGCTGTCGGTGTCCTGCCACGGGCCGTCAGGGCTGGTGGACCAGCTCCAGCCGTTGTTCCAGCGATAGTAGGTGCGCTGGCGGTAGAAGGTATTGGTCTGTTTCTCTAGCACATACACGCCCAGCTTGGGATCCCAATGACTGGCGCCGCCCGGTGGCGGGGCGAAGCTTGCCGAGGTGCGCGGCATCGGCTTGGGCGAGGGGGTGACGGCTGGCGTGGTGGGTTTCTTGCCCGGCAGCGGCTTGACCACCGGCCCGGTGGGCGGTGGAGCGGTCTCGATCGGTGGCAGTTGTTCGGCTGGCTGCTGATGCACCGTACACGCGCTAAGCCCCATCACGAGGGTCAGCAGGGTCAGGCGGACGGCGTTGTTCATGGCGCGGCTCTCTTGGAATCAGGCTTACGGATCGGGGCTGTCGATGATCAGGTGTTGCGCGGCCTGAGTGGTGCTGGGCAGCGCTGCGCTCTGGCCGATCCATTCGCCTTGGGTAGGCTGGCCGGCACGGGAAACGCGTGCAACCAGTTGGACTTCGGCAAAGTCGGACAGTTTCATCTGCGCCAGCATCGCATCGGCGTCGCTAAGCTCGACGTCGATGGGCAGTTGCGCGACAGTGACGCGCTTGGCCGCCAGGGGCATGGGTGGGCCCTTGCTGGCACGCGCGAAGATGAACACCGTGTCGTCGGGCCTGACCTTGTCGCTGAGCGCCGCTGCAAGCTCCACGCGCACCTTCAGCCGCACCGTCTGGACGGGCTTGTGGCCCGAGGCTTGGAGTTTCTCCGCGGCGCGATCGATACCGCCCTGCAACGCCGCGCGCGAGGCGTCGCCCTCGGGCAGCTGGGCCAGCAACCGCTGCCAGTAGCCAATGGCCTCCTGGTAGCGCTGACCCTCGAAAGCGGCGATACCGAGCAGGCCCAGGCTGGTGACCTCCTTCGGATCGGCCTTCAGCGCTTCGTCGCTCAACGCCTGCAACTGCGGATTCCATTGCTTGCCATTGGCGAAATACAGCGCCTGGGCCCATTGCCCGAGCAGCTCGGGCTGTCGCCCGGCCAGGGCGACGGCACGCTCGAAGACCTTGGCCGCATCGGCCGGACGCTGGTCGGCCATGTAGGCACGGCCAAGGAAGTACAGCCCTTCGGCAGACCCGGGCTGGGCCGCCACGGCGCGCTCCAGGCGCGAGGTCATGTCCTGCATGTTTTTCGGCGCCTGGGCGAACTCCTGGGTCAGCTCGACCTTGTCGGCGGCGCCAAAGTGCAGGTACAGCGCCAGCCCGAACACCGGCACCAGCACCGCCGCCAGCAAAGGCAACGCCTTGCCCAGACGGCCGCTGCGCGCAGGCTCGGCGCCTTCGGTGTCGGCCAGCAGCTCACGGGCCGCCTCGTCGCGGCCTGCAGACAACTGCCCGGCATCCAGCGCCCCGGCGTCATGCTGCGCGGTGAGTTCGGCCACGCGTTCCTGGTACAGGGCCACGTTCAGGGCGGTACGGTCTTGTTCCTGCTGCTGGCGACGGCCCCGCAACACGGGAATCAACAGGAAACCCAGCGCGGCCAGCAGCATCACTGCCGCGCTAATCCAGAATTCAGTCATCGGTCTGTTCTTTATCCAGCAGTTTGGCGAGGCGCTCGCGTTCATCAGGGGACAGCCCGGCATCCGCCGTGGCCGCCTGAGATCGCCGACGGCGGACGATCACGGCAAGCAACACGAAGCCACTGAGCAGCAGCAGGCCCGGCCCGAACCAGAGCAGCCAGGTACGCCCGGTCAGCGCGGG
>NZ_DATELE010000078.1:0-8128 GCF_035277045.1 Pseudomonas sp. | reverse complement strand
AACCCGGATGGCAGCTTCCCGCGCAGCACCTATCCCCTGGAAAGCGTCAACAAGCGCAACCCGGCCGTGCCCAACCGGCTCGAACCCTTCCGCGACTTCGCCTCGCAGTTCGCTGACGAGGTGGCCGCCACGCAAGCCTTCCCAGGCTACTGGGCCGACCCGGTCATGGGTCATGTGCTGGAGCCGACCCGCGACTCGTTCATGATCAACTACGGCTCTGGCGGCATGGGCGCGGAAGTGGTTGCCAACCGTCTGGGCGTCGGCCCGATGCACGACTGCCTGTCGTGCGCCTACGAGGAGTTCTTCCTGAGCGCCCATACCGTGGGCGACGTGGCGATGCTGGTGGACGTGCCGGCCAACGTCGGGCTCGAGAACATCCGCCCCGGCGAAACCCCGCGCGCCGACCAGGTCGGCGTCAAGGCCAGCATGGCGCTGTACCCGGCCGAGCCGGCGAACGTCAACCACAGCTACATCGGTGACTTCGTCAAGTTCCGCAACAGCCACAACGGCCACGAGCAGCACATCTTCCACCTGCACGGCCACCAGTGGCTGTTCAACCCCAACGACGACAACTCCGACTACATCGACGCCCAAGGCATTGGCCCGGGCGTGGGCTACACCTACGAGATCGCCAATGGCGGCTCGGGCAACCGCAACCGCGTGGCGGGCGATGCCATCTACCACTGTCACTTCTACCCGCACTTCGCCCAAGGCATGTGGGCCATGTGGCGGGTGCACGATGTGTTCGAGGAAGGCACGCGCCTGGAGGTCAGCGCCCAAGGCAACCAGGGCTACCACACCACGCCGTTTGCCTTGCGCAGCGGCAAGCCAGCCGCCGGCGCCCGCGCCTTGCCCGACGGCGAGATCGTCGCCGGCACGCCGATCCCGGCGATTGTGCCGTTGCCTGGCAAGGCCATGGCGCCGATGCCGGGCAAGGTCGCCGTGGTGCCAAAACTCGCCGAGCAACTGCTGGCCGGCCACGAAGATGACGATGACGACGAAGCAGGCGATGACCACGATCACGAAGCCGCCGAGCCCCGTGCGATCGGCTCGCTCGTGCTGGTCGATCGCAGCGAAAGCAACCGCAACGCCGACGGCAGCCTGAAGAACCCAGGCTTCCCGTTCTGGATCGGCGGCATGGAAAGCAGCGTCGGCCAGCGTCCGCCCACCCCGCCGCTGGACATGCTCGACCCCGCCATGGCGCGCCAGCTCAAGGACAGCGGCAAGGCCCTGTGGGCCAACCTGGACCCCAACCAGGTCGATGGCTGGGACGGTGGCCTCGGCCGCCATGCGCTCGATGGGGTCGCCGCCGGCGGCCATGCCGACGTCACCACCACCAAGCTGGACTTCTCCAAGGTGCTGACCAAGGCCAAGGCGATCTACCTGCCCGAGGAGGGCACCGAGGTCGAGCAGGCGGCCATGCAGTTCCATGCCAAGCCCGAGCACCCGAGCTACGCGCTGTTGCCTGGCAGCCAGGTGGTGCCGCGCGCCTTCCGCACCAACGGCGCCTTGCCGACCGCCGGCGCACCGTTCTTCGAGCCGTGCATGGATGACCGCGGCAAGCGCCTGACCCGCAACGGCGGTGCCGGTGAATACAACAGCGGCGAGCGCCTGGACGGCATCAGCTTCCGTGGCTCGTCGAGCTTCACCGCCGACAGCCCGCGCATCTACAAGGGCGCCAACATCCAGTTCGACGCGGTGTACAACAAGGTCGGCTACCACTTCCCGCAAGCCCGCATCATCGCCCTCTGGGAAGACGCCTGGCCGGTGATCACCAAGCAGCGTCCACCAGAGCCCCTGGTGATGCGCATGAACACCTTCGACTGCACCATGTACCAGCACACCAACCTGATCCCGTCCTTCTACGAGATGGACGACTACCAGGTGCGCACGCCGACCGACGTCATCGGCCAGCACATCCACCTGCCAAAATGGGACCTGACCGCCGCCGACGGCTCGGCCAACGGCTGGAACTACGAGGACGGCATTCTCTCGCCCGGCAGCGTGGTGGAACGCATCCATGCCATCCGCGAGTACAACGAATGCACCGAGGGTGACGCCCGCGACGGCACCGCCGCCTGCCCGAAAGCCAAGCAGCATCCGTTCTTCGGGCGCTACGGCCGCGCCGACTGGCTCGGCGCGCGCACGGCCATGCAGCGCTGGTTCGCCGACCCGCTGGTCAACGTCAACAACGTCGACCGGGGCCTGGGCACCATCTTCACCCACGACCACCTCGGCCCATCGACCCACCAGCAACTGGGCCTCTACGCCACCGTGCTGGCCGAGCCGGCCAACTCCACCTGGTACCACGCAGAGACCGGCGAGCAGCTCTACAACCCGGCGATTCGCCAGGACGGCGGCCCGACCTCGTGGCAGGCGGTGATCAAGACCGGTGACCACGACGGTGATGGCCGCAACGACAGCTACCGCGAGTTCTTCCTGGAGTACAGCGACTTCCAGCATGCCTATGAAGCCGGTGTGTATGTCGGTGCAGGCCCCGATGGCGTGCCCAATGCCCAGGCGTTCCCGGCCAGTGCCGACAGCTTCCGCTACGCCATCAACCCGCCTGTGCGGCAGAAGGCATCCAATCTGCTCGAAGCCGTGGTCGAGTCGCGCGGCGGCCTGGCGCCGGGCTGCCCAAGCCGCCCATGCCCGCAGGCCATCTCGGTCGATGACCCTGGCATGTTCGTCGTCAACTACCGCAACGAACCGCTTGCCCTGCGCGTCTTCGACCCCAACAAGGTCGCCCCGGACGGCAAGCGCGGCATGCAGGCCGACGGCCTGGCCGGTGATCTGGCCTACGCCATGCAGAGCCGTACCGACCGTGCGATCCCGGCGATGAACCTGGCGCCTTCGGCGATCACCTCGGCGGTCGGCCCCACCGGCGGCACCACCCGGTTCCCGCCGCACATCAACAAGGGCAGCGAGCCGGGCGACCCGTTCACCCCGATGCTGCGCACCTACTCGGGCGACAACGTGCGTCTGCGCGTGCACGCCGGCGGCCATGAAGAGGAACACAACATCACGATGCACGGCGTCAAGTGGCTGCAGAACGGTACCGGCTTCGGCAACAGCTCCAACTCGGGCTGGAAAGCCTCGCAGATGATCGGCATCTCCGAGCAGCTCGGCTTCATGGCGCCGGTGTCGATGATCTCAAGCTCCGCGGCGGCCAACGGCGACTACCTGTACTCCATGGACGCGGCCCTGGAAGGCTACTGGAACGGGATCTGGGGGGTGATGCGCAACTACACCGCCCAGCGCAACGACCTGTTCCCGCTGCCCAACAATCCGCAACCGGTGGCGCAGCGCAACACCGTGGCGTTCGACGGCATCTGCCCGCGCAATACCGCCAACCCCACCGGCATTGGCACGCGGCCAACGGTCAAGCGCAACTACGAAGTGGTCGCGGCGCTGGCCAACGACATCCTGGAGAACCGCCACGGCGTCAGCCTCACCGACCCCGCTGGCATCGGCCAGCACGTCGGCGGCCCGCTCAAGGCCAACGGCGGCACCCTGGTGTTCAACAGCCGCCGCACGTCCATCCCGCAGACCACCGTGGTCGACGAGGAAGACGGTGAGACCTTCACCATCGGCGGCCACAGCGCGCCGCTGCACGACCCGACCGCCGTGCTCTACGTGCGCAAGGCCGACCTCGACCCGGTCAGCGGCAAGCTCAAGCCCGGCGTGCCTGTCGAGCCGCTGGTGCTGCGCGCCAACGCCGGCGACTGCATTAGCGTGACCCTGGAAAACCGCCTGCCCCTGGTCATGCCGGACCTGGCCAGCACCGCGGTGATGCAGAACGTGGTCAAGCGTGACCGCCATGGCAGCGAAGGCTCCACGGCCTTCAACAACAACATGATGCGTCCGTCCAGCCACATCGGCCTGCACGCGCAGCTGCTGAGCTATGACATCACCAAGTCCGATGGCGCCAACGTGGGCCTCAACCCGACCCAGACCGTGCCGCCACGGTCCGGCAACAGTGGCGCCTACCCAAGCAAGGTGTACCAGTACTACGCCGGTCACCTGGAGCGTGAAGGCAAGCCGGTGAGCCAGCTGGGCCGTACCGTGGACAACATCGAGACCACCGCCATCGAGTTCGGCGGCCTCAACCTGACCCCGGCCGATGTCATCAAGCAACCGCAGAAAGGACTGGTCGGTGCCATGAGCATCCTGCCGCAGACCGCCACCTGGACCGAGGACGCGGCCAGCCGCGCCTCGGCCACGGTGCAGGTCAGCGGGCAGGCGGCCTACCGCGACTTCGTCACCGTCTGGCAACGGGCGCTGAACATGCGCTGGGCCGATGGCCGGCCGGTCGAAGGCATCGCCACCGAGGGCAATGGCGTGCCGGGGGATCCGAAGGACAACGGCAACATGGCGATGAACTACAAGACCGAGCCGCTGTGGCTGCGCTTCGGCCTGGCCCCGGACGCGCCCTTCGGGCATGCCGACGGCAACGGCTTTGGCGATGTGCCCAACGCCCACATGGCCTACAGCAACGCCCTGGTCGGCGGCGATCCGCAAACCCCGATCCTCTGGGCCAAGCCTGGCCAGCCGCTGCGCAACCACATCCTGATGCCAAGCGGGGGGAGCCGCGGCATCACCTACCAGCTCGATGGGCACCTGTGGCCGCTGCACGCTTACCAGTCCGAGAAGAGCGATGCGGACGGGTTCCCCTTGGGCCTGCCGGGGATCGGGTCGGTGCGCTTTGGCTTCAACCCGATGCAGATGTACATCGGCGCCCAGGAGAGCGTGCTGCCCGCGGCGCACTTCAGCTTCATGGTGCCCAGCGCCGGTGGCGCCAACGCGGTGCCGGGGGACTACCTGTTCCGCGACTACGCCGCCTACGGCAACACCTCTGGGCTCTGGGGCCTGCTGCGGGTGACCAACGAAGCGCCGCCGGCCACGGCCCCGGCGCAATAACAAGGGATGAGGGGAGAGCATGGGCATGGACAAGAAGAAACGCGCCGCGTACCTGGGGGTGTTGTTGGGGGCGGCGCTGATCGGCCTGGGCGTGGCATATGAAAAGCTCTGGTACGACCCCAGCGGGCTGTTGCAGGAGACGCCTGAGCAGCAGGCCCTGCACCGGCTCAGCAGGGACGGGGTGACCGTGGAGTTCGAGGCGCGGCCCCTGGAGGGCAGCGAGCTGCGCGAAGGCGGTTTTGCCAACGTGCGCTTCAAGGTGACCGAGCAGAACAGCGGCCAGCCGCTGTCCGGCATGGCGCCTGGCGCCTGGCTCGATCCTGCGCAGAGCGCGCCGGCCGAGGGCTCGCGTGAGGCCAGCTGCAAGGCGCGGGTGGCGCTGTTCCTGAAAAGCAGCATTGGCGCGCGTCCCTTGCTCGACCTCAACAGTTACTTTTTGCTGGTGCTCAACAAGGACGCCAGCCTGACGGTGATCGACCCGACCGTCTCGGTGGGCGGGGTGACCAGCACCCTGGCGCGCATCGAGCTGCCGGGCAAGCCCATGGACTGGGTGGCCGCCAGCGATGACCGCCAGGTGTTCGTGTCCATGCCGGACCTTGGCCAGGTGGCCGTGATCGACACCGAGACCTTCCGCCGCGTCGCCAGCCTGGATGCCGGCGAGCAACCGGTGCGGGTCACCCTGCAGCCGGACCAGCGCCGGTTGTGGGTGGGCAACAACAGCCAGGACCCGGCCAAGGGCGGTGTCTCGGTGATCGATGTACCGAGCCGCAGTACCCTGAAGTTCTTCAATACCGGCACCGGCCACCATGAGATCGCCTTCAGCGCCGACTCGCGCTACGCCTATGTCAGCAACCGCGACAGCGGCACCCTGAGCATCATCGACATCGCCGAAATGCGCATCGCCAAGACGCTCGATGTCGGGCCGCACCCGCTGTCGGTGTCCTACTCGGCGTTGTCCCAGGCAGTGTATGTGGCCGATGGCCAAGAGGGCAGCATCAGTGTCATCGATGCCCGCAGCCACCAGTTGCGGCACAAGGTCATGGCCGAGCAGGGCCTGGGCCCGATGCGCTTCAGCAGTGACGGGCGCTTCGGCATCGTGCTCAACACCCTGGAAAGCCAGGCGCTGGTGATCGACGCCAGCAACGACCGGCTGATCCACCGCATCCCGGTGGCGGCCGAGCCCTACCAGCTGACCTTCACCAAGGGTTACGCCTACGTGCGGGGCCTGGCCTCGCCGAAGGTCAGCATGATCAACCTGGGCAGCTTGGGCGAGGGCCGTGAGCCGATCGTCCAGGGCTTCGAGGCCGGGCCCGCCGCGCCGCGCCAGGCCGGTGACCTGCCATTGGCCCAGGGCCTGAGCGTGGCCCGCGACGACAACTCGGTGTTCGTGGTCAATCCGGTGGACAACACCACCTACTTCTACGCGGAAGGCATGAACGCGCCGATGTCGGGCTACACCAACCGTGGTCACCAGGCGCGCGCCGCCATTGTCATCGACCGCAGCCTGCGCGAGGTGGCGCCGGGGGTGTACGGCTCGACCGTCAAGCTGCCGGCGGCAGGCAAGTTCGACGTGGCCTTCCTGCTCAACCAGCCGCAGATCATCCACTGCTTCAGCACCGAGGTGGCCGCGGCGCCAGGCGCGGTGAAGCGCAAGGGGGTGCGGGCGGAGTTCGTGGCTGACGCTCAGTCCCCGCTGGAGCACAGCGCCTACACCGCCAAGGTGCGCATCCTGGGCGAGGACGGCAAGCCGCGCAGCGGCCTCACCGACCTGAGCGTGCGCTACTTCCTGGCACCGTCGTCGCTGGCCCGCAGCGTGAAGCTCCAGGAGGTCGGCGACGGGGTCTACCAGGGCACGCTGAAACTGGCCGGGGCGGGCGCCTGGTACCTGCACCTGCAGTCGCCGTCCCTGGGCCGCCAGTTCGCCGAACAGAACTACACCAGCTTGCGCGTCCTGCCGGCCGCGACGTCTACCGCTTCCCATGGGGAACCAAGGAGTGTGCGATGAACGCCCTTCAACACGCCAGAGTGCTTGGCCTGAGCCTGCTGGTTGCGAGCAGCCTGGCCCTGGCCCACGCCGGTCATGACCACGACGCCCACGCCGGGCACCAGCCGCCGGCCGCGCACCACGAGAAGGCCGACGTGCGTTTCGCCGACGTCGGGTTGCTGGACCAGGACGGCATGCCGGTTCGGCTTGAGAAGGATCTGGTCGGTGATCGCCTGGTGGTCATGGGGTTCATCTACACCAGCTGCACCACGGTGTGCCCGGTGGTGTCCTCGATCATGGGCAAGGTCCAGCAGCAGCTTGGCGGACGGGTGGGGGAGGAGGTGCAACTGGTGTCGATCAGCGTCGACCCTCAGCGCGACGACCCCAAGCGCCTGCAAGGCTACGCCAGGGCGTTCCAGCATGGGCCGGGCTGGAGCTGGCTGACCGGCTCGCCCTATGCCATTACCGAGACGCTCAAGGGGTTGGGCAGCTTCAGTGCCGACCTGGGCCAGCACCCGCCGCTGATCCTCGTCGGTGACGGCCGCACCGGACGCTGGACGCGCTACTACGGCTTCACCGACCCGGCGGTGCTGATCGGCGAGATCGACCGCCTCAGCGCGCACCGGGTGCACGCCAGCCACACCGCGATCGCCAGCACGCCCGATGCCCAGGAGGCACAGCCATGAGCAGCCAGAGCCATCATCACCCTTGCATGCGCGGTCTTGTCTGGCTGAGCCTGGCCGGTTGCCTGCTGATCTTTGCCTCGGTGGCCCTGGCCCACGAAGGGCACGCCCCGACCACAGCGCCGGGCACTGCCGTCGAACCCGCGGCGGCGCCCGCGGGCAGCAGCGGCACCCGCGATCCCCAGGCCTGGTTCACCGACACCGTGCTCAAGGACCAGAACGGCCGTGACCTGCGCTTCTACAGCGATGTGCTCAAGGACAAGGTGGTGATGCTCAACGTGATCTTCACCCACTGCAGCGATGCCTGCCCGCTGATCACCCGCAAGCTGCGCGAAGTGCGCGAGGCCATGGGCGAAGAGGTCGCACGCCAGGTGACGTTCATCTCCATCAGCAGCGATCCGCAGAACGACACCCCCGAGGTGCTCAAGGCTTTCGCCGAGAAGCAGGGGGTGGATGGGCCGAACTGGCTGTTCCTGACCGGCGACAAGGCCCAGGTCGACCTGGTGCTGGGGCGCCTGGGGCACTTCCTGCCCAGCCCCGA
>NZ_DATELE010000077.1:0-2812 GCF_035277045.1 Pseudomonas sp. | reverse complement strand
CGAGCAGGGTGCCCTGCTTCATCTTGGCCAAGCGGTCGACATGCTTGCCCAGCCATTGCTGCTTGGGCAGGCCGGTCACCGTCTCGAAGCGGTCGGACAGGTACGTTACCCGGCCCTCGGTATCGATTTCCCAGATCCAGTCGGAACTGGCTTCGGCGACGTCGCGAAACCGCGATTCGCTCATCGCCAGAGCGGCCTGGCTGCTGCGCAGCAACGCGTGGCTGCCATCCAGGGCGCGCGCGGCTCTGCTGGTGCGCCGCGACATTACCCAGGTGGTCAGAAAGATCGTGCAGCCGGCAAGGATGATCATCGGCAACACCAAGAGGATCATCCGCCGCCCTGGCCGCGCCGCTTGCCACTGCAGTTCAATGACCTCCCCATGCTCGGCCCGCAGCGTCACCCGCGGCTCGCTTGTGTCATCGGCGACTGCCACGCGCAGCCCTGGAATGCCAAGGGCCTGGCCCATTTCGTCGAGCTTGGCCGGATCTAGCACCTTGACCATCATCATCACCGAGGCAATCCCGCCATCGGGCCGCACGGTGGGGTCGGTGCCAGGGGTGATGGCTGCGGCCCCGATCAGCGTGGGGATGCCGTGCAGCGTCGTCAGCAAGGTCAGGGCATCTTCATCGGCGGCCCGCGCCCGGGCCTTGCGCGCCAATTCGCGGACCGGGCGGCCCGTCCAGTCGGCTGCCGTGACCGTCTGGTACTGGCCGTCTATGACCGAGTAGACGGTCTTGCCGGCTGGATTCACGACAAACAGGCCCTGGAAACCAAAGTCCTCGAACAGCGCAGGGCCGAAGTTTTCCCGGACATAGGCCCACTCGACATCCACCGTGCTGTGCAAGTGCCTGTAGGCATCACCCCAGAAGGCGTAGTCCTTGACGGTCAGCTTCAGCGACCGCTGCGCCGCGCCCAGGCTTTTTTGCACCAGCGACTGGGCCTGCTGTTGCTCCGCCCGGTCCAGCCCGTGGGCGAAATACAGCGCCAGCGCTGCCGCCATGGCGAAGACAACGCCCAGGATCGCGGAAAACAGAAGCGAAGAGGCCTGTGCCAGCCTGGCGCTGGTGTGCGGTTCAACAGAGGGATAAGAACGAGTACCAACGGATCTGGGCATGGAAGGCCTGGCGGATTGTGCTGAACCAATCCATCACTATCGGCCAGCAACGGGCTTTCATGAGCGCGCCAGCGCGGCCAGGCCAAGCTCGGGGAACAGCGCCTCGACCCGGGCGATATCAGCGTGCATTTCCTCTATGATCCAGCCCCTTACCGCTTCGACCACCGGCCGGGCTGGCCGTCCGGCTGGCACTACCAGGCAGCAGCAGCGCGAGGTGATTCGAGGCGCGCCGGCAGGCACCAGCTCGCCCCTGCCCAGCCAGTGCGAGACCACGTTGAGCCAGCCCTGTGCCATGCCTTGGCCAAGCAGGGCCGCCTGTACCACCACCGCGTAGTCGGAGAACACCAGGGCACTGTCCGAGCGTCCCGGCAGCTGCAGCGCGGATGTCCAGACCCGGTCCTGCGTATCCATGCTGATCAGCGTCGCCATGGCGCCACGGTCGAAGACCTCGGTGTGGTACTGGCGATTGCAGACCGGCAGGATGATTTCTGGAAGCACCAGCGTATCGGTGGCCTTCAGGCTGCCGGCGTCGATGAAGCGCATGCCCAGGTCGACGTCCACCAAGGGACCACCGATGCGCCCCGATATCAGCTGGTAGCGCATGTCGACCGAAGGGAACCGCTGGTTGAACCGGCTCATGCGCGGCATCAGCCAGTGGGTGGTGAAGGCCGTGGACACCGACAGCGTCACGGTTTCGGTCCCGGTAGCCCTGGCTTCGATCTCGCTGATCGCCGACTCGATGGTACTGAAGCCTTCCTGGACCCGCCGGAACAGCAGGCTGCCGCTTTCAGTCAGGCGCGCGCCACCGCGCATGCGCTCGAACAGCTGCACGCCCAGGCGCTCCTCGAGCCGTGACAGCATGCGGCTGACCGCGGGCTGGCTGACGCACAGTTCATCGGCGGCACGGGTGAAACTGCCACAGCGCGCCGCTGCTTCGAAAACGAACAGTGAGCTGGAACTGGGGAGCTTTCGGCGAAGGTTCGGCATGACCTGAGTTTATGGCTGGGCAAACTATTAGTAAATTGCCGGACGCAGAACCGCGCCACTATCCTCAAGGGCGCCGATCCGGCACCAGACATTTCTCATACTTAGCAGCCAGAGGCCCGCCGCTATGGAACATGCCCTGAAGTTTTACATCGACGGACGCTGGGTCGACCCTGTAGGCACAGACCGCCTTGCCGTCATCAACCCCGCGACCGAGCTGCCGTTGGGCGAAATCGCGATGGGTGGCCAGGCTGACGTCGATGTGGCGGTGGCAGCCGCGAAGCGCGCCTTTCCCGCCTTCGCCAGGACCTCGCCAGAGGAGCGCCAGCAGTTGCTGCGGCGCATCCTGGCCGCGTTTCTCGAGCGCTACGATGACATCGCCGAGGCGATCCTGCAGGAAGTCGGCGCGCCGAGGGCCCTGGCCCACGAATGGCAGGCCGGCATTGGCAGGCGCCATCTGGAGGCGCTGATTGCCAGCCTGGAAACGTTCGCGTTCCGCTCGCTGCAAGGCAGTACCTTGATCAACCACGAGCCTGTGGGCGTCGTGGCCCTGATCACCCCCTGGAACTGGCCGGTCAACCAGATCGTCTGCAAGGTCGCCCCTGCGCTTGCGGCGGGCTGCACCATGGTGCTCAAGCCCAGCGAGGTCGCACCGTTCAATGCGCTGATCTTTGCCGAGGTGATGCACAGCGCTGGGGTCCCGCCCGGGGTGTT
>NZ_DATELE010000076.1:0-4254 GCF_035277045.1 Pseudomonas sp. | reverse complement strand
ACGCCGCCGGCCTGACCATCGACTTGCCTGCCTGCGTCGAAACGGTGCGTCCGGACGTGGTGCTGATCGATACCGAGTCACCGGGACGGGACGTGATGGAGCAAGTGGTGCTGGTGAGCCGCGACCGTCCCCGCCCGATCGTGCTGTTCACCGACGAGCACGACCCGGCGGTGATGCGCCAGGCGATCCAGGCCGGGGTCAGCGCCTACATCATCGAAGGCATCCAGGCGACGCGCCTGCAGCCGATACTCGACGTGGCCATGGCGCGCTTCGAGAGCGACCAGGCGCTCAAGGCGCAGCTCCTGGCCCGCGACCAGCAGCTGGCCGAACGCAAGCGCATCGAGCAGGCCAAGGGGCTGCTGATGAAGATGAAGGACTGCAACGAAGAACAGGCCTACACCCTCATGCGCCGCCAGGCGATGAGCAAGCAGCAGAAGCTGGTACAGGTGGCCGAGCAGATCATCGCGATGCATGAGTTGCTGGGCTGAGCAGATCTGCCAGGCCGGACAAAGGATTGGCCCGGCTCTTGCTACTTATCTGGTACAGGCAGCCAACGGCGGTTGCCCTCCCAACACGACAAAGACGTCGCCCGCCCTCGCCACCACCGTGGTCTGGGCAGCGGCGTCTTTTTTTGTTTGCCTGAGCGAGGTGCCCGATGAATACGAGCTTCTGGAAATCCGGCCATGTGCCCACCCTGTTTGCCGCCTTCCTGTATTTCGACCTGAGTTTCATGGTCTGGTACCTGCTCGGCCCCCTCGCGGTACAGATCGCCACCGACCTGCAACTGACCGCGCAACAGCGCGGCCTGATGGTGGCGACGCCGATCCTGGCCGGGGCCATCTTGCGCCTGGCCATGGGCGTGCTGGTCGATCGCCTGTCGCCCAAGACCGCCGGACTGATCGGACAGGTGATCGTCATCGTGGCCCTGGCGTGCGCCTGGTACCTGGGCATCCATACCTATGAGCAGGCACTGCTGCTGGGCGTGTGCCTCGGCGTTGCCGGTGCGTCGTTCGCCGTGTCGCTGCCCCTGGCTTCGCAGTGGTATCCGCCGCAGCACCAGGGCAAGGCCATGGGCATCGCCGGTGCGGGCAACTCCGGCACCGTGTTCGCCGCCCTGCTCGCCCCGGCCCTGGCCGCGGGCTTTGGCTGGAGCAACGTGTTCGGCTTCGCGCTGATCCCCTTGGTGCTGGCGCTGGTGGTATTCGCCCTGCTCGCGCGCAATGCCCCGCAACGGCCCAAGCCCAAGTCCATGGCAGACTACCTCAAGGCCCTGGGTGACCGGGACAGCTGGTGGTTCATGTTCTTCTACAGCGTCACGTTTGGCGGCTTCATCGGCCTTGCCAGCGCGCTGCCCGGCTACTTCAGCGACCAGTACGCCCTGAGCCCGATCACGGCAGGCTACTACACCGCCGCCTGCGTCTTTGCCGGTAGCCTGATGCGCCCGCTCGGCGGCGCCCTGGCCGACCGCTTCGGCGGCATCCGCACCCTGCTGGGCATGTATGCGGTGGCCGCGGTGTGCATCGCCGCGGTCGGTTTCAACCTGCCCAGCGCCACCGCAGCCCTGGCCTTGTTCGTCAGCGCGATGCTCGGCCTGGGCGCCGGCAACGGCGCGGTCTTCCAGTTGGTCCCGCAGCGCTTTCGCCAGGAGATCGGGGTGATGACCGGACTGATCGGCATGGCAGGCGGTATCGGCGGTTTCCTCCTGGCCGCAGGCCTGGGCACCATCAAGCAGCACACCGGCGACTATCAGATGGGCCTCTGGCTGTTCGCCAGCCTCGGCCTGCTGGCCTGGTTCGGCCTTTATGGCGTCAAGCAGCGCTGGCGCACCACCTGGGGCTCGGCGGCCGTGACCGCGGCACGTGTCTGACAGGCTTGTGGCTGAAAGCCCTATGACCGAAAGCCCTATGACTGAAAGCCCCTTGACCGAAAGCACCATGAGCCTGCGCCTGAGCTTCGCCCAGGCCAGCGCCACCGGCCCGCGCGAGGAGAACCAGGACGCCCTGCGCCTGGTGACACCCGCGCCAGAACTGGCGGCGAGCAAGGGCTACCTGTTCGCCCTCGCCGACGGCGTCAGCCAGTGCGCCGATGGCGGCCTGGCGGCGCGCGCAAGCCTGCAGGCGCTGGCCATGGACTACTACGCCACCCCAGCCACCTGGGGTGTTGCCCAAGCGCTGGACCGGCTGCTGCTGGCACAGAACCGCTGGCTACGCGCCCAGGGCGCAGGCCAGCCCTTGCTCACTACCCTCAGCGCCCTGGTCATGCGCGGCAGGCGCTTCACCCTGGCGCACGTCGGGGACTGCCGCGCCTATCGCTGGGCAGCGGGCAAGCTGCAACGCCTGAGCGAGGATCACGTCTGGGACCAGCCGGGCATGCAACACGTGCTCAAGCGCGCCCTTGGCCTGGACCAGCACCTGCTGGTCGACTACCTGGAAGGCGAGCTTGCGCCGCAGGATTGCTTCGTGCTGGTCAGCGATGGTGTCTGGGCTAGCCTGAGCGACCAGCAGATCGCGTCGGTGCTGCGCGATCAACCTGACCTGCAGCACGCGGCCAGCACCCTGGTCGGCACTGCTCACCACAGCGGCAGCCAGGACAACGCCAGCGCCCTGCTGGTACGTATCGACCAGCTCGGCCCGGTCAACCTTGGTGATACTCTGGCCCAGCTGCAGCAATGGCCGCTGCCCGCGGCCTTGCGCACCGGACAACTGATCGACGGCTGGCAGGTCGATTCGCTCATCGCGCAAAGCCGCCAGTCGCTGCTCTACCGCGTTCGCGACCCGCAGCACCAGTGCTGGCTGCTGAAGACACTGCCCACCACCCGCGCGCAGGAGGCCGGCGCCTTGCAAGGCTTGCTAATGGAAGAGTGGTTCCTGCGACGGGTGGCGGGACGTTATTTCCCGCAGGTGCATCCGGCCAGCCAGCGCCAGCACCTCTACTACCTGATGCGCGAATACCCGGGACAAAGCCTCGCGGCTCTGTTTGCCCAGCACGGGCCGCTGCCGCTGGAGCAATGGCTGGACCTGGCGCGCCAACTGCTGCAGGCGGTGGGGATCTTGCATCGGCGCAATCTGCTGCACCGCGACATCAAACCCGAGAACCTGCACCTGGGCGACGACGGCCAGCTGCGCATGCTCGACTTCGGCCTGGCCTACTGCCCAGGCCTTTGCGAAGACCAGCCCTGCGAGCTGCCAGGCACGCCTTCGTTCATTGCTCCCGAGGCATTCGACGGACAGCCGCCCAGCCCTCGCCAAGACCTGTACGCAGCTGGGGTGAGCCTGTATTACCTGTTGACCGGACACTACCCCTACGGCGAGGTGGAAGCTTTCCAGCGTCCGCGCTTCGGGACACCGGTCGGTGCGGCCCGCTACCGTCCCGACCTGCCCGAGTGGCTGCAGCGCAACCTGGAACAGGCCGTGGCGGCCGATCCTGCCCAGCGTTTCGAGACAGCCGAGCAGTGGCTGCTGCTGCTCGAGCAAGGTGATCGCCAGGTACTGGATCACCGCCCGCGTCCGCTGCTGGAACGCGAACCCCTCAAGGTCTGGCGTGGACTGGCGCTGCTGTCGCTCGCGCTCAACCTGCTCCTGCTGGTGCTGCTGCTCAAGGGCTGAGCGCCGCCGCCCTCGATAAATCCCAGGCAAAGAAAAACCCGGCCAAGGCCGGGTTTTTCGTGAAGCGTCAGACCAATTACTTGGCTTGTGCTTCTACTTGTGCTTCTACGCGACGGTTAACAGCGCGGCCTTCTTCGGTGGCGTTGTCAGCAACCGGACGGGTTTCACCGTAACCAACCGAGTCAACACGGCTCGATTCAACACCGTACTGCTGGGTCAGAACCTGCTTGACGGCGCCAGCGCGACGCTCGGACAGCTTCTGGTTGTAAGCGTCAGGACCGACGGAGTCAGTGTGACCTTCAACAGTGGTGGTGGTCTGTGGGTACTGCTTCATGAAGTCAGCCAGGTTCTTGATGTCACCGTAGCTGTTCGGCTTGACGACCGACTTGTCGAAGTCGAACTTGACGTCCAGCTCGACACGTACGACTTCGGCAACAGCCGGGCAGCCGTCGGCGTCAACGGTCACGTTGGCCGGGGTGTCTGGGCACTTGTCGACGTTGTCGCACACGCCATCGTTGTCGCTGTCGGAGCAGACTTCGGCAACTGGAGCAGGAGCTGGCTCAGCCTGTTGCTTCGGGCTACCGCCGAAGTTCATGCCGATACCGACGCTTGGAGCCCACTCGGTGTCGCCCTGGTCGATGTTGTACTG
>NZ_DATELE010000075.1:0-7705 GCF_035277045.1 Pseudomonas sp. | reverse complement strand
TGCTGTTCTTCATGCTCAAGGACGGGCTCGAGGCCAATACGCCGATCTACTACAGTCTGGCAGCGGGCCTGGTGAGCTTTGTGGTGGTAAGCCTGTGCTCCCGTCGCACAGTGGGCGCCGTGAACCTGGCTTGATCCATGTACAAAAAAGCCGCTGCGTCCCGAAAGGGTGCGGCGGCCTTTTGCGTTCAGCGGCGTCGTGGTTGACGTTTACGCTCTTCATCGGTGGGGATCGGCACCGGCTGTAGCGGTGGCGGGATCAAGCCCAGCGCGACGGCGAGGTCGTGGAGCCAGTTGTACAGGTCGTTTTTCATAGTGCCCCCTTTACGGGTCAGCCTCACGGCAAATCAATCCAGCGATGCTTCATACAGATCATAGACCGATGTCCTGTATTACGCATGCCACTATTCCTACAGATGTATGCGAGTTTGCCGGGTTTCAAGCCGTGTAGGCGACTTCCGACGGCTGGTTAACTGTTTCACCTTGTTGCAGGTCGATCCAGGCCTGCAGGTTCGCCCCGCACATGCCTTGGCGCCACATCAGCCAGGTGGTGGCCTGATCGAACGGCGCCTGCAGCCGGTGGGCCACCACCCGCTCCCGGCCAGGCAGGCTGTCGAGCATCGACTGGGCCATCAGCGCCACGCCCGCCCCAGCGATCACGCAGGCGAGCATGCTTGGGTAGGACTCGATCTCCATCACCCGGCCCATGGGCGTGTGGTCGTGGGCATACCAGGCTTCGAGGCGCATACGGTAGGAGCACCCCTGACGGAAGGTGAACACGGCGCGCCCCGCGACGTCGCGGGCGCTGCGCACCTGCGGATGCTCGGGGCTGGTGATCAGCACCAGGGTTTCATCGCACAGCGGCACGCCGTCCAGTCCGGCCAGGCTGGGCGGACCGTCCACCAGTGCCGCATCCAGGCGATGGCTGAGCAGCCCTTCGAGCAGCTCGCCACTCGGCGCGGCCTGGACCTGCAGGTTCACCGCGGGGTAGGCCTGGTGATAACGGGCCAGCAACGCCGGCAGGTGGATCGCGGCCGTGCTGAACATCGTGCCCAGCGCGAAATCACCTGCCGGCTGGCCGCCCTGCACCGCTGAAATCGCCTGGTCGCGCAGGGCCGATAACCGCGCCGCGTAGTCCAGCAAGACCTTGCCCGCAGGAGACAACTGCAAGCGCTGGCGCTCGCGCAGGAACAGCTCGACGCCCAATTGCTCTTCCAGCTGGCGCAGGCGCGTTGACAGGTTCGACGGTACCCGGTGCAGGCGCTCGGCAGCACGGGTGATCGAGCCTTCCTCGGCCACGGCCTGGAAAATGCGAAGCTGGCTGAACTCCATACCTTTCTCCATAACAGAACAACTTGATCATCATTATTCAATTTTAATGAACATGAAAGACCTCTAACCTGCCGGTCATCGAATACATCGCGCAGGATTCTTCTCATGTCGTCACTCATACAACTGCTGGCCAGTGCCGTTGCCCTGATGATGGCGATGGGTATCGGCCGCTTCGCCCTGACCCCACAACTGCCCCAGCTTATCGCCGAGGGCCAGTTCGACCTCACCGCCGCAGGCCTGGTGGCCGCCGCCAACTACCTGGGGTATTTCCTCGGGGCTGTCGACGCGATGTTTGCCCGTCGTCCCGCGCAAATACGTGGGCGGCTGCATGCCGGGCTCTGGCTGTGCGTGCTGCTGACCCTGGCGTCCTGGGCCGTGGAAGGGTTCTGGAGCCACCTGCTGCTGCGCTTTGGCACCGGGGTGGCCAGTGCCTGGGTGCTGGTGATGATCACCAGCTTGACCCAACAACTGGCGGCGGCGCACAACCGGCCGCGGCTCGGCGCGCTGGTGTTCGCAGGGCCTGGCCTGGGCATCTGTGTCACCGGCCTGCTGGCGCTGGTCGCGCATGTGCTGGGCCTTGGCTCGGCGGCGCTGTGGCTGATCTATGCGGGCGCTGCCTTGGTGATGCTGCTGGCGGTGGTGCGCTGGCTGCCGCGCCCACAAGAGCCGGCCGTCAACCTGAACACCGCCACGGCGCGTCCCAACCGTCAGCTCGGAATCGGCCGCCTGGCCGTGGTCTATGGCTTGTATGGCGTTGGCTATATCTTGCCGGCCACTTTCTTGTCGCAGATGGCCAGCCAGCGCTTTCACGGTCAGTGGCAGGCGGACCTGTTCTGGCCGGCATTCGGCCTGGCGGCGGCGCTAGGAGTCGTGCTGGCGGGGATGCGTCGTCCGGGCCGGACCACGCCATGGCTGGTGGCAACGCTCTGGCTCCAGGGAGCTGGCGTGCTGGCCTGCCTCATGGGCGGCGGACTCGGCCTGGGCTTGGGCGTGGTGTTGTGCGGCACGCCCTTCCTGGCCTGCATGCAGCTGGTGATGCAGCGCTCCCGGGAGCTCGCGCCCCATGCCAGCCAACGCAACGCGGGCTTGCTGACCGCCTGCTTCGCCTTGGGTCAGCTCAGCGGCCCGCTGCTGGCGGCGCTGAGCAATCACTTTGCCGGTAGCCTGCAGCCGGCACTGCTGCTGGCGGCAAGCGGACTGGGGCTGGCCGGGGTGCTGATGCTGGTTGGCCCTGCTAGCCCAGCACCTTGCGCAACTGCTGCCGCACCCACGGCTCGGCGCTGACCAGAACGACCCCGAACAGCACAAGAACGGCGCCGAACACAAAGTTCAGGCTCAGGGGCTCGCCCAGCAGAACGACGCCAAACGTCACCCCGAACAGCGGCGTGATGAAGGAGAAGACGGCGAGGTTGGAGGCCAGGTATTTGCGCAGCAGCCAGAACCAGGTCAGGTAGCTGAAAAAGGACACCACCAGGCCCTGGAACAGCACACTGCTGATCGACAGGGTCGTCAGGGTGACCCTCCCGATCTGCCCGGTGAGCAGGGCGATCAGCAGCAGGCCCACGAAGCCCACCAGCAACTGGTAGAACAAGGTCAGGGTCGCGGGAGCTTCCGACAGCCGCGAGCCGCGCACCACCACGGTGGTCGCGCCCCAGGCAAGCCCCGCCAACACGCCGAAGGCATCGCCAAGCAGTGTTCGGCCATCAAGCTGGTCGAGCGAAAGTCCGCCGGCAAAGGCCAGTGCGATGCCGACAAATGCAATCAAGATGCCCAGCCATTGCAGCGTTCGCAGTCGCTCGCTGGGCAACATGAAGTGCAGGCCCAACGCCGTGAACACGGGGGCCGTGTAGAGAAACACCGACATGTGCGCGGCCGAGGTCAGCTTCAGGCCCTCGGCGATGAACAGGAACTCCAGGCCGAACAGCGCACCTGCCAGCAAACCACCGCGCCAGGTGTTGCCGACCTGATCCCAGCCACCGCGCCAGCAGATGAGCAATCCCACCAGTAACGCGGCGATGCCTGAGCGCAGAGCCGCTTGCATCACCGGCGCGATGTCCACGGCAGCCCATTTGATCATCACTTGTTGACTGCCCCAGATCAGGCAGAGCAGCAGCATTATTTGCAGCGCGAAAGCATCGGTATTCTTGCGGGCCACGCTCATGGGCGTGTCTCTTTTTTCATCGAAGGCATGGGTAAGGCTCGGCAGCTGAAATGGATCCAGCACCGATTATCGGTCTGCCTGCCCTGCCCTTGCCAGCCTAAATTACGCCGTGGGCAATCTGCGAGTTGGCCGCAACGCGGTCGAAGGTGGCCTCGTCCAGCGCATCTTCCTGTTGATCCAGGACATCGCGTGGGTGCACCTCGCCCGGAAAACTGCTGTCGATCAGGCTCAGCAACTGCGAGCCGCGCTGGGTCAGCACGAAGTTCTCGCCATTGCCGCCATCCTGCTCTGGCCGGGTTTCAATGAACGCGCGCTCGAACAGCAGTTTTTCGTATTCGCATGCCCGGGTCTTGAGATGATCCAGGTCCCCGACCGGCTGGCCTTGCGCCGCTTGCGCTGCGGCATGCTGCTCGGCATAGGGCCGCGGGGTGAAGCTTTGACCGGCGCCGTTCTGCACTTCGTGCAGCAAGCGTTCGACCAGGTTCCAGTCGTAGGTACGCATGGAGGTGACCTCCTGTTGTGGTCTTATGGGGACTACACAGGTGGGACTGGTGGGAGGGTGAAAGCGTTCCGATGAATACTCTCCGGCGGGCATAGACGGAGCTAAAGGCATTTTTAGTTCAGCGTGGCGAAAGAAACTGTCATCCAGTTGAGGGATATCGGACATATCGATGTCGCTGTCTTCCTGACTGGCCAGGGTCCAAATCGGTCTTCGAAGTTGGGCGTGGAGTGCCTCTGGCAAACGAGGCAAACCACGCCTCTTGCGGTGACTAGCCTAGCGTGCAGGCCCTGTCATCATCCCGTGAGCGATATCCTCGACCAGCGCCTTGGCCATGCCGCTCAGGTAATGCGCCCCCCACACCAGGATGTCGTCCCGCTCGACCCCGGCTCGCAGGGTCATCTGGTAGACGCAGTCCATCAGGACCGAGGCCTGTTCCAGGGCATATTCGGCGTCGTGGCCTGGGGTCACCTTGAACAGGCGGTCGGCGATACGGCCGCCGATGCCTTCGCCGAAGCTGCCTTTGCCGGTGGTTTTGTAGTGGTTGGTTTTCTTGTTCGATGGATCGCTCGTCATACATTTCTCCAGACTGTAGTGCAGAACCTGTGGGAGCGGCCTTGTGCCGCGATCGGGCGCCCCGGCACAAGGCCGCTCCTTCAAGGGGTTGTGTGTGCCCTACTGAGGCGCTAGTGCCGTGACTGCACTTTGCTCAATGCCATTTCCACCAGAACCTGCGCCCGGTCAATCTGGTGCATGGTGGCCATGGTCAGCAGTTGACCTGGAGTCTGGGAATCGAGCAGTACCGTCTGGTAGGCGACGGTGGAGGCGCAGGCCAGGTGCTCGGAGGTCTGGATGAGGAGGTCTTCCAGGGAGTGGCTTTGGTGATGGGGTGGGTCGGGGACGATCTTTAGCATTGCGTAACTCCGATATCGATAGGAGCTACCACATCTCTGCTGTCAAACAAATGGTGGCAGCGGTACGCGGGTTGACAGACCGAGGATATCGGAACTCGGCGCACCGAAGTGCCCCACGTACAGCCGCCAGGAAGCGACGCACAAATGGTCCGAAAATCAGGGATCGGTCTGTCAAAACCGGTCGTTGATGAGCAACGACGGATCGAGACTAGGACTCGAAAGGGACCAGTGCAACTACTAAAAGGCTCTAACAGTATCTTTGGGAAATGGACTACAAGGAATAGGGTAAGTCTGAAGATTGTGTTTAAAACTGCAGAAAACCGGAGCGGGCATGCATCAAGGCGACCAGGCGCGTGTCTTTGTTGTTCTGGCGCCCTGGCGATCGAGCGCCGCCCGCGCGGTTTCACCGAATTTACCCACAATGCCGCTTGGGCATTTCCTACAAAAAGTTCGGAAGGGGTTGCCTTACGCAAATCGTATTTTATAAACTACATTCCGCGGATGAAAAAAATCCAATCCACTACCTTCGTTCAGTGGCTCGCGAAGCTGAAAGACGCTACCGGCAAAACTCGGATCGTCTCTCGAATCAACCGCCTGACCGAGGGCTTACCAGGTGATGTCAGCCCCATAGGAGACGGCATCAGCGAATTGCGAATCCACTACGGGCCTGGTTATCGAGTGTACTTTCATCAGCGCGGTACTATTTTTGTGATTTTGCTCTGCGGTGGTGACAAGGACAGTCAAAGCCGCGACATCGAGACCGCGCAGAAAATCTTACGGTTGTGGAGGACACAACATGGCTGAGACATTTACCGAATTTGATCCTGCCGATTACCTGCATACGCCTGAAGCAATCGTTGAGTTCATGAACGACGCGCTCGAAACGGGGGATGCTGGCTACATTGCCAAAGCATTGGGTGTGGTGGCCAGGGCGAAAGGCATGACGCAGCTTTCCAAAGAAACAGGGCTTTCGCGCGAGCAGCTGTATCGTTCTTTCAGCGCCAAGGGAAATCCAACGCTAAAAACGTTTCTCACTGTCATGAAGGCATTGGGAATCGACATGACGGCTCGGTTGCACGTCGCCCACTAACGTCTGTCAAAGGCAACAACCACCGCGTTGGCAGATCGCCTGGAGACATACTTGAACTAACCTCAACCCCCAGCATCCACCGCCTACCATCCCACTGGAGGCCGCTCCATGAAACCCTTGCTCCCCCTGGCCCTCGCCGCCAGCCTGTTCTGCGCCCTGCCCGCCTGGGCCTGCACGCTAGAAGAAGCCACGCAAAAGCGTGAGGACCTGGCAAAACTGGTCACCCAGCTCACCGAGCAAAATCCACAAAAGGCCAAGGAAATAAACGAAGAACTACAGGGGATGAAGCTCGACAGCGCGAGCAAGGACTTGCCGGATAAATGCCAGCTGATCGATCGCAGGTTGCAGGAACTTAAAGCGGCAGAGAAGAAAACCTGAAGCCAGCCCCCGAAGGAGCTGGCAGATCAATGCTTACTCAGCAGCAGGCGTGCGCTTCTTCAGCGGCGCCATGCCATCGGCGCTGGCCAGTGGGGCCTTGTTGCCGCGCGGGCCGGTCTTGCGTTTGGTCAAAGGCTTTTTCTCGCCCTTCTTCTCGCCCTTTTTCTTCTTGGTACCCACAGCCTTGCCCGAGGCCTTGACCTTCTTCGGCCCACCGTAGGTGCCTTTGACTTCCTTGATCACGCGGCGATCGAACTGCTGCTTGAGGTAGCGTTCGATGCTGGACATCAGGTTCCAGTCGTTGTGGCAGATCAGCGAGATCGCCAGGCCTTCGCCACCGGCGCGGCCGGTACGGCCGATGCGGTGCACATATTCGTCACCACTGCGCGGCATGTCGAAGTTGATCACCAGGTCCAGGCCGTCGATATCCAGGCCACGGGCGGCGACGTCGGTCGCGACCAGCACCTTCGAGCTGCCCTGCTTGAAACGCTCGATGGCCAGCTTGCGATCTTTCTGGTCCTTCTCGCCGTGCAATACGAACGCCTTCACGTCCTGGGCCACCAGGTGACCGTAGATGCGGTCAGCCGCGACGCGGGTGTTGGTGAAGATGATCGCCTTGTCGTAGGTCTCGTTGGCCAGCAGCCACTGGATGATCTTTTCCTTGTGCTGGTCATGGTCGGCCGTGATGATCTGCTGGCGAGTACCCTCGGCCAGCTGGCTGACGCTGTTGAGCATCAGGTGCTCGGGGTCCTTCAGCACCTTGGCGATCATGTCGCGCAGGCCGGCACCGCCAGTGGTGGCGGAGAACAGCATGGTCTGCTCGCGGTTGGCGCACTCGCCGCACAGGCGTTCGACGTCTTCGGCGAAGCCCATGTCGAGCATGCGGTCGGCCTCGTCCAGCACCATCACCTGCACGTGTTCAAGCTTCAGGTTGCCGGCATTGAGCTGCTCCAGCAGACGACCCGGGGTGCCGATCAGCACGTCCGGCACCTTGCGCAGCATGGCGGCCTGTTCCTTGAAGTCTTCGCCGCCGGTGACCAGGCCTGCCTTGATGTAGGTGAACTGCGAGAAACGCTGCACTTCCTTGAGGGTCTGCTGGGCCAGCTCGCGGGTCGGCAGCAGCACGATGGCACGGATTTCCACGCGACCGCCCTTCAGGTCGACCAGGCGATTGAGCATCGGCAGCACGAATGCCGCGGTCTTGCCGCTGCCGGTCTGCGCGGTCACGCGCAGGTCACGCCCTTGCAAGGCCAGGGGGATGGCCGCCGCCTGCACCGGGGTCGGCTCGACAAAGTTCAGCTCGGACACGGCTTTGAGCAGGCGTTCGTGCAG
>NZ_DATELE010000074.1:0-8058 GCF_035277045.1 Pseudomonas sp. | reverse complement strand
CCGAGACCTTCGATTCCGAAGCCAAGGCGAAGTCCATGTTTTTCTGGATTCACCGCAATGCGGAGCTTCAGCGCTTTGCCTTGAAGGCGATGTGGCTGCCAGAGCCAGGTCAGGAAAAAGCACCGCGGGTGTCCCTGCTGCGATCAGGGATCGCATTTCGAGCCTTCTCGGGCGGTCATAGTCGTACACGATGACGAGGGTTTTTCCATGACCGAGCAGAATCAGGACCAGCAAGAACACGCCAACGTCCCTGCGCATTCCACCGAGGAAGAAAAAGCGCGGCTCAAGGACAAGAACAAGGATGGCATCCCGCCCGGCGCGGAATAGGCCGCTACGTTTAGGGCAGGCAAAGAAAAACCCGCCAGGGGCGGGTTCAAAGAACGTATCGAAGCCTGGTCAGTGTGCCTTTCCAGTTGTCGGAAATTCGTGAATATTGCGTGATCAGTGCGTTTGCCGGACGCGATGCACTGCTGCGCAGTGATGCGTGCATGAGCGGGCGTTCGGATGTCTTGCCAAGCTACTTCCCGGCATTGACCTGGAGAGGCATTGACCTGAGGCTCTAAGGCGCCTATACAGGCGGCCTTTGCCAAGGAGCCACCCATGCGCGACCAAGACGATCTCCACGAGCCCGAGCACGACCACCTGCTGGACCATGAATTCCACGACATCGAGGAACAGGAGCCGGATGCCGGCTCGTTCGAGGATGCGCTGGATGACGATGAGGAAGCGCTGGAGGAGGAGCTCGACGGCATGGACCATCCCGCCTGGCACGATGACGTCGAATAGGCTCGCGCCGACAGGCCAACCGTGCGGCAGGCCGCCAGGGCGCGGCGGCCCTATCGCCGATCGAGCGAATAGCGCCCTGCGCCGGTCACTGCCAGCAACAGCAGCCCGCCTACGATGCTCAGGTTCTTGAAGAACTGGATGGTATTGGCGGTGCGCTCAGGGTCGACCATGTTCCAGAAGGGGTGGCCAATCAGCGCGGTGCCGATCACGAACAGCGCGAACAGCAGCGCCAGCGGCCGGGTGTAGAAACCCAGCACCAGCACGATCCCGACGAAGAATTCCATGACCATCGCGATCACCGCTGCGAGCGTGGGGGCGGGAGCCCCTAACGAGGCCATGTAGCCCACCGTGCCTTCGAACGCGGTGAGCTTCCCCCATCCGGCGGAGACAAAGAGGATCATCAGTAGCACGCGGGCAACCAGAATGATGACGTCGCGTTGACCTTCGAGCAGGCTGTAGCGCATGGCGGCATTCCCAGTGGACGGGGTTATGTTCCACTCTAGCTGCACGCGGGAGTTCTGGAAGGGAGGTCGGCAAAAAGGCAGGTCAGGAGGAGGGTGGCCGTGCTGGCCGATGCTTCAGGAGGTGCGTTGACGCGTTGGTGCCCCGAGCCGGACTCGAACCGGCACACCTTGCGGCGGCGCATTTTAAGTGCGATGTGTCTACCAATTTCACCATCGGGGCGCGATGTGAAGCCTGCGATTAGACACGAAAAGCTTGAGGGAATCAACGGTTTAGACGCCAGAAGGGGGCGCGGGTGGCTTTGCGGATCACCTTGCGGCTCAGGCGATTTCCGAACGCCAGCCCCACCCGCGTCAGTCCTTGGGTTTCATGCCCCGCGCCAGCTCACGAAGCTCTGCTGCCCATGTCTGCAGGCCCTCCTGACAGTTTCGCACCGGCGCTGCGTCGTGTCGGTGCACCGTATGCTGCAGGTAGCGGGCATGGCCTTCAAGCGCGCGTGACAGCTTTTCCAGCTCACTGGCGGTGCGGTTCAAATCGTCTTGCATGTCTTGCAATCGGGTGTTGGATGACATTGTCCTCTCCTGCAACATCGGGTGGAGCGCGCCGCGCCATGGTCAATTGACACCGTGCTGTCATTGGGCCACCCTTCGGTTCTCTGATGAAAGTTCAGCAGCTTCATTGATGCGGGAACGAGGCAAAACTGAAGATTGTCTTCCCAGGCGTTGTCCGCGAGCGCTATTGTCTAGGCTCATTACAATACTGCAGTGCCTTGTGGAGTCACCATGGTGTCGACAGACTGCCCAGATCTTCCGGTGATGGCCGCTACACGCTACGAGCAGCTGGTCCAGTCGGTGGTCGATTATGCCATTTACATGCTGGACCCCACCGGCCGCATCGTCTCCTGGAATGCCGGCGCCCAGCGGATCAAGGGCTACCGTGCCGAAGAGGTCATCGGCCGGCACTTCTCGCTGTTCTTCACCGAACAGGATTGCGCTGACGGTCGCCCCGAACGGCTGCTCCAGCTTGCCTTGAGGACGGGCGTCGCGCAGGACGAAGGCTGGCGCCGACGCAAGGATGGCACGCAGTTCTGGGCGCTGGCGGCGATGGATGTGATCCATGACGAAACCGGTCAGGTCATCGGCCTGGCCAAGGTCACCCGCGACATCACCGACCGGCGCGACTCGGCCTTGCAGCTTGATGCCATGCGCGCCCAGCTGTTCCAGGCGCAGAAGCTAGAGGCCCTGGGGCAGTTGACCGGCGGCCTGGCGCATGACTTCAACAACCTGCTGACCATCATCCTCGGCTCGGCGAGGCTGGCGCGCGGCAGCCGTGACCCGCAGCGCATCGATCGCCTGCTCGAGCACATCCTCGATGCTGGCGAGCGGGGCTCGGAGCTAACCGGGCAGTTGCTCAGCTTCGCCCGGCACAAGCACCTCGAAGTCGCACGAATCGACCCTCGGGAACTGATCGCGGCCACGCTCGGGCTGGTCGCCCATTCGCTGCCCGCGGGTATCGAGGTGCGCGAGGAGCTGGCGCCGGGCCTGCCTGCCATCAAGGCCGACGCAGGACAGCTGCAGATGGTGCTGCTCAATCTCGTCTTCAATGCCCGTGACGCCGTTGGCGAGCAGGGGGGGATCATGCTTCAGGTCGTTGCCTGCGAGATGAACGGCCAGGTCGACGACCTGCACGGACGATTCGTGCGCTTCGATGTGCGCGATACCGGGCATGGCATCCCGGTGGAGGTACTGCCGCGTATCTTCGAGCCATTTTTCACCACCAAGGCGTTCGGCAAGGGCACGGGGCTCGGGCTGAGCCAGGTCTATGGTTTTGCCAAGCAAAGCAACGGAGCGATTGCCGTGACCAGCGAGGTGGGCAAGGGAACGTGCATGAGCCTCTATCTGCCGGTCTGGCAAGCGCACGACGACAACCTGCACACAACCGGTGAATGACAATGGTCGAATCACTCAAGCGTCTTGCCACGGGGATTCCCGGGCTTGACCACCTGCTCAAGGGTGGGCTTGTCGCAGGCGCCTCCTATGTCATCCAGGGCCATCCAGGCTCAGGCAAGACGATCCTGGCCAACCAGCTGGCCTGCAACCACGTCAGGCAGCAGGGACGGGTGCTGGTCGCAACCCTGCTCAGCGAGTCGCACGAGCGATTGTTCCAGTACCTCTCGACCCTGGAGTTCTTCGACCAGGGCATGATCGGCAACCAGATCCAGTTCGTCAGCGCGTTCGATGCACTGGAGCAGGATGGCCTGGGGGAGGTGGTGAAGATCCTGCGTCAGGAAATCGCCCGCCAGCAGGCCAGTCTGCTGATCGTCGACGGGCTGCTCAATGCTCGCTCGCGGGCTGAAACCCCGCTCGACACCAAGAAGTTCATCTCCGAGCTGCAAGGGCATGCCGCCTTTGCCGGCTGCACCGTCCTGCTGCTGACCAGCTCGAGGCTCGACGAGGGTAGCCCGGAGCACACCATGGTCGACGGCGTGATCGAGCTGAGCGAGCAGCTGGCCGGCAGCCGCGCGGTGCGCCAGATCCAGTTGCGCAAGACGCGTGGCAGCGGCGCCCTGGCGGGCCTGCACGAATTCGAGATCGACCAGTCCGGGCTGCAGGTGTTTCCGCGGCTGGAGTCGCTCTATAGTCTGCCGAGCCATCCTGGCGCCGATACCGTGACACGTACCACCAGTGGCACCGAAACGCTTGACCAGGTGCTCGCGGGCGGCCTGCCGAAGGGTGCCATCACGTTGGTAATGGGGCCTTCGGGCATTGGCAAGACCTCATTGGGCCTGGGTTTCCTCGCAGCCGCCACGGCGGCGGAGCCAGGGCTGCATTTCGGCTTCTACGAAACCCCTGAGCGTCTTCGCCTGAAGGCCAGCGCCCTGGGCCACGACTTCAAGGCGCTAGAGCGCAAGGGCTTGCTGCACCTGTGCTGGCAACCGACTACCAAAGGCTTGCTCGATCAGGTCGGCGCGCGGCTTCTGGATATCGTCCAGGCCCAAGGCATCAAGCGCGTGCTGCTCGACAGCCTGGGCGCCTTCAACCGCCTGGCCAACAATCCGGCCCGGCTCAACGAGTTCTTCTGTGCCCTGACCGGGGAGCTTCGTGCCCGTGGCGTGACCGTGATGCTCACCTGGGAGATGCGCGACATCTTCGGTTCGGAAATCAACGCGCCCGCGCCCGATCTCTCGAGCATCGTCGACAACCTGCTGCTGATGCGCTTCGTCGAGCACGACGCTCGGCTCAAGCGCATGCTGTCCGTCCTGAAGGTCCGCGACAGTGACTTTGATCCGGAACTGCACGAGTTCGTCATCAGTCACAATGGCATTACCCTTCGCCAAAGCTTTGCAGGGGTCAGCGGTGTCCTTTCAGGTACGCCCATCCCCTCGGGTGGGGGCTGATGATAGGTAGTGGACGATGCACACGATCCTGATCGTCGATGACGAGTACCTGATCGCCGATATCCTGGGTTTCGCCCTGGAAGACGCCGGCTTCCTGGTGGAGAAGGCCAGCAACGGCCGCAAGGCCCTGGAGGCCTTGAAAGAAAAGCGCGTGGAGCTGGTGATCACCGACTACATGATGCCGGTGCTCAATGGCGAGGAGCTGGTCAGGGCGATTCGCGAAGAACTGCAGCTCACGGATCTGCCGGTGATCCTCATGAGCGGCGCGCAAGCCAGCCAGGGGCGTACCCATCCGCAGTTGTTCGACGCGGTGTTCGACAAACCGTTCGACATGGACAGGATGATCGCCAAGGTGCATGAACTGCTCGACACCTGAAGCCAGGAAAGAAGTCCCCGCATCGGCGGGCAATCGGGTCAAGCGCATCCGTGCGGCTTGAAGCAGTCGCGATCAGTGTTGGTCTTCCCCTTTCTCCGGCGCCGGGTTGCCCGCCTGGATACGCTTGAAGATTTCCTCACGGTGGACCTGGACATCCTTTGGCGCATCGATGCCGATCCTCACTTGCATCCCTTTAACGCCCAAAATGGTGACTTTGATGTCATCGTCGATGACGATGCTTTCGCCAACCTTACGGGTGAGTATCAGCATGTAATTCTCCTTGGTGATGTAGAGTGCCGCCCGGGGGTTATGCCGCGCGGCCGGGAGCGGGGCCCCTTGGCCTGTCCCTCTTCCTTATCATTAAAGACGCTTTCGGCGGATATTAATTCCCCCGCAGGCAAATTCTGTTGCCTGTCTTTAGGTGCAGGAGCCGACGGGCGAAGTGTGTTTGCGCTGTCGGCGGAGGTGCTCTGGTGGCAAGGATAGGGGGCTTCGGGTGATATGGGAAATTTCTCTGCATGATGAGAGGTATAGACGTCTTCAATCATCGGCCACCGCCGCCTGCAGGCGCTGCAAAAACAGCAGGAGCGCCACTTCTTCAGGCTCCAGCCCCTTGCGCGACCGGGCCCGGGGCAGGGCTGCCAGTTGGCCGAGGGTAAAGTGTTCGAGCACGGCCGGGTGGATATAGCAGCGTCGGCAGACCGCGGGTGTATTGCCCAGGCGCGCGGCCACCTCGCGCACCGCCGTCGAGACTTGCCGCTTGGCCTCGGTTTCCGGCTCCCAGGTCAAGGGACGCAACAGGTCCAGGGCCAACGCGCTGCCGGCCCAGGTGCGGTAGTCCTTCGCGGTGAAGTCGGCCCCGGTCAAGGTCTGCAGATACAGGTTGATGTCGCTTGATCCGATGCTGTGGCGTTGGCCGTGCTCGTCCAGGTACTGGAACAGTTCCTGGCCGGGAAGGTCGAGGCAGCGCTTGACGATCCCGGCCAGCCTGCGGTTGCGCAAGGTCACGTTGTGCTCCACGCCACGTTTGCCGCGAAAGCTGAAGCGGATGGTGCTGCCCTTGACCTCGACATGCCGGTTGCGCAGCGTGGTGAGCCCATAGGACTTGTTGTCGCGCAGGTAGCGGCGATTGCCGATGCGGATCAGGGTGTTGTCGAGCAGGCTGACCACCAGCGCCATGACCTTTTCGCGGTCCAGCCCAGGCCGGGACAGATGGGTATCCACCTGGCGCCGCAGCTTGGGCAGTACCTTGGCGAAGGCGAGCATGCGCCCGTACTTGTGTTCGTCGCGGTGCTCGCGCCACTGCACGTGGTAGCGATACTGCTTGCGCCCGCGCGCATCGCGCCCGGTGGCCTGCAGGTGGCCCTGCGGGTCGGCGCAGATCCAGACATCGGTATAGGCCGGCGGGATCACCAGGGCGGCGATGCGGGCCAGGGTATCCTTGTCCGTGATGCGCTCGCCCTCGGCATCGTGATAGATGAAGCGGCCGCGCCAGAGGCGCCGGGTCAGGCCGGGCTGGGTATCGTCCACATAGTGCAGCGTCTGGGGCAGAGGGCATTCGAGCATGGGCGTGATCCATTGACCGGTATCTGTTCAATGGACCACGGCGCTTCGCCACGGTGCCGGATTTCAACCGAGCAGCGCCACCGACTTGATCTGCGCCCACAGCGCTTGCCCGGGATGCAGGCCAAGCTGGTCGGCTGAGTAGCGGGTGATGCGTGCCAGCAACAGATTGCCGCCAGCCTCCAGGCTGACCAGCGCATGCGCGGCGTTCTCGGCCGGGCGGAATTCGCGCACCCGCACCGGCAGGCGGTTGAGGATGCTCGAGGCACAATCCTCGGTCAGGCTCAGGCTCACATCGCGGGCCTGCACCTTGACCCGCAGCCGTGTGCCGCTGGCCTGGGCCGGGTGGGCGATGCGCAGGCGCGGGCCATCGCCTGGCAGTTGCACGTCGAGCAACTGGTAATGGGCATCGTGGCCACGCGCGGTGACCTCGAAGACCACGCCGGCGTCCTCGCCTTCGGCCAATGGCAGGTCCAGCCGGGCGAGGGTGTCGGCGATCGGCCCGCTGGCCTGGACCGCGCCTTGTTCGAGCAGCACCAGGTAGTCGGCAAGGCGTGCGACCTCGTCCTGGGCGTGGCTTACATAGACAACGGGGATCTCGAGCTCGGCATGCAGGCGCTCGAGGTAGGGCAATATCTCGCGCTTGCGTGGCCCGTCCAGCGCGGCGAGCGGCTCATCCATCAGCAACAGCCGCGGGCTGCTCAACAGCGCCCGGGCAATGCCTACGCGCTGCGCCTCGCCACCGGACAGCGTGGCAGGCTGGCGTTCGAGCAAGTGGCCGATGCCGAGCAGTTGGCAGGCCTGGTCAAGGCTGATCTTGCGTTCGCCCGGAGCGATCCGGCGCCAGCCGAACTCCAGGTTGCCGCGTACCGACAGGTGCGCGAACAGGCTTGCCTCCTGGAACACATAGCCTACCGGGCGCTGGTGAGGGGGCATGAAGAAACCACGCGCGGAGTCTTCCCACACCTCACCGTTGACCTCGATGTAGGCGCTGGCCGCGCGTTCGAGACCGGCCAGGCAGCGCAGGCACGACGTCTTGCCCGAGCCCGAGTGGCCGAACAGCGCACTGATGCCGCGGCCCGGCAGTTGCAGGTCGACGTCCAGGGTGAAGGCGTCGCGTCCCAGGGTCAGCCGGGCGGTTATCGTATTGTCCATGCTTAGCTCCAGCCCGCCTTTGGGCGACGACCGGCATACAGCACCAGCAGCACCAGGAAGGAGAACACCAGCATCGCGCCTGCCAGCCAGTGCGCTTGCGGATAGGCCATGGCCTCGACGTGGTCGAAGATCTGCACTGACACCACGCGGGTCTTGTCCGGGATATTGCCACCGATCATCAGCACTACCCCGAACTCACCCACGGTGTGGGCAAAGCCCAGGATGCTGGCGGTGACAAAACCTGGCCGGGCCAGGGGCAATACCACATGAACGAAGGTGTCCCACGGGCTGGCGCGCAGGGTCGCGGCGACCTCCAGCG
>NZ_DATELE010000073.1:0-4859 GCF_035277045.1 Pseudomonas sp. | reverse complement strand
GCTCCAGGCCAGGGAAATGGTCAGCAGGTTGAACACCGAGAGCCATATATAGAAGGCACGCGCGGTCCACAGGTCATCCGCGGCCCGGAAGAACAGCACGGCGAACAGCAGCAGGTTGCTGGCAAAAAAACCATAGGTCCACGGCAGGATACGCCGACGCCGGACCCTGGACGCCAACCAGCCGAATAGCGGCAGACAGATGAGAGTAACGACGAAGGTGCCGGTGAACAGCCATTGCAAATTGTCGACACCGCCCGCCACGCCCATGGTCTCGCGCACCGGGCGCAGCATGAAATACCCGGTGAACAGCAGATAGAACAGCGCAAGACCACCTGCCACGGCGGGCCACTCGCCCTGCTGCAGATTGATGCCTTGGCCCAGGCGCTGCTTCCAGCTCGTCATGGGTTCAGGCGAACTGCTGGATCAGCGCTTTTTGCTGCGCTTCGCTCAGCAGGGGGCCTGCGCCGGCCTTGAGCTGGTCCAACTGCCGGTCGGGGCGCCCGGTGGCCGGAATGACGGTCGTCACGGCGGGGTGGCTGATGGCGAACTTGAGGAACAGCTGCGCCCAGCTGCCGATACCGGCTTCAGCGGCCCAGCCTGGCAATGGCTGGTCCTTGATCCGGGAGAACAACCGGCCGTCGTCGAAGGCCCGGTTGATCAGCACCGCGACGCCCTTGTCGGCGGCCAACGGCAGCAGTTCGCGGGCGGCATCGGGGGCGTTCACCGAATAGTTGATCTGGATGAAGTCCAGCGGATGCTCGCGCAGGATATCGGCGACCGCGCCCTGACCGCTGGCCAGGTAATGGGTGATGCCCACGTAGCGTGTCTTGCCTTGCTTTTTCAGCTCCTGCGCGTAGGGCAACTGGCGCTGCCAGTCGCGCAGGTTGTGGATTTGCAGCAGGTCGACTTTGTCAGTGCGCAGGCTCTTGAGGCTGTCGGCCCATTGGGAGGCGGCGGCGTCCTTGCTGTCGGCGGCGATCTTGGTCGCGATGAAGCACTGCCGGTGCCAGCCGCCCTCTTCGAGCAGCTGCCCGAGTATGGCGTCGGCGCCGCCGTAGTTGGGCGAGGTGTCGATCACCTTGCCGCCGCCGCGGAAGAACACGGAAAGTACCTCTTTGAGCTGCTGGTACTGGCTGGAGCCCGCTTCGACCTCGAAGCTGCCCGAGGTACCCGCGCCGATGACCGGCAGTGCTTCGCCGGTGGATGGGATCTTGCGGGTGAGCAGGCCCGAGGGCGATTCGGCGCGCAGCACGGGACTGGCGGCCAGCAGGCCCAATGCCGCCCCGGCGCGTAGGACATCGCGACGTCCATACATAGGAAAGCTCCCGTAACAATCTGGAAACTTTTCAGGCTAGCCGGTGTGGGGGGTGTGGGCATGGATTTCTGTTTCTGAATATTTTCGGATTTTCAGTGCCCGTACCGGCCTCTTCGCTGGCAAGTCAGCTCCCACAGGCACGGTGTTGCTCACAAAGGCGGCGGCAACCTGTGGGAGCTGGCTTGCCAGCGAAAAGGCCGGTGCTGACAAAGCATGCTCCCCGAGCGGTGAAACCTTCAAGCCTGAACTAGCCTTGTGCCACTTCCCGCTTGAATCCGTCCACGACCACCCGCCAAAGGACTGCCCAGATGACCGCTTCCCCCCTGCTCTCCGCCTTCCTGCCCCTCGCATTGGGCATCATCATGCTGGGCCTTGGGCTGTCCCTCACCCTGGCGGACTTCGCTCGCGTCGTGAAGTACCCCAAGCCAGTGGTCATCGGCCTGGCGTGCCAGATCCTGCTGCTGCCCTTCATCTGTTTCCTGATCGCCAACGGCTTCGGCCTGGCGCCCGCGCTGGCCGTTGGCCTGATGCTGCTGGCGGCCTCGCCCGGCGGCACCACGGCCAACCTGTTCAGCCACCTGGCCCACGGTGACGTGGCACTGAACATCACGCTCACGGCAGTCAACTCGCTGATCGCCATCCTGACCATGCCGCTGCTGGTGAACCTGTCCCTAGGCTGGTTCATGGCGTCGGACCAGGCCATCCCCCTGCAATTCGCCAAGGTGCTGCAGGTATTCGCCATCGTCCTGCTGCCGGTGGCCCTGGGCATGCTGATCCGCCGCTACGCGCCAGGGTTCGCGGCGCGCATGGAACGGCCGATGAAGCTGGTGGCGGCGCTGTTCCTGGCCTTCACCATCGTCCTGGCATTGGTCAAGGACTGGGGCACGGTGCTCGAGTACGCCCCGCTGGTAGGCGGCGCCGCGCTGCTGTTCAACGTGCTGAGCCTGGGCGTTGGCTACTGCGTGCCGCGCATCCTGCGCATTCCGCGCCGCCAGGCCATCGCCATCGGCATGGAAATCGGCATTCACAACGGCACCCTGGCCATCGCCCTGGCGCTCAGCCCGAGCCTGCTCAACAACGCGACCATGGCCGTGCCGGCCGCCATCTACAGCCTGATCATGTTCTTCACCGCGGCGGCGTTCGGCTGGTGGGTCAGCCGTGGCCATGCCGCGGCTGACGGCGCCCGTGACGGCGAAACAGCCAACTGAGGCAGGTCAGACACGCCGCCTCGCCCGCAGCTGGCGCTTGAGCACGCGCAGCGGCGGCGCGTAGAAGAAGCCGAAAGACACGCTGGCGTCGCGGCCCTTCACGGCATGGTGCAGGCGGTGCGCGCGGTGCAGCCGCTTGAGGTAGCGCAGGCCCGGCCGCGGCCTGCTCGGCCAGTGACGGTGGAAAAAGCAGTCATGGGCCAGCACGTAGAGCACCCCGTAGCTCGCCACACCCGCCCCGACCCACTGCAGCGGCGCATGCCCGGCCTTGCCGGCCGCCACCAGCGCGCAGGCGATCAGCGCCAGGGCAACCAGGTAGACATCATTGGTTTCCAGCATGCCCAGGTGCGGTTCATGGTGCGAGCGATGCAGCCACCAGCCCCAGCCATGCATGATGTGCTTGTGGGTCAGGGTGCCCACGCCTTCCATGGCCACCAGGGTGCCGACCAGCACGGCAAGATTGAACAGCATGTAGCGCGTCCGGGGGATTTTTCAGGGAGGCGCAAGCCTATCATCTGGGCACGCCTTTTTCATGAAAACGAGGTCATGTGCAAGTTTTCTTGTCACATTTCTGCGCTTGACCGTGTTCTGCCGCGCGAGTACCTTTCGCGACGCATTTCCGCACCTCATCAAAGGAGTCCTGCATTGGACGGTAGCCCCAGTCGATTGCGACAGGTTCACACGGCGAGCTAGTCCGGCAGTTCCCTGCCACTGTCTCGCCGCATCTGGTAGACGGTGGTCATTTCCAGCCCTCTGGGCTGAAGCCCCCTTCTCTCTTCCCGGTCCCTGCCCCAGCGGCACCTGACCGCGTGGCCCTGCGCATTCCCGTTTTGATCAGCCACGCCGCGCATCGACGGCGTTCGTCCGGGCCTTGGCCCGTGGAAGAGGTTTGCTATGGATTGGAAAGTATTCTTGCTGCGCGTCAGCATCGCCCTCGCGCTGGGGGCCCTGATCGGCGCCGAGCGTCAACTGCGTCAACGCCTCACCGGCCTTCGCACCAACGCGCTGGTCAGCACCGGCGCCTGCCTGTTCGTGCTCATGACCCAGGCGGTCCCCGGCATGCAGCCCTCCGACGCTTCACGCATCGCGGCCTACGTGGTGTCGGGCATCGGCTTTCTGGGAGGCGGCGTGATCATGCGCGACGGTTTCAACGTCCGCGGTCTGAACACCGCCGCCACGCTCTGGTGTACTGCTGCCATCGGCATCCTCTGCAGCCTGGGGCTGTTGCTCGAAGCGGCACTGGGCAGTCTGGTGGTGCTGTGCGCCAATATCCTGCTGCGCGATATCGCCCAGCGTCTGGATCACCAACAGGTTGTCCCCGCCACGGAAGTCGAGCAGCGCTTCGAGGTGCGCATCGTCTGCCGCGCCGAGGATGAGATCCAGGTACGCAGCCTGATGCTGCAAAACCTCAGCGATCCCGGCCTGCGTCTGCAATCACTGCACAGCGAGGATCTGACGGATACCACCCGCCTTGAAGTACGCGCCGAGCTGCTGGGCAACCCGGAAGCGGCGAGCCAGCTGGAGCGGCTGGTCGGCCGGGTCAGCCTGGAGAAAGGTGTGAGCGCGGTCCGCTGGCAGTTGCAATCGGTGGCGGCGGACTAGGCCTGCGACTCGGCCACATGACCGTCCGCCGGGCCCAGCTCGACCAGGCAGATGCGGTCGCGCCCCTCCCGCTTGGCACGGTACAGCGCTCCATCGGCGCTGGCCATCAGGCTTTCAGGGGTGACGTCGCGCAAGGCGGGACGCACCACTGCCACGCCTGCACTGGCGGAGACGACGCCCGATGGGCTCTTCGCATGCTCGATGGACGCCCGGCGCAGCGCCTGCAACACCTCGTCGACGATGGCTGCTGCGCCATCGCCGTCGGTCGCGGGCAAGAACAGCGTGAATTCCTCGCCACCGTAGCGTACCGCCAGGTCGCCCGGCCGCTTCAACGCGCCCGCGAGCAGCTCGCCCACGCGGCGCAGGCACCGGTCACCCGCCGGATGGCCATAGGTGTCGTTGTAGAGCTTGAAATAGTCCAGGTCCATCATCACCAACGCAACGGGATAGTCCTGCCGGCGCGCCCGGCGGATCTCCTGCTCCAGAATGCCGTCCAGGCGCCGGCGATTACCCAGGCCAGTCAGGCTGTCGGTCATCGCCAGGTCCTTGAGGGTTCGGTGGGCGCGATGCAAGGCCTGCTCGATGGCCATGCGTTCGCGCACCTGGCGCAACACCACCAGGCCGAAACTGGACAGCCCGACAAGCAGCAACAGCAAAATGATCACTGTCTTGATCATGTCATGGCGCCAGGAGTCGAAGATCGAGGCGCGCGACAGGCCTGCCTCGGCCACCAG
>NZ_DATELE010000072.1:0-2255 GCF_035277045.1 Pseudomonas sp. | reverse complement strand
CTGCCGTCGGCCAGGCGCACGCTGGTGTTCTGGGTCACCGAGAAGGTCTGCTGGGCCAGCGAGGGGGCGCGAAAACCAGTGTTCAAGGTCCCGCGCAAGGCCAGTCCCGGGGCCAGCTCGTAACGGGTCGAGAGCTTGCCGCTGGCGGTATTGCCAGAGCTGTCGTCGTAATGCTCGAAGCGAAACGCCGCGCTGGTATACAGACGCTCGGTCAGGTTGGTCCCCGCATCGATATAGAACGCGTAGCTGTCGCGGTCCAGGCTGCCGGCATCGGCCACCGAGGTGCCGGTGAACGACTGCAGCCCTGCCGTGGGCCGCTGCCCGGCGCGGGGGTGTCCGGCGGGGTAGACATAGCCGCCGTCACGGTAGGAGTCGGGCTCGCCCTCGGTCTGCAGGTACTTTTCCCAGCGGTGCTCGATGCCCGCCGAAAGCTGCAGCGGCTTGGGCAGGCCGATGTCGAAGGGGCGGGTGAAGTCGAGGTTGCTGGTCCATTGCTCGAACTCCAGCGCGCCCAGGTAGAAGGACGTGCCGCTGCTGGGTCCAAGGGACGAGTTGAGGGTGTTCTGCGCGCCCAGGCGCACGTCATCCTTGGCGTAGGTGGTGCTCAGGTCGTAGCCCCAGCCTGCGACATCACCCTTGCCGCCAAAGGCCACCTGGAAGTCGCGCTCGTCGATCAGGCGCTGGGCGTGAAAGCCATTCGGGAAGATCTCGGGGATCGACGACACGCTGGTGGCGCGAAAGCTGCCGCGGGTGTCGACGATGGTGCGGTCGCTGTAGGTCGAGAACGAATACAGCGACAGGTCGTCGTGGATCGGCAGCTCGGCGTTGTAAGCGAAGTTGTAGACCTTGTCGCGGTTGGAGCGGCCGTAGCCTTTCTCCAGCAAGCGGTCGACCGAGCCTTCACGCGGGTCCGCCTGGGCCCCCGCGGTGCCGAAGGGTACCGAGGCACCCCCGAGCACCGGGTAGTACCACGGCCCCTCGGCGTCGCCCGCGGCGTAGGAGGGGCCTTGCAGGCGGATGTCCAGCGAGGTGTTGAGGAACCCGCCGTTGGCGCCGAGCGCGAAGCCGCTATTCAGGCCGGCCTGAGTCAGATCGCCCGGCTTGTCCTCCTGCTGGCCCACGGTGACGCTGGCGCTGCCGCCGTTGTCCTGGCTCTTGAGAATGATGTTGAGCACGCCCGCGATGGCATCCGAGCCGTACTGCGCCGAGGCACCGTCGCGCAGCAGTTCGATGCGCTCGATGGCGGACGTCGGGATCAGGTCCAGGTCCACCGGCACGCTGCCGCTGGCGATGCGCGCGAAGTTGTTGTAGACGGCGGTGTTGTGGCGGCGCTTGCCGTTGACCAGCACCAACAGGTGGTCGCCGCTCAGGCCGCGTATCGACACCGGGCGTACCGAGGACGAGGTGCCGCCGCCTGCCTGGGCGGGGGCGCTGAACGAGGGCACGATGCGCCCGAGGGCTTCGCGCAGGCTGGCCTTGCCGGTCTTGCGTATCTGATCGCCGCTGATGATGTCGATCGGCGAGGGGCTTTCGGCCACGGTGAGGGTGTTGCCACGGCTGCCGGTTGAAATCACCGACACGGTGTCCAGCAGTGTGTCCTGCTCCGCGGCCCAGCCCTCGCCCGGCAAAGCCAGGCACAGCAGCGACAGGGCGAAGGGGAGGCTTTTTTCGGAGCGAGTGAATCTGTGCGATTGCATCAAGGCCGCATCCTGTTTCGGAATGTGAGGTACCACCAGGCTCATCAGCACCGCCGCGCAGGCGGTGCAGGGGTTTGTTTCAGGCAGGCGTCAACGCGCTGCCTGCTTCGCTGCCGCCGCGGGCAGCACCTCGGCCGTCTGGGCCCGGGCGGCGTTGAAGCGCTTGTCGAAGCCGTCGGACACGTCCACTGGCCGGGAAAGGACGCCTTCCTCGCGGTAGATATCGGCGGTCTGCTGCAGGCCGGCGATCACCGCGTCGGTGATCTCCACCCGCTGGAAGTCGGTGTTGCTGGTCGAGGCCAGGTGCACCTCCAGCGGCAAGCCGGTGACCTTGGCCTGGGCCTGGGCGTATTCGCGCGGATGGCCGTTGGCCCAGCGGTAGGCGCGTTCGACGCGCTTGACGAAGTCTTCCAGCTGCGGGCGTTTGTCTTGAATGGCCCTGGAGGTGGCCGCCAAGTACCCATGATTGGTCAGCAGGTCGTCGCCGCGACGCAGTACCCGTGCGCCGTTCTGGGTGATGGCGATGGTAGTGTACGGATCCCAGGTGGACCAGGCATC
>NZ_DATELE010000071.1:0-3160 GCF_035277045.1 Pseudomonas sp. | reverse complement strand
GCGAGGAAGACCCCTATGCGCAGGGCCATCCGCTGTGGGCCGCCAACTTCCCGCTGTCGAAGCTCGAACTCGACGCGTGGACGCGCATTCCGCGCCGCGACACGCCGATCGTCGTGTTCGGCGACGCCGGCGGCGAGGATCTCGCGCCGCGCGCGGCCGAGAAGCTCGCGCAGCTCGGCTATACCGACGTGCGGCTGCTCGACGGCGGCCTCGCGGGCTGGCGCGCCGCGGGCGGCGAGCTGTTCATCGACGTGAATGTGCCGAGCAAGTCGTTCGGCGAATGGGTCGAGGCCGAGCGCCATACGCCATCGCTGTCCGCGCAGCAAGTGCAGGCGCTGATCGACGCGAAGGCCGACGTGGTCGTGCTGGACGCGCGCCGCTTCGACGAATACCAGACCATGAGCATTCCGGGGGGCATCAGCGTGCCTGGTGCCGAGCTGGTGTTGCGGGTCGCCGAACTGGCGCCGAACCCCCAGACCCAGGTCATCGTCAACTGCGCCGGCCGCACCCGCAGCATCATCGGCACCCAGTCGCTGGTGAATGCCGGTATACCCAACCCTGTGGCCGCCCTGCGCAACGGCACCATCGGCTGGACCCTGGCCGGGCAGCAACTGGCCCACGGCCAGGACCGCCAGTTCGACGCCGTGAGCGAAACCACCCGTGCCTCCGCCGCCAGCAACGCCCGCGCCGTGGCGGATCGAGCCGGCGTCTTGCGGCTGGACAAGCAAGGCCTATCCGCCTGGCAGGCAGAAACCCGCCGCACCACTTACCTGTTCGATGTGCGCACCCCGGAGGAATACGTCGCAGGGCACCTGCCAGGCAGCCGCTCGACCCCTGGCGGCCAGCTGGTCCAGGAAACCGACCACGTCGCCAGCGTGCGCGGGGCGCGGATCGTGCTGGTGGACAGCGATGGCGTGCGTGCCAACATGAGCGCCTCGTGGCTGGCGCAGCTGGGCTGGGAAGTGGCCGTGCTCGACGGTCTCGCGCCGAGCGACTTCGCTGAAACCGGCGAGTGGCCGGTGCCCCTGCCTGCGCTGCCGCAGGTAGCGAACATCGGCAACGAGCAACTTGGCCAGTGGCTGCAGGACAGCGGCACCGTGCTGCTCGACTTCACCACCAGTGCCAACTACGTCAAGCGTCATATACCTGGAGCCCACTGGGCCCTCCGCGCCCAGCTGCCCCAGGCGCTGGAGAAGCTGCCGGTGGCCGAGCGCTACGTCGTCACCTGTGGCAGCAGCCTGCTGGCCCGCTTTGCCGCTGTCGACCTGCAGGCCCTGACCGGCAAGCCGGTGCACGTGCTCGAAGGCGGCACCGCCCGCTGGATCGCCGCCGACCTGCCGCTGGAGAGCGGCGAAACGCACCTGGCGGTACCGCGTACCGACCGGTATCGCCGGCCATATGAAGGCACCGACAGCCCGCGTGAAGCGATGCAGGCGTATCTGGACTGGGAGTTCGGGTTGGTGGAACAGCTGGGGCGTGATGGGACGCACGGGTTCAAGGTGATTGGCTGATACTGCGCAGCCCGTCCTTTGTGTGCCCGGCGCTGCCCGGTCTTGGGGGACCAACTGAGGTCTATCGAGGTACTCACGGCATCGTCGGGCGCTGAGGGAGGGAGGGAGCGACTGTCTGTGTCCCCTGCCGGCATCGCACAACCTTGTGGTTCTGCGCCCCGGCGAGGGCTACGCCCTCGATCGCGACACGAGGCCTGCTCCCACAAGAGCTGGCACGGCCAGCTCGGTTGGACGCCCCGCTCAGCGCAGCGGGCGTTGGAGCAACTGTCTTCCACCCAAGGTAATTACAGTCCCCGGCCCGGCATCGCCGGGCCCTGTGGGAGCGTGCCTTGTGTCGCGATTGGGCCGCAAAGCGGCCCCAAAATCGCATGGGTACCACAGAGTCCACTGACCCTACCCGATGTCCCCTCCCCCTCCCCCTACAACCCGGCCATCCTGCCCCCCGGCACAAGGCCGGCACCACACAATGTCCGGCTCCGCCATCCATATTGATGGCAACACCCCCCACCCATCATTCCCGATGATAATAACCTTCGCCTCGTTCGATTCGTGCCCATCGCGCGCGGCCGCCAGAATCCGTCCACTCTCTTCATATTGGCGGACTCCTCCATGGAACAATCACTCAAACCCTTGCGCTTTCCACTCGCTGCCCTCGCGGTAGTGGTGCTCAGCGCCTGTGGCCGCACGCCGGAGGCGGTGCAGGCCCCGTCGGCACCCAAGGTCACCGTGGCCAAGGTCATCGAACAACCCATCAACGAGTGGGACGAGTTCACCGGCCGTCTCGAAGCCCCCGAAACCGTCGAGGTCCGTCCACGGGTCTCGGGCCAGATCGACCAGGTGGCCTTCACCGAGGGCGCCCAGGTGAAGAAAGGCGACCTGCTGTTCCAGATCGATCCTCGCCCGTTCCAGGCCGAGGTCCGCCGCCTCGAGGCGCAAGTCCAGCAAGCCCGCGCCACCGCCGTGCGCAGCGACAATGAAGCGCGTCGCGGCGAGCGCCTGCGTGACAGCAACGCCATCTCGGCGGAACTGGCCGAATCGCGCAGCAGCGCCGCCGCCGAAGCGCGTGCCGGCGTGGCGGCCATCCAGGCCCAGCTTGACCTGGCGCGCCTGAACCTGAGCTTCACCCGCGTCACCGCACCGATCAGCGGCCGCGTCAGCCGCGCCCAGTTCACCGCGGGCAACATCGTCACCGCCGATGTCACCCCGCTGACCAGCGTGGTCTCCACCGACAAGGTCTACGCCTACTTCGACGCCGACGAGCGCGTCTACCTCAAGTACACCCAGCTCGCCCGCGACGGCCAGCGCGGCCAGAGCACCCCGGTGTACCTGGGCCTGTCCAACGAAAGCGGCAACCCGCACCTGGGCCAGATGAACTTCGTCGACAACCAGGTCAACCCACGCACCGGCACCATCCGCGGCCGCGCCGTGTTCGACAACCGCGACGGGCAGTTCACCCCGGGCCTGTATGCCCGCCTGAAGCTGGTCGGCAGCGCCACCTACTCGGCCATGCTGATCAACGACGAGGCCGTCGGCACCGACCTTGGCAAGAAGTTCGTGCTGGTGATGGACCAGGACAACAAGGCCGCCTACCGCGCCGTGGAGCTGGGTCCGAAACTCGAGGGCCTGCGCATCGTGCGTGAAGGCCTGCA
>NZ_DATELE010000070.1:0-4054 GCF_035277045.1 Pseudomonas sp. | reverse complement strand
AAGCTGCTCGACCCCCTGCGCGGCCAGGTGCCCGACGAAGTGTTCAGCCACGTGTTCAAGGCGCCCACGACCGACGGCTCCGGGATCATCCGCACGCAGCAGCTGCAGGCCCTGGCCTTGCTGCAGGCCGCGGGCTGGAAGCCTGAGGGCGACCGGCTGGTGAACGCCCAGGGCGAGCCCCTGACCTTCACCTTCCTCAACGGTCAGTCGGGCCTTGAGCGCCTGCTGCTGCCCTGGAAGCGCAACCTGGCGCAGATCGGCGTCACCTTGCAGATCCGCAACGTCGACTCCGCCCAATACGTCAACCGGCTCATGAACCGGGACTACGACATGGTGGTCACGGGCTACCCCGTGACCCTGTCGCCAGGCACCGAGCTGTACAACTACTTTGGCTCGGCAGCGGCCAACGACCCCGGCTCGAACAACCTGATGGTGCTCAAGGACCCCGCCGTGGACACCTTGATCGAGGGCCTGGTGCGCGCCAACAGCCAGGCCGACATGCAGCGCCACGCCCACGCCCTGGACCGGGTGCTGCAATGGAACTACTACTGGATACCCAACTACTACCCGCCCGGCAGCTCCACCGCCTGGTGGAACCGTTTCGGCTTGCCCAAGGTCCAGGCCGCCTATGACGAGGGCCTGGACACCTGGTGGGAGGTCAGTCCCACCGCGCTGACCAACGCGCAGATGGCCGAACGTCTCAAGGACACGCCATGACCGCCTACATCCTGCGCCGGCTGTTGCTGATCATCCCCACCTTGCTGGCCATTCTGCTGGTCAACTTCGCCATCGTCCAGGCCGCGCCCGGCGGCCCTGTCGAGCAGGCCGTCGCCCGGCTGCAAGGGTTGGGCGGCGCCGCGCCGGGCGCGCGAACCGAAGTACTGCACGGCGAATCGCGCTCGAGCCGCGGGCTGGACCCCAAGCTGATCGAAGAGATCAAGCACCAGTACGGCTTCGACAAGAGCGCGCCCGAACGCCTGTGGCTGATGCTTGGCCAGTACGCCCGGCTGGATTTTGGCAGCAGCTTCTTCCGCGGCGCCAAGGTCACCGACCTGATCCTTGAAAAATTGCCCGTGACAGTTTCGCTGGGCTTGTGGGCGACGCTGATCACCTACCTGGTGTCCATCCCGCTGGGGATCCGCAAGGCGGTGCGCCACGGCAGCCGGTTCGATGCCTGGAGCAGCGCCCTGATCATCGTGGGCTATGCCCTGCCCTCGTTCCTGTTCGCCTTGCTGCTGATCGTGCTGTTCGCCGGCGGAACCTCGCTGAACTGGTTCCCCGTGCGCGGGCTGGTGTCGGACGACTTCGAGCAGCTCAGCCTGCTGGGCAAGGTCGCGGACTATTTCTGGCATTTGGTATTGCCGGTCAGCGCGTTGGTGATCGGCGGTTTCGCCACACTGACCCTGCTGACCAAGAACGCCTTTCTCGACGAGATCGCCCGCCAGTACGTGGTCACCGCACGCGCCAAAGGACTGAGCGAGCGCCGTGTGCTCTACGGCCACGTGCTGCGCAACGCCATGTTGCTGGTGGTCGCAGGGGTCCCTCAGGCACTGATCACGGTGTTCTTCGCAGGCTCGTTGCTGATCGAGGTGATCTTCTCCCTCGACGGGCTCGGGCGCATGAGCTACGAGGCCGCGGTATCGCGGGACTATCCGGTGGTGTTCGGCACGCTCTTCATCTTCACCCTGGCCGGCCTGCTGATCCGCCTGATCGGCGATCTCTGCTACACCGTGCTCGACCCACGCATCGATTTCAGCACGAGGGCGCACTGATGCTGTCGCCCCTTTCGCGCCGTCGCTTGCTACGTTTTCGCCGCAACCGCCTGGGCTGGGTCTCGCTGTGGCTCTTCGGCGCGCTGTTGCTGCTGAGCCTTGGCGCGGAGCTGGTGGCGAACGACAAGCCGCTGCTGCTCGGCTACAAGGGCGAACTGTACATGCCGGCGCTCAAGCGTCATACCGAACAGGAGTTTGGCGGACAATTGCCGTTCCAGCCGGACTACCGCAGCCAGTATGTACGCAAGTTGATCGAGGGCCAGGGCGGCTGGATGCTGTTCGCGCCGATCCCGTTCAGCGCCGACACCCCCAACTACGACTTGCAGGTCCCCAGCCCAAGCCCGCCCTCGATGGTCAACTGGCTGGGCACCGACGACCAGGGCCGCGACGTGCTGGCGCGGGTGCTGTATGGCACCCGGGTGTCGTTGCTGTTCGCCTTCACGCTGACGATCATCAGCGTGCTCATCGGCATTGCCGCAGGCGCGCTGCAGGGCTATCACGGCGGCTGGGTCGACCTGATCGGCCAGCGGCTGCTGGAAGTCTGGTCCGGCTTGCCGGTGCTCTACCTGCTGATCATCCTGAGCGGTTTTGTCGAGCCCGATTTCTGGTGGCTGCTGGGGATCATGGCGCTGTTCTCGTGGCTGACCCTGGTGGACGTGGTGCGGGCCGAGTTCCTCCGTGGGCGCAACCTGGAGTACGTGAAGGCCGCACGGGCGCTGGGCCTGCCGGACAGCCAGGTGATCCTGCGGCATATCCTGCCCAACGCGATGAACGCGACCCTGACGCTGGTGCCGTTCATGCTCACCGGCGCTATCACCACCCTCACGGCCTTGGACTTCCTGGGCTTCGGCATGCCGGCCGGCAGCGCCTCGCTGGGCGAGCTGGTCACCCAGGGCAAGCAGCACCTGCAGGCGCCCTGGCTCGGGTTCACCGCCTTTTTCGCCCTGGCGCTGATCCTCTCGTTGCTGGTCTTCATCGGCGATGCCCTGCGCGAGGCTTTCGATCCGCGCGCCTAGGTGCTTGACTGTCAGTGGTACATCCAAGGAGGCATCCATGAGTCTGCAAGGCAAGACAGCGGTAGTCACCGGTTCCACCAGTGGTATCGGCCTGGGCATCGCCAGGGTGCTGGCCAAGGCCGGGGCCAATATCGTGCTCAATGGCTTTGGCGATGCGCAAGGTGCCATCGATGAGCTTCGATGCCTGGGCGGCGGTGTCGCCCATCACCCGGCCGACCTCAGTGAGGTGGCGCAGATCGAGGCGCTGTTCGCGTATGCCGAGGAGCATTTCGGCGCGGTCGATATCCTCGTCAACAACGCAGGCATACAGCACGTCGCGCCGGTGGAGCAGTTTCCGGTGGACGCCTGGGACAGGATCATCGCTCTCAACCTCTCCGCCGTGTTCCATGGCAGTCGGCTGGTACTGCCTGGCATGCGCGCGCGCGACTGGGGGCGCATCATCAACATTGCCTCGGTGCACGGGCTGGTGGGTTCGACCGGCAAGGCCGCCTACGTGGCCGCCAAGCACGGAGTGATCGGGCTTACCAAGGTGATCGGCCTTGAGACCGCCACCAGCAACATCACCTGCAACGCCATCTGTCCAGGCTGGGTGCTCACGCCGCTGGTACAGAAACAGATCGACGACCGCGCCGCCGCGGGCGTCGATCCACAACAGGCCCAGCATGACCTGCTTGCCGAGAAGCAACCCTCGCGGGCGTTCGTCACCCCGGAGCACCTGGGCGAGCTGGTGCTGTTCCTGTGCAGCGAGGCCGGCAGCCAGGTACGGGGGGCCGCCTGGAACGTCGATGGCGGGTGGCTGGCCCAGTGACAGGCTAGAGTGCACTAAAACAACAGGAGAACGCGGCATGAACGATGTGCTTTGGCGCCCATCGGCGGCACAAATCGAGGCAAGCCGCATGGAGGCGTTTCGTCGCTGGGTCAGCCTGCGCTTCAACGTGCAGCTCGACGACTATGCAGCCCTGCACCGTTGGAGCATCGAGCAGCGTGCCGCGTTCTGGCAGTCCCTGGCCGAGTACTTTCAGGTGCGCTGGCACACAGCCGCCAACCAGGTGCTCGACGAAGGCGCCCAGATGACCGATACGCACTGGTTCAGCGGCGCCACCCTGAACTTTGCCGAACACCTGCTGCGCCGCCGAGACCAACGCCCGGCGCTGATCGCCGTGAGCGAGGACGGCGGCCGCCAGGTGCTCAGTCACGCCGAACTGGCTGCCCACGTCGCAGGCTTGCAACACGCGCTGCAAGCAATGGGCATTCAGCCTGGCGACC
>NZ_DATELE010000069.1:0-2234 GCF_035277045.1 Pseudomonas sp. | reverse complement strand
GGCGGGGCTGGTAGGGGCGGGCGGTCTGGGCTCGGAAGTGACCCGTGGCCTGACCCGAATGGAATTCGGACTGGGCATTCGCGCGAGCCTGGCAATCGTCATTCTGGCGGTGATCATCGACCGCGTCTGCAGAGGCACGATCCCTGCCAAATATCTGCACCAATGATCCGCGTGGAGCGGGCTGCTATTTGAACTGACTATCTGAAGGATCACAGACATCATGCAAAGCAAACTCTACATCGATGGCCAATGGGTCGAGCCGGCAACCGGCAAGACGGCGAATGTCATCAATCCTGCCACCGAAGAGGTGATCCAGACCATTGCGCATGCCTCGGAAAAAGACGTGGACCAGGCCGTTCTGGCTGCCCGCCGCGCCTTTGACAAGGATGGCTGGTCGCAGACCACTGGCAAACAGCGTGCCGTCTACCTGCGCCGCATCGCCCAGTTGATTCGTGAACGTCTTGAAGAGCTGTCCGTCATCGAGGTAAAGGACAATGGCAAGCCGCTGCCCGAGGCACGCTGGGACATCGGCGACGCGGCAGGTTGCTTTGACTACTACGCCGGCCTTGCCGAGGAGCTGGACGACAGCGATGTCGCCCTGGAAGTGTCGGACGAGCGTTTTCGCTGCAGAGTGCGCCGCGAACCGCTGGGCGTGGTCGGGGCAATCGTTCCGTGGAACTACCCGCTGTTGATGGCGGCCTGGAAAGTCGCCCCGGCTCTAGCGGCGGGTTGCACCGTGGTGCTCAAGCCTGCGGAAATCACCTCGCTGTCTGCCCTTGAACTCGGCGCCATCGCGCACCAGGCGCAACTGCCGCCAGGGGTGCTGAACATCCTCACCGGTTCCGGCTCCGTGGCGGGGCAGGCTATCGTGGTGCACCCCGAAGTGGACAAGCTGGCCTTCACAGGCTCCGGCCCCGTGGGTTCGCGCATCATGGCCGAGGCGGCGAAGGACATCAAACGCGTCAGCCTGGAACTTGGCGGCAAGAGTCCGCTCATCGTCTTCGACGATGCCGACCTTGAAGCGGCTGTCGAGTGGATCATGTTCGGCATTTTCTGGAACCAGGGGCAGGTCTGCTCCGCGACCTCGCGCGTTCTGGTTCAGGACACCCTGTACCCCAGACTGCTGGAACGGCTGGCTACCGAGGCGCGCAAGATCACCATTGGCAACGGGCTGGATGAAGGCGTGCTGCTCGGGCCTCTGGTGTCCAAGGCCCAGTACGATCAGGTGTGCGCTGCCGTCGAGCAGGCCAAGACTGCCGGAGCGCGAGTGGTCGCGGGAGGTGAGCGCCCTGCAGGCAAAGTCCGGGGCTTCTACTACCAGCCCACGGTACTGGTCGACATGGCGCTCGACTCGCAGGTCTGGAACGAAGAGATCTTCGGCCCTGTGGTCTGTGTTCGTCCGTTTGCAACCGAAGCCGAAGCGGTGACTGTAGCCAACGACAGCCGCTATGGCCTGGCGGCCGCGGTGATGACGCGCGATGAAGCGCGTTCCGCGAGAGTCAGTAATGCGTTGCGGGCAGGTATTGTCTGGATCAACTGCTCGCAGCCCACCTTCACCGAGGCGCCGTGGGGTGGCTACAAGCAATCGGGCATTGGCCGGGAGCTTGGTAAGTGGGGGCTGGACAATTACCTTGAAACCAAGCAAGTCACTTCTTACGTAAGTGATGAGCCATGGGGTTGGTACATCAAGTAACGATTGACGGGCGGTGGCTGTAGCGGTCATCGCCCGCTGTTCCAAGGTTGTCCATCAGGTTTACCGCCGATTGGCCTGTCGGCTCCGCGCATGGACCTGCATACGCTACGCGCGCTCCGTGCCAACAATAACAACGGGAGGGTGTATGCCACCCAGCCGCTCGAGCATTTCGAGCCAATGGTCCGGCGGATCTTCACCCGTCCAGCCTTCGATCCTCGCTTCGTCGGCGATGCGCGCATGGGGAAGGAAATCGAGCGTTCAGGCGATTGAGCGAAATCGCCATCGGCTCAGGGCTGATGGCATTGCTTCGAAGGCTTCAGAAAGTTGGAGGGGCGATCACCCAGATCACCACTGCATCGACTTCGCCAGCATTTTCCCAGCGATAGGGCTCATTCGCGATTCTGAAACTGTCTCCAGGATAGAGCGTGAAGGGGTGGTCACCGATCCACATGTTCAACTGGCCTGCCACAAGGTAGCCTTCCTCTTCAGTGTTCTTGGCCTCATTCACGCGAAATGACGCACCTGGACTGAGAGTGCTCTG
>NZ_DATELE010000068.1:0-17313 GCF_035277045.1 Pseudomonas sp. | reverse complement strand
TTGCTGGGCCAGTAACCGGTTTTCCTTCATTGAGATACCTCAATTTCCACTGCGTGTCCGAGCTCGGCATACCGCCGCTTTAGCTCCGCAGCGAGCGTACGCTTGCTGCGATACTCGCCATGCACCAGGCGAACATTCCTCGCCGGCTGCTTCATACCCGTGGCGAATGCTACCAAGCCCGCTTGATCGGCATGCCCCGAGTACCCCGACAACGTAGCAACCTTCGCTCTCACTTCATACATCCGGCCATCCAGATCAATCTTCACAAACCCCTCAGCCGCTTCGCACGCCTGTATGACCGCCCCCGGCGTCCCCTTGGCCTGGTATCCGACAAATATCACTTCATGTCGCGGGTCTCCCAGCATGGCCTTGAGATAGTTCACGATCCGCCCACTTGAGCACATCCCATTTCCAGCTATGACAATCGCCGGGCGTCCCGTACTTTTAAGATAATTGACTACCTTCTGGTGCTGGGCATGGGATTCGATACTGATGAGCTGGCGGAAATTCAGAGGCGCGCGCCCTTGGCTCAGACGCTGCCGAGCTTCGACATTCCAGTACTGGTGAAGCTCTTGATAAGCCGCGGTAATGCGTTGAGCCAGGGGCGAGTCAAGAATTACGGGGAGCTCGGACCAGTCGATGACCTGCAGAGGATCAACAGGACCAACGCAGGCTTCGACCTGTAGCAGCGACTTGCGGAAAAGGATGTCTTCGATCTCATAGAGCAGCTCTTGGGTACGGCCAAGACTGAAAGCAGGTATGAGAATGGTCCCCTTATCCTCCAGGGCACGATCAATCACATCTTCAAGCCTCTGCTGGCGATCGCTGCGATCGCCATGAAGACGATCCCCGTATGTGCTTTCCAAAATCAGGATGTCTGCACGTTCCGGAGGTCGTACGTCTCGCAGTAGAGGGTTATTGGTGGCGCCCAAGTCACCGGAAAAGACAACTCGATGTGAGTCAGGCCGGCCAACGTAGTGGATGTCGCATTCGACATAAGCCGATCCAAGCAGATGACCGGCACGCTGCAGGCGGATACGGCAGACCAGATCTTCACGCTCGATCAGCGCATGCCACGTTTCGAACGCAAGCGCGACGATACGCTGCTTGATATGGTCGATATAACGAGCTACTTGATCCGGCTCGCTACTGATGCCTAGCCGGTAGGCGTCTTCGAGCACTAGCGGCAAAAGCCTGGCGGAGGGCTCACTGCAGATGATCGGGCCACGATAGCCTGCAGCCAGTAGCGCGGAGATTCGGCCCACGTGATCTAGATGCACGTGAGTGACGACCAACGCTTCTACGCCTGATATGTCAAAATCCAGGTGAGTCGCATCTGCACCGGCCGGGGCATCAGCCCGCTGTTCCAGACCGCAATCAATCAGAAGGCTTGAGTGAGCGTCAAGATGCAGTTGATGGCATGAGCCCGTGACGCGGCGGGTGGCACCGTGGTGGGTGATATGCGGAAAAAGGCTCATGACAATGACGCTCCAGCATGATGAAAGGAGCGACATTAGCCCACAGGCTGAGGAATATCCCTATCAGCTACAGCCTGTATGGTTGTAGGAAATAGGACGTAAAGCATGTCACGCTGTGCTGAAGCCATTCAGGGTGTCGATACGGCAGTATCACTGCTGTTTCCGGAATGCTGCTACACAGAGCCGCCACGCGCGCGCCGCTTGCTACGAAAAACTCCATAAGCGCCTAACAGCGGACCGACTGCCAGACCGATGAGCAACGCAGCCAATACCGGCACAGCCACTGGAACCACGGGAGCAGACCAGCCGAACATGACCAAACCGACAGACTGCTGATTCTCAAGCACGAAGAACAGCACCAGCGCGCTTAGTATGAGTACGAACAGCGCCCCCAGGACGCGCTTTAGATTACGCATGAGTCATCCCCGATACTCAGGTGATTTCGTGTTCATCTTCTTCGTTGACCCTGTCACGAAGCTCCTTGCCAGGCTTGAAATGCGGCACGAACTTGCCGTCAAGGCTGACCGACTGCCCGGTCTTTGGATTACGGCCCACCCGGGGGGCACGGTAATGTAGGGAAAAGCTGCCGAATCCTCGAATTTCGATGCGGTCGCCAGTGGCGAGGCATTGGGACATCTGCTCAAGCATGGTCTTGATGGCCAGCTCTACGTCCTTGGACGAAAGCAGCCCTTGATGGGTGACAATACGTTCGATCAGCTCCGACTTCGTCATATTTTTCCCTTCTTTTTCAAGCAGCTAGATCATTGCTCTGTCTGTTTGTAGCACGCTCAGGGAAATTTGAATAGGGCCGGGCTTGACTTAACAAGAAAATTCAAGAGACATGAGCCGGCGTACCGCATGGCAACGCGCCGTGACATGAACCTAATCAGTAGGCCGGACAGCCGTTCCGCAGGCTCAAATGCTAGCTTTAGTACCGAACGTTCGCAGCGTCACTCGACTGATACCGGAGCTCGCTGGCCTTGTGCCTTGACTCGCGATATTAGCTCGTAATCTTTCTTCTCCTCCGCACTGATTCTACCTTCGGTGATCCAGGATGGCAGGCTGACGCTTGCCTCCACCCGGTTCAGCTTCGAGGCAATCGCCAATCCATACATGGTCGCCATGACGATGTCGTACGCCGGAGTCAACAACACTACCTCGAACATACTCCAAACCAGAGTCACAATTGATGCGATGTATACAGATCGCCAAAAAACCGAATCTCGTCCAAGTTTGGCGAACAGCGACAGCATCAGGTACAGGTACGCCAGATAAATTACAGTACCGACACTACCTAGCAAAAGCAGCAGATTCAAAATCGAGTTATGGGGATCCCAAGCGAGACCATTGAATATATAAAAATACTCAGAGCGAGGCGTACCAAACAACGGATACTCGGCTATGTGGTAAAGAGCCGCATGCCACAAGGAAACCCGAATAGCCAGAGACTCAGGGAGTACTGTTTTAGTCACCAGCAAGAACGAAACAACTGCCGCCACAGCGATAGCCAAAGCGCCACATGAGATTTTCGGCCATCGTGCAATGATTGTTGTCCGGCTATCCAGCAGATAGATCAGTCCAGCCAACGCCAGCATCACATATCCAGTCCGAGAAAACGTGGCCATGAAGGCAAAAATCAATGCGACGGAGCATAGCCATTCCTTGGCATAGAGCGCCAAGACCAGACCATACAACACGAAGACCGCAAGATAATTAGAACTACCCAATGGTGTCGAAATTAGGTTTTTGAGCTCATAGAATGACATGCCGGGCCGGTAGTTTAAGGAAGCGTTAGCCACCATGAAGACCCCTATCAAGAGACTACCAAACAACACGCCTAGCCTGACCAACGAGTCATCCGGCCTAATCTTAGATACAACGAGCACCACAACCATCGAGTAGAAGAAACAGAAGTATACCGAAATATCGGCCTTCACGACCATATTACCAGTGAGAGCCTGAATGACCACCGGAAAACAAGCGATCGAAGGAAGCAGCGCTTGCCACCTTAGACTCTTCACACGCAAAGAGTACGCAAGCAAGGGCAAAATAAACATGGCTAGTGGCAAGGTCAGCTTTGCGTAGATATTGCCATAGAATATCGCTAGTACATATGCGAAAAATAATACGGAGGAATTTTTAAGCCAATGCGATAAGCGTTCTACACTAATTAGTGCCAGACCCATACTATTGTCAACTCACTACAGTCACGATCAAACCGCGTCTAGAGCCGTCGGTGCCGACTCCTTTTTACGGGCTCCGCATAGGGATTGCAACAGCTAACCAAGACAGATGGCTGATTAATGGCACCGTCCGTCTCGAAGTAGGACTGAAGGCTGCCTAGCGATGCGCCGGAGCATGGACATGCGTGCTGCTCAAAGGCCAAACGCGGACTGGCTCAGCGAGACTGCAGCCCCGATGAGCCAGGAAAGTGACCGTGCAGCTTTTCGGCCCTACCCGGTCGTTTCGCAACACAAAGCAAGCCCCACACCGCTGGTGGTGCTGTAAGGCAGCCAGTGGGCCAGGCGCATCGCCGGCCGAAGGCCCGGCAACACTCCTTGCCTTTGAGCCTTGGATAGCTGGACTGCCGAAGGAGCAGGAGCAACAGGAGCACCTGCGGATAGACACAAATCGCGGGCATGAAAAAGGGCGACCGAGGTCGCCCTTTTTCTTCCAATCAGAACTTAGTTCTGTTTGGCCATAGCCTGGCGCAGCAGCGCAGCCATGGTGGTGTCAGCGGCAGCTTCTGGAGCGTCTTTCAGGCTCTGGATAGCTTCGCGCTCTTCAGCATCGTCCTTCGACTTGATGGACAGGCTGATGACACGGCTCTTACGGTCGACGCTGATGATCTTGGCTTCGATCTCTTCGCCTTCCTTCAGAACGTTACGCGCGTCTTCAACGCGGTCACGGCTGATTTCGGAAGCTTTCAGAGTGGCTTCGATGTCGTCGGCCAGGGTAACGATGGCGCCCTTGGCGTCAACTTCTTTAACGATACCTTTTACGATAGCGCCTTTGTCGTTGACGGAAACGAAGTTGGAGAACGGATCGTCTTCCAGCTGCTTGATGCCCAGGGAGATGCGCTCGCGCTCTGGGTCAACCGACAGGATGACGGTTTCCAGCTCGTCGCCCTTCTTGAAGCGACGCACGGCTTCTTCGCCCGCTTCGTTCCAGGAGATGTCCGACAGGTGAACCAGACCGTCGATGCCGCCGTCCAGGCCGATGAAGATACCGAAATCGGTGATCGACTTGATGGTGCCCGAGATCTTGTCGCCCTTGTTGAACTGGCCAGAGAAGTCTTCCCATGGGTTCGACTTGCACTGTTTGATGCCCAGGGAGATACGACGACGCTCTTCGTCGATGTCCAGAACCATGACTTCCACTTCGTCGCCAACCTGAACGACTTTCGACGGGTGGATGTTCTTGTTGGTCCAGTCCATTTCGGAAACGTGCACCAGACCTTCAACGCCTTCTTCCAGCTCAGCGAAGCAGCCGTAGTCGGTCAGGTTGGTGACGCGCGCCATGACGCGGGTGCTTTCTGGGTAACGAGCCTTGATAGCAACCCATGGGTCTTCACCCAGTTGCTTCAGACCCAGCGAAACGCGGTTGCGCTCGCGATCGTACTTCAGAACCTTGACATCGATCTCGTCACCAACGTTGACGATTTCCGATGGGTGCTTGATACGCTTCCAGGCCATGTCGGTGATGTGCAGCAGGCCGTCGACGCCGCCCAGGTCCACGAATGCGCCGTAGTCGGTGAGGTTCTTGACGATACCCTTGACCTGCTGGCCTTCCTGCAGCGATTCCAGCAGAGCTTCGCGCTCGGCGCTGTTTTCGGCTTCCAGGACACTGCGACGGGAAACGACAACGTTGTTGCGCTTCTGGTCCAGCTTGATGACCTTGAATTCCAGCTCTTTGCCTTCGAGGTGGGTGGTGTCGCGCACTGGGCGGACATCAACCAGCGAACCTGGCAGGAACGCACGGATACCGTTAACGTCGACAGTGAAGCCGCCTTTAACCTTACCGTTGATAACGCCCTTGACCACTTCTTCGGCGGCGAAAGCTGCTTCCAGAACAATCCAGCACTCGGCGCGCTTGGCTTTTTCACGGGACAGCTTGGTTTCGCCAAAGCCGTCTTCGACCGCGTCCAGCGCAACGTGAACTTCGTCACCGACCTTGATGGTCAGCTCGCCAGCTTCGTTGTAGAACTGCTCGAGCGGGATGACGCCCTCGGATTTCAGGCCAGCGTGAACGGTCACCCAGTCGCCGTCGATGTCGACAACGATACCGGTGATGATCGCACCAGGCTGAAGGTTGAGGGATTTCAGGCTTTCTTCAAAGAGTTCTGCAAAGCTTTCGCTCATTTTAATTCCTGTAGATTCGGGCGAAACAGACGCCCATCAGCCACATTCCAGACAATGTGGGTTTCGTTATATTAAGAAAAGCGGACAGGACGTTGACTGGTGCCCCTGCCTGCTTTCCTGATCATCAGGCGAGGTCGCGGAGTGCGACTTCGCTCTTGATGCGTTGCAACACCTGCTCGATGGAAAGCTCCGTGGAGTCCAGCACTATCGCATCGGCCGCCGGCTTGAGCGGGGCCACTGCGCGCTGGGTGTCGCGTTCATCACGCGCACGTATCTCATCTAGCAGACTCGACAGACTAACATCTTCACCCTTGTCCTTCAACTGCAGATAGCGGCGCTGCGCCCGCTCCTCCGCGCTGGCGGTGAGGAAGACCTTGAGCGGCGCGTCGGGGAACACCACGGTGCCCATGTCGCGGCCGTCTGCGATCAGGCCTGGCGCTTCGCGGAAGGCGCGCTGGCGTTGCAGCAGCGCATCGCGGACCGCTGGCAGGGAGGCCACCCTCGAGGCACCCGCGCCGACGGTTTCGGTGCGGATGACGTGGCTGACGTCCTCGCCTTCGAGGATGATCTGCTGCAGTTTACCCGGCTCGGCGGCGATGAACTGCACGTCCAGATGGGCGGCCAGTGCCTTGAGCAGTTCTTCGTTGGTCAGGTCGACGCCGTGGTTGCTGGCATTGAAGGCCAGCAGGCGGTACAGGGCGCCGGAGTCGAGCAGGCGCCAGCCGAGCTCGCGGGCCAGGATACCGGCGACGGTGCCTTTGCCCGAGCCGCTTGGGCCGTCGATGGTGATGACCGGTGATGGGGTTTTCACGACTTGCCCTCTTCGGCGACGCGGATGCCCACTTCGGCGCACAGGGCGAGGAAGTTGGGGAACGAGGTGGCGACGTTGGCGCAGTCATGGATGCGGATCGGCGCGCTGGCGCGCAGCGAGGCGACGCTGAAGGCCATGGCGATGCGGTGGTCGCCGTGGCCGTGCACTTCGCCGCCGCCGATCTGGCCGCCGTCGATGATGATGCCGTCGGGAGTTGGCTCGCATTTGACGCCCAGGGCGATCAGGCCGTCGGCCATGACCTGGATGCGGTCCGATTCCTTGACCCGCAGCTCTTCGGCGCCACGCAGGATGGTGCGGCCTTCGGCGCAGGCGGCGGCGACGAACAGCACGGGGAATTCGTCGATGGCCAGCGGGACGAGGTTCTCGGGGATCTCGATGCCTTTGAGCTGGGCGCCGCGCACGCGCAGGTCGGCCACGGGCTCGCCGCCGACTTCACGCTGGTTTTCCAGGGTGATGTCGCCGCCCATCAGGCGCAGGATGTCGATCACGCCAGTACGGGTCGGGTTGATGCCGACGTGCTCCAGTACCAGTTCCGAGCCCTGGGCGATGGAGGCTGCCACCAGGAAGAAGGCCGACGACGAGATGTCGCCGGGCACTTCGATGCGGGTGGCGGTCAGCTTGCCGCCGGACTGCAGCGAGGCGACGGGGCCGTTGCTGTCGACCGGGTAGCCGAAGCCGCGCAGCATGCGCTCGGTGTGGTCGCGGGTTGGCGCGGGCTCGGTGACGGTGGTCTTGCCTTCGGCGTACAGGCCGGCCAGCAGCAGGCAGGATTTGACCTGGGCGCTGGCCATCGGCAGCGTGTAGGTCAGGGCCTTGAGCTTGCTGCCGCCACGGATGGTCATCGGCGGGCGGCCTTCAGGGCCGGTCTCGATGACCGCGCCCATTTCGCGCAGCGGGTTGGCGACGCGGTTCATCGGGCGCTTGGACAGCGAGGCGTCGCCGGTCATGGTGACGTCGAACGGCTGCGCGGCCAGCAGGCCGGAGAGCAGGCGCATGGAGGTGCCGGAGTTGCCGAGGTAGATAGGGCCCGGTGGCGGCTTGAGGCCGTTGAGGCCGACGCCGTGGATGGTCACGCGGCCGTGGTGCGGGCCTTCGATGACCACGCCCATGTCGCGGAAGGCCTGCAAGGTCGCCAGGGCGTCCTCGCCTTCGAGGAAGCCTTCGACTTCGGTGGTGCCTTCGGCAAGCGAACCGAGCATGATCGAGCGGTGCGAGATCGATTTGTCGCCGGGTACGCGGATGCGTCCGGACAGTTGGCCACCAGGTTGAGCCAGGAAGATCAGGTCGTTGGAGTTCATAGCGTCCACATAGGCCCGGCGGGCCAGGATTTTACTGAAATGCTCGCGGGCAACCCGAGCGCGGGTGAATACACCCAGCAGCTGGCGCCCATCCCCTGCATCGACCGCGTCGCGCAAGGCGTCGAGGTCGGTGCGAAATGTATCCAGTGTACGCAGGACGGCCTCGCGGTTGGCGAGGAAGATGTCATGCCACATGACCGGGTCGCTGCCGGCGATTCTTGTGAAATCGCGGAACCCACCGGCAGCGTACCGGAAGATGTCGAGGTTTTCATTGCGCTTGGCCAACGAATCGACCAGGCCGAAGGCCAGCAGGTGCGGCAGGTGGCTGGTGGCGGCCAGGACTTCGTCGTGGCGCTCGACGGGCATGTGCTCGACGTCTGCGTCCAGGGCGCGCCACAGGCGGTCGACCAGGGCCAGGGCCTGGGGGTCGGTTTCGGGCAGTGGCGTGAGGATGACCTTGTGGCGGCGGAACAGGGTCGCGTTGGCGGCCTCTACCCCGCTCTGCTCGGAGCCGGCGATCGGGTGGCCGGGGACGAAGCGTGACAGGGCCTGGGTGAACACCTGGCGGGCGGCGCGGGTGACGTTGCCCTTGGCGCTGCCGACGTCGGTGATCACGGCGCTGCCCAGGTCGAGGCGGGCCAGGTGGCCGAGGAGTTTTTCCATGGCCAGGATCGGGACGGCCAGCTGGATGACGTCGGCGCCGATGCAGGCGGTGGCCAGGTCTTCTTCGCAGCGGTCGACCACGCCCAGGGTCACGGCTTGCTTGCGGGAGTGGGGGTCGAGGTCGACGCCCACTACTTCGCGGCACAGGCCGGATTCGCGCAGGCCTTTGGCGAAGGAACCGCCGATGAGGCCCAGGCCGATGACGACCAGGCGGTTGATGAGCGGGGTTGGGGTTGGTACGTCAGGCACGGGCTGGGACCCTAGATAGCTGGGTGGGCGCGATGGGAGCACCCTGCCCTGATTGGGGAAGCTGGGAGTTATTGGGTCCGGTGAGGGCTTTGCCCTCATTTCGCGCGGTCCGGCGTTCCGGCACAAGGCACGCCCCCACAAGGCCCGGCTTTGCCGGGCCGGGGTTGGGATTACCTCGGTAGATTGGCTTTGCGCCGGCGCAGCCGGGCACTGGGGCTTGGCCACAGCCTTGCTTCTGTGCCGGCGAAGCCGGGTGGGGCTTGGGGGCCACACGCACCAATGTCAGAGCACCGCTTTGGGGTACGAGCCCAGCACTTTGAGGCCCACGGCTTCCTGGCTGATCTGCTCGAGCACGGCCTTGATCAGGGGGTCGCGGTGGTGGCCGACGAAGTCGATGAAGAACACGTAGGTCCACTTGCCACTGCGCGAGGGGCGGGTTTCGATGCGGGTGAGGTCGATGCCGTTGGCATGGAACGGTACCAGCAACTCGTGCAGCGCGCCGGGCTTGTTGCTCATGGAGACGATGATGGAGGTCTTGTCGTCGCCAGTCGGCGGGACTTCCTGATTGCCGATCATCAGGAAGCGCGTGGAGTTGTCCGGGCGGTCTTCGATCTTTTCCGCCAGGCGGGTCAGGCCGTACAGCTTGGCGGCCATGTCGCCGGCAATCGCGGCGGAATTCCACTCGCCTTTCACCCGCTTGGCAGCCTCGGCATTGCTCGACACGGCGATGCGCTCGACGTTCGGGTAATGCGCGTCCAGCCACTTGCGGCACTGGGCCAGGGACTGGGCGTGGGAGTAGATGCGGGTGATGCTGTCGGTTTTGGTGTTCTCGCCCACCAGCAGGTGATGGTGGATGCGCAGCTCGACTTCACCGCAGATCACCATGTCGTGCTCGAGGAAGCTGTCCAGGGTGTGGCTGACCGCGCCTTCGGTGGAGTTCTCGACGGGCACGACGCCGAAGTTGACGGCTCCGGCCGCCACTTCACGAAACACTTCGTCGATCGCGGCCATCGGCAGGCTGATCACGGCATGGCCGAAATGCTTCATGGCCGCGGCCTGGGTGAAGGTGCCTTCAGGGCCGAGGTAGGCGACCTTGAGCGGCTCTTCGAGGGCTAGGCACGAGGACATGATTTCGCGGAACAGCCGGGCCATTTCCTCGTTGCCGAGCGGGCCCGGGTTGCGCTCCATCACGCGCTTGAGCACCTGGGCTTCGCGCTCGGGACGGTAGAACACCGGCTTTTCGCCTGCTGGCAGCGCGGCGGTCTTGACCCGGGCAACTTCCTGGGCACAGCGGGCGCGGTCGCTGATCAGCTCGAGAATCTTCTCGTCGAGGCTGTCGATGCGTACGCGCAGCGCCTTGAGCTCGTGTTCGGACATCAGCCGTGCTCCTTCTCGAATTCGGCCATGTAGGCGACCAGCGCTTCGACGGCGTCCAGGCCCAGAGCGTTGTAGATCGAGGCGCGCATGCCGCCGACCGAACGGTGGCCCTTGAGGTTGAGCAGGTCGCGGGCGTCGGCGCCGGCGAGGAAGGCCTTGTCGAGGCGCTCGTCCGCCAGGCGGAACGGCACGTTCATCCACGAACGGGCATTGACGCTGATCGGGTTGGTGTAGAACTCGCTGTTGTCGATGAAACCGTACAGGCGGTCTTTCTTGGCGCGGTTACGCTGCTCCATGGCCGCGACGCCGCCCTGCTCCTTCACCCACTCGAACACCAGGCCCGAGAGGTACCAGGAATAGGTGGCCGGGGTGTTGTACATCGAGCCGTTATCGGCGGCGACCTTGTAGTTCAGCATGGTCGGGCAGCTGCTGCGGGCGTTGCCGAGCAGGTCTTCGCGCACGATGACCACGACCAGGCCGCTTGGGCCGATGTTCTTCTGGGCGCCAGCGTAGATCATGCCGTAGTCGGCAACGTTGATCGGGCGCGAGAGGATATCGGACGACATGTCGACCACCAGCGGAACATCACCGGTCCGCGGTACCCAGTCGAACTGCAGGCCGCCGATGGTTTCGTTGGAGGCGTAATGGACGTAGGCGGCGTTGGGGGTGAGGTTCCACTCGTTCTGGCCGGGAATGGCCAGGTAGTCGAAGGGCTTGGCGCTGGCGGCGACGTTGATGTTGCCGAAGCGACGGGCTTCCTCGATGGCTTTCTTCGACCAGATGCCGGTCTCGATGTAGTCGGCGGTGCCGCCTTCGGGCAGCAGATTGAGCGGAATCTCGGCAAACTGCTGGCTGGCGCCACCCTGCAGGAACAGCACTTTATAGTTGGAGGGGACGGACAGCAGGTCGCGCAGGTCCTGTTCGGCCTTTTCGGCGATGGCCACGTAGTCGTCGCTGCGGTGGCTCATTTCCATCACGGACAGGCCTTTGCCGTGCCAGTCCAGCATTTCGGCCTGGGCACGCTGCAGGACAGCGCTGGGAAGCGCAGCAGGGCCTGCGCAGAAGTTAAAGGCTCGTTTGCTCACATCCACTCTCGCTCTGTTCCAAGAAGTCAACGGGGCGACCATGGCCGCCCCGTCCGGGTTGTTGCGCTGTTATTCCTGGGGTGCCTCTTCGTCGGCACCCGCGTCGTCAGCCGCCGCGTCAGTCGTGTCGGCCACGTCGGTGACGTGGTCCGCCTCGGCCACGGCGCCCTCCTCGCCCTCCTCGATGAAGTCGTCGACTTCTTCCTCGGATGGGTCCTGGACACGCTCGAGGCCGACCAGCGTTTCGTCGGTGGCCAGCTTGATCAGGGTCACGCCCTGGGTGTTACGGCCCAGGCTCGACACTTCGCCGACGCGGGTCCGCACCAGCGTGCCCTGGTCGGAGATCAGCATGATCTCTTCGCCTTCCTGCACCTGGATGGCGCCGATCAGCAGGCCGTTGCGCCCCTTGGTGCCCATGGCGATGACGCCCTGGCCGCCACGCCCGCGACGCGGGAACTTGGACAGCGGGGTACGCTTGCCAAAACCACGCTCGGACGCGGTGAGGATCTGCGCGCCGGACTCCGGGATCAGCATCGAGATCAGGCGTTGGCCCTTGCCCAGTTTCATGCCACGCACACCGCGGGCGTTACGGCCCATGGTGCGCACGACGCTTTCAGCGAAGCGGATCACCTTGCCGGCGTCGGAGAACATCATGACTTCCTTGGCGCCGTCGGTGATGGCCGCGGCGATCAGGGTGTCACCTTCCTTGAGCTTCAGGGCGATCAGGCCGCTGGTGCGTGGACGGGCGAACTGCGACAGCGGGGTCTTCTTGACGGTACCGGAGGCGGTGGCCATGAAGATGAACGCGCCGGTCGGTTCGGCGACCAGCTCTGGGGTGTCGCCCTCTTCTTCCTCGATTTCCTCGGGCTCGACGATCTCGCCTTCGATCACCGAGTCTTCGAGCTCGTCCAGGTCTTCGTCGGCGCCGATGCTCTGCTGCAGGGCCTCGAGGTCGATCTGCAGCATGGTGGTGATGTATTCACCTTCTTCCAGCGGCAACAGGTTGACCAGCGGACGGCCGCGCGCGGCGCGGGATGCCTCGGGGATCTCGTAGGTCTTGAGCCAGTACACCTTGCCCTTGCTGGAGAACAGCAGCAGCGTGGCGTGGCTGTTGGCGACCAGCAGGTGCGAGATGTAGTCCTCGTCCTTGACGCCGGTGGCCGACTTGCCCTTGCCGCCGCGGCGCTGGGCCTGGTACGACGACAATGGCTGGGTCTTGGCGTAGCCGCCGTGGGAGATGGTCACCACGCGCTCTTCTTCCGGGATCATGTCACCCAGGGTCAGGTCGAGGCGCGCGTCGAGGATCTGCGTGCGGCGCACGTCGCCGTATTCGGCGCGGATCGCTTCGATCTCTTCGCGGATCACTTCCATCAGGCGCTCGGCGCTGGACAGGATGCGGATCAGCTCGCCGATCTGGTTGAGGATCTCCTGGTACTCGGCCAGCAGTTTCTCGTGTTCCAGGCCGGTGAGGCGGTGCAGGCGCAGGTCGAGGATGGCCTGGGCCTGTTCTGGCGAGAGGTAGTACTTGCCATCGCGCATGCCGTACTGCGGGTCGAGGTTTTCCGGACGGCAGGCGTCGGCGCCAGCGCGCTCGACCATGACTTCCACGGCGCTGGATTCCCACGGCGTGCTGGTCAGGGCGATCTTGGCCTCGGACGGGGTCGGCGAGGCCTTGATCAGGGCGATGACCGGATCGATGTTGGACAGGGCAACCGCCTGGCCTTCAAGGATATGGCCACGCTCGCGGGCCTTGCGCAGCTCGAACACGGTGCGGCGGGTGACCACTTCACGGCGGTGGCGCACGAAGGCTTCGAGCAGGTCCTTGAGGTTGAGCAGGCGCGGACGGCCGTCGATCAGGGCGACGATGTTGATGCCGAACACGGCCTGCAGCTGGGTCTGGGCGTAGAGGTTGTTGAGGATGACCTCTGGCACCTCGCCACGGCGCAGCTCGATGACCACGCGCATGCCGTCCTTGTCGGACTCGTCGCGCAGCTCGGTGATGCCTTCGATCTTCTTTTCCTTGACCAGCTCGGCGATCTTTTCGATCAGGCGTGCTTTGTTCAGCTGGTAAGGCAGCTCGGTGATGACGATCTGCTGGCGGCCGCCGACCTTGTCGATGTCTTCGATTTCGGAGCGGGCGCGCATATAGATGCGGCCACGGCCGGTGCGGTAGGCCTCGATGATGCCCTGGCGGCCGTTGATCAGGCCCGCGGTCGGGAAGTCCGGGCCCGGGATGAACTGCATGAGTTCGTCGACCGTGACGTCCGGGTTATCGATCAGTGCCAGGCAGCCGTCGAGCACCTCGCCCAGGTTGTGCGGCGGGATGTTGGTCGCCATGCCCACGGCGATACCGCTGGAACCGTTTACCAGCAGGTTGGGGATGCGGGTGGGCATGACCGCCGGGATCAGCTCGGTGCCGTCGTAGTTGGGCACCCAGTCGACGGTTTCCTTGTGCAGGTCGGCCAGCAGCTCGTGGGCCAGCTTGGTCATGCGCACTTCGGTGTATCGCATGGCCGCGGCGTTGTCGCCGTCGACCGAGCCGAAGTTGCCCTGGCCGTCGACCAGCAGGTAGCGCAGCGAGAATGGCTGGGCCATGCGCACGATGGTGTCGTACACGGCCGTGTCGCCGTGCGGGTGGTACTTACCGATGACGTCACCGACCACACGGGCGGACTTCTTGTACGGTTTGTTCCAGTCGTTGCCCAGTTCGCTCATCGCATAGAGAACGCGGCGATGCACGGGCTTCAAGCCATCACGCGCATCGGGCAGTGCACGCCCGACAATGACGCTCATCGCGTAGTCGAGGTAGGACTGTCTCAGTTCGTCTTCGATATTGACCGGGAGGATTTCTTTGGCCAGTTCGCCCATGAGAAGCCTGATTCCTTTTTCTGGTGAAACTTCGTTACATCCATAGGGGGGCGAACGAAGCTCGCCGCCGCAGCGCTTGGCCATGCGACGACTTACGACAAATCAACGAGTTGAGGCATGGATCTGCGCAAAGAAGGCCGCCTGTGTGAGCGACCTTGGAAACCGTCGGATGTTACCACAAAGGTAGGGCGCTTGGGAGGGTGGGGAGCGGTGGTTGTGTGAGGGTTGGATGGGGGTGTTTTTTTGTGTCTGGGGCGGGGTGGCTGGGGGGGCTTGTGGGTCTGCCGTCAGGCCCAAGGGGGCTAGCGCACTGGACGGTTTCAATGGCGTGGCCCGGCTGCGCCGGGCCGAGGCGAGAGTGGGGCCGAGCCTGCGGCCGGCACGGTGTCTGGGCCTCTGGCTGTATGTCGGTGGAAACGGGACACTGAAGCGGAGTGCTGCCGTCCATACCCAGCCGGTGTAACAGGCGAACAGCAGATGGCCCAGGCGCCATGCCGGCCGCAGGCTCGGCCACACTCTCGCCTCTGTGCCGGCGCAGCCAGGCACTTTGTGGGAGCGGGCCTTGTGTCGCGATTGGGGCGCGCAGCGGCCCCAGAATCTTGTAGGCGCTGCAGGGGCAGCCGAATGCATGCGGTGCCCCCTGCCGCTACCGCACAACGCGACAACCCTGCGCCCCGGCGAGGGCTACGCCCTCGATCGCGACACAAGGCCTGCTCCTACAGGTGCTCGGCTGCGCCAGGCACCAGGCTGCATATCCGGCAACAATGCCGCAATGGCAGTACGCGCTTCACGGGCTACCGTTTTCGGCTCAATCGATGAAAGGAGTCGGACATGGACAGTCCACACAGCAATCTGCTGCGCCGGGGCCGGTTTTCGGAACCAGGCAGGCCTTACCTGATCACTGCGGTCACCCATCACCGAACACCGCTTTTCAAGGATTTCAGGCTGGCACGCCTGGTGATACGGGAATTGCGCCGCACCGACCAATCGGGCGCGTGCCGGTCTCTGGCGTGGGTGGTGATGCCAGACCACATCCACTGGCTATTCGAATTGGGAGACTCAACGCTGGCAAGCCTGATGTGCCAATTCAAGTCACGCACCAGCTGTGCGCTCTACAAGGCGTGCAGCCATCAGGGCGCGATCTGGCAACCGGGCTACCACGATCGCGCCCTGCGCAAGGAGGAAGACTTGCGCAGGACCGCACGCTACATCATCGCCAACCCCATCCGCGCGGGCCTGGCCGAGCACGTCGGCCACTACCCCCACTGGGACTGCGCCTGGCTGTGATCAGTGCAGCCGTTTGCGGCACATCAGCTGCGCGAGCTTGGCGGTGTCGGGGCGTTCGACGATGCCTTTTTCGGTGACGATCACGTCGATAAGGTCCGCCGGGGTCACGTCGAACACCGGGTTGACGCCGTCGACACCAGCGCCGAGGTGCTGGCCTGACAGGGCCAGCAGGTCGCGGGCGGCGCCTTCTTCGATGTAGACATCCTCGCCACTGGCCAGGTTGAGGTCGATGCTGGAGCTGGGCGCCACCACCATGAAGCGCACGCCGTGGTGCATGGCGGTGACGGCAAGCTGGTAGGTGCCGATGCGGTTGACCACGTCACCGTTGGCGGTGATGTGCTCGGCACCGACGATGACCCAGGTGATGCCTTTGGTCTTCATCAGGTGGGCTGCGGCGGAATCGGCACTGACGGTGACGGGGATGCCGTCGGCCGCCAGCTCCCAGGCGGCCAGGCGCGTGCCTTGCAGGCCGGGCCGGGTTTCGTCGGCGTACACGCGCTCGACCATGCCTTCGAGGTACGCCGCGCGAATCACCCCCAGGGCGGTGCCGAAACCGCCGGTGGCCAGGGCGCCGGCGCTGCCGTGGGTGAGCAGGGTCTGCTCGCTGCCCTGGTGCTTGCGGATGAGGTCGGCGCCGAACTGGGCCATGGTGAGGTTGGCTTCGCGGTCGCTGTCGTGGATGGCGATCGCTTCGGCCTGCATGATCGACAGCACGTCTTCGCTTTCGCGCACCCGCAGCAGGCGGTCACGCATGCGGTTGAGCGCCCAGGCCAGGTTGACGGCGGCAGGCTGGGTCTCGGCGAGGGCTTCGAAATCTTCTTCAAGCGCCCTCTCCCAGTCGTCATCGACGCCCAGGCGCGCGCGCAACCCGAGGACGATGCCGTAGGCAGCGGCGATGCCGACCGCGGGGGCACCCTGCACCACCTCGTCGCGAATGGCGCCGGCGACGGCCGCGGCGCTGGCGAGCGGCAGCCAGCGGGTCTCGAACGGCAGGCTGCGCTGGTCGAGCAGATGCAGGATGCCATCACACCACTTGATGGACGTCACCTTCTCTGCCGCCAAAAGTCGCTCGCGCATTGCTTCTCCCCATCGTTCGGACATCAAAAGCGGGCGATTATAGCGAGCCTCAGGCGCGGACGCTCGGGTATACTGCGCCTTTCGCCCTTCAAGCCCAGGTAACCTGCATGCCTACACCCGCCGCGCCTCTCGACCTGCTGCTCCTGCCTGCCTGGCTGGTGCCCGTCGAACCGGCCGGGGTGGTACTGGAACACCATGCCGTGGGCATTCGCGAGGGGCTGATCGCCTGGATGGGCCCGCGCGAGCAGGCGCCAGCGGCGCTCGAAACCCTTGAGCTGCCCGGCCAGCTGTTGGCCCCGGGGCTGGTCAACGCCCACGGCCACGCCGCGATGACGCTGTTCCGCGGGCTGGCCGACGACCTGCCGCTGCACACCTGGCTCGAGGACCACATCTGGCCGGCCGAGGGCCGCTGGGTCGACGAGGCGTTCGTGCGCGACGGCACCGACCTTGCCATCGCCGAGCAGCTCAAGGGTGGCATCACCTGCTTCGCCGACATGTACTTCTTCCCTAAGGAGGCCAGCGAGCGGGTCCATCAGAGCGGTATCCGCGCGCAGATCAGCGCCCCGCTGCTGGACTTCCCGATCCCGGGCGCGCGCAGCACCGAAGAGGCTTTGAACCTCGCCGTCGAGCTGTTCAACGACCTGCGCCACCACCCGCGCATCACGGTCGCGCTAGGACCGCACGCGCCCTACACGGTCAGCGACCAGAACCTCGAGAAGATCCGCGTCATCGCCGAGG
>NZ_DATELE010000067.1:0-3970 GCF_035277045.1 Pseudomonas sp. | reverse complement strand
GCATCGCGGAACTCGCCGTCGATGAACGCCTGGGTCCGCAATTCCAGTCTGGCGGCGATGTCCGCGTATTGGGCCTTGCTCAGCAATTCAGCCATCTCATGCACCTCCGGTGATCTGGGCGATGTTGCGCTTGAGGGTCGCGACGACCTCCTTCAGCGCTTCTTTCTCGGCGTTGTCCAGGCCTTGCAGCGGGGCGCGCACGCCACCGGTGCGCAGGCCTTGCAGCTCGCTGCCGAACTTGATCGACTGGACGAACTTGCCACCTTCGAGGAAGTCCATCAGCGGCATCAGCTCGGCCATGATGCGGCGGCCCTTGGCGAAGTCCTTCTCGACCACGCACGCCTGGTACAGCGCCACGTGCTCGCGCGGGATGAAGTTGGAACCGGCGCAGACCCAGCTCTGCGCACCCCAGGCGAAGAACTCCAGGGCCTGGTCGTCCCAGCCGCAGGACAGCGCGATGTTCGGGCGATGGATGGCCAGGCGGTGCAGCTGGGCCATGTCGCCCGAGCTTTCCTTGATGGCGACGATGTTCTTCACGTCGGCGACGGCGTCGAAGAATTCCTCGCCCATGCTCACGCTCATGCGGCCCGGGTAGTTGTAGAGCATGATCGGCAGGTCGGCGGCCTGGTCCACGGCTTTGACGTGAATGGCGATCTCCTGCTGGGTCGGCAGCGCGTACGGCGGAGTGCCGACCAGCAGCGCGTCAGCCTTGATTTCCTTGGCATGCTTGGCGAAGGCCACCGCGTCTTCGGTGCGGATGCCACCGGTGCCGACGATCAGCGGCAGGCGGCCGTTGAGCACGTCCTTGGCCTGGGCGGCCAGGTCGAAACGCTCCTGGGCGGTGTGGGCGTAGTACTCGCCGGTGGAGCCGCCGATGATCACGCCGTGGATGCCGGACTCGACCAGGTATTCCAGAACCTCGGCAAAGGCGGCCTTGTCGATGCTGCCATCAGCGCTCAGGGGGGTGATCGCCGGGGTGTAGATGCCTTCAAATTTCACGATGGATGCTCCTTGTGTACCAATTCATGGATTCGGGCCGCGCAGGCTGGGGCTGCGCGGCAAATGCGTATCAGGCCAGGGAGGCCGCCTGCTGCAGGTTGAGCGAGCGGGTCTCGGGGGCCAGGGCCCAGGCGAACGCTAGGCCGATCAAGGTCACGATCGCCGCGGCGTACATGGTGAAAGCAATGCCGTGGCTGTCGAGCGCCATCGGCACCAGCCAGGTACCGACGGCCGCGCCGACACGCGACATCGAGGTGCCGACGCCCACGGCGCAGGCCCGGATTTCGGTGGGAAACAGTTCGTTCGGGTACACCAGCTGCAGCACCTGGGCGCCGCCGATGAACAGCGCGTAAGCGCCGAACAGACTGAGGATCACCACTTCGGAGCCGGCGTGGAACGCGCCGAGTCCCAGCAGCGCCAGCCCCGACAGGAAGAAGCTGTAGATCAGCATGCTGCGTCGGCCGATGGTGTTGATCAGGCGGGTCGCGATGATGCAGCCGACCACGAACAGCAGCGTGATCGCCACCGAGCCGAACGACGCCCAGTCACCCTTGAGGTTCAGCGCCCCCAGCACCTTGGGTGCGAAGGCATACACGGCGAATACCGGGATCACCGAGCAGGTCCAGAACATGGTGACGAACAGCATGCGTTTGCCATAACCCGAATGCAGCAGGCTCAGGAACGACAGCTTTTTCGTCTCGGGCTGTTCAGGCAGGTTGCGCAGGGAAAACCCGTCGCCGTAGACCGACTTGATGACCGTCTCGGCCTCGGCCGCACGGCCCTTGCTCAGCAGCCAGCGGGGCGATTCCGGGGTGCCCATGCGCAGCAGGAACAGCACGGCACCGATCACCACCGGGCTTGCCAGCACCAGGCGCCAGGCGTCTTCGCCGCCGTTGCGCAGCAGGTAGTCACCGACCATGTAGGCAAACGCCGCACCGGCGAACCACAGAATGGTCAGGGTGGCCAGGCGCGGGCCACGGTTTTTCTTGGGCAGGAACTCAACCAGCAACGAGGTGGCGACCGGGTACTCGATGCCTACCGCCACGCCGATCAGGAACCGCAAGAGAAACAGCGTTACCCCAGACTCGATCCAGTACTGGCTCACCGAGCCAATCATGAACAGGATTGGCCCGACGAAGAAGATCAGCTTGCGGCCAAAACGGTCGGTCAGCCAGCCGCCCAGAAAGCCGCCAAAGAAAATGCCGATCAGCGCCGAGGCGGCGATCATGCCTTGCCAGAAGCTGGTCAGGTTCAGGCCTGCGGACATCTGCACCATGGCCACGCCGATGATGCTCAGCACATAGCCATCCACGAAGGAGCCACCACCGGAACGCACGGTGAGCAGCTGGTGAAAGCGGTTGAGCGGTACGTCTTCAACGGAAACATTTGGATTTGTCATTGTTTTCTCCTGCCAATACTGAGAGCCGCGCTGATCTGAGGCCGAACGGGTCCGCGAAACTGAAAACGAAGTTCAGTTCCGGTTGACCCAGCGTCGTGCCGATCAGTGAATTACAAATAATTAGGTGCGCAGGCTGGCCAGTAACTGCCCAGCGTTGTATCAACTCCTTCTACTGTAAAACCTGTCCTTAACTTTCCTGCCCCGCCCGGTATTGCCCCCACTTCAGGTTCATGTTGACGCCGAGGGAAACCAGGGGCGCCGGTGGATTCGCGCAAGGGCCCGGGGAGTCGAGCACAAAGTCGATAAGTTCGTTGCGTTGCCCGGCCAGCCAGTCGGCGAGCAACTTTCCGGTGGCGGTACCACGGGTAATGCCCAGGCCATTGCAGCACAACGCGCCATAGACGTTATTGGCCAACTCGCCGAAGTAACCCAGGTGGTTGCGCGACAAGGCCAGCGCACCGCCCCAGGTATATTCGAACGCGAGTTGCGGCAACATCGGGAAGCGGCGTTCGAACGATGCGCGATGACGGCTGGAGACGCTCGCCAGGTACCTGGGATTGCTGCGACCGTCCGGGTTGAAGCTGAAGCTGTTGCGGATCAGCAGCCGGTTGTCAGGCGTGCGGCGCACGGTGGTGCCGAACGGATCGGCCGGGATGACGCCCCAGTAGGGTTTGCCACCGAGCTGCGCCTGTTCGTCCGCGGTCATCGGCCGGGTCAGGCTGGCGTAGGTGAACACCGGCAGCATGCGCCCCTTGAGGAAACCGAAATGGTCGGCGAAGGCGTTGTTGCACAGCAGCAGCTTGTCGGCGGTGATCGATCCGTTGGCGTGGCGCAGCACGGTCTTGGCGCCGTACTCCACGTCGGTGATCGGGGTGTTCTCGTAGAGGGTCACGTTGGACGGCAGGCTGTCGGCCAGGCCTTTGACCAGCGCCGAAGGCTGCACCAGGGAAGTGCCGGGGGTGAACAGTGCCTTGCGGTAGAAGCGCGTGCCGATGTGCTCGGGCAGGTCCTCGCCTTCGATCATCTGGTACGGCTGGTCGAGCTTGTCCAGCCCGCGACGATAAGCCTCGAGCACAGCGATGCCGCGCCCTTCGACGGCGGCCTGGTACTTGCCGCAATGCTTCATCTGGCAGTCGATGCCGTAGCGCTCGACCAGTTCCTTGAGAAATGACTGACCACTGAGGTTGAGCTTGAGGGTGGTCTTGGCGATGCCGATATCGCCGATGTAATCCTCGGCGCCGATGTCATGCGGCAGGTCGATGGCGAAGCCCGCATTGCGGCCTGCCGTGCCATGGCCGACTTCCTGGGCTTCCACCAGCAGGATCTGCTGGTCCGGGAAGTGGCTGGCCAGCTGGCGAGCGGCGGCAAGACCGGTATAGCCGGCGCCCACGATCACCCAGCGGGCGCTGCTGTTGCCACTGTGCGGCGCCTTTGGCTGCCGCCCTTTGCTCAGGTGATACCAGCCACAGGTTTTATCATCGGCCGGCAACGAGGTTATTTTTGTCATTTCTTGAACCTGGATATTGTTGTTAGCGTTCGAGCATCGGTTCCTGCCCTGCCCTCATCAGTGGG
>NZ_DATELE010000066.1:0-3207 GCF_035277045.1 Pseudomonas sp. | reverse complement strand
TGTTCATCCATATGAGGCGAGCCAGGCATATTCGTGGATCAGTCCGCCGAAACGGTCGTGGTATCTCAGGCCAAGGCCCGGTGATGGGCCAGATCCGGTTGTGGTTGACGAGTTGTCGCGTCGGCTGGCGCCCAACGAACGATGGGCACTGTGGATTGGAAATCAAACCATGTACCGCAACGGCGGTGCGCATCAGGTGAGTGAGATCACAGGCTACCGCTGCGCGTAAAATAGCGTACTGCGGTGCGCGCCACTCCAGATAACAGACAGCTGATTCCCACGCCGATGACTACGTACAGCACCGATGTCGCCACCTGCTGCTGCGTGGTTCCCCCCACGATAAATACCTGGAGCACCATAATAGCGACAACAATCGCGCAAATTGCGCCGAAGAACGCCGTCGGTCGCGGGGTAGTCATTAGTAGCAGGTGCAGCAATGCGGTAGCCACCAGCGCGGCCAGCGCTGCTGAGATCGGCACGACTGTCATCGCCTGATTCACCAGCTGGCCCTTCGCCGACAAGATCGGGATGCCGAGCAGACCACGGATCAGCAATACCCCGACCACGCCGATACCGGCTGCCACGACTGCCGTGGCGCCGCCACCGGCCCACAGCCGGCGCGCGGACACTTCCGTCTGCTGGCTGGCTGACCGCGTCATGGGCGGCGGCACATCGTGGGGTGGTTGGACCGGTAGCTCCCATGTGCTCTCGGCGCCACGTCTTCGCCCTCGGGCGGACAGCGAGGTGGGCGGTTGATGCGGCGGGGGCTGCGGAGAGGTTGGCGGTGTCATCGTTATGCCCTTCCTGTGCTCAGCGGATGCCGGCTACAGAAAAGTGTCAGCGGACGGCAGCAGCCTGCGCTGTCCATGCCACCGCCTGTGCATCCCCTGTTCACCCGCACGAAAAAACCATTGAGCTACACGGGTACACAACCGTCGTTTCGCGCATGCGCCGGAACACACTTACCGCCATCATCGCAATTAATTGACTACGGAGCGGTTGGTGCAGCAGAGTATCCAGGCGGCAAATGTTACCGAAAAAGCAAACCTCAAGTTGTCGTTTAGCAATTCTTCATCTCCCGAAGCCTTCCGCTTGGCTACCCGACGCCGCCACGTTCAGCACCCCGCTAGCAGCATGAGCGACGCCGACCAAAAGCACATCTTCCCACGGGTTAACAAGGGACGTATAAAGAGAAGCCCAGGGAATGAAATGTAATGGCAGCCCGCTCGTGTGGGATAACTTCGAGTGTGCTTGCCGAGGAGGATTGAGATCATGCCGTGCGCGCGCAGAGGATATAGATCCGGAGCAAAGCAGCCCGAGGAGTCCCTCAGCTGGGCGGCACCCGGGACGGATAAGCAAGAAGTGCCCTGCCCGGTGTACCCGGCAGGCGCGCAGCAACAGGCAACGACCAAGATCTCTGTTGCCCGGCTAAGGCAGTGGGTCAGAGGAAAGGCCCGAAAAAACCGGCTGCGCCAGCTGGCCAAGCGGCAAGGTTTGCGGTTGAGCAAGTCTCGCCGCTGCGACGCACGTACCCTTGGCCCCACTTGCTACGGGCTGGCTGCGGTGGGCTCAGGTCGGCTAGTCAGTTTTGTCGAAGGAATGACGCTCGATGAGGTTGAGAACTACCTTGTTTACGGGATGGCCAACGCCAAGGTCATAGAGTATCTCAGCCAAACTTATGGCTCAGTATTCATCGGCGACCTGATCAAACACCTCCCCAAAGACGTCCCAAGCCAGATATGAAAACATATCGCAGCTCACGAGCCCTCGGTAATCCCGGTATGTTCCCCGATACCGATCGGGAACATCACCGCGGAGGCGACCATTGCCCGCAGTGACGAGAAGAACAGTTTTTCTACTGCTATCGCTCATAGTGGTAGCGGGGCCAGCAGCCGTCTTCGATCCCCTTCGTCCATCCCGAACTCAGCGACCAGCGGGAACGCCGTCGCCTGGATCGCGGTAACAGTGGCTGTCAGGGCGACCAAGCCGAGGAACAGCAGGCCGGGGTAGCGGCACGAAGTTAGGAGACCGACGCTTGCAGATGGCTCGGCGAATACATCAAGCGTCTGGCTGAGGCATACGAATTTTGTCCACAGCAGGGATACACACCCTGTTGATGCCTTCCGCGGGGATGGTGACTCTACGGTATCGCGCCGTGGGTCAGACACCGATTTATGATCAGCTGCGGGACGAGCGGATCAGTGCCGATGTCTCGCCGAGTGCTGTTAATACATACCGCCTTGCTCGCCTGGGCAGACACTGCCTGAGCGAGGATGCATCCAGCGCAGCGGCCGCGGTGGTACGGCCAGCAAAGCTGGGAACGGCAGAGGGGGCAGGTCACCCGGGGCGGGTGCGGGTGAACCCGGCGACTGGCCTGACCGGTGATGAGCAGGGGAGGGTCCCCACGGCTTCTCCAACGCAGGCAGGTGTGCGAACAGCGCCACGACATGCGCGCGATGAGTGCCGAGCTGATGAGCAGCTGCCGGATTTCCGGGGCCACCCGGTCAAGCCCAGACACCATCCACGGTCCCGTTGAAGAGAACGTGAGGTGATCCGATGCAGTTGACCCCGGCTGACGTGCGCCACGTCACGTTCAACAAGCCGCCCGTGGGTAGGCCTGGCTACCACGAAGACGAGGTGGACGATTTTTTGGACCTCGTGGAAGCCGAGCTGACCAAGATGATTCAAGAGAACACCGAGCTGCGCGCTCAGGTGGCGCGATTGGATCAGCAGCTGGGTGCCATGCCCACCGACACTACAGCGGACCCCGAAGTACTGCGGCCTGGCCCGGAGACCATGCCTCTGCGGCCGCTGGTCACCGAACAGGCCAGGCTCGATACTGATCACGAGCGGCGCGCCGGCCCCATGCCCGTCGTGGCCCAGGACAGGGCCGACCAGTTGACTGACGAAGCTCGGGCCAAGGCGGAGGAGATCCTGAGCCAGGCCCGTACCCATGGCGATCAACTGCTCGCCACAGCACAAGACAAGGCTGCGATTCTCATCAACGAGGCCCATACCCGGGCGCAGACGTTGCTTCAGGACGCCCGCACATCAGCGCAGGCCTGGGAACGACAGTCACACGACAAGGCAGCATCGCTGGAGCAAGAGGCCACTCGCCAGCGGACTGAAATCTTGGATTCACTCCATCGGGACAAGACGCGCCTAGAAACTACCATCGACGAGTTGCGTGCCTTCGAGCTGGAATAC
>NZ_DATELE010000065.1:0-2047 GCF_035277045.1 Pseudomonas sp. | reverse complement strand
CCCGATGGAGATGGCGAACAGGTGGTACGGCACGTCGGGAATGTCCTGCGACGCCGAATACTTGGGATCGCCTTCCATCACGCGCTGCTCCCAGGTCACCTGGTTGAGGTCCTGATTGTTGAACACCGCGCAGATCCACTTGCCGTTGCCCCATTGCTGCCAGTACTTGGCGACCGTGATGAGCTCGGCGAGGTTGTTCATCTGCATGGCGCCGTCGCCGACCAGGGCAACCACCTGGCGCTCGGGATGGGCGAACTTGGCGGCAATCGCGTAGGGCACCGCCGCGCCCATGCTGGCGAGACCGCCGGACAGCGAACACATCATGCCCTCGCGAATCTTCAGGTCACGGGCGAACCAGTTGGCGCACGAGCCGGAGTCACTGGTGATGATGCTGTCATCGGGCAGGCGTGGAGACAGTTCGTGGACCACCCGCTGGGGATTGATCGGGTCGGCCGAGGTGAGGGCGCGTTTGTCGAGTTTCTTGTCCCAGGCAGCGCGCCAGTGTTCGATCTTTTCGCGCCACTTGCGATCGGTCTTGTGCTCGAGCAGCGGCAGCAGCGCGGCAAGGGTGTCGGCGGCGTCGCCGACCAGATTGACCTCCATGGGGTAGCGCAGGCTGAGCATGTCGGGCGCCAGGTCGATCTGCACGCCGCGCGCCTGGCCTTCCTTGGGCAGAAACTCGGAGTAGGGGAAGCCTGAGCCGATCATTAGCAAGGTGTCGCACTCGTTCATCAGGTCATAGCTGGGTTCGGTACCAAGCAGTCCGATGCTGCCGGTGACCCAAGGCAACTCATCGGGCAGTACGGCTTTGCCAAGCAGGGCCTTGGCCACGCCAGCGCCAAGGGTGTCGGCAATCGCACGAACCTGTTCACTGGCAGCGAGGGCGCCGGCGCCTACAAGGATCGCGACCTTTTTACCCTCATTGAGTACCTGCGCGGCGCGCTGGAGATCGGCGTCATAAGGGACGACCTTGGGACGGCTGAAGCCAACGCCGGAATGCACCGTGCCGTGGGCTCGCTCCGGTTCTTCGTAGGGCAGTTCCTGCAGGTCGTTGGGTAGGATCACCGCGGTGACCCGACGTTCGCCGAGGGCCGTGCGGGCGGCGCGGTCCACCAGATGGCGCACCTGTGAAGGCACCGTGGCCTGCTGCACGAATGCGCCCGCGACATCCTTGAACATCGAGACCAGGTCAAGCTCTTGCTGGTAGTGGCCGCCCAAGGCAGCTCGGGCCTGCTGGCCGACGATGGCGAGCACGGGCATGTGGTCCATGCGTGCGTCATACAGGCCGGTGATCAGGTGGGAGGCGCCGGGGCCGGAGGTGGCGATGCATACACCCAGCTCACCGGTGAACTTGGCATGGGCGCTGGCCATGAAGGCGGCCATTTCCTCGTGGCGGCACTGGATGAACTCGATCTTCCCGGAGCGACGCATGGCGCCGAACACCCCATTGATGCCATCGCCGGGGTAGCCGAATATGCGCGTCACGCCCCACTGGCTGAGTCGCTCGACCAGGAAATCGCCTACTGTAATCGCCATCTTTTCCTCTCCTCGTTGCGCCAGAAGCGCGCAGCTAGTCAATGGAAGTTACGACTTACAGGGCGAAGCAGGCGTTCAGACTCATTTGATGAAAGTCATCAGCCCTTGCTGTGGTTGGGCGAACTCGGCGGCCTGGCGATGCCCCGGGGGCCGGCGACGCCCCAGATGGCCAGGCCCACGAGAGGCAGCACGAAGATGAGGACCGTCCAGGCCAGCTTGGTGCCAGAGCTTTTGGTGCTTCGCCAGACGCTGTTCAGGGCCCACAGATCGAGTAGCAGGACGATGATGGCTGCGGCCAGCCAGAAAAATGAGATCTCCATGGTGCGTTACCTCTCGATGATCAGCAGAAGGGGCTAGAGGATCGGTTTGCCCCCCGTCACGCCGTAGCGGCTGCCGGTGATGTAGCTGGCCTCGTCGGAGGCCAGCAGTACGTAGATCGGCGACACCTCCACGGGCTGGCCAGGACGGGCGAGCGGCGTCTGGCTACCGAAGTTCGAGGCTTCTTCCTCGG
>NZ_DATELE010000064.1:0-3758 GCF_035277045.1 Pseudomonas sp. | reverse complement strand
CGGCCTGGGGGCCGTGATGTCGGTGGCCTCAAGCGCCATCGTCGGCAACGCACCCACCCACCGGGCGGGCATGGCGTCGTCGGTGGAGGAGGTGGCCTACGAATTTGGCAGCCTGTTTGCCGTTGCGCTGCTCGGCAGTCTGGTCGCGGCGCTGTATACGGCCAACGTGCAATTGCCAGCGGGCACCGCGGAGGTCGCGCGTACTGGCGTCGCCGAAGCGATGCACCTGGCGAGCACCGACAGCGTCGGCGGCGCCGCCCTGGCCCGGGCTGCCTCGCAGGCCTTCGACCACAGTTACCAGATGGTGATGTACGTCATCGCCGGGGTACTCGCCTTTGGCACGCTGGTGACGTCGGTGCTGCTGCGTCGACACGGCCCCGGCTCGCTTGCCTACACGGCCGCCCTCCATTGAACCGCCAGGAAACACGACCATGCGCGTGAGCAACCGCGACAAGATCCTCGAAGCCGCCATCCGGGTCATCGACCGCGATGGCATCACCGCCGTGACCTTCGACTCGGTCGCCGGCGAAGCCGGCGTGACCCGTGGCGGCATGATGTACCACTTCAAGTCCCGCGATGCGCTGATCCAGGCCATCAACCAGCACCTCGCCGACCAGTGGGAGGCGAGCCTTGTGGCCAATGCCGGCAAGCCGGCGGAGGCCGCCACGGCCGTCGAGCGCTACGTTGCGTTTGTGCGCAACTCGGCGCGGCTGGCCACGCGTGCCGAGTTGCTGTTTTGCCTGGAAGGGGCCCGCAACCCTGAACTGACACCGCCCTGGGACCGTATCCTCGACACCTGGGCGGCCCCCGCGCCTGCCGATCTCGATGATCCGCAGGCGCTGACGCGGTTCATCGCGCGCTTGGCCGCTGATGGCTTGTGGATGTATGAGGCGCTGTCCAACAAGCCCATGCCCGAGGCTGTGCGGGTGCGGGTGGCGGAGACCATCAAAGGGCTGTTCGACGCTGACACCGAGGCCCCGCAGGCCTCTTGAAGGGGCGGGGTAGAGCGGCTGCCAGGTCGCAGGCCGACGGTCGGTTGGGGTAGAGTCCTCCCTTTCAGGATGAAAGGTACAGGTGGTCGATTCATGGTTGTGTTCCTGCGCCAATGCTCCCTCCGGGTGTTGTCAGTGCTTGTTGCAAGTCTGTTTTTCCTTTCTTCGGCCCATGCCGCCGAAGTGCCTCCGGGCCTGGTCGGCGTCCCCCTCGACCAGCGCGTCATCGACCTCACCGACACCCTCGACGCGGCGTCCAGGGCCCGTCTCAACGAGCGCCTGGCGGCACTTGAGCGGCAGCGGGGCGCGCAGATCGCGGTGATGCTCTTGCCTGGCACGGGCGCGCAAACCATCGAGGACTTTGCCAACCAGTTATTCAGGGCCTGGCAACTGGGCCGCAAGGAGGCGGACGACGGCATCCTGCTGCTGGTGGCCAAGGACGACCGCAAGATGCGCATCGAGGTTGGCTACGGGCTTGAGCCGGTGGTGACCGACCTGCTGGCCCATCGCATCATCGAGAAAGACATGGTTCCGGCCTTTCGCAAGGGTGACTTTGCTGGAGGCATCGAAGCGGCGGTGGACGACCTGATCCGCTTGGTGAACGGCGAACCGCTGCCCCAAGCGTCCGTCGAGGCGTTGCCTGCGCAGGCGTACGCGGTCCTGTTGGCATTCATCCTGGGTGCGGTGGGCGGCGGGCTGATAGCGGCCGGCAAGCTGCACTGGCGCCGGGCATCGGCAATCGCTGCGCTGGCCAGCCTGGCCTTGGTCGCGGCGACCTGGGGCCATGAGTCGCTGATGATGGTGTTCATGGTCCCGATCTCCATGGGCGTCGGCGCTGCCACCTTTGGCGCGTTGTGGCAGGCGAGGGTGCTGTTCTGGAGCCTGACAGGCCTTGGCGCGTATGTGACGGTTCTGGGGATCGTGCACCTCAACATCGTGGAGATCTCGTTTATCCACTGGCTGGTGTTCCCCTTGCTGGGGCTGGTCGTGGCTGGCTTGCACGGGTTGATCTTCAGCCTGATGAAGTCAGCCTGGAAACGCGGACCCGCGGCCTTTCTCAGTCGACTGGGCTGCACGGTCATCATCTACGTGCTGCTCGCACTGGCGTCGGGCGAAGGCTCTGGAGGATGGCTCCAGGCGCTTCCGTTCGCGTCCTTCGCGGCGCTGCTGTTCTTCGCGATGGGCAATGGCGCCAGCGGCGCGGGCTCGCGCTCGAGCAAAGGTTCCCGCTCGCGAAAAAGGTCGCGGGCACGCAAAGGCAATCGCTCCAGCGCCAGCAGTTCCAGCTCCGATACAAGCTCCGGATCCAGCAGTGGCTCGTCTGGCGGCGGCGGGTCCAGTGGTGGAGGTGGTGCTTCCGGGAGCTGGTAGCGCCTGTTCAGCTGTGCTTCAGGGCATCGCCGTAGTGCATCGCATGATGGCCGGTCTTCTCGCTCTCGACCTCGTATTGCGGCTTGTCCTTTGAGGCATGCCGCTGGCGGCCCTTGAATTCGACGTCCTGGGTGTGGACCTTGGTGACCTTGCCGTGGATTACGCCGGCTTCCGAGTTCCAGCTGACGGCGTCGCCTACCTTGAAGGGGGTGCTCATTTGGGTGCTCCTTGGGTTCTGGTCGGTGTCTGATAATGAGCTCTAAAGCAGGTTGGTAATTCCTTCCGAGATCTGCTCGATCATGATTATTCCACCGCCGTGGACAGTGACTTGGCGTGAATGCGCTTTTTGAAGGAGATGGCTACAGCCGCTGTTATCACAGGGATGGTAAGAAGGACGAAAATATCGGTGATCGTCCACCCCCAAGTCATGATGACCGCCCCTGAACCTGCTCCCAGAATCGCGCCCATGCGCCCAATACCGAATACCCAGCTGACCCCCGTGGCCCGAATCGGCGTTGGGTAGTGGTCCGCGCCCAGTGCAAAGCACCCTGCGTTCGCGGACATCAGAACATAGCCCAAGAAGAAGACGAGTGTGCCGACCATGGCGAACGAGCTGCTGAAAAGAGCGATCAGGAACGTGAACACTGCGCAGCCGGCAAACATGATGCTTACCACGCGATTTGACTCAAATCGGTCCATTTTGAGGCCGACCGTAAAGTTTCCGATCGCGCCACCGACTTGCAGGATTATGCCGAGTGCAGCCGCCTGCGAGTACGTCATCCCGGCGGCGCTCGCAGTCAGAGGAAGCCAGTTGCTCAAGAAGTAGAGATGGAAGAAGCCCATGAACATGGCAAGCCAGATGGTCAAGGTACCAACTCTATAGTTACGATTCAGCAATGCTGCTGGCCCTCGTGCCGTTACGTCCGAGATCTCTACTTCACTGTTGATGAACTGTGTGGAGGCGTGAGCACTCTCCGGTATCAATGAATTGGCTGCCGCTACAAGCCGCTCTTGGGGCTGATTTCGCTGTAATCTGAATCGTAGGGACTCAGGTAACCAGAGCAGTAGCGCCAGGACCAGCACCAGAGGCAGCAAACCACCCGTGACGAACACCGAACGCCAGCTGTAAAGCTGTATGAGGTGCTCGCTGACCAGGCCACAAAGCGCTCCACCCATCCCGAAACCGCACCAGGCTGAGGTCACGATCAGAGAACGCCTGCGCAGCGGGGCGCACTCTGCCAACAAAGTGGTGATGTTCGGCATGGTCGCGCCCAGTCCAACGCCGGTGAGGAAGCGCGTTGCCGTAAGGGTGTGCAGGTTATTCATGAAAGCACAGGCCACGCAAAATACGCCTACCAGGCTAACAGCCACGATGATGACCCAGCGTCTTCCATA
>NZ_DATELE010000063.1:0-9018 GCF_035277045.1 Pseudomonas sp. | reverse complement strand
GACGGCGAAGTGCACAGCTATCCCGCCGGCGAGGATGGACCGGCGGCCGGCGATGACCTGCTGGCCCGTGACAAGCGCGAGTGGCACCCGCTCGGCTGACCGACAAGGAGAAGACATGCCCGCGCTGATCGAAGACTACGCCCTGCTGGGCAATTGCCGCAGTGCCGCCCTGGTCAGCCGGGATGGCTCGCTGGACTGGTTGTGCCTGCCCCGGTTCGACGCCCCGGCCGTGTTCGCCGCCCTGCTGGGCAACGAAGAGAACGGGCGCTGGCGCCTGGCGCCGAGCGATCCGCTGGAGCAGGTGCAGCGCGAGTACCTGGACGACAGCCTGGTGCTGCGCACCACCTATGTCACCGCCCAGGGCCGTGCCCAGGTGACCGACTGGATGCCGTTGGACGAGGCCAACGCCGTGGTGCGCGTGGTCGAGGGGCTGGCGGGCGAGACCTGCTTCGAGATGGACCTGGTCATGCGTTTCGACTACGGGCGCAGCGTGCCTTGGGTCGAGAAGCACGATCCCCTGACCCTCACAGCGGTCGCCGGGCCTGATCGCCTGATCCTGCGCAGCAGCGTCGCGACTCACGCGCAGGACCATCACACGGTCAGCCGCTTCCGGGTGGCGGCGGGCGAGCGGCAGGTGTTCGTCCTGCTTCACCAGGCCTCGCACCTGACCCAGCTGCCGGGGCTCGACGCCGATCAGGCCTTGCAGCACACCCTGGAGCAATGGCGCGCCTTTGCCGGGCGTTGTCCGGACGTCGGTGACTGGACGCCCCAGGTCAAGCGCTCGCTGATCGCGCTCAAGGCGATGACCTACGCACCCACCGGCGGTATCGTCGCGGCGGTGACCACCTCGCTGCCCGAACACCTGGGTGGCGAGCGCAACTGGGACTATCGCTATTGCTGGCTGCGCGACGCCACCATGACCTTGCTGGCCTTCATGAACCTGGGTTACTTCGAAGAGGCCGCCGCCTGGCGTGAATGGCTCATGCGTTCGGTGGCCGGCAACCCTGAACAGATGCAGATCATGTATGGACTGGCCGGCGAGCGGCAGTTGCCCGAGCGTACGCTGCCCTGGCTGGCCGGCTATGAAGGCTCACAGCCGGTGCGGGTCGGCAATGCCGCGGCCCAGCAGCACCAGCTGGACATCTATGGCGAGGTCGCCGACGCCATGAGCCAGGCGATTCGTGGCGGGTTGCCGCGCCATCCCCGCAGCGCGGCGTTGTCGCGGCTGATCATGCCGTACCTGGAGCGTATCTGGCGCGAGCCCGATGAAGGGATCTGGGAGGTGCGCGGTGGCTGCCAGCACTTCGTGCATTCCAAGGTCATGGCGTGGGTGGCCTTCGATCGCGCGGCCGGGCTGGCCGATGGCACGGAAGAGGACCGCGAGCGTGGCCGGCATTACCGCGAGGTGGCTACGCGGATTCATCGGGAGGTCTGCGAAAAGGGCCTCGACCCGGAAGGCAGGTACTTTGTCCAGGCCTACGGCTCGGCCGAGATGGACGCCAGCCTGTTGCAGATCGCCCTGACGGGTTTTTTGCCAGCGGACGATCCGCGGTTTCTGCGCACGCTGGAGCAGATCGAAAAGCGCCTGCTGCGTCATGGGTTGTTGTTGCGCTATGACACTGACAGCGGGTGTGATGGGCTGGAACCGGGGGAGGGGACGTTTCTGGTGTGTTCGTTCTGGCTGGCGGATGTGTATGTGCTGTTGGGGCGTCAGGATGAGGCTCGGGGGCTGTATGAGCGGTTGACTGGGCTGTGCAATGACGTTGGGTTGCTGGCTGAGCAGTATGAGCCGGTGAGTGGGCGGATGTTGGGGAATTTTCCTCAGGCGTTTAGTCATATTGGGATTATTAATACGGCGTTGAATTTGCATCGGGCGCAGTGTCCGGTTCGGGATCGGGCTCGGGGGGGGTGAGGGGGCTTTGGGGGGGGGCGTTTTTGGGGGCGTTTTGGTTGGGTGAATATCCGTTTATTGTGGTGGCGCGGAGTACGGTTTCGCCCTTACGGCGAGTCACTTTTGACAAGCGCCTCAAAAGTAACCAAAAAGGCTGGCCCCTCCATGGGCCCTACGCTGCGCTTCGGGTCCCCTCCTTCCGGTGTCGCTCCGGGGCTGCGCGGCCCTGCTCGCGCCTTCGGCTGCGCCGAAGGTGGGCTGCGCCCACGCCCCTCCACGACACCTCCACTCGGCCTGCTGGAAGGGGCGGTAGATCAAGAGCCAGATCAAGAGCCAAAGCCAAAGCCAAAGCCAACTACCGAGGTAGTCAACGCACCCGGCCCGGCATCGCCGGGCTTGTGGGAGCAACTGTCTTCAACCTGGTTACTTATACCTCTCGGCCCGGCAAGGCCGGGCCTGTGGGAGCGAGCCTTGTGCCGCGATCGGGCCCGGAGGGGCCGCAAAACCTGCAACCCCGTTAACCCTGACACTCCCGGGAGCCCGCTTCGCCGCCGATGAAAAGACGCTGAAATCCGTCCCGACTTTGGCCAAAGCCCCCTCCGTCGCCTGCGCTATAGTCGGACCCATGTCCTCACTTCCCTGACAGGTATGCCCCGTGACCGAATACAGCGCGTTCAAGGTAGAACTGACCCACAACATCGCCCATGTCCAGATCAATCGTCCTGAAAAGCTCAACGCGATGAACGCGGCGTTCTGGGACGAACTCCTGGCGATCTTTCATTGGATCGACAACACCGACGCGGTGCGTGTGGTGGTGCTGAGCGGGGCGGGGAAGCACTTTTCGGCGGGGATCGACCTTATGCTGCTGGCCTCGCTGGCCAGCGAGCTGGAGAAGGATGTGGCCCGCAGCGCGCGCTCCCTGCGCCGTACCGTCCTGCGGCTGCAGGCGTGCATCACGGCGGTGGACAAGTGCCGCAAGCCGGTGCTGGCGGCGATCCAGGGCTACTGCATCGGGGGCGCCATAGACCTGGTCTCGGCTTGCGACATGCGCTACTGCAGTAACGACGCGCAGTTCTCGATCAAGGAAATCGACATGGGCATGGCCGCCGACATTGGCACCCTGCAGCGATTGCCGCGGATCATCGGTGACGGCATCCTGCGTGAGCTGGCCTACACCGGGCGCACGGTCCACGCGCCGGAGGCCCAGGCGATCGGCCTGGTCAACCGCGTGTTCGAGGACCACGCGGTATTGCTCGATGGAGTCTTTGCCATCGCGGCCGAAATTGCGACAAAATCCCCGATCGCCGTGGCTGGCACCAAGGAGATGCTCGGCTACATGCGTGACCATCGCATCGAGGATGGCCTTGAGTACATTGCCACCTGGAATGCGGCCATGCTGCAATCAGACGACGTGCGGATCGCCATGGCGGCGCACCTGAGCAAACACAAACCTGAATTCGCCGACTGACCTGCAGCGGCGGACGCGTCAAGGAACCGATCATGTCAGCACGCTGGAGCACCGCAGTACTGGACCCGCAACTCAGCGGAGGGTGGGCCGTGGCCCGCAGCAGCGAGGGGTTCCTGGTGGATGACAACGGGGCGCTGTTTCCCCGCGACTGGCTCAAGCGTCAGGGCCTGGATGTCCTGTGCGAGCACGGCATTGGCCACTTCGATGGCCAGCCGGTGTTCCTGCTCGAGCTGCGCGCGCCGCAGGCGGTGGCCGGCTGCGGCTGGCGGGGTCTGCGCCAGTTCATGCTCGAGGGTGATTTCGATCTCTACAAGATCCTCGGCTATGCGGCGCAGATCGGTACCTGGGCCCGCGAGCACCGCTTCTGCGGCAGCTGCGGCCAGGCCATGAGCCAGATCCATTGGGAGCGGGCCATGTACTGCGCGACGTGCGAGCTGCGCAACTACCCGCGGATCTCACCCAGCATGATCGTGCTGGTGACCCACGGCGATGAGATCCTGCTGGCGCGTTCGCCGCGCTTCGTCACCGGCGTCTACAGCACCCTGGCAGGCTTCGCCGAGCCGGGTGAGTCAGCCGAGGACTGCCTGGTGCGCGAGGTGCGCGAGGAGGTTGCGGTCGAGGTCAGGAACATCCAGTACGTCGGCAGCCAGTGCTGGCCGTTCCCCCATTCGATGATGCTGGGTTTTCATGCCGAGTACGCGGGCGGAGAGATCGTCATGCAGCCGGACGAGATCGAGGATGCCCAGTGGTTCAATGTGCACGCCCTGCCGCCATTGCCGGCGGGGCGTTCCATCGCGCGCTACCTGATCGACCTTTACGTGGCGCGCAGGCTAGGCCTGGCCGAACCAGTGCTGCCACGCTAGGCGCACCGTCAGCGCCAGCACCACGGTGATGAACACCGGGCGGATGAACTTGCTGCCGCCGCTGATCGCCGTGCGTGCGCCAAAGTAGGCACCCACCATCAAGGCCGAGCCCATCGACAGGCCGACCAGCCAGTCCACCTGGCCCGAGAAGATGAACACCGAGAGTGCCGCGGCGTTGCTGACGAAGTTCATGCTGCGGGCCACGCCGCTGGCGCGTACCAGGTCGATGGGGTAGATCAGCAGGGTGCTGACCGTCCAGAAGGCGCCAGTGCCTGGGCCGGCCACGCCGTCGTAGAAGCCCAGGGTCAGGCCCTGCGGCAGCTGCCAGGTCTTCCTGATGGGGGCGTCGGCATCCAGCGGCGCCTTGGGCGTGCCGCCAAACAGCAGGTAGATGCCGCACGCGAAGACCACCACGGGCAGCATCTTGTTCAGCCACTCGGCGGGCAGGTAGTGGGCGACCACGGCCCCGATCAACGCGCCCGCCAAGGTGCCGAACAGCGCCGTGCGCCACTGCGCCGGATGGAACAGCTTGCGCCGGTAGTAGGCAAAGCCGGCCGTGGCCGAGCCGAAGGTGGAACTGAGCTTGTTGGTGCCCAGTACCAGATGGGGCGGCATGCCTGCCGTGAGCAGGGCGGGCGTGGTGAGCAGGCCGCCACCACCGGCGATGGCATCGATGAAGCCGGCGACGAACGCGACGACGGCGAGGATCAGCAGGGTTAGCGGTTCAACACTGAGTTCGAAGGGCATGGTCATTATCGCGGCAGGGCGCAGAAGGGCTGCGCTAAAGGAGTGGCATGGTAAACGGCGCAGGCTTGGGTGGCCAGTCGTGGGCGTTGTTGGTGGGGTGTCAGTACCGGCCTCTTCGCTGGCAAGCCAGCTCCCACAGGTACGGCGCCGTCCTCGGGCGCAGCGCAGTGCCGGTGGGAGCTGGCTTGCCAGCGAAGAGGCCGGTATGGTCTATGAAGATCTTGCAGGCGGTTTACGAGGGGGCTGCCGTGCCTTGCCCTTCGGCGCACCACTGCTCCGGCGTTTCTTCTTGAACGGCGTGCCCCCTTTTTTCGCAGGCGCCGCCCCGCTGATACGCAGCTGCAGCCCCGAACACCGCTCCACCTGCTTGCTCATCCACGCCGACTGCTTGGCGACGAACTCCTCAAGGCTCATCTCGCCGTTCTGCACCATGTCCAGCGCCTGTTCCCAGATCGCGGTGGTGCCCGGGTCGGCGATGGCGCGGGGGACGGCGTCGATCAGGCTGAAGGCGGGGGGTGTCGCGCACAGGGCCTTGCCCTGCTTGTCCAGGTAGCCTCGGTCGATCAGGCCCTGGATGATGCCCGCGCGGGTGGCTTCGGTGCCGATGCCGGTGGTGTCCTTGAGCTTCTGCTTGAGGCGCGGGTCGTCCACCAGCTTGGCCACGTTTTTCATGGCCTTGATCAGGTCGCCCTCGGTAAAGGGTTTGGGCGGCTGGGTCCAGAGGTCCTTGAGCTGCTGGGCGAGCACGCTGCAGTCCTGGCCCTCGCGCAGCAGTGGCAACACCTGGGCGGGCGGCGGCTCGCGGCCCTTGCTCGGGGTCAAGGCCTCGGGCAATGCCCGGCGCCAGCCAGGCTCGACGATCTGTTTACCGACGGCGCGCAGGGCATGGCCTGCGCAGTCGAACTCGGCCTGGGTGCGGTCGTATTCGTGGTTGGGCAGGAACTGCGCCAGGTAGCGCGCGCGGATCAAGGTGTAGACCGAGTTGTACTTGGCCGGTAGCCGCGAGGGGTCGCTGGCGGCAGCGGTGGGAATGATGCCGTGGTGTGCCGTGACCTTGGCATCGTTCCAGGCGCGCGAGCGGCGTTGCGGCTCCAGGTGCGCCTGCAACGGCGCAAGGCTCGCGTCTGCACGCTGCAGCGCGGCCAGGATGCCCGCCGCCTCGCCATGCTGGCTCAGGGGCAGGTAACCGCAATCGCTGCGCGGATAGGTGATCAGCTTGTGGGTCTCGTAGAGGGCCTGGGCGATGTCGAGGGTCTCCTGGGCGCCAAGCCCGAACTTTTTCGAGCACAGCTCCTGTAGGGTGCCGAGGTCGAAGGGCAGCGGCGCGGCTTCGCGCACGCGCTCGGTCGCCACCTTCAGCGTCCGTGCCGTGCCGGCGGCGCCGATGTCGGCCGCCGCCCGCTGGGCCAGTGGCTGGTTCAGGCAGCGGCCCTGGTCGTCACAGGCATCCTCGGGCGCGCGCCACTGGGCGTTGAAGGCGGTGCCGGCGTGCTCCAGCTTCACGTCGATGCTCCAGAAGGGCACCGGCACGAAGTCGGCGATGCTGCGGTCACGGTCAACCACCAGGCGCAACGTCGGCGTCTGAACCCGGCCCACCGGCAACACACCCTGGTAGCCTGACTTCTGCCCGAGCAGCGTGAACAGCCGGCTCATGTTCATGCCGATCAGCCAGTCCGCGCGCGAGCGGCCCAGCGCCGAGTGATACAGGCTGAAGGTCTCCTGACCGGGCCGCAGCCTGCCCAGGGCCTTGCGGATGGATGCATCGTCCAGCGCCGACAGCCACAGGCGCTGGATAGGCCCCCGATAACGGCAATACTCGACCAGCTCGCGGGCGATCATTTCGCCCTCGCGGTCGGCGTCGGTGGCGATCACCAGGTCGCTGGCCTCGCCCAGCAGGCGCTTGACGGCCTTGAACTGGCTGGCTGTCTTGGGCTTCACCAGCATTTTCCATTTGTCCGGGATGATCGGCAGGTCGGCCAGATCCCAGCGTTTGTAGCGCGCGTCGTAGCTATCGGGTGGCGCGGTCTCGAGCAGGTGGCCGATGCACCAGGTCACGCAGACGCCGGTGCCTTGCCAGCAGCCGTCGGCTTTGCGCGTGGCGCCCAGGACCTTGGCGATGTCCTTGGCTTGGGAGGGTTTTTCGCAGAGAAAGAGGCGCATGGCCGGGTAACGCTTCGTCAGCAAAGGTAGCCGACAGGATGCGCAAAGTAGGGCGGGGAGGCAAGCGAAAATCTGTATGGATGTACAGTTTCAAGAGGGGTGATGCTGGGGCCGCGCAGCGGCCCCGGGTCTCACGCTGTCTCGCAGGAAACGCGCACCATGTCCACATGCGGAATGCCGGCTTCGAGGAATTCCTCGCTGACCACCTTGAACCCAAGGCGCTCGTAGAAAGCGGTGGCATGCACCTGGGCGCTGAGCATCTGTTGCTTGAGGTTACGGTTCTGCGCCTCAAGGATCACCGCCTGCATCAGCGCATCGCCGACTTTCAGCCCGCGCCAGTCCTTGAGCACGGACACGCGTCCGATATGCCCGTCGGGCAGCAGGCGTGCGGTTCCCACCGGGTAATCACCTTCAAGCGCCAGGAAATGCAGCGCGCCCTGGTCGTCCGAGTCCCACTCGAGCTCCGGCGGCACGCTTTGCTCTGCGATGAACACCGCTTCGCGGATGCGGCGGATATCGGCGTTGTCTTTTTGCCAGTCGGCAATGCGAACCCGGATCTTATTCATTGGCGAATCCCAGACTTCCTTGTTTGATCAGCTGGCAGACCAGGGTCACGCCTTCTTCGTTCTGCAGCCATGGCCCAAGGTTCTCGGCATGCAGCGCATCGGCGGCGCAGATCAGCTTCAGCAGCTCGCGCAGGTCACCCGACACCAGGCGGCTCTGGCCGCTGGCGAACAGCAGCAGGTTGTCGTCGACTTCCGACCAGGCCAGGCGCGCGCTAGGGTTGCGGATGAGGATGGCGCCTTGCTCGAGGCTGTCGGCCAGCTCTTCCTCACTGAGCTCCTCGCCGCTGACCAGCTCAGGGTACCGTGGCTCGGTCATGAACTGGCCGAACCAGGTCAGCAGCAGGCGCTCGTCACCCATGTGCTCGGTGAGCAGGCTCTTGAGGCGGCCCAGGGCGTCGTGCTGGATCTGGTGCGGGTCGCTGACCGGCTGGGCATCGGCGTCGCTGTAGCGTTCCTCGTCCGGGAGGAACTGGCTCAGGAAGTCAGTGAAGTGAGTCAGCACCTCGGCCGCGCTCGGCGCGCGGAAGCCGACCGAATAGGTCAGGCAGTCATCCTCGGCAACACCGTAGTGAGCCAGGCGCGGCGGCAGGTAGAGCATGTCGCCGGGCTCCAGGGTCCACTCATCGCTCTGCTCGAAGTCGCGCAGGATGCGCAGGTCGGCGTGCTCGATCAGCGGGCTGTCGCTGTCGCACACCTGGCCGATCTTCCAGTTGCGCTTGCCCTGGCCTTGCAGCAGGAACACATCGTAGTTGTCGAAGTGCGGGCCGACGCTGCCACCCGGAGCGGCAAAGCTGATCATGACGTCGTCGATGCGCCAGCTCGGCAGGAAGCGGAACGACTCCAGCAGTTCGGCGACTTCCGGCACGAACTGGTCCACTGCCTGCACCAGCAGGGTCCAGTCGCGCTCGGGCAGGCTGGCGAAGGCGTCCTCGGCGAACGGGCCGCGGCGCATTTCCCATGGGCGCTCGCCATGCTCGATCACCAGGCGCGATTCGACTTCCTCTTCCAGCGCAAGGCCGGCCAGCTCGTCGGCGTCGATCGGGTTCTGGAAGTCCGGGAAGGCCTGGCGCACCAGCAATGGCTTCTTCTGCCAGTAGTCGCGCAGGAACTCGCGCGCGGTCAGGCCGCCCAACAGCTGCAGTGGAGTATCAGAATTCATGTTCAACCTATTGAAAGAAGGTAGTTTTTATCCGGGAATAAAAACGCCCGGCTCAGCCGGGCGTTGTGTGCAGGGCGCAGGTCAGATGCGTTTGGCCTGTGCCGCTGCATTGCCGATATAGGACGCAGGGGTCAGCTGCTTGAGCTCGGCCTTGGCGTCGGCCG
>NZ_DATELE010000062.1:0-2740 GCF_035277045.1 Pseudomonas sp. | reverse complement strand
TACTTCTCGTCCTTCAGCAGCAGCTTCATGATCACCACTTCCTCTCCGCTGGCTGACCCACTCCGTGGGGCCATTCGCCTTGGTGTGACCGGGATTGGCCACGTCGCCAATCACAGCCGAAGCGTTAGCAAGATCGAAAGGCGTGCAGAGGGGGGAGGTGTGTGCAAGGGGGGCGTGCAACGGCCGCGGGTTCTCGCCTTCTGACAGACAACCGTGGGACACTACAGACAGCCGGACGCGGACAGGAAGGAGGTGACACCAATGCCGCGACCGAAGAGGGAGCCCAATCTGCGACTCCAAACCTTGATCGATGAGGCCGGGTTCTCCCATAAGGGCCTGGCTCGCCGCGTCGATGATCTTGGCCAAGCCAAAGGAATTCCTGGTCTGGCGTACGATCACAGCTCAGTTATTCGGTGGCTGAAAGGTGAGCACCCGCGCGAGCCGATCGCGCCTCTGATCGCAGAAGTGTTCTCGATGAGCCTAGGGCGGAAAGTAACCGTCGGTGACCTAGGCCTTCCTGCTACGAACGAGCGATCTGATATTGGCCTTCGTTTCGCTACTTCATGGCGCGATACAATAGAGGTCATCACAGCGCTATGGAGAAGCGATTTGGAACGTCGCCAGTTTATTGTTGACTCGGTTTTCGCTGCCGGAGCTTATGCCACATCAGCCATAAGATGGCTGACCGCTCCACCTGCCAGGATCATCGTGCCCACTCGATCAACACGGCAGGTCGGCCGCGCCGATGTCGATGCGGTCCGCGAAGTTACACACACCTTCCACCGGCTCGACAACTTGTTCGGTGGCGGGCGAGCCCGCTTGACAGTCGTGCGCTACCTGCATGACGAAGTAGGGCCGCTCCTGCATGACGGCCGATACTCGGAAACCGTTGGCCGAGAACTCTTCACTGCAGCTGCGGAGCTGACCCGCCTCGCCGGGTGGATGGCATATGACCTTGAACACCATGGCCTGGGCCAGCGGTACCTCATCCAGGCCCTTCGCCTGGCTCGCGAAGCGAACAACTACGCGCTCGGCGGGGAGATCCTGGCGGGCATGAGCCACCAGGCCGTCTACCTTCAGCGGGCCGACGATGCGCTTGACCTGGCTCGGGCCGCGCACGACAGCGCAATCAAGGCCGGGTTGCCCGCCCTGGCATCAGAATCTCTGATCATGCAGGCACACGCACTTGCCATTGATAATGAACCTTCCGCATGCGGCAAAGCCCTCAACGCCGCCGAAGAAGCCTTCGAGCGCTCAAGCAGGACCGACACCCCCCAATGGCTCCGTTACTTTGACGAAGCGTACATAGCCGCGAAATTCGGTCACTGCTTCCGCGAGCTAGCCCAAGGAGACAAAGCCGAATACTTTGCCCGCAGGTCTCTCGACATGGTGGACGGCTATGTTCGCGGGCGCACCTTCAATGTCGTACTACTCGCTAACGCCCAACTCCAACAACAGGATCTGGACGCAGCGTGCGCCACTGGGAATCAGGCACTCGACCTTGCCTCTGGACTGCAATCAGCACGCACAATCAAGTACATCCGGGACCTACGGCGCCGGATGAGCAAATTTAGCAAAGAACCTGTAGTGTCAGATTTCCAAGGACGAGCACACGAACTACTCCCGGCCAGCGACCCGCGCACCTCTAACCGGAGCCGGGCCGCATAGCAAGCGCGTAGAGAATCCCAATCACAGATCCCGCGCCAGCAATCTCACCTGACTTGATCATTCCTACTGCTTTATCCAAAGGAACCCAGGCAACCCTCTCGGTCTCATTGATATCAGGGCGGCCGACCTCAACAGCCCCTTTCACAAAGTACAGATCTTGCGGCGAGTCCGCGTTCCCGATCATGGGCTGGAAAGTCATAACGAACTCAGGCTTGTGAGCCGGCCGCCATCCAGTCTCTTCCTCAACCTCCCGCGCAGCGGCAGCCGCCGGGTCCTCGGCCTGATCAACGTAGCCCCCGGGCAGCTCCCACACCCACTTATCGACTATGAACCGGTGCCTCCACATAAGCAGCACCCGATCTTGGTCATCTACCACAACCGTCGTGGCCGTCCGCCGCATGCGCATGACGTACTGCTCGAACTCAGTCCCATCGGGCAGTCCAACCGACGCAATGCTCAGCCGGATGAACGGATTCTCATCGATCAGGCGCTCGCCGTAGATCTTCCACTGCGTGCTCTCGCGGTTGTCACCAGTCACAGTCCCGACGGTACATGGCACCACTGTCCGCCCGGTCGGACTGGCGAGCAGTATCAAGGATCAAGAAAAACTGCGGCGTAGAGCACCAAGCGGGACAACATCTGCGCCCCCCACGCCAACCGGCTGGGTGCCGGTGGGAGGGAGGTCAAGGGTGGGTAGGCGATGGGTATGGCTGCGCGGCGAGGGCTTGTACCGCTTGGGGCAGGTTTCCCTGGGCCAGGTCGGCGAGGGTGACCGATCTGAGGATCGTGGATGTGGATGAGCGCACGGCCAGCCATACGTCCCGCAGCGGCGCGGCGACGCCGGGGTAGGAGATCTCTTCTAGCGTGGGCTTGGACAGGTCGTGCTCGATGACGGCGATGACTTCGGCGAGGGTGATGCTGGTGGCCGGGCGGGCAAGCTCGAATCCGGCGACCGCTCCGCGGTGGCTTCGCAGGAGTCCTGCCTTCCTGAGGTCGGTGAGGATCTGCAGCAGGTAGGCCAGGGGTATGGCCTGGGCGTGGGAGATGCGCTGCGCTGTGAGCGGCCCGTCGG
>NZ_DATELE010000061.1:0-6277 GCF_035277045.1 Pseudomonas sp. | reverse complement strand
TGACCAAACCCTTCGAACCACGCGAGCTGGTCGCCCGCCTGCACAGCGTGCTGCGCCGGCACAGTGCGACCCAGGCGCGGCTGCAGGCCACCCGCGATACGCCACAAGCCCCCCAGACGCCCGGCCGCTACCTGTTCGCCGGCTGGCAGTACTGCGCCAGCAGCGCGACCTTGAGCCGTGACAGCGCGGCGCCGATACGCCTGAGCACCGCCGAGGGCAAGCTGTTGCATGTGCTGCTCGAACATCCCCACAGCGCCCTGAGCCGCCAGCGCCTGGTCGACCTGACCGCCGCCCACGACAGCGACATCAGCGAGCGCGCCATCGACCGGCAGGTGAGCCGTCTGCGCCGCAAACTGGCCGTCGACCCCCAGGCCCCGGAACTGCTGCGTACCCTGTGGGGCAGCGGCTACGTGCTGGCGGCCGACGTGCGGCATGAATAGCCTGCGCAGGCTCTGGCCGCGACGCCTGCTGCACCAGTTGAGCCTGTTGCTATGCCTGGCCCTGCTGGCCTCGCACCTGATCGGCATACTGTTGCTGCACCGCCACGGCAGCCTGCTGCATCCGCTGTCGCGCAACGCCAGCCTCGAGCGCCTGGCCACCGCCTTCCACACCGCCCGCGACCTGCACGCCAGCCAGGCCAGCACCTTGCTGATGCACATGGGCAATAGCGAGACGCGCTTCTGGATCGATACCCAGCCCGAGGTCGAGCCCTTCCAGCCGCGCGCCGAGGAGCGCCGCCTGGCGCGCGACCTGCGTGCCCGGCTGCAGCTGCCGGCCGACGCGGGTGTCACGCTGCAACTGGAACGGGTCAGTGGTGTCGATGCCCGCAGCCACCTGCTCAGCCCTGCCGGCTGGGCGCCGCTGCGCCTGCGCAGCAGCCTGGACCTGGGCGACGGCCGCTTCCTCAATGCCGTGCAGCACCCCAGCGGCGCCTACCGGTGGACCAGCGTGCTCGCCTTCAGCCTGCCGATGACCACCCTGCCGGTACTGCTGGTGGTGATCTTCTGCATCAGCCGGGTGGTGCGTCCCGTCAAGTCCCTGGCCCAGGCCAGCGAACGGGTGAGCCGCGGCGAGTGGATTGCCCCGCTGCCGCTCCAGGGCCCGCAGGAAGCCCGCGAGCTGACCCACGCCTTCAACACCATGCAGGCCAATCTGGCCCGCCACGTCGAAGGCCGCACGCGCCTGCTCGCGGCGATCAGCCATGACCTCAACACGCCGCTTACCGAGCTGCGCCTGCAGGTGGAACTGCTCGACCCTGGCGCTGCCCGCGACGACATGCTCGAAAGCCTCGACGAGCTGTCGGCGATGGTCCGCGAGACACTGGACTTTGTCCGCGGCGATGCCGTGCAGGAGCCCACCCGGCGGATCGCCCTGAATGGCCTGCTGGACGATCTCGCGCGGCGCTATCGCTTGCTGCAACAGCCCCTCGAGTGGTCTGGCGCCGCGCCGGTGATGCTCAGTTGCCGGCCGCTGGCGCTCAAGCGCGCCCTGACCAACCTGATCGACAACGCGCTGACCCACGGCGGCGCCACGCGACTGAGCCTGTTCGAGGACGTAGGCCAGGTGCGACTGGAGATTCTCGACCAAGGGGACGGGCTGCCGGAGGCATGGTTGAGCAAGGTGTTCGAACCCTTCGTGCAGCTGGGCCGTGGGGGCGCCGATGCCCGCAACGGTGGCGGGCTCGGACTGGGACTGGCGATTGCCAGGGCCTGCATCCAGGCCCATGGCGGCGAGCTGGTCCTGGAGAACCGCCCGCCAGCCGGGTTGTGCGCGGTGGTACGACTGCCCGCCGCGCTGGCCTGGCACTGACCACTCAGAAGTTGTAGGTCGCGCCCATCCACAGCGTGCGGCCGTAGTTCACCGTGCCGTAGGTCTCGTCGTCCAGGCGCTTGTCGGTGAGGTTGTTGAGCGAGGCATTGAGAGTCAGGGCATCGGTAATGTCATAGGAGCCGCCGATATCCGCCGTGGTGTAGCCCGGTGCCGCCTCGGACGTGAGGGTGTTGCCGGTCTCTTCGCCGTAGTAGCTGACGGATGCCCATGCCTGGGCACGGTCGTTCACACGCCATTCGCCACGCAGGTTGGCTTTCTGCTTGGGCGTCAGGGCCAGCGGGGCACCGGCGTTGGCACCCGACTTCTGCTCCGAATCGGTGTAGGTGTAGTTGGCCCGGACCAGCACAGCATCATTGATGTCCCACTGGCCGGTCAGCTCCGCGCCACGGATGACCGCCTTGTCGACGTTGACCCGGTCCATCACGATGTAGCCGTTCCACAGCCGGTCGGTGGTGACGGTGGACAGTTTGTCCTTGAAGTCGTTGTAGAACAGGGTGACACCGGCCGACAGGTCGTTGCGGTTCGACCACAGGGCCGACATTTCATAGTTGGTGCTGGTTTCCGGCTTGAGGTCCGGGTTACCCAGCATCACGAAACGATTGCGGCGCAGGTAGGCGTAGCCTTCGACCACCGCGCGCAGCTCCGGGGTCTTGAATCCGCGGGCGACACCGCCCTTGAAGGTCCACTGGTCAGTGGCGCGCCACACGCCGTACACGCGCGGACTGATGTGGTTGCCATATTCCTCGTGATTGTCCAGGCGCAGGCCGCCGGTCAGGGCGAAGTTGTCGGTGACCGACCATTCGTTTTCGGCGAACAGCGCTTTCTGCTTGACCGAGAACTTGTAGTCCACCCGGTCGCCCAGGCCCTGGTTCCAGTCGGTGATCTGGTTCTCCTGCCACTGCAGGCCGACCGTGCTGACGTTGTGCGCGGTGGGCACCACCAGCTTGGCATCCAGCACCCGGTTACGAATTTCAGGCTTGCGCCCATAGATGTCGGTCTGGTCCGGCGTCGCCTTGCCTTCGCGGCTGGTGGTTTCCTGGTACAGGGCCACGTCGGAGGTGGCCCAGCCCCAGCGCCCCTGGTGCGACAGGGAAAAATGATCGCGGTTGTTTTCCTGCTCGCGGGTGGACCAGTTGCTGCTCAGACCATCGCCATTCTTCAGGCGCGTGGCACCCGCCTCCAGCAGGATGTCGTGGTCGATCGTCGGGGTGAACGACAGCCGCGCCGTCAGGTCGCGGTGGTCGGCCTTGCTGTGGCCGTTGGTCAGCTCCAGGTCATCGTCGGCCTGGCGGTTCAGGAAGCGTCCCCACACCTGCAGGCCCAGCAGGTCCTCGCGCAGCGGCCCGTTCAGGTAGAAGGTGGTCTGCCCCGCATTGCCCTCGTCGCTGTGCTGGCGCAGCGAGTAGTCGTAGCCGATCGAGCCGCCCCACTCTGGCGACACCTTGCGGGTGATGACGTTGATCACCCCACCGATGGCATCCGAGCCATACAGCGACGACATCGGCCCGCGCACCACCTCGATCCGCTCGATGGCCGCGGCAGGCGGCACGAAGCTCTGCTCGTAGCCCGAGTTGCCGTTGACCCGCGACTCGCGCGCGCTCTGGCGCTTGCCATCGACCAGGATCAGTGTGTAGTCGCCCGGCATGCCGCGGATCGAGATGTCCTGTTCGTTGGTGCCACCGTTGACCGTGACCCCCTCCACATCACGCACCGCATCGCCCAGGTCGCGGTACGACTTGCGGCGCAGCTCCTCGCCCTCGATCACCGTGATGGACGCCGGCGCATCCTCGACCCGCTGCTCGAAGCCCGCGGCGGTGACGACCATGTCATCGAGCGTGAGCGGCACGGGCTGCACGGCCTCGACCGTGGTTTGCGCGTGCGCGGCGCCGGCCAGCAGAGCGGCCAATGTGGATGAGCAGCGAAGGATGCGACGTGTTGCGGGCATGCGGGGGATCCTGTGGATTCGATGTAAAAGAGAATCCTAATCAGGTGCATTCGTGGAGATGGGACAAATTGTGACAGCTCGTTTGCAAGACGAGGGGAATCGGTTCGCTCTGCAAGGGTGCACCGGATCGAACGACTCTTCAGCCTCCACATCGTTAATTGCCAAACGACGCCATGGAGGCCTCGATGCAACAAAATGTCGTATTTCTAGACTATACGCATGTCATCGCCACACCCTATCTCGACTTTCCCATACCGCCACTGTTCCCCTTCAATTTACCGCACTGGCCTTATCTGGGAGGCGCAGGCTTTCCACCCAATTTTCCGGAACCTGCGCAACCCGCCGCACCAGGCCCCATCGAAATTGCCGATGAGATAAAGGAGCGGACACGAGCCTCCCGGTTTCCTCAGGCGATTGATCTTTCCGCAGGTGTTGAAGCTGAAATAGAACTTCACGCGACACAAAACCCAGGCAGCAAGCCTGTCGAAGTCCGAAGAAAGGAGGCAGTTGACGAATTATTCCTGATTAAGTACCACCAATCAATGAATCAGGACGCTCTTGCCAAGGCCCTGCTCGGCCATGACCCACTTTCTAAAACTACAGCCACTAATGTCGCTCGCTATGAGGAACTCTATGGCAGTACCACGCTAGACAATGAATCATTCAAAAACAGGCTTGAGGCAAGTTACAGCGCGGCCTGGGCTCGCGCGCAACTAACCTTGGATGCTTATTTGTTATACATCAAGGCATTCGACGTTTCGCATGAACAACTGATATTGGGAAGGGTCGCCAACGCCTCTCCTGACGAAATCCGCAAGCGAGTCCGTGAACGAATAGTTGCAGAAGCCGCCGCCAAAGCCGAGGCCGAACGTATCGCCGCAGAAGCCGCCGCCAAGGCTGAAGCCGAACGCATCGCCGCCGAAAACGTCGCTATCGCAACGCGGGCGGGTCAGGCAGTTAGGGTTTTCAACAATGGCGCGAATGTTCAATTAGGAACTGCTGCTGGCGCGATAACGTTGGCCTCGGCTTCTGGCCTTACTCTAGAGGCTGCATTTCAGAGTGGCTTGAATGCTCTCAAGGGGGCAGCTGGCGTTGTAATCGACCGCGCACTGGGAGTTGGCATAGGCGCCTTCTTCTATTCTCCAATGCTTGGAAACGGAGAGCTTTCTCCAGAATCAGCACTGAGCATGCCGCTGGGCCACCTGCTCCCCGAAGTGCCGGCCGACCTGAACGAGATTGCCGCTAAACAAGGCCAGATTTCGCTTCCATATCGGATCCATGGTAGCCGTCAGGGCTACACACTCGTGGCCACTCCGGCTTCAGGCCTGGTTGACTCGAAAATACCCGTGCGCGCCGTGAGCTTCGAGCCAACCACGAACAGCTACATATCTTCCTCGCCACATACACTGCCGATCCGCCTTACTTTTCCTGCCACGAAACCTGGCGACAGCTCGACGACCACCCCTGGCCAGCCCATCTCCCCCCAGCCTTACACGGGGGTAGTCCTTACCCCCTTAGCTGCGAAACCTGAAGCGCTGCCGATCGCAGAGCCGCTGGACTTCCGAGATTGTATCTATTGTTTTCCGGTCGATAGCGGCCTTGCGCCGATTTACATAGTATTCAGCAATGCGTATGAAGGCGCTACGACGCGAGGAGAATACAGTGGTCGTTTGTACAATCCTGAAAAGGCCGGAGGGCCAACCCTAGATCTTGATTGGACAAGTGCCGCCGTCACCCAGGCGGGGATCGATTTGGTCAGACTGCATACCTCGCGCTTCAGACCGTCCGACGCCAATGAGATCATGATTGAACGACTGGAAAAAATAGTTCGAGGAGATATTCTCTTCACAGATGTAGACAAGCGATTCTACACACATGAACTTCGCGAGCTCGAGCGGTTTCGAGCTTTAGGCATACCCGATGGTTTCCTGAACGAAGACAGCCCGGACTGGAATAATACACATACCGCCACCCTCGAAGATTACAAGCTCGTAGATGCATTCGACTTGTTCTATACCCCGGATGCTATTGAAGCCGACGACAAGCAAATTGAGCGAGAACAGATATGAACACGATCAATGATGTAGTTCAGAATGAAAACCCTAGAGACGCCCTGCTCTTTATTGCAAGGAAAAGCAGTGGAATCTCCCTACCCCAAGTTGACCGACTATACCAAAAGAACAACTGGATTCACGTAGGCGACAACTTGGGGCTAATGAATGTCATTCGACAAATGGTCGACGAAGGACTAATCACTAGTGATAACTGCAATATATTTAGAGGACCGCAATGGAAAGAGCCCCAGTTTATGACTGAGAAAAAGTACACGTTTGACCAGTAGGCGATTGGGGAAGTGCATCAGAGCGAGGAAAAGCAACAGCCTATCCTCACCTAACATAACCTCGTTTCGACTTGGAGAAAGCCTCAGTGCCCGGCGCAGACGAGCACTGAGGGGGAGGCGGCGTTGTGCCGGGATCGGGCGCGCAGCGGCCGTGGAGGCTG
>NZ_DATELE010000060.1:0-2436 GCF_035277045.1 Pseudomonas sp. | reverse complement strand
GATCGCCTGGGGCATCCTGTCGACATGCCTGCTATTCGTTACCACGCCCATGGAGTTCTATGCGCTGCGGCTGCTCACCGGCGCCGCCGAGGCGGGCTTCTTCCCAGGGGTCGTGCTGTATCTCTCGCGCTGGTTCCCGGACGCACGCCGTGGCCGCATCATGGCGTTGTTCATGTCGGCGATCCCGGTTTCCGGGCTGCTCGGGGGGCCGTTCTCCGGCTGGATTCTCGAGCATTTCGCCGCTGGCCAGCATGGCCTGGCGGGCTGGCAATGGCTGTTCCTGATCCAGGGCCTGCCGACCGTGCTGCTCGGGGTGCTGGCAATCAGGCTGCTCAGCGACGGCTATCAGAAAGCCCCATGGCTGACCCCGGCCGAGCGCCAGCTGATCGCGGCGGACCTGGCCGCGGACGCCACCCGCAAGCCAGTCACCACGGGTGATGGCGTCCTCTCGGTTCTCACCAATCCGCTGATCTGGACCTTTGGTTTCGTCTATTTCTGCATTCAGAGCGGGGTCTACGCCATCAACTTCTGGCTGCCCTCGATCATCAAGAACCTGGGTTTTGACAGCGCCTTGCTGATTGGCTGGCTCAGCGCCATCCCGTACCTGCTGGCGGGGGTGTTCATGTTGCTGGTGGGACGCTCGGCGGACCTGCGCAACGAGCGCCGCTGGCACCTTGTGGTGCCGATGCTGATGGGCGCGATCGGCCTGCTGATCGCGGTGAATTTCGCTGGCAGCCCGGCCATTGCCATCGTTGGCCTGAGCATCGCCACCATGGGCGCGCTGACCGGCCTGCCGATGTTCTGGCCAATGCCGACCGCGCTGCTCAGCGCCGGCACCGCCGTCGCCGGCCTGGCGATCATAAACTCGGTGGGTCAGATGGCGGGCTTCCTGAGCCCCTACCTGGTCGGTTTCATCAAGGACCAGACCGGTTCGACCGATGCCGCGCTGTACTCGCTGGCGGCGTTGATCGTCGTCGGCAGCCTGGTGGCCCTGCGCGTCTCCCGTCCGTCCTCGGCTGCGCTCGTTCGCGCGGCCTGAAGCGACAGCGGCGTGCCCTGCCTGGGGCACGCCGCACTGCGGCGCAGCCTTTCATTGCCCAGCGGATCTGTGTAAAACGAACCTCCCCATCATCGAAAAAAGGGATGTTCGAGCATGATCTATCGTCCTCTGGGTCAAAGCGGCCTGCAGGTAAGTGCGTTGACGCTGGGCAGCATGATGTTCGGCGAGCAGACCAGCACTGAAGACTCGCTGCGCATCATCGACAAGGCCTGGGACCAGGGCATCAACTTCATCGACACCGCCGACGTCTATAACGGCGGACGCTCCGAGGAAATCGTCGGCGAAGCCATCGCCCGCAATCGCCAGGACTGGATCGTCGCCTCCAAGGTCGGCTTCGGCCCGGCGGAAGGCCTGCCCAATCGCAGCGGCCTGTCGCGCAAGCATGTGTTCAACGCCATCGAGGCCACGCTGTCGCGCATGGGCACCGACTACCTCGACATCTACTACCTGCACCGCGAAGACCACAACGTCCCGCTGGAAGTCACGGTCAGCGCCATTGGCGAGCTGCTGCGCCAAGGCAAGATCCGTCACTGGGGCGTGTCCAACTTCCGTGGCTGGCGCATCGCCGAGATCTGCAACGTTGCCGAGCGCCTCGGCGTCGACAAGCCCGTGGTCAGCCAGCCGTTGTACAACATCGTCAACCGCCAGGCCGAGCCCGAGCAGTTCGCCGCCGCCGCTCACCATGGCCTGGGCATCGTGCCCTTCAGCCCGCTGGCGCGCGGCGTGCTCAGCGGCAAGTACGCCCCCGGCGCCACGCCAGATGCCGGCAGCCGCGCCGGTCGCCAGGACAAACGGATCCTGGAGACCGAATGGCGCCAGGAATCGCTCGCCATTGCCCAGCAGATCCACGCCTACACCGAGGGCAAGGGCGTCGGCATCGTCGAGTTCGCGATTGCCTGGGTGCTCAACAACCGCCTGGTGAGCTCGGCCATCGTCGGCCCGCGCACCGAGGCCCAGTGGGACACCTACAGCGGCGCGCTGGAGGTAAAGATCACCGATGAAGACGAAGCCTTCATCGATTCGCTGGTCACCCCCGGCCACGCCTCGACGCCGGGCTACAACGATGTCGCCCACTACGTCGGCGGACGGTCGCCGCGCACCTGCTAAGGTAAAAATGCAGACAGCGCCTGCAGTTTTGCCAATTGTGCCTGGCAAAACTGCACTGTTAGGATCCCTCCATCCTTCGGCGCATCCAGTTCACTTGGAAAATCAATAACAAAGCAGGGATACCGCGATGAACGCGCACGCTGACACCCAGGCATTGGCCGCCGTACTGGCCGATGTCCGCAACCATGTTGGACACCTCACCCTCAACCGCCCCGCTGGCCTCAATGCCCTGACCCTCGACATGGTCCGCAGCCTGCGGCACCACCTGA
>NZ_DATELE010000059.1:0-7760 GCF_035277045.1 Pseudomonas sp. | reverse complement strand
AGACACAGCTACCCTGCTTTGCTAGCACGTTGGTCGCTGGCAGTTGCCGCCCATCGGTACAGCGCTTCCGATCGACAAAGGAGCCTGTGACATGAGCTACCGCCCTCGTCTTCCAGGCAAGCGGACACTCGCAGTGGCTTGCGCGCTGCTGTTGAACGCCAACCCGGCATGGGCCGGCGGCATCCTCATCTACGAAGCCGGCCAGGAGGGCAACGGCCTGGCCAACGCGGGCGCCGCCGCACTGGCCAACGACCCAAGCGTGCTAATGAGCAACCCGGCCGGCATCACCCAGCTCCAGGGCACGCAGATCAGCGCCAACGCCCAGGTGATCCTTGGCGACCTGCGCTTTGCGCGCAACCCCGACAATCAGTTCGACGGCAACGAGGGCGGCAATGCCTTGCAATACCTGCCCGGTGCCAGCCTGTTCATCAGCCACCAGCTCGACGAACGCTCTGCCATCGGGTTCGGCATGTACGGCAATTTCGGCCTGGCGCTGGACTATGACGATGACTGGACCGGCCGCTATTTCACCCAGGAAGCCGCGGTCATCGGTGTGTCGCTGCAACCCACCTGGGCCTACCGGTTCACCGACGACCTCTCCATCGGCATCGGCCCGCGCATCATGCTCGGTTACTACCGCACCGAGATGGCCATCAACAACAACCTGCTGGGCCTGACCAGCCGGCCGGACGGCCAACTCGAGTACAAGGACACCGATGTCGGCGTTGGCGTCAACCTTGGCCTGCTGTACCAGATGGATTCGCGTACCCGCGTCGGCCTGGCCTACACGAGCAAGGTCAAGCTTGAGTTCGAGGACACGCCGCACCTGAAAGACATCAGCAACCCGCTGCTCGATGTCGCCCTGCGCCGCCTGAACGTGGACACGCTGGAGCTGGACCTGAACGTGCCGCAGACGGTGACCCTTGGCATCGCCCATCAGCTCGACGATCAATGGACCTTGCTGGGTAGCCTCAACTGGCAGGACTGGAGCGACTTCGGCGAGGTCGCCGTGGAGGTCGACAGCAATGCCGGCGGCACCAGCCGCACCGTCGACCGACACTACAAGGACACCTGGCATGCGTCGGTGGGCGCGCAATACCAGGCCACCCGGCAATGGCGCTGGAGTGTCGGGCTGGGCTATGACAGCTCGGCCGTGGATGACCAGGACCGCACGGTCGACAACCCCATGGGCGAGGCCTGGCGGCTGGCGGCCGGCGTCAACTATCAGGTCGCCGAAGGCCTCGACCTGCACCTGGCCTATACCCTGATCTGGCTCGGCGACATGGACGTCGAGCAGACCAAGGCCCGCTCCGGCACGACGTTGTCGGGCAGTTACGAAAACAGCGCGCTGCACATCGTCGGCGGCGGCGCGACCTGGCGTTTTTGAGGTAACCCCGCGCGGGTGCGGGGCACCGATAATCGCGAGAAGGAGAACGGCATGAGCATCCTTGTACTGGGCAGCCCTGGCAAGCAGTTGCCCTACCTGGGCCTGGTGCAGGTGTTCGAAGGCAGCGCGCATGCCTTGAGCCTCCCCCGCTTTGGCCTCGAACTGGCCGTGCGCCAGGGTTCGACGCTCGCGGGCCCCTTGCAGCACCTGGCAAGGTCAGCCCCCACGGTGGGCCATGCGCTGATCGCGGTGATCCGCTATCAGCGCCATTACCGCCCGGCCATCCCTCTTCGCCTGGAACACCGGGCGGGGCAGGCGCTGCTGTACTTCGACGACGGGATGTCCGCGTGCGGGCAAACGCCACAACTCGTCGAAAACTCGGTCATGGGCGCCAAGCTGTTGATCGGCGAACTGCGAGGCGCACCGCTGCGCGCCAAGGCCGTGACCTTCCGTCACCCGGCGCTGGGCGATGCCTTTGGGTATCTCCGCTATTTCGATTGCCCTGTGCTGTTCAGGCAAACCCACAACTGCCTGGTGCTATCGGCGGACGTCTTGCGGGAAGGGTCTGTCAGCCAGGACGCGACCTTGCATGCCATTGTCCGTTATTACCTGGAACACCAGGCGGTGCCTTCGAACAGCCTGCGCGGGCAAGTCGAACGCACGATCCAGATGTTGCTGCCCAGTCAACGCTGCACCCTGGACCAGGTGTCCTTGGCGCTGGACCTCAATCCCCGCACCTTGCAACGGCGCCTGGCGAGCGACGGCATCGAATTCGAAACCTACCTGGATGGCCTGCGCCGTCGTCAGGCGCAGCAGATGTTGCGCACGACGCCCTTGTCGGTGGGACAGGTTTCCAGTGAACTGGGCTATCGTCGCACCCCCTCCTTCTGCCGCGCCCACCTGCGCTGGTTCGACATGACGCCGCTTGAGCACCGGCGACAGCACGGCGATCCGGTCATAGCCGCGCTGTAACAGCACGCCCAATACGCTAAAAACGTGACGCAGCGCTCACGCCCCAGGCGGAGGTAGCGTTCACTGACCGCCTCCACTTCCCAGAAACCAGCGGAAGTAGGGATTGCCGCCATCACTGCGGGCCAGCTCAAGGGCCTCGCGGGCCCAGGCCTGGCGGTTGCCGTTGTAGGCATGCAGGCTGAGGCCGTAGAAGCGTGCCAGGGTGTTCCATTGATCGTTCACCGCACTGGCGAAGGCTGCCTCGTCTCCTTGCAAGGGCGGGGCCTTGCGCAACGCCAGCAAGGCCGGCAGGACGCGGGTGATTTCCCGGGACCGCACCCAGCTGGCGTACTCGATGCGTGGCTGGTCATCGGTCACCGGCAGGGCATCCGCGGCGTAGTGCTCCAGCCCCGTACGGTCGGTGATCCAGGTGGCCAGCAACGCCTGCGGCGAATCGATGCCGACCTCGGCAAGCGCTGCGGCCACGCCGGGCTGCGCAAAGCGCTGGCGAATGCGCGGCACATCCAGTTGCAGCGGTTGCAGCGAGCCGATCAGCAGCATCTCGTGAAATTCGGTGGTCCACAGTGAGGCGTGCGGGAACACGTCGATGAAGCTGCGCACCAGCGAGCGGCTGTCCTCATCGTTCTGGGTCGGCAATGGCAGCCACTGGGCCATCAGCCCGCCAGGCTGCAGCCGCGACGCGGCGAGATGGTAGAAGTCGCGCGAATACAGGTTGACCACCCCAGCCGCTGAAGGCGGGGGTGGCTCCAGCGTCACCAGGTCATAGCGCTCGGTGCTGCGCAGCAGCTCGCGGCGGCCATCGCGCAGGCGGATGTCCAGCCTCGGGTCGGTCACCGCGGCGTAGTTACCGTTGAACAGGGGTGCCGCCTGCAGCACCTCGGGCAGCAACTCCGCCACCACCGAGCGCTCAAGCCCCGAATACCGCAACATCGCACCGGCGGTGATGCCGGTACCGAAACCGATCACCAGCGCCGAGCGCGGCTCACCGCTGTGGATCAGCAGCGGCAGCAAGGCCTGCAGGCGCATGTAGCGCAGCGACGGCATCGCATCGCCGGTGTTGGATACCCCCTGAATGTACAGACGGCTGAAGGTCTGGCCCTGTCGCCCTTGGGTGACCACCGCCACGGTACCGCCCTGCCCTTCGTGGTAATAGGTGAGCTGACCGTTGCGCGCCCCAGGCAACAGCTCGGCCAGCCGCTGCGGGGGTATCAGAAAGGCTACGAGCAGCGTCGCCACGGCCACCGCACTTACCGCGACGGCCGCCGGGCGCCGCACGCCAGGACCCTTCCAGACCGCTGTCAGGCCAACCAGCGCTGCGATGCCGGCCAGCACGCCCAAGGTGCGCACCAAGCCAACCTGCGGCACCAGCACAAAACCGGTGAGCAACACGCCGACGATCCCACCCAGGGTATTGAGCGCGACCACCGTACCTACGTCGCGGCCGACATGGCCGCTGTCCGCCGCCAGTCGCAAGGCCAGGGGAAAGGCAGCGCCCAGCAAGGCCGTGGGCAGCAGGACCATGCACGCGGCCGCCATCGCGAAGCGCGCGCACATGCCTGCCAGTTCGCTGCCGAACAGCTGCAGGGCCAAGGCCTCGGCCTGGGTCTGCAGCAGTACCAGCCAGCGCCCCAGGCCGGCGATCTGCAGCAGGGCCAGCAGGCCGGCGAAGGCGATCAACAGGCCGAAAAGGCCCCAAGGGTCATGAATGCGGTCGGCGCGGCGGGCATGCAAGGCACTGCCGGCCAGCAGGCCGCCCAGATAGGTGGCCAGCACCACGGCAAAGGCGAAGGCACGGGTGCTCATGAAAGGCACGATCGACTGGCTCCACACCACCTCATAGCCCAGCGCCACACCCCCGGCGATGCAGTACAGGCCGATCGCAAGCCGTGCGGGCCCCGCGCGTGGCGCGCAAGCAACCTTGGCCGGTGCGGGCAACGCGGCATCGCGCCGTCGTGCCAGCCAGCCTCCCCACGCCGCCATGAGATTGAGTGCCGCCGCGGCGCAAGCACTGCCCGTGACGCCCAGGCGCGGCAACAGCACAAACGCGGCGAGCAAGGTCCCGGCTATCGCTCCCGCGGTATTTGCCGCGTACAGGCGACCGCCCGCCTGCGCCAACTGTCCCGTGGCCGGTGCCAACGCGCGGACCAGCACCGGCAAGGTGCCCCCCATGAGCAGCGCCGGCAGCCCGACCAGGCTGAACGGCAACACCCAGGCCAGCAGGCCGGCGCCGGCTTCCAGCCGCGCGAAGGGCCCGGCGGCATGGGCCAGGCCTAGCGTGGCGACCACCCCCAGCAAGGCGACGGCCAGCTCAAGCAGCACGTACAGCCGTATCGGCCAGTGCAGCCGGTCGGCCCAGCCCCCGAACAGCAACCCGCCCAAGGCGAGTCCGGCGAAAAATGCACTGATGCCGGTGGCCACGGCATGCACTTCCACGCCCACCACCAGCGACAGCTGCTTGATCCAGAGCACCTGGTAGATCAGGCCCGCGGTGCCGGACAAGAACAGCAGCGAGGCAGGCAACCTCAACAGCATGCGCGCCGGGGCATGAGCGTGATCGGTAAGCGTGGGAGAGGCCACGGGTGAAACCATGGGCGAATGCCTTCTCAGCGGGAGGATCTTGAACGCGGGCTGGCCGTTTCGCTGCCATGCCCGCATCCACAGGGGCGCTCGTCTGTCACCGGGTTACTGACCCTTCATCTTTTCCTCGATCTTGCGATCCACCTCCGCGCGGATCTGGTCAACGCTGAAGCTGGCCGGCCGCTGGCTAGGTGGGTACTCGACGAAGGTCTGCAGGAACGCCGCCGCTTTGCGCACGCCGTTGAAGATCAGGAAGTCGTTTCTGGTCAGCCAGTCGTAGTACTGGTCCGAAACGATATCGGCCCGCTCGTAGGGATCCATGCGCAGGTTGAACATTTTCGGCACGCGCAGGCAGACGAACGGCTCGCTCCACACTTGCAGGCCTCCGGGCGCGCGTTGCTCGCAGAACACCAGTTTCCAGTTGTCGTAGCGCATACCGACCAGATCGCCATCGTCGCTGAAGTAGTAGAACTCGGTTCGCGCGCTCTTGTCGGTCTTGCCGGTCAGCATGTCCAGCTGGTTGTGGCCATCGAGGTGGACCTTGAAGTTGGTGCCGCCGATGTCGGCCCCCTTGAGCAGCCGGTCCTTGATATCGGTGTCACCCACGGCGGCGAGCAAGGTCGGGAACCAGTCCAGCCCGGAAATCAGCTGGGTATTGACGGTGTCCGGCTTGATCTTGCCCGGCCAGCGAATCATCGCAGGCACGCGGAAAGCGCCTTCCCAGTTCGAGTTTTTCTCGTTGCGGAACGGCGTGGTCGCGGCGTCTGGCCAGGACCACTGGTTCGGGCCGTTGTCTGTGGTGTAGACGACGATGGTGTTGTCGGTGACCTTCAGGTCATCCAGGGCCTTGAGCAGCTTGCCTACGTCACCGTCGTGCTCGAGCATGCCGTCGGCATACTCGTTTCCGACCATGCCGCTCTGGCCTTGCATGGCTTCGCGCACGTGAGTGAAGGCGTGCATGCGCGTGGTGTTCATCCAGACGAAGAACGGCTTGTTGGCCTTCACTTGCTTGTCGATGAAATTGATCGCGGCCTGGGTGGTTTCGTCATCGATGGTTTCCATGCGTTTTCTGGTCAAGGCCCCGGTATCCTCGATCTTGCCGTCGGCACTGGACTTGATCACGCCACGTGGCGAGGCGGCCTTGACGAAGGCCTGGTCATCCTTGGGCCAGAAGGGCCGCTCCGGTTCTTCTTCGGCATTGAGGTGATACAGGTTGCCAAAGAACTCGTCGAAGCCGTGGTTGGTGGGCAGGTACTCGTCACGATCGCCCAGGTGGTTCTTGCCGAACTGCCCGGTGGCATAGCCCTTGGCCTTGAGCGCCTGGGCGATGGTCACGTCACGCGCTTGCAGCCCGACCGGCACACCCGGCATGCCAACCTTGGAAAGCCCGGTACGCAGCGTTGCCTGGCCGGTGATGAACGTCGAGCGTCCCGCGGTACAGCTGTTCTCGGCGTAATAATCGGTGAACATCATGCCTTCCTTGGCGATCCGGTCGATATTGGGCGTCTGGTACCCCACCACCCCTTTGCCGTAGGCGCTGATGTTGGTCTGCCCGATATCATCGCCGAAGATCACCAGGATATTCGGCGTGTCCGCCGCGCTGGCGATGCCTGCGCCGAGTGTCGCCGTGGCCGCCAGGGCGACCGCCGACAACCATGTTCTACTGGACTTCATGGCTATGCTCTCCCGTCTGCACGCACTGCTGTGGTCCACGACTTCGGGCACACCGGTTGCGGCCGGCCTGCTGTGCTCCCGCGGCTCTGATTACCCGCTGGAATGATCATTGCGCGTCGAAGGGGTAGATCCGGCGCCATTCCCTCGCCATGTCCACCACTGTCCACCCCTGGGCCTGGGCCTGGTCGAGCGCCACGTCCAACCGGCCGAAGTGGCTCTTGCGGTCATAGGCCCACTCGCGGCGCTGATCGGTGTGGTGCACCAGGCCCGCGAAGCGCGCGCCCTGGCCGGCCATGGTCCATTGCAACATCTGCAGGTCACCGTCAGAGTTGCCGAACGCCATCACTGGCCGACGCCCGATGAACGCCTCGATGCTGACAGGCTTGCCCGGACCATCATCGTTGTGCGCGATCCTGGGCAGGCGCTGGATGCTCGGTTTTCCAGCCTGGTCTTCGAAGGTAGCGTCCAAGGTGGTACCGATGACCTGTTCCGGAGGAATGCCATAGACCTCCTGCGCGAACGCCCGCATGAAGGCCACCTCGCCGCCCGATACGATGTAGGTCTTGAAGCCATTGGCGCGCAGGTAGTCCAGCAGTTCCAGCATGGGCTGGAACACCATCTCGGTGTAGGGCCTGCCGGTGCGCGGATGGCGGGCGCTGGCAAGCCACTTGCGCGTGACCTCGGTGAACTGCTCCGTGCTCATGCCCGAATGAGTAGCGGCCACGAGCTTGAGCAGGCCATCCATGCCCTGGGCGGCCAATGCCTGTTGATCATTCTCCAGCACCGCCTTGAACGGCTGCTCCTCGCGCCATTGGGGGTGCTCGGGTGCCAGGCGCCGGACCTCATCCAGGGCAAACAGCAGTTCGAAGTACATCGGCTGTTCGCTCCACAAGGTGCCATCGTTATCGAACACTGCGATGCGCTCAGCAGGCTCGACATGGCGGGGGCCGCCGTCTGTCGTCACGTCCTCGACGAAGGCCATGATGGCCATGCGCGACGGGCCCTCGCGCCAGCCGGGCAAGGGGTCAGCGGCCTGCGCGAGCAGGGGCAACACGATGAGCACGCACCACAAAGCGCGCGCGAAACGCAGACCGCTGTTTGACTGACGCATCTGGAACCACCCTTGTGCGGTGTTGCAGGGCTCAGGGAT
>NZ_DATELE010000058.1:0-2993 GCF_035277045.1 Pseudomonas sp. | reverse complement strand
AATCCGTTTCGCGCTTAATCTTGGGCAGCAGCCTGTCGCGGTGTGACCAATACATGCACCGTCGTGTTTGATCGGCCGGCTCGGACTGCAGGATTTGCAAGATGGGAGCGCAGAGAAGGGGATGGCTCCTGGCCGCTCTAGCACTACTTTGGCACTTTAAAACTGAGTGCGCGATCCCATCTTCCAAACATGCAATTGGGAACTGCTCTTTTTCTGCCGCGTGACATCGACGCTGACCTCGACCACTGGCTTGAACCCTTCCTCGCCGTGACCGGGCGCAGCACGCGGCGCAAGATGGCACCGCTGTATGTGCGCGGGCTGCTGGGCTCAGGCGGGCGCAAGAGCGTCCAGCCGATGGCCGAGCGGCTCGGCTTGGCGGGGCACGACCAATTGCACCATTTCATCAGCAGCCGGGCCTGGGATGACGCGCCGCTGTGGCGCGTGCTGGCCGAACAGGTCGACCAGCAGATCGGCGGTGAGGATGCCGTGCTGGTGGTCGACGCCTCGGGTATTCCCAAGAAAGGCGATCTCTCGCTCGGCGTGGCGGGGCAATACTGCGGCGAGCTGGGCAAGGTGGCGAACGCTCAGGTGCTGGTCACGCTGACGCTGGCGCGTGGCGAGGTGCCGCTGCCGGTCGGGCTGCGGCTGTTCCTGCCGTCCGTCTGGACGGACGATCCGGCGCGCTGCGAAGAGGCCGGGGTGCCGGAGGCGGCGCGCATGGCGCAGAGCAAGCCTGAGATCGCACTGGCCGAGATCGACCGGGTGCGCGAAGCCGGTCTGCGCTTTTCCTGCGTGCTGGCCGATGCCGGGTTCGGCAGCAGCCCGGACTTCCGCCGTGGGCTCGCTGAACGCGCACTAACCTGGGCGGGCGGCATCGCCTGCACCCAGCTTGTCTATCCGGCCACGGTCAAACTGCGTCCGGCGTACACGCCGAGCGGGCGGCCCGCCAAGCACCCGCGGCCCAACCGGCCACCGCGCTCGGCGAGCGAAATGCTGGAGGCGCCGCGCTGGCGTCGCATCACCTGGCGCAACGGCACCAAGGGCCCGCTCAATGCCCGCTTCGCCGCGGTGCGGGTGCGCGTGGCGGATGGGCCGGTCAACGTCGAGGGCATCCGCCTGCCGGGCGAAGAGCTCTGGCTCATCGGCGAATGGCGCGACAGCGGCGAGAAGAAGTATTACCTCAGCAACCTGCCGAAGCAGACCTCGCTGCGGCGGCTGGTCGCCACCGTCAAGGCGCGCTGGTCCTGCGAGCAGGTGCATCAGCAACTCAAGCAAGAGCTTGGGCTCGGTGACTTCGAAGGTCGATCCTGGACCGGGCTGCATCGGCACGCATTGATGACCTGCATCGCCTTTGCCTATCTGCAACACCGGCGCCTGAAAGCTGCGGGGCGGGGGAAAAAAGGTGGTGCCCAACGGGCCACCGCCGCAGCCGTCGCTGCCTGAGATCCGCCGCGCCATCATCGCCAGGCTGTTCGCTCCGCCGGCAATCCCTTATCGTTGCCCCCACTGCCACAGGCGGATTCTTCAACACGCTTCCAAAGTGCCAAGGTAGTGCTAATTGTCAGGTTGCGGAACATTGTTGGGACCCGGTGGGGCATGCTATTGCCACCTACGGCTACCTGTTTGAGGGTCTGACCCAAGCCCGACAGAGGGAGGTCTGAGCGATGCTGCAGATCCATCCGAACGCCCGCACCACGCCCGTCACCCGCGCCGAGATCGCTGGCTCCCACGAGCGCAGCGGCATCCTCGCTGAGCGCTATGGCGTCTCCACCGAGACCATCCGCAAGTGGCGCAAGCGGGGTGCGGCAGACTGCCTGGACCATTCGGCGCGACCGCACCAGTTGGCCTGGAAGGCAACCGAGGAGGAGCGCGCCATTGTCTGCACCTTGCGCCGGATCACCAACTTCGCGCTCGATGACCTGACGTTTGTCATCACCCATTTCCTGCCCCATCTCAACCGCGACAGCATTTGGCGTATCCTCAAGGCCGAAGGGCTGAACCGTCGCCCCAAGCCAGTCTCGACACAACCCGCCAAAGGCAAAGGCACCTTCAAGGACTATGACCTCGGCTTCGTGCATATCGACATCAAGCACCTGCCCAAGCTGCAGACCGCCGATGGCGAGCGGCGCAAGCGCTATCTCTACGTCGCCATCGACCGCCGCTCGCGCTCGGTCCATCTCGCCGTCAAGGACGACGAAACCGAAGCCAGTGCCATCGCCTTCCTGCGCGAAGCCGCCGCTGCCTTGCCCTTTCACATGACACATGTATTGACAGACAACGGCAGCTGCTTCACCCAGGCCTTTGCCAAGGTCTGTGCCGAGCTCGGGGCAGACTATCGCCATATCAAGCCGCGTACGCCACAAACCAATGGCATGGTCGAGCGCTTCAATGGCCGCATCGTTTCCGAAGTGCTCGCCATCACCGTCTATTCGCACGCTCAGCTCGAACAGCTCCTGCGCGGCTTCAATGCCGCCTACGACGCCCGTCGGCAGCGGGCGCTGGACGGCCAGACACCCGATCAGGTCGTCGCTGAGCGGCTCACCGCCAAGCCCGCCCTGGCCAAAGCCAAGCCCTCCGGACGCGCCGGTCCCGGTGACATCATCAAGGCCCGCCTGATCGCTGAAAACGCCAAGGAGGTCTCGCAACCGGACACCTAGCATTACAGTTGCGCTTTTCGCTTCAGATGCGAACGTTGTGCGGCGGCTTGGTGCGCGCGTCGCCAGCATGACCAGGCGATGACATGGGCAGGCTGGATGCGTCGCTGCGCAAGACGGACAGCGATGCGCCGGATTTCCTGGATCGACCAGCGGATGAGGCCCGGGACGTCCGGGTGAGCCGGATCAGGGTTTTTGGGGGTGGTGCCGCATTTGCCCTATGGCGGATGACCGCCAGCATGGCGAAGGCGAGCATGACCAGCGAGACGTGGCGGTGCCAACCGTGCCAGGAGCGGGTTTCATTGTGGTCGAGACCGAGTTCGTTCTTCGCCGTCTCGA
>NZ_DATELE010000057.1:0-8629 GCF_035277045.1 Pseudomonas sp. | reverse complement strand
CGGTAGGCAGGTACTCGTTTTGCAAATCGACCACGACCAGACCGCGTTTCATGATGCTCTCCAACTGAGGTTGATAACCGAGATGGCTGGCAGGCAGCCTGACTCGTTGATTCCAGCGAAAGATACAGGGCGAGTACATTTGTACTCCTTCGCTGTATGGGATGAATCAACCAAAGGTAGCCGGATCAGGGCCGAGTCGCTTGCTGATGTTGAGCGCGGTGATCGCGGAATGTCCGATGCTTCCAGGCGAGGATCAGGTACTCAACTCGAGAAGGGAGAATAAAAATCAGCTATTTGCATATTACGATATGCATAAATTGAATTTTACCTAAGTCCCAAAAGCCTCTAGGGTACCTCCTTATACCGTTCGGTTATCAAAAACTGAGCCCCACCCTTGAACACCCGCACGCTACCCGGCCACGTGGTGCCTGCCCTTCTCGCACATGGAGTCGCCATGCCCATCTCCCCCCTCAACCGCCGTCAACTGCTCGCGATGGCAGGGACTGCAACCGCCGCCGCGTTCGCGAGCCGTTTCGCGTTTGCCGATGCCAGTCATGCAGGCCACGCAGGCCACGCTGCTCAACCGGTTGGCAGCGGCCTGGACCTGGAGGGAACTCGCTGGGTACTCCCCGAGCCACGCAAGATCAAGCTCGCGACCAACCTCAACGCCGTGTGCCTGGCGCCGGTAGCTGTGGCGGACAGCCAGGGCATCTTCAAGCGCCACAACCTGGACGTGGAATTCGTGAACTTCGGCAACTCCACCGAGGTGCTGCTGGAATCCATGGCCACCGGCAAGGCGGATGCCGCCACGGGCATGGCGCTGCGCTGGCTCAAAGCGCTTGAGCAGGGATTCGACGTCAAGCTTACCGCCGGCACCCATGGCGGCTGCCTGCGCCTGCTTACGCTGGAGGACGGCCCCAAGAGCTTCGAGGCCCTGAAGGGCACCACTATCGGTGTCACCGACATGGCGGCGGCGGACAAGAACTTCTTTTCCTTGATGCTCAAGCGACATGGCGTCGACCCCATCCGCGATGTGACCTGGCGCGTGTATCCCATCGACCTGCTCAGCGTTGCGCTGCAAAAAGGCGAGATCCAGGCCGCCAGCGGCTCGGATCCGCTCATGTACCGGGTCAAGCAACAACCGGGCTTTGCCGAGCTTGCCACCAACATGATCGAGGAATACGCCAACATGAGTTGCTGCGTGGTGGGCGTCAGCGGCAAGCTGGCGCGCAACGATACGCCCGTCGCGGCAGCCATCACCCATTCGATCCTGCAGGCCCACGCCTGGGCTTCACGCAACCCTGATGCCGTGGCCGAGGAGTTCCTCAAGTTCGCGATCAACACCTCGAAGGAGGAAGTGCACGCCATCCTCACCGAGCACACCCATGGTTACTACTCCGTGGGCAACACCTTCGTGAAGGAAATCGCGGTGTACGCTCGCGACCTCAAGAATATCGAGGTACTGCGTCCACGTACCGACCCGCTCGAGTTCGCGGAGGGTGTCCATGCCGACGTATTCGCTTGACCAAACCGGGGTGAAGGAAGGCTCGGCCGCTACGGTATGGCGCGGCGGCCTGCTCGCCGCGCTGGCCTGGATTGCCTTCGCATTGTTCACCGCGTTCTATCCGGACGGCGGCAAGCCATGGCCCTTCACGCATGAACTGGCGCTGGCCAGTGCCAGCGGCGGAGCAGTACTGGCGCTGCTTGCACTGCTGCCTGGGCTGTTCGGCCGCCTGGTCCAGCGGATAAGGCCGGCAGGCGCGTGGCTGACCGCCTTGCCTCTGCTGTTTGGCCTCTGGTTGCTGGTCACCGCCAAGGAGGTGCTGCTGCCCGTGCCGTTCTTCGCGCCGCCCCAGGCCCTGATCGAAGTGTTCGTCGATGACTGGGCGCGCCTTGGCGAAAGCCTGCTGCACTCCCTGTGGCTGCTGCTCAATGGTGTCGCCATCGGCGGCATCGCCGGCTTCATCGCCGGCGTGGCCATCGGCTGGTCGCACCGTATCGGCTACTGGGTGCATCCGGTGCTGCGCATTCTCGGACCGGTGCCCTCCACGGCGCTGCTGCCCCTGTGTTTCTTCTTCTTTCCTTCGAGCTGGAGCGCCAGCGTGTTCCTGATCGCCCTGGCGACCTGGTTCCCCGTCACGGTCCTGACCTGGTCCGGGGTGGCCAGCGTCGACAAGGCCTATTACGAAGTGGCCCGCACCCTTGGCGCAAGTGAGCGTTTCCTGGTCTGGCGGGTGGCCATTCCCGCGGCCTTGCCCCACGTGTTCGTCGGCCTGTTCATGGGCCTTGGCGCTTCGTTCTCGGTGCTGGTGGTAGCCGAAATGATGGGCGTCAAAGCGGGTCTCGGCTGGTACCTGCAATGGGCCCAGGGCTGGGCGGCCTACGCCAACATGTATGCGGCGCTGCTGGTGATGGCGCTGTTGTGTTCAGGGTTGATCACACTGTTGTTCATCGTCCGCGACCGTGTGTTGTCGTGGCAGAAGGGAGACGTCAAATGGTGAATGCCGCACACGCCGCCGCGCCGCAGGAAGCCGGCATGACACTGGATATCAAAGGCCTGAGCCATGCGTTCGCCCTGGGCGATAACCGATTGCCGGTGCTGGACAGAGTCGACCTGAAACTGGCTGCCGGCGAAAGCGTCGGCCTGCTCGGGCCATCCGGGTGCGGCAAGTCCACCCTGCTGCGCCTGGTCGCCGGCCTGGAAGCGCTGCAGAGCGGCGGCCTGCTGGCTGACGGCACAGCGATCGAAGGGCCGCACCATTCGCGGGTCTTGGTGTTCCAGGACCCCACGCTCTATCCGTGGCGTAACGTGTGGGACAACGTCGCCCTTGGCCTGCAGGCCCGCGGGCAGCTCAAGGAGCACCGCCATCGGGTTGACGAGACCTTGCGCAAGGTTGGGCTTCTGGAGTTTCGCGATGCCTACCCACGTCAGCTCTCCGGCGGCATGGCACAGCGCGCGGCCCTGGCGCGGGCACTGATCAACGAGCCGCGGTTGCTGTTGCTCGACGAACCCCTGGGAAAGCTCGACTCGCTAACCCGTATCGCCATGCAGAGCGAGCTGATTCGTCTATGGCAACAGCAGGAATATAGTTCCCTGCTCGTCACCCACGATGTCGAAGAAGCCTTGCTGCTCTGCGACCGCGTACTGGTGTTTTCCGCGCGTCCGGCGCGGGTGCTGGCCGAGCTCAAGGTCGAACGCCCCTACCCGCGCCGCCGGGACGACCCTCGCTTGCTGGAGCTTCGTCATCACGCGCTCGAATTGCTGGGACAGGGGCGAGACTGGTAAGGGTGGCACCCAGCCCGCGCCACTGATGCGGGCGCCGTGCCCCCTGCCGCGTCGCCTCAACAGGTGGCGCGCACTGTCAGCGGGCCGCCCTCGCCCGCCAGGCCGACCATCGCCTCCTCCACAGCCTCCACCAACGGATTCCCGCCCGCCCCAGGCAACCGCCAGGCCGCGATCGCCATCCCCAGCGGCGCCGCTTGGCCCACAGGCGCCACCTGCGCCCCGCTCTCCAGATACGGCTGCACCAGGCTCCTGCGGCCCATCAGCACGCCAGCTCCCAGCAGGGCTTGCTGCACCGCGATCGAGTACAACGAAAACCCGGGACCACGGGCCACGAACGGCTGATCCGGCATGACCCGGCCAGACCACACCTCCCAGTCCTTCCACACCACATCCTTGATGCAATGGGCATCGATCAGGTCTTCGGGCGCCGCAATCCGGGCCGCCAGCGCAGGCGTGCAGACCGGCAGCACGGCTTCATCGGCGATCTTGCGCTGCCCGCGCCCCAGCTCTTCCACATAGAACAGGCACAAGTCGAACGGGCTGCGCTTGAGGTTGGGTGGCTCGTCGACCGCGGTGATCGAGATCTCGACAGGCGCCAGCATCTCGGTGAGCCGCGGCAGGCGCGGCCCGAGCCACAACTGCGCGAGCGCGGGCGAGGTAACGATATGCACCCGCTGCGGGGCAGCCAGCCGCCGCAGGGTACGGGCGGCCTCCTCCACCGCATCGAACGCCTGGGTGAACTGCGCCTTCACGCTCTGGCCCAGGGTGGTCAGCCTGACGCCCCTGGCGTGGCGCTCGAACAACGCCGCGCCGTATTGCGCCTCGAGGGTCTTTACCAGTGCCGCCACCGCGCCGGGTGTCACTCGCAATTCATGCGCGGCTTGCGCGAAGCCGCCAAGGCGCGCCGATGCCTCGAACGCGCGCAGCGCATTGAGCTGCAAGGTGTGCCGGGTAGGTGAGTCGAGGTACATGGGATGAGCCCTAATCATTCTAGGCCTAATATTCCAGAAATCTGCGTTGTGGCCAACTGTCGTGCGGCTTAATTTGAGCAGGCGCCATACGCTGATGGCTGGCCAGAGAGATCAAGGATTTCCACATGCACTTTCAAGATGGGAAGCAGGCATTCATGCAGGGTGTCCACGGCGTGCTCCCATTGACCACGGGCGTTGTGCCGTTCGGGTTGATCACGGGCGTGACCGCCATCGAGATGGGCATGTCGCCACTCGATGCACTGGGCATGACCCTGCTGTTCTACTCGGGTTCGGCGCAGATGGTGGTCCTGCAACTGATGCAGAACGGTGCGTTGCCCCTGACGATGGTGGTCACGGCGCTGGTCATCAACCTGCGCTTTCTCATGTACAGCGCATCGCTCGCGCCCAGCCTGAGCAGCCTGCCCCGACGCCGCACGTGGCCCATGTCCTACCTGCTGTCTGACCAGACGTTCGCCCTGTGCAGCCTGAGATTCGCGGCCGGCGAGCTGGGACGCTTCGCGTTTCCCTACTACGCGGGCACCGCGATCACGATGTGGTGCGGCTGGAACCTGTCGGTGCTGGCAGGGGTTTACCTGGGCACGGGTATTCCCGAGAGCTGGTCACTGGGTTTTGCCATCCCGCTGTCGTTCCTGGCACTGCTGGTTCCCAACCTCCGCAGCCCGGCAACCCTCGGCGCTGCGACGGCCGGAGGGACGCTCGCGGTGGTGGCCGTCGACTTGCCATACAACCTTGGCTTGATGGTTGCCTCGCTCGGTGGGGTACTGGCGGGGCTGATCATCGAGCACCTGCGAACGGCTCCCCACGTTCAGCCCGCCGATGACGCCAACCAGGAGGCCTCATGAGCGAGTCGTCGCAATGGATCACCTTCTTGCTGATCGGCCTGGGCACCTTCGCGCTGCGCCTGTCGTTCATCGAATTCTACGGCGCGCTGCGCATCCCGCCGCTGTTGCGTCGCGCCTTGGCCTATGTGCCCGCTAGCGTGCTGGCTGCGCTGGTGGTGCCAGCGGTGATGATCCAGGACAAGCATGCCGGCGTCGACTGGACCAATCCGCAGATTCCGGCCGCGATCCTTGCGGGCCTGGTGGCGTGGCGCACGCGTAGCACCTTGCTGACACTGGCGGTTGGCATGGGGACGCTGTGGGTGTTGAGAAGCTGGGGATTGTAGTCCGGTGCCTTGTAGGCGCCATGGCTACCGCGCTACCGCTGGGCAAGCATGAAGGTGTCATATTCCAGGTCCTCCAGTGTTCTCGACAACTTCACCAGCCCCAGCATCACGCACGCCAGCAGCGAGAACGTGAACCCATAGCCGAAGAAGCTCGGCCCGAGCTGCAGGCTGAGCCAGGTGAAAACCACATTGAGCACCACGAACAACCCACACAGCTCCAGCACGATGACGCGTTTGTCCAGGTAGAAAAACACGTTGAGAATGGCCATGAACACCACCTGGATGCTCACCCCGATCAGGTCGATGTAGAACAATGGCAGGTAATAGCTGGAGATGCCCAGCCAGCCCAGCAACCGCGGCGCGAATAGGAACAACAGCACCACGGTGAGCCCTTGCACCTTGCAGATTTCCAGCAGCCCCTGGCGGATCGCCAGGGTCATTTCCGCCTTGAGCTGGGTGATGTGCTGCAGGGGCTCGCCTTCGCGCACCGCGCGGTACAACCGGTCGTACCACTCGGCAAAGTCCGTCTCGATCCGCACCAGGAACACGGCCATGCCAGGGATGATCGCCAGGTAGGCAAGGAAGATGGGCAGGTCATACAGCACCGATGCGCGCAACGGGCCGATCACCTGGCTGGAGGTCAGCGGGTTGAACCAGAAGATGAACTTGTCGACCCAGATGCCCAGGTTGTAGCCAAGGCCCGTGAACAGCAGGCTGATAAACACCTTGCGCCGGTCCAGGAAGTCGAACGCCACCATCTTCTCGGCGCGGTACTCACGCAGGATCTCGAACAGGAACATGAACAGCAGCGCGCTGTGCCCGAGCAGCAACGCCAGCAGCAGCCCTTCCATCTGCAGGGCATGCAGGACGAAGGCGCTGCCGACCATCACCGAATACCCCAGCACCATCACCAGCAGGATGCGGTTGTACGCCTTCATGCCGGACAGGAAGATCAGCACCAGCCACAGGTTGCACAGCACCACGAAGTTGGCCAGCACCAGCAGGCGGTAGATCAGCGGCTGGTCGAACAGCGTAGCCAGCAAGACGATGCCCATCGTCCCCGCGCCCAGGGTGACCACCAGCAGGATGCCCACGAGGTTGGGCAGGACGTCGTCGTGCCGGCCTTCGAACAGGCGGTCCGACACAAAGCGGGTGAAGAACAGCTGCAGGCCCCCGGTGAGGATCAGCGAGCTGGCCATCAGGTAGGTCACGGTGATGAAGAACTGGCGGATGAGCATCTCGGGCATGACCAGGGCCAGGCTGATCACCCCCACCAGCATCACGCTGAGAATCGACAGCACCCAGGGGCCGGAGCTGATCAGGCCGGCGTACACGTAGGCATGCAAGGTCGCGGTGTAGGAGTCGCGGGAAAGAATCTTGCGCAGCTCGAAACCGATGCCGGCCATTCACGCAGCCTCCATGGCATTGTGGTAGAGCCGGCGGTAGCGTTCGATCATCAGGTCTTCGGTGTAGTAGCGATGAACACGGGCCAGGCCCACCGCCTGCGCCGCCTGCCAGCGGTCGGGATCGCGCAGCAGGTCGACGATCGCCTGGGCAGTGGCCTGCGGATCGGCGATCGCCACCACCTCACCGGCACGCCCGAGGTCGCGGTCGGCGGTGTCGCCGCCTTCGATCATTTCGCGGCACGAGCCGACATCGCTGCTAACCACGGGTGTACCGGCGGCCCAGGCTTCGAGGATAACCAGTGGCTGCGCCTCGCTGATCGAGGTCAGCACCATCAAACCCATGTGCGGCAGGACATCCTGGATACGCTGGAAGCCCTTGAACTGCACCCGGTCTTCCAGCCCCAGGCTGGCGACCAGGCTGCGGCACTCGGCCACGTAGTCCGGGTCTTCTTCCTCCGGCCCCACGATCCAGCCCTGCACATGGGGCATGGCCGTGACCACGCCGCGCATGGCCCGCAGGAAGGTCTTGACGTCCTTGATCGGCACCACCCGCCCGATCAGCCCGACCACCGGGGGGATGCCCGCCGCGCGACTGTCCAGGGCCTGGCGCCACTGGTCCAGGTTGATGCCGTTGGGAATCACCTCGGTGCGCTCGGCGGGGGCGCCTTCCTTGATCTGGCGCTGACGGTTGTCGTCGTAGAGGGCGATGATGCGGTTGGCACTGTCGTAGACCAGGTAGCCGATGCGCTCGAAGAAGCGTACCCACAACTGGCGGATGTAGCCGGTGCCACGGTCCAGGCTGTCGTTGAGCGGATGCTGGCTGGTTTCCTCGATCCAGCTGGCCTGGGCCAGGTCGATCTTGCGCTCCTTGGTGTAGATGCCATGCTCGCTCAGCAGGAAGCTGCACTTCCAGCGCTGCTTGAGCAGGCCGCCGAGCAAGCCGGCGTAGCCGGTGGAAATCGAATGCAGCATGCGCGCCCGCGGCAGCCGGCGCGCCACGTCCGCGAGAAGCAGCAAGGGCGACTGGGCGGTGCGCAGGGTCCAGAAATAGTTGATGAACGACGGGTCGGCGCAGTACTGGCGATAGCTCTCGGTCAAGGCCGTCCAGCTGGCACGGCTGTAGAGCACATCGTCCAGGCGGATACGCCCGCTGGCCAAGGCGTCGAGCACCCGCTCGCCCGCCTCCGGCGTCGGATTGTCGGGGTGATGAAGGTAGCGGAAGAACGCGCTCAGCTCCTCCAGCGACGCAGTGTGTCGCGCATGCCGTAGCTTGGGCTGGTGCCAGGCGTCCGCGAGAAAGACTTCCTCGATATGCACGACGTTGGCCGGGATCTCGTAGCGGCGTTGCTCGTAGGCTTCACGCTGACCGCCAATGAACAGCACCGAAAACGTCACCTCGGGCAAGCCGAGGATCATCTGGTGAATCCAGCTGGAGACCCCGCCACGCACGTAGGGCCAGGTGCCTTCCAGCAGCAGGCAGACGTCGGCGACAGGGGTTTGGTTTTCGGTAGGCATCATGTCCAGCTCCTGAGTAGCAAGGCGAAGGGAGGTCGTTGTCGCATGTCGCTGGGCAACTGGCGCAACAGCGGCGCAATGTCCTGATAACGGCGTTCTTCGAAGGCGATCTCGGCACGAAACGGCAGCAGCGCGTGGGCCGCCAGCCCATGCTGCTCTGCCGCGAGCAGGTGATTCCGGGCGGCATGCGCATCGCCTCTGTGCAGCGCGATGCGCCCGGCAAGCAGCAACAGCTCGCCCCGCTCGCCCGCCTGCAAGCCTCGCT
>NZ_DATELE010000056.1:0-4650 GCF_035277045.1 Pseudomonas sp. | reverse complement strand
GCCCAGGCCCTGGCGCTGGCCGATGGTGTGGTACATCAGGCCATGGTGGCGGCCGATGACCTCGCCGTCGGTGGTCTGGATCTCGCCGGGCTGCGCAGGCAGGTACTGCTTGAGGAAGTCGCTGAAACGGCGCTCGCCGATGAAGCAGATGCCGGTGGAGTCCTTCTTTTTCGCCGTGGCCAGGCCATGCTTTTCGGCGATGGCGCGCACTTCGGGCTTTTCCAGCTCGCCAACCGGGAACAGCGTGCGGGCAATCTCGTTGCCGCCGACGGCATGCAGGAAGTAGCTCTGGTCCTTGTTCGGGTCCAGTCCCTTGAGCAGCTCGGTGCGCCCGTCGATGTCACGGCGGCGCACGTAGTGGCCGGTGGCGATCAGGTCGGCGCCTAGCGACATCGCGTAGTCCAGGAACGCCTTGAACTTGATCTCGCGGTTGCAGAGGATGTCCGGGTTCGGCGTGCGGCCGGCCTTGTACTCCTCGAGGAAGTGCTCGAACACATGGTCCCAGTACTCGGCCGCGAAGTTGGCGGTGTGCAGCTTGATGCCGATGCGGTCGCACACGGCCTGGGCATCGGCGAGGTCTTCACGGGCGGTGCAGTACTCGGTGCCGTCGTCCTCTTCCCAGTTCTTCATGAACAGACCTTCCACCTGGTAACCCTGTTCGATGAGCAGGAGGGCGGAGACGGACGAGTCCACGCCGCCGGACATGCCGACGATGACGCGGGTCTTGGCGGGATCAAAGGGTGCTGGGCTGGACATGGCTACCGGTGTGTATCTGGAAAAAGACGTCAATTCTATCAGGCCCGCGCCGTCAAGGCGAAGTGCCTGTCAGTCGCGCAGCAGCGCCAAGCTGTGCAAGGGGCCCGCGAGGTAATCGTCGATGCAGCGAGGCACCAGCTCGCTGCGCCAGCGCGACGGATCGGCGAGCAGCTCGTCGCGGGTCATCCACACGGCGCGCGTGATGTCGCTGTCGAGCGCCCGGTCGGTGTGGTGGCGCACGGCGCGGGCGGCGAAGCAGATGCGCTGGTAGGTCACGCCGTTGCTGGGCGCGGTGTACAGGTAGATGCCGACCAGGCCGGTGAGCTCGACCTCCCAGGCGGTTTCTTCCAGGGTTTCGCGCAGGGCGGCCTGGGACAGGGTCTCGTCGGGCTCGAGGTGGCCGGCGGGCTGGTTGAAGACGTGTTGTCCGGCCTTGAATTCCTCGACCAGAAGAAAGCGGCCCTGGTCTTCGACGATGGTGGCGACGGTGATGTGGGGGTGCCAGGTCATGTGGTGACTCCTGTGTTGTTCTTTCGGGCCTCTTCGCTGGCAAGCCAGCTCCCACAGGTACCGCGTGATCCTGAGCTTGGCGCGGTACCTGTGGGAGCTGGCTTGCCAGCGAAGGGAGCAACCCGGTCTTTCAGAAACACACAAGCCCCGGTGCGTGGCCGGGGCTTGTGGTGTTACCGAGGGAACCTTACAGCGCGGCAATCGCGCTGTTGAGGGTCTGGCTCGGGCGCATCACCTTGGCGGTCAGCTCGGCGTTCGGGGCGTAGTAGCCACCGATGTCGGCCGGCTTGCCTTGCACCGCGTTGAGCTCGGCGACGATGGTCGCCTCGTTCTCGGTCAGTGCCTTGGCCAGCGGCGCGAATCGGGCCTTCAGCGCGGCGTCATCGTTCTGCGCGGCCAGTGCCTGGGCCCAGTACAGGGTCAGGTAGAAGTGGCTGCCGCGGTTGTCGATGCCGCCAACCTTGCGCGCCGGGGACTTGTTGGTGTCCAGGAACTGGCCGGTGGCCTGGTCCAGGGTCGCCGCCAGTACCTTGGCTTTAGGGTTGGCGTAGACGTCGCCCAGGTGCTCAAGCGAAGCGGCCAGGGCCAGGAACTCGCCCAGCGAATCCCAGCGCAGGAAGTTTTCCTCGACCAGCTGCTGCACGTGCTTGGGGGCCGAGCCGCCCGCGCCGGTTTCGAACAGGCCACCGCCGTTCATCAGCGGCACGATCGACAGCATCTTGGCGCTGGTGCCCAGCTCCATGATCGGGAACAGGTCGGTCAGGTAGTCACGCAGCACGTTGCCGGTCACCGAGATGGTGTCCTTGCCTTCGCGGATGCGCGCCAGCGAGAACTTGATCGCCTCGACCGGCGCCAGCACGCGAATGTCCAGACCGCTGGTGTCGTGATCTTTCAGGTACTTCTGCACCTTCTCGATCATCACGCCATCATGGGCACGGGCGGGGTCCAGCCAGAACACCGCAGGGGTGTCGCTCAGGCGGGCACGGTTGACGGCCAGCTTGACCCAGTCCTGGATCGGCGCGTCCTTGGTCTGGCACATGCGGAAGATGTCGCCAGCCTCGACGTTCTGTTCCAGCAGCAGGTTGCCCTTGCTGTCGACCACGCGCACGACGCCGTCGGCCTTGATCTGGAAGGTCTTGTCGTGGGAGCCGTACTCTTCGGCTTTCTGCGCCATCAGACCGACGTTCGGCACGCTGCCCATGGTGGTCGGGTCGAAGGCGCCATTGGCCTTGCAGTCCTCGATCACGGCCTGGTAGATGCCGGCGTAGCAACGGTCGGGGATGACAGCCTTGGCATCCTGCAGCTCGCCCGCGGCGTTCCACATCTTGCCCGAGTCACGGATCATGGCCGGCATCGAGGCGTCGACGATGACGTCGCTCGGCACGTGCAGGTTGGTGATGCCCTTGTCGGAGTTGACCATGGCCAGGGCCGGGCGGGCGGCGTACAGCGCCTGCACGTCGGCTTCGATCTGCGCCTGCTGCTCGGCTGGCAGGGCCTTGATGCGGGCGTACAGGTCGCCGATGCCGTTGTTGGCGTTGAAGCCGACTTCAGCCAGCGCGGCGCCGTGCTTGGCCAGCACGTCGTTGTAGAACTCTTCGACGATGACGCCGAACATGATCGGGTCGGAGACCTTCATCATGGTGGCCTTCAGGTGGACCGACAGCAGCACGCCGCTGGCCTGGGCGTCCTTGATCTGCTCGGCGATGAAGCTGCGCAGGGCCTTGCGGCTCAGGGCGGCGCAATCGACCACTTCGGCGGCCTTGACGGCGGTCTTTTCCTTCAGGACGGTGGTGGTGCCGTTCTTCTCGACCAGCTCGATGCGCAGGGTGTCATCGGCTTCGATCAGCGCGGACTTCTCGCTGCCGTAGAAGTCGCCTTGGCTCATGTGCGCCACGTGCGACCTGGAGTCGGCGGCCCAGGCACCCATCTTGTGCGGGTGCTTGCGCGCGTAGTTCTTGACCGAAAGCGGCGCGCGGCGGTCGGAGTTGCCTTCGCGCAGCACAGGGTTCACGGCGCTGCCCTTGATGCGGTCGTAGCGGGCGCGGGATTCTTTCTCGGCATCGGTGGCCGGGGTGTCGGCGTAGTCAGGGATGGCGTAGCCCTGGCCTTGCAGTTCCTTGATGGCGGCCTTGAGCTGCGGCACCGAGGCGCTGATGTTCGGCAGCTTGATGATGTTCGCTTCAGGAGTGGTGGCCAGTTGGCCCAGTTCCGCCAGGTGATCGCCTACCTGCTTGTCGCTACCCAGTTGCTCCGGGAATGCGGCGAGGATACGGCCAGCGAGGGAAATGTCGCGGGTTTCGACGGCGATGTCAGCCGAAGCGGTGAAGGCTTCGATGATCGGCAGCAGTGAATAGGTGGCGAGGGCCGGAGCTTCGTCAGTGAAGGTGTAGATGATCTTGGAACGGGTGGGCATATGCGGGTTAACTCTCTGATTTGCTGAGCGTGCTCGAAGTCTCGAGGTGCGCAGGGTAGGCGCTTCGCCCTGGCGGCGCCATGAGCGGAAGGTCGAGAGGCTACGAGCGGTGATGGTGGATGCATCAGTCGAGCGTCAAACGGCTGAACTGCGGTAACAGCCTAGGTTTTGCTGGCCATCGAGGGTCATGACCCTGCGGTCAGCGCCGGAGTATAACAAATGCTTTGGCCTAATCAGCAAGGCCCAGTGAGATCGGTTCACTTATAAGACCAAAGACGTAGGGGCAATGTGGCGCGATGCCGCACGGCGGTCCGGGGATCCGGGCCAGGTTGCGCGCCGGTGGATGTGGTTTAGGCTCAGTGCATCACACGTTTGTCCAACCACACCAGGAAAGCGGAGTGCAGCATGGGATACCAGAAGATAAAGGTACCGGCCGACGGCGCCCGGATCACCGTCAACGCGGACCATTCGCTCAACGTTCCAGACAACCCGATCATCCCCTACATCGAGGGTGACGGCATTGGCGTCGATGTCAGCCCGGTGATGATCAAGGTGGTCGATGCGGCGGTACACAAAGCCTACGCCGGCAAGCGCAGGATCGCCTGGATGGAGGTCTATGCCGGCGAGAAAGCCACCCAGGTCTACGACCAGGACACCTGGCTGCCCCAGGAAACCCTCGACGCGGTGCGCGAATACGTGGTGTCGATCAAGGGCCCGCTGACCACGCCGGTCGGCGGCGGCATCCGTTCGCTCAACGTTGCCCTGCGCCAGCAGCTCGACCTTTATGTGTGCTTGCGCCCGGTGGTGTGGTTCCAGGGTGTGCCGAGTCCGGTGAAAAAGCCCGGCGACGTCGACATGGACATCTTCCGCGAGAACTCCGAGGACATCTACGCCGGCATCGAGTGGAAGGCCGGCTCGCCCGAGGCCAATAAAGTGATCAGGTTCCTCAAGGAGGAAATGGGCGTCACCAA
>NZ_DATELE010000055.1:0-5443 GCF_035277045.1 Pseudomonas sp. | reverse complement strand
AATGGGAGTTCTGAGCGCGCGATGCTGAAGATTCTCGTGCGCCTGTACCTGCTGATCATCGTCGCCTATGCCGGCGCCTTGCTGCTGATCCCCGATGCCATCGTCGGTGCGTTCCACGGACGCTTCATGGCCTTCAACCTGGACCAGGCCAAGGGGGTGCAGTCCTTGATCGTGCGCCAGTTCCGCCAGGTACCATCGGCACAGTGGCCGCAGGTCGAGCAGCAGCTCGCGCAGAGTTTCGCCCCTTTGCAGGTGCAACTGCTGCGCAAGGAGCAGGCCGGCCTGTCGGTTGAAGAGCGCGCGCGCCTGGACCATGGGCTGAACGTCATCCGCATCGGCGACTGGGGGTACTACGACAGCGCGCTGGCCCCGCTGGACAAGGACTGGCTGGTGCGGCTGGACAACCCGCCCGACCCGCTGGACATCAACCTGCTGTCCTGGGGCGTGACAGTGCTGATCGGGGCGGCGTTGCTCGGTTGCCTGCTGATCTGGGTGTGGCCGCACTGGCGCGACCTCCAGCGCTTGAAAGAAACCGCGCGGCGGCTGGGGCAGGGCCAACTGACTGAACGGACGCAGATATCGCCGCGCTCGAACATCGGTGAGCTCGCCAGCGTGTTCGACACCATGGCTGGCGATCTCGAGCGCCACCTCAATCACCAGCACGAGCTGCTCGATGCGGTGTCCCACGAGCTGCGCACGCCCCTCACGCGGCTGGATTTCGGCCTGGTGCTGCTGTTTGACGAGGTGCCCCCGGCCAGTCGCAAGCGCCTGCTCGAGCTGGTGGGGCATGTGCGCGAACTGGACGAACTGGTGCTGGAGCTGTTGTCCTACAGCCGCTTGCAGAATGCCGACCAGGCGCGCGAGCGGGTCGAGGTGTCCCTGCTGGAACTGATCGACAGTGTCATCGGCGGCTTTGCCGAGGAACTGGACAATCGTGGCATTCGCTGGGAGGTACGTGCGCCGGGCGAGTTGTCACGCTTCATCCTTGACCCGCGGCTGACCGCGCGCGCGGTGCAGAACCTGATACGCAATGCCATGCGCTACTGTGACGAATGCCTGTTGCTGCGGCTCAGCTTTGACGAAGACGGCGCTTGTCTGCTGGTGGTGGAGGACGACGGCATCGGCATCCCGGCCGAGGAACGCGAGCGGATCTTCCAGCCGTTCTACCGGCTCGATCGCAGCCGGGACCGCAACACCGGTGGGTTCGGCCTGGGCCTGGCAATCAGCCGCAGGGCCATCGAGGGGCAGGGCGGAACACTGACGGTCGCGCAATCGGCGTTGGGGGGCGCGCAGTTCAGGATCCGCCTGCCGCGCGTCTGACCCGGCGGGTGTGCTTGACTTGTCTCTGGCGGCTGGGCTAAGTTCCTCGCCATGAACACATTCCCGCAGCCTCACGCCGCCAGCATTATTATTACCGCCATTATCGGATTGGCGGGTTAGCGCGCAGCTGCACCGAACCCGCCCTGGAGGCGGGTTTTTTCTTTCCGACTCCTGGGCCAGCTGAAAAACAACCAGGAGTCATCGATGACCAGCCTTGCCGTCAGCCCTCGCGCCACCAGCCCCCAGCAACTGCTCTCGGACCAGGTGCGGCGCATCCTTTCGGCGCCGGTCTATGACCTCGCGGTCGAGACCCCGCTGCAGGTGGCGCCGGCCTTGTCGGCATCCTTGGGCAACCAGGTATTGCTCAAGCGCGAAGACCTGCAACCGACCTTTTCCTTCAAGATCCGTGGTGCCTACACACGCTTGGCCAGGCTCGGCCGCGAGCAGCGCGAGCGCGGGGTGATCACCGCCTCGGCGGGCAACCACGCCCAAGGCGTTGCCATGGCGGCGGCGAAGCTGGGCATGCGCGCCACCATCGTCATGCCCACCACGACGCCAGAGCTCAAGGTCGAAGGTGTGCGCTCGCGAGGTGGCGAGGTGGTACTGCATGGCGAGAGCTTTCCGCATGCCCTGGCCCACGCGCTGAAACTGGCCGACAGCCACGGCGCGACCTTCGTGCCACCCTTCGACGACCCGGACGTGATCGCAGGCCAGGGCACGGTGGCCATGGAGATCCTGCGCCAGCAGCCGGGGCCGCTGGACGCCATCTTCGTGCCGGTCGGTGGGGGCGGCCTGATCGCCGGCATCGCCGCGTACGTCAAGTACCTGCGTCCCGAGGTAAAGGTCATCGGCGTCGAACCGCATGACGCCAACTGCCTGCAAGCGGCCATGGCCGCGGGCGAGCGGGTGATCCTGCCGCAGGTCGGCACCTTTGCCGACGGCGTGGCGGTGGCCCAGGTCGGTGCCCACTGCTTCGAACTGTGCCGGCATTTCGTGGACGAAGTGATCACGGTCGGCAACGACGAGTTGTGCGCCGCCATCAAGGACATCTACGACGATACGCGCTCGATCACCGAGCCCTCCGGCGCCCTGGCAGTGGCAGGGATCAAGCGGTACGTGGCCCGCGAAGGCATCACTGGCCAGACCCTGGTCGCCATCGACTCGGGCGCCAACGTCAACTTCGACCGCCTGCGCCACGTGGCTGAACGGGCCGAGCTGGGGGAGCAGCGCGAGGCGATCATCGCCGTCACCATCCCCGAGCAACCAGGCAGTTTCCGGGCGTTCTGCCGGGCCCTGGGCAAGCGCCAGATCACCGAGTTCAACTACCGCTACCATGCCGGCAAGGAAGCGCGCCTGTTCGTTGGCGTGCAGACCCATCCGCAGACCGATCCCCGCCATCAGTTGCTGGCTGGGCTGGCGGAGCAGGGTTACCAGGTGCTCGACCTGACCGACAACGAGCTGGCCAAGCTGCACGTGCGCCATACCGTCGGTGGCCATGCGGCGCCCGGCGCAGAGGAGCGGGTGCTGCGCTTCGAGTTTCCCGAGCGGCCGGGTGCCTTGCTGGGTTTCCTGGAACGTCTGGGCAAGCGCTGGAACATCAGCCTGTTCCACTACCGCAACCATGGCGCTGCCGAAGCGCGCGTGTTCGCCGCGCTGGAGGTGCCGCCGGACGAGCTGGCGAACCTGCCCCAGGCGCTGGATGAGATGGGCTATCGGTACTGGGACGAAACCGACAACCCGGCGTACCGGCTGTTTCTGAGCTGACGCACGAACAACCCTTGGTCGAGGGGCATCGCACTTTTTCAGCGTTTGCCGCTCTATGCACTGCTGTGCCGTGCCGCTCCCTGGCACGGTCGTTGATTCCAGACCCGGTGCCGATGGTTGTTTCACTGACAAGAATGCTCTCTATGGCCTGCCGCGCGCCGCTGTGCGGCGTGCTCATCCTGCTGCTGGGCGCCTGCACCCAGGAGCAGGGCCGCGACATCGTCACCCAGTTCGGCGAAGGCAACCCCCGCGAGCTGTTCCAGACCAGCGTCGACCGCATGGCGACCCTGGAGATGCGCGACAACCTGCAAAGCCTCTACCTGCTGATGAACAAGCTGTACCTGCGCAATCCCAGCCAATGGAAGCAATCGGGTTTCGTCGACGCGGCCTCGGCCGAACGGCAGATCCGCCAGGCCATCGAGCAACGCCAGCCCTTGGTGCAACTGGGCGACCGGCGCGACCTGGCGGCCCTGAGCTACTCATTGAGCCCGGACTTTCGCGGCGACCGCGTGGGCGCCTTCATCTACGCCATTGGCAGCATGCTGGTGACCGCTCACGGCGGGCGTACCGAGTTTTTCATGACCGATGCCATCGATCCGCTGTTCGTCAACAATGCCGCGCGCAACATCGAAAAGGCCACCTGGATGCTCAGCCAGCGTCAGGACGCCAATGGCGAGTTGCTGCTGTTCTCCAACGAGATTTCGGAGGAGGGCAGCAACCTGAGCTTTGCCGTGGAGTTCGGCAAGATCGTCGCGCGGCTGGACTTGCTGGCGCAAATGCTCGACGAGCGATATCGGCGCATTGGCCTGAACTATGCGCAGAGCCTGCTGCTGATGAACTTCCTCCCCGTTCAGTGAGCACGGGCAAGCTCAGCTGGCAGGCACGGCAACCGCACCAGGCACCGCCGAGAGCTTGCCCTGCAGCAAGGCGTCGATCGCCTGGCGGTAGCGTTGTCCACCCAGGCTCATGCTGTTGTTATGCGTGGCCCCCGGCACCAGCAACAACGCCTTGGGCTGCCGTGCGGCCTCGAACAGCTGCTCGCTGAAGCGCGGCGGGACATAGCGGTCGGCCAGCCCATGCACCACCAGCAAGGGCATGTCGATGGCGCCGATCTTGTCGATGGAGTCGAACTTCTGCGACAGCAGCCAGCGGATCGGCAAGCTGGTGTCGGCCACCGCTGCGGCCACATCGCCCAGTGAGGTGAAGGTGGACTCCAGGATCAGCCCTTGGGCGGGGATGGCCTGGCCGTCCTTCTCGGCCTGGCGCGACAGCTCCGCGGCCAGCTCCACCGCCACCGCGCCGCCCAGGGAGTGGCCGTAGATCAGACGCTTGCTGGCGTCTGGCTGGAGTTGGCTGAAGCGTTCCCAGGCAATCTGCGCATCTTCGTAAACGGTGGTCTCGGACGGCAAGTCGCCGCGGCTCTGGCCAAAGCCGCGGTAGTCGACCGCCAGCACCGAGAAGCCCATGGCGTGCAGTTGCTCGATGCGAAACAGCTGCCCGGTGAGGTTCCAGCGCACGCCGTGCAGGTAGAGCACCGCCGGCGCATTGGCGCGCTGGGCAGGCCACCACCAGGCGTGCAGGCTCTGGTCGTCCTTGAAGGTGCGCGGGCGCAGGTCCAGTTCCTCAACGGTACTCGGCAGCCCGTGGTACCAGCTGGCGTCGCCCGGCTCGATGCGAAACACCAGTTCGCGTTCCTTGTGTTGCAGCACCCCGCAACCGGCGGGCAGGCCGACGATCAGCGCCGCCATGCACAGGATGGAAAACCAGCGCCGCCGCAGACGGCCTGAAAACGATTCGGACATGGACGCAGTGACCTCTTGAATATCGGCGCGTTGTAACAGATGAGTCCTCCTGACTGTAGGAAAATTCTCTCAATGGTCTCGATAGAGCGTTGCAAGCTGTGTCCGCGTGCACGGCCGTCCGATATTCGCACGGTGTTTGCCGCCATTGCTTGCCTTTGTCGGGCGTGTTTGCTTAGTGTCACGGCTACAAGAATAACGAAACCGATACCGAGTGCCCTGACCATGCAAAGCCGCCTGTTGAGCGAGCGCAGTAGCGTGTTTCATCATGCCGATCCGTACGCGGTGTCCGACTATGTGAACCAGCATGTCGGCCATCACTGTATCGGCCTGGCCCCGACCACTCATCCGCTCGCCAGCCTCAACCATCGCAAGTTCGCCGAACTCGACCTGTGCCGCATCAGCTATGGCGGCAGCGTGCGTGTGACATCGCCAGCGCTTGAAACCAACTATCACCTGCAGGTATTGCTCAACGGCAATTGCCTGTGGCGTGGCCCCCAGCGCGAGCATCATCTGGTGCCTGGCGAGCTGCTGGTGATCAATCCGGACGATCCGGTAGA
>NZ_DATELE010000054.1:0-6174 GCF_035277045.1 Pseudomonas sp. | reverse complement strand
GTGGGCTCTACGTGGTGTTGCACACGTCGCTGTCCGGCAGTTTCAACGAATCGATGGTGAAGAAGGTCGGTTGCGACAACTTCCTGTCCAAGTTCCAGCCCGACAAGCTGGTCGACGTGGTCCGCCAGCGCCTGGTGCTCGACCAGGCGACAGTCTAGGCCGTCCAGCGCGCCAGGTATAAGCTTGGGCTTTGACCTGGCATGGGATGGCAAGGATGTTTCTGAGTGCGATGTACCACTATCCGGTGAAGTCCTGCAGGGCCCACGCGCTGCAGCGCTCGGCGGTCGGCCTGTTGGGGCTGGAGGGTGACCGGCGCTGGATGGTGGTCGAACAGGAGAACGGGCGCTTTCTGACCCAGCGCGCCTATCCAGTGCTGAGCCAGCTCGCCGCCCGCTATGGTGATGCCGGGCAACTGATCCTGGAGGCGCCTGGCCAACCGGCGCTGGAAGTGCCGGTGCCGGCGGCCGATGACGCCCTGCGCGGGGTGACGATCTGGCGAGATACCTTGCGCGTGCCCGACGCTGGCGACGCGGCGGCTGACTGGCTGAGCCAGCTGGTCGGCAAGCCGGTGCGGCTGGTGCATTGCCCCGAGCAGCGTGCGCGTTATCTGCCTGGTGGTTATGGGTTCAACAGCGATCGCGCGGCCTTTCCGGACGGTTTTCCGCTGTTGCTGGTGGGCCAGGCATCGGTCGACGACCTGAGCGTGCGGGTGGGCCGGCCCATGGAAGCCTTGCGGTTGCGGCCCAATCTGGTGATCGAGGGCGGTGGGGCGTTCGCCGAAGACGGTTGGGAGCGAATCCGTATCGGAACACTTGAATTCCGTGTGCTGGCGCCGAGCGTGCGCTGCATCTTCACGACCCTCGATCCGCTTACCGGCGAGCGTAGCCCCGACCGCGAACCCTTGACCACGCTCAAGGGGTACCGGCAGAAGGACGGCGACGTGCTGTTCGGCCAGAACCTCGCCGCCGACGGCCACGGGGTGCTGGAGGTGGGGATGGAGGTCGAGGTGTTGTAAAGGCGGTTTCTTGTGGGAGCGGGACTAGCCCGCTCCCACAGGTGTTGCTACAGATCATCGAAATACCGCTCATGCCAATCCACCAGCGGCTGCGGCGAGTTGAGTTTCTGCCCGTAGATCACCGAATACGACAGTACGTTCTGTACGTACTGGCGCGTCTCGTCGAACGGGATCGATTCGACCCACACATCGAAGCTCAGGTGGTTGGCGCCGCGCAGCCATTGCCGTACACGGCCGGGACCGGCGTTGTACGCGGCCGAGGCCAACACGCGGTTGCCGTTGAACTGGCTGTGCACCTGGCTGAGGTAGGCGGCGCCGAGCTGGATGTTCTTGTCCGGGTTGAGCACCTGTGCCTGGGAGGCCAGCGGGATGTTGAACTTGCGCGCGGTCTCGCGGGCAGTGGCGGGCATCAGCTGCATCAGGCCGCTGGCGCCGACGCTGGAGCGGGCGTCTTCCATGAAGGCGCTCTCCTGGCGGGTGATGGCGAACACCCAGCTTGAATGCAGGCCTCGCACCTTGGCTTCACGCACCAGTGTGTCGCGGTGGGCCATCGGGAAGCGGACATCCAGGTCATCCCAGTACTGGGCCTGGCTGATGGTGCGGATGGCCGGGAAGTACCAGCGCATCTGGTAGGCCAGGCGCGCCTGGGCCACCATTTCGTCGCGGCTGAAGTGACGGCTGACGTAGTACCACTCGCGGCGGCCGTCGACGATCTGCCCGCGGGCGTGGAACTCGAGCGCGCGACGTATCCCAGGGGTGTTGCGGACCTTGTTGACCAGTTGCTGGCTCAGCACCAAAGGCTTGTTGTTGAGCTGGTAAGGGGTCTGCACGCGGTCGGCGGCCAGGAAGCCGTAGAAGTCGCGCTCGCGCGCCACGGCCTTGTACAGCGGCGGGACCTGCGGGTTCTTCGGCTGCGCCAGTTCAAGGCTGCGCGCCTGCCAGTATTTCCAGCGGTTGCTGCTGGCCAGGTCCTGGGGCAGGCGCTTGCTCAGCTCGTAGGCGTCTTCCCAGCGGCCCAGGCGCAACAACAGGCGCATGCGCCATTCGCTGACGGTGTTGTCGCGCAGTTCGGGGTCGTAGCGGGTCATCAGGTCGAGGGCGCGCGGGTCGTAGCGGCGTGCCAGGGTCAGGCCGATCTCGCGGGCGATGGCAACCTTCTCGTCACGGGAGAAATGCATGCGCTGGGCATAGTCGTCGAGCAGCGCCATGGCCCGCTGCGGGTCTTGCCGGGCAAGCCGGCGCAGGCCCAGGCTGACCACGTCCGACATGGCCTCGCTGACCGGGCTGAAGCGTGACGGCTGGTCGAGCAGCTCCGGCTTCTGCGCCACGTCGATCAGCAGGCGGCCTTGCGGGCCGAGGGTGGTCAGGGACTGCACCAGGGTGTTGGTCAGGGTGTAGTTGCGAGCCTGCGCCGCCAGCTTGGCGCGTTCCCAGCGCCGGGCCTCGGTCAGCTGGCCTTCGGCGGCCCACATGCCGAACAGGGTGTCGCAGGCCGCCGGTTGCGACTTGCCGACGTGCCACAGCTTCACGGCCGTGGCGAAGCCTTCGGTGCGCTGCCCGTGGCTGAGCTGATACTGGCCGTTGAGGCAGTCAAGCTCGGTGAAATTGAGCTTGGGGTCGTAGTACTTGACGAAGGGCTTCCAGTCACCGCGTTCGGCCAGCCAGCGCAACCAGCGCAGCTTCATCCAGTTGGCCTGGGGCAGGTCGCCATGCTTGGCCAGGAACGCCTCGATCTCTTCGTTGCTGGCGCTCTTGAGGCGCGCGGTGAGCTCGTCGTAGGCAAGGTAAGGCGTCAGCGGGTAGTCGCGCAGCGCCTGGGCATAACGCAGGTACGGACCCTTGTCGCCCTTGGCCAGGGCACGCTTGGCTTCATCGTAGTATTGGCGTTGCTGGGTGAGGTCGGCAGCCTGGACCACGCTGGTGGAGCTGGCGGCGAGCAGCAGGCAGGAAACAATATGAAACAGGCGGCTGCGCATGATACGTCCGGGCAGTTGAACCATGAAAAGTGACGGCCGAGCCAGCACTGTGGGGTGAATGGCCTTAGCTTAGCCGGTTGGCGCAGGCGGAAGAAAGCATTGTGCTTGTATCCAGTTGTAATGATGCGACCGTTTGTAGGAAAGCACTGTAGGAAGGGCGTGCTTAATGTGCTGAGGGGGCAAGTCAGGTAGAATGCGCGCCCGGTTTTTGGAGAAGATCATGACCCTGCTCAAATTAAGCGATGTGTCCCTTGCGTTCGGCGCCATGCCGTTGCTGGACAAGGTGTCCTGGCAGATCGCCCGTGGTGAGCGGGTGTGCATCATCGGCCGCAACGGCACTGGCAAGTCGAGCATGCTGCGCCTGATCAAGGGCGAGCAGAAGCCTGACGACGGCGAGATCTGGCGCGCCCCTGGCCTGAAGATCGGCGAGCTGCCGCAGGAACTGCCAGTGGCGGACGACCGCACCGTGTTCGACGTGGTCGCCGAAGGCCTGGACGGCGTCGGTGCGCTGCTGGCCGAATACCACCACCTCAGCCAGAACATCCACAGCGATGCAGACCTGGACAAACTGATGCATGTCCAGCAGGACCTCGAAGCCCGTGACGGCTGGCGCCTGCAGCAGCTGGTCGACAGCACCCTGAGCCGTTTGCAGCTGCCTGCCGACAAGACCCTCGCGCAGCTGTCCGGTGGCTGGCGCCGCCGCGTGCTGCTGGCCCAGGCACTGGTCTCCGAGCCAGACCTGCTGCTGCTCGACGAGCCGACCAACCACCTGGACATCGGCGCCATCGCCTGGCTCGAGGAGGCCCTCAACGGCTTCGGCGGCGCCGTGCTGTTCATCACCCACGACCGTTCCTTCCTGCAGAACCTGGCCACGCGCATCCTCGAGCTGGACCGCGGCGGCCTGATCGACTGGAACGGCGACTACGCAAGCTTCCTGGTGCACAAGGAGGCCATGCTGGCCGCCGAGGAAACCGCCAACGCCCTGTTCGACAAGAAGCTGGCCCAGGAAGAAGTCTGGATCCGCCAGGGCATCAAGGCCCGCCGTACCCGTAACGAGGGCCGCGTGCGCGCGCTCAAGGCCCTGCGGGTCGAGCGTGGCGAGCGCCGCGAGCGCCAGGGCAAGGCCAACATCCAGCTCGATGTCGCCGAGAAGTCGGGCAAGCAGGTGATGGTGCTGGAAAACGTCAGCTTCAACCATCCGGGTGGCCCGCAGCTGGTCAAGGACTTTTCCATGGTCCTGCAGCGCCAGGACCGCATCGGCCTGCTGGGCGCCAACGGTACCGGCAAGACCACCTTGCTCAAGCTGATGCTGGGCGACCTTGAACCTACCGAAGGCAAGGTCGAGTCGGGTACCCGCCTCGAGGTCGCCTATTTCGACCAGCTGCGTCACCAGCTCGACCTGGAAAAGACCGTCATCGACAACCTCGCCGAGGGTCGCGACTTCATCGAGATCGATGGCCAGAACCGCCACGTGCTGAGCTACCTGGGCGACTTCCTGTTCAGCCCGCAGCGTGCCCGCACGCCGGTCAAGGCGTTGTCGGGCGGCGAGCGCGCGCGGCTGCTGCTGGCCAAGCTGTTCAGCAAGCCGGCCAACCTGCTGGTGCTCGACGAGCCCACCAACGACCTGGACGTGGAAACCCTCGAGCTGCTCGAGGAAGTGCTGTCGGCGTTCAAGGGCACCGTGCTGATGGTCAGCCACGACCGGGCCTTCCTCGACAACGTGGTCACCAGCACGCTGGTGTTCGAAGGCGAGGGCAAGGTGCGCGAGTATGTCGGTGGTTACCAGGACTGGATCCGCCAGGGTGGCTCGCCGAAGCTGCTGGGCGTGAGCGAAAGCAAGTCGGGCAAGTCGGCGCTGAACACCGCCGTCGTGGAGTCGGCGCCCGTGGCCGAGCCCGTGCCTGTCGCCGAGCCTGCCAGGAAGAAGCTCAGCTACAAGCTGCAGCGCGAGCTTGAGGCGTTGCCGGGCCAGATCGATGCGGTGGAGCAGAAGATGGCGCAAGTCCAAGAAGAGATCAGCGCGTCGGACTTCTACCAGCGTCCGATCGGTGAAACCACCGTGGTGCTGGCGAGCCTCGAGAAGTTGCAGGCCGAGCTCGACACACTGGTCGAGCGCTGGGCCGAGCTGGACAGCTGATCGAACACGCCACCCGGCGCGCAGGCGCCGGGTGGCGGGGTATCATTCCTTTTTCTGCAGGCGGACCGCCAGGACGTCGCACGGCGCGCCGTGCAGCACGTCGTTGGCGGTCGAGCCCAGCAGCAGCGCCAGGCCATGGCGGCCATGGCTGCCGACCACGATCAGGTCGCAGTTATGTTCCTTGGCCAGTTGATGGATTTCCTGCCGTGGCTGGCCGTAGGTGAGATGCGAGTCACCACGCGGGATCTCCGGGTACTTGACGAACAGGCGGTCCATGCGCTCCTTGGCCTGGTCGAACTGCTGCTGTTGCAGTTGCGACAGGTCCATCGGCACATCACCCCCGAACGCCATGGCCATGGGCTCGACGATGTGGACCAGCGACACCTTGGTGGTGCCGAGCGAGGCGAGCTTCATGGCACGCTTGATCACCGGGTCGCATTCTTCGGTCAGGTCTACGGCAACCAAAATATGTTCGTAGGACATGAGCAGTTCTCCTGACAATCGCGATAGTTGAAGTATGGTCGGTTTCAGGCTGATCGCTGTGCATCTCGGCTAACCAGCTCATTCGTAACGCTTTATGGGAACAACAGATATGACGATATGGCTGGTTGTGTCAATCCTTGCCTTGATTCTGAGCCCGCTCGCCTGGCTGCGTCCATCGCACAAGCAGAGCGTGCAGATGAGTTTGCGCCTTGAAGGCCGGCGCATGGGGCTGGCCATGCAGTTGGCGCCCCAGCAGTGGCCACACTGGCTCGGCAGGCACGCGCCAGACCCCTGTCCTCAGTACCATCGCGGGCGCAGCAAGGGACAGACCGATACCTGGTGCTACTGGCAGGTTTCGCCGGGGGTGTGGTTGAACCAGTGGCGCGAGCCCTGCGAGGACCCCCGCGTGCTGGCGCAGCTAACGCGCTTGCCCGAAAGCGCCTTCAAGGTCGAGGCGGGAACCCAGATGATCGCCCTCTACTGGAGCGAGCGGGGCGAGAAAACTGTATTGCAGGATATTGCCCAAGTCCTCGAAGCGCTCGCCTGAACCCTTCGCCGTCCAC
>NZ_DATELE010000053.1:0-2596 GCF_035277045.1 Pseudomonas sp. | reverse complement strand
CCCGCACCCGCGCTGACACAGGCGAGCATGCCGTGGTACGACTCCATCTCGAAGATCTTGCCCGGCACCGCCTTGTCCTGGACGAACCAGCTCTCGAAGTGATGGCGGTACGAGCAGTTGGCGCGAAACGCATAGATGTTCTCGCCGTTGACGTCCCTGGCGCGGGTCACCGGCGCATGGTTGAGTGGCGCGATGATGACCATCTCTTCCTCGAACACCGGCATCCCCTCCAAGGTGGGGTGCAGCACCGGACCATCGACGAAGGCCGCGACCAGCCGCCCGGCCAGCACGCCCTCGAGCATGGTGCCCGAGGGGCCGGTGGACAGGTCGAGATCGACCTTCGGGTAGCGCTGGTTATAGGCGGCCAGCAAGGCCGGGATACGCACCGCCGCCGTGCTTTCGAGGGACCCGAGGGCGAAGGTGCCCTGGGGATCTTCGCCGGCCACGGTCAACCGCGCCTCGTGCACCAGGTCGAGAATGCGCCGTGTGTACTCCAGAAAATTCCAGCCCGCGGGCGACAGGCGCAGCCGCAGCTTCTCGCGGATGAACAGTTCCACGCCCAGGTCCTGTTCCAGCTGCTTGATACGCGTGGTCAGGTTGGACGGCACGCGGTGGATGTGCTGGGCCGCGGCACTGATGCTGCCTTGCTCGGCCACGGCCTTGAAGATCTCGAGTTGCACCAGGTCCACAATCATTCTCCAAACGTGAATGTTCCGCTCATTATTATTCAGTTTTTTATAAAGGCACAGCCCCCTATGCTGGCTTCACTTCCAGACAACAACAGGAGACGCTCCATGCCTGAGATCAGCCCCCAGACCCACGCCATCTCCATCGATCCGCACACCGGCGAACAGATCGGCCACAACGCCTTCGACACCGATGCCGCCCTGGATGCCGCGCTCGCTCGCGCCAAGACCGGCTTTGCGCAATGGCGGCGGGTATCCCTCGCTCAGCGCAGCGAGCACCTGCTGGCCATCGCCAATGCCTTGGCCGCCAACGCTGAAGCACTGGCCGAGATGATCACCCGCGAGATGGGCAAGCCGATCACCCAGGCCCGTGGCGAGGTCGCCAAGTGCGTCAACCTCTGCCAATGGTACGCCGAGCACGGCCCAGCCATGCTCGCCGCCGAGCCGACCCTGGTGGAAAACAACAAGGCCCGCATCGAGTATCGTCCGATGGGTTCGATCCTGGCGATCATGCCGTGGAATTTCCCGATCTGGCAGGTGCTGCGCGGTGCCATCCCGGCGCTGATCGCCGGCAACACCTACGTGCTCAAGCACGCCCCGAACGTGATGGGCAGCGCCTACCTGCTGCTTGAGACCCTCAGGCAGGCCGGCCTGCCAGAAGGCGTGTTCGAGGTGATCAACGTGGCACCCGAGGGCGTGACCCGCGCCATCAACGACCCGCGCATCACCGCCGTCACCCTGACCGGCAGCGTGCGCGCCGGCATGGCCATCGGTGCCCAGGCCGGCGCCGCCCTGAAGAAGTGCGTGCTGGAACTCGGCGGCTCCGACCCGTTCATCGTGCTGGCCGACGCCGACCTGGATGCCGCGGTCAAGGCTGCCGTAATCGGCCGCTACGGCAACACCGGCCAGGTCTGCGCCGCGGCCAAGCGGCTGATCGTCGAAGACAGCGTGATCGAGGCCTTCACGGCCAGGTTCGTCGACGCCACGCGCCAGCTGACCGTCGGCAACCCGCTGCATGATGACACCTACATCGGCCCGATGGCCCGCTTCGACCTGCGCGACGAGCTCGATGGGCAGGTCCAGGCGACCCTGGCCGAAGGCGCGACCCTGCTGCTGGGCGGCAACAAGGCCGAGGGCGCGGCCAACGTCTACGAGCCTACCGTGCTTGGCGGCGTGACCCGTGACATGACGGCGTTCCAGCAGGAGCTCTTCGGCCCCGTGGCGGCGATCATCAGCGCCCGTGATGCCGAGCATGCGGTGGAGCTGGCCAACGACAGCGATTTCGGCCTGGCCTCGACCATCTACACCGCCGACGCCGCGCTGGCCGAGCGCATGACCGAGGCGCTGGATACCGGCGCGGTGTTCATCAACGGCTACTGCGCCTCCGACCCCCGCGTTGCCTTTGGCGGCATGAAGAAAAGCGGCTTCGGGCGTGAGCTGTCGCACTTTGGCGTGCGCGAATTCTGCAATGTGCAGACGGTGTGGCTGGACCGCAACTGAGGCGCCGCGCTTGCCTGCTTGGGCGGGCGAAGAAAAGGGCTGGACAGGTGCGCCGCAGCGCACCTGTCCAGCTTTGAAACAAAGCTTGTAGTACACGCCTCAAGACCGCCCCGCCGGATCCCTCAGCAGCGAATATCCCCGCTCCAGCAGCGTCTGTCCGATATACCGCGAGCCCACTTCATTGAGATGGGCATTGTCCAGGTACAGCAGCTTGCCGCCGACCAGCGGGCTGCAGTGGTGACCCGGGCAGATGACCTGGTCGGGGTCTATGAAGTGCACTTGCGGGAATTTCGCCCTGATCTGCGCCCAGTAGCGGGGGCGGCTGCTTTCGGTGGTGTCACAGGCGCGGTCGGGGTCGAACATGATGCGGCGGATCGGGCAGGTGGCGGCCTTGTCGATAGGCTGGTTCT
>NZ_DATELE010000052.1:0-2952 GCF_035277045.1 Pseudomonas sp. | reverse complement strand
AGTGTTCAGTTGCTACGACCTGCTGGGGCGCGCGTACACCGGCCACCACCTTCCCGCCCGGCAAGTGCTGCCGGTGGCATTCGTGTGTTACGCCTTCAACCTCAATTTCACCACCTGGGTCGGCGGCGTGGCGCTGCGCTACCGGTTATACAGCCGGTTGGGGCTCGACACGGCAACCATCACCCGGATCATCACGTTGGGCATTCTCACCAACTGGGTGGGCTACATGGCCTTGGCAGGGACAGTGTTCGCGCTGCGCCTGGTGAAGCTGCCCGAGAACTGGGCGGTGGGCGCCACGGGTTTGCAGATGATCGGTGTCCTGCTACTGGTGCTGGCGGCCGGCTACCTGTATGCCTGCGGCTTTGCCAAGCGCCGCACCTGGCGCTGGCGTGAACATGAGATCACTCTGCCGTCGTTGCGGTTCGCGGCCATTCAGGTGAGCCTGGGTGCCAGCAACTGGGCGCTGATGGCGCTGCTGATCTACTGGCTGTTGCCCGATGACCTGTTCTACCCCTCGATACTCGGGATCCTGCTGATCAGTTGCGTGGCCGGGGTGGTTGCGCATATTCCCGCAGGCCTGGGCGTGCTGGAAGCGGTGTTCCTTGCGCTGCTGCACGGGCAGCTCAGCCAGGGCAGCCTGATCGCGACGTTGCTGGGTTATCGCACGCTGTACTACCTGATTCCCCTGTTGCTGGCGATCATCGCGTATCTGGTGCTCGAGAAACGGGCCAAAGCCATGCGACTGCAAGGCAAAGGCACTTTGCGCAAGACCTGACACTCGGGCTCTGGCCCAGGAGGAGACCATGCGGATTCACTTGTCGCTGCTACTGCTGGGCAGCCTCGCCAGCATGCAAGCCCTGGGCGAGGCCTGTGACGTGATGACACGCTCCTCCAGCAGCGCGGTCAAGCCGGTGGAGCAGCACACCTGCTACAACTTCACCGGCATGCCGGGCGACGCGATCGCCTGGTCGTGCAGCAATGAAAGCAAGGAGATGCTTAACAGCGAGAAGCGCCAGGTGGCGCAGTGCGAGGAAGGCAGCCTGGGACGGTGTACCGCGCCGTTGACCCAGGAATCGCTCGCCAACCCCCGCTCTGGCGGCCGGGGGGAGCCGACCACCCGCCCGGCGGTGCCCAAAGACGCACGGCTGGTGACGCACTACTACAGCACGGCCGACCTTGGGCAGGCGCAGATTGATTGCAAGAACAACAGCGGGGTGTGGGAAGTGCAGTAGCGCGTTGGAAGGGTTGGGGCATACCGGCCTCTTCGCTGGCTTGCCAGCGAAGAGGCCGGTACAAACGTCATCAGACTTCGTCGTCGCGCTCTATCTTCTCGCTCTCCCCGCAATGGCACCCCGCCATCCGGCAAGGCGCTCCCTCGCGATGCCCGCTGGCACAGGCTTCGCAGCAATAGGCCTTGCCCCCTTGCACCTGAGCATTGGCATCCACGGCGCAATCGCATTCTGGGCACGCACACACTTGATCAGTCATGATTTCCTACTCCCGATATCGGCATCGTTTTCTCCATCCAGCGGCGTCACCTCGTCCGTCCAGGGCTCGCCATCGAGCGGCGCTGAACGCGCGAGCTCAGCCTCGTCCAGGCCAATGCCACCGCCAATCTCGTTCTCGTCGACCTCCGTGAGCGCCCTGTCCAGGGGACCACTGCCACCGGGCTCATGGGGATCACGCGCGCCGGTCTGGTCGAACAGAGTATCCGGGCTCAGGTCATCAAGGGTCACGTTGTCTTCGTGCAGGCTGTCGGTCAGGGCTTCCCCGCCGGTCATGCCGCTTTCCTCGACGCGCCGGTCAGGGAACTCCTGCTCCACCTCGGCGGGCGGGCGCTCATCACCGATGCGGCCGGTGCGCTCATCCTGGCTCTCATCGAAGTCGAGTTCGTGGACACTGCCCATGCGGTCTTCAGTGGTGTCGATCTCGACCTGGGGCCGGGTCTTGGGATCATTTGGCTGGCTGCTCATGGTGCCTCTCCATTTGTATGGGCCTGACCTGTCGACTTCGACAGTCGGCAAATGATTCAGAGTTTTCGCCAGGCGGCCACCGTCCCGCCAACAGATTGAACTCCAGGGCCTGCGGCTCTCTCCCATGTCCAGAGACCCGTGAATTGCCCGGAGCGCCCCATGGCAAAGCCCCTGCAGGAGTATCAGCGCAAGCGTGATTTCAACGCCACGTCCGAGCCTGCCGGCAAGACGCCCCGGGGCCGGCAGGCTCATGCGCTGCAGTACTGCATCCAGAAGCACGACGCCAGCCACCTGCACTACGACTTTCGCCTGGAACTCGACGGCACGCTGAAAAGCTGGGCCATTCCGAAAGGTCCTTCGCTCGATCCCAAGGTGCGGCGTCTGGCGGTGCACGTGGAGGATCATCCACTGGACTACGCCACGTTCGAAGGGAGCATCCCTGAAGGGCATTACGGCGCTGGCGATGTCATCGTCTGGGACCGTGGCGTCTGGGAGCCCGAGGGCGATCCACACCAGGCCTATGCCAAGGGCAAGCTGCGCTTTCGCCTGCGGGGCGAGAAGCTGGCCGGGGTATGGAACCTGTTTCGCACCAGCATGGGCGGCAAGAAAGAGCAGTGGATGCTGATCAAGTCCAACGACGGCGAGGCCCGTAGCGAGGCCGACTACGACATCCTCGAGGACAAGCCCGACAGCGTGCTGAGCGAGCGCACCTTGCTGCCCCGGCAGGCCAAGGGCGCCGCCAAGGCCGACACCTCCGACGGCGCGTCTCCCAGACGCGCTGCCAAGGGTCGCAAGGCAGCGATGCCCGACATGCTGCAGCCGCAGTTGGCGACCTTGGTCGAATCGCCGCCGGGCGGTGAGTGGCGTTACGAGGTCAAGTTCGACGGCTACCGGATTCTTGCCCGTATCGAGGGCGATGACGTGCGGCTGTTCACCCGCAATGGCAATGACTGGAGCGCGAAGATGCCGCACCAGGCCA
>NZ_DATELE010000051.1:0-3348 GCF_035277045.1 Pseudomonas sp. | reverse complement strand
CCGGAGCTTGTCACCTATCGATAAGCCCGGCTCAGGACGGCCCGCTGGCGGCCGTCACCACCACTGATAAGGAACGCACCATGAGCGATGTAGCAAAAGCCGTAGAAGCGATGAAATCCAAGTTCAACCCTGCCGCTGCTGCTGGCCTGGACCTGGTGTTCGGCTTCAACATCACCGACGAAGACAAGCACTACGCGCTGATCGTCAAGGACGGCACCTGTGAACTGCAGGAAGGCGAGAACCCCGACGCCAACTGCACCCTGGTGCTGGACAGCGATACCCTCAAGGGCCTGGTCAGCGGCGAGACCGACGGCATGCAGGCCTTCATGGGCGGCAAGCTGCGCGTCGAAGGCGACATGATGCTGTCGATGAAGCTGAGCGAGCTGTTCCCGGCCTGAGCATCGACGTCCTGGCGCATGCAGGAGGCCGAAGCGTGATGCGCTTCGGTCTTTTTTTTTGGCTGACCACAGGACGCGCATCAGGGGGATTGATCGATTGGCAACACCCTCGCCTATAAGGCCAGGGAAGGCTTGTTGCGCCGCGGCGCGGGACTTAGATTAGCCAACAGTCACTGACTCAATCACAGGGCAGACGCATGACGCTCACTGACCAGTCCACCCAGGTACGCCCCGGCGAAGAACTCGATGCAGCGGTCATCGACGCCTACCTCAAGGCCCACATGCCAGGGCTGAGCGGAGCCCCGTCGATCAGCCAGTTTCCCGGGGGTGCGTCGAACCTCACCTACCTCATCCGGTACCCTGGCCAGGAGCTGGTGCTGCGCAGGCCGCCCTTCGGCGACAAGGCCAGGTCCGCCCACGACATGGGTCGCGAATACCGCATTCTCAACCAGCTCAACCAGGGTTTCCCGTTCTGCCCCAAGGCTTACGCGCACTGCACCGACGCCTCGATCATCGGCGGCGAGTTCTATGTCATGGAGCGGGTCAAGGGGATCATCCTGCGCTCTGACCTGCCGCCCGAACTGGGGCTGGACGCGCCTCGCGCCGAAGCACTTTGCAAGAGCTTCATCGACCGGCTGGTGCAGCTGCACCAGGTGGACTACACAGCGTGTGGGCTGGCGGACCTGGGCAAGCCAGAGGGCTATGTGCAGCGCCAGATCGAAGGCTGGACCGCGCGGTACATCAAGGCCCTGACCCCGGACGCGCCGCGCTGGGACAAGGTGATCGCCTGGCTGCACGAGAAGATGCCGGCCGATCACCCGCGCCCGGCGATCGTGCACAACGACTACCTCTTCGACAACGTGATCCTCGATGCCGACAACCCCATGCGCATCATCGGCGTGCTTGACTGGGAGATGGCCACGATCGGCGACCCGCTGATGGACCTGGGCAACAGCCTGGCCTACTGGATCGAAGCCAGCGATCCGGCGCCCGTGCAGCAGATGCGTCGCCAGCCGAGCAACGCCGCCGGGATGCTCACCCGTCGCCAGTTTGTCGCGTACTACGCCGAGCGCGCGGGCCTTGCCATCGACAACGTCGACTTCTATTACGCCTACGGCCTGTTTCGCCTCGCCGGGATCGTGCAGCAGATCTACTACCGTTTCTACCACGGGCAGACCCAGGACAAGCGCTTCGCCCAGTTCATCCACATGAATGCGCTGCTTGAGCAGATGAGCCTTCAGGTCATCGCCCACTCCAGCCTCTGACGACAGCCAGCAAGGAAACCCTCATGTCCAGGACTCAACTGTTCGACCTCGACGGCAAGATCGCGCTGGTCTCCGGTGCAAGTCGAGGCATCGGCGAAGCCATCGCGCACCTGCTCGCGCAGCAGGGCGCCCATGTGATCGTCTCCAGCCGCAAGCTCGAAGGCTGCCAGCAAGTGGCGGACGCCATCGTCGCGGCGGGCGGCAAGGCGACGGCCGTGGCGTGTCACATTGGCGAGATGGAACAGATCACCCAAGCCTTCGCTCACATCCGCGAACAGTTCGGGCGGCTGGATATCCTGGTCAACAATGCAGCGACCAACCCGCAGTTCTGCAATGTCCTGGACACCGACCCGGGTGCCTTCCAGAAGACCGTCGACGTGAACATCCGGGGCTACTTCTTCATGTCGGTGGAAGCGGGCAAGCTGATGCGCGAGAACGGGGGTGGCAGCATCATCAACGTGGCGTCGATCAATGGTGTATCGCCTGGGCATTTCCAGGGCATCTACTCTGTCACCAAGGCCGCGGTGATCAACATGACCAAGGTGTTCGCCAAGGAATGCGCCCCGTTTGGCATTCGCTGCAATGCCCTGCTACCGGGGCTGACCGACACCCGGTTCGCCTCGGCGCTGGTGAAAAACGATGCCATCCTCAACGTCGCCCTGCAGCAGATCCCGCTCAAGCGGGTTGCCGACCCCAAGGAAATGGCCGGCGCGGTGCTGTACCTCGCGAGCGATGCGTCCAGCTACACCACTGGCGTGGCGCTCAACGTGGACGGCGGGTATCTGTCCTGATCCGCGCACCTGATCCACGACAGGCCGGTTACAGGCAGGTTGCCGCGGCGGCCTTGCGGCGCAGGGCCATGCTGTCGTTTTTCTGGGCGTAGTAATCAACCCGCGTCCCCCCGGCTTGCGAGTAGATATCCGCAAACGATTCGGCTTCGCGGGTATACACGGTAAAACCACCCTGCTTGCGCGGTTGCAGGTAGCCGCTGGCGTCCACCCCGAACACCGCCTCGTCCTGCCAGCTGAACTGCAGGCACTGAGCGACGATTTCCTGGGTTTTCTGCGAATCCAGTTGCGCGGTCGGTGCGTGGCCGCGTGCTGCTTCCATGGTCGACGACGCACAACCGGCCAGCAGCAACGCTGCGGATAACGCCAGGACAACTCGCATGATGAATCCTCGGAAAGAAAAAGGAAGCGGACTCTAGCACTGCTGCGCGGACAAATTGAATTGTTACGTGCACGCGGCTGTCGCAATAAGACACGCATTCAGAAGGAAATCTGCATGAACTCTCGCTCGCTCCTGTCCGCCCTGATTCTGGGCACCAGCCTGTCGTACCTGTCCGTGCCGGCCATCGCGGCCGAGCCGTCCGAGGAGAGCATCCAGACACCGGAAACCCGCAACCGCGAAGTGGAAGTCGGTGACAAGGTGCCCGATCAGTACAAGCGCGATGACGCTGCATTCGCCGACTGGAAGGCCAAGGGCCTGCCGGAGCCCAAGAAGGAAAGCCATTGGGTGAAAATGGGCGAGCACTATGTGCTGGTCCAGATTACCAACGGTGTGATTCTCGACATCAAGCCCGTCAAGTAAAATACTCCGACAAGGCCGACGCACGCCGGCGCGCCGGCCTTGCAATGCATCGTCAACACCAGCACTGCCCAACAGGCGGGCGGTAAAATTTTGCG
>NZ_DATELE010000050.1:0-11603 GCF_035277045.1 Pseudomonas sp. | reverse complement strand
GCGCTGCTGGCGCCGTTCGGCTATTGCCAGATCGTATTCGCCGGGCTGCTCGGGCTGCTGATCTTCACTCAGGTGCCGGACAGCACCAGTCTGGCCGGTATCGCCATCATCTGCCTGAGCGGGCTGGGCGCGGCGTGGATGCAGCGGGGCAAGTAAGGCGGCCCGCGCGTGCAACATCAATCACCGGGCTGGGCAGCGGCCGGGCCTGGGGGTGGCCCAGTTCCTCCATCGCCAGGTGGTGGGTTTCCGGGGCAATGTACGCAGCCAGGGCGCAGATGCAGGTAATCAGGAATGCCAGGCTGCCGATCAACAGCGGGATGTTGTCCGAGCCGGGTGGAGCGAGGGCTGCGAACAGGGCGGGCAGCATGGCGGTGATCATGCTGCCGCTGTTCTGCGCGATGGCCATGGCCGTGACGCGGTAGCGGGTCTGGAACAGCTCGGGATAGAAGCTTGGGAAGACCGCGTTATAACCCTGGTAGGCCAGGCCCCACATGAGGATCGAGGTGAGCACCGCCAGCGGCACGCTGTGGATGCTGATTGCATACAGGTAGACAAAGGCCAGCAGCCCTGAGCCCAGGCAACCGGCGATCATGGTCGGGCGCCGGCCGATCCTGTCGGACAGGTTGCCGACAAAGGGAATCACCAGTACCGCGACGATGTTGCCCACCACCGGTATCCACAGGTACACGCTCTTGTCGAAGCCGATGCCGTAGGCCGGCTGCACGGCATAGGCGGCGCCGAAAATCGTCGCGACCACCGGGATCACGTTCATCAGGGCCATGAACATCACCAGCACCATGCACTTCCAGCTGTGCCGAAAAGCTTCGCCGAGTGGCGACTTGGCGACCTTCTGCTGGTTCTCCTCCTGCACGAAGGCGGGCGTCTCGTGGACCTCGCGACGGATGACGAAGCCTGCCACCAGTACCACGGCACTCATCAGGAACGGCACACGCCATCCCCATTCGTGGAAGGCCTCGCTGGGCATGAAGTACGCCAGCGGCAGGAACACCGCGGCGGCCATCACCTGGCCCGCCTGCACGCCTTGCAGGGTAAAGCTGGCGTAGTAGCCGCGCCGGCCGGCGGGGGCATGTTCCATGATCATCGAGCTGGCGCCGGCGATTTCGCCGGCGACCGCGAAGCCCTGCACCAGGCGCAGGAGCACCAGCAGGGCGGGGGCCAGGATGCCGATGTCCGCGTAGGTCGGCAACAGGCCGACCGCCATGGTCGACAGACCCATCAGGAACATGCAGAGCAGCAACACATTCTTGCGCCCGCGGGTATCACCCCAGTGGCCGAGCACGACGGCGCCGACGGGGCGGGCAAGGTAGCCGACGCCGTAGGTCGCGAGCGAGGCGATGATGGCCATTTTCGGGTCGGTGTTGGGGAAGAAGATCTGCGGGAAGATCAGCGCTGCCGCCTGGGCATAGATGAAGAAGTCGTAGTACTCGAGTGCCGAGCCTATCCATCCGCTGGCGGTTGCTTTCTTGGCTTGGGAGCTGGACGTAGCCATGTGCGGGTACCCGTATTGTTGAATTTATTATGTGGTGACACTGGGCTTGCCGTCGCAGGAACTGCCGAATGACCGGAAATGGGGCAGTAGGCACCGGTCCGTTCGCCTGCAATCGAACGCAATGGTTGCGCATGGCTCAAAACAGGGTCAATTCACAGGGAACACTAATGTTCGATAACCGAACGGAAAACTAACTGTTTCGTACAATTTAATTGGCGGGGGGACTTTACCCGCGAATAATCGATCGTGCCAAGTACTCCAAAGTGTTTCCGTCGCAGGCCCGGTGCCTGCGCCCCAGAACAAGGAACTCCAGCATGCAGCGTTGCATCGCCACCGTGTCCCTCAGCGGGACCCTGCCGGAAAAGCTCGAAGCCATCGCCGCCGCCGGCTTCGATGGGGTCGAGATCTTCGAAAACGACCTGCTGTACTACGCCGGCAGCCCGCGGGACGTGCGCCAGCTGTGCGCGGACCTGGGCATCGCCATTACCTTGTTCCAGCCCTTTCGTGATTTCGAAGGCTGCCCGCGCGACCGGCTGCAGAAGAACCTCGATCGCGCCGAGCGCAAGTTCGACCTGATGCAGGAACTGGGCACCGATCTGGTGCTGGTGTGCAGCAACGTGCAGCCCGATGCGCTGGGCGATGAGCGCGTGCTGGTCGACGATCTGCGGCTGCTGGCCGAGCGCGCCGGCGCCCGTGGCCTGCGCATCGGCTACGAGGCATTGGCCTGGGGCCGGCACGTCAATACCTGGCAGCAGGTCTGGAACCTGGTGCGCCAGGGCGATCACCCGGCGCTCGGCATGGTGCTCGACAGCTTCCATACCTTGTCGCTCAAGGGCGACCCACGCGCCATCGCCGATATCCCAGGCGACAAGATCTTCTTCGTGCAGATGGCCGACGCGCCGATCCTGGCGATGGACGTGCTCGAGTGGAGCCGGCACTTCCGCTGCTTCCCAGGGCAGGGCGAGATGGACATGGCGGGCTTTCTGGCACCGATCCTGCGCAGTGGCTATCGCGGGCCGCTGTCGCTGGAAATCTTCAATGACGGTTTCCGCGCCGCGCCGACCCGGCAGAATGCCGCCGATGGCCTGCGGTCCTTGCTGTACCTCGAGGAAAAGACCCGCCTGCGCCTGGAGCAGGAAAAGCAGGCGGTCGAGCCTGGTGTGCTGTTCAGCCCGCCGCAGGCCGGCAGCTACGACGGCGTGGAGTTTCTCGAATTCGCGGTCGACGAGGCCGTCGGCGCGCGCCTGGGCGGCTGGCTCAAGCGCCTCGGCTTCGCCGAGGCCGGGCAGCACCGCACCAAGGCCGTGAGCCTGCTGCGCCAAGGCGATATCAATATCGTGCTCAATGCCGAGCCCTATTCCTTTGCCCACAACTTCTTCGAGGCCCACGGCCCGTCGCTGTGCGCCACCGCGTTGCGGGTCAAGGACGGGCAGGCCGCGCTACAGCGCGCCACCGGTTACCGGGGCCAGCCCTATCGCGGGCTGGTGGGCCCCAACGAGCGCGAGATCCCCTCCGTGCGCGCCCCCGATGGCAGCCTGATCTACCTGGTTGAGCCCGCGGGCGCCGGGCAGACGATCTATGACACCGATTTCAATCTGGACCCCGCTGTCGAGGCTGGTGGAGGGCTGCAGCGCATCGATCACATGGCCCTGGCGCTGCCCGCCGAGTCCCTTGACAGCTGGGTGCTGTTCTACAAAAGCCTGTTCGATTTCGAGGCCGACGATGAGGTCGTGTTGCCCGACCCCTACGGCCTGGTCAAGAGCCGTGCCCTGCGCAGCCAGTGCAGCTCGGTGCGCCTGCCGCTGAACATCTCGGAAAACCGCAATACCGCCATCGCCCATGCCCTGTCGAGCTATCGCGGCTCGGGGGTGCACCACATCGCCTTTTCCTGCGCGGACATTTTTAGTGAAGTGGCCCGCGCCAAGGAAGCCGGCGTGCCGTTGCTGGAAATTCCCCTGAACTACTACGATGACCTGGCGGCGCGTTTCGAGTTCGACGACGAGTTTCTCAGCGAACTGGCCTATTACAACGTGCTGTACGACCGCGACGCCCAAGGTGGCGAACTGTTCCACGTGTACACCGAGGCCTTCGAGGGGCGGTTTTTCTTCGAGATCATCCAGCGCAAGAAGGGCTACATGGGCTATGGCGCGGCCAACGTGCCGGTGCGCCTGGCGGCGATGGCCAAGGCGCGCAGCGGGGCGGGGCGCAAGGTGGTGTTGTGAGGCGCACGCTTCCCTGCGCCGCCTGGCTCACGGATAATCACTGCATTCCTATAAATAGCCTGTGAGTCGGTATGAGTGTTTCCCTAGAGGGGGCGCGCAAGTCGCGCAAGAACAACCCCGAGAAAACCCGCGAGGACATCCTCCAGGCCGCCATCACCGAGTTCGTCCAGCAAGGGCTGGCCGGTGCCCGGGTGGATGCCATCGCCGAGCGCACCGCCACCTCCAAGCGCATGATCTACTACTACTTCGGCAGCAAGGAGCAGCTCTACGTCGAGGTGCTGGTCAAGCTCTACGGCGATATCCGCCGCACCGAGCACAGCCTTGAGCTGGAGTCGCTGCCGGCGGAGCTGGCGATCCGCCGGCTGGTCGAGTTCACGTTCGACCACCATGACAGCAACGTCGATTTCGTGCGCATCGTCAGCACCGAGAACATTCACTACGGTGAGTTCGTCAAGCAGTCGCCGGTGATCCGCGAGATGAGCAGCCAGGTGCTGGAGGCGCTGGGCAAGGTATTACGGCGTGGCGAGGAAGAGGGCGTGTTCCGCCCTGGCATCGAGGTGCTCGACGTGCACATGCTGATGAGCTCGTTCAGTTTCTACCGCGTGTCTAACCGCCACACCATCAGTGAGATCTTCCAGGTCGAGCTGTCGGACGAAGCGATCAAGGCGCGGCACAAGGAGATGCTGTGCGAGGCGGTGTTGCGCTATATCAAGGCGTAGAGGTCTTGATCCAGCGCACCTCGCCTCATCAACCCTGTGGGAGGGTTTTACCCAAGGCTCGCGAAATGCGCCTGCATCCGCGCCGCATCAGCCACCCGGCCGCTGAACAGCTCGAAGGCCTTCACCGCCTGGAACACCGCCATCGCGCTGCCATCGAGGGTCCGGCAGCCGAGGGCGCGGGCATGGCGTAGAAGCTCGGTCTGCAGCGGGAAATAGATGATCTCGGCGACCCACAGGCCCGCATGCAGCAGGTCCGCCGGCAAGGGCGTGCCGGGCAGCTTGTCCATGCCCACGGGCGTGGTGTTGACCAGGCCGTCGGCGGCCGCGACCTCATGGGCGATGTCCAGCCCGACCCGCGCGCGTCCGGCGCCAAAATGCGCGTTGAGGTTGTCGGCCAGCGCCTGCGCCCGAAGGGCATCGACCTCGAACAAAATCAACTGCTCGACCCCTTCACCTAGCAACGCATGGGCCACGGCCGAACCGGCGCCGCCCGCGCCCAGCTGAACCACCCGGCGTCGCGGCGCATCGGCAAGGCCCCGGCGAAAGCCCTCGGCAAATCCCAGGCAATCGGTGTTGTGGCCCACCCGCTTGCCGTCCTTGAGCACCACGGTGTTCACCGCGCCGATACTGCGGGCCTCGGTCGAGAGCTCATCAAGCAGCGGCAGCACCGCCTGCTTGAACGGGTACGTCACGTTCAACCCGGTAAAGCCAGTGCGTTGCGCGGCGTCCAGCAACTGCGGCAGGGCGCTGTCGTCCACGCCCAGCTGGTCGGCATCGATCAGCCTGTAGAGGTAGCGCAGCGCCTGGGCATCGCCTTCGAATTCGTGCAGCGCCGGTGTGCGTGAGGCCTGGATGCCACGACCGACAAGGCCGGCGAGGATGCGGGGTTTCATCGGGCTCATCCCTTTATTGTTGTCAGAAGCCTCCTATATGTACTATCTGGTTAGTTTTGGTCAATCCCGCTTCTGCGAAGCGGGGCGATTACCGGGCAGCTTCGCTGGGCACGGGGGACGTGGGGCAGGCGGTGCGGCCGCTGACCGCGGCCTGACTGATCAGCAGCGCGAGCCGCCTGACGTTGTCCTGCTGCGCCAGCACCACCTCGTCGATGCTGGGGCCGGCGCGGGTCCGCAAGGTGCTGCGGCACGTCAGCGTGCTGCTGGCATCCCTGGCCCGCAGGCGCCATCGGGCATCCATCAAGGCGTATTGCCCGGGTATCGAGTCGAAGCGCTGGACGTCCAGCCGCAACGACAAGCCCTGGGCAGGCCGGGTATTGCTCAGCTGATCGACCAGGGCACTGCGTAACTCATCGACAAGACTTGCCCCCCACCACTGCGTCTCCAGGATCGCCAACCCGCTGCTGCCCTCGCGGATGACGATCTGCGGGCGGTCGACCTGGGGCGGCACGCTGATGCTTTCGATCTGGATCTCATTGCCTGAAGCCTGGGTGGCCGGGCCAGGCTGGGCCGGGGTCAGGGTGTGGAACTGGATCGGGTCGCCGCGGCAGGCGCCGAGCGCCAGCAGCGCAATGAGCATCGACAACGTCGGCATGCGGATCATGGCAAGGCTCCTGGGTCAGTTGCGGGGCGGCGCCTGCAGGTCGATCGGCTCGGCGTTTTCGGGGCGGCCGCGGATCAGCGACTCGGGGTGGCGGCCCAGGTAGTCCGAGAGCTCACGCAGCGAGCGCGACATGCGGCCCAGCTCGTCGAGGGTGCGCCCGAGCTGCTCGCGTTGCGGCGAGTCTTCAGCCAGGGTCGAGCTGGCCGATCGCAGGGTCTTGCTGACGTCCGAAAGCGTGTTCTGCACACCGGGCAGGGTCTTGGCGTTGAACTGCGCCAGGCCTTTGCGCAGCTCGACCAGGTTGCTGTCCAGGTTGGTGGCGATGCGCTCGATCGGCAGCTTGTTGAGTTTGTCGACCACTGCCTGCAGCTGCTCCTGCAACTGCTCGAGGCTGCCCGGCACGGTAGGAATAGTGAAAGGCCTGGCATCCGGGTCGAAGACCGCTTTCGGGGCCTTGGGGAAGAAGTCCATGGCGATATACAGCTGGCCGGTCAGCAGATTGCCGCTGCGGGCCTGGGCGCGCAGGCCGTTGTCCACGAAGGTCGCGAGCAGACGGCCGGTGGCGGCTTCGTCCGAAGGGTCGTGATTGAGTACCTTGAGCAGCTTCACGTGGGCCTGGCCCAGGCGCTGCGGGTAGATCAGGATGCCGACGTTGACCGGAAAACTGCGGGTGCGTTCGTCGAAGTCCAGGTTGACCGACACCACGCGCCCTATTTCGACACCCAGGAATTCCACTGGCGCGCCCACCTTGAGCCCACGCATGGCCTGGTCGAAGCGCAGCCGCAGGTACTGCGCCTTGCCGGCCGGCGGCGCCAGCGCGCCTTGCTGGTCGGCGAACAGCTCGAAGCGCTGGTTTTCGGTAGCGGCGGTATCCTCGGGGCTGTAGTCCGGGGCGCGGAAGGCAATACCGCCAACCAGCATCGACGACAGCGACTCGGTGCGCACCGCAAAGCCGTTGGCACCTACCTCCACCTCGATGCCGCTGGCGTTCCAGAAGCGCGTGTTCTGGGTGACGAAGGCATCGTTCGGGGCATGGATGAATACCTCGACATCGACCCCGTTGCCGTCGGCGCTCAGCGCGTAGGCGACCACCTGGCCGACCGGGATCTTGCGGTAGTACACCGGTGAGCCGATGTCCAGCGAGCCCAGGTCCTGGGTGTGCAGGAAGAAGTGCTTGCCCGGCTCGCCGTAGGTGATCGGCGGCGGGTTCTCAAGGCCGGTGAAGCGCTTGGCGCGATTCTCGGACTGCCCGATGTCGGCGCCGATGTAATCGCCCGAGAGCAGGGTATCGATGCCTGAAACACCGCCGGCCCCTATCCGCGGGCGCACCACCCAGAACTTGGAGTCCTCGCGGGTAAACCCCTCCGCCTGCTTGTCGAGCTTGACGGTGGCGTTGACGCTGCGCTGGTCTTCGCTCAAGGCCACTTCGATTACGTGTCCGATCACCACATTGCGGTAGCGCACCTCGGTCTTGTTGGCGGCAAGGCCTGCGCCGGTCTTGAAGGTCAGGGTGATGGCCGGGCCTTCCTGCAGCACGTTGTGTATCACCAGCGAGAGGCCGACCAGCACCGCGACGATCGGCACGATCCACACCAGCGAGACGTTGAAGCGGCGCGTGCGTACCTGGGCCTTGCCGGCCGGGGAGGGTTGCTCAGTGGCGACTGGCGGCATCCGCGTGCTCCTCGGCTGGTGGGGCATCCCAGATCAGGCGTGGGTCGAAGCTCATGGCCGACAGCATGGTAAACACCACGACCAGGCCAAAGAACAGGATGCCCACCCTGGGTTCGATATCGCCCAGGGCCTGAAACTTCACCAGGGCGGCCACCAGGGCGACCACCAGCACGTCGAGCATCGACCAGTAGCCGATCAGTTCGACGAAGCGGTACAGCTTCGCGCGTTCCGGTCGGGCCCAGGCGCTCCCGCGTTGCACGGTGATCAACAGCAGCGACAGCACCACGAACTTCAGCCCGGGCACCGCGATGCTGGCGATGAAGATGATCAGCGCGATGTCCCAGGCGCCATGCTCCCAGAATTCCAGCACACCGCTCATGATGGTGCTGTCGGCGCCGCTGCCCAGCATGATGGTGTTCATCACTGGCAGCAGGTTGGCGGGCACATAGAATGCCAGGGCAGCCAGCAGGTAGGCCCAGGTGCGGTTGAGCGCGTCAGGCTTGCGCCGGTGCAGCGGGGCATCGCAACGGGGGCAATGATCGGGCTCCCCGCTCATGTCGCAGGCCAGCCCACAGCTGTGGCACAGGCACAGGCCCAGTTCGCCCGCGGTGGGCGGGCGGGTCACAAGGCCTCCCAGAGGTCGCGCACATCGCGGCCGGCGATGCGGATCAGCAGCAGGCTGAGCGCGGCCAGGGCGAGCAAGCCGATGCCCGGCAGCACATCGAGCATTCCCGCCAGCTTGAACACCGCCACCAGTGCCCCGAGCAGGCACACCTCGAGCATGCTCCACGGCCGCAGGGTTTCCAGCCAGCGCATGCACAGGACAAAGCCCGGCGAGCGCCGCGCGGCGAGGGCGAAGGTCAGGACCCAGATCAGCAGGGCGAGCTGGAAAGCCGGGGCGATGATGATGGAGATGGCCGCGACCATGGCAATGAACGTGATCGGTCCCTGGCTCAGTGCCAGCACCGAATCCCACAGCGTCGCACTGTTTTTCAGGCCTTGCAGGCTGATGCTCATGACCGGATAGAAATTGGCGAACAGCCACAACACCGCCGCGGCGCAGCTCAGTGCCAGGCGCTGCTGCATCGTCAGGCCGCTGTAGCGCTGCAGCACCGCGCCGCAGCGCAGGCACAGGGTTTTCTGGTGCCGCGCGAGCGTGACGCTCTGGTAAACGCAGTCGCAGTGCTCGCAGATGATCAATCGCTCAGGGGTGTCCATGGAGCGCGCTCGACTGGAGACGGGGAAGGCCTCACTGAATATAGAAGTGTGTGGTGAATAGGCAAGTGGGCCCGTGTTGTGTCAGTCCGGGCCTCTTCTCTGGCAAGCCAGCTCCCACAGGTACATCAGCGGCTATCAAGCCTGTGCTGTACCTGTGGGAGCTGGCTTGCCAGCGAAAGGGGCGGCGCCGAACCGGCGGGTGTACTTCAGGCAGGCGCCGCGTCCTTCCCAGTCAACTCCACGGCCCACTCAAGCAACTCCCGCCAGATCCCCGGGACTATGTTGCCTTGGCGCCTGGCTGCCCAGGGCAGCCTTGCGCCGACCCAATAACAAATCCAAAAGCAGGGATCAGGATGACTATGACTACGTCAGGAGGGGCCAGCAATCAGCTGGCACAAGGCTTCAAGCCTCGCCACGTGACCATGCTGTCGATCGCCGGGGTGATCGGCGCCGGGTTGTTCGTCGGCTCCGGCCATGCCATCGCCATGGCCGGCCCGGCCGCCATCGTCGCCTACGCGCTGGCAGGCACGCTGGTGGTGCTGGTCATGCGGATGCTGGGCGAAATGGCGGTCGCCAGCCCCGATACAGGCTCGTTTTCCACCTATGCCGATCGCGCCATCGGCCACTGGGCGGGCTTCACCATCGGCTGGCTCTACTGGTGGTTCTGGGTGCTGGTCATCCCGATCGAGGCCATCGCTGCAGGCGTGGTGCTCAACAACTGGTTCCCGCAGGTGGAACCGTGGCTGTTCGCTCTGTCGATGACAGTATTGCTCACCGCCACCAACCTGTTCAGCGTGGCCAAGTACGGCGAATTCGAGTTCTGGTTCGCCATGCTCAAGGTCATCGCCATCGTCGCCTTCATCGGGCTTGGTCTCGCGGCCTTGCTCGGCGTGCTGCCAGGCCGCCAGGTCAGCGGCCTGCAACAGCTGCTGGGCCTGCATGGCGGCTTCATGCCCAACGGCTGGACGGCAATCATCGGTGCGTTGCTGACCACCATGTTCAGCTATCTGGGCACCGAGGCCGTGACCATCGCCGCTTCCGAGTCCAAGGACCCGGCGCGCAACATCGCCCGCGCCACCCGTTCGGTGATCTGGCGAATCAGCGTGTTCTACCTGCTGTCGATCTTCGTGGTGATCTCGGTGGTGGCCTGGAACGATCCGTTGCTGCCGGTCCAGGGCTCGTTCCAGCGTGCGCTGGAAGTCATGCAGATCCCCTACGCCAAGTTCATGGTGGATCTGGTGGTGCTGGTGGCGGTCGCCAGCTGCCTGAACTCGTCCGTGTACATCTCCTCGCGCATGCTGTTTTCCCTGAGCAAGCGCGGCGATGCGCCGGGTTTCATCCACCGTACCTCGAAAGCCGGCGTGCCACGCGCGGCGGTGATCGCCAGCACGCTGATCGGGATGCTGGCGACTTTGGTCAACTTCTTCGCGCCCGCCCAGGTGTTTTCCTTCCTGCTCGCCAGCTCCGGCTCGATCGCGCTGTTGGTCTACCTGGTGATTGCCTTCTCGCAGCTGCGCATGCGCGCGCTCCTCGAGCGCCAGAACAGCGAGATTGCCTTGCGGATGTGGCTCTACCCGTGGCTGACCTGGGCGGTGATCGTGTTCATCATCTTTGCCCTGGGCGTCATGTTCGTGATGCCGCAGCACCGGCTCGAGGTCAGCCTGACCCTGGCGCTGGCGACGGGGATCCTGTTGCTCGGCGTGCGCAACAGCCGGCGCCACGCGCGCGGCCGGCCACTGGCCGCGGTGGCGCAGACTGGCTGAAGCGCGGGGCATCAGTGTGCCAGCGGCGCCTGTTTGCGCGCCCCGGCCTTGATGCAGCCGTAGCGGATTTCCCGTGAGGGGCTGTGGCCATAGAACGAGGCGTAGCACTTGCTGAAGTGACTGGCCGAAACGAAGCCGCACGCCACCGCGACGTCCAGGATCGGCAGGTCGGAGTACTGCAGCAAGCGTCGGCTTTCGGTAATGCGCAGTTCCAGGTAGTAGCGCACCGGGGTGGTTTGCAGCTGCAGCTGGAACAGGCGCCCGATCTGCCTCTTCGAACGCCCCACGTAGGACGCCAGCTGGTCCTGGCTGAGGGGCTCCTCCAGGTTCGCGCCCATCAGCTTGATCGCTTCGCGCAGCGGCTCGCTGATGTTGGCTTGCACCGTTGGCTGGACCCGGCGATAACGGCTGACCTCGAAGGCAAGGATATTCACCACCGCTTCCACGAGCTCCGGTCCGTGACCCTTGCCGATCCATTCCAGCACCATGTTGAACGCCCCGGCGGGGCTGGCGGCGGTCAGGCGGTTGCGGTCGACCACAAAGCTTTCACTCGACACCTGGCTTGCAGTGGCGATTTCCGCCACCGCGGCCCGGTGCTCGGGGTGCACGGCACAGCGGTAGCCGTCTAGCAGCCCGGCCTGTCCGAGAAACCACGCGCCATTCCACAGCCCCGCCAACGTCACGCCCTTTTTCGCCGCCGCCTGCAGGCAATGGCTCAGCTCGGCATTGGCGCGCAGCGGCGTGCGCAGGCCAGCGCAGACCACCAACAGGTCGAGGGTTTCGAACTGGCCAGGTTCCAGCACGCCGTCGGGGCAGATCACCAGCCCCAGGTCGCTCACCACCGAGGCGCCGGTCACCGTGAAGGTGGTGGTGGCGAACGCGCCCGGCTGGATCAGGTTGGCGGTGACCAGGGTATCCAGCGCCTGGGTGAAGGCGGGCAGGG
>NZ_DATELE010000049.1:0-3423 GCF_035277045.1 Pseudomonas sp. | reverse complement strand
ACCAGGATCACCACGGTGAGCATCTCGCCCGCGCCGGGAATGCCGATGTGTTCAAGCGTGGTGACAAAAGGCGACTTGCCCGGAGTCAGCTCGGTCCATGGCTGGGCCACGACGATGAAGAAGGTGGCCAGCACGAAGAACACCAGGATCCGCACCATCACCGTGTTGACCGCCTTGCGGATATTGCGCGATGGATCTTCCGACTCTGCCGCGGCCAGCGTCGCGACCTCGACACCGGTCATCGAGAAGATCACCACGACCACGCCGGTGAACAGCGCGCCCACGCCGTTGGGCAGGAAGCCCCCGTGCCGGGTCAGGTTGTCGAAGGTCGCGTTCGAGTCGGGCCAGAGGTGGAAGACATAGGCGCCGGCCACGACCAGAAACACCACGATGGCCGCCACCTTGACCCCCGCGAACCAGTACTCGGCCTCACCAAAGGAATGCACCGACATCAGGTTCAGCAGCGTCATGCTGACCATCAGCCCCAGGGCGATGACCCAGACGGGAATATCCGGCAACCAGCCATTGATGATCTGCCCGCCAACAACCGCCTCGAAGCCGACCACGATCACCCAGAAGTACCAGTACAGCCAGCCCGTCATGTAGCCCGCCGGACGTCCGAAGGCCATGCGGGCATAGTCGACGAAGGAGCCTTTGGTGGGATGCGCGGCGGCCATTTCGCCCAGCATGCGCATCACCAGGGCGACGATCAGGCCTGTGATTGCATAGGTGACGAAGGCGCCAGGCCCTGTGGAGGCGATAACAGCGCTGGAGCCCACGAACAGCCCCGCGCCGATCACCCCGCCAAGGGCGAGCATGCTGATGTGTCGCGTCTTGAGCGCACGCTTGAGGCGAGGGTCGTGCTCTGACTGGATAGGCACTGGGTGTCTCCTTTTATTATTAGAGTTCAACGCTTGGGCAGGAGATTAGTGCGGCTTGCAGGTGCAGAAAATCGTCAAATTTTCAGGTCGGAACACGGCGGTATGTACATTTGTATGAAAATGAACGTGTTTTATTCTGTGAGCGAGCGGCGAAGGCTGTGATAATGGAGGGCAATCACAAGGGCCATGCCATGCTGACCATCTCTGATAACGTGCATCTGCCCGATGCCGACATCGAACTGACATACATCCGCGCGCAAGGCGCAGGTGGGCAGAATGTCAACAAGGTGTCCAGCGCCGTGCACCTGCGCTTCGACATTCCCGCCTCGTCGCTGCCCGGGTTTTACAAGGAGCGGCTGCTGGCGCTGCGTGACAGTCGCATCACCGGCGACGGCGTGTTGATCATCAAGGCCCAACAGTACCGCACCCAGGAGCAGAACCGCGCTGACGCACTGGCGCGTCTTGCCGAGTTGATCATCACTGCCGGCAAGACCGAGAAGAAACGCCGTCCCACCAAGCCGACCCTCGGCTCGAAGACCCGCCGCCTCGAAGGAAAAGCCAGGCGCAGCACTGTCAAGGCGGGACGGGGCAAGGTGGACTTCTAGGCGCTGTACGAAATCCCGAGAAACCCGATCGTCGCGCCTCCAGCCCTGAGTTTTTGCAGAGTCCCCCGCCATCGAAGGAAAGATCTGGAAGATGACGCTCCCGCCCCGGCCACGCTCTGTTGTCCTGACTGACCGGCGCAGCCTGCTTCGTGAGCGTCCCTCAGTGACCGTGCAGTGATCCTTTCAGCGACTGCAACACCATCACCACCAGCACCACATTGAGTGCGCCGAGGCCGGTCAGCGTCAGCAGAACGCCCATGGCGCCGAAATGCTGGAAAAGGTAGCCACCCACAAGCGGCGTCAGGGCCTGACCTACCAACGATGGTCGGGACATCTTGCCCATGAGCGCGACGTACTGTGACGTCGGCATCATCGCCAGCGGCAACAGCCCCCGGACGATGGCCCGCAGCCCGTTGCCGCAGCCAAACAGCAACAATCCCACCGCCGTGACGGCGGGTGCCGTGGTGACGAGCAACAAGCCGACAGCAACAAGCGACGTGGAGATCAGGGCAGTCCAGATCGGATGGCGATTACGGGCCAGCATCTGCAGCACGCGAGCCGCCACCTGGCTTGGCCCGAGCAAGGCAGCGAGGCCGATGGCGGCCGTCAGTGAGTGGCCCATCCCCTGCAGCACAGCCACCAGCTGGACTGAAACGGCTGTCATGATGATCGCCCCCAGCGCGAAGATCCACGTCAGCAGCAGGAACACCCGGCGGTCCATGCTGGCGCCCTCCTTTACTGCCGTCGCGGCACGCTTCCCGAGCCTTCCACCCGCCGGCAGCACCCAAAGGTAAAGAGGCGCTACGACCAGCAGCAGGATCAGTGCATAGCCAACGCATGCGGCTCGCCACCCTATGTGTTCGATGGCAAAAGCCACCAGCGGCCAGGAGAGCGTGGTGGCGAAACCGGAGATCAGGGTAATGCCGGTGATGGCCTTGCCTGCCCGCTCGGCATACAGCGCCCCAAGCGTCGAAAACAGCGTTTCGTACAAGCCGCACGCCATGCCAACGCCGATGATCATCCACGCCAGCAGAAACACCGGCAGGGACTGGCTGACCGAGACCACCAACAGCCCGAGCGCGACGATGGCGCCGCTACTCGCCAACTGGGCCCGCCCGCCATAGCGGGCAACCAGCCGGCTGGAAAGCGGCGCCAGTAGCGCGGACACCATCAGACTGAGCGACAGGGCGCCGTACACCCACTGACTGTCCCAGCCCGTCTCGCGCATGATCGGGGTGGCCATGACAGCCAGGAGGAAGAACGAGCCGCCCCATACCAGGATCTGCAGAACGCCGAGGCAAATGATGCCGACGGCCCCAGGGAAACGAACTTCAGCGTTCAAATGACAACCTTAGGAGAGGAAATAATCCGGGCTATGCGGGGGTTGGCCGCTGACCCGCGATGCTGACCGCACCCCACCCGGCGCACGCGCTCAAGTCTAAAGGGCATGAGCAGACGCAGCTATAGAATCTTCCTCTACCAGTTATACCCAGACTGGTTTCTCTCCTCCCCGGTCAGGCCATGCAAGACCAGACCCGAGCGCTACCTGGCAGGTGCATGCGGCGTCACTGCGGGGACAGGTACGACTCCGTGGCCTCGACCTTCGCGTAGCCAAACTCGAACGCGGCCATCATCGCGGCATGCACCTGCTCGGCGGGTACGGAAACACCATTGAACGCCAGGTCCAGCGTCGCGCAGGCGTCATGCAGCACCGTGACGGCGTAGCCCATGTCCGCCGCGGCCCGGACGACGGCGTCAACGCACATGTGGCTCATCGCTCCCACGACCACCACTTCTTCGACGCCGCTGCCCTCTAGCCGAGACTTGAGGTCGGTATCGCGGAAGGAGTTGATGTGGTTCTTGACGATCACCGGCTCGTTTTCCAAGGGTGCCACTGCTGGCTGAATCTCCACGCCATGAGATCCTGGGACGAAAGC
>NZ_DATELE010000048.1:0-7059 GCF_035277045.1 Pseudomonas sp. | reverse complement strand
TCCAGGGCCACGCCTACGATCCCCATGATCATGACGAGATGTTGGTCGGCGTGACACATCAGGGCGTGCAGCGCTTCAGCTGCAATCGCTCAACGCATACCAGCACTCCTGGCAGGTCGATACTGATTGAGCCGGGGGCTTTGCATGATGGCTTCGCACCTGAGCCGGAGGGTTTCACCTACGGCATGCTCTACCTTCCCCAGCGGTGGGTGTCTGGCATGACGGATCGTCTCGGGGTGGGAGATGCATCCTCTCTCGGCGCGGCCTTTCGCGACACCCTGACCGACGATGTTCACCTCAGGGATGCAATCCAGCGGGCCTTCCTGGCCATTCATCACAACGAAGGCCGCCTGGCTAGGGACGAAAGTCTGGACACCCTGATGGCAGTCCTTTCCAGGCACCTGCGGCCAGCGCAGCAGTCCGACAAGGCCGAGTCGGTGCCGATGATGGACAGAGCCAAGGATTTCCTGCATGTCCTGATGGCGACCGACGTCAGCCTGGATGAGCTTGCCGCCTACACGGGCATGGACCGTTTCAGGCTGACCCGGCAGTTCAAGCGGACTTACGGCCAGACGCCCCACGCGTATCTGATCCGACTGAGACTACGCGCGGCTCGAGCATTGCTGGCTGCTGGAAAGCCCGCGGCGGAAGTGGCGGCGGAGGTAGGCTTTTCTGATCAAAGCCACATGGGCGTGTGGTTCCGACGCGCTTACCGCCTGACTCCAGCGGCCTATCAGCGACTCTGCACAAATCTAACAGACTGAAGCCTGCCCTCGACTCCATCATCACTGTTCAGTTTTGAAGGAGTACGCGATGTTTGATATCAAAGTAGCGATTGTGGTGCGCAATGACCTTGCCTGGGACAGCACAAGTGGATCGGTGTCTGTCCAACGGTCAAGCATGCACATTTCACAGCTTTCATTCAGCTATCCGGAGCCAGCATGAGCCAATCAACGCTGGTGGCTTTCTGGGCCTTTTCATTGCTTTTCGTTTTCACGCCCGGTGCCGACTGGGCCTATGCAATTTCCGCAGGGATCCGCAATCGGGGGGTGGGTGCTTCCGTGCTGGGGTTGCTGGCCGGGTATGTGTTACTGACGATCCTGATTGCAGCAGGCGTGGGCATGCTGATTGCTGGCAACCCGGTTCTGATGGCCGTTCTCACCGTCATGGGCGCTCTGTACCTGGCGTGGCTGGGCTATGGGATGCTGCGTAATCCGCCTGTTCCGCATTCTGGTGGTGGCGCTGAACGTGCTGGCAGCTGGATCACGTGGTTCCGGGAGGGAGCGCTGGTTAGCGGGTTGAACCCCAAGGCGTTCATCTTCTTCCTGGCGTTTCTGCCACCGTGGACTTCGGAAACAGCCGCCTGGAGCATTCCGGCGCAGATCCTGGCCTTGGGGCTGGTGTACACGGCCAGTTGCTCAGTGGTCTACTCAATGGTGGGCTTCGGGGCGAACAAAGCGTTGAGAACGCGTCCAGGCGTTGCACGGCTCGTTGGACGAGTATCCGGTGTGATCATGATGGGGCTGGCCGTGATGCTTGTGGTTCGGGCTCTATTCTGAGATCGCGGAGCTGGGCAGTTCCCCATCCGGCCGACCAGGCAAGCTTAGGCTCGGATGCGAACGCTCAGCTACCCTCCCCCGCTCTAGCCTGCACCTCCTGACTTCCCGAGTTCAACAGCAGAGAACCATCGGGTTCCTGGCCCCAGTGAGTAACCGACTCCAATCCCCGATCAAATCGCCCCCGCCTTAATCCCCTTCGGCAAATGTCACGAAATGTGAAAAAAATGTCGAAATACCCTCCACATATGAGTTAGATTCTCATTCATATTTTGAGAACACATCCTGTTACCATTCTTATCCTCTAGGAATTCCTTTGAAACGTCACATCCCTGCCAGCCTCCTGCTGGTCGGCGCATGCAGCGCCATGCCCTTTGTTCAAGCAGCCGATGACCTCACGCTGCCCGCCACCCAGATCGAAAGCACCAGCGAACGTGGCGACGGCCTGAGTCAGGGATATGAAGGCAAGGCGTCGTCCACCACCACCAAACTGGGGCTGACCGACAAGCAGACGCCGCAGGCGGTGACCACCATCACCCGGCAGGCGCTGGACGATTTCAAGATCACCGGCATCAAGGACGCGTTGCGCGCGGCGCCGTCGGTGACCGTTGAGCAAACCGAGTCCGACCGCACCGAATTCACCTCGCGCGGCTTCGACATCAACACGTTCGAATACGACGGCATGGGCATGCCCTTCGTGGGCACCGTGCTGGTGGGCGACCAGGACCTGGCCGAGTACGAGCAGATCGACGTGCTGCACGGCGCCAATGGCTTGATGAGTGGCGCCGGCAACCCGTCCGCTACGGTCAACTTCGTACGCAAGCGCCCGACTGATACCTTCCAGGCACAGGTCGAAACCAGTGTCGGCTCCTGGGACAGCCGTCGCGTGGACGTCGACGTCGCCGGCCCGCTGACCGACACCGGCAATGTGCGTGGCCGCTTCATCTACTCCCACGACAAGGGCAACTCGTGGATGGACCGCTACAGCCAGGAGCGCAACGTTGCCGCCGGCCTGCTGGCGTTCGATGTGTCCGATGCCGACACCGTGACCGTGGGCTTCTCCCAGCACAACAGCGACTCCAACGGCAGCACCTGGGGCAACCTGCCGCTGGAGGACAGCGCCGGCAATGCCATCCACTACAGCGGCCGCAGCACCAGCATCGGCCAGCCGTGGACCTACTGGAACCTGCACACCCAGCGCGCCTTCATCGAACTCAAGCACGACTTCGGCAACGACTGGAACGCCACGCTGACCGCCACTGGCGTCCAGGAAAAGCAGGACACCAACATGCTCTATGTCGGCTCCGTCACCGGTGACGTCGCCGGGGCGTATGCCAACCACACCAGCAGCGAGGCTCACCAGCTGCTGGGCGAGGCCAAGGTGCAAGGCCCGTTCAGCCTGTTCGGCCGCGAGCATCAACTGACGCTCGGCGCCGCTTATGGGCGCACGCACCAGAAAGGCCACGAGTATGACGAAGACATGGAGAACTTCAGCGCCTTCGATACCTCGTTCTCGGGCATTCTGGCGGGCAACACGCCCAAGCCATCGTTCGGCTACACCAGCGAAGATCTGTCGCAGAATTTCCAGGACACCCAGAAGAGCGTATTCGCCGGAGCACGCTTCAGCCTGGCTGACGACCTGCACTGGATCGCCGGCGCTCGCATGCTCAGCGCCGACGGCAAGGGCACCAGCTATGCCACCGAGCACTACACCCGCGAGCACGGCAAGGTCACGCCTTACACCGGTCTGGTCTACGACCTGAACGATCAGTGGAGTGTCTACGGCAGCTGGACCAAGATCTACAACCCGCAATACAACATGGTCGGCACCGATGGCAGACTGCTGGACCCGCTGGAAGGCAAAAGCATGGAGGTCGGGGTCAAAGGCAGCGTGATAGACGAGCGCCTGCATGTGACCGCTGCGGTATTCAAGACCGAGCAGCGCAACGTGGGCGTGGATGCAGGCATGGTGAACGGTCGCCAAGCCTACACCGCGGGCGATTTCAAGAGCCGCGGCATCGAGTTGCAAGCCTCCGGCGAAGTTATGCCTGGCCTGGACCTGCTCGCCGGCTACACCTATGTGCACATTGAAGATGACGAGGGCGAGAAAGCGCGCAAATACGTGCCGGCCCACAGCTTGCGCGGCATGGCCACCTACCGCCTGCCGAGCCTGCCTCAGATGAAGGTCGGCGCCCGTGTGAGCTGGCAGACCGCGGTGGAACACGACACCAAAAAGGCCATCCACCAGAACGCCTACGGCCTGGTTGACCTGATGACCAGCTACGACATCGACGAGAACTGGAGCACGTCGCTGAACCTCAACAACGTGACCGACCGCAAATACCTGCTTTCGCTGTACAACAATGCCACGACTGCCAGCTACGGCGCGCCGCGCAACCTGACGGCGTCGGTGACCTGGAAGTATTGATCCCCTCTGTGGTTTTCGCGGTGGGCCACCTGGTTCACCGCGAGAACACCTGTTTCGATAGGCGCTGCAAGAGCCTCTGGCTGGATTCGATGTCCCCTGCCACCACCGCACAACACGGCAGTCATGCGCCCCGGCGAGGGCTCCGCCCTCGTTTCGCGGCACGAGGCACGCTCCCACAGGGCCTGGCGATGCCGGGCCGGATATATACGGCACCTTGGAGAACGTCATCCGAGTGCCAACACGCTAAAACCGCCCTGCCCTCACCCTCACAACCCCCTCAAAGCCGCCGTTAATGGCAGAATCTCTCAACTTGTTTGTTTTGGAGACCTCCATGCTGCGTGTATTTGAACGACGGCTCGACCCTTTCCCGCCCGACGAGGCACCGCCGCCGCCCGAGGGCCTGGCGCGGTTTCTGTGGGCCTGCACGCGGGGCGCCCGTGGGTATGTCCTGGCGTTCGCGCTGCTTAGCGCGGGTGTGTCGATCTACGAGGCCTGGCTGTTTTCCTTCCTCGGGCAGGTCGTCGACCTGCTCTCGGCCTGGAAGGCAGGCGGCGCCACGGATGGCCAGGAAGCCCGCGTGCTGTGGGGCATCGGCATCGTACTGCTGACCAGTATCGGCCTGGTGGCGTTGCGCACCATGGTGCAGCACCAGATATTGGCGATCAACCTGCCGCTGCGGCTGCGCTGGGACTTCCACCGGCTGATGCTGCGGCAAAGCCTGTCGTTCTTTTCCGACGAGTTCTCCGGCCGGGTCACCACCAAGGTGATGCAGACGGCGCTGGCCGTGCGCGAGGTGCTGTTCACCCTCATCGAGATCGCACCGGGGATCGGGGTGTACTTCATCGCGATCATCGCCCTGGCCGGCGGCTTCGCCTGGAAGCTGATGCTGCCGTTCATTGCCTGGGTCGCATTGTTCGGGCTGGCCATGCTGTACTTCGTGCCCCGCCTGGGCAAGGTCGGACAGGAACAGGCTCATGCGCGGTCGTCGATGACAGGCCGTATCTCGGACGCCTACACCAATATCACCACGGTGAAGCTGTTCTCGCACTCCAAGCGTGAAGCGCACTTCGCGCGCGCGGCCATGGAGGATTTCAAGCAGACCGGCTTTCGCCAGATGCGCCTGGTCAGCCAGTTCGAAATCGTCAACCAGGCGCTGGTGGTCGCGCTGATCATGGGCGCGGGCGGCTACGCGCTGTGGCTGTGGCACCAGGGCGAGGTGGGCACGGGCGCCGTGGCGGCGATCACGGCCATGGCGCTACGGATCAACGGCATGTCGCACTGGATCATGTGGCAGATGACCTCGCTGTTCGAGAGCATCGGCACGGTGCAGGATGGCATGAGCACCCTGACCCGCGGCCCGAAGGTGCAGGATGCGCCAGACGCGGGCGTGCTGGCGACCTCTGGCGGCGCGGTGAGCTTCGACAATGTGAGCTTCAACTACAACGGTGAGCGCCAGGTGCTCGATGGCCTGAGCCTGAACATCCGCCCGGGCGAAAAAATCGGCCTGGTGGGCCGTTCCGGTGCGGGGAAGTCGACGCTGATCAACCTGCTGCTGCGCTTCTACGACGTGGACAGCGGCGAAATTCGCATCGACGGGCAAAACATCGCGCACGTCACGCAAGACAGCCTGCGCAGCGCGATCGGCATGGTCACCCAGGACACCTCCCTGCTCCACCGTTCGATCCGCGACAACATCGCGTATGGACGCCCCGACGCTACCGACGCGCAGATCCGCACCGCGGCGGCCAATGCCCAGGCAGATGGTTTCATCAACCAGCTGAGTGACCGGCAAGGCCACAGCGGCTACGACACCCTGGTCGGTGAGCGCGGCATCAAGCTGTCGGGTGGGCAGCGCCAGCGCATCGCGATCGCCCGGGTGATGCTCAAGAACGCCCCGATCCTGCTGCTTGACGAGGCCACCAGCGCGCTGGACTCGGAAGTCGAAGTGGCGATCCAGGAAAGCCTGGACGATATGATGCAAGGCAAGACCGTGATCGCCATCGCCCACCGGCTGTCCACGATCGCGGCCATGGACCGGCTCATCGTGATGGATGACGGGCGCATCATCGAGCAAGGCACCCACACCGAACTGCTCGCGAAAAACGGGACCTACGCGCGGCTTTGGCATCACCAGAGCGGCGGCTTCCTGGGTGAGGACCAGGGGGTGGCCGAGGCGGTGGAGTAACGCTGCTCAACCCCTGACCGCCGCTTCGATCGCAGCGATGTCGATCTTGCGCATGCTCATCATCGCTTCGAACGCCCGCCCGGCCGCTGCCCGGTCGGGACTGGCGATCGCGGTGGTCAGGGCCCGTGGGGTGATCTGCCACGACAACCCCCACTTGTCCTTGCACCAGCCGCATGCGCTTTCCTGGCCACCGTTTTCCACTATCGCGTTCCACAACCGGTCAGTCTCGGCCTGGTCGTCGGTGGCCACTTGGAATGAAAACGCCTCGCTGTGCCTGAACGCCGCCCCGCCGTTCAGCCCCACGCATGGGATGCCCATCACCGTGAATTCGACGACCAGCACATCGTTGGCTTTTCCAGAGGGGAAATCCCCCGGGGCGCGATGCACAGCGCCCACGACGCTGTCGGGGAACGTCTGGGCATAGAACGTCGCAGCCTCCAGCGCGGTGCCGTCATACCAGAGGCAGATCGTGTTTTTGCGGGTCATGGGGGTTCTCCGGGGTTGGGAGTGACACATGGATTCTAGTAGCGCTTTCGCCCCGGTCCCTCTGCCCGCCCAACGCGCCCCCGCGCGGCAGCCCACCCGATGCTGCCCCACACCCCGAGCTAAACTGCAAAGTCCAAAGCACGCTGAACAGCATTGGAGGCCTTATGAAAACGTCCATTTCCCCTGGAATCGCCACCATCGCCACCCTGCTCTCGATGTTTTGCCTTTGCGCCACAGCCGAGACAATAACGCCGCTCAAAGGACAGTCGACCGAGCTCATCCAGCAGGACATCAGTGCCTGCCAGGCCCAGGCCGGCACCTCGAGCAGCGCCAGCGCGGACAGCTCGCAGTCTGGTGGACGCTTGCGGGGTGCCGCGACCGGCGCCGTCGCAGGCGCGGCGGTC
>NZ_DATELE010000047.1:0-2777 GCF_035277045.1 Pseudomonas sp. | reverse complement strand
CACTGCTGCTCTGCACGTGTGATAGCCACGTAGATAATGCAGTCTTGGTCACCTAGTCCGAAGTTCCCCCTGATTGGGTGCGGTTTGTGCCGTTGGCCTGGGCTTTTGTGGTGGGGTACTGACTACGGCAGGCCGTGGCGGTGGGAAACGGTCAGTAGGTCGAAGGCGCGCCGCTGCAGCGGGGTTGGGGTGGTGGTCTTGGTGAATGCCGGCAGGCTGTCGGTGGGTTGGATGTAGTTGGCGCAGATGGTGGCCAGGTCGGTGATCAGGCTGGTGAAGCTGTGCACCGGTGTGTCGTCTTCGGTGCGTTTGCGCGCTGCCTTCTTCAGCGCTTCGTCGGAGCGTTGCGCTGGCGCGACGGGGTCGGCGCGTTTGGCAGCTGCGGTGGGTTTGTCGTTGTCGGTGAACAGGATTGGGGCCAGGGCTTGTTTCATGTGCCAGCTGATGTAGTAGGACAGCATGCGTAAGAACATGTGGGCGCGGACCCGGTCGGCGAGCCGGTGCCGGATGGGGCGTACGTCCAGTTCGCTGTTGAGGGTGCGGAAGAAGCGTTCGACGTCGGCGAGGTCTTTGTAGCGCAGCACCACGTCATCGCGGCCCAGGGCGTTGTCGGGCAGGCTGGTGCGCAGCACGTAGATGCCGTCCAGGGTGGCCTCGGCGGCGATGCTGTCCTGGTTGCGGGTGAAGCTGAAGGCCTCATCGGTGATGTGCAGGTCAAAGTGCTTGGCCATCTTGAACTTGTTGCGCACCTTGCCCACCCGCAGGCCGATCTTGTCTGTGCCGCGCAACGGCCGGCGTTGGCGGCGGGTGGCTTCGGCGATGGCCTGCAGTTCTTTTTCGGTGGCCGCCAGCAGCTCGGCGCGTTTGCGGGCGCGCTCGTCGGCCAGGGCGGGGTTGTGGCAGCACACCAGCCGCTCGCCGGGATAGTCCGGGTGGGTGATCTCGAACAGGTTTTGCTCATCGAATAGCGACAGCTGCAGCGCCCCGTCCTCGACTAGGGTCTTGATCTGCGGGGCGCGTAGCGCGCTGATCCAGTCCAGGTGCGCCGGACGTAGCGCGTCGCGGATGCGCGCGCTGGTGAGCATGCCCCGATCCCCGACCAGGGCGATGTTGGTCAGCTCGAACCGGGTTTTGAGCTTGTCGATCTGGGCGGTCAGGGTTTTCGGGTCGGCGGTGTTGCCGTCAAACACCTCGATCGCGACCGGGCGCCCCGTGGGGCAGCACAGCAGCCCGTAGACGATCTGCAGCCGACCCTTGACCCCGTCGCGGGCGTGCCCGATCGCTCCCAGCGGGCAGGTGTGGCCCTCGAACGCCGCGCTGGACACGTCATAGAGCACCAGGGTGCCACTGGCCAAATGCCGGGCGGCCAACGCGGTTTCGATGCCATCTTTGCGCTCGAGCGCCCAGTCCATCGCCTCATACAGGTCGTCCTCATCACAGCCCGCCACACCCAGCACCACACCCAGGGAGCTGGTCGCGGTCTGGGCGCGCAGCCCGCGCGCCATCGCCAGTTTCGATCCCGGCTCGATCACCGTCGCGATCAGCATGGCGCACACCAGATCCCGGTTACGCGAGGGCGTCGGGTCGATCAGCTCGGCGATGCCCAGCTTCTCGGCGGTGCCGGCCACGGCGGCCACATGCCCGTGCGGCAGGCTGCGGGTGATCTCGAAGGCCTCGGATAGATCCCAGTCCACGGGCGGCAAGCCCGTAAGCGCGCGATCCAGTCTGTCCAGCTTGTGCTCGGGCCAGCGTGACAGGTTGGCCAGGGTGCGGGTCTTGACCTTGCCGTTTTCGCGGAAGCTTTCCCGCAACAGCACCGCCGGCGGGGATCCCCGGTTGGGCACCCGGGTGATGTACATGATTACTTTCTAACACGAGATCAGCACGATAGTGGCGACATCAGGGGATGACACGCCGAGCTATTCTCAAGAATACATGAGTACATGTTGAGGCAGTTGAACACAGAAACACCTGCTCACAAACAAATCGGGACTCAGGCCGCCTCTACAAGGGGGAACTTCGGGCTAGAGCCTCGGCGGCCATAACTCGGATGTGTTCGACCCGATCTGACGCCATGGGAGAAATGAATGTGCCCTGCGAGGGAGAGCGGGCACATCGTCTCGACAGGGGATTGGATAATTCAAAACTGTGGCATGCGTGGCTATCTCGGAACCGCTCTGAAAATGCCGTTTCGGACTACGCGCGTTGCTGTATTCAATCTACCGGACCGCCTCGATCGTCCAGGCCGGCAGAATAGGTGCGCGCGTGAGGAAGTGGTCGGCTTGGCCATTAGTGCGCAGCAGCACCTGCGTGCGCAGAATGCAGCAGCCCATCCGCACCATCGCGAAGATCTCGTACCAGTCGAGGTCGGCCAGCGTGCGGCCGATCATCTCCTCATAGCGCCGGATCACATCGACGCGGCTGTCGAAGCCCGGCAGTTCCGGATCGGCGTCGATGCCATTGACCTCCAGCATCTGCTTGCGCGTCGCGAGCCACCATGCGAGGTCCGTCTCGGGCGGGCACACGCAGGCCTGCTCCCAGTCCAGCGCACCGATGAGCTGACCTGAGTCGTCGAAGATCGCGTTCGACAGCCGCGCATCGCCCCAGCACACCGTCAACGTGCCCTGGTGCGCCGGCTGGTGGCGGACGAGCCAGGCGAACGCCTCGGTGAGCACGTCGGGCACCTGGTTGCCGGAGCCCCACTGCGCGTACTCGCGCCACCACGCCAACTCCACGGAGATCCCCACGCCGCCGGGTCGTTCCAGCCATGGCGCCTC
>NZ_DATELE010000046.1:0-37755 GCF_035277045.1 Pseudomonas sp. | reverse complement strand
CAGGCGCCCAGTCGACCCAGGACAGCGAACTGCCGTCGGGCCTTCAGGTCGGTACCGGTGTGCGCATCGTCGGCACCCAGAAGAATTTCAGCACCGGCAGCCTGCAGACCACCGAGAACCCGCTGGACATGGCTGTCAACGGCCGCGGCTTCTTCCAGGTGCTGCAGCCAGATGGCACGGTTTCCTACACCCGTGATGGCACCTTCCACCTGAACTCCGATGGCCAGATCGTCACCGCCAACGGCTTCCCGCTGGAGCCGGCCATCGTCGTGCCGCCAGAAGCGCAGACCTTCACCGTGGGCCAGGACGGCACCGTGTCGATCACCACCGCCGGCAACCCGGCCGCGCAGGTCATCGGCAACATCCAGACCGCCGACTTCATCAACCCGGCGGGCCTGCAGGCAACCGGCGGCAACCTGTTCCTGGAAACCGCCGCCAGCGGCGCGCCACAGGTCGGTACCCCGGGCCTCAACGGCTTCGGCACTACCCTGCAGCAGACCCTGGAAAACTCCAACGTCAGCACCGTGGAAGAACTGGTCAACATGATCACCACCCAGCGCGCCTACGAGATGAACTCCAAGGTCATCTCCACCGCCGACCAGATGCTCTCGTTCGTTACCCAGCAGCTCTAAGCCCTGAAAGCTCAAGGCCGCCCCAGCACCCCGTTCCACCGTGAGGTAAGCGTCATGAATCGTCTGTTATCCGTTCTCGCCCTGGGTGGCGTGGTGATGCTGGCTGGCTGCGTCGCGCCGACCGCCAAGCCCAACGACCCGTACTATGCGCCGGTCCTGCCGCGCACCCCATTGCCAGCGGCGGCCAACAACGGTTCGATCTACCAGGCGGGGTTCGAGCAGAACCTGTATGGCGACCGCAAGGCGTTCCGCGTGGGTGACATCATCACCATCACCCTCAACGAGCGCACCTCGGCGAGCAAGAGCGCCAACTCGCAGGTCGACAAGACCAGCAAGGCGAGCATCGGCCTGAGCTCGCTGTTCGGCGCCTCGCCCAGCACCAACAACCCGTTCGGTGGCGGCGACCTGAGCCTGGACGCCGGCTACAGCGGCGACCGCGCGACCAAGGGCGACAGCAAGGCCGCCCAGGGCAATACCCTGACCGGCTCGATCACCGTGACCGTGGCCGACGTGCTGCCCAACGGCATCATCGCCGTGCGCGGCGAGAAGTGGATGACCCTCAACACTGGCGACGAGCTGGTGCGTATCGCAGGTCTGGTCCGCGCCGATGACATCGCCACCGACAACACCGTGCCGTCCACCCGCGTGGCCGATGCGCGCATCACCTATTCGGGCACTGGCGCCTTCGCCGATGCCAGCCAGCCCGGGTGGCTGGACCGCTTCTTCCTCAGCCCGCTTTGGCCCTTCTGAGTCAGGATGCCCATGTTCAATTTCAGGCAGCTGATTGCCGCAACGTTCGTCCTGACCTTCGCCCTCGGTGCCCACGCCGAGCGCCTGAAGGACATCGCCAGCATCTCCGGCGTGCGCACCAACCAGCTGATCGGCTACGGCCTGGTGGTGGGGCTCAACGGCACCGGTGACCAGACCACCCAGACGCCGTTCACCGTGCAGACCTTCAACAACATGCTGTCGCAGTTCGGCATCAAGGTGCCGGCAGGCTCGGGCAACATGCAGCTCAAGAACGTCGCGGCGGTGTCGGTGCATGCCGACTTGCCGGCCTTCGCCAAGCCCGGCCAGGTGGTCGACATCACCGTGTCGTCGATCGGCAACTCCAAGAGCCTGCGCGGCGGCAGCCTGCTGATGACCCCGCTCAAGGGTATCGACGGCAACGTCTACGCCATTGCCCAGGGCAACCTGGTGGTCGGCGGCTTCGATGCCGAAGGCCGTGATGGCTCGCGGATCACCGTCAACGTGCCGTCGGCCGGGCGTATTCCCGGCGGCGCCAGCGTCGAGCGCGCCGTGCCCAGTGGTTTCAACCAGGGCAACAGCCTGACCCTGAACCTCAACCGGCCGGACTTCACCACCGCCAAGCGCGTCGTCGACAAGGTCAACGAACTGCTTGGCCCAGGTGTCGCCCAGGCCCTGGATGGCGGTTCGGTGCAGGTCACCGCGCCCATGGACCCAAGCCAGCGGGTGGACTACCTGTCGATCCTCGAGAACCTGGAGATCGATCCGGGCCAGGCCGTGGCCAAGGTCATCATCAACTCGCGTACCGGTACCATCGTCATTGGCCAGAACGTCAAGGTGTCGCCCGCCGCGGTCACCCACGGCAGCCTGACCGTGACCATCACCGAAGACCCGATCGTCAGCCAGCCAGGGCCGTTGTCCAATGGCCAGACCGCCGTGGTCCCGCGCTCGCGGGTCAATGCCGAGCAGGAAGCCAAGCCGATGTTCAAGTTCGGCCCGGGTACCACGCTGGACGAGATCGTCCGCGCGGTGAACCAGGTGGGCGCGGCGCCCGGCGACCTGATGGCCATCCTTGAAGCCCTGAAACAGGCCGGCGCGCTGCAGGCCGACCTGATCGTGATCTGAGGACTGGCGATGAATCCCAAGAGCCTGGTCTCCAGCACCGCCGACAGCGGTTCGTATTCCGACCTCAATCGCCTCAACTCGCTGAAGGTCGGCGACCGCGACAGCGACGGCAACCTGCGCAAGGTGGCGCAGGAATTCGAATCGCTGTTCGTCAGCGAGATGCTCAAGGCCTCGCGCAAGGCCAGCGATGTGCTGGCCGCCGATAACCCGATGAACACCGAGACGGTCAAGCAGTACCAGGAAATGTACGACCAGCAGCTGGCCGTGAGCATGTCCCGCGAGGGCGGCGGCATCGGCCTGCAGGACGTGCTGATGCGCCAGCTGTCCAAGCAGAAGGGCGCCAGCGGCGCGAACACCAGCCCGTTCCCGCGGGTCGACGGCAACCAGCCGGCGCTGTGGGGCAACCGGGTTGCCGAGCCTGTGCATGCTCAAGGCAGCACGGCCACGCGCAACGATGTGGCCGCGCTCAACTCGCGCCGCCTGGCGTTGCCGGGCAAGCTCACCGACCGCCTGCTGGCCGGTATCGTGCCGTCGGCCAACGCCGCGGCGGCGGTCACCAACACCGCCGCGCTGCCGGCCCGTCAAGGCGTGCAGGGCAGTGCGGTCGCCAAGGGTGACTGGGAACCGGCGAAAACCTTCGCCGCGCCCGGCGGCCTGCAGATCCAGGGCCGCGCCGTGGCCCAGCCGCCGCTGGCCCCCGCCAAGAGCGCCTTCGCCGACAGCGACGAGTTCGTCGCTACCATGCTGCCGATGGCCGAACAGGCCGCCAAGCGCATCGGTATCGACCCGCGCTACCTGGTGGCCCAGGCGGCGCTGGAAACCGGCTGGGGCAAATCGGTCATGCGCGATGCCGACGGTGGCAGCAGTCACAACCTGTTCGGCATCAAGGCCAGCGGCAACTGGGAAGGCGACAAGGCGCGGGCGATCACCAGCGAGTTCGTCGATGGCAAGTTCGTCAAGGAGACGGCGACCTTCCGTTCGTACGACTCCTACCAGGACAGCTTCCACGACCTGGTGAGCCTGCTGCAGAACAACGCCCGGTATCAAGATGCGGTGAAGTCTGCCGATAACCCGGAACAGTTTGTGCGAGAGCTGCAGAAGGCCGGGTACGCAACCGACCCGAACTACGCCAGCAAGATCTCGCAGATCGCAAGACAGATGAAGTCGTACGAGAGCTATGCGTCGCTCGGTACCACAACGAAACTTTAAAGGGCTGGATCCATGGCGAGTTTGATCAATATTGGCATGTCTGGGCTGGGCGCCGCCCAGTCCGGGTTGTATACCCTGGGCAACAACATCGCCAATGCCGATGTCGAGAGCTACTCGCGCCAGCAGAACGTCCAGCAGACCAAGGGCTCGCAGCAGTACGGCAGCGTCTTCATCGGCAGCGGCACGACCCTGGCCGACGTGCGCCGGGTGTACAACGCCTTTCTGGAGAACCAGCTGCGCAGCACCAATTCGCTGAGCACCGACGCCTCGACCTACCTGAGCCAGATCACCCCGCTGGACTCGGCCCTGTCGAGCAGCGACACCGGCGTCACCGCGGCGCTGCAGAGCTTCTACACCGCCATGCAGGACGCCGCCGCCAAGCCCAGCGAAGACGCCTCTCGCCAGTTGTTGCTGACCAGCGCCCAGACCGTGGCCAAGCGCTTCAACGCGCTGTCCTCGCAGCTGACCCAGCAGAACACCACCCTCAACGGCAACATGGAAGCGCTCGCCACCAAGGTCAACGACCTGACCAAGTCGATCGCCGACCTCAACGATCAGATCTCGCGCGTGTCGTCGGTGTCCGGTGCGCCCAACGACCTGCTCGACAAGCGTGACGGCGCGGTGCGCGAGCTCACCGGGCTGATTGGCGCGGACGTGGTCGAGCGGGAAGGCAACTACGACGTCTACCTCAAGAACGGCCAGGCGCTGGTGCTCGGCAAGACCACCCAGACCCTGGAAGTGGCGCCAGGCCAGAGCGACCCGACGCGCATGAGCCTGATGCTCAACCGTGGCTCGACCAAGATGGACATCACCAGCAGCACCACCGGCGGCGAACTCGGTGGCCTGCTGCGCTACCGCAAGGAAACCCTCGACCCCGCGCTCAACGAGCTGGGCCGCGTGGCCCTGGTGGTGTCGGATGCGATCAACAGCCAGCTGTCCCAGGGCATCGACAACAATGGCGACTTCGGCGCCACGCTGTTCGGCGACATCAACAGCGCCAAGGCCAAGGCCGAGCGCAGCATCGCCAGCAGCGGCAACGACAAGAACTCCGGCAATCTTGATGTGACCATCAAGGACACGGGCAAGCTGAGCACCAGCGACTACCAGGTGACCTTCACCAGCGAGACCGGCTACAGCGTGCGCAAGCTGCCCGACGGCACCGCCATGGGCAGCTTCGACCTGAACGATGATCCACCCGCGGTGATCGAGGGCTTCAGCCTGTCGCTCAACGGTAATGCCGTGAAGGCCGGTGACAGCTTCAAGATCACCCCGACGCGCAACGCCGCCGCCAATATCGAGTCAGTGCTGACCGATCCCAAGCGCCTGGCGCTGTCGTCGCCGCTGACCGCCACCAACGGCTCGGGCAACCAGGGCACCGGCCAGATCGGCCAGCCGACGCTGGTGTCCGAGCTGGATATCTACGATGCGGCGCAGCGCTCCGGCCTGCAGGCCGGCATCAAGTATTCCACCCCGGTCAAGCTGGTGTTCGGTGACGACACCAGCTCGCCCCAGGCCTACAAGATGTATGACGCCCAAGGCACCGCGATCGGCTCCGGCTCGATCGTCCCTGGGCAGAGCAACAAGTTGCAGCTGAACGTGCCGATGGTCGATGCCAGTGGCAACCCGATCATGGACGGCGCCACGCAACAGACTTTCAGCTTCGAGATGACGATCACCGGTGCGCCGAAGAACGGCGACAACTACACGGTGGCACTGACGGGCGCAGGCTCGACCGACAACCGCAACGCCCAGGCGGTGCTTGACCTGCAGACCCGGCAAACGGTCGGGCTGGGTGCCGACGGCAAGGGCATCAGCATCACCGACGCCTACGCCAAGCTGGTGTCCAACGTCGGCGGCAAGGCCGCGCAGGCCAGCATGGACAGCGATGCCACGACCGCCTTGCACCAGTCCGCCACTGACAGCCGCAACTCGGTGTCGGGGGTGTCGATCGATGAAGAGACCGGCAACCTGATCAAGTTCCAGCAGTACTACACGGCGTCGTCGCAGATCATCAAGGCGGCACAGGAAACCTTCGCCACCTTGATCAACAGCCTTTAAGGAGCCGTAGACCGTGCGCATCTCCACCACCCAGTTCTATACCAGCAGCAGCAGCAACTACCAGCGCAACTTCGCCAACACGGTGAAGACCCAGCAGCAGGCCTCCGACAACCTGCGCATCCGCACCGCGGCCGACGATCCCGTGGGCGCCGCGCGCCTGCTGCAGCTTGAACAGCAGCAAGACATGCTCAAGCAGTACAGTGGCAACATCACCACCGTGCGCAATGCCCTGGGCACCGCCGAGAGCACGCTCAACAGCATCGGCAATATCCTGCAGCGGGTGAACGAGCTGGCGATCAGCTCAGGCAACGCCAGCTTCACCGACTCCGACCGCAAGGCCAACGCCGATGAACTGACGTCCCTGGAAGAACAGCTGGTCAGCCTGATGAACAGCAAGGACGAGAACGGCAAGTACCGCTTCGCGGGCTCCAAGAGCGATACCGCGCCCTACGCGCGCAACGCCGATGGCACCTATACCTACCAGGGTGACCAGAGCAGCCTGTTGCTGCAGGTGGGCGACACGCTCAGCCTTGCCGCCAACGAAACCGGCTACACCGCCTTCGAACAGGCGCTGAACACCAACCGCAGCCAGACCAGCCTGGTCTCGCCAGCCGCTGCCGACAGCCGCGTGAGCCTGACCAATGGCCAGGTGTCGGGCAGTGCCGTGTACAACGACCGCTTCCGCAGCGGCGAACCCTACACCGTCGAATTCACCAGCAGCACCCAGTTCAAGATCACCGATGGCGCCGGCAAGGACGTCACCCTGGAAGCCACCGAAGGCGGCAAGTTCAACCCCGATGCCGACAACACCACGGTGAGTTTCCGTGGCGTCGACCTGCGCCTGGACGTGAGCTACAAGGACGGCGACAGCGCCGATCCGGACAATGCCATCAAGGGGCACACCTTCAGCCTCACCTCCAAGCCCGACTCGATCACCGGCACCCGCAGTGCCGGCAACCCGTCGTCGAGCCAGGTGACGTCGGCGAGCATCACCGACGCGGACAAGTACAAAGCGGCCTTCCCTGGCGGCGGCGCGGTGCTCAAGTTCACCAGCGACACCGAGTTCGAGCTTTACGCCGACCCGGTCACCGCCAACAGCCGTCCGGTGGCCAAGGGCGCGCTCGGCGGCGCCGATGGCACCACCGCGACCGCGGCGGGCGTCAGCTTCGAGCTCTCGGGCGCGCCGAACGCGGCCAAGGCCGGGGACAGCTACGCGATCAAGGTCAACACCCACCAGACCCAGAACATCCTCGACACCATCGGCCAGTTGCGCACCACGCTGACCACGCCAGTGGGCGACGACGCGGCGTCGCGGCAGAGCTTCCAGGCCTCGCTGGACTCGGCGATGGGCAACGTGTTCAGCGCCATCAACCAGGTCAGCGCCTCGGTGAGCTCCATCGGCGGCCGCGGCCAGGCGCTGGACGTGCAGGCCGAAACCAACGAGGCGGTGAGCGCCGAGAACACCAAGACCCAGAGCTCGATCCGCGACACCGATTCGGTGGAAGTGCTGGTGCGCCTGCAGATGCAGACCAACATGCTCCAGGCGTCGCTGCAGTCGTATGCCAAGGTGGCGACATTGTCGTTGGTCAATTACATCTGACCGTTTTTCCCCGCATGACCCTCTTGCGCTCCCTCGGGAGCGCACGTTCCTCCCCGAAGGTTTGCCCATCGTGATCAAACAGCCGCTCGTCAGTATCGTCATCCCTGCATTCACCCCGAGATTCTTCTCCATGGCACTGGAAAGTGCCTTGATGCAGACCTACGAGCGACTGGAAGTGGTGGTGTGCGATGACAGCCAGACTGACGAAATCGAAACCATCGTGCGTGCCAGCGAGCGTAATGCCCGCGTACCGATACGCTATGTGCGCAACGCGACCCGGCTCGGCTTTGTCGACAACCTGATCCAGGCGGTTGAGCTGGCATCGGGCGATCTGCTCAAGGTGCTGTGTGATGACGACCGCCTGCTTGGGCTGTGCATCGAGCGCCAGGCGAGGGTGCTGGAGGAGAACCCGGATGTCAGCCTGGTGCTGTCCCAGCGCATGTTCACCGACGCGGATAACTATGTGCTGCCGATGCGGCTTGCCAACGCGCGTTTCGCCAACGTCGACAGCCTGTTCAAAGGCGATGACATCCTGTCGATGCTTGACGGCCGGGCGGTGAACTTTCTGGGTAACCTGTCCGCCGCCTTGATGCGCCGCGAGCAGGCGCTGCAGCAGCTGAAGGCGTTGACGCAAGGGCATGAAGGCTTTGTCGCGTTGCTCGACCAGGCCTTGTTCGTCTGCCTGTTGCGCCGCGGGCACCTGGTCATGTTGAGCGACGTCGCCTCGATCGAGCGCCTGCACCCTCAGCGTCTGAGCAGGCAGGACAGCGTCGCCGACGCGGCGCAGCGAGAGTGGAAGTGGTTGCAGCAGATGCTGGCGGCGCGCGGCGGCGATGCGCCGCCGGCCAACGGGTGGATCCAGTACATTCCCCTGAGCGAGGCACAAGCGTTGCCCAGGCCATGGCAGGAAATGAGCCTGGTCCTGCTGCTCAGCAACTGGCAGACCTGCGTGGTCGGCCGCATCGGCAGCGACTGCGAAAGCTACGCCGAGGTCTATCAGCAATGGCTGCAGGACCGCCACCTCAGTCCCGCGCAGCGCCATTTGCTGCCCAACACACTGTCGTCCTGGCCGAGCCAGCCGCGTATCGTGCCGGTCATACTGGACCTGGCGGGGGATGCCGAGGCGCTTCGCCAGACGGTCGAGAGCCTTGAGTCCCAGCTCTATCCAGCCCACTGCTGCATCGTGCTGTCCGGTGAGCCGGTCGTTTCGACGCTGCCTCTGGTGCAGGTCGCGCCGGAGACGGACTGGGCGGCCCAGCTGAACCCGTTGATCGGCAGCGTTGCCGATGCGGACTGGATCTACCTGTTGCGCGCCGGCGACCGGCTTGGTGAGTCGGCCTTGCTGATCCTGGCTGAGCGCGCCGCGGTGCTCCCGGGCCTTGCCTGCATGTACAGCGACGAAGGGGCCCTGGTCGATGGCCAGTCGGCGGAGCCGGTGTTCAAGCCTGACTTCAATGTCGATCTCATGCGCAGCTACCCCTACGTCGGGCGCACCCTGGCCTTTGCACGCGACGCGCTGTGTGAACTGGGCGGCTTCGACCCGGCGTTTGGCGAGCTGGCGCCCCATGACCTGATCTGGCGCCTGGTCGAATGGCGTGGCCCGCAGGTGATCGAGCACATCCCGGAGATACAGGTGCAGTCTCTACTCGGGTTCGCGCAGTGGTTGTCGACCGATGCGGTGATCCAGCAGAGCGAGCGCGTCGTGCAGGCGCACCTGGGTCGCCTGGAGGTGGCGCACCGGGTGTCCCACGACGATTTGCCCCTGCTCAACCGCATCGAATACCTGCACGGCGCCGAGCCGCTGGTTTCGATCATCGTCCTGTGCGGGGATGATCTGGAGGCCTTGCAGGGGTGTGTGCTCAGCGTCATGGAGCGCACGGCCTATCAACATTATGAGCTGCTGCTGGTTGCTCCCGTGCAGAGCGATGCCTCGATGGCGGGCTGGCTTGATGCCATGGCCGAGGTCGGCGGCGCGAAGCTGCGGGTCGTGCAGGCGTCTGAGGCCCGCGATGTGGCCGGGATGATCAATGGCGCGGCTCACCAGGCCCGCGGGGACTACCTGTTGATGCTGTCGGCCAACCTGCAGGTCTTCGAGCCTCGGTGGCTGGATGAAATGGTCATGCATGCCCAGCGCCCGGAAGTGGCGGTGGTGGGTGCTCGGGTACTGGATGAGCGCGGCAAGATCGTCAATGCCGGCATGGTGCTGGGCGTGGATAATGCCGTCGGTCCTGTGTGCGTGGGTGAAGATGCACTGGCGCGCGGGTACCTGCAGCGGCTTCAGGTGGTACAGAACTGGAGCGCTGTGTCAGGAGACTGCCTGATGGTGCGCCAGTCGGTGTTCGAGGACCTGGGCGGGATTGACGCGCAGCACCTGGGTTGGGAGCTTGGCGCGCTCGACCTCTGCCTCAAGGCTGGGACAGACGGCTATCTGGTGGTGTGGACGCCCCACGCCAGCCTGTGCAAGGCGGCGAACCAGACTCCAGCGGCGGCCCCGGATGAACAGGAGACCCTTCACCAGGCCTTCTACGAGCGCTGGTTGCCGCTGGTCGTGCGTGATCCTGCCTATAACCCGAACCTGAGCCTGATGTCGGCTAACTTCAGCCTGGAGCCAGGCCAGCATGGCGCATGGAATCCATTGTGCGCGAGGGTCCTGCCGTCGGTCCTCGCCTTGCCGATCAATGCGTCGGCGGTGGGGCATTACCGGGTATCGCAGCCCTTCTTCGAACTGGAAGCCGCAGGCAGGATTGTCGGGCGCGTCGCCCACGAATCGCCCACCACGGTTCAACTGGCGCGGATGAACCCGGATGTGGTCGTCCTGCAACTGCGCCATACCGAGGATTCGGTGCGTGACATCGAACGCATCGCGCGGTTTTCCAATGCACGTCGCATTTTTGAAATCGACGACTATGTCCTGCAGGCGCCGAGCAAGAACACGCATGCCCGCAACAAGCCCGCCGACATCGAACAGCACCTGCGCAAGGGCATAGGCCTGTGCGACCGGCTGGTGGTGACCACCCAGGCCTTGGCCAATGCGTTGTCAGACATGCACACCGACATTCGAGTCGTGCCGAACATGCTGGCGCCGCACCTGTGGACGGGTCTGCACAGCCGTCGGGGCACTTCCAGCAAGCCGCGGGTGGGATGGGGCGGCGGAACCAGTCACAGCGGTGATCTGGAGGTCATCGCCGATGTCGTGCGTGAGCTGGCCGACGAAGTCGAATGGGTGTTCTTCGGGATGTGTCCCGAAGCGCTCAAGCCGTATATCCATGAGTTCCACCCGGTCATCGGTCTTCAGGCCTACCCGGCGAAGCTTGCGAGCCTGAACCTGGACCTCGCGCTGGCGCCCCTGGAGTTCCACATCTTCAACGACTGCAAGAGTAATCTGCGATTGCTCGAGTACGGTGCCTGCGGCTATCCGGTGGTGTGCACCGATACCGAGGCCTATCGGGGCGATCTGCCCTGTACCCGGATCCTCGGCAACAGCACCGAGGAATGGCTACAGGCAATTCGCATGCACTTGAGTGATCCGGCAGCCAGCTATCGCATGGGCGATCAGCTGCGCGACGCCGTACTGCGCGATTTCGTGCTGCGTGACGGCAATCTGGACCAGTGGGTCCGGGGTTGGTTGGCCGACTGACCGGGGTCGCGGCACAGGTGCCGAAACGCCAGTCTGGTTCTGGCATGACAGGCTTCGAGGTAGCAACCCGAGGCGACGCTTCAATGGGATGGAACACACTTATGCAAGGTCGTACACAGGCAACTCCCCAGGTCGTTCTCGACAAGCGCTTGACGCTGGTCATCAAGGCGGGTGACGAAGCGGCGGATTTGCGCCGCGCGGTGGCGTTCCATCGCTCCCATCCCTTCCAGATACTGGTCATCGATACCTCGGAGCAGGCCGCGCACGACATCGGCGGGGGCATCCCTCAGGTCGACTACCGTCATCTGCCCGAGTGCACGGACGCCCAGAAAATGCTCGCCTACGTCACCGCGCAGGTGAAGACACCCTATATGGTGCTGCTCGACGCGCAGAGTTTCTGCGTGCCTGATGCCCTGGTGCAGTGCCTGGACTTCCTCGAGCAGCACCCCGACCACGGTGTCTGCCTCGGCTACAGCCTGGTGGGCAGGGGCATGGGCGCCAGCGTCGAATACTACATTGCCGACCGCAAGGGCCCGGAACACTTCGACGCCCCTGACGCTGCCCGGCGTCTGCTTGACTACATGACGCACTACCTTCCGGTGTCCGGTGCCGTGATGCGCACCGCTTTGGTGGCCAGTTGGTGCGATGTCGCCCCGGCTGTCGACGCGCGCTACCAATCGCTGGGGCTGGCACTGTTCCTGCTGCTCAATGCCAACGCCCGGATCCTGCCGATCGCCTACAGTGTGCGTGTGCTCCAGTATCCAGAGTCTGAGGCGATTCTCCCTGCAAGCCTGGCGGGCAGCGGCCCGGACCAGGTGCTCGAGCGCGAGCGCTTTGCCGGGCTGATGGCCGGCCTGCTGTCGACGTCGACGGGCGCCGGCAGCGTTCAGGGGAGCCTGGTCCGCGAGGCGCTCGAGGCCCTTGAAGAGTGCTTGCGTTCGCAAGCCGCGCGCGAGCCAGAGCCTGTGTTCGAGGCCCGTTACAGCTGGCAGGAAGCCGCGCGCTATGCCTTCCGGCCCACTCAGTACGTGCAGCTGCCGTTCTACAACGAAGCCTTCTTCGACGTGCTTGAGCGGGTGGGTTTCCTGCTCCTCGCGTTGCCGTCCGGCGTCGTGCAGCTCAAGGCGCTGGAGCCGCTGGTGATCAGGCAGCAGGCGTTGGCCCGCGATCGTTTCAACGAGGCTGCTCCGGATCGCGACGCGCGCATCGAGGCGGCCCTGGACCTGTATCCATTCGACGCCGAGCTGGCGCAGCGGCTGCTTGCCAGTATCCGTCAGCGCCAGGATCAGACGCTCGCAGGCCTGCTTGAGGCCTGGATCGAGCGTCTTGATCAGGTTCAGCCAACCGGCAAGGCGCGGATCATGGGGCATAGCCAGAGCGGCTTGCTCTACGGGCGGCTGCATGCCTGGAAACCTTCGCTGGAGCAGCAGCAGGCAATCGCTGGCCAGGACGGCCCCGCGTTCGGGCTCGTGCTGCTCGACCTGCAGGGCGACATGGACGCGCTGCAAGTCACCCTGGACTCCGTCCTTGAGAGCTATTACAAGCGCTATCAGATCGTGGTGCTGACGACCGCCAGGCCGCCCGTGCCAACCCGCGAACAGGATCGGCTGCATTTCGTGCAGGTGCAGCCGACGCAGTGGCAAGACCAGATGAACCGCGTGGTGGCGCGCGCCGCCTGGGACTGGCTGCTGTGCGCCGACGTGGGCGTGCAGTTCAGCCCCTCCGGCCTGATGAAGGTGGCACTGGAACTGACGGGTGCCGACCAGTGCCGGGCCGTCTACTGCGACGAACTGCAGCGCCGCCCTGACGGTACGCTGGGTTCGCTGTACCGGCCGTCCTTCAATCTTGACCTCCTGCTGTCCTCTCCGCGGACAATGGCCGCTCACTGGTTCATTCGGCGTGAAGTCTTCCTGGCGGCGGGTGGATACAGCGCGCGCTTCCCCAATGCATCGGCGTTCGACTTCATCCTGCGGCTGATCGAGTCGGAAGGCATGTCCGGCATCGGCCACATCGACGACCTGCTGTTGGTGAGCGACCTGGACGCTGGCCAGGGCAACGCCGATGAACTCAGCACCTTGCAGCGCCATCTGCGTGTTCGAGGCTACGAGCGGAGCAGGGTATTGCAGGCCCGGCCCGGCGAATACCAGATCAACTATGGCCATGCCGACCGCCCCCTGGTATCCATCATCATCCCGACGCGTGATCAGCTGGGCTTGGTGTCACGCTGTGTTGAAACCGTGCTGGAGCGCACGCGCTACAAGCATTTCGAGATCATCCTGGTGGATAACCTCAGCGAGGCAGCGGATGCCGTCAGCTGGCTGGACGGTATCGAAGCGATGGGCGACGAAAAGCTGCGGGTGCTGCGCTATCCCCATCCTTTCAACTTCTCGGCCATGAACAACCACGCCGCCGCCCACGCGCGCGGCGAGTACCTGGTGCTGCTCAACAACGACACGGCGGTCATCGACGACAACTGGCTCGATGAACTCCTCAACCACGCACTACGGCCCGAGGTAGGCATCGTGGGTGCGCGGTTGCACTTCCCGGACGGTACGCTGCAGCATGCGGGCGTCGTGCTGGGGCTGCGTGGTCCCGCGGAGCACCCTCTGCTCAGGCGCGATCCGCAAGCCCCGGGCTACATGGGCCGGGCCCGGCTCGACCAGAACTTCAGCGCGGTGACCGCCGCCTGCCTGATGATCCGCAAGTCGGTGTACGAGCAGGTCGGGGGGCTGGACGAACAGGCCTTTGGCGTGTCCTACAACGACGTCGACCTGTGCCTCAAGGTCGGGCAGGCGGGTTACCTCAACGTCTGGGCGCAACGTGCCGTGCTCATGCACGAAGGCAGCGTCAGCCAGGCGACGGTCGATCCCCTGAGCCAGAGCGCCAAGCGCCAGCGTTTCGTCAGGGAGCAGAACGCCTTCTACCAGCGCTGGATGCCGCTGATCGTCAACGACCCGGCCTACAACCGTAACCTCTCGTTGTGTAGCAATGATTTCGAGGTCGATCGCAAGCCGTTGCTGGATCCTGCCTTGCGTACGCTGCCCATGATCCTGGTGATGGCCGATAGCGCGCAGGGTGCCGATGCGGCCGGTGCGTGGCGGGCGCTTGGCTCGGCTGCAGATGTGACGGTGCCCCGGCAACGGCTGCTGATTGCCGACCTGCTGCGCATGGCGCCAGACGTGCTGGTCATTCCCGGTGAAATCTGTCATATGGATCTGCTCTCCTTGCAGCATTTTCATCAATACTATGAGGGGCTCAAGGTGCTTGATCTTCGCGGGCTGGACGCCGCGGCCTGGACCCGTGGCGGGGAGCAGCACGAGGCTGTGCGCGGTGCCTTGCCGCTGGTAGACCGCCTGCTGGTGTCCGATGAGGCGCTTGCGCGGATCCTGGGCGGGTTGCACCCGGATGTGAGGCTGGTGGTACCTGTGTCGGAGAATCCGGCATTGATGAGCGCCTGCCTGCCCTGATCCGCTCGCGGAAGCAGGCGAGGGGCGGGCGCTAGAAGCGGGATGCACGGCCCATGGAAATATGCGATCGTGGGCTCCGGGCGTGACTTGTAGGTCGCCAGGCGCATCTCTATACCATTACGAGGGTTTCCGGCTGGTCAATGCTCACTGGGCGGTACCCGCACTCGTTTGCAGCGCAACGGGGCCGGCCGTGCCGCCTCTGCGCACCAAGCGGGGACATAGAGCAGCTAATTTATTGGGAAGCCATGATGATTGGCATCAAAAGCATTGCGAGCTACGTGCCGGCGCAAGGTACGGATAACTACGAGCAGGGCGCCAGGTTCGGCAAGGATGAAACCTTCATCCTTGGCAAGATCGGCTCGGCATTTCTTCCACGCAAGGCGCCCGAGCAGGAGACCTCCGACCTGTGTGTCGAGGCTGCCAACGCGCTGTTCGCCGCGAACCCGCAGCTGTCGCGGGAATCGATCGAGGCCGTGATCGTCGTTACCCAGAATGGTGATGAGGAAGGCCTGCCGCACACCGCCGCTATCGTCCAGGACAAACTCGGCCTGCCGACCCATGTGGCGGCGTTCGATGTGTCGCTGGGTTGCTCCGGCTATGTCTACGGCATCTATGCGCTCAAGGGCTTCATGGAAGCCGCGGGCCTGAAGAACGGCCTGCTGATCACGGCCGACCCCTATTCGAAGATCGTCGATGCCGAAGACCGCAATACCGCCATGCTGTTCGGCGATGCGGCCACGGCGACCTGGATGGGCGAGGATGCGCCTTGGCAGCTGGGCAAGGCCAAGTTCGGCACCGACGGTGCGGGCGCTGCTCACCTGAAGGTCAGTGACGGCGTGTTCTTCATGAACGGCCGGCAAGTCTTCAACTTCGCGCTGCTCAAGGTACCGGCCCACCTGCAGGAACTGCTGGACGAATCGAACCTGCAAGCCGCCGACGTCGACGCGTTCTGCATTCACCAAGGTAGCGCGGCGATCGTCGACGCGGTCGCCCGGCGCTTTGACGAGGCCGTGCAGGGAGCACCGGGGGAGGCGGACAAATTCATCAAGGACATGGTCGAGACCGGCAACACGGTGTCGTCCAGCATCCCGCTGCTGCTCGAGAAGCACGTGCTTGATTCGCGCTTCAAGCGTGTCGCGCTCAGCGGATTTGGCGTAGGCCTGTCCTGGGGATCGGCAATCATCCAGCGTGCTGACTGAGACCTTGCCGAACTAGCAAAATGCCGCCATTTCAGGGCGGCATTTTTTTGCTTATCGTCCACGCCGCGTAAATTTTTACATGTCTCGATGCAGGCGTGACCGAGGTGAGCAATGACCCCGCTATTCAAGAACTCGATCGTACTGTTTGGCGCCAAGCGCAAGATGCTTCGCGAGATGACTGGGCACATCAAGACCTTGGTGGTGGGTTCCTCTCATGGCGATTTTGCCTTCGATCCCCATTATTGCCCGCAGTCCTTCAATCTGTGTTGCAGGTCACAAGACCTCAAGCATTCGTTTCATCTGTACCGAGAAGTCGCTGAACGCGAGAGTGCCTTGCAGAACGTGGTTGTTTTCTATTCCATCTTCTCGCCTGGCAACTTCATGGAGTCCAGCCCGAGCGAACGGGATATCTGCCCGCCGCTCAATGAAATGTTCGGGCTGGGCTTGCGTTATGAAGATCCTTACCTTGCGGACCTCTCCCGGATGATCGAAGGCCAGCTCGCGGACGTTTCGATCGATATCGACGGGCATGCAGGTTTTTTCCCGACCACGGACAAGACGTTCTTCGATGAGTCTTATGGTGCACGCCAACGTGCGGCGGATCACATGAAACTCAATCGCACCAACGCCGCCGATGTGTATCTTGAACAACTATTGATGCTCGCGAGTGTGAAGGGCCACAAGGTATTCATCGTGGTGCCACCTGTGAGGCAGGATTACAAGCACGCCTGCAGCCTCGACTTCGACGATCTGTTCGGGGGGCTTCTGAACACACTGCACGCGGCGCAGGTGAACTATCCAGGCTTGGTGGCGCACCTCATCAATGCCTATGATGACGATGAGTTCACCGATGACCTGTTTGGTGATTTCGATCATTTGCGGCCAACGGCGGCCGGGCCTGGGCTGCTCACTTCGAACATTTACAAGGCGATCAGTGTCGAGCAAGGTTGAACCATCCATGCATCGAGGGGGAGCCACGTGGCCTTTTTGAGTCAGGAACAACTGGACGCCATGGGCTTTGCTCGGGTCGGAAAGCACGTACTGGTTTCTGACAAGTGTTCCTTTTACAACTGCGCCGCCATCTCCATTGGCAATCATGTCCGAATCGACGATTTCTGTGTCCTGTCCGCGGGCGACGGGGGGATCGAGATCGGGGATCACGTGCACATCGCGGTTTATAGCTCGCTGATGGGAGGCGGCAGAATCACGCTGGGTGATTTCAGTGGCCTCTCCTCGCGCGTATCGGTGTACAGCAGCAGCGATGACTACAGCGGCGCGAGCATGACCAATCCGACCGTGCCGGACGACTTCAAGCACGTCCAGACCGCGCCGGTCGACATCGGCCGGCATGTCATCATCGGCGCCGGTAGTGTGGTGCTGCCCGGGGTGACGCTTGGGCAGGGCGCGGCCATTGGCGCACTGAGCCTGGTAACGAAACGCTGCGATGAGTTCGGCATCTACTCGGGTGTGCCAGCCAGGCGAATCAAGGCGCGTAAACGCGCGCTGCTGGAGTTGGAGCAACGCCTTCGCGCCGAGTCAGGAGGCGCAGACGCCTAGCGGTGCGTATCGGGCGTGTTGGCCGGCTTCTTGCTGGGGTCTGACAATCACGACAATCGTCAGATTCATGACGCAGCCGGAGTCATTGTGAATGTTGCTGGTTCACGACGGCTATCCGCAGGCGCGGTCATGGATATCCCTTTCCCGCTAGGAGAAGCGATCTCTCGCCATGGCCGAATTCATCCCCGTCACCAGTCCACTCCTGCCACCGCTTGAAGAGTTCGTGCCCTACCTCGAGGAAATCTGGAAAAGCAGGCGCCTGACCAACGGCGGCCCGTTCCACGAGCAGCTTGAAAAAGAGCTGGCCGAGTACCTCGGGGTCAAGCACCTTGCGTTGTTCTGCAACGGTACCGTGGCGCTGGTGGCTGCCTTGCAGGCGCTGCGCATCACCGGCGAGGTGATCACCACGCCGTACTCCTTCGTGGCGACCGCGCACTCGCTGATCTGGAACAACCTCAAGCCGGTGTTCGTGGACATCGACCCGGTCACCAAGAACCTTGATCCCAGGCGCATCGAAGAGGCGATCACGCCCGCGACCACCGCGATTCTTCCGGTGCACTGCTACGGTGTGCCTTGTGATGTGGATGGCATCCAGCGGGTGGCCGATACCTATGGCCTGAAGGTCATCTACGATGCCGCGCACGCCTTCGGCGTACGTCAGGACGGTCTTAGCGTGCTCAATCACGGCGACCTGTCGATCCTGAGCTTTCACGCCACCAAGGTGTTCAACACCTTCGAGGGCGGCGCGATCATCTGCCCCGACGCCAAGATCAAGCAGCGTATCGACTACCTCAAGAACTTTGGCTTCGCCGATGAGACCACGGTCATGGCGCCGGGTATCAATGGCAAGATGAACGAAGTGCAAGCGGCCTTCGGCCTTTTGCAGTTGCGTCATATCGACAAGGCGCTGGCGCAGCGCCGTCGGATTTTCGAGCAATACCAGCAAGCGTTCGAGGGCGTCGAGGGCATTACCCTGCTGGAGCCCTCGGCGGGCCTTGAGTGGAACTATGCCTACTGCCCGGTACTGATCGATGCCGCGCGCTTTGGCTGCACGCGCGACGCCTTGTATGACCGCTATCGGGAACAAGGCGTTCTGGTTCGCCGCTATTTCTATCCGCTGATCACCGAGTTCCCGATGTACCGGGGCCTGCCCAGCGCAGCGGATGCCGGGCTGCCCCATGCCATGCATGTCTCCCGGCAGGTCCTGTGTCTGCCCATTCATCCTGACCTGTCGACTGAAACGGTCGATACCATCGTTGCCATTGCCTTGGCATGCCACGCGGGGCGAGCCGGCTGATCGGCCGTTTCACCCTTTCAATCCTTTCTGCCTTCCAGGACGCGCCGTGAATTCCCCAGCATTGGTCAGCATCATCATCCCCGCCTACAAGCCGCAGTTCTTCGAGAAGGCATTGATCAGCGCGATGCTGCAGGACTACGAGCATGTGGAAATCGTGATCTGCGACGATTGCCGAGATGATTCGATTGCCAGAATCGTCGAATGCAACCGATCGAAAAGCCCCTTCGAGATCCGCTACTTCTACAACGAGACTCCGTTGCTGGAGCCGGGAAACCTGGCGCGGGGGATCAGTGAGGCGAGAGGGGAGTACGTCAAGTTCCTCTACGACGATGATCTGCTGATGCCGGACGCCGTGAGCGCGCTGCTCGCGGCGCTGGAGGCACATCCCCAGGCGGTCATGGCCTCGGCCAGGCGGCGAATGATCGACGAGAACGACCAGCCCTACGGGGAGAGCCTGCTGACGATCTTTCCGTTCAGGCAGGACGTGATCATTCGTGGCGATGAACTGGCGTCATTCCTCGGGCAGCACATCTACAACTTCATTGGGGAACCCACCTCGGTCATGTGCCGTCGGTCGGCTGTGCTGGGCTTCGGCGCGCAGATCATGAGCCTGGGTGGCCAGCTCATGGAGTGGGTCGGGGACCTGGCCATGTACGTGAAGCTGCTACGCCAGGGCGATCTGGTCATGCTCGGGCAAACGCTGGGGTGTTTCCGCATCTCGGCGCTGCAGACCAGCCAGACCGCGAGGGACAGGCCGCAGATCGCCACCGTCCCCTTCACCCGCTTCCGTGACGCGGTGAGCGCGCTCGGCTGGATGCGCCCCGCGGAGCAGAACGCCACGGTCAAGGTGGCGACGCTTGCCCAGCCGACGCGCTTCCATGAACTGAACCTGGCTGACTACTTTGGATCGGGCGGCGTGCTGCCGATGGGCAATGCCGACCTGCAGGCCTGGCGCCACCCCAGCGCCTATGTCACGCCGGTCAGGGACTGGCTGGCTCAGCGTACCTTGACGCCGGTCCAGCAGCGGCTGATCGAACGGCATCGCGAGCAGATCGCGGGCATTGCGAGTATCTGCGTCCTTGTCCTCGCGGGGGACGGCGCCAAGGAGGCCCTGCGCACCACGCTTGCAAGCCTTGAATGCTGGGCCGCCAACACCTCCACGCGCCTGGAATGGCAGGTCGTCGAGCGCCATCAGCCTGGCTGGGTAGCGCGCTTGAACGAGGCCCTCGACAGCAGCGACAAGGAGTGGCTCATGCTTCTCCAGGCGGGCGACGAACTGGTCGGCAGCGGCACGCTCCTGCTCGACCAGACCCTCCCGACACTCGGCGAGACGCGCCTGGTCTATTGCGACGAGCTGTACCGCGGCGTACCCGACCTGCGCATCGCGCTGCGTCCAGGGGTGAACCTGGATTACCTGCTGAGCCTTCCTGCCGTCATGGCGGGCCACTGGCTGGTGCGACGAGAACTGGTGGCACGTGCTGGCGGCTTCGACCCCGCAATGCCTGGCGCGCTTGAGCTTGACCTGATCTTGCGCCTGATCGAAGCCGAAGGACTGGAGGGTATCCACCCTCTGGCCGAACCGCTGGTGCTGCGCGATGCCCCCGAGATCGTCGAGCAGCGCGATGAAATCGCCAGTCTCCAGCGTCATCTCACCCTGCGAGGCTACCCCGATGCCAGGGTGAGCTGGGGCGAGGATCAGGGCGGCTACCAGATCCGCTACCACCATGCCGAGCGCCCGACCGTCTCCATCATGATCTGGGGCGGGTATTCGCTGGCGATGCTGCAGCGCTGCCTCGAGAGCCTGCTGGCCAACACCCGCTACCCGTCTTTCGAGATCATCGTCGTCGAACCGCAGGCGGTGGAAGCCAGCACTCACGACTGGCTGTCCAGCATGGAACAGATCGGCGGCGGCAAGATACGGGTTGTCCAGTCGACCGCGGCGATGCGGCCGGCGGCTATCAACAGCGCGAGCGAGCATGCCCTGGGCGAGTTCCTGCTGTTGCTCGACGGTGACACTGTCGCCATCGAGGACGACTGGCTGGACAGGCTGCTCAATCATGGTCAGCGTCCCGAGGTGGGCGGTGTCGCCGGCACGCTGGTGTCAGCCTCTGGCCGGGTGCTGCAGACTGGCCTGGTCGCGGGGTTGCGGGGGAGTGTGGGTCCGGCTTTCGACGGTCCACGGCTCAGCGAGGCCGGTTATCTGCACCGGCTTGTGGTGGACCAGAACTTCAGCGCGGTGCCCTCGGCCTGCCTGTTGGTGCGCAGGGACCGGTTCCTGGGCGTGGGTGGCTTCGACGAGGGCCTCGCCTCTGGACCCTACGGCGACTTCGACCTCTGCCTGAAAATCGCGGAGTCGGGGTGCTTGTTTGTCTGGACTCCCCATGCGGTGCTGGTCCAGCACGAGCAGACGTCGGCACCGCCTGCGCAGGTTGATGAAGAAGGACGCCATGCCCGTTGGCTCGAGGCGGTCGGCACTGACCCGGCCTATAACCCCAACTGCACGCTCAGGGGGGCGGCGTTCGAGCTCGAGGCAAATGCCGAGCTTACCTGGCGGCCGCTCAAGTGGCGGCCGCTTCCCGTGGTCCTTGCCTGCCCGAGCATGCCCCGGGAGGCGCTGGAGTCGCGCATCATCACGCCGATGAACGCGCTTCGCGAGGCTGGACTGATCGACGGCGCGCTCAGCAGCGTGCCACTCGAACTTCCGGAGTTGCGGCGTCATGCGCCTGACGTCGTCGTGTTTCAGGACAACCTTGCCGAGGTGCCCCTGGAGGCCATGCGTGAGGCCAGAAAGCTTGGGCGGGTATTCATCGTGCTCGAGGTGGCGGAATTTCTTTCCACCTCCGCGACCGCGACGCCGCTCGATCCGCTGCAGCGCTGGGAGTCACTCAGCCAGGCGGTCAGGCTGGCCGACCGGGTAATCGTGCCGACTACAGCCCTGGCGCAGGCCCTGGCGCCTTTGCAGGCTGATGTCAGGGTGTTGCAGACTCGCCTGGGGCGCGAATGGCTTGATCTTCCCTTCAACCCGCAGATGCACCCGCGGCCACGCATTGGCTGCTTCATCCAGCCGTCCACCAGCCTTGATGCCGACATGCTTGCGGCGGTGGTGCGAGCCCTGGCTGACCGCGTGGACTGGGTGCTGTGGGGAGAGGTGCCGGATGCGCTGCGCGCCTGTGCATGCGAAGTCCACGACGCCGCGCCGCACATGGATCCCCAGGCCTTGGCAGGGCTGCGACTGGACCTCGCGCTTGCGCCGCTCGGCGCGAGTGGCCTGGACAGCTGCAGCAGTGCCCTGGCACTGCTTCTATATGGCGCTTGCGGCTACGGCGTCATCTGCAGCGACTCCCCGGCATACGATAACGCCCTGCAGGTGACGCGCACCGCCAACACGCCCGAGGCGTGGATCGACGCTATCGAGCGCCAGTTGCGCGGGCCGCAGGCGTCCCGGCAGCAGGCCTGGACGGTGCGCGAGCAGGTGCGTCGTGACTGGGTCTTCGATGAAGCGGACGCACTGGACTGGGCACAGGCCTGGACCGCCCGATAGCAGCCAGGGATTCACCGCGCGGGTGCCAGGCGATAAGCGATTGTTTTTATTGGCCTGGCACGGTGCCAGCGATTTTTTTTGAAAAACACCTAAAGCAAGTCCGCCTCGCGACGATAACTATTACGAAGGTTCTCTAGGCCACACCCGGCGGATGCCAGGGCCGGAAGCCGCAGTAAACAATCCAACGAGGAATTCGTCATGGCTTTGACCGTAAACACCAACACCACCTCCCTGGGCGTCCAGAAGAACCTGAACCGCGCTACCGATGCTCTGAGCACGTCGATGACCCGTCTGTCGTCCGGCCTGAAAATCAACAGCGCCAAAGACGATGCCGCCGGCCTGCAGATCGCTACCCGTATGACCTCGCAGATCCGTGGCCAGACCATGGCAATCAAGAACGCCAACGACGGTATCTCCATCGCCCAGACCGCTGAAGGCGCGATGCAGGAGCAGACCAACATTCTGCAGCGTATGCGTGAACTGGCCGTCCAGTCGCGTAACAGCTCGAACAGCAAAGACGACCGTGACGCGCTGAACACCGAATTCGCGGCCATGTCGGACGAACTGACCCGTATCGCCAACAGCACCCAGCTCAACGGCAAGAGCCTGCTGAACTCCGGCACCACCATGACCTTCCAGGTCGGCTCCAACACCGGTACCGAAAACCAGATCGACATCAAACTGAAAGACCTGAAAGCCACCACGCTTTCGGTTGACAGCGCCTCGATCTCCATCTCGGGCGCCGATGACGCTGCCAACAAGACCAACTTCGAGAAGGCCATCGACAACATCGACAAGGCTCTGCAGTCGATCAACACCACCCGTGCTGACCTCGGTGCTTCCCAGAACCGTCTGTCCAGCACCATCAACAACCTGCAGAACATCAACGAAAACGCCGAGGCCGCTCGTGGCCGCGTCCAGGACACCGACTTCGCTGCCGAAACTGCCCAGCTGACCAAGCAGCAGACCCTGCAGCAAGCGTCGACTTCGGTTCTGGCCCAGGCCAACCAGCTGCCATCCGCCGTACTGAAACTGCTTCAGTAATCGCTGATGGTCATCGGCGGGGAAGTGCTCTTGAGGCGCTTCCCCGTCTTTTCATTCTGAGGTGGTCCACATGGACATGAGCGTCAAGATGAACCTGTCTTATCCGGCCACGCGCGCGGCCGAGCAGGTTGGCGATAAACCGGTCACCCGGTTGGCAGACACACCGCGTGACGGTGAAAAACCTGAACTGTCGGCGGTCGATGATGCCAACAAGGTCAAGAGTGCCGTCTCGGAAATCGAAAAATACCTCAACTCGACACGACGCAACCTGCAATTCTCCACGGACGAAGAATCAGGCAAGATCGTGGTCAAGGTCATCGCCAGCGATACCGGTGAGCTGATTCGCCAGTTGCCCTCCGAAGAGGCGCTGCGGATTGCCAACAACCTGAGCGATGTAAACAGCATTCTGTTCGACGCCAAGGTCTGACCCGGCGGCGAACACACCATGGCGTAGCCAACGTCGGGCTTGCTGGAGCCGGCCTGACGCGTTAACCAGAGGGGCAACAGCATGGCAAGTCCGATTACCTCATCCACAGGCCTGGGTTCCGGCCTGAACATCACTGGCATCGTCGAGGCGCTGGTCACCGCCGATACTGCGGCCAAGAAGGCGCAGATCACCCGCCAGACCAGCAACAACTCGGCGATGCTTTCGGGTATCGGCTCGCTGCGCAGCGCGCTCACGGCGTTCCAGGACGCCATGAAGAAGCTCAACACCACCACCTCGCCGTCCTTCAATGCCTACGCGGCGACGTCGGCAAACGAAAGCGTGGTCAAGGTCACCGCGGGCAATACCGCGGTCGCCGGCACCTATGACGTGGTGGTGAACCAGGTCGCGACCGGCTCCAAGGTCGCCAGCAAGCAGTTCGAGGATGGCGCCACGGCGTCGATCCCGGAAGGTGAACTGACCATCGCGGTGGGCACCAGCTCCTACAAGATCGATGTGGCAAGCGGCGCCACCCTGCAAAGCGTGCGCGACCAGATCAACAAGGAGATGAGCGCGAACGGCATCTCCGCCAACATCGTCAACGGTGAGGACGGCTCCCGGTTGGTGCTGTCCTCGACGGCCACTGGCTCGGGCAATGACATCAAGCTGAGCGGCATCGACGGGCTCGAGATCGACGGCGCGCAGAAGATGACCGGCACGGGTGCTGGCTTCATTACCGCGGCGGCCCAGGATGCCGAGGTCACCATCGATGGCCTGACCGTCAAGAGCGCCACCAATACCGTCAGCAGCGCCATCAGCGGCCTGACCCTTGAGCTGACCGGCGCCACGCCGACCGGTGGGGCGGCGACCAAGCTGACCGTGGCCACCAACACCGAAGGCCTTCAGAAGTCGGTGCAAGCGTTCGTGGACGGCTACAACACGCTGCAGAAAGCCATCACCTCGCTGACGTCCACCAGCCGTGACGCGGACGACAACCTGGTGCTCGGCTCGCTGACCAACGACCCCACCACGCGCTCGCTGCTGGCTGATGTGCGCAAGGTGATGTCCGAGGTCGGCACGGGTGACCAGTTGACCACGCTGGGCCAGCTGGGCATCAATACCCAGAAGGACGGCACGCTGGAGTTCAACACCACCAAGTTCACCACCGCGCTCAACGACAAGAAGCTCGGTTCCGAACTGCAGAACTTCTTCACCGGTACCGGGGGTGTGCTGGAGCGCATGAACGCGGCCATCGACCCGTACAACGCGACTGACGGCAGTCTGGCGACCCGCAAGAGCAACCTGGACAAGGTCGCCACCAACCTTACCCAGCAGCAGGCTGACCTCGAACGGCGTACCGAGTCGATGACCGAAGCGCTGACGAAAAAATATGTCGCCCTGGACACCGCCCTTGGCAAGATGAAGGCCCAGGCCAGCCAGGTGACCTCGTTCTTCGAAGCCATCAACGCCCAGAAAAGCTCCTGACCGGACACCTCGGCGCCGAGCGCCCGGCCGCGTCACAGTGACGCGCCGGGCCTGTTTTTCCCCTAAAGTTTTCCGTCCCAGAGGCGATACAAAAGGTATTCGCAACCTTTTTTTCGCTGCAATGAGGTAAGACATGAACCCGATGTTGGCCCTTCGGCAATACCAGAAAGTCAATGGCGCGGCGCAGACCTCCGAGGCCAGCCCCCATCGTCTGGTGCAAATGCTGATGCAGGGCGGCCTGGACCGTATCGCTCAGGCCAAGGGCGCGATGGCGCGCAACGATGTTGCCCAGCGGGGCGAGCTGATCGGCAAGGCCATCGGTATCGTCGGTGGCCTGCGTGAAGGCCTTGACCTGGATAACCACGGCGACACCCTGGCCGAACTCGACAGCCTGTATACCTACATGAGCCGTCGCCTGGTCGAAGCCAACGCCAAGAACGACCCCGCCATCCTCGACGAAGTCGCGCGCCTGCTGATCACGGTCAAGGAAGGCTGGGACCAGGTTGGCGATCCAGCGCAAGCGCTGTAGGAGAATGCCATGAGCGTGGTGCTCGAGCGTATCGAACAGACCCGCCAGGCGCTGCTGGCCGCACTGGCCAGTCGTGACTGGGAAGCGATCGGCGACCTGGATATCGAGTGCCGGTTGTGTGTCGATGACGTGATGGCCGAGGCCTCGGTCAACGAGGCGGCCTTGCGCGTTGCGCTAGAGGAGTTGCTGGCGGTCTATCGGCAACTGATCGGGGTGGCCACGGATGAGCGTCAGTCGATAGTCGACGAGATGATGCAGATCCGTCAGGCGAAGAGTGCTTCAAAGGTATACCATCTGTTCAGCTGACGCTGAACATCAAGAAGCTTGCGCCATAAATTTGACTGTGTGCTGTTTTTTGACTTAACTAGTGTCTGTATTCCAGTTTCAGTCGTCGGAACACTGAGCGTTCTGTCAGTTCTGTCAGATTGATGTCGAGCAAGCCCCGCGGGCGCGAGATGACTAGGGAAGTTGCGATTGCATGTGGCGTGAAACCAAGATTCTGCTGATCGATGACGACACAGCCCGCCGCCGCGATCTGGCGGTGGTGCTGAATTTTCTCGGTGAAGAAAACCTGTCCTGTTCCAGCCACGACTGGCAACAGGCGGTCGAGCCTCTCTCGTCGAGTCGCGAGGTGCTCTGTGTCCTGGTTGGGGCGGTGAACGCACCGGCGAACCTGTTGGGCTTGTTAAAGACAGTGGCTGGGTGGGATGAGTTCCTTCCGGTTCTGCTTTTAGGTGAAATTTCTTCGGCCGAGCTGCCTGACGAGTTGCGTCGGCGCGTGTTGTCCAACCTGGAAATGCCGCCTAGCTACAGCAAGCTGCTCGATTCCCTGCACCGTGCCCAGGTCTATCGCGAGATGTATGACCAGGCCCGCGAGCGTGGCCGGCAGCGCGAACCGAATCTGTTCCGCAGCCTGGTGGGTACCAGCCGCGCCATCCAGCATGTGCGCCAGATGATGCAGCAGGTGGCCGACACCGACGCCAGCGTGCTGATCCTCGGCGAATCCGGCACCGGCAAGGAAGTGGTCGCCCGCAACCTGCACTACCATTCCAAGCGCCGCGAGGCGCCATTCGTGCCGGTCAACTGCGGCGCGATCCCGGCGGAACTGCTCGAAAGCGAGCTGTTCGGCCACGAGAAGGGCGCGTTCACCGGCGCCATCACCAGCCGTGCCGGGCGCTTCGAGCTGGCCAACGGCGGCACCTTGTTCCTCGACGAGATCGGCGACATGCCGCTGCCCATGCAGGTCAAGCTGCTGCGCGTGTTGCAGGAGCGCACGTTCGAGCGGGTCGGCAGCAACAAGACCCAGAGCATCGATGTGCGGATCATCGCCGCGACCCACAAGAACCTCGAGAACATGATCGAGGAAGGCACCTTCCGCGAAGACCTCTACTATCGGCTCAATGTGTTCCCCATCGAGATGGCGCCCCTGCGCGAGCGGGTCGAGGACATCCCGTTGCTGATGAACGAGCTGATCTCGCGGATGGAACACGAGAAGCGCGGCTCGATCCGCTTCAACTCCGCCGCCATCATGTCGTTGTGCCGGCATGCCTGGCCGGGCAACGTGCGCGAGCTGGCCAACCTGGTCGAGCGCATGGCGATCATGCACCCCTATGGGGTGATCGGCGTGGCCGAGCTGCCGAAGAAATTCCGCTATGTCGACGATGAGGACGAGCAGCTGGTCGACAGCCTGCGCTCGGACCTCGAAGAGCGCGTGGCCATCAACGGGCATACGCAGAATTTTGCCTCCCATGCCATGCTGCCGCCTGAGGGCCTGGACCTGAAGGACTACCTCGGGGGACTGGAGCAGGGGTTGATTCAGCAGGCGCTGGACGATGCCAATGGCATTGTGGCGCGGGCCGCCGAGCGCCTGCGCATTCGCCGTACCACCCTGGTGGAGAAGATGCGCAAGTACGGCATGAGCCGTCGCGATGGCGAGGAGCAGGCGGAGGATTGACGCCTGCCTAGTGCCAGTCGGGCCACGGAGGGCCCAGCAATACCGCGAACCTTCCTTGTGCAAATCGTCGCAAAGCCCCGTCAGCTCCGGCCTCCACCTTCCTCTCCAGGTAATTCCCAGGCGCTGATCGCGCTGGCGGCACGTCTATTGCTATATCGCTGGCAATACACCGTTTTATGACGGTCAGCCACACGAGAGAGCACGATGCCCCAGGCCGCCCCTATTTCCCGACTTCCCGCCTTGCAGGCGCGTACCCCGGTCGAGCAGGAAAGCCGGCCGGACCTTGCGCACGCCTTCGCCTTGTTCAACCAGGTGTCCAGCCAGCTGAGCGAGTCGTACGGCATGCTCGAGGCGCGGGTCAGCGAGCTCAAGGGCGAGCTGGCCCTGGTCAGTGCGCAGCGTATCGCCGAGCTGGGCGAGAAGGAGCGGCTGGCCAATCGCTTGCAAAACCTGCTTGACCTGCTGCCCGGTGGTGTCATCGTGCTCGACGCCCAGGGTTATGTGCGCGAGGCCAATCCCGCGGCGCGCGAATTGCTGGGCGAGCCGCTGGAGGGCGAGCTGTGGCGTCATGTGATCGCCCGCAGCTTCGCGCCGCGTGACGACGACGGCCATGAGGTGTCGCTGCGCGATGGCCGGCGCCTGTCGATCGCCACGCGCTCGCTGGATGCCGAACCCGGCCAGCTGGTGCTGCTCAACGACCTGACCGAGACCCGCCGCCTGCAGGACCAGCTGGCGCGCCATGAGCGGCTGTCGTCGCTGGGCCGCATGGTTGCCTCGCTGGCGCATCAGATCCGCACGCCGCTGTCGGCCGCCATGCTCTACGCCAGCCACCTGGCCGACCCCGAGCAGACGCTGCCAGTGGAGACCCGCCTGCGTTTTGCCGGCAATCTCAAGGAACGCCTGCATGAGCTGGAGCACCAGGTGCGCGACATGCTGGTGTTTGCCCGTGGCGAACTGCCGCTTGGTGACCGCCTGACCCCCAAGGCGCTGTTCCAGGCCCTGCAGCACGCCGCCCAGCCCCACGTGCAGGGGCATGCGGTGCGCTGGCAGTGCGACTGCCAGCTGGGCGAGTTGCTGTGCAATCGCGACACCCTGGTCGGTGCCATGCTCAACCTGATCGACAACGCCTTGCAGGCAAGCCCCGAGCCCGCGCGCCTGAAGGTGCACCTGTACCGGCGTGAGCAGAACCTGCACCTGTGCATCAGCGACGCTGGCAGTGGTATCCCGGCTGATCTGCTGGCGCGCCTGGGCGAACCTTTCCTGACCACCAAGGCCACCGGCACCGGGCTCGGCCTGGCGGTGGCCAAGGCCGTCACGCGTGCCCATCAGGGCAGCCTGCAACTGCGTTCGCGCGTGGGCCGTGGCACTTGTGTGCGGGTGACCTTGCCCCTGATCGCCGCCCCGGCTGGGCAGGCACTGTGATGGCGCTGAAAGTATTGCTGGTCGAGGACGACCGCGTGCTGCGCGAGGCCTTGGGCGACACGCTGGAGATCGGCGGTTTTGCCTACCGCGCGGTCAGCTGCGCCGAAGATGCCCTGCGCGCGGTCGAGTCCGAGGCCTTCAGCCTGGTGGTCAGCGATGTGAACATGCCCGGCATGGACGGGCACGCGCTGCTCGCCCGCTTGCGACAAGGCCACCCGCAGCTGCCGGTGTTGCTGATGACCGCCCACGCCGCCGTCGAGCGCGCCGTCGAGGCCATGCGCCAGGGCGCCGTTGACTACCTGGTCAAGCCGTTCGAGCCCAAGGCCCTGCTGGCGCTGGTCGGCCGGCATGCCGCGGGCCGCCTGCCGGCGAGCGATGACGATGGCCCGGTGGCCAGCGAGCCCGCCAGCCGGCAGCTGCTGGAGCTGGCCGCGCGAGTGGCGCGCAGCGATTCGACCGTGCTGATCTCGGGTGAGTCGGGCACCGGCAAGGAAGTGCTGGCGCGCTACATCCACCAGCAATCGCCGCGCGCGGGCCAGCCCTTCGTGGCGATCAACTGCGCCGCCATTCCCGACAACATGCTCGAGGCCACGCTGTTCGGCCACGAGAAGGGCGCCTTCACCGGCGCCATCGCCGCCCAGGCGGGCAAGTTCGAGCAGGCCAACGGCGGCACCTTGCTGCTCGACGAGATCTCCGAAATGCCTTTGGGACTGCAGGCCAAGCTGTTGCGCGTGTTGCAGGAGCGCGAAGTGGAACGGGTCGGTGGGCGCAAGCCGATCGACCTGGATATCCGCGTGCTGGCAACCACCAACCGGGACCTGACCGGTGAAGTGGCCGCGGGGCGTTTTCGTGAAGACCTGTTCTACCGGCTCTCGGTATTCCCGCTGGCCTGGCGGCCCCTGCGCGAGCGCAGCGCCGATATCCTGCCGCTGGCCGAGCGCCTGCTGGCGCGTCATGCGCGCAAGATGAAGCATGTGCAGGTGCGTCTTTCCGACGCGGCGCGCGCCTGCCTGCAGGACCATGCCTGGCCGGGCAATGTGCGCGAGCTGGACAACGCGCTGCAACGCGCGCTGATCCTGCAGCAGGGTGGGGTGATCGAGGCGGCGGATTTCTGTCTGGCCGGCGTCATCCCCTTGTCGCCCTCTGCGCCACAGCCCGAACCCGCCCCCGTGGCGAGCGAGCAGGCCGGTGCGGCCAGTGGCCTGGGCGATGACCTGCGGCGCCATGAATTCCAGATGATCATCGACACCCTGCGCGCCGAGCGGGGCCGGCGCAAGGAGGCGGCCGAGCGACTGGGCATCAGTCCGCGCACCTTGCGCTACAAGCTGGCGCAGATGCGTGACGCCGGCTTCGACGTCGAGGCCAGCCTCTACGGCTGACCCCTCCCGATCCGTTTTTAATATTGCTGTGGGCTGGGCTGGCACTCTTGTTGCTAGTTCCTGCCTAGCCGCTGCGTAGTGTCAAAAAAATGCGGCCCCCATAGAGAAGATTCCATGAGCCAAGGTGTTGAATTCAATCGATTGATGCTGGACATGCGGGCCATGCAAGCCGACGCCATGTCGCTGCCCAAGACTGCCGCCGCGCCCGAGATGGGCTCGAACAGTTTTGCCGACCTGTTCGGCCAGGCCATCAACAAGGTCAGCGACACCCAGCAGGCGGCTTCGCAGCTGGCGAGCGCCTTCGAAATCGGCAAGAGCGGTGTCGACCTCACTGACGTGATGATCGCCTCGCAGAAAGCCACGGTGTCGATGCAGGCGCTGACCCAGGTGCGTAACAAGGTGGTCCAGGCGTACCAAGACATCTTGCAGATGCCGGTTTGAGGACAAAGTAAGTCATGGCCGAAGCAGTCTCCGACAACATGCCCGCGAAGAACAGCCCGTCAGGTGGCAAGCCGCCGCTGTTCGGCATGTCGTTCCTGGAAAACATCTCGCGCATGCCCATGTTGCGTCAGGTTGGCCTGCTGGTCGGCCTGGCCGCGAGCGTGGCCATCGGCTTCGCCGTGGTGCTCTGGTCCCAGCAGCCCGACTACCGGCCGCTGTACGGCAGCCTGTCGGGCATGGACACCAAGCAGATCATGGACACCCTGGCGGCTGCCGACATTCCCTACAACGTTGAGCCCAACTCCGGCGCGCTGCTGGTCAAGGCCGACGACCTGTCGCGTGCGCGCCTCAAGCTGGCCGCCGCCGGCGTGGCGCCGAGCGACGGCAACGTAGGCTTCGAGATCCTCGACAAGGAGCAGGGGCTGGGCACCAGCCAGTTCATGGAGGCGACCCGTTATCGCCGTGGACTGGAAGGCGAGCTGGCGCGCACCGTGTCGAGCCTGAACAACGTCAAGGCCGCGCGCGTGCACCTGGCCATTCCGAAGAGCTCGGTGTTTGTCCGCGATGAGCGCAAACCGAGTGCCTCGGTACTGGTTGAAATGTATGCCGGCCGCTCGCTCGAAGCAGGCCAGGTGGCGGCCATCGTCAATCTGGTTGCCGCCAGCGTGCCCGAGCTCGACAAGTCCCAGGTCACCGTGGTCGACCAGAAGGGCAACCTGCTGTCCGAGCAGATCCAGAACACCGAGCTGACCATGGCCGGCAAGCAGTTCGACTACAGCCGCCGCATGGAAGGCATGCTCACCCAACGTGTGCACAACATCCTGCAGCCTGTACTGGGCAACGACCGCTACAAGGCCGAAGTGTCGGCCGACGTCGACTTCAGCGCCGTCGAGTCGACCTCCGAGCAGTTCAATCCTGACCAGCCCGCGCTGCGCAGCGAACAGTCGGTCGAAGAACAACGCTCCAGCGGCCAGGGCTCGCAAGGCGTGCCGGGTGCCCTGAGCAACCAGCCGCCGGGCCCGGCCAGCGCACCGCAGACCACCGGTGGCACCGCAGGCGCCGCGGGTGCGATCCAGCCAGGCCAGCCGCTGCTCGACGCCAATGGCCAGCAGATCATGGACCCGGCCACCGGCCAGCCGATGCTCGCGCCGTACCCGGCCGACAAGCGTCAGCAGTCGACCAAGAACTTCGAGCTGGACCGCTCCATCAGCCATACCCGCCAGCAGCAGGGTCGTCTGACCCGCCTGTCGGTGGCCGTGGTGGTCGACGATCAGGTCAAGCTCGACGCCGCTTCCGGAGAGGCGACCCGTACCCCGTGGACGGCCGAGGACCTGGCGCGCTTCACCCGCCTGGTCCAGGACGCCGTGGGCTTCGATGCCAGCCGTGGCGACAGTGTCAGCGTGATCAACGTGCCGTTCGCCGCCGACCGTGGCGAGGTGATCGCCGAGATTCCGTTCTACTCGCAGCCGTGGTTCTGGGACATCGTCAAGCAAGCGCTGGGCGTGCTGTTCATCCTGGTGCTGGTGTTCGGCGTGTTGCGCCCGGTGCTCAACAACATTACCGGTGGCGGCAAGCAGGCCGCCGCCAGCGACCGCGACATGGAACTGGGCGGGATGATCGGTCTGGATGGCGAACTGGCCAACGACCGCGTCAGCCTGGGTGGCCCGCAAAGCATTCTGTTGCCTAGCCCGACCGAGGGTTACGAGGCACAGCTGAACGCAATCAAGGGCCTGGTGGCCGAAGACCCGGGCCGCGTGGCCCAGGTCGTCAAAGAGTGGATCAACGCCGATGAGTGATAACCGAGCCGTTACCGCCAAGCTGAGCCGCGTCGACAAGGCGGCCATTCTCCTGCTGTCCCTGGGCGAGACCGATGCAGCCCAGGTGTTGCGGCACATGGGCCCGAAGGAAGTGCAGCGGGTCGGTGTCGCCATGGCGCAGATGGGCACCATCCACCGCGACCAGGTCGAGCAGGTGATGGGCGAGTTCGTCGAGGTCGTCGGTGAGCAGACCAGCCTGGGCGTGGGCTCGGATGGCTACATCCGCAAGATGCTCAACCAGGCCCTGGGCGAGGACAAGGCCAACGGCCTGATCGACCGCATCCTGCTGGGTGGCAACACCAGCGGCCTGGACAGCCTGAAGTGGATGGAGCCGCGTGCCGTGGCCGATGTCATCCGCTTCGAGCACCCGCAGATCCAGGCCATCGTCGTCGCCTACCTCGATCCCGATCAGGCAGGCGAGGTGCTGAGCAACTTCGATCACAAGGTGCGCCTGGACATCATCCTGCGCGTGTCTTCGCTCAATACCGTGCAACCAGCGGCGCTCAAGGAGCTCAACCAGATTCTCGAGAAGCAGTTCTCGGGCAACTCGAATGCCGCGCGAACCACCTTGGGTGGCATCAAGCGGGCGGCCGACATCATGAACTTCCTCGACAGCTCGGTCGAAGGCCAGCTGATGGACTCGATCCGCGAGGTCGACGGCGAACTGTCCGAGCAGATCGAAGACCTGATGTTCGTCTTCAACAACCTGGCCGACGTGGACGATCGCGGCATCCAGGCGCTGCTGCGCGAGGTTTCCTCGGAGGTGCTGGTGGTGGCGCTCAAGGGCGCCGACGAGAAGGTCAAGGACAAGGTGCTGAAGAACATGTCCAAGCGTGCCTCGGAGCTGTTGCGCGACGACCTGGAGGCCAAGGGGCCGGTCCGCGTCAGCGACGTCGAGACCGCGCAGAAGGAAATCCTCACCATCGCCCGCCGCATGGCCGAGGCCGGCGAGATCGTGCTCGGCGGCAAGGGCGGCGAAGAAATGATCTGATCCTCGCGGGAGCGGCTTCGGCCGCTCCTGATAGAGGCGGTGCAGGTTTCGGCTAAACGGTTCAGGAGTAATCCAGCAATATGTCCACCAATCCCCCCAGCGACCTGATCCGCGCCCGTGACCTGGAAGGCCTGGATGTCTGGACGTTGCCCAGCTTCGACCCGCGGCCAGAACCTGTGCCCGAGCCCGAGCCTGAGGTCATCGAGGATGAAATCGAGGAAGTGCCGCTCGAGGAAGTCCAGCCGCTGACCCTCGAAGAACTCGAGCGCATTCGCGAGGAAGCCTACAACGAAGGCTTCGCCACCGGCGAGCGCGAGGGCTTTCACAGCACCCAGCTCAAGGTGCGCCAGGAGGCCGAAGTGGCCCTGGCCGCCAAGCTTGCCAGCCTCGAACAATTGATGGGCCATCTGCTTGAGCCGATCGCCGAGCAGGACACCCAGATCGAAAAGGCCATGGTCACCCTGGTCGCGCACGTCACCCGTCAGGTGATCGGCCGCGAGCTGCGCACCGACTCCAGCCAGATCACCCAGGTGCTGCGCGAGGCCCTCAAGCTGCTGCCGATGGGCGCCGAGAACATCCGTATCCACCTCAACCCCCAGGACTTCGAGCTGGCCAAGGCCCTGCGCGAGCGTCACGAGGAAAACTGGAAGCTGCTCGAAGACGAGGCGCTGCTGCCGGGTGGGTGCCGCATCGAAACGGCCCACAGCCGCATCGACGCCAGCATCGAGACGCGTATCGAGAAGGGCCTGGCGCAGCTGTTCGACCAGATGCATGACCAGGCGCTGCATCCCGCCGCGCCCGACCTGTCGGTCGACCTGGACAGCCACGATGCGCCTTGACCGCACCAGTTTCGCCAAGCGCCTGGGCGCCTACGCCGACGTGGTCGACCTGCCCGCGCAGCCGGTCGTGGAAGGTCGCCTGCTGCGCATGGTCGGCCTCACCCTCGAGGCCGAGGGCTTGCGTGCTGCCGTCGGCAGCCGCTGCGTGGTGATCAACGATGACAGCTACCACCCGGTGCGCGTCGAGGCCGAAGTGATGGGCTTTTCCGCCGGCAAGGTCTTCCTCATGCCGGTCGGCAGCATCGCTGGCATCGCCCCCGGCGCGCGCGTGGTGCCGCTGGACGACAGCAACCGTCTGCCCATGGGCATGAGCATGCTGGGGCGGGTGCTCGACGGCGCCGGCCGCGCGCTGGACGGCAAAGGCGGCATGAAGGCCGAGGACTGGGTGCCGATGGACGGTCCGGTGATCAACCCGCTCAACCGCGACCCGATCAGCCAGCCGCTGGATGTCGGCATTCGCAGCATCAATGGCCTGCTGACCGTCGGCCGTGGCCAGCGCCTGGGCCTGTTCGCCGGTACCGGCGTGGGCAAGTCGGTGCTGCTGGGCATGATGACGCGCTTCACCGAGGCCGAGATCATCGTGGTCGGCCTGATCGGCGAGCGGGGCCGCGAGGTCAAGGAATTCATCGAGCACATCCTGGGCGAGGAAGGCCTGAAGCGTTCGGTGGTGGTGGCCTCGCCGGCCGACGATGCGCCGCTGATGCGCTTGCGCGCGGCCATGTACTGCACGCGCATCGCCGAATACTTTCGCGACAAGGGCAAGAATGTCCTGTTGCTGATGGACTCGCTCACCCGTTTCGCCCAGGCCCAGCGCGAGATCGCCCTGGCGATCGGCGAGCCGCCAGCCACCCGCGGTTATCCGCCTTCGGTGTTCGCCAAGCTGCCCAAGCTGGTCGAGCGCGCTGGCAACGGCGAGAAGGGCGGGGGCTCGATCACCGCGTTCTATACCGTGTTGTCCGAAGGCGACGACCAGCAGGACCCGATCGCCGACTCGGCGCGCGGTGTGCTCGACGGGCACTTCGTGCTGTCGCGGCGGCTGGCCGAGGAAGGGCATTACCCGGCCATCGACATCGAGGCGTCGATCAGCCGGGTCATGCCCCAGGTGGTGAGCCCGGAGCACCTGCGCCAGGCGCAGAAGTTCAAGCAGCTCTGGTCGCGCCTATCGCAAAGCCGCGACCTGATCAGCGTGGGTGCCTACGTGCCCGGCGGCGATGCGGAAACCGACCTGGCCATTGCCCTGCAGCCCAAGCTGGTCGGTTACCTGCGTCAGGCACTGGACGACAACGTCAGCCTGGACCAGAGCCGTGGACAGCTGGCGGGCGTGTTCGCGCCAGCGGCGGGGGGCTGATAGGGCATGGCGGAGCTTAGCCGAGGCGCGCGCCTGGCACCGGTGGTCGACATGGCCGAGGAAGCCGAGCGCAAGGCCGCGCAGCGCCTGGGGCACTTCCAGCAGCAGGTCAACCAGGCGCAGGCCAAGCTGGCCGAGCTCGAGCGGTTTCGCGAGGACTATCAGCAGCAGTGGGTCAACCGCGGCGGTCAGGGCGTCAATGGCAGCTGGCTGCTCAACTACCAACGCTTTCTTGCCCAGCTTGAAACAGCCATGACCCAGCAGCGTCAGAGCCTGGTCTGGCACCAGAACAACCTCAACAATGCCCGCGGCACCTGGCAGCAGGCCTACGCCCGTGTGGAAGGGTTGCGCAAGCTGGTGCAGCGCTATCTCGAAGAAGCGCGCCGCGCCGAGGACAAGCGTGAGCAGCGCCTGCTCGACGAACTGTCCCAGCGCCTGCCACGCCACTCGGTGGAGTGATCCCCGGGCCGCCCGATCCTCGGCCTTGCCTCACTTCGATTTCACTGCTAAACCTTCCCTTCACGCCATCTCTGAAGGGATCACTCGCATGGCCGTCGAATCCGTTTTTTCCCCGGGCAGGAACAGCTTGACGATAACGATCAAGGGCCGTTTCGATTTCGGCAAGCACCAGGAATTCAGACAGGCCTACGAGCGCCAGCAACCACGGCCGGCGCTGGTCATCATCGACCTCAAGGAAGCCACCTACCTGGACAGCTCGGCCCTGGGCATGCTCCTGCTGCTGCGTGACCACATTGGCGGCGATAGGGCCGAGGTGCAGGTGGTCAACACCAGCTCGGATGTGCGCAAGATCCTCGCGATCTCCAATTTCGACAAGCTGTTCGACATCAGTTGAGCCCTGGCATGCCCGACGCCGACGCGCTGCGCATCCTGATCGCCGAGGACGGCGCGGCCGACCGGATGCTGCTGGCGCAGATCGTCCGCCGCCAGGGTCACACCGTGTTCACCGCCAAAGATGGCGCCGAGGCGGTCGCGCTGTTCAAGGAGCAGCGCCCGCAGCTGGTGCTGCTCGACGCCTTGATGCCGGTGATGGACGGGTTCGAGGCCGCCCGCCTGATCAAGGCCCTGGCGGGGGAAGTCCTGGTGCCGATCATCTTTCTCACCTCGCTGAACGAGGAGGCCGGTCTGGTTCGCTGCCTCGAGGCCGGCGGGGACGACTTCATGGCCAAGCCCTACAGTCCGGTGATCCTGGGTGCGCGGATCCGCGCCATGGACCGCTTGCGGCGGCTGCAGGAAACCGTGCTGCGCCAGCGTGACCAGATCGCCCGGCACCACCAGCACCTGCTCAACGAACAGCGCGCCGCCAAGGCGGTGTTCGACAAGGTGGCGCATGCCGGCTGCCTGGCCGCGCCGAACATCCGTTACCTGCAGTCGCCCTACGCGCTGTTCAATGGCGACCTGCTGCTGGCGGCGTTCACCCCGTCGGGCGACATGCAGGTGCTGCTGGGGGACTTCACCGGCCATGGCTTGCCGGCGGCGGTGGGGGCCATGCCCCTGGCCGACATGTTCTACGGCATGACCGCCAAAGGGTTCGGCTTGGGGCAGACCCTGCGTGAGATGAACGCCAAGCTCAAGCGCATCCTGCCGGTCGACATGTTCTGCTGCGCCGTGCTGCTCAAGCTGGACATGCGGCGCGCAACGGTCGAGGTCTGGAATGGCGGGATGCCCGATGGCTATCGGCTGTCGGCCGACGGCAGGCCCTTGGCGACCCTGGTCTCGCGTCACCTGCCCTTGGGCATCCTGCCTCCCGAGCGTTTCGATGCCAGTACCGAGGTGCTGACGCTGCGCGCCGGAGACCGGCTGTTCCTGCTTTCCGACGGGGTGGTCGATACCCCCGATGCGCAGGACCAGCTGTTTGGTGTCGAGCGGTTGCGCGACGTGCTGGCAGCCAACCGCGAGCCGGAGCAGCTGTTCGGCGAGGTGCTGCAAGCGCTGGAGCGCTTTGGCGGCCAGGCACGCGACGATTTCAGCCTGCTGGACGTCGGCCTGCTTGCG
>NZ_DATELE010000045.1:0-2665 GCF_035277045.1 Pseudomonas sp. | reverse complement strand
GTGCCACTGGCGGCCATCACCGTGCCCAACAGCCCCAGCAGGAAATACAGCCAGCGAATGCCCCAGCCCCCGTAATCGGCGAAGTGCAATGACTCCACCGTGCGGTGCACCCGGTCCCCAGCGCTCAGCTGCCGCGGGTCGGTGGGCACAATGCCAAGCAACTCGCCGCTGTTGCCATCGTAGGTGACGCTGCCTGTGGGCTGTACCAGGCTCTGCCTTTCCACGCCCGGCTCCGCTCGGCCATGAACCTGCACCTTCATCCCTTGCGTGCCCGGGCGGATGACCACCAGCATGCCCACCGGCTGCCCGAGCAAAGTGCCCGCCTGCGCCAGCATGGCAGCAGGATCGTGCGGGACACGCGGTACATTCGGGACAGCGCGCTCGACCTGCGCCAAGGCGTCATGAAAGCGAGCATGGGCGCCTTCATCCGTACCGTAGACCGCGTGCATCGGCCAGGGCATGTAGCTGGTGTAGAAGATCGCCAGCCCCGTGTAGACGATCATCAGGTGAAAGGGCAGCGCCAGCACACCACTGACGTTGTGCGCATCGAGCCAGGCGCGGGGGCCGCGCCCAGGTCGGAAGGTAAAGAAGTCCAGAAAGATCCGCCGATGAATGATCACCCCGGTCACCAGCGCGACGAGCATGCCCATCGACGCCCAGCCCACCACCCAATAGCCCAGGGCAGGCCATTGCAGCATGTAATGGAAGGACATGAAGTGGCGCCCGCCTTCGGTGGCGCGCTTCCAGGGCCCGGGTAGCAACTGGCCACTGACCGGATGCAACGCGGCCTCGTGATCGCCATCGGCGGTACGCCACGCCACCTGCAGGGCATCGCCCGGCTTCTCCGGCAGCACCAGCCGCCAGAAGCTGGCGCCCTGCCCGTGCAACTGCAGGTAACGCAACGCCGCAGGCACGGCAGCGGCCGGCGGCGTGGTGCTGTCGAGGCCGGCCACCACCGGCGCGGCCTCCATCCACCGCGTGATCGGCTCGCGAAACACGCTGAAGCTGCCCGTCAGCATGATCGCGCACAGCAGCCATCCGCAGCTCAGGCTGCACCAGGTGTGCAGCCAGGACATCGACTTGCGCAATCAGAAGTCGCCGCGCAGCGTCAGCATGTAGGTGCGCGGGTCGCCGAAGTAACTGCCGCGGCGCAATTCGCCCACCGACTTGTAGTACTTCTTGTCGAAGACGTTCTTCACATCGACACCCACCTTCCAGTGGTCGTCGATTTTCCAGGTGGCCAGGGCGTCGTACACCGCGCGGCCGGGGTTGCTGACTTCCGGGCCGTAGTCGTTGGTGCTGTAGCCGCTCTGCGCCGAGACGCCGCCGCCGACGGTCAGGCGGTTCCAGTCGCCGGGCAGGTTGTAGGTGGTGGCGGCGCGCAGCATGTGCCGCGGCGTCTGGTAGTCGGTCGGTTCGCCCGAGGCATTGCGGGTGATGTTGAAGGTGTAGCCGGCCGACAGCTGCCAGCCCGGCAGCACCTCGCCGCTGGCTTCGAGCTCGTAGCCTTTGCTGCGCTTCACCTGGTCGTTGCGGTAGCAGGTTCCGCTCAGGTTGCTGGGGCAGAGGCCGTCCAGGTCCGGGGCCGTGTCCTCGGCCGCTACGTCGTTCTGCTTGATATAGAACACCGCCGCCGAGAGGTTCAGGCGCCCATCGTAGAGCTCGCCCTTGATGCCGGTCTCGTAGTTGCTGCCGACCGCGGGGTCGAGCAAGGCGCCGCTTGCGGTGCGGTACTCGCTCTGCGGCTGGAAGATGTCGGCGTAGCTGGCGTACCACGACCATTGCTCGCTGAGGTCGTAGATCAGACCGACGAAGGGGGTGAACTCGTGGTCCTGGCGGTTGGAGGCCTTGACGTTATGGACCATTTCGCGCGTCTGGTATTCGTACCAGCTCAGCCGCCCGCCCAGCACCAGGCTCAGCGGCTCGGCGAGGCGAATACGCGAATTCGCGTAGACGCCATAACGCCGTGTATTGCTGTCATTGATGGTCTCCCAGCCATCGCGCGAAGGCTCGGGCAAAACATGGGGATCGGGATTGAAGACATCGATGGCCGTGCCGTTGGTGACGTAGGTGATCTTGCTGTGCAGGTCCTCGTCTGACCAGTTGGCCCCAACCATCAGCGAGTGCTCCAGGCCGAAGGCGCGAAAGGTGCCGGAAAGGTTGGTATCGACGCCGGTGTCGACCACCTCGTCACGGCGGAACAGCGTGCGGTAGAGCACCGAGCCCCGTTGCGTCAGAGGGTTGATGGCGCCAAGCGGCAGCGCCGCACGCTGGTCGAAACCGCCTTCAGAGCGGGTCAGCGAGGTCTTGCTCTTCCAGTCTTCATTGAGCTGGTATTCCAGTTCGGCGAACACCTCGGTCTGGTCGCTTTCATGACGGTTCCAGTCCTGGGCCAGCGAGGTGGAACGCGACACGTCCAGTGCCTTGCCGTTGGTGTAGCGCGGAAAGCCGAAGATCGAGTAGCCGTTGTTCACACTGCGCTGGTGGCGCAGGCCCACGGTAAGCAGGGTGCGGTCGTTGAGATCGGCCTCGGCGATGCCATAGAACAGCGGCATGCGGCTGCTCGCCTGGTCGTAGTAGTACTGGCGGTCCTCGTAGGCCACCAGCGCACGGCCGCGCACGGTGCGCGACTCGTTGAGCGCGCCGCTGGCGTCCAAGTCCATGC
>NZ_DATELE010000044.1:0-3648 GCF_035277045.1 Pseudomonas sp. | reverse complement strand
ATGCTGTAAAAAATCCTGCCATCGAATTTCTTCCATACCCCTTCCGGGATCACGCCGCGGCTACGCTTGCCTTCAAGGGCGCGCGGGGTTGTGCCGATCAGCTCGGCCATCTTTTTCTCCGGCACCTTGTCTGACTCGTAGGTAATCGGCGGTCTTTCTTCGTGTTCCATGCATGTCTCCACGCCGCCGGTGGCGGCAGGTTGGTGGTCAATCGACCTGGTAGTAGACGTAGCAGTTGACGCCCTGGGCCTTGAGTGACTGATACATCGCTTGCACGCCAGCGCTGTGCTGGTTGCCCTGGCCTGGCCAAGGGGTATCGAGATGGATGCCCTGCTGGTGGTAGCGGCTCTTCTTCTGCACGTAGCCCGGCAGGCCGGGCAGCTGGCTGGCGCGCAGGCCTGGAACGGGGATGACGACGCGGTCCAGATTCGCGCTGCCGCCATCATTCGTGCAGGCCGCTGCGGCCGCTTTACCGGCCTCTGTGGCGATGCGCACCTTCTCGGGCAGGCTGGCCAGTTCTTCTTTCGTCATGGGAAGGGTCTCCATGCCGCTGCGGCGGCAGGTTGGTGAGTTAACGCGACGCCGACCACTTGAAGGTCAGGCTCTCTGGCGGGAAGAACAGGTGGCGCATGTTGGCGACGTTCACGATGTCGCGGTCGGCCGGGAAGACCTCGACGGCATCCAGGTCGCCGCGGCCGCACTCGCGCTTGAGCCGCATGAGCTCGTCCCAAGTGACCTGGTCGACCCAGGTGCTGCCGTTATGCGCCGTCCGGCAAATGCTCATGCGCTGGTAGCCGTCGGGCTCGGCGAAGACCTGGACGAGGAAGGCTTGCGACCGCCAGACCTCGGTAAGGCCCGGCGGCGGCAGGGCTGGCCACTCTTCCTGCGGCACGCGCCGGAGCGCCGAAGGTTGCTTGGCGTTCCGCTTGGCCAGCAGCCGGCGCTGATTTCTGTCTGTGTGCATTGCGATTGGGCTCCTATGTCGGGCAGGAAGGCAGGCTGGTGGTCAGGGCTTGCCGATCTTCGTCCAGCCGCCGGTCCGGTGCGTATCGTGATAGGTGTCGACGCCGCGGTGGTGGCCGTGGCTGATGCGGCAGACCTTGCACATGCGCGAGTCGCCGAAGTCGCCGTACTTCACCGGCGAGAACCGTGACCACCGATGCCCGAAGGGCTTGCAGATAAGCAGTCGCCCGGCCAGCACGATCACGTTCCAAATGCGCGGGTATTCGCTGTGGAGCGCCAGGTGGATGTGGTTCACACGCATGCCCATCCGCCATTTCAGCGGACGGTGCTTGTCGCCTTTGCGAAGCGGCTCGGTGATGAGCTTTCCAATTTGTTTGAGCACAGGTCATCCTCGCCCGCGCATGTCGGCGGGCTTGAGTTGCAGGGGAAGGGGTTAGGCTGCGGGGCGCTTCATGAAGGTGATCCAGTGCGTCTTCTCGCGCTTGCCGGACTTGTGGCCAAAGAGGGGCTTTTCATCTGTCAGGGCCAGCAACTCGCTCACCAGCACCTGGGTCTCGTTCCATTTGAAGATCAAAATTCCCTCGGGCTCCAGCACACGAAAGCACTCGGCAAAGCCCTGGCGGATGTCTTCCCGCCAGTCGCTGGTCAGCACGCCATACTTGGCGCGCATCCAGCTATCTACCCCGGCGCGTGTCAGGTGGGGTGGGTCGAAGACGACCAGGCGAAAGGTTGAGGCCTCAAAGGGCAAACGCCGGAAATCCATCAGCACATCAGGCTCAATCTTCAGCACTCGGCCATCGCAGAGCAGGTGCTCCTCGTCGCGGATGTCGCCGAACAGAGCGCGTTGGTCCTGCTTGTCGAACCACATCATGCGGCTGGCGCTGCAGGGATCGAGTACCTTCGCAGCTGACGTCATGGCATTAACTCCTTCGGCACCTGGACGGTATCGCCGAACTCAGTTGCGACTATTGCCTGACACGCCGCTATCAGGGCAGTGCCGCAATAGTCCGTGCCATAGTGCTCGCCAGCCTTGTAGTAAACACTGGCCCGCCACCGTTCCGACATCTCAGTGCCATCGGGCCCTTCATGGGCTTCCGGGATAAGCGAGACCTGATATTTCACAGCCAGCGGGCCACTTAGCCCCCAGTCCTCCTGGGGGTTGTACCGCTCGATCCTGATGGTGGCCTCGCCGACGCGCCGCACGAACACCCGCCAGGGGTTGCCGTACTGCGGCGGCTCCAGCAGAACGTCCAAACCTTCGGCCTTGGCCACTGCCCAGGCCAGCGCCTCACCGACCAGGTCCTCTGTCGCGACTTTGATCAGTTCCGTCATGGCTGATCTCCTAAAGGGGTTGGCAGCGGATGCCAGTGGCTTGGCTCGAAGTCGTCAAGCTCGTAGCCTTCAACGTACCAGCCTGCCTCATCGAAAATGGGAGTGCTCAGCGCCCAACCCCAAGCCCAACTTCCATCATTGATATCCGCCCTTGCGCCAATTCCGGTTATCCCTCCTGCCTGCAAAAAAACAGGAACGTCGATTGGCGGAAGCTCGTCGCTGCATTTGATCCATTCGCTCACAGATGATACCTCTCATCAATCCAGCGCCCAGGTGCCTGAGCTGGTGTGGGTTCGGGTTGGGTTTCGTGCGGGGAGAGCTGGCGCTCGGTACCGGCGTGGTGATTGCCGCCAGTGACGCCGCTCGGCTGGGTGCAGTTATTGCCGCAGCTCTCTTCCCACTGGGTCGAGCCGGAGCAGTTGGTGAAGTACCGTGCCCGGCCGCCGTCTTGGAATCGGTACACGGTGCAGCCATCTTCTTTGAAGAGCCGGTCGACCTTGAAGTCGGAACCGATGCGCGTGGTTGATTCAGCCTCTCCTTGGCAGCCGGCTAGGGTGGCCAGTAGCAGGAGGTAGAGGGCGAGGCGGGTCATTTCCGCAGATCCTCGTCTGGGTCGAAGCCGAAACGGCGGCACAGCGCGTGCGCAACTCCAGATCCACAGCAGAAGGCATCCATCATGAGCACCCAGCGTGGCTGCTTCATTCTGGTGGCGCCCCGCACCATCCGCACCGCTGTTCGGAGCAGGTCGTCTTCGGTGAACTCGCAGCCGGACAACGTGATGGTGCGGCTCTTGCCGTTGAGATGCCCGAGTGCGGCCCGAAACTGCTCTATGTACTCCTCCTGCGTTGAGCCCCATCGATTGACCAGGCATTCATAGTCAACCGGAAAGCCTTCATCTTCGGGCTCGTCAGAGGGTGTGCCAGGCACCATCAGGAATGTACTCTCCACTGCCTGAAGAAGGTCGGAGAAGCGCTTTGTGTTCCGGACGTTGACCTCTAGAACGTTGATCGGCTGCGAGTGGTGCAGGCCGAAAATGTCATAGATGCGCGCCAGGTCTGGGTGCAATTGGCTTTGTTCAGGCATGACTACTCCAAGGCCGCTCCCTGGCGGCTTCAATAAATAGGGGGGTCCGGAACCGGGCGCACCGATGGTCCGACTTCTCCGCAAAATCGGCGAATACAGTTGCCGACCCTGAGAGTTCCGTTATGGTTGTCTAACGGCTGTACAACTCGACCGGTGGATCTGGAGGAACCATGAGAAAGCGAGGCGATCTTTTTTGGGATTGGGCAGACCCAAATCTTCATCACCGTTCGCATGACGAGAATCTCAGCGATGGCACGCACATTGACGTGC
>NZ_DATELE010000043.1:0-3248 GCF_035277045.1 Pseudomonas sp. | reverse complement strand
ACTTCGATATCCAGATCGTCGAAGACGATATCTACGGCGAGCTGATGTTCGAGCAGGGGCGCAGCAAGGCGCTCAAGGCGTTCGACCGGCTGGACCGGGTGATCTACTGCTCCAGCTTCTCCAAGACCCTGTCGCCGGGCGTGAGGATCGGCTGGATGGTCGCTGGGCGTTACCATGACGAGATCCAGCGCCTGCAGACGTTCACGACCCACTCGGCCTGCAGCGTGACGCAGATGGGTGTGGCGTCGTACCTCGAAAACGGCGGCTACGACCGGCACCTGAGGTATATCCGGCAGGAGTACCGCAAGAACCTCAGCGCCTACCAGCTCGCCGTGCAGCAGCATTTTCCGCAGGGCACGCAGATGACCCGGCCAACCGGCGGTTTCATCCTCTGGGTGAGCCTGCCGGGGCGGGTCAACACGCAGGAACTGCACGTGCGCGCGCTGCAGCAAGGCATCAGCATCGCCCCGGGACTGATCTTCAGCAATACCGAGCAATTCAACCATTGCATCCGCCTTAACTGCGGCATTCCATGGAACAAGGAGGCAGAGCGCGCCGTGATGACCCTCGGCCTGCTGGCCAGCCAGTTGTGCCAGGAGACGGCCGGCGCTTCGCTCTAGACTTGCCACGGGCGTCAGGAACGGCGAGCATAGGGTTTTGGCAGATGGCCATGGTTGCCCATGAAGTGCTTGCGTTCTCTCGTATTGCTCGTGTGCATGGCGCCGTTCTGGTGCGCGGCAGGCCCGGCGCATGCTTCCCAGTCCTCGTCCGCGGACAAGCCTGCCGCCAGGCATGAAAAGTCCGGCAGCGCCGCCTCCGCGCCGCGCAAACAGGCCTCGGCACCACGCAAGGCACCGGCCAAGGTCTCCAGGAGCAAGCGCAAGGCGTCCGCCACCCCGGCCAGCAAACCCTTGCCCAAGGCGAAGCTGGACTTGAGCCTGCCCGCCAGCATGGTCAACAAGCTCGAGCCCGAGGTCGACACGGCCCCGCTGGCGCGCAAGCCGGTGCTGCCCGCCATGTTCACCGAAAAACCGGCCCCCGATACGCCTTTCCAGCTCAACGGTCGCCTGATCAGCAATGAGATGGACCTGCAACTGCGCAACGACAGCCGCCGCGATGTCGAAGGTGCGGCCATCGATTTCGAGTTTCGGCAGTAGCCGACCACTGACCGCCAGGTCACTGCGGATTTCATCCTGCCAGCAATTTCAAACACTTGTTTGTCCGGTTACTATCCAGACACTCTCATTCGTTCTGCTCGAGGAACCTGTTGCCATGAAATGTCGTGAGGGCTGTGGCGCCTGCTGCATCGCCCCTTCCATCAGCTCGCCGATTCCGGGGATGCCTGCGGGCAAGCCGGCGGGGGAGCGTTGCCTGCACCTGTCGGTGGCCAATCTTTGTGGGTTGTTTGGCAAGCCCGAGCGTCCGGCGGTGTGTGGCGGGTTCAAGGCGGATGTGGAGGTATGCGGCAGCGACAGTGACGATGCCATCAGGCTTCTGGGTTGGCTTGAGCAGGTGACAGCGGCATGAGGGTCCCGATCTTCGACAACAAGGAACAAGATGATGAGATCGTTCAGGTGTGTAGCGCTGCTGTGTGGGGTGGGGGCGGTGCTGGCCTCGGCCGCGCAGGCTGAAAGCTGGCAGGTGGCAAAGGATGAGCAGGGCATCAAGGTCTCGCTGAGCGAGGTGTCGGGCTCGACTTACAAGGCCTACCGTGGCGTGGCGCTGATCAAGGCGCCGTTGGCCAGGATCAAGGCACTGCAGGAGGATGTGGCGGGCGCCTGTGCCTGGATCCACGAGTGCAAGTCGCAGAGACTGCTCAAGCACGAAGGCGACCAGAGCTGGACCTATACGCAGTTCAACACGCCTTGGCCGGTGACGCCGCGTGACTCGGTCCTGCATGTGACCACGGTGCAGGAAGCGGATGGCAGCCTGGTGCGCAAACTCGAGGGACAGCCGGCGTACCTGCCGGACACGAAGGGCTTTGTGCGCGTTTCCCAGGTTGAGGGCTTCTGGAGGCTGGTGCCCAAGGGCGACAGCACCGAGGTGACCTATCAGGTGCATACGGAGCCGGGCGGCAGCGTGCCGTCCTGGGTGGCCAACAAATTTGTCGTTGATGCGCCGTTCAATACGCTCAGGGCCTTGAAGGAGCGGGCTGAGAAGCCCTGAGCGAGCATCATTGAAAAACCTGGCCGGTATTCCGGCCAGGCTGGGGCTCATGACTGGGTTGTCAGCGGGATCCTCTCGATTTCCCGGCTGCGCCTGCTCCCCAGGCTCGTGATCACCTTGCTACGCTCTGCGGCGTAATCGGAGGCAAGCGTCAGGGTTGTGCACGTTCGGGTGACCGTCAGTGCTCTGTGCCCGTTGTCCTGGTGCGTGTGCGACAGCCAGTGTTCATCCAGAGGTGCGGCGGTCTCGAACGCGATGCTGGCGAGGTGTATCAGCCAGGCGTTGCGGGCAAGGCCAAAGCTGAGCTTCAGTTGTGTCGACTCGGCATGACGTCGGATGCAGTAGGCCTCCAGTGCCTTCACGTGGGTCGTTCCCAGGTCGGCGAGCAGCGTGGCTGGGGTTGGTCCAGGTAATGCACCCAGCGTGTGCGCAAGCAGCGAGGCCAGGGTGAAGGGTTGCTCTTGCGGCTCCTCCTGGCCCGTTGAGGCGGTCACGGTCCAGTGCAGCAGGTCCATGGTGTGCGCCCAGTTCCGCCGCCATTGGCTGGAAGCCTGGTAGGGGTCATGCTGCTTGTTGGCGACCAGTTGCGCGAGCAGCAGGCTGTCAAGAATGTCCTGCCTCTCCGGCTCGCTCAAGCTTGCGGGAAACACCATGAGTGTTCCTGCGCTGCGATACAGCTGCCATGTCGAATCATCCATGCGTGATCCTCCGCGGTGATCCGCTAGGTCAGTCCAGTTGCAGGTTGGTGAAAAAGGCGTTGGAGTTGGCGCCCAGCTTCGCCTTGATGGCCTGTTCAACATTCAGGTAATGCGAGAAGTTGAGCGTTCTCTCGTTGGCGACATGGTTCAAGCTGACCTCCTTCATCGACCAGCTCCAGAACCAGAAGCCGCCGCTCGAGGCGCTATGCTCGAAACGCATCGCATGGTCGTACATGACGATGTCGTCCTCGCGCTGCAGGCAGGGCATGATGTCGAACGCGCCGGATGTGCCGCTGGTGGAGGCGGCCTGCAGTTTCTGGGTCAGCTCGGTATCCTCCTTCAGGGACGAAATGGCGAGGTTGGCCAGTTCGGCGATCGTGGCGG
>NZ_DATELE010000042.1:0-2276 GCF_035277045.1 Pseudomonas sp. | reverse complement strand
ACTACTGCAAGCTACAAGGGCGCACCATCAACCAGTGGCTTGCCGAGCCTGGCAGCATGCCGGCATTTCTGGACGCGCTGGTCGTCCAAGGCTGGATCACCCGCGATCAGGACCCGACGCTGAGCCGCTTCTGGCGGATGATCGAAGGGCCCACCGCGCCGATGTTCGGTGTGTTCACCGCTTACGAGATGCAGTTGTGGTACGACTGGATCGCGGGAGACTGGCGAGCACCGCCTGGCAGGCGCCTGCCGCCTGGCAAATGGGAAGCGCAGACCCAGCCTCCGACGGCCCCGGGACAACGCGCGCCACAGCAACTGGACACCCTGATAGAAATGATGGCCGGGAACCGCCATGCCTTGCCCGAGGGGCTGCTCGCGACCCAGGCTTACGCCCGGATAACCGGTCTGGCCCATGAAGGACCTCGCTGATGACCCTGAACGACGAACAGATCCAAACCGACCAAGCCTTGCTGCAACTTGGCCGCCGACTGCAAGCCGATGGCTATCAGTTCACCTGCGTGACGCCCCTTACCCAGGCCCGTAACAATGCCCGCGGCAGCAAACAGGCCAGCACCCTGCGCGATGTCTTTGGCTGGAACCGGCCGTTTCCGGCCAGCCTGCTGTCCGCTGACGAGGTCGCCCAGATGACCGCGGCACAGGTACTTGACCGGGAAGGCGACCTGCTGCGTAGCCGGGTACGCTGGTCGAACCTGGATGACCTGCTGCTGGTGCATGCCGGCTATCCCACGCAGCAAGAGGACGCCGTGTTCTTCGGGCCGGACAGCTACCGCTTTGCCCACGTGATCCAGGACCACCTGCAGCATCATTTCAAGGCGGTCGAGCATGCCGTGGACATTGGCTGCGGCGCCGGTGCCGGTGCCTTGCTGATCGCCTCGGCGGCGCGCCACGCCCAGGTCACGGCGGTGGACATCAATCCGCTGGCGCTGCGCTATACCGCTGTGAACGCCGCGCTGGCCGGCCTGGGCAACGTGACCGTCGCCCAGAGCGATATCCTCGACGGCGTGGCAGGCACCTTCGACCTCATCGTGGCCAACCCTCCCTATATGCTCGACACCAGCAAGCGCTTGTACCGTCATGGCGGGGGCGCCCTGGGCGCTGAATTATCGCTGAGGATCGTCGAACAGGCATTGCCCCGACTGAGCCCCGGCGGCTCCCTGCTGCTTTATACGGGCGTTGCCATCGTCGAAGGCAAGGATGCTCTGCTTGAGGCCGTCCGCTTGCGCCTGAGCGGCCCACAGTGGCAGTGGCACTACCGGGAGCTGGATCCGGACGTCTTCGGCGAGCAGCTCGAGGAGCCCGGCTACAGGGAGGTCGAGCGCATTGCCGCGGTGGCCCTGACCGTGACCCGCAGCACCTGACCGGGCCCCTGCCATGGCCCGCCCCTGCGACTTCGGTATCGAAGAAGAGTACTTGCTTGTCGACCGCACCAGCGGCCAGGTTGTCGCGCGGCCTTCGCCAAGGATCGTAAAGCTGTGCCGCGATGTGATCGGCCAGTACCTGGCCGAGGAAATGTTCCGCAGCCAGATCGAGATCGCCTCGCCAGTCTTTGCCAACACGCACCAGGCGCGTGAGTTTTTCACCAGCAGCCGCCGAGGGCTGGTCACCGCGCTCGCCGAGGAGAACGTGGGACTCTACTGCGCCGCAAGCCATCCCTCGGCCTTGTGGGCGCGCCAGCAGCCGCGGCCTTCGGCGCACTACCGGCAAGTCTTCGACGACTACCAGCATGTGGCCCGGCGCAGCCTGCTGTCCGGGCTGCACGTTCACGTCGGGTTGCCGGACGGCTGTGACCGGATACAGCTGATCAACCGGGTGCTGTACTGGACCCCGCTGCTGCTGATCCTCAGCACTTCCTCGCCGCTGTGGGGCGGCCAGGTCACTGGGTACATGAGCTATCGCAGGGTAATGTGTGGCGAGTGGCCGCACATGGGACTGCCTGAACCGCTGGCGGACTGGAGCGCCTATCAACGCTACCGCGCCTTGCTGCAGCGCACCGGCGCGCTGGCCGTCGATGGGGCGATGTGGTGGGCGATCCGGCCTTCCCATAGATTCCCGACGGTCGAGCTGCGCATGACCGATGCCTGTCCACGCCTTGAAGACACGCTGTGCATCGCCGCGTTGTTTCGCCATCTGGTCGAGCATTGCGCCGTGCCGCACTACGATGTCCCGAACCTCAGCCGCGAGATCCGCTGGATTACCCAGGAAAACTACTGGCGGGCTCTGCGTTATGGACGCAAAGGCGAGTACATCGGCGTGCAC
>NZ_DATELE010000041.1:0-3887 GCF_035277045.1 Pseudomonas sp. | reverse complement strand
GCTGGCGCTGCCCACCCGACAGCTGCACCGGCTTGCGCGGCCCGTAGCCTGGCAGGGCGACCATGGCCAGAGCTTCCTCGGCGCGGGCCTGGCGTTCGGCCCTGGCCACGCCTTTGACTTTCAGCCCGTAGGCCACGTTGTCGAGCACATTCATGTGAGGGAACAGGGCATAGTCCTGGAACACCGTGTTCACATCGCGCTGATAGGGCGGCAGGCCCGCCGCCTCGGCGCCGTGGATGCGGATCGAGCCGGCGCTGGGCTGCTCGAACCCGGCGATCAGGCGCAGGCAGGTGGTCTTGCCCGAGCCCGAGGGCCCGAGCATCGAGAAGAACTCGCCGTCCTCGATGTCGATCGACACCTGATCGACGGCCTTCACCTCGCCGAATAGCCGGGACACCCCGGTGAACTGGACGGCCAGGGGCATTCAGCGCCCACCCATGATCGCGATGTAGTCCTGGGTCCAGCGGCTGTAAGGCACGAACTTGCCACCCTCGGACTGCGGCGTCTTCCAGAACGCGATCTTCTCGAACTGCTCCGCCCCGTTGGCCTTGCAGCCCTCGACGCCCAGCAGCGCGTTGCCCTGGCACGCGGCCGGCACCGCGGGCAACGAGCCGAACCAGGCCGCCACGTCGCCCTGCACCTTGGGCTGCAGCGACCAGTCCATCCACTTGTAGGCGCAGTTGGGGTGGCGCGCGTCGGCGTGCAGCATGGTGGTGTCGGCCCAGCCGGTGGCGCCCTCCTTGGGAATGGTCGACGCGACGGGCTGCTTGTCGGCCTTGAGGCCGTTGACCATGTACGCCCAGGAGCTGCTGGCGACCACGCCTTCGTTCTTCACGTCGCTCATCTGCACCGTCGCGTCGTGCCAGTAGCGGTGAATGAGGCTGTGCTGGGCGCGCAGCAGATCGAGCACAGCCTGGTACTGGGTCTCGTTGAGCTCGTAGGGGTTCTGGATGCCCAGTTCGGGCCTGGTGCTCTTGAGGTAGAGCGCGGCATCGGCGATATAGATCGGGCCGTCGTAGGCCTGCACGCGGCCCTTGTTGGACTTGCCGTCGGGCAGGGTCTGCGGCTCGAACAGCACGCCCCAGCTGGTGGGCGGTGTCTTGAAGGTCTCGGTGTTGTACAGCAGCACATTGGGGCCCCACTGGTAGGGGGTGCCGTAGGTCTGGTTGCTGACGGTGTACCAAGGGGCGTTCTTGAGCCGTGGATCAACGCTGTCCCAGCGCGAGATCAAGGCGGTGTTGATCGGCTGCACGCGCTTGCCCGCGATCAGCCGCAGCGAGGCGTCGCCCGAGGCGGTGACCAGGTCGTAGCCGCCCTTGGTCATCAGGCTGACCATTTCGTCGGAGGTGGCTGCCGTCTTGACGTTGACCTTGCAGCCGGTTTCCTTTTCGAAGCCTGTCACCCAGTCGTAGGCCTTGTCGCTCTCGCCGCGCTCGATGTAGCCCGGCCAGGCAATGATGTCCAGCTGCCCTTCGCCGGCGCCAATGGCCTTGGGCAGGTCGGCGGCATGCAGCGCGGCGCTGGCGAGCAGCGAGAGGGTCAGGGTGCTGAGCAAGGCGGTGGTGTGCTGGTGCATGGGAAACCCTCGCTTTTTCTATTTATAAGGGCCTACCTGCCGCGAAACCTGTCCGTTTGCCAGTGTAGATGCTTTGAAACCGCCTCGACGGCTAAACGATGGCGGCCGATATGTGTCACACCCTAGGCTGGAGCCACTCCAGGGATGCCTGCAACACTGTCGAGGAGACAACCCCGTATGCCCAACAAGAACGACCCCGAAACCACACCGTCCAACGTCAACCCGCCAGTCTTCTGGATCTCGGCGATACTGCTGTTGCTGCTGGTGCTCTACGCCAGCGTGTTCCACGAAAGCGCCCAGGCGCTGTTCAGCGTGATCCAGGACTGGATCATCACCAATGTCAGCTGGTTCTACATTCTCGCCGTGGCGGTCATCCTGTGCACGGTGGTGTTCCTGGGCGTCAGCCGCTATGGCGATATCAAGCTGGGCCCGGACCACAGCACCCCGGACTACAGCAGCACCACCTGGTTCGCCATGCTGTTCTCAGCCGGCATGGGCATCGGCCTGATGTTCTTCGGCGTGGCGGAACCGGTGATGCACTTCCTCAAGCCGCCGATAGAAGAGGGTGGCACCGTGGCGGCCGCGGGCGAGGCGATGAAGATCACCTTCTTCCACTGGGGCCTGCACGCCTGGTCGATCTACGCCATCGTCGCGCTGATCCTGGCCTATTTCAGCTATCGCCACGGCCTGCCGCTGACCCTGCGCTCGGCGCTCTACCCGCTGATCGGGGAGCGCATCCATGGCCCCATCGGGCATGCCGTCGACATTTTCGCGATCATCGGCACGGTGCTGGGCGTGGCGACGTCGCTGGGTTTTGGCGTGGCGCAAATCAATACCGGGCTGAACTCGCTGTTTGGCGTGCCGGTGTCGATCCCGGTGCAGATCGCCTTGATCATCGGCACCACGGCGCTGGCCACGTTGTCGGTGGTGTCAGGGCTGGACAAGGGCATTCGCAGGCTGTCGGAACTCAACCTGAGCCTGGCGGTGCTGTTGATGCTGATGGTCATCCTGCTCGGCCCGACCGTGCTGATCCTGCAGACCTTCGTGCAGAACACCGGCGGCTACCTGAGCGAGATCGTCAGCCGCACGCTCAACCTCTACGCCTACCAGCCCAGTGACTGGATCGGCGGCTGGACCCTGTTCTACTGGGGCTGGTGGCTGGCCTGGTCGCCGTTCGTGGGGCTGTTCATCGCGCGGATCTCGCGTGGCCGCACCATCCGCGAGTTCGTCACCGGCGTGCTGCTGGTGCCGACTGCCTTCACCCTGCTGTGGATGACCGTGTTCGGCAATACCGCGATCCACATGATCCTCACCGATGGGCTGACGGACCTGGCCGCGGCGGTCGAGCAGGATACTTCGCTGGCACTGTTCGCGTTTCTCCAGCACTTCCCGTTCTCCAGCGCCATCAGCGTGCTGGCGGTGGTGATGGTGGTGGTGTTCTTCGTCACCTCCGCCGACTCCGGCGCCATGGTGGTCGACATGCTGGCCTCGGGCGGCGAGGAAAACACCCCGATCCGCCAGCGCATCTTCTGGGCCTCGAGCATGGGCCTGGTGGCCATCGCCCTGTTGCTGGCAGATGGGCTCAAGGCCTTGCAGACCGCGACCATTGCCAGTGCGTTGCCTTTTACCCTCTGCCTGCTGTTCAGCATGCGCGGACTGCTCAAGGCGCTCAAGCTCGATGCCACCAAGCGTGGGCTGCGCCACCAGGCCCTGGCCATCTCGCCGACTGCCTCGCGCGCGGCGGGCAACTGGCAACGGCGTCTGCGCACCTTGGCGATGTTCCCAAGGCGGTCTCATGTCGAGCGCTTCATCACCGAGGTGGCGCGGCCGGCCTGCGTGTCGGTGGCCGAGGAATGGCGCCGGCAAGGGTATGACTGCACGGTGGAAGAGGGCGAGGAGGGCAGTGTCAGCCTCAAGGTCGGGCCTACCGAGGATCAGTTCATCTACGAGATCCGGCCCCATGCGTATGCCACGCCGAGTTTTGTCATGAGCGATTCACCCGGTGAGGAGCGCAAGTATTTCCGCGCCGAAGTGCACCTGCGCGAAGGCGGGCAGGATCATGATGTGATGGGTTGGTCGAAGGATGAAGTGATCGGGGATATTCTTGATCACTATGAACGGCACATGCATTTCCTGCATTTGGTGGGGTAGCGAAGATTGCCTCGGCCAGGCCACGCGGTGTCTCTGGAGGCATGCGTCAGATCCGAGACTGCCGGGGCCGCTCCGCGCGGCCCATCGCAGGACAAGCCAGCTCCCACAGGGCCCGGCGCTGCCGGGCCGGGGGTTGTGAGCACCTCGGTGGAAGACAGTT
>NZ_DATELE010000040.1:0-4345 GCF_035277045.1 Pseudomonas sp. | reverse complement strand
CTCGCCGGTGGCGCGGTCGAGCACGTAGAAAAAACCGTTCTTCGGTGCCTGCATCAGCACCTTGCGTTGCTTGCCGTTGATCGGCAGCTCGGCGAGGATCATGTGCTGGGTGGCGGTGAAGTCCCAGGCATCGCCGGGGGTGGTCTGGTAGTGCCAGGCATACTCGCCAGTGTCGGCGTTGACCGCGACGATGCTCGACAGAAACAGATTGTCGCCCTTGGCCTGACTGCGCCATTTCGGGTCCCAGGTCGAGCCGTTGCCGACGCCGATGTACAACAGGTTCAGCTCAGGGTCGTAGGCGAACGAGTCCCAGGCCGTGCCACCGCCGCCCTGCTCGACGAACGCGTCGCCATGCCAGGTCTTGCTGGCGATCTGCATGGCCTTGTCTTCGGGCGGCAGCTTCGGGTCGCCGGGCACGGTGAAGAAGCGCCAGGCCTGCTTGCCGGTCCCGGCGTCGTACGCGGTGACGTAGCCGCGCACGCCGAATTCGGCGCCGCCGTTGCCGATGATGACCTTGCCGTTGACCACCCGCGGAGCACCGGTGATGGTGTAGCTGCGCGCTTTGTCGTTGCGCGTGTCGACCGACCACACCCGTTGGCCGGTCTTGGCGTCGAGGGCTTCCAGGCGACCGTCGAGCACACCGACGTAGACCTTGCCCTGCCAGACCGCCACGCCGCGGTTGACCGCATCGCAGCAGGCCTCGCCGGCGCGCTGGCGGTCGGACTGCGGGTCGTATTTCCACAGCAGCGTGCCGTCGCGGGCGTCGAGGGCATAGACCACCGAGAAGGGACCTGTGGTGTACATCACCCCGTCGACCACGATCGGCGTGGCCTCGACACCGCGGTCCAGGTCCAGCTTGTAGCTCCAGGCCAGGCCAAGCTGGCTGACGTTGCTGTCGTTGATATGCGTGAGGGGGCTGAAACGCTGTTCATCGTAGGTGCGCCCGTGGCTCATCCAGTTGCCGGGCTCGTTATCGGCGGCGGCGATGCGCTTGCCGTCGACCTCGGCGGCCATCGCGAGCGGTGGGCAGGTCAGCGCCAGCACCAACGCCGCCAGGCGCAGGTTCAGTCCCCGGGCGGTCGGTGGATGATCCACCCTGGCAGTCGAGCGCCAGCACAGCAGGCCAGTCCGATTCATTGTGCTCTCTCCGATTCTTATTAGTGGCCGCACCCTGGTGGCGGGCATTCATACAAGAGCAACGCCTGTGCCAATGCCTGGCTGCCGCGCTGAAAGCGCCGTGCCAGAGCGGCCTGGTCCGGATCAAGAGATTCAAAGGCGCACGGTGCCCCTGCGACAGCCGACGCACCGGCGACGCAGGTGGCCCGTGAGTGACACACCTGTGTCACGCCCGGAAAACGGATGAACATCAACTGCCATGCGCGGTCAGCTGCATGGGTGCACCTGACCCCGACCATTCCCGTTCAAGGAGGAAGCCGATGACCGACATGACCGGCCTTGACCGCCGCACGCTGCTCAAACTGGGATCGCTGCTAGGCGCCGGACTGGCCCTGCCGGCCCTGGCCGACAACGCTACGCCGGGCACGCGCGGCCCTGGCCGCCTGTTGATACGAGATGCGACAGTACTGAGCATGGATCCCGGGATCGGCGATCTTGAAGGTGCCGACGTGCTGATCGACGATGGCGCCATCAAGGCCGTTGGCAAGCAGCTGCAAGGCAACGGCGCGGCCGAGCTCGATGCCACTGGCATGATCCTCATCCCTGGCCTGGTCGACGGCCACTGGCACCTGTGGAACAGCCTGTTGCGCAGCAGCGCGCCCAAGCCCGGCGGGCCACCCTTCTTCAAGTCGCAGCTGGCCAGCAGCAAGCGCTTCACCCCAGCGCTCACCGCTCTGGGCGTGCGCCTGGGCCTGGCCGAAGCGATCAACGCCGGCATCACCACTGTCAACAGCTGGGCGCACAACCTGCGCGGCCCGGCCTTCGCCCAGGCCGAGCTGCAGGCGCTGCGTGACAGCGGCCTGCGCGCGCGGCTGTGGTATGGCTACGCCCAGGACCTGCCAGCCACCGCGGCGATGGACTTCAAGGACATCGAGAGGGTTCAGGCGCAGCTGCGCAGCCCCGACTACCGCCGCCTTGACCTTGGCCTGGCGATTCGTGGACCGGAGCGTACCGAAGCGTCGCTCTGGCAGGACGAATTCGCCTACGCCAAGGCTCGGCACCTGCCGGTCTCCACTCACATCGCGGTAAGCCGCCAGATGCAGCAGAAAAGGGCCGTGCAGCAACTGGCCGAACGCGGCCTGCTGACGCCCTCGGTGCAGCTGGTGCATGCCACCCATGCCGATGCCGATGACATCCGCAGCATCTCGATCAGCGGTGCCTCGGTGTGCATCACGCCACTGACCGAGATGCGCGTCGGCTACGGCCTGGCGCCCGTGGCGGCGCTGCATGAGGCCCGCATTCCGGTCAGCCTGGGCATCGACACCCTGGTGTTGTCGGGCAATGCCAATCCCTACATGCTGATGCAGACGGCCTTGAACCTCGCCATCGGCATGACCGGCGACGAACAGCGCATGAGCGCCCGCGACGTGCTGCACTGGGCGACCCAGGGCGCGGCGGACGCGATGGGCCTTGGCGAGCAGATCGGCTCGATCAGTCCGGGCAAGCGCGCCGACCTGGTGCTGATCGACAGCCGCCGGCTGGGGCTGTTCCCGGTCGCGGATCCCGTGGCCAGCGTGGTGCAGTCCGCCACCCCGGCGGATGTGGACACGGTGATCGCCGATGGGCGGGTGATCAAGCGCGCGGGGAAAATGCTGGGACTGGATGTGGCGGCGCTGGCGGTCGAGGCCAAGGCAGGGCTGCGTGAGCTGAGGCAATGAACAAGACCGCACCTTTGCAGGATCGATGCCCTGCCCGGCGCAGCCAGGGCATGTGGGAGCAACTGTCTTCTACCGAGGTACTACTCGCCCCCGGCCCGGCGTCGCCGGGCCCTGTGGGAGCGTGCCTCGTGCCGCGATCGAGGGCGAAGCCCTCGCCGGTGCGCAGGGTTACCGTGTTGTGCGGTGGCGGCAGGAAGCACCGAATCCAGCCAGTTGCTCTTCCAGCGCCCATTCAATTCTGGGGCCGCTCCGCGCCCCATCGCGGGACAAGCCCGCTCCCACAGGACAAACCTGCCACAGGACAAACCTGCCACGGAGCAAACTCGATTCCACGGGACAAGCCCTCTCTCACGGCAAGACCCATCACTGGGAAAGGTGAGCCATGTCGAAATACCCTGTAACCCCCGACGGGCGCTACTTTGTCGTCCGTGACCGGCTCTGGCGCTGCAGCAACCCGGCGCTGGCCGAGGATGAGCGCCAGGCGCTGGTCGACCGGTTGATGGCCGCCCGGCGCGAGGTGAAGCAGGCGAAGGCGGCCGATGATACCGCTCGCCTGCACGCTGCACGCCAATCCGTCGATGCCACCAAGACTGCGCTGGGCGAGCGCGGCCCGGTATGGTGGAACGATGGCGCCGCCGACTTCAACCGGCGCATGGTCGCCAACACCCCCTACGCGCACTGGTACGCGCAGCTGGTCTCAGGGCTCGATCGCCCAGGACACCACCAGTCCCCCTGACCTCAGCGAGTTGCTGCCATAGGTCTGCTCCCCCGTCCAGCCGATGCCAGCGGCCCACACCCGTCCATTGGCGATGGTCAGCCCCCAGAGCTCGGCGTTGGTCAGGGTCTGGCCCTGCAGCCGGCTCAGGTGAGTGACGTACTGCCAGTGTTGCCCGCCATCCGCCGTGCGCATGATCAAACCGTTCTTGCCGACCAGCCAGCCGCGCTCGGCATCCTGGAAGCGCACGCGGGTAAAACCGATCCGGTCGGACAGGCTCATGTCGATCGGGATATCGAGCACGCCCTCGTGCCACTGCTCACCGCCGTCCATCGTGCACCAGACCTTGTAGCCTCCCGCCACGCAGCCGTGCCCAGGGTCGTTGAAATCCAGTCCCATCAAGTGCGCAGCGCCAAGCGGCGCCTGGACCTTGTGCCAGGTCTTGCCCTGGTCGCGCGAGCGCAGCAAGGTGCCCCCCGAACCCACTGCCCAGCCGGTCTGCGGATCGACGAACTGCACGTCCTGCAAGGCGATGTCCTTCAGCGGATACGGCACCCGCTTCCAGTGCAGGCCGCCATCCTCGGTGCGCAGCATGCGCTCCTCGCCGACCACCACCGCATGCCGGGCGTCGGCGATGGCCACACCGTAGGCATCACCGTCGAACTCCAGCGCCTTGCGTGCAGGGTCGTCCAGCCGGGAAAAGACCTGATTGTGCCGCTCCCAGGCAGCTTTTCCCGGTTCGCGCGCGAGGATCACGCCATGGCTGCCCACGGCGAAGGCCGTGCCATCGTCAGCC
>NZ_DATELE010000039.1:0-2358 GCF_035277045.1 Pseudomonas sp. | reverse complement strand
CGGCGTGCCCCAGCGGTCCTTGTAGTTCGGGTCGAGCGACAGGTAGGCGTCGCGCGACGGCATCGAGGTGCCCTGGCCGAAGATGATCCCGTAGTTCTGATAGTTGTCCTTGTAGGTCTGCTTGAAGCCCTTGCCCCAGCGTGGCGCGCCTGGCGGCAGGTTGCCCGCGCGGCCGATGGGCATGCCCTCGCGCGACACGGTCAGCAGGCCCGCGCCGCCGATGAAGTCGTGCTGGCTATGGTCGAAGTTGTCGCCGTTGTAGTCGTCCACCTGAATACCCAGGCCACCCGCGCCAATGAACGGGTTGAGGGTCTGGCCCTCGAACCACACATGCGCGCCCGAGCAGGTCTGGTAGTTGTAGGCGCGGCCGAGCGTGCCGGTCTGGCTGACAGGGTCGTACTGGGTGCCGATCTCGCTGATCATCATCAGGCGGGCGTTGTCGTAGGTGAACGAGCACAGCGCGACGATATCGGCGGGCTGGATCACCTCGCGGCCCTGCTCGTCGAAGTAGCTCACGCCGGTCGCGGTCTTGCCATCGTCGGCCTTGTGGATCCTGGTCACATAACCTTGAGTGATCAGGGTGAAGTTCTTGCGGCGCATCAGCGCGGGTATCACGCAGGCCTGGGGCGAGGACTTGGAGTAGTTGCCGCAGCCGTGGAACATGCAGTAGCCGCAGTAGGTGCACGGCGCCATGCTCACCCCCAGGGGGTTGACATAGGCTGCGCCGACGTGGGCCACCGGGATGTAGAACGGGTTGAGGCCCATCTGCGTTGTGCTCTCGCGGAACATCTGCATCAGTTGCGATTCTTTCAGCGCCGGGGTCGGAAACTCGCGGCTGCGCGGGCCTTCGAAGGGGTTGCCGCCCGGACGGCGCTCGCCCTGCAGGTTGCCGGCAATACCGGAGATCCCGGCGATCCGTTCGAAGCGATCGTAGAACGGCTCGAGCTCGGCATAGGTGATGCCCCAGTCCTGCACCTGCTCCAGGCCCTTGAGCTTGGCCGCGCCATAGCGTTCCAGGGTCGAGGTGCGGACCTTGAAGTCCCATTCGGAGAAACGCCAGGCCATCCCGGCCCAGTGGAAGCCTGCGCCACCGACCGACTTGCCCATCTGGAACGCCTTGAGCTCGCGGGTCGGAACCGCCGTCTGCCCGGAATGGTTACGGAACGTCAGGGTGTAATCGCCGGGTTGCAGCAGCAGCTCACGGCGGATCGACCAGCGCAGCTCGTCAGGGTCGACGGCGGGTGGAGTATCGGTCGAGGTGTCGAGCCAGGGGCCGCGGTCGATGGCCACGACTTCGAGACCCGCGCGGGTCAGTTCTTCGGCCATCAGTGAACCGGCCCAGCCCAGGCCAACGATCACCACGTCGGCTTTCTTGCGTTGAATTGCCATTGTCTTCTCCTGGACTCAGCTGACCGGAATCAGGCTGATGGGCTCAAGGCCCAGGTCCTGTCCGCGGCGATCGATGTACTGGCGGTAGTCGTAGCGGGCGCCGGGGAAGCCCACCAGCTTCCAGCCGACCATCCCGCGGTTGCCGCCGTAGAGCGGATCGGAGAAGTAGCCTTCGCGCACGGCCATCAGCAGGAACTCGAACAGGCGGCTGCCGCTGCCGGCACCTTCCCAGTCCAGGTGGCCTTGGTCCATCTCGCGCAGGATCGCGTCCATCTGCTCGCCATCGAGCTCGGCATACGCCTTGCCGTGGCGGCGCACCGCATGGTGGTCGATGAACGCCAGCCCGGCGAGCGTGTAGTCGCGGCGCGTGCGCAGGCTGATGGTCAGGCCCATCAGCGCGGATTCATCGGCGCGCAGCGGACGCTCCAGGTAGAGGTCCTTCGACTCGCCGTAGGGCCCGTTCATCTGCGCGTCCAGGTAGTCGACGCAGCCCGCTTCGCTCGCCGAGGGCCCCAGCTCGTCCTGGGGGATCAGGCGGTCGAACACGGCGGTCAGGGTGGCGCGGGCCTGGCCCTTGAACACGTTGCCCTGGCCGCCACTCATCACCGGCGATGGCAGCATCTCGCGGGTCAGGCCGGTTTCCGGCGGCACCGAGCGCAGCTCGACCGCACCGACCTTGCCGAGCCCGGCGGCCGCGAACAACGCGCCCATAGAACGCAAGGCGTCCCGACGTCTCATGGAATTCTCCTTATTGAACAATCACGGGGAGCCGTGCGGCAGGTCGCGGTCTTTTTTCGGGCACGCACAGGCACGCGGCGTGCGCGAAGGGGCACGTCGGGGCATGAGGATCGAGCGGATGAACGAACAACGCGGGGTGCTGGAGGGTGTTCCTGGCGACCTGCAATCACGGCGGGCGCCAGTCTAGGGCGCGGCATATCGCCGCGCCACCGGAGGTTTGACGTGTTTACG
>NZ_DATELE010000038.1:0-5755 GCF_035277045.1 Pseudomonas sp. | reverse complement strand
CAACGGCAAGCTCGACCGCAAGGCGCTGCCCCGCCCGGACGGTTCGGCCTTGTTCAGCCGCGAGTACGCAGCGCCCCAGGGCGAGCTGGAAAGCGCCCTGGCGCAGCTGTGGGCCGAAGTGCTGCAGGTGGAGCGGGTAGGGCGGCATGACCATTTCTTCGAACTCGGCGGGCATTCGTTGCTGGCCATGCGCATGGTCGCGCAGGTGCGCGTGCGGCTGGGCCTGGAGCTGCCTTTGAGCGAGCTGTTCGCCCAGGCAGAACTCGCCGCCGTGGCGCGGTACCTGACGGGTGCACGGCGCAACGCGATGCCGGCCATCGTGGCGGTGCTCCGCGACGACGGCACGCCGTTGTCGTTCGGCCAGCAGCGGCTGTGGTTCCTGGCGCAGATGGACGGTGGCAACCAGGCCTACAACATTCCCCTGGCACTGCGCCTGAACGGCCGGCTGGACGTCGACGCGCTGCGCCGTGCGCTGCTGCGGGTGATCGAGCGTCACGAGACCCTGCGCAGCCGTTTCAGCGCCCACGATGACAGCGCCCGGATCCATTTCGTGGCGCCGGACCCGGCAGAGCTACTGCCGCTTGTGGCGCTGGGCCAGGCGCCCAAAGCCCTTGCGACGCACCTGCGAGAGGAGGCCAACGCGCCCTTCGACCTTGCCCAGGATCCGCTGATTCGTGGCCGTCTGCTGCGCCTGGCCGATGACCAGCACGTGCTGTTGCTGACCCTGCATCACATCATTGCCGATGGCGGGTCCATGAGCGTGCTCACCCGCGAAGTGCAGGCGCTCTACCAGGCCTTCAGCCAGGCGCAGGATGACCCGTTGCCCGCGCTGGCCCTGCAGTACGGCGACTATGCCGTATGGCAGCGCGAATGGCTGCGCGGCGAGGTGCTGAGCGAGCAGGGCCGCTACTGGCAGCAGGCACTGGCCGGCGCCCCGGCGCTGCTCACCCTGCCCACCGATCGCCCGCGCCCCGCCGAGCAGGACTACCGCGGCGCCAGCGTCGCGCTACGGCTTGATCCGCGCCTGTGCGCCGAACTCCAGGCGCTTTCCCGGCGTCACGGGGTGACCCTGTACATGACCTGTCTGTCGGCCTGGTCGGTGCTGCTGTCCAGGCTGGCCGGCCAGCCCGAAGTGGTGATCGGCTCGCCGGTGGCCAACCGGCGCAACGCCGAGATCGAAGAGCTGATCGGGCTGTTCGTCAACACCCTGGCCCTGCGCATCGATACCTCGGGCGCGCCGGATGTCGCGGCGCTACTGGCACGGGTGAAGACGCAGGTGCTGGGCGCGCAAGAACATCAGGACCTGCCTTTCGAGCAGGTGGTGGACGTGCTGCGCCCGCCGCGCAGCCTGGCGCACAGCCCGGTGTTCCAGGCGTCGCTGACCTGGCTCGGCGACGAAGGCCAGCACCTGAGCCTGGGCGAACTGCGCGCAGAACCGATCGCCGCGCCGCTGCCGTTCGCCAAGTTCGACCTGACCCTGAGCCTGGTGGCCGGACCCGACGGCATCAACGGCGCGCTGGAATACGCCACCGCCCTGTTCGACGAGGCCACCGTGCAACGCTACGCCGGCTACCTGGAGCAACTGCTCTGGGCCATGGTGGCGGACGACCACGGGGTGCTGGAGCATGTGCCGTTGCCGCAGGCCAGCGAGCGCCGCCGTCTGCTGCTGGACTTCAACGCAACCGCCGTGGACTACGACCTCGAGCAAAGCCTGCACGGCCTGTTCGAAGCCCAGGTCGAACGCACGCCCGGGGCAATCGCCGTCGAAACCGACGACGCAACCCTGAGCTACGCGCAACTCAATGCCCAGGCCAACCGCCTGGCCCATCACCTGATCGGCCTGGGCGTGCGGCCCGACGATCGGGTGGCGATCTGCGTCGAGCGTGGCGCGCCGATGGTCGTTGGCCTGCTGGCCATTCTCAAGGCCGGCGGTGCCTACGTGCCGCTGGACCCGGACTACCCCCGCGACCGCATTCGCTACATGCTCGAAGACAGCGCCCCGGTCGCCGTGCTGGTCCAGCCCGAAACCGCCGCGCTGCTGGGTGAGGTGCGGGTGCCGCAGGTCGACCTGCACGCGCAGTCCCTGGACGCGTACGACAGCGCCAATCCCGTGGTCGCGGGCCTCACTGCGCGCAACCTCTGCTATGTGATCTACACCTCCGGCTCCACCGGACAGCCCAAGGGGGTGATGAACGAACACCGCGGGGTGGTCAACCGCCTGCTGTGGACGCAGGACGCCTACCGCCTGGACGCGAGGGACGCGGTGCTGCAGAAGACCCCGTTCAGCTTCGACGTCTCGGTGTGGGAATTCTTCTGGCCGCTGCAGACCGGCGCGCGCCTGGTCATGGCGCGGCCTGGCGGGCACAAGGACCCGGCCTACCTGCGCGAGGTGATTCGCGCTGCCGGCATCACCACGCTGCACTTCGTGCCGTCGATGCTCGATGTGTTCCTCGCCCACGGCGATGCCTCGGCCTGCGCCGGTCTCGCCCGCGTGCTGTGCAGCGGTGAAGCGCTGCCCGGCAGCCTGGTGCGCCGCTTCAAGGCGCAGCTGCCGAGCGTTGCGTTGCACAACCTCTATGGCCCGACCGAGGCCGCTGTCGACGTGACCGCCTGGCACTGCGCCGGGCCGCTCGAGCAAACGCCCGACAACACGCCCATCGGCAAGCCGATCGCCAATACCCAGCTGTATGTGCTCGATTCCCAGGGCGAGCCGGTGCCCCAAGGCGTGGTGGGCGAGCTGTACATCGGCGGTGTGCAGGTGGCGCGCGGCTACCTCAACCGCGCGCAGCTCAGCGCCGAGCGCTTCATCGATGACCCGTTCAGCCAGCAGCCCGAGGCGCGCCTGTACCGCACCGGCGACGTGGCGCGCCACCTGGCCGACGGCACCCTCGAATACCTGGGGCGCAACGACGACCAGGTCAAGATCCGCGGTCTGCGCATCGAACTGGGCGAGATCCAGGCCTGCCTGACTCGCCAGCCGGGCGTGGGCGAGGCGGCGGTGCTGGCCCGCGAGGACCAGCCAGGCGACAAACGCCTCGTGGCCTACTACACCGGCGACGCCCCGCTGCCGGTGCAGACCCTGCGCCAGGCACTGCTGGCCGAGCTGCCGGAATTCATGGTGCCCGCGCTGTTCGTGCACCTCGATGCCTTGCCGCTGAGCCCCAACGGCAAGCTGGACCGCAAGGCGCTGCCAGCGCCGGGCGCGGACGCCATGTTGTCCCGCCCGTACGAGGCACCCCTGGGCGACACCGAGATCGCCCTGGCCGATCTCTGGCAGGCGCTGCTGGGCGTCGAGCGAGTAGGGCGGCATGATCATTTCTTCGAGATGGGCGGCCACTCGCTGCTGGCCGTGACCCTGGTCGCGCGCATGCGCCGGCTGGGCCTGGCGGCCGATATCCGCGTGCTGTTCAACCAGCCGACGCTGTCGGCCCTGGCCAGCGCGGCCGCTGCGCACACCCAGACCGAGGTGCCAGCCAACCGTATCACCACCGGCTGCACGCGAATCACTCCAGACCTGTTGCCGCTGCTCGCACTGGAGCAGGCGCAGATCGAGCGCATTGTCGCCAGCGTGCCTGGCGGTGCGGCCAACGTGCAGGACATCTATCCACTGGCGCCCCTGCAGACCGGCATTCTCTACCATCACCTGTCGGCCACCGAGGGCGACCCATACCTGCTAAAGGCGCGCTTCGCCTTTGCTGACGAACACCGCCTGACGCTGTTCTGCCAGGCGCTGCAGCGCGTTATCGAACGCAATGACATCCTGCGCACGGCGCTGGTCTGGGAGGGCCTGACCGCGCCTGTGCAAGTGGTCTGGCGCGAGGCCCGGCTGTCGGTGCAGGACTGCCAGGTCGATACGTGCGCCGAGGTCCTGGATAGCCTTGTCCAGCAGACCCACGACGCCCGCCTGGACCTCACCCGCGCGCCGCTGCTCCGGCTGGTGCATGCCAACGATCCGCGCAACGGGCGGGTGGTGGCCGTGCTGCTGTTCCACCACCTGGTCATGGACCATATCGCTCTCGACGCCCTGCGCCACGAGATGCAGGCCGTGTTGCTCGGCCAAGAGCAACAGCTGCCGGCGCCGGTGCCGTACCGCAACTATGTCGCCCAGACCTTGCAGGGGCTGGACGATAACGCTCACGAAGCCTATTTCACGGCGCAGCTCGGCGACATCGACGAACCCACGCTCGCCTATGGCCTACACCCTTTGGCCATGGCGCAGGTGCCCACCGAGGCCAGGCGCTGGGTCGAGGCGGGACTTGCCCAGCGGATCCGCCAGCAGGCGCGGCAACTGGGCGTCAGCGCTGCCAGCCTGCTGCACCTGGCCTGGGCGCAGGTGCTGGGCCAGCTGTCGGGCCGCGACAGCGTGGTGTTCGGCACCGTGCTGCTGGGCCGGCTGCAGGGCGGCGAAGGCATGGAGCGCGCCCTGGGCGTGTTCATCAACACGCTGCCGCTGCGTCTGGACCTGGCGGGCCTTTCGACCCGCGAGGCCGTGCTCGACACCCACCGCCGGCTGAGCAGCCTGCTGGTCCACGAGCATGCCCAGCTGGCGCTGGCCCAGCGCTGCAGCGCTTTGCCCGCAGGGGCGCCGCTGTTTGGAACGCTGTTCAACTACCGACATGGCGATTCGACCCAGACGCTCGACGCGACGGCCGGAGAGGCCTGGCAGGGTATCGAGCTGCTGGACGCGGAGGAACGCACCAACTATCCGCTGACCCTGAGCGTCGACGACCTGGGCGATGCCTTTGGCCTGACGACGCTGGCCGCGCCGGGCATCGACCCACAGCGCATCTGCGACTACCTGCACCACGCCCTCGAGCACCTGGTGGATGCCTTGCAGGCGACCGACGATCATCCGCTGGAGCAGGCCTGCCTGCTGCCCGCCGCAGAGCGACAGCGCCTGTTGCTGGACTTCAATGACACCGGCCGCGAGTACTCGCGCGAACAGCCCGTGCACCGCCTCTTCGAGCGTCAGGTGGCCCGAGACCCGCTGGCGATAGCCGCCGTGCAGGGCGCCCGGTGCCTGACCTACGGCGAGCTCAACCAGTGCGCCAATCGCCTGGCCCACTTCCTGGTGGCCGAGGGCGTCAAGCCTGGCGATGCCGTGGCGCTGCTGCTGCCGCGGTCGCTGGAGCTGCTGATCGGCCAGCTGGCCATCGTCAAGTGCGCGGCGGTCTACGTGCCGCTGGACAGCAATGCTCCCGCCGAGCGCCAGGCCTTCATGCTCACCGATTGCCAGGCCGTGGCCGTGCTTACCTTGAGCGGCACGCCGATCGATGCGCCCGTGCGCCGCATCGACCTGGACCTGCTGGCAGTGGAGGACCAGCCGACCCACGACCCGGCCCTGGCCCAGGACGCCGGCACCGTGGCCTATGTCATGTACACCTCAGGGTCCACCGGCACGCCAAAAGGGGTGCTCGTGCCCCATCGCGGCATTGTCCGGCTGGTGCTGGACAACGGCTATGCCGAGTTCCAGTCCGAGGACCGCTTCGCCTTCGCCTCCAATCCGGCGTTCGACGCCAGTACCCTTGAGGTCTGGGGCGCCTTGCTGAATGGCGGGCAGGTGTGCGTGATCGACCACCTGACCCTGGTCGACCCCGCGCGGTTTGCCCAGGCGCTGCAGGCCGACGGCATCAGCGTGCTGTTCCTGACCACGGCGCTGTTCAATCACTATGTGCAATTGATTCCCGGAGCGCTGGGCGGCCTGCGCCTGCTCCTCACCGGCGGCGAGCGGGCCGATCCGGCGGCGTTCCGGGGG
>NZ_DATELE010000037.1:0-4585 GCF_035277045.1 Pseudomonas sp. | reverse complement strand
TCTTCGAGTCGCGCAAGGGACGCTACTGCCCGCTGGTACAGTGGCCGTTGGGGGAATGAACCTCTGCTGCCCTACACCGGCAGGCTCTGGTATGGCTGCTCCTCACCCGGACTGCGCTCGAACTGACGCTTGTACTCGCGGCTGAACTGCGACGTGCTCTGGTAGCCCACCCGGTGCGCCACCTGCGCCACGCCCAGGCCTTCGCCGATCAGCATCTGCTGGGCCTTGAGCAGGCGCAGGCGCTTGAGGTACTGCATGGGCGCCATGTCGGTGCAGCGCTTGAAATGCTCATGGAAGGTCGAGACGCTCATGTTGGCGCGGCTGGCGAGCCCGTCCACGCCTAAGGGTTCGGCGTAGTGTTCGCGCAGGTAGGCGAGGGCGGCGCCGATGCGGGCAAAGTGGCCTTGCTGCTCCACCAGCGCCCGCAATACCCCGGCCTGCGGGCCGCGCAGGGCGGTGTAGAGCACTTCGCGCACCCGGGCCGGGCCCAGCACCTTGGCATCGAGGGGGTCTTGCAGGCAGTGCAGCAGGCGTTCGACGCTGTCGCGCATGGCGCTGTCGAGCGCGGCGGAGGTCATCGACTGCGGGGTCTGCGCCTGCACGGCCGGGTCGGGGGGCAGGCCCATGCGCTGCACCAGCTCGCCGAGCACGCTCCGGTCGATGTCCACCGCAACGCCCAGCAGTGGCTCTTCGGGCGTGGCGAAGGTTTCGCACATGAACGGCACCGACAGCGCCTGCACCAGGTAATGCCCGGCGCCGTATTCCAGGGTGCGCGGGCCCAGGCGCGCCAGCTTGCTGCCTTGGGCAAGGATCATCAGGCTGGGTTCGTAGATCTGCGGGCTGCTCGCAACGTAGTGGCTCCAGGACAACACCTGCACGCCGGGCAAGGCGGTGTCGACGAAGCCCGGGCGCGTGGCCAGCGGTTCGATCAGGGCGCACAGGGCGGCGTTGGCGTCGAGGTGTCGGGTCAGGTGCATGGCGGCCAGGGATAGAGAATCAGACAGTGGCATCATCGCAGATATGGCGGTTGCTGCCACGGCCCATCGTCGAGGTTCGGAGAATCAGGCAAGACTGCCGGAGAATTCGCCGTGGGCCTGGAGCCGTCATGCGCGCACAATGCGCCGCCTCAATCGTTTACGTTTTTGCGAGGCCCTGCATGTACACAGCCATCGGTTACGCCGCCCAGTCGCCCACCGCCCCCCTGGCGCCCATGACTTTCGAGCGCCGCAGCCCGCGCGCCGATGACGTTGCCATCGACATCCTCTACTGCGGCGTCTGCCACTCCGACATCCACCAGGCGCGCAACGAGTGGGGCATCGCGGTGTACCCGCTGATGCCAGGCCACGAGATCGTCGGCCGGGTGACCGCGGTGGGTGCCAACGTCAGCCAGTACCAGGTCGGCGATCTGGTCGGCGTCGGCTGCATGGTCGATTCCTGCCGCCACTGCGAGGCCTGCGCCGCGGACCTGGAGCAGTACTGCATCGAAGGCCCGACCATGACCTACGCCACCCCTGACCGGGTCGATGGCAGCAACACCATGGGCGGCTACTCGAACAGCATCGTGGTCAGCGAGCACTTCGTGGTGCGCATTCCGGCCGCCCTTGACCTGGCCAGCGCCGCGCCGATTCTGTGCGCCGGCATCACCACCTACTCGCCGCTCAAGCACTACGGCGTCAAGCCAGGCCACAAGGTCGGCATCCTCGGCATGGGTGGCCTGGGCCACATGGGCATCAAGTTCGCCAAGGCCATGGGCGCCGAAGTGACCCTGTTCACCCGCTCCCAGGCCAAGGGCGAGGAAGCCCGCCGCCAGGGCGCCGATCATGTGATCGTGTCCACCGACGAGGCGCAGATGCGCGACGCGGCCGGCCGCTTCGACTTCCTGCTCGACACCATCCCGGTGCAGCACGACCTGAACCCCTACCTGGAAACCCTGAAGTTCGACGGCGTGCACATTCTTGTCGGCCTGATCGAACCGGTCGACCCGGCGCTGCATGCCGCGAACCTGGTGATGAAGCGCCGCGTGCTGGCAGGCTCGCTGATCGGCGGCATCGCAGAAACTCAGGAAGTGCTGGACTTCTGCGCCGAGCATGGCATCACCTGCGACATCGAGATGCTCGACATCCGCAACATCAACGAGGCGTACACCCGCATGATCGCCGGTGACGTGAAATACCGCTTCGTGATCGACATGGCCACCCTCAAGGCCTGAGCCTGACGGGGCACGTCACACGCTGCAGATGAAAGCGGATCGCAGGGGCCCAGGCCTGTGCGATCCGCTTTCGCGTTGATGGCCTTCGACGCGGGTGTCGCATGCGGTTGTGGGGCCTGGGTGCGAGGCGTAACATGCCGGGCATCCTTCCAATAACAGCAACGCCCGTCCCGCCTGTCGTCCGACCCGGCGGCGAGCGTTCGTCCGTCCCGTTTCCGGAGTCTTCAGCGCAACCCATGAACAGTTCCACACCTGCCCACGCCGGGAGCTGGCTGAGCGTAATCGCCCTGGCCCTCGCCGCGTTCATCTTCAACACCACCGAGTTCGTCCCGGTGGCCTTGCTCAGCGACATCGGCCGCAGCTTCGACATGACCACCGCCCAGGTCGGGCTGATGCTGACCATCTATGCCTGGGTGGTGGCGCTGGCCTCGCTGCCGATGATGCTGCTGACCCGCAACATGGAGCGCCGGCGCCTGCTGATGATGGTGTTCGCGGTGTTCATCGTCAGCCACCTGCTGTCGTGGGTGGCGCAGAGTTTCGCCATGCTGCTGGTCAGCCGTATCGGCATCGCCTTGTCCCACGCGGTGTTCTGGGCCATCACGGCCTCGCTCGCCGTGCGCGTGGCGCCGCCGGGCCAGCAGGCCAAGGCGCTTGGCCTGCTGGCGACCGGTACCACGCTGGCCATGGTCCTAGGCATTCCCCTGGGGCGCGTGGTGGGCGAGGCGCTGGGCTGGCGGGTGACCTTCCTGTGCATCTCGGGGGTGGCGCTGGTGACCATGCTTTGCCTGCTCAAGTCACTGCCGCTGCTGCCCAGCCAGAACTCGGGGTCGCTGCGCAGCCTGCCGGTGCTGTTCAAGCGTCCGGCGCTGGTGACCGTGTACGTGCTGGTGGCGCTGGTGATCACCGCGCAGTTCACCGCCTATAGCTACATCGAGCCGTTCGCGCTGCATGTCGCGCAGGTCAGCGGTGACCGCATCACCCTGATGCTGCTGCTGTTCGGCGGTGCCGGGGTGTTTGGCTCGGTGCTGTTCAGCCGCTACAGCGACCGCTTCCCGCAGGGCTTCCTGATCGGCTCGATTGCCGGGCTGGCGGCGTGCCTGCTGTTGCTGTTGCCGGTGTCGGTGAGCTTCTTCAGCCTGGCGACCCTGAGCGTGTTCTGGGGCATTTCCATCCTGAGCTTCAGCCTGGCGTTGCAGTCGCGCACGCTCAAGCTTGCGAACGATGCCACGGACGTCGCCATGGCGCTGTTCTCGGGGATCTACAACGTCGGCATCGGCGGCGGCGCGCTGCTAGGCAGCATTGTCAGCAGCCAGATGGGCGTGGCCAATATCGGCCTGGTGGGTGGCGCGCTTGCCGTGGGCGGGCTGTTGCTGTGCCTGAGCGCCCAGAAACGCTTCGCGGTAGCGGCGCAGGAGGGTTAAGGCGCGGCGGGGTGGTCCCGGTCAACGATCACGATCTGCTATCGTGCGGACTCCGCCCCCCGAAAGGAGCCCGCGATGGCCTGGTCCGCTGCCCAATATTCCCTCTTCGAAGACGAGCGCACACGTGCGGTGCGCGACCTGCTGGCGGCGGCACCGCGCCAGCCGGTCAATCGCGCCACCGACCTGGGCTGCGGCCCGGGCAGTTCCACCGAGGTGCTGCTGCAATTCCATCCCGAGGCGCAGGTCGTGGGGCTGGACAGCGATCAGGACATGATCGGCAAGGCACGCCAACGCCTGCCGAACCTCACCTTCGAGATAGCTGACATCGCCACCTGGACGGCGGCTCACCCGCAGGACCTGATTCTGGCCAACGCCTCGCTGCAGTGGGTACCCGATCATCGAACGCTGTACCCGCACCTGGTCCGCCAGCTGGCCCGTGGCGGCAGCCTGGCGGTGCAAACCCCGGACAATCTCGACGAACCCGCCCACCGCCAGCTGCGCGAGATCGCCAGCAAGGGCCCCTGGGCAGACAAGCTTGGGCACCTGCAGCTGCCCCCGCGCCACAACGCAGCCTTCTACTACGACCTGCTCAGCCCGCTGTGCGCCCGTGTCGATGTCTGGCGCACCACCTATCACCACCCGCTCGCGGGCGGCGCGGAGGCGGTGGTGGAGTGGTTCAAGGGTTCGGCGCTTCGCCCTTACCTGGCGCTGCTGGATGAAACGGAACAAGCGGCCTTCCTGCAGCAGTATCTGCAGGCGATGCAACTGGCCTATCCCGCTGCCACCAATGGCAAGGTCCTGTTGCCGTTCCCGCGGTTGTTCGTGGTTGCCACCCGCTAGTGGCGCCACCGCCAGATCACCACGGCGTAGACGCACAGGTTCAGCACCAGCACGATGCCGCCCAGCAACAGCTGGACCTCGGCGGTAAGCCCGGCGGGATAGATCAGTGGCCAGA
>NZ_DATELE010000036.1:0-16156 GCF_035277045.1 Pseudomonas sp. | reverse complement strand
GTGAACAGCGCCGGGGTGAAGAGATGCGCGCCGGCGCTGTTTTCAATTCGCTCGCCGCCACACACCAGTGTGGCGCCTTGCTCGATGCCGCTGGCCACGTACGACAGGTTCTGCTCCAGCTGCCGTGCATCGACCACCGGGCCGATATCGGTCGATGCCTGCAACGCATCGCCCACCTTCAGCGCACGGGTGCGCTCGGCCAGGCGTGCCACGAAGGCGTCGTGGATGCCCTCGGTGGCGATCACCCGGGAGCTTGCCGTGCAGCGCTGGCCGGTGCTGTGGAACGAGCCATTGAGCGCGACCTCGACGGCCTGCTCAAGGTCGGCATCGTCCAGGACTATCAGCGGGTTCTTGCCACCCATTTCCAGCTGCACCTTCTTCATGCCTTCCGCCGCCAGCCGGGCGATCTGGCGACCGGTGTGCTCGGAGCCGGTGAAGCTGATGGCGTCGACCTGCGGCGAACGGATCAGCGTGTCGCCCACGCTGCGTCCGGGCCCTATGAGCAGGTTGAACACGCCTGCCGGCAAGCCGGCACGGGAAATGATCTCCGCCAGCGCCCAGGCCGAAGATGGCACCAGTTCAGCCGGCTTGAACACCACGCAGTTGCCAAAGCACAGCGCCGGGGCGATCTTCCACGCCGGAATGGCGATCGGGAAGTTCCAGGGTGCGATGATGCCGATCACCCCCAGCGGCTGGGTGAATACATCGATGCCGACGTCCTGGCGCACCGACTGGTACTTCTCGCCCTCGGCCCGCAGCGCCTCCTGGGCGTAGAACTTGAACGAGCGGCCGGCGCGGTCGACTTCCCCCAGCGCCTCGCGCACCACCTTGCCTTCCTCGCGGGCAAGCAGGGTGGCCAGCTCGTCGCGGCGGGCGAGGATCTCGCTGCCGATGAAGTCCAGGGCATCGGCGCGCTGCTGCGGATTGCTTCGTGCCCATCCCGGCTGGGCGCGGCGGGCAGCGGCGATGGCCTGTTCGGTGAGGGCCTGGTCGGCGCGGGCGAAGCGCTCGATCACCTGTTGCGGATCGGACGGATTGCGGTTGTCCAGCAGGTCGCTGGCGCCGGCGGTGGAAACGAAGGCGCCATCGACGTAGCTGCTTTTGGTGACGGGGGTCATGCGTGACGAATCCTTTATCGTGGGTCTGTCGCGCATGATGCTCAGCACCGCGCCGGGGCCGCTATTACGGGGATGACAATTGATAGGATGGCGTGGCCCTTCAGGCTTCCAGCCCCGCGCGGCGCTGGCCCAGGCTCAGGTTGAAGTTCACCCCAAGGCTTAGCAGCGGCTCGGGCGGGTTGCGATTCGGGCCCTGGGAGGCCAGCAGGAAATCGGTCAGCTCGTCGCGCTCGCCCGCCAGCCAGTTGGCCAGCAAGGTGCCGGTGGCGGTACCGCGGGTAATCCCCAGGCCGTTGCAGCAGAGCGCCGCGTGCACCCGCGGCGCCAGACTGCCGAAGTACGACAGGTGGTTGCGCGACAGGCACATCGAACCGCCCCAGGTGTAGTCGAACGGCAGGCTGGGAAGCATCGGGAAGCGCCGCTCGAACGAGGCGCGGTGCTGGCGTGCCGCGCGGTCCAGGTGGCGTTGTTGGGCCTGGCCGTTGGCGTTGAAACTCAAGCTGTTGCGGACCAGCAGGCGCTGGTCGGGGGTGCGGCGCAAAGTGCTGCCGAACGGGTCGGCGGGAATGATGCCCCAGGTGTCCTTGCCGCCCAGTTGCCGTTGCTCCGCCTCGGTCAGCGGACGGGTCATGCTGGCGTAGGTGAAAATGGGCAACAAGCGGCCTGGCAGGAACCCGAAGTGCGAGGCGAATGCGTTGTTGCACAGCAGCAACTCGTCGGCGACGATCTCGCCGCCCGCGTGGCGCAAGGTGATCTTGTCGCCCTGCTCCAGGTGCGTGATCACGGTGTGCTCGTAGAGGCTGACGTTGGCCGGCAGGCTGTCGGCCAGGCCACGCGCCAGTGCCGCCGGCTGCAGCAGCAGGGTGCCCGGGGTGTAGAGGGCCTGGCGGTAGAAGGCCGTGCCCAGGTGCTGGGGCACATCGCGCGCGTCGATCATCTCGTAGGGTTGGTCCAGCTTGTCCAGCCCGCTGCGGTAGGCGGCCAGCACCGCCAGTCCCTTGTCCTCGACCGCCGCCTGGTACTTGCCGTCGGGGCGAAGCTGGCAGTCGATGCCGTGCTCGGCCACCAGCGCGCGGATCAGCCGTTGGGCAAGGTGATTGAGCTTCAGGTTCATCCGCGCCGTGGCCAGGTCACCAATATAGTCGGGCGCGCCGATGTCATGGGGCAGGTCGATGGCAAACCCTGAATTGCGCCCCGAGGCGCCAAAGCCCACCTGCTGGCCCTCGATCAGCACGATCGGATCCTGCGGGTATTTCAATGCCAACTGGCGGGCTGCGGCCAGGCCCGTGAATCCGGCGCCCAGCACCACCCAGCGCGCTTTGCTGCGACCGCTATGGGCGGGGCGCGGGGTGCGCGGCGGGCTGAGGTGGAACCAGCCGCAGCCGTTGTCGTCAGCGGGAGTGGACGTATTTCTGTACATGCTGCCAGTTCCTTGTTTTTTGCATACTGTGGCACTGGCGATGAGCGCGCTCTATAACGAACGGGACAACTCATGGAAGGTTTGCACGGTTCAAGGGCAGCAACGTGCGGGCGGCCGCCGCAGAGGGCAATCAATGGAACGGAAACAGGTAGTTCATCCACGCCGCCATGCGCAGCAGGATCTTGCGCATGACCGCCACGTGGTGGAAGTGCTGGCTGTACAGCGCTGCCTGGCCATAGGCGCCGCCGGGCAGGAGGGCGGCGTATTGCGCATAGTCCGGGTCGGTGATTTCGATGATCACCGGTACCCGGCCGGGTGGCGGCAGGCCCGTGTAGCTGAGCAGGGTGCCGGAAGGCTGCACCTGCCCCTCGCCAATGACCGCGATGACGTCCTTCACCCGCCCCTTGAACACGCGTCCGGGAATGCCGTCGAACGCCACCTCGGCCTCATCGCCCGGGCTCAGGCGCAGCAGGCTGTTCTGCCGCATCCACGCCGCAAAGTAATGCCCCTCCTGGGGAATGAACACCATCGAGGGGCGCAGCGGCAGCTTGCTCGCCATCATCCCGGCACGCAGCGACACATGGGTGACGAACCCTCGGCTGGGCGCGCGTACCACCGTGTTGTCCAGCTCGAACTGGGCGTTGTCGATCTGCGCCTGCAAGTCATCCACCCGGGCGATGGCCGCTTCCTGTTCACGGCGCGTGCCGAAGTTACGCTTGATCAGCTCGTTGATCCGATAAAGGTCGCCGCGGGCGGCCAATTGCTGGGCCTTGAGTGACTTGAGCCGGTTCTCGAAGGGCTCGGGGTCGATGCGAAACAGCACGTCGCCCGGTTCAAGGAGGGTGTTGGTGCGCACCGGCACCTCCACCACGCGTCCGGTGACCACCGGGATGACCGGCACCGAGACGAAGTAGGAGCGCGCCACTTCCGAATAGGGGTGGTTGTAGTTCATCAGCAGGATCAGCGTGCCGATCAACACGACGCCGCCGAGCACCGCGGTGGGGACCGTCCACTTGTTCAGCGGAATGCGGAACACCTTGAAGATGGTCACGCAGATGGCGGAGTAGGTGAGGATCAGCAGCAGGTCCATGGGTTACGTCCCACGGTCGGCGCGGGGCTCCGGCCCGGCTCGATCCTCCAGTTGCTGGACCCGCTGACGCAGCTCGGCCAGCTCCTGGATGAGGTCCGTTTCAGGCGTGCCCGCCTGCTTGCCCGTGGCAAACCCCCAGCCCCGGTCCTCTCGGTACAACATTGCCCAGATCCACAGGAACGGCCACAGCGCATGGAGGGTGAACAGGCTCACCCAGCCTGCTGCATGAATGGCGTCCTGGTGGGGGTGCTTGCGGTGTACGGCGATTTCATAAGGAATGTCGTGCAGGACGATGATCCCGTAGAACAGGACAATCGCGGCGAAGATGAGAATGCCGAGCGCAATATGATCGAGCATGATGTTCTCCCGGCAGAAGGGGGCAAGCCTTCAAAAATGGAATCACACTGCTGGCTAAACGAGTTTGGACCCGGCGCGCACACCAGGGGGGTTGGCTGACCAACGGTCGCGAAACATCCTCGGCCACTGTGGCAGTACTTCTCGGCCGGTCGCGGGTCCTGGCCCACGGCGCTGCGGCCGGTACGGGGCCTGCGGTCGAGGGTCGTCATTCAAAATGAACTCGTGACGTCCGCCACGGCCAATCGTGAAGGGGCAGTCAGTCGTCTGCCCATCGACAAGGAGACTTCAGGATGCCTGATTCCGAAGGCAGGATTCGCTACGCCGTGGTCGGCGGCGGTTCGATTTCCCAGGGCGCGTTCATGCCTGGCGTCGGTCAGACGCAAAACTCGGTCATCACGGCGCTGGTGACCGGCGACCCGGTCAAGGCCGACAAGCTGGCCCGGCACTACCATCTCAAGGCCTACCGCTACGAGGACTACGCCACGCTGCTGACCTCGGGCGAGATCGATGCGGTCTACGTGGCCACGCCCAATTTCCTGCACCGCGAATTCGTCGTTCCTGCCCTTGAAGCGGGTATCCATGTGCTGCTGGAAAAGCCCATGGCCAGCACCGAGGAAGACTGCCAGGCGATGATCGAGGCTGGCCGCGGCTCCAGGGCCAAGCTGATGATCGCATACCGGCTGCACTGCGAGCCGGGCACCCTGGAGATGATCCAACGCGTCCAGGACGGGGACTTTGGCGATCCCCGACTGTTCACCTCGACCTTCACCCAGACGGTCAAGCCCAGCAACCACCGCGCCGAAAACGGCTTTGCCGCAGGCCCTGTGACCGACATGGGCCCGTACCCGCTGAACATGGTCCGGCAACTGTTTGGCAGCGAGCCGATCGAAGTCAGCGCTCTGGGCACCAAGTCGCCTGGCAGCAAGATGAGTACCTGGGACACGGTCACTGTTTCCCTGCGCTTCCCTGGCGAGCGCCTCGCGCAGTTCACGGTCAGCTATGTGCTGCCGGACAGCGAACGCTTCCAGCTGCTGGGGTGCGAAGGCCAGATCGACGCCTCGCCGTGCTTTGGCTATGGCGAGGGGGTGTCGATCACATACCGCGCGACCATTGGCGATGACACCCAGGAGCATGTCCACCCGGTGGTGGACCAGTTCGCTGGGGAAACCGCCTATTTCTCGGACTGCATTCTCAACGATGTGCCGCCAGAGCCGGACGGCGACGAGGGCTGGCGTGACGTGCGGGTGCTGATGGCCATCGAAAAGGCGCTGGAAACCGGCAAGTCGCAGCCATTGGAGCCCTTGACGGCCAAACGCCGCGCCAGGCGCGACCAGCAGCGACAGTTCCCGCTGGCCAAGGTGCCGGACTACATCGATACCGAAGACCCTACCGAATAAGCTCCCCGGTGGAGCTGGCGCCTGCCGGCTCCACCTTGGCAGGGGTTTCAGCGCTGGCGGCTACAGCCCGACAACGTGCAGGCCGTGCCCAGCAGCGCCAGGTGCGTCAGCCCCTGGGGCAGGTTGCCCAGATACTGCAGCGTGTGCGGGTCGACCATTTCCGAATAGATACCCACCCCACGGTTCAGGCCTTCGGCCGCGTCGAGGAACATTGCCGTCGCGCGTTCCTTGCGGCCTAGCAGGGCATTGGCCTCGGCCAGCCAGAAGGTGCAGGCGAGAAAGCAGCCTTCCTCCCTGTGAACTTCGCTGTAGCGGTAGTGGAACGCGCCGCAGCCCAGCTCGTCCTCGATCGCCTGCACGGTGGCGAGCAAGCGCTCCTGGCGCGGGAAGCCGAAGCGCACGGCCAGGGCGATGGACGCATCCAGCCGCTCGGTGCCGGGGTAGAACACATAGGCCTGGCGTTTTTCGCACCAGCAATGTTCATCGATCCACTCCAGGATCCGCTGGCGCTCGCGGTTCCAGCGCTCGCAGCAAGTGGTCGGCAGATGTCCGCCTTCAGCCAGTTCGACGGCCCGGCTCAGCGCTTGCCAGCAGCTGATTTTCGACATCGTGTAGTGCTGTTCCTCGGGCAGTTCCCACATGCCGCAGTCCTTGAGCCGCCAGCTGTCCGCGCACTGGTCGGCCAGTTGCGCGAGGATCATCGCGCTGTTCGCGTCGAGAATGTTGCCAGAGTCGATGAAGCAGCGCGTGGTCTCGAAGATATCGCCGTATATCCCGTGTTGCTTCTGCTCCACCGCGTCATTGCCCTTGACCGGCGGCGAGTGCTTGTAGCCCGGCAGGTCGATGCGTTCCGAGACGGTGCCCAGGCAACCGTCCAGGGTGTAGCAGACATGCGGGCCGTGTTCGCCCAGGCGGTGGATCAGCCAGGTGAACGCGGCCTTGGCTTCGGGTTGCGCGCCGATGCTCAGGAATGCCTCGATGGTGTACCCGGCGTCGCGGATCCAGGCGAAGCGGTAGTCGTAGTTCTTGTCGCCGCCGATGCGCTCGGGCAGCGACGTGGTGGCCGCGGCCATGATCGAGCCGCTGGGCGAGGACAGCAACAGTTTGAGCGCCAGGGCGCTGCGCGTGACCAGGGGCTTGTAGTCACCGTTGTAGATGAGGCCTTCGGTCCACTGCCGCCACTCGCGGTCAGAGCCGTCGATGCGCTCGTCGATCAGATCAAGGGGCGGCACCACCAGCGGCTCGTCACGCCCGGCGATGATCGCCAGCACTTCCCGCTGGCCGGCGCCGATGCGCAGGCGGGCTCGTACCCCCAGGTCGTCTTCTCGTTCGACCTCGAGGCGCTCGCTGTGCAGGAACATCCCGAGGATCTTGCCAGCATGGAACACGCTGCCATTGCCGTTCGACGACAGATAGGGGCAGACCTTGTCGGCCTGAGTGCCGAAGTCGATGGCAATCTTGAATACCACCTCGCCTTCGATGCCTTCGACGCGCCGGCCCAGCTCGGCCCAGGGCAGGCGGCCGGCCGGGCCACTGTTGAGCGACTCGACCATGCGCGCCCGGCCGGTGGCGGTGATGAAGACGGTTTCGAGCACATTGCTGTCGGGGCGGTAGCAGCGTTCGACGGTGTAGGGCTGTTCAGGGCATAGCTGGAAGAAGCCGCCTGAATCGGGTGCCAGCAAGCGATCGAACAGCGGCGGTGAATCCATGTGCGGCACGCACCACCAGTCGATCGAGCCGTCCCAGCCTACCAGGGCCACCGAGCGCCCATCGCCCAGGGCGCCGTAGCTTTCCAAGGGCAGATAGCCGTGTTCGTCACGTACTGGCGTGCCTTGCTGGTGTGAAAGCACAAGCGGTTTGTTCATGAGACCCCACTCAAAGACAGTTCGACAGCAGGGCATCGCGCAGCGGGCGCAGGCCGCTGGCGAAATGCCCCTCGTAGAATTACCGACTGCATGGCGAGGGGGTTGGTTCGAGGTTTCTGCCCACCCCATGTGGGAGCGGGCTTGTGCCGCGATCGGGCCCACACCGTCAGGGCATGCTGATCGGCTCAGCGACGGCCCACCTTCCACGGCGCGTACTCGACCAGCACAGAACCCAGGACCATGCCCTGGGCGTCGGGCTCGAAGCCTGGCATGGCGCGCAGGTCGAGCGCTTTGCAGCGGGTGCTCAGGGTTTCCTGCAGGGTACCGTTGACCTTATAGGCGTCTGGACGCAGGGGGTTGGGGTGCAGGTTGGCGACGCAGTCCAGTACCTTGCCCTGCGCATCGCCGCGGTAGATGACGCTTGCCACGCCGATGCTGTCCACCGGCTGCTCGCGCATCAGCTGCTGCCAGAAAAAGTCGCGCCTGGCATTGTCCGTCCGCCATCCGGCGGACATGCCTTCAGGACCTTGAGGCAGGACGAAAAGGGGGGCGAGCACATCGATTGTCTTGTCGTCCCCGATCATGTGGGCGGGAACGCGCGGATAGATGCCCTTCCAGCATTGCTCGACGACCAGATCGGACAGCGCCTGGGGGTAAAAGGCGGACTGCCCCTGGGGAAGGTTTTTCAGCAGGCTGGGTCTGGTGCGCTGGACCTCGCACGCCACTGGCCGGTTCTGGCGGTCGAGGGTGACCATCAGACTGAGCGAGCCGCTCAGCCCGTCACGGTTGGCCGCGGCCAGGTCATGGATGAGTACCTGCTGGAATTGTCTGACGAACGTGGTTTTGGCCTGGGCCTGGGCGGCACGGGTTTCGGCGTCCGGGGTGCTTGCGGGGTTGTTCGTCTGGCAGCCTGGAAGCATGGACAATGCCAGCAGGCCAGACAACAGGGGCAGCGCGCGATTTGGCGACATGGTGGGTCACTTCCTTGATCAATAGTTTGGACTTCGCTCTTCCATGAGCGTTTTAGCGGCGCACAGGTTACCGGAAGTCATCTTCAACAGGGGGAATAGCGATTCAAATTCTCAGATTTCCATGAGGCAGAGAGCCCGAAACCTGCGGGAGCGGGCTTGTCCCGCGATGGGGCGCGAAGCGGTCCTGGAATTTAATAGGCGCTGCAAGAGCAGCTGGCTGCATTCGGTGCTTCCTGCCACCACCGCACAACACGGTAGCCCTGCGCCTTGGCGAGGGCTACGCCCTCGTTTCGCGGCACGAGGCGCGCTCCCACAGGGCCCGGCGATGCCGGGCCGGGGTTTGGTTACCTCGGTGGAAGACAGTTGCTTTCACAGGGATTAGCCGCGCCGAAAGGATGCATTATCTGTGCGCATGCTTCTGCATGATCTGGATGAGGTTGCCGCAGGTGTCGTCGAAGACCGCGACCGTGACCTGTCCGAGGTCGGTTGGAGATTGGGTGAAGTGCACGCCGGCGGCGCAGAGCCGGTCGTACTCTGCCTGGACGTTTCTGACGCCAAACGAGGTGTAGGGAATGGAATCGGCCTTGAGCGCTGCCTTGAAGGCCTTCGCCGCCGGGTGGGCATCAGGCTCCAGCACGAGCTCGACACCCTCCGGGTCCGCCGAGGAGGTGAGGGTAATCCAGCGGTGCTGGCCCAGGGGAATGTCCTGCTTGAGATCAAAGCCCAGCACGTACCGATAGAAGGTCAGTGCCTTGGCCTGGTCGTCGACGAGTACGCTCGTCATCACAATCTTCATGGATATCTCCGCCATGTACAGACTCCCTGAGCGTAGCTCAACCTCGCTACTTGCACCGTCAGTGCTGTCCGCAGCACCTCAGGCCGCGCGTTCCAGCGCGCCGAGCAGGTCCATGAACTCCAGCGACAGCTTGTGCCGAGGCGCCAGGTGCACCAGCGGCACCGAAGCCTCGTGCGACTCGCGCATCTTCACCGAGCTGCTCAGGTACACCGGCAGCACTGGCAGTCCCTCTGCCACCAGTTCATCGACCAGTCCCTGGTGCAAGCTGGTTCGGGAGGTGAACTGATTGACGACCACGCCTTCAATCTCCAGCTTGTCGTTGTGATCCTGGCGAAGTTCATCCACCTGGTCGATCACGCTCAGCAGCGCCTGGCGCGAGAAACTGTCGCAATCGAAAGGGATCAGCAGCCGGTCGGCAGCGACCAGCGCGCTGAAGGTGTAGAAGTTGAGCGAAGGCGGGGTGTCGATGTAGATGCGCTCGTAGTCCTCGGACAGCTCCACCAGCAACTTGCGCAGCTTGTTGATCTTGAACTTGCTCTCGAGCTTGGACTGCAGGTCGGCAAGTTCGGGGCTGGCGGTGATGAGGTCGAGATTGCTATACCCGGTAGAAGTGATGGCGACGCGGTTTTTCTTGCCGTGCGCGTTGCTCGACAGCGTCTGCTTGAAGAAGTCGGCGATGCCGGCAGGAATGTCGTCATTGGCCAGCCCCGTGAGGTAGTGGGTCGAGTTGGCCTGAGGATCAAGATCAACCAGCAGCGTCCGGTAGCCCTCGGCGGCACTGACCGCGGCAAGGTTGCAGGCGATGCTGGACTTGCCCACGCCACCTTTCTGATTGAATACAACACGACGCATGAGACGGTTCATCCATGTAAAAGGCCCGAAGGCCGACCGGTAAAATATGTGTCAGATCTGCGTCAATCGTATGTCCGGAAAGTTACAGTTCTAAGTCAGCAAAGCCCTACGAAACGGACACCCACCTGCGACAATCGTTACCTTGACAAATTGCTTGAAACGAATTGTTACAGGGGGGCTCAAAGCTGTTACGATTCGGGCCCCGTGATGAGCAGCCGGTATCCCCGTGGATATCGCACCCTCCATGAAGAGCTGGTTAACCAGCCGCCCCGTTGCAGACCACTACAAGTAGAGCGGCCATGAAGGCCCGCCAGCCCGGTTCCGGAAGTGCCCTTGAGCACCGCCTCGCGTCATGACGCAGGCCCTCCGGAACCCCACGCACCGACCCGAATGCCCCTGCCATGAAGGGCGATGTCGGCTGCGTCAAGGGTTTGCAACGGATTGTCATGCCTCGTCCCGGGTTTTCTGTGAGCAGTCATAGGTGACCTTTACATGCTGTTGTCCAAGCCAACATCACGAAGAAAGTTCCTGCTTTCTTCCCTGATCGCCCTGCCTGCGCTAGGCGTGACCGTCAAGGGGCTAAGCGCGGCTATGGCCGCCGACATGGTGGCCCCGAGCCTGGAAGGCTACTCGCCGACCTTTTTCAGCCCTGTCGAGTGGCCCTTCATCCTGTCGGCCTGTGATCGCCTGATCCCGTCCGAAGGCCGTGGCCCTGGCGCGCTGGAAACCAACGTGCCGATCTTCCTCGACCAGCAGCTGGCCAGCGACCTGGGCAGCGAGATCTACCTCGAGGGCCCGTTCGACGTCAAAGCGCCAGCGACCATGGGCTACCAGCTGCCGTACCTGCCGCAAGAGATCTACCACAAGGGCATCGCCGCCACCGAAGCCTGGTGCCAGGCTACCCACGGCAAGCGCTTCGCGCTGCTCGACGCCGCCACTCAGGATCAGGTGCTCAAGAAGCTGCAGGCCGGCGAGGTGAATTTCGCCGCCCACGGTGAGGACATCCTCAACTGCAAGGCCTTCTTCAGCGAGCTGCTCAATCACTCGCGCCAAGGCTACCTGGCCGACCCGATCTACGGCGGCAACAAGGGCATGAAGGCCTGGATCGCCATCGGCTTCCCGGGCGCGCGTGCCAGCTACCTGGAATGGGTCGCCCAGCACAACGTCCAGTACCCACTCGGGCCGGTCAGTCTCAGCGGCGATCGCGGCTGAACATTCGCCACGCGTCAGCGCCAAGCAAAGGTTTTTTTTATGTCGAACATTACCAATGACGAAGTCGATGTCGTCGTAGTCGGCCTCGGTTGGGCCGGCTCGCTGATGAGCATCGAGCTCGCCCAGGCAGGCCTCAAGGTTCGTGCCCTGGAACGCGGTGAAGACCGCAACAACGCCGACTTCACCTACCCCAAGCCTGCCGACCAGTACGCCTATGGCGTGCGCAACAAGATCATGGTCACGCCCAAGGACGGCGCGCTCACCGTGCGTCACAACAGCAGCCAGACGGCGCTGCCGACCCGCCAGTGGGGCGCCTTCGTGCCCGGCACCGGCGTTGGCGGCTCGGGCCTGCACTGGACCGGCGTGCTGATCCGTCCTACGCCGACCGACATCAAGCTCAAGACCTACGCCGACCAGGCCTACACCCGTGGCCAGCTTGAAGAAGGCATGCAGATCCGCGACTACCCCTTCACGTGGGAAGAGATCGAGCCGTACCTCGACAAATTCGACAAGATCTGCGGCCTGTCGGGCAATACCGGCAATCTGCAAGGGCGCATCATCGAAGGCGGCGACCCGTTCGAAGGGCCGCGCTCCAGCCCCTTCCCGCTGCCTGCGCTGGAAGACACGCTGAACAACACGATGTTCGCCGACGCCGCGCGCAAGCTGGGTTACCACCCGTTCCCCAACCCCTCGGCGAACGTTTCGCGTGCCTGGAAAAACCCCTACGGCAACCAGATCGCGCCGTGCAACTACTGCGGCTACTGCAGCAAGTACCCGTGCCTGAACTACTCCAAGGCCTCGCCGCAGACCGCGGTGATGGACGCGCTCAAGCGCATGCCCAACTTCGACTACCGCACCCACGCCAACGTGCTGCGCGTCGACCTGCACGCCGACGGCAAGACCGCCAAGGGCGTCACCTACGCCGACGCGCAGGGCAATGAGGTGTTCCAGCCGGCCAAGATCGTCGTGCTGGCGGGCTTCCAGTTCGTCAATGTGCGCCTGATGCTGCTCTCGGGCATCGGCAAGCCCTACGACCCGCTGACCGGCACCGGCACCATCGGGCGCAACTATGCCTTCCTCAGCGTTGGCGGCAACACGCTGTTCTTCAAGGACAAGCAGTTCAACCCATTCGCCACCGCCGGCGCCACCGGGCAGATGTTCAACGACATCTCGCCAGGCAACTTCGACGGCCCGTCCCTGGGCGTGATCGGCGGCGCCAAGATCCACAGCTCCCAGGCCACCGGTACGCCGATCGGCACCGCGCTGCCAGGCGGCACCCCGGAGTGGGGCCAGGGCTGGAAGGAGGGCATGCAGGACTGGTACGGCCACTCGATGAAGATCAGCATCTCGACCGGCTGCATGTCGTACCGCGATCACTACCTGGACCTCGACCCGAACTACAAGGACCCGTGGGGCCAGCCGCTGCTGCGCATCACCTTCGACTGGAAACAGAACGAGCTGAAGCTGCAGCAGTACCTGCGCACCATCGTCATGGACATCACCAAGGAGCTTGGCCCGGACAGCTACAGCGAGAGCTTCCTGTCGATGGACTCGCACTGGGACATCACCAAATACGTCTCCACCCACAACGTGGGCGGCGCGATCATGGGTGACTCGCCTGAGACCAGCGCGCTCAACCGCTACCTGCAGAGCTGGGACGTGCACAACGTGTTCGTGCCGGGCGGCAACGCCTTCCCGCAGAACTTCCAGGCCAACCCCACCGCGCTGATCGGCGCCCTGACCCTGTTCGCCGCTCAGGCGATCAAGGATCAGTACATCAAGAACCCTGGTCCGCTGGTGCAGGCATGAGGAGCGCGCAGATGAAATCCAAGTCCCGTTCCGTCGTGCTGGTGCTGCTGGTGCTGGCCGTCGTCGTGGCATTGCTGGCCTGGGCGATGAGCTTCGTGCTCAACCGCACCGGCGACGCCACCGCGCAACTGCCCCTGGCCATCACCCCAGAGTTGGTTTCCAAAGGTGAGTACCTGGCGCGCGCCGGTGACTGCGTGGCCTGCCACACCAGCCACGATGGCGGTAAACCCTTCGCGGGCGGGTTGGGGATCGAGTCGCCGATCGGCACGATCTACTCCACCAACATCACCTCGGACAAGGCCACCGGCATCGGCGGCTGGACCTATGGCGAGTTCGAGCGCGCCATGCGCCGCGGCATCGGCCACGACGGCAGCGCGCTGTACCCGGCGATGCCATATCCGTCCTACGCCAAGGTCAGCGACGCCGACCTGCAGGCGCTGTATGCCTACTTCATGAAAGGCGTGGCGCCGGTCGAGCAAGCCAACAAGGCGAATGACATCCCTTGGCCGCTGTCGATCCGCTGGCCGCTGGCCTACTGGCGCAGCCTGTTCTCGCCGCTGCCCGACCCCGAGGCTGCCGCCTCTCAGGCCAAGGCCGATGACGAACAGATCGCCCGCGGTGCCTACCTGGTGCAAGGCCTTGGCCACTGTGGCTCGTGCCACACGCCACGTGCCCTGACCATGCAGGAAAAAGGCCTCGACGAGCACGCCAGCGGCTACCTGACCGGTGCCGAGCTCAACGGCTGGGCGGTGCCCGCGTTGCGCGGCATGCAGCACTGGTCCGAGCAGGACATCGTCGAGTACCTGGGCAGTGGCCGTAACAGCAAGGCCTCGGTTGCCGGTGAAATGAAGGACGTGGTCGTCAACAGCACCTCGCACATGAGCGACGAAGACCTGCTGGCCATGGCCGTCTACCTCAAGTCGCTTGCCCAGGATGGCCAGCCCGTCCACGCGCATGTCGCCGAGCGTAGCGAAGCCACTACCCGCAAGCTCACCGCCGCCAAGGACCTGACCCTGGGCGAACGCCTGTACGTCGACAACTGCGGCGCGTGCCACTTCGTGGCGGGGCAGGGCGCCGAGCAGGTGTTCCCGCGTCTGGACGGTGCTTCGATCGTCAATGCCGACAATGCCACGGCCCTGGTCCACGTAATCCTCGCCGGTGCGCAAACCCCGTCGACCGAGCGGGCGCCGTCGGTGCTGCCGATGCCCGGCTTCGCCCAGCGCCTGGATGACGCGGAAGTGGCCGAGCTCGCCACCTTCGTTCGCCAGGGCTGGTCGAACAATGGTTCGGCGGTCTCGCCTGAGCTGGTGCACGCGGTGAGGGAGAAACTGGGTGAGCATGACATCGGCGAAAAGGCGTTGAAGCCTAACGACGAGTAAGTGTGAGCTGCCGGACCGCCTGTTAGCGGTTTGGCAGTGCATCCCCGTAGCGCAGGTAGAATTCCAGCGTCGCCAGGTTCTTGTCCTTGGCCTCGAACATGATGTCGAAGCGATCCAGGAATTGCAGCGCGTAGCGGTTGGTCCAGTCGTTCCACATGCGCGCGCTGTGCAGGTACAGGTCGCGCTTGTTGACCTTTTCCAGCAGCGCGGGCATCTCCAGCTTCTGCTGCGCCGTGAAGCCCGCGTCCATCAGCGACTCGGGCGGCTGGGAGAAGTGCATCACCGGGCGCACGCCGCGCCAGCTGTCGATGATGCGCGCCACGCGCGGGTCATGCGGGTCGATGTAGTCGTTCTCGTTGATCCAGCAGTGATGAATGTCCAGCACCACCGGCGCAAGGTCGGCCAGTTGCAGGCAGTCATTCACGCCGTAGGTCTTTTCTTCGTTCTCGAAGGTGATGGTGTTGCGCGCCTCCTGCGACAGCCGTGGCCAGATCGCGCGCGTGCCCTCGACGCCGAGGCGGCCGGCGATGTGCACGTTGCACTTGAAGTCCTGGAAGCGCTGGCCGTAGCCCATCATGCGGATCATGTCCGCGTGGTACTCGAACTCAGCGAGACTGTTCTCGACCACCTGCGGCTTGTCCGAGCCCAGCACGCAGTACTGCCCTGGATGGAACGACAGCCGGATATCGGCTGCACGGGCGCGCTCGCCGATCGCGGCGAACCCGGCCCGCAGGCGCTGCTGCATGGCGGGGTCCTGGTAGAAGTGCGCCGCATCCGGATGGCTGTACAGCGGCAGCAGGTCGCTGCTCAGCCGGAGCATGTGCAGCACCGGCGGCAAGCCCGCCACATAGTCTATCAGGCGCAGCTGGGACTCGAGATTGTGCTCCACCAGTTCGGCCAGCTTGGCCCGGGCCGCCTGGACCGTGGCCCCGGACAGCCAGCGCAAGGTGGTGGTACGCGGGTTGAAGGCCTTCTCGATGACCTCCAGCTGCTTCACCGACAGGCTGTGCAGGCTGTGACGGTACTTGCAGGCGAAGCCCAGGCGCGGGTGGGTCATGGCGTGGCCTTCTCGAGTGCCGCCAGGTCGCTTTCCACCTGCTGCATGCGCGTGCTTGCCTCGGCCTGGGTCTTGGGGTCCTCGGCGCTTTCGATCATCAGCTTGGTGAGCTTGGTGCTCAGCTGCTTGCCTTCTTCAGTGCTGTTCAGGTCGCGGGCCTTCTTCGGGTCGTGAGTGGCCTCGACGATGGTGTCGAACTCCTGATCGTTGAAGTTTTTCTCGCTGTAGAGCTTGAACAGATCGCGGTGCTGGTCCTCCACGGTGAGGTGGCGGCGCACCACTTCCTTGATCTTGTCTTTCGGCACGCGCGGGTGGGTTTCTTCGAGTACCGTGGCGATCTTTTCGACATTGTTGTCGTACGCCTGCTGGATCGGCAGATTGGCGACGATCTTGTCTTCGCGGCTTTCCTTCTGATCGCACGCGACCAGGGCACCGGCCATCAACAGGGGCAACAGCAGTTTGGCGAAACGTTGCATGGGTAAGGCCTTGTGTGATCAGAAAGGGAGAGGGGCTGTGGGTTAGGACTTCGGTACAGGGCCAAAGGTGCCCGGCGGTTGCGTTCAGGACGCCGGCTGGCCTCTGAACGAGAACACCGCGAACTCGCTGCCATGGTGGGTGAAGGATGCGACTTCCTTCATGCCCATCTTCAGATGCGCGTGCATCGAGGCCTCGTTGCTCTTGCCCACGAACAGGATGCCTTCGCGGTCGGGCTCAAGTCGGCACAGTTCATCGAACATCAGTTGCGCCAGGCCATGGCCACGCTCGTGTTCGGTCACGCAGATCGGGCCATAGATGTAAGTATCGGGGGAGGCGGGGTAGGCGTCGAGCATTGC
>NZ_DATELE010000035.1:0-25701 GCF_035277045.1 Pseudomonas sp. | reverse complement strand
AAGTCGTAGAGCAGCTGGGCGAGGCTGACCCAGGAGGCCGGGTTGGCCGGGGCGACCTGTTCGAGCAGCGCCTGGGCGGTTTTTTCGTCGGTTTGGCCCAGGCTGCGGTCGGCCAGCACGCGGGCAACGCTGTCGACGCGGCTGGCCGGCACCACACCGCGGGCATGTGCGCTTTTCAGCTGTTCGATCAGCGCGGCCTGCTGGTCGGCCTGGCCGCGCTTCTGGTAGACGGTGGCCAGCTCGACGTAGCAGATGTCGGTGCTCTGCAAGGCGGCCTTGCAGATGCTCTCGACCTCGTCCAGGTGCTGGTCATAGGTGTTCTGGGTGCGATAGAGCAGCACCTGGGCAAGGCCCGCTTCCGGGTTGCCGGCCGCGCGCCACTGGTCGATCTGCTGCTGGGCGTTGACGTTGGGGAAGCTCTGCGGGTACTGCAGGTAGAGCATCGCCAGCGGGATCAGGGTGTTGCCTTCGCCTTGGGCAGCAGCCTGCTTGAGCAGGGTCTGGGCTTCTTCACGCTCGGCCTGGGTGCTGTCGGGCTTGGCCACCAGCAGGCGGCCAAGGCGGGCCTGGGCGCGGGACGAGGTGCTGGCCGCGGCGCGGTAGGTGGCCTCGGCTTGCCTGATCTTGTCCGGGTCCTGGGTGGCGACCTGGATGTCCGCCAGACCGACCTGGGCATCGCTGTAGCCCAGGTCCGCCAGGGCCTTGTAGTTTTGCTCGGCCAGCGCGGTGTCACCGCGCTTCATCGCCTCGTTGGCCAGACGCTGGTCGGGCAGGCCGGCGCAGCCGGCCACGGCGACCGCCAGTGCGCACAGCCCAAGCCAGCCACAGGTCCCACGGTATCCTGAACTCATCATCAGATCCCTCTTAGAGCCCGCGAGCCGCGGCCTTGTCGATCAGCCAGTTCAGCGAAGGACCACGGTCGCTGTTCACCGACGCAGGACGCCCGGCCAGTTCGGCAGGCAGCGCACCATCCGGCTTGATCTGCACGCGAATGTCCGAGGCCAGGTCTTCGCTGTTCAGGCTGGCGCTGCTGACGATCTGCCCAGTGCGGATTTCGTCTTCGCCGGCCACCTGGAAGTTGACCCGGGTACCCGGTTTGACCTCGTCGAACTGGCGGTAGGTGAAGCGCGCTTCCACGGTTGGCACGGTGGTGCGTGGCACCAGCTGGAAGATCACCTGGCCCTTGCTCGCGTACTGGCCGTCGTCGACCAGCTGACGCGAGACGACGCAGTCACACGGGCTGGTGAGGGTGCCGCTGAGCTGCTTGCCGAACAGTTCCTCGACCTTCGAAGGCTCCAGTTGCTGGTCGTCCAGGTGACCCTTGAGCAGATCGAGCATGCTGGTGCTGAACGAGGCCAGCGGCGCGCCTTTGATCACATCGCCGCCACCTTGCACCAGGCTCTGCACGGTGCCGTCGCGCGGCATGGTGACGTTGGTGGTGGGCACCGCGACCACGCCGGCCTGGGCGTGGCTGACGAAGTACAGGCCATACAGCGACTTGGCGATGAAGCCGAACGCCGCCACGCCAACCACGAACACGCCCAGGCTCACCGTCACCGCGCGCAGACGGCCGAAGGCGCTCATGCCCGAGCCACCGTCCTTCTGCTTGCGCGCCTTGGTGAAGTTCTCGCGCTGCAGGGTGCTGAGCACATCGCCCACGCTGATCAGCTCGCCCGACAGGTGCGAGGTGATGATGTGGCGCAGGGTGGAGATGTCACGTTGCTCGAGGTTCTGGAACTGCGCGCCGGTACGGCCGTCGGCGCTGTTGAACGAGCGCACCTGGAACTCGATGTCCATCGCCAGGCCCAGGTTGTCGACCACGAACTGCAGGCGGCCACGCAGCACTTCACCGACGTTCAGCGGCTGCTTGGCGTGGAAGCTCAGGCCGCCGGCCGACAGGTCCTCGACTTTCACTTCCTGGGTTTCGCGGTTGGGCCCCAGGTAGCGCAGCTTGGCCGGAATTTTCACTCGGGCGTGCTGGCGCTGGGCTTCGGACTCATGCACGACATTGACGTTCACGGCGGTATTCATGGCGATTCGTTCCTGTTAGATCTGATCCGGTTTGGGCTCACACGACCATGAACAGCACAGCCACGAAGATGCTGGCCGCCGAGAAGGTCATGGTCCGCGAGGACCAGGTGTTGAACCATTGTTGAAAGCTGGCAAGGTCACGCTTGAGGGCAGTGGGCTGACGCGTCCAGGACTGCTTGTCGAGGCGGAAGAACACGTAGATCTTCATCACCGCGCCGACGATCTGGTTGTAATAGAGGATCAGCGGGTAGGCCGGTCCTACGTTGTGCCCAGAGCACAGCAGCATGATGGTGAGGATCAGGCGGGTGATGCCGATCCACAGCAGGTACACCAGCAGGAAGCCCAGGCCGAACTTGAAGCTGGCGATGACCGCGACGGTCAGCCCCAGCAGGCTGGTCCACATCGACACACGCTGGTCGAACAGCACCACGCAGGTGAACAGTCCAAGGCGCTTGACCCCCAGGCCCAGGGCGCGGGAGTTCTGCCGCAGGTTGTTGCCGTACCAGCGGTACATCAGTTTGCGGCTGGCCTTGAGGAAGCTTTTTTCCGGCGGGTGCTCGACCGTGTTGATCGCCGCATCCGGCACGTAGAAAGTGTCGTAGCCCAGGCGCATGAGGCTGAACCAGCTCGACTTGTCGTCACCGGTGAGGAACTTGAAGCGGCCCAGGCGCCAGTGCTCGAGCGAGTCGCTCTCGACGTCGGCGATGAACTCGGGGTTGGTGACCACGCTTGCGCGGAACATCGACATGCGTCCGGTCATGGTCAGCACGCGCTTGGACAGGGCCATCGAGCACATGTTGATGTGGCGCTGGGCGAAGCGCAGCTTGTGCCACTCGCTCATGATGTAGCCGCCACGCACTTCGCAGAATTCGTTGGTGGTAAGGCCACCGACCGTAGGGAACAGCTTGAACCAGGGCACGGTCTTGCGCACCACGCCGTCGCCCAGCACGGTATCGCCGTCGATCACCGCGACCACGGCGTGCTGGTCTGGCAGCATCCGCGAGATGGCGCGGAAACCATAGGCCAGGCCATCGCGCTTGCCGGTACCGGCGATGCGCACGATGTCGAGCTTGACGTGCTCGGGCGGGTTGTACTTGGCCCACAGGCTTTTCACCAGCAGCTCGTCGGACATCTCCACCAGCGAGCAGACCACGGTAGTCGGGAAGCCGCAGTTGACCGCTTCGCGGATCACCGAGCTGTAGACCTGCGCGGTGGTCAGCGCATCGATGCGAAAACTGGTGACCATCAGGTAGACGTGCGACGGATCGGCCGCCTCACCCAGCTTGCGCACCTTGCGCCGCAGGTAGGGATAGACGCCGTAGAGGAAGATCATCCCGCGCACGAAGTGGGTCGCGCCCATGGAGTAGCGCCAGATGCCCACGGCGCCCACCAGGAAGATGAAGTGCTTCGACTGCGGGTCGAAGATGTCGCCGGGCACGGCCAGGGCGATCAACATGAGCAGGCTCATGTAGAACAACCACCCGGCACTCTGCAACAGCACGGTCTTGAGCCTTTGCATGTTCTGCATCCGTCGCGAGAAAAAAGGGGCGGGGCGCAGGGCCGGACGGCCCCGCACCCCTGCCTGGGTTTACCAGCAGATGCCTTCGGTACGGCTGGTCGGGCAGGTTGCCGCGCCCATGAAGCCCACCAGGTCGATCACCTGCTTGCCGGCCGGAGCCTGTTGCGCCAAGGCGCGGAATTTCTCGTCGCGGTTGCCCAGCACGATGATGTCGGCGTTGTTGATCACTTGCTCGAAGTCCGCGTTGAGCAGCGAGGACACGTGCGGGATCTTCGACTCGATGTAGTCTTTGTTCGCGCCGTGAACGCGGGCGTACTCCACGTTGCTGTCGTAGATGTTCAGCTCGTAGCCCTTGCCGATCAGGCGCTCGGCCAGTTCCACCAGCGGGCTTTCGCGCAGGTCGTCGGTGCCGGCCTTGAAGCTCAGGCCCAGCAGGGCGACCTTGCGCTTGTCGTGGCTTTCGATGATGTCGAAGGCGTTCTGCACCTGGGACTCGTTGCTGCGCATGAGCGAGTCGAGCAGGGGCGCCTTGACGTCCAGGCTGCTGGCCCGGTAGGTCAGGGCACGCACGTCCTTGGGCAGGCACGAGCCGCCGAAGGCGAAGCCTGGGCGCATGTAGTACTGCGACAGGTTCAGGGTCTTGTCCTGGCAGACCACGTCCATCACTTCGCGGCCATCGACGCCGACGGCCTTGGCGATGTTGCCGATCTCGTTGGCGAAGGTGACCTTGGTGGCGTGCCACACGTTGCAGGTGTACTTGATCATCTCGGCCACTTCGATCGGCTTGCGGATGACCGGGGCGTCGAGCTCTTCGTACAGCGCTTGCAGCACGTCACCGCTGGCGGTGTCGAACTCGCCGATGACGGTCATCGGTGGCTGGTCGTAGTCCTTGATCGCGGTGCTTTCGCGCAGGAACTCAGGGTTGACCGCCACGCCGAAGTCGACGCCGGCCTTCTTGCCCGAGCACTCTTCGAGCATCGGAATGACCACGTTCTTCACGGTGCCCGGCAGCACGGTGCTGCGTACCACGATGGTGTGGCGGCGGGTGGTGTCGCGCAGTACGTAGCCGATCTCGCGGCATACCGACTCGATGTACTCCAGGCCCAGGTCGCCGTTCTTCTTGCTCGGCGTGCCCACGCAGATCATCGACACGTCGCTGGCGCGGATCGCTTCGGCGAAATCGGTGGTGCCACGCAGGCGGCCGTTGGCGATGCCCTGTTGCAGCAATGCCTCCAGACCTGGTTCGACGATGGGCGACTTGCCCTGGTTGATCAGGTCGATCTTGGTCTGCGAAACATCCACACCAATCACTTCATGACCGCGTGCCGACAGGCAGCCCGCACAGACTGCACCCACATAACCCAAACCAAAGATGCTGATACGCATCGCATTCACCTCGTGTGTTTGTCACGCCGGCTCGATTGGAAAAAGAGCCAGACCCATTGATTGATCAGCAGTATTCGGGCGCATGGACGCACGACAAAAACATGTCTATGCTCCAGACGCAGGCATATAAATTCGGAGTGCAAAAGTTATGCACTCAAAGTTGGCAGCCAAAGGCCAGTAAGTTAAGAGCGTGCCCTGAAATGCAGCCGTCTTTATTGCAATGCGCTACGTGGCGCGCTGCTGTGCTTGTTCTTTCAAGTGAATAAAATCCTTTGAAATCAACCACTAGGACGATTTGAAGGGGGCGCGTCTCTCCTGCTTTAAGCGCCGCGGCCGGGAACCGGTGCGTGCGTCAAAGTTGTTATGGGCGGGTAGCGGATACCTGCCGTAATCCTTGTGTAAGTCTTTTCTTACGTTGCCGCATGAATGTCGTTACGGGTGGTATGAGCGGGAAAAAGGACCTAAGTTCCTGAGGGGGAGAAGGGCGCATGAAGGTTTTCTAAATATTTCTTCAGCTAAAAATACTCTCATTATGATGGCACTTCACTGCGGCACCCTTGCATATACGGGGCCAGAATGGGGTGAGATAGTTTTGTGCCAGCATCGAAAAATTTTTTTCAAAAATCGTCAAAAAACTACGAACGGTCTTATGGCGATTTGCGATATAGGTAGGTGCGGCAGGTTATTGGCGCCGGGATAATGGCGTAATGGCGGTTTGAGGTGTGCTTCGTTTTGGAGCGGGGGTGGGGGCGTTGGGGGCGCTTTGGTGAGGCATTGCCGACATCTGATCGCAATCCCGGCCCGGCATCGCCGGGCCCTGTGGGAGCGTGCCTTGTGCCGCGAAACGGGCCCGCAGGGGCCGCAAAACCTGCGACGCCGTTCAATCTGACACCCTGCAAACGAATCGCCCGATCGCGCTCTAGAACCCAGCCTTACCCCGGCACCTCATCCCGCAGAAACACCAGCTTGTCCACCAAGGACTGCTCCGCGCTGTAGTAGTACCCCTGCGCATCAAACTGCTTCAACATCTCCGGATCCCCAACCCGCTCCTGAATCACGAACCGGCTCATCAACCCCCGCGCCTTCTTGGCGTAGAAGCTGATGATCTTGTACTGCCCGTTCTTGAAATCGCGGAACTCGGTATCGATCACCCGCGCCTTCAACGCCCCGCGCTTCACCGCGCTGAAGTACTCATTGCTGGCGAGGTTCAGCAGCAGGTCATCCCCCTGGTCGGCCAGCGCCTGGTTCAGCCATTCGCTGATGCGCGTGCCCCAGAACGCATACAGGTCCTTGCCCCGGGCGTTGGCCAGCTTGGTGCCCATCTCCAGTCTGTACGGCTGCATCAGGTCGAGCGGACGCAGCAGGCCATACAGGCCCGAGAGCATGCGCAGGTGGTCCTGGGCGTAGCTGAAGTCATCCTCGCTCAAGCTCTCGGCATCCAGCCCGGTGTACACGTCACCCTTGAACGCCAGCAGCGCCTGCTTGGCGTTGGCGGGGGTGAAGTCCGGGCTCCAGCTGCCAAAGCGGGCGGCATTGAGCCCGGCGAGCTTGTCGGACAGGTGCATGAGTTCACTGATCTGCGGTGGGCTCAGCTCGCGCAGTTGCTCGACAAGTACCTGGGAGTCGTCGAGGTACTGCGGCAGGGTGTGGCGCTGGGTTACCGGCGGGGTGTCGTAGTCGAGGGTCTTGGCGGGGGAAATCACCGTCAGCATCAGGGTCGGCTCCTTAAGTCGTGGCCGCGATTCTACGGGGGCAGGACGGTGATCTCCAGCTATGGGCACAATAGCCACAGACCATCCGCCCGGCAGCCGCTATAGTGCGCGGCATGTCCTAGGGAGAGTCCGATCGTGCGCATTGCCCTGACCCTGCTGGCCGGCGTGCTGAGCCTGGCCGTCCAGGCCGCTCCGTTGCCGGTTGCCAGCCTCGACCGTGGTGCCTGGCCCGAGCAGCTCGACAGTCCGGTGTTGTTCGATGTTGCCTCGCGGGCCGAGATCCTCTCGTTTGCCCAGGCCCTGCAAGAGAGCGAGATGCTCGACGAGCCGCAGCTGGCCGCGCGGCTGCAACTCAGGCAGATCAACCTGCAGATGATCCGCGCAGTCAGGGCACGCATGTGGCAGCGCTTGTGGCAGAACTACGACCAGGCGCGGCAGAGCTGCGAGCAGGATGCCTCGTTCTGCTACCCCGTCGAGTCAATTGCCGATTTGCAGGCGCAAGCGGCGACGTTCGCCGCCAATGTCGGCGAGTTCTACGCACCCTGGCTGGCGCCCGCCCGGCAGTTCCATGTCGACTACCTCAACGAACAACTGCGCAAGGCAGCGGTCTTTCCTCAGTCCGGCAGCGAGATCGAGCGCTATTCGGCGGCCGAGCGCAACGGCGACGAACTCAACGATCGCCTGTTCCTGCTGACCTTCGCCGGCGGGCCGGGCCCTCAGGGCGGGGCCACGGATGCCCTGGCCGACTACCTGCGCCGGCAGAAGCTGGCCGCGACCTTCTTCGTGCTGGGCAACCGTTTCGAGCAGCGCCGCGCCGCCGGACCCGGCAACGGCCTGCGCACGCTCTACGCCGGCCAGTGCGTAGGAATCCAGGGCTGGGAATACCGCTCTCATGCGCAGTGGAAGGACTGGCAGGACTCGCTGCGCCGCAGCCAGGCGCGCGTGCAAAGCGAGCTGCCGGACGAATACGTCCCGCTGTTCCGCCCACCCTATGGCCAGCGCCGTGCCGACGGCGAAGCCTTCATGGCCAGCCAGCAACTGCAGGTGTCGCTGTGGGATATCGATGCCCAGGACGACGGACCGCTGACGGCCGAAGCGTCGGCCCAGCGAGTGCTCAGCCTGATGCTGCTGTGGCGCAAGGGCGTGATCCAGTTCCACGACAGCCAGGCCAGGGCCCAGCCGGCAGTGGAGTGGCTGCTGCGGCACACGGCGCAGAGCGGGATCGGCTGGGAGGATTGCCAAGCGTACAGGTGATGTACAAGGGGGTGTTGATCCTTGAATGTAGCGGCACTATCGCCACTCGCCAAGCCCTGATCGTCAATCGGAAAAATAAACTTCATTTGTACGTAAAAATGCTTTTTACGGTCATCGGTTTTGGAGTATCAAGGAGTCAGACAGCCGAACCCTGGAGTACAGGTGGCGTCACCTGGCCTCACCTTGTCCAGAGTCCTCCCTACCCGTAACGACGCGGGCGCGGGGAGACCGGCAGTCACTCTGCGGCGTTGCCTTGCGGCGCCGTCTGGCTCTTGCATAAGGTGACCGAGTATGGATGACCATGGACGCACCCTTTCCTCCACCCAGCCAATCCTGTATGTGCTCGATACCAATGTACTGATTCACGACCCCAACGCCCTGCTCAACTTCGAGGAGCACCACGTCGCGATTCCGATGACGGTGCTGGAGGAACTCGACAAGCTCAAGACGGGCAAGCACACCGTGGCCGCCGAATGCCGTCAGGCCATTCGCCTGATCGACCAGACCCTGGGTGATGCGTCGCCCGCGGATGTCGAACTGGGTGTGCCGATCCAGCGCAACAAGAGCGGGCCGAAGGGCTTTCTGTCGATCCTGATGAGCCCGCGCAACGAGCCCCATCGCCTGCTGCCCGAAACCCTGAACGACAACATCATCATCAACCAGCTCCTGGAATTGCGGGCCAAGCGCAAGGACGTGGACGTGGTGCTGGTGACCAAAGACATCAACATGCGCCTCAAGGCGCGCGCCTGTGGCATCGCGGCCGAGGACTACAGCACCGACCAGCTGGTCGATGACGTGGCATTGCTGTCCAAGGGCTATCACTCGGTGAGCGGCTCGTTCTGGGACCGGGTCAGCAAGGTCGAGACCCGCCAGGAGCGCGGCCGCACCTGGCACCGTGTGCAGCTGACGGATAACCTGCCGGCGGTGCACGTCAACGAGTTCATCATCGACGAGCAGGGCTTCGTCGGCTGGATCAAGGGCATCAGGGAAGACGAGCTGCTGCTGCTCGACCTGCACCAGGAACCCTTGCTGCACCAGGAAGCCTGGGGCCTGAAACCGCGTGACATCCACCAGAGCCTGGCGCTGTTCGCCTTGCTCGATCCGGATATCCATCTGGTCAACCTCACCGGCGCCGCGGGTTCGGGCAAGACCATCCTGGCCCTGGCCGCGGCCATCGAGCAGACCATGGTCAGCAAGCGCTACCGGCGCATCATCGCCACCCGTAGCGTGCAGGGGCTGGACCAGGAGATCGGCTTCCTGCCGGGCACCGAGGCGGAGAAGATGGAGCCGTGGCTGGGCGCCATCACCGATAACCTCGAGGCCTTGCACATGGACGACGAGAGCACCCATGGCAGCGTCGAGTACATCCTTGAGCGCGTGCCGTTGCAGTTCAAGTCGCTGAACTACATTCGTGGGCGCAGCTTCCAGCAAAGCCTGATCCTGATCGATGAATGCCAGAACCTGACCCCGCACCAGATGAAAACCATCATCACCCGTGCCGGCGCCGGTTCCAAGGTGGTCTGCCTGGGCAACCTGGCGCAGATCGATACGCCTTACCTGTCCGCCACCAGCTCGGGCCTCACCTACCTGACCGAGCGCTTCAAGGACTTCCCCCACGGCGTGCACATCACCCTGCAAGGGGTGCCGCGTTCGGTGCTGGCCGAATACGCCGAAGGGCACCTGTAACCCCCTTTGCCAGCAGCCTGCTTCAAGCAGGCTTGCTGGCAACCCCTCGCTTAGAAATCGTAGGCAATCTTGCTGTACCAATAGCCTCCGCCTGGATAGAACGGCGGGCTGCCGTAAGGTGCCAGGCCCAGGCTGCTGTACACCGCGTGGTCATCCGGGCGTTCGTTGAAGATATTGGTGCCACCCAGGCTGACCGTCAGGTGGTCGGCGAACGTATAGCTGACGTCCAGATCGGTGATCCATTTCGCGCCGAAGCTGCGGTCACCGCTGGGATTTACCGCCAGGGTCTTGACCGAGCCGTAGCGGGTGGTCTGCAGGTTGACCGCGAGGTCGGCGATCTTCCAGTTGGCGCCGAGAATCCATTTGGTCTTGGGCGAGGCGTCGGTCAGCTCGCCTTCGCGGTCTCGACCCACCACGTTCACCCCCGAGTTGGCGAGTGCCGCTGGCGTGTCGCGGGTGCCTTCGATGGTGGTCTTGTTCCAGTTGAACGCCAGGCTCCAGCGCACGTCGCCCCAGGCATCCAGCGGGGTGCTGTGGTCGGCGACGATGTCCAGGCCGCGGGTACGCGTGTCGAACGCGTTGGTGTAGTAGTTGACCCAGGTGCCCGTGGGGACGCCTTGAGCGGCAAGGATACCGTTGATGACGCCGTTGCCCTGATCGTAGATGTTGGTGGTCAGGGCAATCCGGTCGTCGATGTCGATCAGGTAGGCGTCGGCGGTGATGCTGGTGCGCGGCGCCGGTTGCCAGGTCAGTCCGAGCCCGAGGTTGCGGGATTTTTCCGGTTTCAGGTCATCGCCGCCCAAGGCCTGGGCCAGGCTGCTGCCTGAAGGTGTCAGGCGGGTCACGGCGGGCACGACGTTGCCGTTCACGTCGGTGGCGACCCGGTTGTCCGCGACGGTGTAGCCGATCTGCGTCAGGGATGGCGCGCGGAATCCGGTACCGACGGTGCCGCGCACCGCCACGGTGTCGGTCAGCTCATAACGGGAGTTCACTTTCAGGCCAAACGTGTTGCCAGAATCGTCGTCGTAATGCTCGACCCGGCCGGCGACATCGAGAAACCAGCGCTCGCTCAGGTCAAAACCCAGGTCCAGGTAGCCGGCATAGTTGTTGCGAATCAGGCTGACTTCATCTTCCGGGCGAATGGTAACGGCCGCCTGGGCGCCAGAGGCCGCCGGGTAGTTGCCGGTGACATACGCCTCGGGGTCCCCGGCGAAGGTGCTGAAGCGCTCCCAGCGATGCTCAAGGCCTGCCGACACCTGCACCGGCGACGTCAGGCTGAACAGGCTGTCGTAGCGGCGGGTGATGTCGAGGTTGTTGACCCATTGCTCGAACCGGAAGGTCGCCAGGTTATCGAAGCGGGTCGGCGAGGCGGTGCCCAGGGACGGGTTGATGTTGAGGTCGCTGGAGTGGTGGACGTTGTTGCGCCCGTAGGTGGTGCTGAGGTCCCAGTTCCACTCGGCCAGTTGCCCTTTGCCACCGAACAGGAACTGGTAGTCCCGGTCCTTGATGTTGTTCAGTGGGTAGTAACCGTCTGGAAACACCTCCGGCACCGAGGCCGTTCCGGTCGGCAGGCGGAAGTAGTTCGCGGCTTCGGCGTCGCGCTCGCCATAGGTGGAAAACGAGTACAGGGTCAGGTTGTCGAGCGGCAGTTCGGCGTTGTAGGCGACATTGAAGGCCTTGAGGTCGGGGTCGCCGTTCTTGATTGCTTCGCGGTCCCAGGCGGCTTCCTTCACTGGGTCCTGGTAGGCCCTGACGGAGCTGTCGGCCTTGTCGTTCCATGAGGCGTCGCCACGTTTGCGAGCGTCGGCCGAGAGGTGCACAAAGCCGCTGTCGCCGAGGGTGAACCCCTGGTCGCCAGCGACCTTGATGGTTTCACCCTCACCGGAGAACAGCTTTCCGTAGCTGCTCTCGATGTGGCCGCCCTCGCTGCTGGACTTGAGGATGATGTTGATCACGCCAGCGACCGCATCCGAGCCGTATTGGGCGGCGGCACTGTCCTTGAGCACCTCGATGTGGTCGACCGCGCTGACCGGGATCAGGTCGATGTCGACGGCATTGGCCCCGCTGTTGTCGATCGAGCCACGCTGGCCGATCGCGCCGTTGTGCCGGCGCTTGCCATTGACCAGCACCAGCGTGTAGGCGGGACCGAGGCTGCGGTTGCTCAAGGGACGGGTGACCGAGTTGTAGCCGGCGACGTTGGTGCCGAAGTTGAACGAGGGCAGCAGTTTGGAAATCGCTTCGGACAGCTCGGCCCGGCCCGTCTTGAGCAGCTGTTCGCTGTTGATCACGTCGATCGGGGCCGGACTGTTGGCCACGGTGCGCTCTTGCCCGCGGACACCGGTGGAGATCACCGTCACGGTGTCGAGGGTAGGGTCGCCGCTGGCCGCCTGGGCTACCGGCGGCAGCGCCGACAGCAGCAGGGCGCTGGTCAGGAGTGACAGGTGAAACGTCTTGGTGTGTATCGGGGTGGCGGTAGCTGGCATGTCAGAAATAATCCATTAAGCCTGGCACTGGCCCGGGGTGAGGGTGCAGCTTCGAAAGCAGTGGCGAAGATGAGGGTTGGGATCAGGCGCGGCTGGCGGTCACGTTGCGCAGGATCCAGGGCTCTGGAAATGAAGATATTCCTATAAAAACTCATCGTGAAAGTCTTTTTTGGAATAAGTTAATTATCAGAAATCGTGATTTTGAATTTTCTTAAAATCATTTATTTTTATTATGTTGTTGGGCGGCAAGCGTGCCGGGGCCTGGCGCTTTTTTGCTGCGAAAACCTGACCTGCGGGTTTACACTCTTTGCTCCCTTCACAGGAGCAGAGCTGTGCTGACTCATCTCGATTCCCAGGGGCGCGCCAACATGGTCGACGTCACTGAAAAAGCCGTAACCGAACGCGAGGCGGTGGCCGAAGCGCGTGTGCGCATGTTGCCGCAGACCCTGCAGATGATCGTCGAGGGCGAGCACCCCAAGGGCGATGTGTTCGCCGTGGCGCGCATCGCCGGGATCCAGGCGGCGAAGAAGACCAGCGACCTGATCCCGTTGTGCCACCCGCTGATGCTGACCAGCGTCAAGGTCGAACTCGCAGCTGAAGGCAGCGACTGCGTGCGCATCGTCGCGCGTTGCAAGCTGGCCGGGCAGACGGGCGTGGAAATGGAGGCGCTGACCGCCGCCAGCGTGGCGGCGCTGACGATCTACGACATGTGCAAGGCTGTCGATAAGGGCATGGTCATCGAGCAGGTGCGCCTGCTGGAGAAGACCGGCGGCAAGAGCGGCGACTTCAAGGCGGCCGCGCAATGAACATCAACGTTGTGTATTTCGCCCGTTACCGTGAAGCGCTGGGGCAGGATGGCGAGGTGCTGGCCGGTGATTTCCTGACTCTTGACGACGTGCGCCGGGCGCTGCTCGCCCGTGGCGGCGAGTACGCGCTGCTGGCCGAGCAGAACCTGATGTGCGCGCGTAACCAGGACTTGTGCAAGCTCGACGAGCCTGTGGGCGAGGGTGATGAAGTGGCATTCTTTCCGCCCGTGACGGGAGGATGAGATGAGCGTTCGCGTGCAGCAGGAGACGTTCGATCCAGGGCATGAGCTCAATGCCATGCATGCCGCCAATGTCGGCGTGGGCGCGGTGGTCGGCTTTGTCGGTTACGTGCGTGACTTCAATGACGGGCGCGAAGTGGCGGGGATGTTCCTGGAGCATTATCCGGGGATGACCGAGAAGGCGCTGGGCAAGATCGCCGATGAAGCCAATGGCCGCTGGCCGCTGCTCAAGGTCCAGGTGCTGCACCGCATCGGCGCGCTGGAGCCGGGCGAGCCGATCGTTTTCGTCGGCGTGGCCAGCGCCCATCGGCAGGCAGCGTTCGATGCCTGCAACTTCATCATGGATTACCTGAAGACCCGGGCACCGTTCTGGAAGAAGGAGACCACGGGGGAGGGCCCGCGGTGGGTTGAAGGGAAGGCGAGCGACCAGGAGGCGGCGGGGCGGTGGTGAGTGTCCGCCGAAATCCGGTGGCGCCCCGTTCGCCGGGCGAGCTCCTCTCACTGTGAGAGGTTCTGTCCTCTACCCAGATAATCACAACCCCGGCCCGGCATAGCCGGGCAATCAGGTGCCTTACAGATGACTAGCTGTGCTTGCGCGGCACCGGTTTGACCAGTTCTTCCGGCGGCATTTCGCAGGTGATCTTGCGACCTAGCAGGGCTTCGATGCCCGGCAGCTGGTAGGAGTCGTCCTCGCCGGCAAAGCTGATCGACACGCCGCTGGTGCCGGCACGGCCGGTACGGCCGATCCGGTGCACGTAGTCGTCCGGATCTTCAGGCAGGGTGAAGTTGATCACATGGCTGATGCCGTCAATGTGAATACCCCGCCCGGCCACGTCGGTCGCCACCAGCACGGTGATGCGCCCTTCACGGAACGCTTCCAGGGTGCGGATTCGCTTGTGCTGCGGGACATCGCCCGACAGCTGCGCGGCGTTGACGCCATCGCGCACCAGGCGCTCCTCGATGCGCCGGACTTCGTCCTTGCGGTTGGCGAAGACCATCACCCGTTCCCACTTGTTGATGGTCACCAGGTTGTACAGCAGCTTGTACTTGTCGCTGCCGGCCACCGCGTAGACGTGCTGCTCGACGGTCTCGCTGGCAACGTTCTCGGGCTCGATCTCGACGATCGCAGGGTCGGTGGTCCACTGCTTGGCCAGGTTCATCACATCGTCGGTGAAGGTGGCCGAGAACAGCAGGGTCTGGCGTTCGCTCTTGGGCGGGGTCTGGCGGATGATCTGCCGCACCTGGGGGATGAAGCCCATGTCGAGCATGCGGTCGGCTTCGTCCAGCACCATCACCTCGACCATGTCCAGGTGCACCTCGCCGCGCTGGTTGAAGTCCAGCAGGCGGCCCGGGGTGGCCACCAGGATGTCGCAGTGACGCGCTTCCAGGGTCTTGAGCTGCTTGTCGAAGTCCATGCCACCGACAAAGCTCATCACATTGAGGCCGGTGTACCTGGTCAGCGCCTCGGCGTCCTTGGCGATCTGCACCACCAGCTCGCGGGTCGGGGCGATGATCAGCGCGCGCGGCTCGCCCATGAAGCGCTCCTTGGGCGGCGGCGTCTGCTGCAGCTGGGAGATGATCGAGATCAGGAAGGCCGCGGTCTTGCCGGTGCCGGTCTGGGCCCGGCCAATGGCATCCTGGCCGCGCAGGGTGTAACCCAGCACCTCGGCCTGGATCGGCGTGCAATAAGGAAAGCCCAGGTCATGGATGGCGTGCATCACCTCGGGTGACAGCTTGAAGTCGTGGAAGCGGGTCTTGCCTTCCTGCGGCTCGACCACGAAGTCCTCGAGTTTCCACAACGAGGCCTGTGGCTTGGGCTTTCGCGCACGACGTGGTTTGTCGGCTATCGGTGGCACGGCGGTCGATTCGACGACTGCCGGTTGTTCGGCCACCCGTGTTTCAGCCATCGGTGTTTCAGCCATCGGTGTTTCAACGGCAGCAGGAGAGGGCGCGGCGGCTGCTTCGGCCTGGACAGGAGCCGGAGCGGCGGCAGGGCGGGCAGGGGCGGCGGGCGGCGTCACGCTGGCAATGGGCTCGGGGGCGTGTGGCGCGCCCTCGCTCTTGCCGAATATTTTCTTGAGTGCCTTGAGCACGGTCATCTCATCAATTGATTAAGGAATGTACGCCGGGCAGTGTAATGCAAGAATCGGGCGCGGCGTAGTGGAATGCTCGGGCAACTACAACGGGGGGCGTTTCAGCGCAGGCGCTCGCTGAGCCAGTGATAGATATCGCTGATCTCCTGCTGCACCACCTCGTGTTCCATGGGGTATTCGGACCAGTCGGCGCTCACGCCCCATTGCTTGAGATGCTCGTAGGCCGTGCGCCCCATGGCCGGGATCACGACCTGGTCATGCACCCCATGCAGGCAGAGGGCCGGGGTACGCAGCTGACAGGCGGTCAGCTCGTTGTCCGCGGCAAAGGTTGGGGCGTAGGTGGACAGCGCCAGCACGCCACCGAGCGCTTCCTGCCATTTCATATAGGCCGTGTGGAGCACCACCGCGCCGCCCTGGGAAAACCCGGCCAGCACGATGCGCGTCAGGTCGATGCCCTTGGCCCGCTCGGCCTCGATCAGCTCGATGACCTGGTCCGCGGACGCCTCGAGCTGCTCCTCGTCGATGGCACGTGCCGGGCTCATGGCCTTGATGTCGTACCAGCTCGGCATGGCGTAGCCGCCATTGATGCTCACCGGCCGGGTAGGCGCCTGGGGCATGACGAACCGGGTGCTGACCAGGTGCTCCTGCAGCGCTTCGGCCACCGGTAGGAAGTCGTAACGGTCGGCGCCCAGCCCGTGCAACCAGATCACACAGGCGTCGGCGGTTTTCTGCGGTTCAAGAATCAGCGGGTGGGTCATGACTGCTCCGAATGGGTGCGCACGTTCTTCATAAGTGCATGGATATGAGGCGTTGCAGGGAATTCTCAGAAGTAGATGTCGCAACTCTAAAACTTTTCCTACTTGACGGTCGCTTAAACGCTTGAGCCTGCAACTGTGGTACGCGCTTTGCTTAATCACACCTCGAAGCAAAGAGACGCGGTGGCGACGGTAACACCCTTCGCACCGAACAAGGCTGTCACAGAACGGCCCATTGCGCCAATTGACCCAAAAACAAGCCAACAAGGGGTCGGATGCGCCTCATAAGGGTGCGGTGCAGGTTCCGGCTCGAACAACAAGAGCGATTGGAGGTTGTGAATGAAGTTTCTGAAATCCACCCTGGCAGTGCTGGCCGCTGCGACCGCCCTGGGCGCGACTGGTCTGGCCCAGGCAGGTGCAACCCTGGATGCCGTCAAGAAGAAAGGATTTGTCCAGTGTGGCGTGAGTGATGGCCTGCCGGGCTTCTCGGTCCCGGATGCCAAAGGCAACATCGTCGGCATCGACGCCGATGTCTGCCGCGCCGTGGCGGCCGCGGTGTTCGGCGACGCGACCAAGATCAAGTTCAGCCAGCTCAACGCCAAGGAGCGCTTCACCGCGCTGCAGTCCGGCGAAGTCGACGTGCTGTCGCGCAATACCACCTGGACCAGCTCGCGTGATGCCGGCATGGGCCTGGTGTTCGCCGGCGTCACCTACTACGACGGCATCGGCTTCCTGGTGAACAAGAAACTCGGTGTTTCCAGCGCCAAGGAGCTCGATGGCGCGACCATCTGCATTCAGGCGGGCACCACCACCGAGCTGAACGTGTCGGACTACTTCCGCGCCAACGGCCTGAAGTACACCCCGATCACCTTCGACACCTCCGATGAAAGCGCCAAGTCGCTGGAGTCGGGCCGTTGCGACGTGCTGACTTCCGACAAGTCGCAGCTGTACGCGCAGCGCTCCAAGCTGGCCGCGCCGACCGAGTACGTCGTGTTGCCCGAGACCATCTCCAAGGAGCCCCTGGGCCCTGTCGTGCGCAAGGGCGACGAGGAGTGGTTCAGCATCGTCAAGTGGACGCTCTACGCCATGCTCAACGCCGAGGAAATGGGCGTCACCTCGAAAAATGTCGAGGCCGAGGCCAAGGGCACCAAGAACCCTGACGTGGCCCGCATGCTGGGCGCCGACGGCGAGTACGGCAAGGACCTGAAGCTGCCGAAGGACTGGGTGGTGCAGATCGTCAAGCAGGTCGGCAACTACGGCGAAGTCTTCGAGAAGAACCTGGGCAAGGAAACCCCGCTGCAGATCGACCGCGGCCTGAATGCGCTGTGGAACAACGGCGGCATCCAGTACGCACCACCGGTGCGCTGATGGCTGCACCCTGCGGCGGCACCGCCCGCCGCAGGGTGTTCGGTTCCCTTTTTACCGGGGCATTTCATGCAAAATCAAATCGGCGCGCCCAAGGGATTCTCCCTCAGTGATCCACGTGTGCGCGCGTGGCTGTTCCAGATTCTCACGGTGGCCTTGGTGGTCGGCGTGGGCTGGTACCTGTTCCACAACACCCAGACGAACCTGCAGCACCGGGGCATCACCTCCGGCTTCGATTTCCTCGAGCGCAGCGCCGGCTTCGGCATTGCCCAGCACCTGATCGACTACACCGAGTCCGACAGCTATGCGCGGGTGTTCGTCATCGGCCTGCTCAATACCCTGCTGGTGACCTTCATCGGCATCATCCTGGCCACGCTGCTGGGCTTCATCATCGGTGTGGCGCGGCTTTCGCCCAACTGGATGATCAGCAAGCTGGCGACGGTCTACGTCGAGATCTTCCGTAACATTCCACCGTTGCTGCAAATACTGTTCTGGTATTTCGCGGTGTTCCTGACCCTGCCGGGGCCGCGGGGCAGCATCAACATCGGTGATTCATTCTTCATCAGCAACCGTGGCCTGAACATGCCAGGCGCAAGCCTCGCGGAGGGCTTCTGGCCTTTCGTGATGGGTCTGCTGCTCGCGGTGCTGGCGATCGTGCTGATGGTCCGCCTGGCCAACCGCCGCTTCGAGGAAACCGGCGAGCCGTTCCACAAGGTCTGGGTCGGGCTCGCGCTGTTCATCGGTATCCCCGGCATGTGCGTGCTGCTGTTCGGCAGCCCCGTGCAGTGGGAAGTGCCGCAGCTCAAGGGCTTCAACTTCACCGGCGGCTGGGTGCTGATTCCCGAGCTGCTGGCGCTGACCCTGGCGTTGACCATCTACACCGCGGCCTTCATCGCGGAGATCGTGCGGTCGGGCATCCGCTCGGTCAGCCATGGCCAGACCGAGGCTGCCCGCTCGCTGGGCCTTCGCGAAGGGCCGACCCTGCGCAAGGTGATCATTCCCCAGGCGCTGCGGGTGATCATCCCGCCGTTGACCAGCCAGTACCTGAACCTTGCGAAAAACTCTTCGCTGGCGGCCGGCATCGGCTACCCGGAGATGGTCTCGCTGTTCGCCGGCACGGTGCTCAACCAGACCGGCCAGGCCATCGAGGTGATTGCCATCACCATGAGCGTGTACCTGGCGATCAGCATCAGCATTTCGCTGCTGATGAACTGGTACAACAAGCGCATTGCGCTGATCGAGCGGTGAGGATTCGCGCATGAATGCACATGTTTTCAAACCTGACATGCCGCCGCCGGTGAAAGCCGTCGGCGTGCTGGCGTGGATGCGCGCCAACCTGTTCTCCAGCTGGCTCAATACCCTGCTGACCCTGTTTGCCCTGTACCTGGTATGGCTGGTCGTGCCGCCGCTGCTGCAGTGGTCGATCCTCGACGCCAACTGGGTTGGCACCACCCGCGCCGACTGCACCAAGGAGGGCGCCTGCTGGGTGTTCATCCAGCAGCGTTTCGGCCAGTTCATGTACGGCTACTACCCGACCGAGCTGCGCTGGCGGGTCGACCTGACCGTGTGGCTGGCGGTGCTCGGCGCAGCGCCATTGTTCATCCCGCGTTTTCCACGCAAGGCTATCTATGGCCTGGGCTTCCTGGTGCTGTATCCGGTCTTCGCCTACACCCTGCTGCACGGTGGGTACCTGGGTCTGGCGACCGTGCCGACCAGCCAGTGGGGCGGGTTGATGCTGACCCTGGTGATCGCCACCGTGGGCATCGTCGGCGCATTGCCGCTGGGGATTCTGCTGGCGCTGGGGCGGCGCTCGAACATGCCGGCCGTGAAGGTGGTCTGCGTGACCTTCATCGAGTTCTGGCGGGGCGTGCCGCTGATCACCGTGCTGTTCATGTCCTCGGTGATGCTGCCGCTGTTCCTGCCTGAGGGCATGAGCTTCGACAAGCTGCTGCGGGCGATGATCGGGGTGATCCTGTTCCAGTCGGCTTACATCGCCGAAGTGGTGCGGGGCGGCCTTCAGGCCATCCCCAAGGGCCAGTACGAGGCCGCCGCGGCGATGGGCCTGGGCTACTGGCGCTCGATGGGCCTGGTGATCCTGCCGCAAGCGCTCAAGCTGGTGATTCCCGGCATCGTCAACACCTTCATTGCCCTGTTCAAGGACACCAGCCTTGTGATCATCATCGGCCTGTTCGACCTGCTCAACAGCGTCAAGCAGGCCGCGGCTGACCCGGCCTGGCTGGGCATGGCGACCGAGGGCTACGTGTTCGCGGCCCTGGTGTTCTGGATTTTCTGTTTCGGTATGTCCCGCTACTCCATGCACCTGGAGCGCAAGCTGGACACAGGCCACAAGCGTTAGGAGCGTTCGAGATGAGTGAAGCGATCAAGCAGCCTGTGGGCCCTGAAGGCATTATCCAGATGCAGGGCGTGAACAAGTGGTACGGGCAGTTCCACGTGCTCAAGGACATCAACCTCAACGTGCGCCAGGGTGAGCGCATCGTGTTGTGCGGGCCGTCGGGCTCGGGCAAGTCGACCACCATCCGCTGCCTCAACCGGCTGGAGGAACACCAGCAGGGGCGCATCGTGGTCGATGGCGTGGAGCTGACCAACGACCTCAAGCAGATCGAAGCGATCCGCCGGGAAGTGGGCATGGTGTTCCAGCACTTCAACCTGTTCCCGCACCTGACCATCCTGGAAAACTGCACCCTGGCGCCGATGTGGGTACGCAAGATGCCCAAGCGCAAGGCCGAGGAAATCGCCATGCATTACCTGGAGCGGGTGCGCATTCCGGAGCAGGCCAACAAGTATCCAGGGCAGTTGTCCGGTGGCCAGCAGCAGCGCGTGGCGATTGCCCGGGCGCTGTGCATGAAGCCCAAGATCATGCTGTTCGACGAGCCGACCTCGGCGCTCGACCCGGAGATGGTCAAGGAAGTGCTCGACACTATGGTCAGCCTGGCCGAGGACGGCATGACCATGCTCTGCGTGACCCACGAGATGGGCTTTGCCCGCACCGTGGCGAACCGGGTGATCTTCATGGACAAGGGGGAGATCGTCGAGCAGGCGGCGCCGGATGACTTCTTCGACCGGCCGAAGAACGAGCGGACCAAGCTGTTCCTGAGCCAGATCCTGCATTGATGCAACTGGGGGCGCCTTTGGGAGCGGGCTAGCCGGGACGCCGGACCGCCCGCGATGGGGGCGCAAAGCGCCCCCAGTCTCTCAGATCACTTCTCTTCCTTTGCCGCCGCCACCGGCGCCGGCGGCGGACGCAACCCCACCTCGGCCACCAGCTTGAGCTGCTTGCCGTTGCGCATCACCTCGATGCTGATCTTCTCGTTCGGCTTGATCCGCGCCACCTGGTTCATCGAGCGGCGACCGTCTCCGGCGGGTTCGCCATTGATCGACATGATCACGTCACCCAGCTGCAGCCCGGCCTTCTGAGCCGGACCGTCGCGGAAGATCCCCGCCACCACGATCCCCGGCCGGCCCTGCATGCCGAACGACTCGGCCAGGTCCTGGCTCAACGGCTGCACCTCGATGCCCAGCCAGCCACGAATCACCTGGCCGTGCTCGATGATCGACTTCATCACCTCGAGCGCCAGCTTGGTCGGGATCGCAAAGCCGATGCCCTGCGAGCCCCCGGACTTGGAGAAGATCGCGGTGTTGATACCGGTGAGGTTGCCGCTGGCATCCACCAGCGCGCCGCCGGAGTTGCCCGGGTTGATCGCCGCGTCGGTCTGGATGAAGTCCTCGTAGTTGTTCAGGCCCAGCTGGTTGCGGCCGGTGGCGCTGATGATGCCCATGGTCACGGTCTGGCCAACGCCGAAGGGGTTGCCGATGGCCAGGGCCACGTCGCCGATGTGGATGTTGTCGGAGCGGCCGATGGTGATGGCCGGCAGGTTCTTGAGGTCGATCTTCAGCACCGCGAGGTCGGTCTCGGGGTCGCTGCCGATGACCCGCGCCAGGGTCTCGCGGCCGTCCTTGAGCGCCACCACGATCTGGTCGGCACCGGAGGTCACGTGGTTGTTGGTCAGCAGGTAGCCTTCCGGGCTCATGATCACCGCCGAGCCCAGGCTCGACTCCCAGCGCCGCTGCTTGGGCAGGTTGTCGCCAAAGAAACGCCTGAACTGCGGGTCTTCGAACAGCGGATGAGCGGCCTTGTTGACCACCTTGGTGGTGTACAGGTTGGCCACGGCGGGCGCGGCGATGGCCACGGCATCGGCGTAGGACACCGGGCCTTGCATGATGCTGGTGGTTTGCGGCGCCTGCTGCAGGTTGACGTCCTGGCTGGGCAGGCCTACCCATTGCGGAAAGCGCTGGATGACCAGCATGGCGATCAGTACGCCGGTCAGCAGTGGCCAGCCAAAGTAACGCAAAGCCTTGTGCATTGAACGAATCCTGGAAGTGGGATGGGGCCGCATCAGTGCGACCCGGGGTGCGAGCGCGCGCGATCATACTGTGTAAAAGGCTGGTCGGCGATGGTCCCCGGTGACTGCCGCAGGTTTCCCCCAAACCTGCGACGGCCCATAATGGCGGCCATTATACGGGCCTTGGCGCCCGGCAAAACCGCTGATTTAGGAGACTTTTCATGGCCGTTGCCCTGAGCACCCTGGTAGAGGAGGCCGAGCGCTACCTGTCGAGCGCGAAAATCCAGGATTACTGCCCCAATGGCCTGCAGGTCGAGGGCCGTCCGTACGTCACCCGCATCGTCAGCGGGGTCACGGCCAGCCAGGCACTGCTGGACGCGGCGGTCGAAGCCGAGGCCGACCTCGTGCTGGTGCACCACGGCTACTTCTGGAAGGGCGAGAACCCCTGCATCACCGGCATGAAGCAGCGCCGCCTGAAGACCCTGCTCAAGCACGACCTCAGCCTGCTGGCCTTCCATCTGCCGCTGGACGTGCACCCGGAGGTAGGCAACAACGTGCAGCTGGCGCGCCAGCTCGACATCACCGTCGAGGGCCCGCTCGATCCTGGCAACCCGAAGGTGGTCGGACTGGTCGGCTCGCTGGCCGAACCCCTGTCGGCGCGTGATTTCGCCCGGCGGGTCCAGGACGTGATGGGGCGCGAGCCGTTGCTCATCGAAGGCGAGCAAGTGATTCGCCGGGTCGGCTGGTGCACCGGCGGCGGCCAGGGCTATATCGACCAGGCGATCGCGGCAGGGGTCGACCTGTTCATCAGCGGCGAGGCGTCCGAGCAGACCTATCACAGCGCCCGCGAGAACGGCATCAGCTTCATCGCGGCCGGCCACCACGCCACCGAGCGCTACGGGGTGCAGGCGCTGGGTGACTACCTGGCGCGGCATTTCGCGCTGGAGCACCTGTTCATCGATTGTCCGAATCCGGTGTGATCCTGCGTACCTTCGTAGGTGCGAAATGGCGGCGACCGCCCGAATCGCGCAGGTCAGCCCAAACGCGCGGGCATATTCTTAGACTGTTTCGTTCTAGCCCGCCGCCTAAATAGAATGTGCCGCTGTGATAAAGTGGCTCGCTCGAACACGGCCCGCTGGCCGTCCATAAGATCGTTTTTCGTGAGTAGCCATGGTCGACAAACTGACGCACTTGAAACAGCTGGAGGCGGAAAGCATCCACATCATCCGCGAGGTGGCCGCCGAGTTCGACAACCCGGTGATGCTGTACTCGATCGGCAAGGATTCCGCCGTAATGCTGCACCTGGCGCGCAAGGCCTTCTTCCCGGGCAAACTGCCGTTCCCCGTGATGCATGTCGATACCCAGTGGAAATTCCAGGAGATGTACAGCTTCCGCGACAAGATGGTCGAGGAAATGGGGCTCGAGCTGATCACCCACGTCAACCCGGAAGGTGTGGCGCAGGGCATCAACCCGTTCACCCACGGCAGCTCCAAGCACACCGACATCATGAAGACCCAGGGCCTCAAGCAGGCGCTGGACAAGCATGGCTTCGACGCGGCCTTCGGCGGCGCGCGCCGTGACGAGGAGAAGTCCCGTGCCAAGGAACGTGTCTACTCGTTCCGTGACAGCAAGCACCGCTGGGACCCGAAGAACCAGCGTCCCGAGCTGTGGAACGTGTACAACGGCAAGGTCAACAAGGGCGAATCGATTCGCGTCTTCCCCCTGTCGAACTGGACCGAGCTGGACATCTGGCAGTACATCTACCTCGAAGGCATCCCGATCGTGCCGCTGTACTTCGCCGCCGAGCGTGAAGTCATCGAGAAGAACGGCACCCTGATCATGATCGACGACGATCGCATCCTCGAGCACCTGTCCGACGAGGACAAGGCGCGCATCGTCAAGAAGAAGGTGCGTTTCCGTACCCTCGGCTGCTACCCGCTGACGGGCGCTGTCGAGTCGGAGGCCGAGACCCTGACGGACATCATCCAGGAAATGCTCCTGACCCGAACGTCCGAACGTCAGGGCCGCGTCATCGACCACGATGGCGCCGGTTCCATGGAAGACAAGAAACGCCAAGGCTACTTCTAATTTCAGGGTTACTCCATGTCGCACCAATCCGATTTGATCAGCGAAGACATCCTCGCTTATCTGGCTCAGCACGAGCGTAAAGAACTGCTGCGTTTCCTCACCTGCGGCAACGTCGACGATGGCAAGAGCACCCTGATCGGGCGCCTGCTGCACGACTCGAAGATGATCTACGAGGACCACCTCGAGGCCATCACCCGTGATTCGAAGAAGTCTGGCACCACCGGCGAGGAAGTCGACCTGGCGCTGCTGGTCGACGGCCTGCAGGCCGAGCGCGAGCAGGGCATCACCATCGATGTCGCCTACCGCTACTTCTCGACCGCCAAGCGCAAGTTCATCATCGCCGACACCCCGGGCCACGAGCAGTACACCCGCAACATGGCCACCGGCGCCTCGACCTGCGACCTGGCGATCATCCTGGTCGATGCCCGCTACGGCGTGCAGACCCAGACCCGCCGGCACAGCTACATCGCCTCGTTGCTGGGCATCAAGCACATCGTCGTGGCCATCAACAAGATGGACCTGAAGGGCTTTGACGAGCAGGTGTTCGAGTCGATCAAGGCCGACTACCTGAAGTTCGCCGAAGCCATCAACCTGACGCCGAGCAGCCTGCACTTCGTGCCGATGTCGGCGCTCAAGGGCGACAACGTGGTCAACCGCAGCGAGCGTTCGCCGTGGTACACGGGCCCTGCGTTGATGGAAATCCTGGAAACCGTCGAAGTCGCGGCCGACCGCAACTTCACCGACCTGCGTTTCCCGGTGCAGTACGTCAACCGTCCGAACCTGAATTTCCGTGGCTTTGCCGGCACCCTGGCCAGCGGCGTCGTGCACAAGGGCGACGAAGTCGTCGTGCTGCCGTCGGGCAAGAGCAGCCGGGTCAAGTCCATCGTCACCTACGAAGGCGAGCTGGAACACGCAGGCCCAGGCCAGGCCGTGACCCTGACCATGGAAGACGAGATCGACATCTCCCGTGGCGACCTGCTGGTGCATGCCGACAACGTTCCACCGGTGACCGACCAATTCGACGCCATGCTGGTGTGGATGTCCGAAGAGCCGATGCTGCCGGGCAAGAAGTACGACATCAAGCGTGCCACCAGCTACGTGCCGGGTTCGGTCGCCAGCATCACCCACAAGGTCGATGTGAACACCCTTGAGCTTGGCGCGGCCAGTGCCTTGCAGCTCAACGAGATCGGCCGGGTCAAGGTCGCGCTCGATGCCTCGATCGCCCTGGACGGTTACGAAAGCAACCGCACCACCGGTGCCTTCATCGTCATCGACCGCCTGACCAACGGCACCGTCGGCGCCGGCATGATCATCGCTCCGCCGGTGTTGCCGCATGGCACCGCCAGCCAGCACGGCAACCTGTGCCACGTATCCACCGAAGAGCGTGCGCTGCGCCTTGGCCAGCAACCGGCCACCGTGCTGTTCAGCGGCCTGTCGGGCGCGGGCAAGAGCACCCTGGCCTACGCCGTGGAGCGCAAGCTGTTCGACCTGGGCCGTGCGGTCTACGTGCTTGACGGCCAGAACCTGCGCCACGACCTGAACAAGGGCTTGCCGCAGGATCGCGCTGGCCGGACCGAGAACTGGCGTCGCGCCGCCCATGTGGCGCGCCAGTTCAACGAAGCCGGCCTGTTGACCCTGGCCGCGTTCGTTGCCCCGGATGCCGAAGGCCGTGAACAGGCCAAGGCACTGATCGGCAAGGAGCGTCTGCTGACCGTCTACGTCCAGGCCTCGCCGCTGGTCTGCCGCGAGCGTGACCCGCAAGGGCTTTATGCCGCCGGTGGCGACAACATCCCAGGCGAAGGCTTCCCGTACGACGTGCCGCAGGATGCCGATCTGGTGATCGACACCCAGAGCATCAACGTGGAAGAGGGCGTGAAGCAGGTGCTGGAGCTGCTGCGCAAGCATGGCGCGATCTAAGCGCCG
>NZ_DATELE010000034.1:0-2287 GCF_035277045.1 Pseudomonas sp. | reverse complement strand
TGCCTCGACGATCTGCTGGATCATCTTCAACCTGATTTTCCTGTATCGCATGACCCTGCAGGTCGGCCTGTTCAAGGTCTTGCAGGACAGCATCGGCGGCATCACCAACGATCGCCGGTTGCAGCTGATCCTCATCGCGTTCTGCTTTGGCGCGTTCTTCGAGGGCGCGGCGGGGTTCGGCACCCCGGTGGCGGTCACCGGGGCCATTCTCATCGGCCTTGGATTCTCGCCCCTGGCAGCCTCGGGCCTTGCGTTGATCGCCAATACCGCGCCGGTGGCCTTCGGCGCGCTGGGCACGCCAATCATTACCCTGGCGAAGGTCACCGGGCTGGACGAGATGGAGCTGTCGGCGATGGTCGGCCGGCAACTGCCGTTCTTCTCGGTGATCGTGCCCTTCTGGCTGATCTGGGCCTTCGCCGGCTGGCGCAAGATGGTCGAGGTATGGCCCGCCATCATGGTAGCGGGGGTCAGCTTTGCCATCCCCCAGTTTTTGGTTTCCAACTTCCACGGGCCGATGCTGGTGGACGTGATCGCCGCGCTGATCTCCATGGCGTGCCTGACCGGGTTCCTGCGGGTCTGGAAACCGGCGACGGTGCATACCTCCGCCGCGCTCACCGGGCGGGTGGACAACTCCAAGGTCGACCCCGACCCTGACGAGCAGCCGGGCAATCTGGCCTTTTCCCAGACCGACCGGCGCACCGTGCTGCGCGCCTGGATGCCATGGATCATCCTTACCGTCTTCGTGTTCATCTGGGGCACGGCCAGCTTCAAGAACCAGTTCGACACGCGCCAGGCCGTCGACCCCGCCACCGGCGCCGCCCTGCTCGACCCGCAAGGCAAGCCGCTGCGCGAGGCCAACCCGGTGTTCGCGCCGGTCCTCACGTTCGACACCATCCACCAGCACATCGAAAAAGTGCCGCCGGTGGTGGCCACGCCCAAGAAGGAGGACGCGCTATACCGGTTTACCTGGCTGACTGCCACCGGCAGCGGGATCCTGCTGGCAGCGGTCCTGGGCGGCCTGCTGATGGGCTATTCGGTGATGGGACTGATCCGCCAGTACCTGCGCACGATCTGGGTGGTGCGCTACTCATTGATCACCATCGTCGCGATGCTGGCGCTGGGCTTTCTCACGCGCTATTCGGGGCTGGACGCAACCATGGGCCTGGCTTTCGCGGCCACGGGGATCTTCTACCCGATGTTCGGGACCTTGCTCGGCTGGCTCGGGGTGGCGCTGACAGGCTCGGACACGGCGTCGAACGTGCTGTTCGGCGGCCTGCAGCGGGTGACGGCGGAGCAGCTGGGCCTGAGCCCCGTGCTGATGGCGGCGGCCAACAGTTCCGGCGGCGTGATGGGCAAGATGGTCGATGCGCAATCCATCGTGGTAGCCTCGACGGCCACCCGCTGGTACGGACATGAAGGAGAGATCCTGCGCTATGTGTTCTTCCATTCGATCATACTGGCGATCCTGGTCGGTGGCCTGGTCACCCTCCAGGCATACGTCGCGCCGTTCACCTCCATGGTGGTCGGTGGCGGTTGATCGGTAGAGGAGTCAAACGATGGACCTGCAGTTTCTGGGCACCAGCGCCGGGGTGCCCACCAAGGCCCGCAATGTCAGCGCCACCGCGGTGATCGAAGCGTCCGGCAAGGACTGGTACCTGGTCGATTGCGGCGAGGCCACCCAGCACCAGCTGTTGCGCACCTCGTTGTCGCTGCGCGACTTGCGCTGCGTGTTCATCACCCATGTGCACGGCGACCACTGTTTCGGGTTGCCCGGCCTGCTGGCCAGCGCCGGCGTCAGTGGGCGTACCGAACCGCTCGACCTGGTGCTCCCCGCCGCGCTGCACGACTGGGTGCGTCTGAGCCTATCGGTGAGTGATTGCTACCTGCCCTATGAGCTGCGCCTGCACGCGGTCGAGACGCTGGAAGGCTGGAGCAGCCGGCATATCCAGGTGGAGACGGTGCGCCTGTCGCACCGGGTGCCCTGCCATGGCTACGTGTTCAGCGAGATCAATCCCGATCCCCGGCTTGATGTGGAGCGCCTGGACGCCGAAGGCGTTCCCCGCGGACCGCTCTGGGGCGAGCTGGCCCGGGGGCATGCCGTGGAACACGCGGGCCGCATGCTCCAGTCCCGCGACTACCTGCGCCCCACCCGCCCCGCGCGGCGGGTGATCGTCTGCGGCGACAACGACACCCCACAGTTGCTGGCGGAGGCCATGGCTGGCACGGATGTACTGGTGCACGAGGCCACCTTCACTGAACCTGTGATCGAGCGCACCCGGCAGACCTA
>NZ_DATELE010000033.1:0-109053 GCF_035277045.1 Pseudomonas sp. | reverse complement strand
TGAAGTTTTTAACCAGAAACCTGTTTAACTTCAAACACTTGACTCGCTGCGATCTCTCGTTAGCGGGAGGCGAATTCTACAGCGTTTCAACTCGCTGTCAACCACCTTTTTCACCGCTGCCGATCTTTCGACCGAAGCCCCTCCAGTGCTGCCTGAAACGTTCAACTCGTTGATTCTCAAGGAGTTTCGCGTTCCAACTACGCTGGAAGTGGGGCGCATTATAAGGGGATTCAAAACCCCGTCAACCCCTGATTTCAATAAAGTTCGATATTAGTTAAAAACAACGCGGGGAGGCCTTTCGGCCTCCCCGCTTCGCTTCTCTATATAGAGAGGCTTACTCAGCCTTCAGGGTAATCCGCGCAAAGGCTTTCTTGCCCGCCTGGCAAACGTGGGTCGAACCAAGGGCGAACATGAACCCCCGATCCACGACCACACCATCAACTTTCACACTACCCGCAGCCAGCAGGTCACGCGCCGCCGCCGAGTTCTTCACCAAGGCGGCCTTATTAAGGACCGCCGCGATCGGCATTTCTTCGGCGGCACTCAGCTCGATCTCGGGCAGGTCCTCTGGAAGCTCGCCTTCCTTCATGCGGTTGCCAGCAGCACGGTGCGCATTGGCCGCCGCTTCTTCACCATGGAAGCGCGCAACGATCTCCTCGGCCAGCTTGATCTTGATATCACGCGGATTGGCGCCTTTCTCGACATCGGCACGCAGGGCATCGATCTCATCCATCGAGCGGAAGCTCAGCAACTCGAAGTAACGCCACATCAGCGTGTCGGGAATCGACACCAGCTTGCTGTACATCACCCCAGGCGCTTCCTGGATGCCGACGTAGTTGCCCAGCGATTTGGACATCTTCTTCACGCCGTCGAGCCCTTCGAGCAGCGGCATGGTGACGATGTTCTGCGCCTCCTGACCGTAGGCGCGCTGCAGCTCGCGCCCCATCAGCAGGTTGAACTTCTGGTCGGTACCACCCAGCTCGACATCGGCCTTGAGCGCCACCGAGTCGTAGCCTTGCACCAGCGGGTAGAGAAACTCATGGATGGCGATCGGCTGGCTGGAGGTATAGCGCTTGTCGAAATCGTCCCGCTCGAGCATGCGCGCCACGGTGTACTGGGACGCCAGGCGGATGAAGTCAGCCGGGGTCAGGGTATCCATCCATGTGGAGTTGAACGCGACTTCGGTCTTGGCCGGGTCGAGAATCTTGAACACCTGCTGTTTATACGTCTCGGCGTTGTCCAGCACCTGCTCGCGGGTCAACGGTGGACGGGTGGCGCTCTTCCCGCTCGGATCACCAATCATCCCGGTGAAATCACCAATCAGGAAAATCACCTGATGCCCCAGGTCCTGGAACTGGCGCAGCTTGTTGATCAGCACCGTGTGCCCCAGGTGCAGGTCAGGCGCGGTCGGGTCGAAGCCCGCCTTGATACGCAGCGGCTGACCACGCTTGAGTTTCTCGACCAGCTCCGACTCGACCAGTACCTCTTCTGCACCGCGCTTGATAAGCGCCAGCTGCTCTTCAACCGACTTCATACACAGACCCGCAAGGCTCAGATTCAAAGGGACCCAACCATACAAGATCAGCCATCAAATACAAGTTTTTGCCCAGGGTGTGACCCGATGCCTACCTGATGACGTCTGCCGCCCTTGCACGAGAAGGGATTTGGTTATATTTTATACAGTTATTTCATCTTCATCATGTCATTCATCTTTTCCAATTCACCTTTTTCAAAGTTATCTCACCTATGACCAACGTACCGACTAAAGCGCCACCGCTTTATCCGAAGAGTCATCTGCTGGCCGCGAGCGGCATCGCCGCGCTCCTCAGCCTGGCCTTGCTGGTATTTCCGTCCAGCGACGTCGAAGCCAAGAAGACTACCCTGAGCCTCGAGCTCGAAACCCCGGGCGAGCAGCTCAAGGACGAGGCACTGGATGCCCCGCTGGTGCAGTCGCAGGACAGTGCCGGATCGCCCTTCGCCCAGGTCGAAACACCCAAGCCTGCCACCGAGCAGGTCAGCGAAGTCCCGCCCGCCACCGCCGACAAGGCCGAGGCCGCGCTGCCAGGCCATCGTGAAGTGACCGTCGCCCGGGGTGACACCCTCTCCACGCTCTTCGCCAAGGTGGGCCTGCCAGCCAACGCGGTCCACGACGTGCTCGCGAGCAACAAGCAGGCGAAACAGTTCAGCCAGCTCAAGCACGGCCAGGTGCTGCAATTCGAACTCGACAAGGACGGCCAGCTGACCAGCCTGCACAGCAAGGTCAGCAGCCTCGAGACCATTCGTCTGACGCGCGGCGCGAAGGGCTATGCCTTCAATCGCGATATCAGCAAACCGGTCGTGAATACCGCGTATGTCCATGGCACCATCAAGAGCTCGCTCTCGGCCTCGGCCCAACGCGCGGGCATGTCCCACAGCCTGACCATGGACATGGCACGGGTGTTTGGCTACGACATCGACTTTGCCCAGGACATTCGCCAGGGCGATGAATTCGACGTGGTCTACGAGCAGAAGGTCATGGACGGCAAGGTCGTGGGCACCGGCAATATCCTCTCGGCCCGCTTCACCAACCGCGGCAAGACCTACACGGCGGTGCGCTACACCAACAAACAAGGCAACACCAACTACTACACCGCCGACGGCAACAGCATGCGCAAGGCATTCATCCGTACCCCGGTGGACTTCGCCCGTATCAGCTCGCGCTTCTCGAACGGCCGCAAGCATCCGATCCTGAACAAGATCCGCGCTCACAAGGGCGTCGACTATGCCGCTCCGCGCGGCACGCCAATCAAGGCCGCCGGCGACGGCAAGGTGCTGCTTGCCGGGCGCCGTGGCGGCTACGGCAACACCGTGATCATCCAGCACGGCAATACCTACAAGACCCTGTACGGTCACATGCAGGGCTTTGCCAAGGGCGTGAAGACCGGTGGCACGGTCAAGCAGGGGCAGATCATCGGTTATATCGGTACCACTGGCCTGTCCACCGGGCCGCACCTGCACTACGAGTTCCAGGTCAACGGTGTGCACGTCGACCCGCTGGGGCAGAAACTGCCAATGGCCGACCCAATCGCCAAGGCCGAGCGCCAGCGCTTCCTGCAACAGAGCCAGCCGCTGATCGCACGCATGGATCAGGAAAAGGCCACCATGCTCGCGTCGGCGAAGCGCTAGGCCATGGCGCTCTACCTGGGAGTGATGTCCGGTACCAGCCTCGACGGCCTGGACATCGCCCTGATCGAACAGGCCGGGCAGCTACGGCTGCTCGCCACCCATTACCTGCCCATGCCCGCGGACCTGCGTCAGGACCTGCTCGCCTTGTGCGCCAGTGGCCCGGATGAAATCGCGCGTGCCGCATTGGCCGAGAACCGTTGGGCGACGCTGGCCGCCGAGGGCATTGCCCAGCTGTTGGCTGACCAACAGCTGACCCCCGGTTCCATTCGCGCCATTGGCAGTCACGGCCAGACCATCCGGCATGAGCCTGCCCGCGGCTTTACGGTACAGATCGGCAACCCGGCCTTGCTGGCCGAGCTGACAGGGATCAGCGTGGTGGGCGACTTCCGCCGCCGCGATGTCGCCGCGGGCGGCCAGGGCGCGCCTCTGGTGCCTGCTTTTCACGAGACCTTGTTCGCCCATCTGGGCCAGCGCCTGGCCGTGCTCAACGTCGGTGGTTTCAGCAACCTTAGCCTGATCGAGCAGGACCGCCCGGTGCACGGCTTCGACTGTGGCCCGGGCAATGTGCTGCTTGACGCCTGGATCGACCTCAAGCGCGGCCAGCCGTACGACGCCAACGGCGCATGGGCGGCCAGCGGCACGGTCAACGGGCAACTGCTTGCCTCACTGCTGGCCGATCCGTTCTTCGCCGGCACCGGGCCAAAAAGCACCGGCCGCGAGGTGTTCAACCTGCCCTGGCTCCAAAGCCACTTGAGCGCGCTGTCCGGTTATCGCGATGAAGACGTGCAGGCCACCCTGCTCGAACTGACCGCGCGCAGCATCGTCGAATCGTTGCGCAGCGCCCAGCAAGACACCCAGGCGTTGCTGGTGTGTGGCGGCGGTGCGCGCAATGGCGCACTCATGCAGCGGCTGTCCAGCCTGTTGCCTCAGGCCAAGGTAGACAGCACGGCTGCCCATGGCGTGGATCCGGACTGGGTCGAGGCAATGGCGTTCGCCTGGCTCGCCCATTGCTGCCTGGAGCAGATTCCTGCCAACCGCCCCAGCGTTACCGGAGCCAAGGGCTTGCGGCTGCTGGGCGCGATCTACCCGGCCTGACCCTGGCCCACAACGCAAAACGCCGCGCGAATGCGCGGCGTTTTGCGTAAAGCCAACCCCGGATTCAGATCGAGAACGACGAGCCACACCCGCAGGTGGTGGTGGCATTCGGGTTCTTGATCACGAAGCGCGAGCCTTCCAGGCCTTCCTGGTAGTCCACCTCGGCGCCCGCCAGGTACTGGAAGCTCATCGGGTCGACAACCAGGGCCACGCCTTCGCGCTCGACCACGGTATCGTCCTCGGCCACATCTTCATCGAAGGTGAAGCCGTACTGGAAACCCGAACAACCGCCACCCGTCACAAACACACGCAACTTCAGGCGCTCATTGCCCTCTTCATCGACCAGGGTCTTCACCTTGTGCGCTGCACCTTGAGTGAACTGCAAGGCTACAGGGGTGAAGGATTCGACGCTCATGCTGACTCTCCCGGCGCTGTGCCGCCATAAAACCTGATGACGCGCATTATCCGCTTCTCCGAGAAAATCGGTCAACAATACAAAAGCGGCAGGCCGACCTGGCGTGCCGCTTGCAACCACCTTACGGCAGCAGGCCTGCGTGGGACAGCCCCATCCGCTCGTCAAGGCCGAACAGGATGTTCAGGTTCTGCACCGCCTGGCCCGAAGCCCCCTTGACCAGGTTGTCGATCACCGACAGCACGACCACCAGATCACCATCCTGCGGCCGGTGCACCGCGATACGGCAGACGTTGGCGCCGCGTACGCTGCGGGTTTCCGGATGGCTACCGGCTGGCATCACGTCGACGAACGGCTCATCGGCATAGCGTTTCTCGTACAACGCCTGCAGGTCGACCGACGTGTCGGTGACGGTTGCGTACAGGGTCGAGTGGATACCGCGGATCATCGGAGTCAGGTGAGGCACGAAAGTCAGGCCGATATCCTGGCCGGCCGCAAGGCGCAGGCCCTGGCTGATCTCGGGCAGGTGACGATGGCCCTTCACCGCGTAAGCCTTCATGCTCTCGCCTGCTTCGCAGAACAGCGAACCCACCGCAGCGCCGCGACCGGCGCCGCTGACACCCGACTTGCAATCGGCGATCAGGCGCAGCGGGTCGACGACACCGGCTTCAAGCAGCGGCAGGAAGCCCAGCTGGGTAGCGGTCGGGTAGCAGCCCGGCACGGCGATCAGACGGGCCTGACGGATCTTTTCGCGGTTGACCTCGGGCAGTCCGTAGACCGCGTCGGTCAGCAGGCCCGGCGCGCCGTGCGGCTGGCCGTACCACTTGGCCCATTCGTCGGCGTCCTGCAGGCGGAAGTCGGCGGACAGATCGATGACCTTGGTCCCGGCGGCCAGCAGCTCGCCGGCCAGGGCGTGGGCAACGCCATGCGGGGTGGCGAAGAAGACCACGTCGCAGGCAGCCAGGGCCTTGCTGTCGGGAACGCTGAAGGCCAGCCCGTCGTAGTGACCGCGCAGGTTCGGGTACATGTCGGCAACCGCCACGCCGGCTTCGGAGCGCGAGGTGATCACCGCCACTTCGGCCTGCGGGTGCTGTGCCAGAAGACGCAACAGCTCGACCCCGGTGTAACCCGTGCCGCCAACGATACCGACCTTGATCATAACGCTTGCCCCTTATCAACGAACCGATTGGAAAAGGGACGATGATAGGGGCGCACAGCCTCTGTAACAACTCTTGAGATAGCCCCTGGGCCGCTTCGCCTCTACTATCTGACGACCGTGAAAACCTGAAGGAACACCCTCCATGCTTTATCTCTGGATCAAGGCGCTGCACATCGTCAGCGTGGTCTGCTGGTTCGCCGGCCTGTTCTACCTGCCCCGCCTGTTCGTCTACCACGCCCAGAGCAAGGACAGCATCAGCCAGGAACGCTTCATCACCATGGAACGCAAGCTGTACCGCGGCATCATGGGCCCGGCGATGATCGCCACCTTTGTCTTCGGCATCTGGCTGGCAAGCCTCGCGCCAGGCTTCCTTGGCCAGGGCTGGATGCACGCCAAGCTGACGCTGGTGATCCTGCTCACCGGCTACCATCACATGTGCGGCGCGCAACTCAAGCGCTTCGCCCGTGGCGAGAACACCCGCAGCCATGTCTTCTACCGGTGGTTCAACGAGGTGCCAGTGGTCATCCTCCTGGCCATCGTGATTCTCGTGGTGGTCAAGCCGTTCTAGCGAGACCGCCCAGCCGGGCGGCTGGACAGGCAGGTGAGCGTTGCCCTGCATGGCAAGTCCACACGGACACAAGCCACGCTGTACACTAGCCGCCCCTTTGCCGCCCCAGGAGCACTGCATGTCCCGTTACGCCATGATCACCGGTGCTTCCAGCGGCCTGGGCCTGGCCTTGGCGGAAGCCCTGGCACGGCGCGGGCGCAACCTGATCCTGGTGGCACGACAGCGTGAGGTGCTGGAGCCGGTGGCCATGGAGCTGACCCAGCGCTTTGGCGTGGAGGTGCTGTTCAGGGCCTGCGACCTCAGCGAGCCCCTGCGCCTGTCAGGCTTCATCTTCGAGCTCGAGGAAGGCGAGCGGCAGATAGACCTGCTGGTCAACTGCGCGGGGCTGCGGTCCTACGGCCCCTTCATGGCCCAGGAATGGGCCGACGAACAGGACCTGCTCGAGGTCAACATCATCGCCCTCACCCGCCTGTGCCACGCTGTGGGCAACGTCATGGCGGTGCAGGGCGGTGGGCAGATCCTCAATGTCGCGGGCGTTGCGGCCTTTGCTCCCGGTCCCTGGATGGCCAGCTATGCCGCCAGCAAGGCCTACGTGGTGAGTTTTTCCGAGGCCCTGCGCGAAGAGCTCAGGCATACGGGCATCAAGGTCTCGGTGCTGTGCCCTGGGCCGGTCCGCTCAGCCAGGCGGCGCATCCCCCGGCTGGACACCAGCAGCCGCTGCCTGAGCGCCGAGGAAGTGGCGCTGTACACGGTACGCGCGCTGGACAAGCAGCGTGCGCTGATCCTGCCCGGCCGGCGCAATCGCTGGCTGGCGCGCCTCCCGCGTGTTCTGCCGCGCTGGCTGACGCGCAAGCTGGCCGGCCTGATCAACCGCGCCTACCGGCCGGTCGACGCGTAACCGCCTCTGGGCGAGCGCGGCCGTGCTGGGTACACTCAGGCCCGACCACCACCATGGAGCACGCGCTGTGGACACACTTTTCACCAAGATCATCAACCGGGAGATTCCGGCGAAGATCATCTACGAGGACGACCAGGTCCTGGCCTTCCACGATATCGCCCCCCAGGCACCGGTACACTTCCTGGTCATCCCGAAGAAACAGATCCGTACCCTCAACGACCTGACCGAAGAGGACAAGGGCCTGGCGGGCCACATCCTGTTCACCGCCCAGCGCCTGGCCAAGGAGCTTGGCTGCGAGGAAGGTTTCCGCGTGGTCATGAACTGCAACGAACTCGGCGGCCAGACTGTCTATCACATTCACATGCACGTGCTTGGCCAGCGCCAGATGCACTGGCCGCCGGGCTGATCCGGGGCAAGCCGCCATCCGCCGATTGGGTTAGACTGTCGGGCACACTCTTGCGGAGGTGCCCGATGGCTACCGAACGTCACTACTCGCCGCTCGACCGCTTGTTGCTGCAGGCCGATACCGCCATGCGCACCTTGCTGCCCTTCAGCGGCCAACCGTCCCGCCCATCCCCGGCCATCATCCAGCCGGATGCCGCACTGGACGAAACCCAGACCCGCCACGTCGCCGGCCTGATGCGCATCAACCACACCGGTGAAGTCTGCGCCCAGGCGCTGTACCAGGGCCAAGCCCTGACCGCCAAGCTGCCCCAGGTGCGCAAGGCCATGGAGCATGCCGCCGAGGAAGAGGTCGATCACCTGGCCTGGTGCGAGCAGCGCATTCGCCAGCTAGGCAGCCACCCAAGCGTGCTCAACCCGCTGTTCTACGGCATGTCGTTTGGTATCGGGGCGCTTGCCGGGCTGGTCAGCGACAAGGTCAGCCTGGGCTTCGTCGCCGCGACCGAGCATCAGGTGTGCAAGCACCTTGACGAGCACCTCGAGCAGATTCCCCACGAGGACGAGAAGTCACGCGCCATTCTCGAGCAGATGCGCATCGATGAGGAACAGCATGCGGATTCGGCGCTGGAGGCCGGGGGTTTCCGCTTCCCGGCGCCGGTTCGGTTTGGCATGAGCCTGATGGCCAAGGTGATGACCAAGAGCACCTACCGCATCTGAAGCGGCGCCGTCTCCTGCAGGCACGGCGCGGGCCAGGACTCACCCCAGCTCGACGATCTCGTAGCCATGGGTGATTTCCACGCCCGCGCGGCCCAGCATGATGGACGCCGAGCAGTATTTCTCCGCCGACAGCTCCACGGCGCGCTTGACCTGGGCTTCTTTCAACCCGCGGCCCTTGACCACGAAGTTCAGGTGGATCCTGGTGAAGACCTTGGGATCTTCGTCAGCGCGCTCGGCTTCCAGAAAGGCTTCGCAGCTTTCCACGGCCTGGCGCGATTTCTTCAGAATGCTCACCACATCGAAGTTGCTGCAGCCGCCCAGGCCCAGCAGGAGCATTTCCATCGGGCGCACGCCCAGGTTGCGGCCACCGGCCTCGGGCGGGCCGTCCATGACCACGACGTGGCCGCTCCCCGACTCACCCAGGAACATGGCTTCACCGGCCCATTGGATACGTGCCTTCATCTGTCCCGACTCCCTTGCATATCAAAAAGGTTGCCAGCTTAGACCCTGGAAGGCTGCTGGAAAAGCTCAAGACGCCCAGCTTTTTGCCGATACCGCGGACAGTGTCTGATAAGCTGGCGCCAAATCCCTGGCACCTGCGGCCAGGCCACCTATAAAAAAGCCCAAAGCGTTGCTTCTACCGGATCCCGTCATGGTTGCCTCTGCCTTACCTGCCAAGATCAAGAACATCGACAAGCTGCTGGTTCATTGCCAGCGCCGCCGCTATGCCGCCAAGAGCAATATCATCTGCGCCGGTGACAGGGCCGAGACGCTGTCCTTCATCATCAAGGGGTCGGTGACCATCCTGATCGAGGATGACGACGGCCATGAGATGATCATCGCCTACCTGAACAACGGCGACTTCTTCGGCGAACTGGGGCTGTTCGAACCGATAGGCCAGGTGCCGCCGCGCAGCGCCTGGGTGCGGGCGAAGACCGAGTGCGAGGTCGCGGAGATCAGCTACGACAAGTTTCGCGAAGTGGCTCGCCAGGACCCGGACATGCTTTACGCCCTTGGCGGCCAGATGGCCCAGCGCCTGCGCAACACCACCCGCAAGGTCGGCGACCTGGCGTTTTTCGACGTCACAGGGCGCGTCGCCCGCTGCCTGCTCGAGCTGTGCAAGCAACCCGACGCAATGACCCACCCCGACGGCATGCAGATCAAGATCACCCGCCAGGAGATCGGCCGCATCGTTGGCTGTTCGCGCGAGATGGTCGGCCGTGTGCTCAAGGACCTCGAAGAGCGCAGCCTGGTCAATGTGAAAGGCAAGACCATGGTGGTCCACGGCACCCGCTAGTCCTTGGGGAGCGCCGCGATCACACCGGCGTAGGCCCGCTCCAGGCGCTCGTGCAGTGGCGCGTGGGGCACCACTTCGTGCAAGGCTATATGACTATCGGCGCGGCAGCGCTGGTCGAGTGCGCAGCATTCGTTGAACCGATTGACCGCCGCCACCATGGACTCCCGCTCGTTATCGAGCAGCAGCGCCCCATGCACCAGCACGACCGGACGCTTGCCTCCCAGCCCCTGGCGCCAGCGCTGGGCAGTGCCGACCAGCTTGCGGCCATTGAGATTGACGTTGTACCGCCCATCACAAAACGCGCCATCGATCTCACCGACCGAGGCGAGCCCGCCCCATTCGCGCAGCACTTCGCACAGCGGGTCGCACAAGCGCCGGTAGGCGTGTTCGATACGCCCGTGATCGCCCTCGCTGCGGGGCGCCACATACACCAGGGCCACGTTGACCACCGATGAAGACTGCGGCACCGGCTCGCCCCCCGTCTCGCGCAGCAGCACCGGCCAGCCGGCGATGGCAAGCTCGGCGCACGCCTCCTCGAAATGCGCCAGGCGGCTCATGCGGCGCGGCATCACCAGGGCGCGGTCCGTCGGCCGCCATATCAGCACGCCGGACGCCTGCTCGCCGCGGCACACGGCAGCCAGCAGGTCCTGCTCAGCGTGCAGTCCCGCGTCGACAGTCAGGGCAAGGGGTTGATCAGTCATGGTTATCACCTTGTGGACACAAAAAAGCCGGCATCCGCCGGCTTCGCATCGATCAATCCAGCTCCTGGACCTTGTGCGCCACCCGCTCCGGGAAGAACAGACGCTGCAGCTCAAGCCCCGGCTGCTCGGCGCGCATGAATGCCTCGCCAACCAGGAACGAGTGAACCTCGTTGATCTGCATCAGCTCGACATCGGCACGGTTGAGGATGCCGCTTTCAGTGATCGCCAGGCGATCACGCGGGATACGCGGCAGCAGGTCAAGGGTGGTTTCCAGGCTGACTTCGAATGTGTGCAGGTTGCGGTTGTTGACGCCGACCAACGGCGTGTCGAGGGTCTTCAGGGCACGCTCCAGCTCGTCGCCATCGTGGACCTCGACCAGCACGTCGAGGCCAACGGCCTTGGCGGTCGCGGCCAGCTCGGCCATCTTCACGTCGTCCAGCGCCGAGACGATCAGCAGAACGCAGTCAGTGCCCAAGGCACGCGCCTCGACGATCTGGTAGGGGTCGACCATGAAATCCTTGCGGATCACCGGCAGCTGGCAAGCGGCGCGCGCCTGTTGCAGGTAGGCGTCGGCACCCTGGAAGTAGTCGACATCGGTCAGCACCGACAGGCAGGTAGCCCCGCCCTTTTCATAGCTGACCGCGATCTCGGCAGGCACGAAGTGCTCGCGGATCACGCCCTTGCTCGGCGAGGCCTTCTTGATTTCCGCGATCACCGCGGGTTGCTTGCGCGCGGCCTGCTCGATCAGGGCGTTGGCGAAGCCACGGGGCGCATCGGCCACCTTGGCCAGGCGTTCGAGCTCCGCGAGGCTGACCCGCGCGCTGCGCTCGGCAACCTCCTGGGCCTTGCGGGCAAGGATCTTTTCCAGCACCGTCGGTACGCTCATGCTTCGTTCTCCTGCTTGAATACCGCGGTGAAGGCGCCCAGCTCCTGCAGCTTTTCCCAGGCAAGGCCAGTGTGCAGCACATCATGGGCCAGCTCGACGCCCGCCTTGAGGCTCATGGCCTGGTCGGCCGCATACAAGGCAGCGCCAGCGTTTAGCACGATCATCTCGGCGGCCTTCTGGCCGGTCTCGGTCTTGCGCCGGCCAAGGGCATCGCGAATCAGCTCGAAGGAGGCCTGCGGACTTTCCACGGCAAGGCCATGCAGACTCTGGCTCTTCATGCCCAAGTCCTCGGGCTCGACCCAGTATTCGGTGATCTGGTCATGCTTCAGTTCGGCGACAAAGGTCGGGGCGGCAAGGCTGAACTCGTCCAGGCCGTCCTTGGAGTGGACCACCAGCACATGCTTGCTGCCCAGCCGTTGCAGGACTTCGGCCAAGGGGCGGCACAGCGCCTGGTTGAAGACTCCCACTACCTGGTGCCTGACGCCGGCCGGATTCGTAAGCGGGCCCAGCATGTTGAACAGGGTGCGCAGCCCCAGGTCACGACGCGGGCCGGCAGCGTGCTTCATGGCCGAATGGTGGGTCTGGGCGAACATGAAGCCGATCCCCAGGCTGTCGATGCAGCGCGCGACCTGCACCGGCGTGAGGTTCAGGTAGATGCCCGCGGCCTCCAGCAGGTCGGCGCTGCCGCTCTTGCCGGATACGGCGCGGTTGCCGTGCTTGGCCACCTTGCAACCTGCGGCCGCCAGCACAAAGGAGGACGCGGTCGACACGTTGAAGATGTTGGCGCCATCGCCGCCAGTGCCGACGATATCCACCACCCCATCCAGGCTCTGCAGTTCGACCTTCTCCGCCAGCTCACGCATCACCGAGACAGCACCGACGATCTCATCGATGGTTTCGCTCTTCATGCGCATGCCCATCAGGAAGGCGCTGATCTGCGCCTCGGTGCACTGTCCGGTCATGATCTGCCGCATGACGTCGCGCATTTCCTCGGTGGTCAGGTCAAGCTGGGCGACAACACGACCCAGCGCGCTCTTGATATCCATGATCGGTCCTTAGCGGCGGCCGCCGGTCTGCTTGAGGAAATTGGCGAACAGTTCGTGGCCCTGCTCGGTCAGGATGGATTCGGGGTGGAACTGCACCCCTTCGATGTTCAGGGTCTTGTGGCGCAGGCCCATGATCTCGTCGACCGAGCCGTCGTCCAGGGCCGTCCAGGCGGTCACCTCAAGGCACTCGGGCAAGGTGTCGCGCTTGACCACCAGGGAGTGGTAGCGGGTCACCGTCAACGGGTTGTTCAGCTCGGCGAACACACCCAGGTCGCGGTGGTGCACCGGACTGGTCTTGCCGTGCATCACCTGGCGCGCGCGCACCACATCACCGCCAAATGCCTGGCCGATGGACTGGTGGCCCAGGCACACACCCAGAATCGGCAGCTTGCCGGCGAAGTGCAGGATGGCCTCGATGGAGACGCCCGCCTCGCTTGGCGTGCAGGGGCCTGGGGAGACCACGATGCGCTCCGGATTGAGGGCTTCGATCTGGGCGACGGTCATTTCGTCATTGCGAATGACCTTGACCTCGGCACCCAGCTCGCCGAGGTATTGCACGACGTTGTAGGTGAAGGAATCGTAGTTGTCGATCATCAGTAACATCTGGGATCTACCTCTTGAATCTACTGACTTTGAATTCGCACCTTCCGCTACCGGCCACGACCGTGGACAGCCCGCACTGGGCGGTGGGTGAAATCAGGAAGGCAAGGGAGGACGGGCCGGACAGACCGGCAAAAGATAAAGTCAGGCGCGCCAACGCCAACGGGCGTGGGCCTTGATTACGCGCATCAAGAGTTTGCTGACGATCAACACGGGGAAGTTCTCGCTCATACGTGACCGCACAGTAGCCTACCGGCGCGGCGGGCGCAATATGGCGGGCGATGCGCCCAAACCCTTGGACAGGCTTGCGAAGCCCACGGCTTTGCTATGTTTAATCGGTTCACGCCAAACAACAACAATGAAAAGGATCCGCCGCATGCGCAAACCTCCCTACTTGCGTTCTCTGCTCGGCCTGCTCACCTTGGCCTGCAGCCAGGCGATGGCCGCGCCATCGCCCTACTCCACCTTGATCGTGTTCGGCGATAGCCTGAGTGATGCGGGGCAGTTCCCGGATCCTCAGAACCTGCTTGACGGAACACGCTTCACCAACCGCGGCGCCGACGGCCGGTATGCGCCGGTGTCGCCGATGATCCTGGGAGCGCGCCTGGGGTACTCGAGCACTGAGCTGGGCCCCTCAACATCTCCCGTCCGGGGGCGCTTGCAGTTGCCGGACGGCAACAACTGGGCGGTGGGGGGGTATCGAACCGACCAGATCCTGGAGTCGATAACCGACACTTCCGTCGTCGACTTGCCCCCGTTCGGCACCTTGCGCGATCGTCCCGGTTATCTCGCCAATGGCCTGCAGGCTGATCCCAACGCTCTCTATTACCTCACCGGCGGCGGCAACGACTTCCTCCAGGGCCTGGTCAACAGCCCCGCCGACGCCGCGGCAGCCGGTGCACGCCTGGCGGCCAGCGCACAAGCGCTGCAGCAGGGCGGCGCGCGCTACATCATGGTGTGGATGTTGCCCGACCTGGGCCTGACGCCGAGCTTCAGTGGTACCCCCAACCAAGGCGCGATCTCGCAACTGTCCCAGGCCTTCAATCAGTCGCTGCTCAGCCAGCTGGGGCAGATCGATGCCCAGATCATCCCGCTGAATATCCCGGCGCTGCTCAACGAGGCGGTCGCTGACCCCGCTCAGTACGGACTGGCAGTGGGACAGAACCTGATAGGCACCTGCTACAGCGGCGACGACTGCGTCGAGAACCCGGTCTACGGCATTGGCGGCGCTACTCCCGACCCGACCAAGCTGCTGTTCAACGATGCCGTCCACCCGACCATCGCTGGCCAGCAGTTGATCGCCGACTACGGCTACTCGATCCTCTCGGCCCCGTGGGAGCTGACCCTGCTGCCGGAAATGGCCCACGCCAGCCTGCGCGCGCAACAGGATGAACTGCGCAACCAGTGGCAAAGCCCGTGGCAGCAGGTCGGTGAATGGCAGGCCATTGTTGCCGCCGGTGCCCAGGACCTCGATTTCGACAGCCAGAACAGTGCTGCCAGCGGTGACGGCCGTGGCTACAACCTGACCATCGGCACCAGCTACCGCCTGACCGAGGCCTGGCGGGTCGGCCTGGTGGCGGGCGCCTACCGGCAGAAGCTGGAAGCGGGACCTTCGGATTCGGACTACAGGCTCGACAGCTACCTGGCCACCGTCTTCGCCCAGTTCCAGTACAGCCGCTGGTGGGCCGACGCGGCGCTGACCGGCGGCCACCTGGACTACGACGACCTCAAGCGGACCTTCGCCCTGGGCATCAACGACCGTACCGAGCGGGGTGATACCGACGGCGAAGCCTGGGCCGCGTCCGGGCGCCTGGGTTTCAACCTCGCCGCCAGCGGCAGCGCCTGGCAGCTCTCGCCTTTCATCAGTGCCGATTATGCACGGGTGAAGGTCGATGGCTATGCAGAAGAAGGGGACCGCTCCACCGCCCTGGTATTCGATGAACAGGAGCGCACGTCGCGCCGCGCCGGCGCCGGCCTGCTGGGCAGCGTGATGTTCGGCCAGGGCACCAAGCTCTACGCCGAAGCAGCGTACGAGCACGAGTTCGAGGATGACCGCCAGGACCTGACGATGCACCTGGCCACGGTGCCGGACAATGACTTCACCCTGGCCGGCTACACCCCCCACGGCAATCTGACCCGCGCGAGCCTGGGCCTGAGCCAGGCACTCGCACCCGGCCTCACCCTGCGTGGCAACTACAACTGGCGCAAGAGCGACGAGCTGACCCAGCAAGGCGCGAGCCTGGCGCTCAGCCTGGACTTCTGAGCACGCCGGAAACACAAACGGCGCTCACTGGAGCGCCGTTTTCGCGTGAGGGCTTCAGGCCCTGGGGGGCTGTTCAGCCAGCGCGACCGCGCGGAACATGGCGCGGCGCTTGTTGATGGTTTCTTCCCACTCAAGCGCCGGCACCGAATCGGCGACGATGCCGCCACCGGCCTGGACATGCAGCTCGCCGTCCTTGATCACCGCGGTGCGGATGGCAATGGCCGTGTCCATGTTGCCGTTCCACGCCAGGTACCCCACCGCGCCGCCATAGACGCCACGCTTCACCGGCTCCAGTTCGTCGATGATCTCCATCGCGCGGATCTTCGGGGCGCCCGACAGCGTGCCCGCCGGCAGGATGGCCCGCAGTGCGTCCATCGCCGTCAGGCCCTGGCGCAACTGACCAGTGACGTTGGAAACGATGTGCATCACGTTGGAATAGCGCTCGATGACCATCTTCTCGGTCAGGCGCACCGAGCCGGTCTCGGACACCCGGCCGGTGTCGTTGCGGCCCAGGTCGATCAGCATCAGGTGCTCGGCGATTTCCTTCTCGTCCGAGAGCAGGTCCTCTTCCAGCGCCCGGTCGGCTTCCTCGGTTGCGCCGCGTGGCCGGGTGCCGGCGATCGGGCGCACGGTGACCATCTTGTCCTCGACCCGCACCAGCACCTCGGGCGAGCTGCCGACCACATGGAAGTCACCGAAGTTGAAGAAGTACATGTACGGCGTCGGGTTGAAGCAGCGCAGCGCCCGGTACAGGTCGATGGGCGCGGCCTTGAAGTCGATGGACATGCGCTGCGACGGCACCACCTGCATGCAGTCGCCGGCCAGGATGTACTCTTTCACGGTGTCGACCGCGCGCTCGTAGTCCTGCTGGGTGAAGCTTGAGCGGAAGGCCGGTTCGGCCGCCAGCGGGCCGCTCAGGTCGAGGCCGGGGCGCGGGGTGATCGGCTCGCGCAGCTTGGCCAGCAACTGCAGCAGGCGAGCCTGGCCCTGCTCGAAGGCCTGCTCGTCAGCGGGGTCGACCAGGACGATGGCGTGCATCTTGCCCGCCAGGTTGTCGAACACCACCACCGCATCCGACACCATCAGCAGGATATCCGGCACGCCCAGCGGATCCGGGTTGGGGCACTTGCCCAGGCGTTTTTCGACATAGCGCACACAGTCGTAACCGAAGTAGCCGACCAGGCCGCCGTTGAAACGAGGCAGTCCCGGAATATCCGCGACCTTGTAGCGGTCCTTGAAGGTCTCGACGAAGGCCAGCGGATCGTCCACGTCGAGGCGTTCGATCTCTTCGCCGTCGTGGGTGATGCTGACCTGGTGATCGTGCACCCGCAGCACCGTGCGCGAGGGCAGGCCGATCATCGAGTAGCGGCCCCATTTCTCGCCGCCCTGGACGGACTCGAGCAGGTAGGTGTTGGCCTGGTCGGCAAGCTTCAGGTAGATCGAGAGCGGGGTATCGAAGTCGGCCAGGGTTTCGCAGGCCAGGGGAATGCGGTTGTAGCCGGCAGTGGCCAGGCGCAGGAATTCTTCGCGGGTCATGGGTAGCCTCGTGGCAAGCAGCAGTAGGGTCGGGCAAGCGGACGGGCCGGCAGGGGCCGGCGGGCAGGTGTCAGGCTCGCCAGCGCCAGCGGGCCAGGGCCTTGATGACTTTCATCCAGAATTTGCCGGTAGCCGCCACGGGGGACTCTCTGTCTGCTGAGGCTTGAAGATCCGTCAACGTTATCCCAGTGGCCGAGCCTATGCAACCAGGCAGGAGCGCGCGCAAATCATCGATGACCAGACTGGGCGACTCGTCGGTGATCGGGCGGCCATGGTTGTAGCCATAGGTCAGGCCGACGCACTTGACCCCCGCCGCCTTGGCCGCCTGCACATCGCTGCGCGAATCGCCCACGAACAGCGACTGCTCGGCCGAGACGCCGGCCATCTGCATGACGAACAGCAGGGCCGCAGGGTCGGGCTTCTTCTGTGGCAGGGTATCGCCACCGATGATCCAGCGGAAATGCCGGCCGATCTTCATCTGGTCCAGCAAGGGCGCGACGAAACGCTCGGGCTTGTTGGTGATCAGCGCCATCTCCACCCCCTGCTTGCTCAGCCACTTGAGGGTATCGCGCACGCCGGGGTAGACCACGGTCAGTTCATGATTGTCGGCATAGGCCTGCATGAACAGCTCGAGACCGCGCTCGGCCTCCCCGTCATCCACAGCGTCGTGCTCCTGGCCACCGGCCAGTGCCCGGCGAACCAGCACCGGCGCGCCGTTGCCGACCCACTGGCGCACCGCCGCGAGACCTGCCGGCGGGCGTCCCAGTTCGAGCAGCATGCGGTCCACGGCGGCGGCCAGGTCAGGCACGGAGTCGATCAGGGTACCGTCCAGATCGAACATCACGAGCCTTGGCAGCGTTCCGGGAAACAGCTGCTCGAAGCCGCTCATGGGCGGGCCTGGGCCAGTTCGGCGCGCATCCGCTCGATCACTTCGCGGTAGTCCGGTGCATTGAAGATCGCCGAGCCCGCGACAAAGGTGTCGGCACCGGCAGCGGCGATTTCGCGAATGTTGTTGACGTTGACCCCGCCGTCGATCTCCAGGCGGATATCACGGCCGCTGGCGTCGATCAGCGCACGGGCTTCACGCAGCTTGTCGAGGGTGCCAGGGATGAACTTCTGCCCGCCAAAGCCTGGGTTGACGCTCATCAGCAGGACCATGTCGACCTTGTCCATCACGTACTTGAGCGCATCCAGGCTGGTGGCCGGATTGAACACCAGGCCCGCCTTGCAGCCGCCATCGCGGATCAGCTGCAGCGAGCGATCGATGTGCTGGGAGGCTTCGGGGTGGAAGGTGATGTAGGTCGCGCCGGCTTCGATGAAGTCGCCGATGATGCGGTCGACCGGGCTGACCATCAGGTGCACGTCGATCGGCGCGGTCACGCCGTACTTGCGCAGGGCGGTGCAGACCATCGGGCCGATGGTCAGGTTGGGCACGTAGTGGTTGTCCATCACGTCGAAGTGGACGATGTCGGCGCCGTCGGCCAGCACCTTGTCGACTTCCTCGCCCAGGCGGGCAAAGTCGGCGGAGAGAATGGAGGGGGCAATAGCGTAGGGCTGCATGGCGCACCTTAGGGCAGAAATCACGGTGGCGCGCATTGTAACCCAGGCGCGGGGGGTAGCGCTGAATGGCGTCGACCCTGCCTGTTCATCGTTGCCAATGACCTCTTCGCGGGCAAGCCCGCTCCCACAGGTATCCCGCTTGCCAGAAGAGCGGTGCCAGCCCGTGGGAGCGGGCTTGCCCGCGAAAAGGCCAGCGCCGGTCAGGCAGGCTGCTGCGTCCTGAGCTTCTCGCTGCGCCCGCGCAGCCACTCCAGCGTCAGCAGCAACACCACCGAAAACGCGATCAGCAATGTCGCGGCCGCGGCAATCGTCGGGCTGAGGTTCTCGCGGATCCCGCTGAACATCTGCCGCGGCAGGGTCGCCTGCTCGGGACCGGCCAGGAACAGCGTCACCACCACTTCATCGAACGAGGTGGCAAAGGCAAACAGCGCCCCCGAGATCACCCCGGGGGCGATCAACGGCAAGGTCACCCGCCGGAACGCGGTCAACGGCGAGGCGCCCAGGCTGGCCGCCGCCCGCACCAGGTTCTGGTTGAAGCCCTGCAGGGTCGCCGACACGGTGATGATCACGAACGGCACGCCCAGCACCGCATGCACCAGGATCAACGAAGTGAAGCTGTTGCCCATCCCCAGCGGCGCGAAGAACAGGTAGCTGGCGACGCCGATGATCACCACCGGCACCACCATTGGCGAGATGACCAGGGCCATGACCAGTGATTTGCCGGGAAACTCGCCACGGGTCAGGCCGATCGAGGCCAGCGTGCCAAAGACCATCGCCAGCACGGTCGCCGCCGGCGCGACGATGATGCTGTTCTTCAGGGCGCGCATCCACTCGGCCGAGGCGAAGAAGTCCTGGTACCACTGCAGCGAGAAGCCCTGCAGGGGATACACCAGGAAGCTGCCGCTGTTGAACGACAAGGGGATGATCACCAGCACCGGCAGCACCAGGAACAGCAGGACCAGGCCGCAGAGAATACGCAGGGTGTAGAACCAGACCCGCTCGACGGGCGACATGTACGGACTCAGCATGGCAAGGCTCCTCAGCTCAGGCGCAGGCGGCTGGCGCCGACCAGCCAGCTATAGATCAGGTACAGCACCACGGTCGCCAGCAGCAACAGCCCGCCCAGGGCGGTGGCCATGCCCCAGTTGATGCTGGTGTTGGTATAGAAGGCGACGAAATAGCTGACCATCTGGTCGTTAGGGCTGCCGAGCAGCGCCGGGGTGATGTAGTAGCCGATCGCCAGGATGAACACCAGCAGGCAGCCTGCGCCAACCCCGGCATAGGTCTGCGGGAAGTACACCCGCCAGAAGCTGGCGAACGGATGGCAACCGAGCGAAATCGCTGCGCGCATGTAGCTTGGCGAGATGCCCTTCATCACGCTGTACAGGGGCAGGATCATGAACGGCAACAGGATGTGCACCATCGAGATGTAGACCCCGGTACGGTTGAACACCAGCTCCAGTGGCTGGTCGACGATGCCCAGCGCCATCAGCGCGCTGTTGATCAGCCCGCCGGATTGCAGCAGCACGATCCAGGCCGCCACCCGCACCAGGATCGAGGTCCAGAACGGCAACAGGACCAGGATCATCAACAGGTTGCTCTGGCGCGTCGGCAGGTTGGCCAGCAGGTACGCCAGCGGATAGGCCAGCAGCAGGCAGATCACGGTGATCACCACCCCCATCCACAGGGTGCGGGCAAAGATATCGAGGTAGATGGCCTGGTCGGGCGTCGCTTTGGCCAGCTCGCCCAGGTCGTCGATGCGATGGTCGACCGAGGCCAGCAGGTAATAGGGGGTGACGGTACTGGTATTGCGGCGGATGGCCTGCCAATAGGCGGGATCGCCCCAGCGCTCGTCGAGGGTCTGCAGGGCTTCTTTATAGGAGGCCGGCTCGGTCTTGAACGGCAAGGCGCGGGCGGTCTTGGACAGCAGGCTGCGGTAGCCGGCCAGCTCCATGTTCAGGCGCTTGGACAGGTCGCCCAGGGTCTGGTTCTTGCGCGACTCGGCCAGGTCCTGGCCCAGCGCCTTGTAGACGTCCTCGCCCGGCAGGCTCTTGCCGTCCCACTGGGCCACGGCCTCGACGGTACGCGGCAGGCCCGCCACCACCTCGGGGTTGCCAACGCTCTTGTACAGCAGCGCGGCGATCGGGACGAGAAACACCAGCAACAGAAACAGCGCCAGCGGTGCGATCAACGCTTGCGCCTTCCAGCGGTTGACCCGCTCGGCACGCGCCAGGCGCTGCTTGAGGTTTGGACCTGCGCCTTCTTTGAGGGGCACTGCGATGGCCATAGCGAACTCCGGAAATCGGGGAAACAGGGAGCGCCATCCCAGCGGCTGGCGCCCCGAAGGTGCGGCTTACTTGCGGGCGGCCCAGGCGTTGAAGCGCTGCTCCAGCTGCTCGCTGTTGTCAGCCCAGAACGCCACGTCGATCTGCACCTGGTTGGCGATGTTTTCCGGGGTGGTCGGCATGTCTTTCTTCACCTCGTCCGAGAGCAGGCTCACGGCCTTGGTGTTGGCCGGGCCGTAGGCGATGTTCTGCGAGTAGATCTTCTGCTGCTCGGGCTGCACGCTGTACGCGATGAACTGCCTGGCCTGCTCGGCATCCTTGGCGCCTTTCGGGATGGCCCAGGCGTCGAAGTCGTAGATGCCGCCGTTCCACACCACCTTGAGGTTGCTCTCCTTCTGCACCGCGGCGATGCGGCCGTTGTAGGCCGAGCTCATCACCACGTCACCCGAGGCCAGGTATTGCGGCGGCTGGGCGCCGGCTTCCCACCACTGGATGCTTGGCTTGAGCTCGTCGAGTTTCTTGAAGGCGCGGTCCTGGCCTTCCTTGGTGCCCAGCACCTTGTACACCTCCTTGGGCGCCACGCCGTCGGCCATCAGGGCGAATTCCAGGGTGTACTTGGCGCCCTTGCGCAGGCCGCGCTTGCCGGGGAACTGCTTGGTGTCCCAGAAATCGGCCCAGCTGGTGGGCGCGGTCTTGAGCTTGTCGGCGTTGTAGGCCAGTACGGTGGACCAGACGAAGAAGCCTACGCCGCACGGCTGGATCGCGCCGGGCACGTAGTCGGCCTCGTTGCCGAACAGGGCCGGGTCGAGCTCCTCGAACATGCCTTCGTCGCAGCCACGGGCCAGCTCCGGCGACTCCACCTCGACCAGGTTCCAGGACACGCTTTTGGTGTCGACCATGGCCTTGACCTTGGCCATCTCACCGTTGTATTCGCCGGCGACGATCTTGCCCTTGCCGGCCTTTTCCCAAGGCTCGTAGAACGCCTTGACCTGGGCGGCCTTGTTGGCGCCGCCGAACGAGATCACCGTGAGGTCGGCGGCCAGGGCTTGGCCTGCGGCGAACAGACCCAGGGCCAGGGCGGTCAGTTTCAACTGCTTGCGCATTATTATTTTCTCCACAGTACAGGGTTGGTGAAGCGATCGATCAGTGGGCTTCGCCAAGCGGATCGAGCGCGCGGGCGTGCTCCACCTCCCAGCCAAGCGGTACCACATCGCCCACCGCCAGCGCGGGGTCGAGCTCGGCGATGGGCTGTTTGACGAAGAAATCGGCCTTGCCGCAGACCTCCAGGCGTACCCGCACGTGGTCACCCAGGTAGATGAACTCGGCCACCCGGCCCGAAAAGCGGTTGATGCAGCTTTCGCTGTGCCCGTTGAGGCGCACGCGCTCCGGGCGGATCGACAGGGTCACCGGCTCACCGGCCTCGCCCACATTGACCGCCAGCGCCTCGACCCGCTCGCCACGGGGTAGCTGGACCTGACAGCGATCGCCACTGCGGCCCAGCAGGATGCCGTTGAGGCGATTGTTCTCACCGATGAAATTGGCGACGAAGGTGTTTTTCGGCTCTTCGTAGAGGGTGCGCGGATCGGCGATCTGCTGGATCTCGCCCTGGTGGAACACCGCCACGCGGTCGGACATGGTCAGCGCCTCGCCCTGGTCGTGCGTCACATACACCACGGTCACGCCCAGGCGCTGGTGGATATGCTTGATCTCCATCTGCATGTGTTCGCGCAGCTGTTTGTCCAGCGCCCCGAGCGGCTCGTCCATCAGCACCAGCTGGGGTTCGAATACCAGCGCGCGGGCCAGGGCCACACGCTGCTGCTGGCCACCGGACAGCTGGCCGGGATAGCGTTTGGCAAAGGTGTCGAGCTGCACCATGCCGAGCACGCGCTTGACCCGCTCGCTGATGTCGGTCTTGCCCAGGCCTCGCACGCTCAACGGGAAGGCCAGGTTCTCGGCCACCGTCATGTGCGGAAACAGCGCGTAGTTCTGGAACACCATGCCGATGTCACGCTTGTGGGGCGGCACATGGTTGATCGAGCGCCCGGCCAGCTGGATCTCGCCAGCGGTGGGCGTCTCGAAGCCGGCCAGCATCATCAGGCTGGTGGTCTTGCCCGAGCCGGACGGGCCGAGCAACGTCAGGAATTCGCCCTTGCGGATATCCAGGTTGAGGTCCTTGACGATCAGCGATTCGCCGTCGTAGCTCTTCTGCACACCACGGAAGCTGACCAGCACCTCACCGGTCGCAGCATTCGAATTCGCCTCGCTCATACCCGTACCTTCTTGTTGGATGACTGCTGTGGGCGAAGCGTAGTGAAGGGACGAGAGACCGGAAATCGGGGGTGCTGAGAGAATGTTGTAGGGATTGCCCTACAGCGATGACGGTTTTAGACATCAAAAACGCTGTCCCTGCCGGGATCACCTTGCCCTGGGGAGCATGGCGACGGCAGGCATGTCGTTTACGGAACACTCACACCAGCTTGTGCTCCATCGCATATTTCACCAGTTCCGCCAGAGAGCTGACCTTGAGTTTCTGCATCAGCCGCGCCTTGTGGGTGCTGATGGTCTTGCTGCTCAGCGCCAGCTGCTGGGCGATGTCGTTGACGTTGGCGCCCTGGGCCAGGCGCTCGAACACCGAGAACTCGCGCTCGGACAGCAGCGAGTGCAGCGGCCGGGTTTCGGTCAGGCCCACCTCGAAGACCATGCGGTCCGCCAGCACCGGGTCGATATAGCGGCCACCACCGGCCACCCGCCGAATGGCGGTCAGCAGCAGTGCCGGGTCGCTGTCCTTGGTGGCGTACCCCGCTGCCCCGATCTTCAGGGCGCGCGCCGCCATTTGCGCCTCGTCATGCATCGACAGCACCAGGATGGCGGGCGGGCTGTTGAGCGCCCGGATCCGCGGGATCGCCTCCAGGCCACTGACCCCGGGCATGGAGATGTCCAGCAACACCACTTCGCACGGGGTATGACGCAGTTTCTCCAGCAACTGCTCACCATTGCCCGCCTCCCCCACGACCTGCATGTCCTTGGCCAGGCCGATCAACTGCTTGATGCCTTCGCGGACAATGGTGTGGTCTTCGGCCACCAGCACTCGAATCACGCTCTCACTCCTGTCTCATCCAACGGAATCGCCACGCTCAGGCTGGTGCCCTCCCCTGGCTCGCTGTCCAGGGCCATGCTGCCGCCCAGCATCAGGACCCGCTCGCGCAGGCCCACCAGGCCGAAGGACGTCGGCCGCCTCTGCTGCAGATCGAAACCCAGGCCGTCGTCGATGACCGTCAGTTGCAGGCATGACCCTAGCACCACCAGCTCGACTTGCACCGTGTGCGCCTGAGCATGGCGCATGACGTTGGTCAGCGCCTCCTGCAGGATACGGAACAGCCCGGTCGCCTTGGCATCGCTCAAGGCTGGCAGGTGATCCGGAACCCGCACCAGGCAAGGGATCTGCGTGCGCGCCTCGAAGCGCCGGGCCTGCCATTCGACCGCCGAGGCGATGCCCGCATCAAGGATCGGCGGGCGCAAGGCACTGGCCACATCACGCACCTGCTGGAACAACTGCGCGATCAGGCGCTTCATGCTGCCCAGGCGCTGGTCGAGGCCGGGGTCGAGCTCGGCATAGGCCAGTTCACACATCGACACTTCGAGCTTGAGCACGGTGAGCATCTGGCCCAGCTCGTCGTGCACCTCGCGGGCGATGCGCGCCTTTTCCTCTTCGCGCACGCTTTCAAGGTGCGCCGACAGTTCGCGCTGCGCCGCCATGGCGCGGCGCCGCTCGGTGACATCGGTGAGGAACACCACCAGGTATTCGGCATCACGAAACCGCAGAAAACTCAGCGACAGGTCCACGGGCAGCAAGATGCCATCGCTGCGCAGGCAGTGGGTTTCGAAATGCTCGGCCTCGCCACCGGCGGCCCGGGCGCGGTTCCACACGTCGAGCCAGCGGTCCATGTGCAGGCTGGGCTCGAAGTCGATCAGGGGGCGCTCGAGCAACTGCCCCTCGGCATAGCCAAGCATGCGCTCGGCGGCGTGGTTGGCGTAGCGCACGTGGCTGTCCCAGTTGACCCAGAGGATGCCGACGGTGCTCTGGTCGATGGAGAACTGGCTCAGGCGCAGCGCCTCTTCGCGCAATTGCCGCTCGTTGAGCACCTCCCGTGCGGCCAGCAGGCTGCGCTCCAGGCGCCGCTGCTGGCGGCGTTGCCAGGCCAGGGTGGCGAGGGCGCAGAGCAGCAGCAGCGCGAGCACCATGGAGAAATTGCGCCAGAAGCCGGTCGAGTCGCTCAGGTGCGGGTAGCGCGGTTGCAGCCAACGCTGGTGCAGCTGCTCCAGGTCCTTGGCCGGGATCGCTTGCAGGCCACGCTGGATGATATCGCCCAGCACGGGCCAGTCGCGCCGTGAGCCGACGCGCAACAATTGCGGCAGGCCGATATCACCCACCACGGCCAGCTCGGAGAACTCATCCTCCCGCGAGAGCCGGCTGAGCTGCGCCTCGTCAACCACCGCAAAGCTTGCCTGGTCGCTGAGCACCAGTTGCAGGGCCTGGCGCTCCTCGGGCACCCCCTGCAGGTTGAGGCCGGGGTAGTTGGCCCGCAAGTACTCCGCCAGGGCGCTGGGCATGCGCACCGCCACGCGCTGGTTGCCGGCGAGGGTTTCCAGGTCGACGGCGACCGCGCCATTGCGCGGGCCGACCACCCGCTGCGGGACACGCATGTAGGGATCGCTGAACAGCCACAGGCGCAGGCCCGCCGGCGTCTGCGTCAGGCCTGGGGCCAGGTCGACCTCCCCGGCCTGCAAGGCATTCTCAAGGGCGGCCTGATCAGGAAAGTTGCGCCAGGTCAGGTCCAGTCCAAGGCCCCTGCCCAGCCAGTTCATCAATTCGACGTTGACGCCATACAGCTGCTGCAGGCGACGGTCGAATTCGGCGTACGGCGCCTGCAACACCAGGCCGACCCGCAGGCTGCGATGCGCATCGAGCCATTGCTGCTGTGCGGGTTGCAACGTTACCGACGAGGGTGCGGGCGGGTCCGCCCACGCCATCAAGGGCATGCACAACCAGCCGATAACCCACAGGCGACGCGCTCGCTTCATTGACACTCTCGTCTGGCAAGGACGGCCATGCGTGGCCGTCACGGACAAATACTATTAGGCTGCCGGTATCATTCTGGCTTGGGTCGATCCATGTTCCTACTCTATCGCACGACGCTGGCAGCGTTCTGCCTGGCTTCGATATTACCTGTCACCGTCACCGCAGCCGCCGCCGCGGACGCCGAGGCACCCGCGGCGGCGGCTGCGGCTGCGCAAGCCCCCACGCCCCGCGCGCCCCTGGCCGAACGTAGCCAGGAGGATGCCCAGGCGCTGGAGCGTCAGGTGCCCAAGTCTGAGCAGCAGACCTTGCAGGCCGGCAGCGAGAGCTTCCTGGCCTTATGGAAGCCGGCCAATAACAGCGACCCCCAGGGCGCGGTGATCATTGTCCCGGGCGCGGGGGAAACCGCCGATTGGCCAAACGCTGTCGGCCCGTTGCGGCGCAAGTTTCCCGATGTCGGCTGGCACACCCTTAGCGTCAGCCTGCCCGATCTTCTGGCCGACAGCCCGCAGGCGCGCGTCGATCCCAAGCCGGCGGCCACCCCTGACAAGGGTGAAGGCCAAAGCGCCCCGGCCAAGGACACCCCGGCCGATGCCAACGCCAACGTCGCCCAGGCCACTGCCGCCGAGCCCGATGCCGCTCAGGGCACCGACGCCGTGGAGGCCAGCGACAATAATGATCCTGCCGATGCCGAACGTATCTTTGCGCGTCTGGATGCGGCGGTGGCGTATGCCCAGCAACAGAATGCTCGCAGCATCGTGCTGCTGGGCCATGGCAGCGGCGCCTATTGGGCGGCACGCTTCATCAGTGAACGCCAACCGCCCCAGGTGCAGAAGCTGGTGATGGTATCGGCGCAGACCCCGGCACGGGTCGAGCATGACCTCGAGAGCCTGGCGCCGACGCTCAAGGTGCCGACCGCTGACATCTACTACGCCACCCGCACCCGCGACCGCCACGCCGCTGAGCTGCGTTTGCAGGCCAGCAAACGGCAGAAAGACAGCCAGTACCGGCAGATGCTGCTGATCGCCATGCCAGGCAACCCCTCGGCCGACCAGGAGCAGTTGTTCAGGCGTGTGCGCGGCTGGCTGAGCCCGAGCGCGAACTGATCATGCCCTGACCGTATCTGGGCGCTGGCTTGCTAGAACCCGCGGCGCTTGCGCACTAGCGCGTAGGCCAGGTGCAGTTCGCGCGTGCGCTCGGTGGCCTCGCGTACTCGCGCTTCGCTGGCACCGCTGCCCGCCAGCTTGTCGGGATGATGCCGGCTGACCAGTCGCCGGTATGCCTGCTTGACCCGCTGGGCGTCGGTATCGACCTCGACGCCGAGCAGGCGCAAGGCGGCCGCATAGGTCAGCGCGGCACCCGCCTGTGGCGCCTTGCGCGGCTCGTACTCATGGGCCAGCGCCTGGACCTGCGGCCGGGTCAGCCCCAGTTGTTGCCCCCATCCCAGCAGCAGATCGCGCTCGTGCTGACCTGCCCTGCCATCCGCCCAGACCATCCGCCAGCAGGCGCGCAGGGTTCCTTCGGCCGCATGGGGCTGCTGCCTGAGCCGCCGAAGGTAGTGCCCAAGCCCGCCCTTGCCAGACTTGCCGCGATTGAACGCCGAGATGGCGCGCAGCCGCGCGGACTCGCTCATGCCCAGTTGGCGCATCTCCTGGCGTGCCTGCTGGATGTGACTGTCGAGTACCCGCCCGTCGCTCTTGGCCAGCCGCCCAAGCAGGACGAACAACACCTCGTCATCACCCAGGGCCGGTTTGCCGCCGAGCTTCTCGCGCATGTCCTCCCAGCCTTGCAGGCGCAGGCGGCGGTCCATCGCCTGGCCGAGCAAGGCGCCGAGCAAGGCCCCGGGGATGCTCGCCACGGCAAAGCCCGCGCCGGCGCCGATGACTGTACCCGGCCACCACATGTCAGCCGCGCTCGCCGAGCAGACGCTCGACTTCAGCCAGGCGCTCGAGGGTGCCGACATCGATCCACTGGCCAGCATGATGCTCCCCGGTCACCTGACCGCTGGCCATGGCCTGGCGCAGCAAGGGGGCCAGTTTGAACGCACCGGCCTGGCACCCGGCGAACAGCGCCGGATCAAGCACCGAAATACCGCTGTAGGTCCAGGTCTCGCCGCTGCCATCGGCGTCGTGCACCTGCGCCCCATCCAGGCGGAAATCGCCTTTGCCATGGTGGCCAGGGTTGTCCACGAGCACCAGGTGCGCCAGGCCCGCCAGCGGGGCCCGCAGCCGGGCAAACGCGTAGTCGGTCCAGACATCGCCGTTGACCAGCAGGAACGGATCCTCGCCCAGCAGCGGCAGGGCCTTGAAGATGCCACCACCGGTTTCCAGCGGCTCGGCCTCGGCCGAGTAGCGGATGTCCAGGCCAAAACGGCTGCCATCGCCCAAGTGATCCTCGATCTGCTGGCCGAGCCAGGCATGGTTGATCACCACCTCGGTGAACCCCGCCTCGGCCAGGGCGCGCAGGTGATACTCGATCAACGGAACGCCAGCGACGGGCACCAGCGGTTTGGGCGTGTGCAGGGTCAAGGGACGCATGCGCTCGCCTTTGCCCGCGGCCAGGATCATCGCCTTCATGCGCGCGCTCCCGCAGCGGCCTGCAGCTCGGCGATCAACTGGCGCAGCTCGGCCAGCTCGGCACGGCGGCCGATCACTTCATCTATATAGGCAAAGAAGCGTGGCACGTCCTCCAGGTACCGCGGCTTGCCGTCGCGATGACAGATGCGCGCGAAGATGCCGATCACCTTGAGGTGGCGCTGGACGCCCATCAGGTCGCTGGCACGCTGGAAGTCCTCGAAGCCGGCATGCACCGGTACGCCTGCGTCCAGGGCCTGCTCCCAGTAGCTGCGCAGCCAGCCCTCGACGCGGGCCTGCGGCCAGCTGAGAAACGCGTCCTTGAACAGGCAGGTGACGTCATAGGTGACCGGGCCGTAGACCGCATCCTGAAAGTCGAGCACGCCGGGGTTGGGCGTGCTGCGCATCAGGTTGCGGGGCATGTAGTCGCGGTGCACCAGCACCTTGGGCTGGGCCAGGGCGCTGTCGATCAGCAGCGCGCTGATTCGCTGCCACACGGCTTGCTGCGCGTCACTCAGGGAAAGGCCCAACTCACGGCCGACGTACCACTCGGGGAACAGCTCGAGCTCGCGGCGCAGCAGCGCGACGTCATAGCTGGGCAGCGGTGCGTCCATCGGCAGGCGCTGGAAGGCCAGCAGGGCCTGGATGGCATCGGCGAACAGGGCGTCAGCATTGTGCGGGTCGATCACGTCCAGGTAGGTCTGGTGGCCCAGATCGCCCAGCAGCAGGAAGCCACGCTCCAGGTCCTGGGCATGGATTTGCGGGACATTCACCGCGGCGCTGGCGAGCAGGTGGTCGATGTCGACGAAGGGGCGGCAGTTCTCCTGTGGCGGCGGCGCGTCCATGACCACGAAGCTGCGACCGGCGGCCTGCCAGCGGAAGTAACGACGGAAACTCGCGTCGCTGCTGGCGGCCGTCAGCTGGCCTTCGGGAACCGTGCCCCAGCCTTGTTTCCGATAGAGGGATTGCAGCTGTTCATCGAGCCAGACAGTCAGTTGTTGCAGGCGTGCATCATGATCGGGCATTACAAGGGTCTCCGACGGCCCTAGCCGTCAAGCGGGTCATGCTTTATTATCCAGCATCTTTTTCAGACCATCGAGAGGCGTGCGGCCCCACACGCGGGCAGATGGCACGCAGGAAGCCCGGACTAATAAGATGGCATTGAAATCCCCCGCGTTTCGTAGAAAATTTCCGTTGCTGGTGACCGGCAGTCTGCTGGCCCTGCAACCCTTTGCCACCTCATACGTCGTGGCGGCCGAGCAGTTCGACTGCCAAGTGTCCGCCGCCGGTGGCTGGGACTGCAAGCCCAAGACCTCCACCACTTCCCTGCCGCCACGCCCGGTGCACGAAGGCGCAGCCGCCAGTGCCGCTGGCGAGGCCGCGGCCGAAGGCGGTGAAACCGCCGACGTCTCGGGCAGCGAGCCCAGGCCGGTGCTGGTCACCGAGAGCAAGGGCCGTGGCCTGAAGGCGCGCAGCGCCGACTACAGTCACCTTGACTGGGTCCCGCGCGACAAGCTCACCCCCGCCCAGCTGGCCGAGACCGGCCCGTACTGCGGGGGCGCCTACGTCGAGCCCGTCCGTCCTGGCATGGACGACACCACGCCCAAGGACGAGTCGCCGACCTACCTCAACGCCAAGGTGTCCAAGTACCAGCAGGAGCAGCAGATCGCGACGCTCGCCGGTGACGTGGTCATGCGCCAGGGCAGCATGCAGGCCGAGGCCGAAGAGGCCAACCTCTACCAGGCCGAGAACCGCGGCGAGCTCAAGGGCAACGTCAAGATCCGCGACAAGGGCTCGCTGGTGGTGGGTGACCGCGCCGAGATCCAGCTCGACACGGGCGAGGCCCAGGTCGACAACGCCGAGTACGTGATGCACAAGTCGCGCGTGCGCGGCAGCGCCCTGTACGCCAAGCGCGCCGAAAACGCCATCATTCGCCTCAAGGACGGTACCTACACCACCTGTGAGCCGAACAGCAACGCCTGGCAGCTCAAAGGCAACAACATCACGCTGAACCCGGCCACCGGCTTCGGCACCGCGACCAACGTCACCCTGCGGGTCAAGGATATTCCGGTGTTCTACACACCGTACATCTACTTCCCGATCGACGACCGTCGCCAGTCCGGCTTCCTGCCGCCCTCGTTCAGCACCAGCAGCGACACCGGCTTCATGCTGGTCACGCCGTACTACTTCAACCTGGCGCCGAACTACGACGCCACGTTGTACCCACGCTACATGGCCAAGCGCGGCCTGTTGATGGAAGGCGAGTTCCGTTACCTGACCCGGTCGAGCGAAGGCCAGTTCGGCGGCGCGTACCTGAACGACAAGGAAGACGAGCGCAAGGAACAGACCGACTACAAAGACCAGCGCTGGATGATCAACTGGCAGCACAAGGGCGGGCTGGACTCGCGCCTGCTGACCGAGGTTGACTACACCGACATCAGCGATCCGTTCTACTTCCAGGACCTGGAATCGGAGCAGATCGGCGTCGAGAGCAAGGACTTCCTGAACCAGCAGGGTGCGTTGACGTATCGGGGCGATAGCTATACCGCGCGTCTGAACGTGCAGGCCTTCGAGCTCGCGACCATCTCGCAGATCACCCCGTATGACCGTCTGCCGCAGATTACCTTCAACGGGACGCTGCCGTATCACCCGGGTGGCGTGGACTTCAGCTACGAGACCGAGGCGGTGCGCTTCGACCGGAACCTGAAAGATGATCTGGTCTACAACGAAGACGGTCAACTCGATACCAGTCTGGGACTCGAGCCGGGACGCCGTCTGGACGAAAGTGTCACCGGCATTGCTCGCGCCAACGGCACGCGCCTGAACGCGGCCCCAGCCATCAGCCTACCGATGCAAGCCAGCTACGGCTTCGTCACGCCGAAATTGAAGTACGTCTACACCAACTACGACCTCGACCTGGACAGCCAGGGTAAAGCGGGCGCAGTCACGCAGTCCACTCAGCCTGGCTATGGTAGCTACAGCAGCAGCATAAGCCGCAGCATCCCGGTGTTCAGCGTCGACAGCGGCCTGTACTTCGACCGCAACACCCAGTGGTTCGGCAAGAAGTACCGCCAGACCCTCGAACCGCGACTGTTCTACCTCTACGTCCCTTACAAGGACCAGAAAGACATCCCGCTGTTCGACACCAGCGAATCCACCTTCAGCTACTCCTCGCTGTTCCGCGACAACCGCTTCAGCGGCACCGATCGCATCGGCGACGAGAACAAGCTGTCGCTGGGCCTGACCAACCGCTGGATCGAGGAAAACGGCTTCGAGCGCCAGCGCCTGAGCGTCGGCCAGGCCTATTACTTCAAGGACCGCAAGGTCCAGTTGCCAGGCATCGACGCCAACACCCGCGACGAGTCCAAGTCCGATGTCTCGCCGTACGCGCTGGAGTACGAATACAACTTCAACCGCGACTGGCGCTTCAATTCCGACTTCAACTGGGATCCGGACAGCCGCAGCACCCGTTCGGGCAGCGCGATGTTCCACTACCAGCCTGAGGACAACCCGAACAAGGTCGTCAACTTGGGCTACCGCTACCGCAACGACCAGATCACCTACGACTCTGTGACCGGTACCTGGAAAACCGGCGGTGGCGACTACGGCACGCCGGGCGACCCGAACTACGTCAAGGACTACTACAAGATCCAGCAGCATGACTTCTCCGTCATGTGGCCGATCGTCCCGCAGTGGTCGGTCATCGCCCGCTGGCAGCACGACTACAACCGCAACCGTACCCTGGAAGCCTTCGGCGGCTTCGAGTACGACAACTGCTGCTGGAAGTTGCGCGTGATCAACCGTTACTGGCTCGACTACGACGACTTCAGTCAGGCTACGCCGCAAAACGAAAAAGGCGACCACGGTGTCTTCCTGCAGATCGTGCTGAAAGGCCTCGGTGGTGTAGTGGGCAACAAGGTCGAAACGTTCCTCGACCAAGGCATTCAAGGTTACCGTACACGTGAAGACCAAGCTTATTGATCGTCTGCGCCCGCTGATGCTGGGCGCCGCAATGCTGAGTGGCGCGGTGCATGCCGCGGTGCAACCTCTGGACCGTGTCGTGGCCATCGTCGACAACGATGTGGTCATGCAGAGCCAGCTCAACCAGCGTACCCACGAAGTGCAGCAAACCATCGCCAAGCGTGGCGGTGGCGTGCCGCCCGCCAGCGCTCTGGAGCAGCAGGTGCTCGAGCGCCTGATCGTCGAGAACCTGCAGTTGCAGATCGGCGAGCGCTCCGGCATCCGCATCACCGACGAGGAACTGAACCAGGCCATCGGCACCATTGCCCAGCGCAATGGCATGAGCGTGGACCAGTTCCGCGCCGCGCTGGCCCATGACGGTCTGTCGTTCGACGACGCCCGCGAGCAGGTCAAGCGCGAGATGGTCATCAGCCGCGTGCGTCAGCGCCGGGTCGCCGAGCGCATCCAGGTGTCCGAGCAGGAAGTGAAGAACTTTCTCGCCTCCGACCTGGGCAAGGCCCAGCTCTCCGAAGAGTTCCGCCTGGCCAACATCCTGATCCCCACCCCGGAAAGCGCAAATTCGGAAGCGATCCAGGCCGCGGGCAAGCAAGCCGTCGAGATCTACCAGCAGCTCAAGCAGGGCGCCGACTTCGGTCAGGTGGCCATTGCCCGTTCGGCCAGCGAAAACGCCCTTGAAGGCGGCGAAATGGGCTGGCGCAAGGCAGCCCAGCTGCCACCGCCGTTCGATCGCCTGCTCAGCTCCATGGCCGAGGGCGACGTCACCGAACCGGTACGCACCCCGGGCGGTTTCATCATCCTCAAGCTGCAGGAAAAGCGCGGCGGTGGGCAGATGCTGCGTGACGAAGTGCACGTGCGTCATATCCTGATCAAGCCGACCGAAGTCCGCAGCGAGGCCGCCACCAAGCAGTTGGCCGATCGTCTGTACGAGCGTATCCGCAACGGTGAAGACTTCGCCGAACTGGCGAAGAGCTTCTCGGAAGATCCTGGCTCGGCGCTCAACGGCGGCGACCTGAACTGGGTCGACCCGAACAGCCTGGTGCCAGAGTTCCGCGAAGCAATGGCCAACGCCCAGCAAGGCGAGGTCACCCGTCCTTTCAAGACCCAGTACGGCTGGCACGTGCTTGAAGTCCTGGGCCGCCGCGCGACCGACAGCACCGAACAGGCCCGCGAACAGCAGGCCATGAACGTGCTGCGCAACCGCAAGTACGACGAAGAGCTGCAGACCTGGCTGCGCCAGATCCGCGACGAAGCCTACGTTGAAATCAAGCTGCCTGGCGCTGACCAGGCCGCGCAGTGAAGCGCCCGCGCTTCGCCCTGACGCCGGGCGAGCCGGCAGGCATAGGTCCCGACCTGTCCCTGCTGCTCGCCGCACAGGCCCAGCCCTACCCCCTGATCGCCATCACCAGCCGTGACCTGCTCGCCGAGCGGGCCGCGCAGCTGGGGCTGGCTGTCAGTCTGGTCCCGGTATCCCCCGGCGCCTGGCCCGACCTGCCGGCGCCTGCTGGCAGCCTGTACGTCTGGGACACCCCGCTGGCCGCCCGTGTGGTGCCAGGGCAACTGGACAAGGCCAACGCCGCGTTTGTCCTGGAAACCCTCACCCGCGCCGGCCAAGGCTGCCTGGACGGGCACTTCGCGGGCATGATCACCGCCCCGGTGCACAAGGGCGTGATCAACGAGAGCGGCATTGCCTTCTCTGGCCACACCGAATTCCTGGCCGAGCTGACCCACACCGCCCAGGTGGTGATGATGCTCGCCACGCGTGGCCTGCGCGTGGCCCTGGTGACCACGCACCTGCCGTTGCGCGAGGTTGCCGATGCCATCACCGCCGAGCGGCTGGAGCGCGTCACGCGGATCCTGCATGCCGACCTGCGCGACAAGTTCGGCATCGCCAATCCTCGCATCCTGGTTTGCGGACTCAACCCGCACGCCGGGGAAAGCGGCCACCTGGGCCGCGAAGAAATCGACATCATCGAGCCTGCGCTCGAGCGCCTGCGCGGCGAAGGCATTGACCTGCGCGGCCCGCTGCCGGCCGACACCCTGTTTACCCCCAAATATCTGGAGCACTGCGACGCAGTGCTGGCGATGTACCACGACCAGGGCCTGCCCGTGCTCAAGTTCAAGGGCTTTGGCGCGGCGCTCAACGTCACCCTGGGCCTGCCGATCATCCGCACCTCGGTTGACCACGGCACCGCCCTGGACCTTGCCGGTACCGGCAAGGTCGACACCGGCAGCCTGCAGGTCGCGCTGGAAACCGCCTACCAGATGGCCGAGACCCGACTATGACCGAGCAATACCAACACCGGGCGCGCAAGCGCTTCGGCCAGAACTTCCTGCACGACGCTGGCGTCATCGACCGCATCCTGCGCGCGATCCATGCCAAGCCCGGCGAGCACCTGCTGGAAATCGGCCCGGGCCAGGGCGCCCTCACCGAGGGGCTGCTGAACAGCGGCGCGCAGCTTGACGTGGTCGAGCTGGACAAGGACCTGGTGCCGATCCTGCAAAACAAGTTCGCCGGTAACGACAATTTCCGTCTGCACCAGGGCGACGCGCTGAAGTTCGACTTCAACCAGCTCGGCGTGCCGCCACGCAGCCTGAAAGTGGTCGGCAACCTGCCGTACAACATTTCGACACCGCTGATCTTCCACCTGCTGCAGCACGCAGGACTGATCCGCGACATGCACTTCATGCTGCAGAAGGAAGTGGTCGAGCGCCTGGCCGCAGGCCCCGGCGGCGGCGACTGGGGCCGTCTGTCGATCATGGTCCAGTACCACTGCCGCGTGGAGCACCTCTTCAACGTCGGCCCTGGCGCGTTCAACCCGCCGCCGAAGGTCGACTCGGCCATCGTTCGCCTGGTCCCGCACGAGACCCTGCCGCACCCGGCCAAGGACCCTCGCCTGCTCGAGCGCGTCGTTCGCGAAGCCTTCAACCAGCGCCGCAAGACCCTGCGCAATACCCTCAAGGCCCTGCTCGACAGCGCCGCCATCGAAGCTGCGGGCGTCGACGGCAGCCTGCGTCCCGAGCAGCTCGACCTGGCCGCCTTCGTGCGCCTGGCGGACCAGCTGGCGGAGCAGGGCCCGCACGCCTGATCCCTGCTCGACAACGCTCTACCGGTGGGAGGAGACCCGTCACGACTGGCCTCCTCCCCTGCCAATGTCCTAGACTGCAGCCATAGCCGTATCCGCGTCTGTTTGTCCAAGGCCCCTTGCATGTCTGATCCCCGCTACCAGATCGACGTCAGCGTCGTGACCCGCTACCTCCAAGAGCAATCCGATCCCGAGAACGAGCGCTTCGCCTTTGCCTACACGATTACCGTGCAAAACAACGGCAGCGTGTCGGCCAAGCTGATGTCGCGGCACTGGCTCATCACCAACGGCGACGGCCAGGTCGAAGAAGTCCGGGGGGCCGGCGTGATCGGCCAGCAACCGCTGATCGAACCCGGCCACAGCCATACCTACAGCAGTGGCGCGGTCATCAGTACGCGCGTCGGCGCCATGCAGGGCAGTTACCAGATGTTCGCCGAAGACGGCAAACGCTTCGAGGCACCCATTGCGCCGTTTCGCCTGGCCGTTCCCGGAGCCCTGCACTGATGGCGGTGTATGCCGTTGGCGACTTGCAGGGCTGCCTGCAGCCCCTCAAGTGCCTGCTCGAACGGGTCGCCTTCAACCCCGCCGTCGACCGTCTGTGGCTCGTGGGAGATCTGGTCAACCGCGGGCCGCAGTCGCTTGACACCTTGCGCTACCTCTACGCGATGCGCGATTCGCTGGTGTGCGTGCTCGGCAATCACGACCTGCACCTGCTGGCCGCCTGGCATGACGTCGAACGCCTGAAGAAAAGCGACACCCTGCGCGAGATCATCGAGGCGCCAGATGCCGACCAGTTGCTCGACTGGCTGCGCCGGCAAAAGCTGCTGCATTACGATGAAGCGCGCAGTGTTGCCCTGGTGCATGCCGGCATCCCTCCTCAATGGACCCTGGGCACGGCGCTGGAGCTGGCGGGTGAAGTGGAAGAGGTGTTGCGCGACGATACCCGCCTCAAGCTCTTCCTGGACGGCATGTACGGCAACGAGCCGAACAAGTGGAGCAAGCAGCTCAGCGGCGTCGAGCGGCTGCGAGTGATCACCAACTACTTCACGCGGATGCGCTTCTGCACCGCTGAAGGCAAGCTGGACCTCAAGAGCAAGGAAGGCCTGGACAGCGCGCCCAAGGGCTACAAGCCATGGTATGCCCACAAGGGGCGGCGTTCGCGCCATGTGGATATCATCTTCGGTCACTGGGCCGCCCTGGAAGGCCGCGTCAGCGAGCCGGGCATCATCGCGCTGGACACCGGTTGCGTCTGGGGCGGAGCGATGACCTTGTACAACGTCGATACCGGCGCGTATCACCGCTGCGAATGCACGGACGACGGCATGCCGCGCGGCTCCCACCCATCCACTGGAATCAATGACCAGTCCTGAAGGTAATGCCCCATGAACGAATTCAAACGTATCCCTCCCGAGCAGGCCCTGGCCCTGCGTGAGCAAGGCGCGGTCGTGGTCGACATCCGTGATGCGCAAGCCTATGCCGCCGGCCATATCACCGGCGCCCAGCATCTGGATAATCATTCGGTTGCCGAGTTCATCCGCAACGCCGACCTCGACGCCCCCACCCTGGTGGTCTGCTACCACGGCAACTCCAGCCAGAGCGCCGCGGCGTACCTGGTTGGCCAGGGTTTCTCGGACGTCTACAGCATCGATGGCGGCTTTGAACTGTGGCGCAGCACCTACCCCGCGCAGACCGCCCAAGGCACTGCCGAATAAATTTTTCAAATTCCTGCAGCCCGCGTCCTGTGCGGGCTGGCAGCACACCTGACGAACGGTCATAGGCAACTTCTCGGCGCCATGACCTTGACCTTGCGCAGAACCAACTATCCTTAAGCCCAGGCCATCCAAAAAGGGGAGAGCCGGTACACCGGCGTGCGGGTCATCGGTAGCGTTTCACAGGTGTTCTGGGGGGTAAACAGCAACCGGCAACCCGGTTGCATGCCAGCATCAAGCTGACTGATCCGGCGTCGGCTCCACGTATCGAGCGAGGTGACGTCATGAGTATTTTTAGCCACTTCCAACAACGTTTCGAGTCCACACGCCAGGAAGAAATCCCGCTGCAGGAGTACCTCGAGCTCTGCAAATCGGATCGCAGTGCCTATGCTTCGGCAGCCGAGCGCCTGTTGCTGGCGATCGGGGAACCGGAACTGATCGACACCTCCACGAACTCACGCTTGTCGCGGATCTTCTCCAACAAGGTGATACGCCGCTACCCGGCATTCGCCGACTTCCACGGCATGGAAGAATGCATCGACCAGATCGTTTCCTACTTCCGCCATGCGGCGCAGGGTCTGGAAGAGAAGAAACAGATCCTCTACCTGCTGGGCCCGGTGGGCGGCGGCAAATCATCGCTGGCCGAAAAGCTCAAGCAGCTCATGGAGAAGGTGCCTTTCTACGCGATCAAGGGCTCACCAGTCTTCGAGTCACCACTGGGGCTGTTCAACGCCACCGAAGACGGGGCGATCCTCGAGGAAGACTTCGGCATTCCGAGACGCTACCTCAACACCATCATGTCGCCCTGGGCGACCAAGCGACTGGCCGAGTTCGGGGGCGACATCAGCCAGTTCAAGGTGGTCAAGCTCTACCCTTCGATCCTCAACCAGATCGCCGTGGCCAAGACCGAGCCCGGTGACGAGAACAACCAGGACATCTCGGCCCTCGTGGGCAAGGTGGATATCCGCAAGCTCGAGGAATTCCCGCAGAACGACGCCGATGCCTACAGCTACTCGGGCGCGCTGTGCCGGGCCAACCAGGGCCTGATGGAATTCGTGGAGATGTTCAAGGCGCCAATCAAGGTCCTGCACCCGTTGCTCACCGCCACCCAGGAAGGCAACTACAACAGTACCGAAGGCCTGGGGGCGATCCCCTACTCCGGCATCCTGCTGGCCCACTCCAACGAATCGGAATGGCACAGCTTCCGTAACAACAAGAACAACGAAGCCTTCATCGACCGTATCTACATCGTCAAGGTGCCGTACTGCCTGCGAGTCAGCGACGAGATCAAGATCTACGACAAGTTGCTGTTCAACAGTTCGCTGTCCAAGGCGCACTGCGCGCCGGACACGCTCAAGATGCTGGCCCAGTTCACCGTGCTCTCGCGCCTGAAGGAGCCTGAGAACTCCAACATCTACTCGAAGATGCGCGTCTATGACGGCGAGAACCTGAAAGACACCGATCCCAAGGCCAAGTCGATCCAGGAGTACCGCGATACGGCTGGCGTCGACGAAGGGATGAACGGTCTGTCGACCCGCTTTGCCTTCAAGATCCTGTCCAAGGTGTTCAACTTCGACCCGCATGAAATCGCCGCCAACCCGGTGCACCTGCTGTATGTCCTGGAGCAGCAGATCGAACAGGAGCAATTCCCGGCCGAGGTGCGCGAGCGGTACCTGCGCTATCTCAAGGAATACCTGGCGCCGCGCTACATCGAATTCATCGGCAAGGAAATCCAGACGGCCTACCTCGAATCCTACAGCGAATACGGCCAGAACATCTTCGACCGCTATGTGCTGTACGCCGACTTCTGGATTCAGGACCAGGAGTACCGCGATCCCGAAACCGGCGAGATCCTCAACCGCATCGCCCTCAACGAAGAGCTGGAGAAGATCGAGAAGCCGGCGGGTATCAGCAACCCGAAAGACTTCCGCAACGAGATCGTCAACTTTGTATTGCGGGCGCGGGCCAACAACAACGGCAAGAACCCGACCTGGCTGAGCTATGAAAAACTGCGGGTGGTGATCGAGAAGAAAATGTTCTCCAACACCGAGGACCTGCTGCCGGTCATCAGCTTCAACGCCAAGGCGAGCAAGGAGGACCAGCAGAAGCACAACGACTTTGTCACCCGGATGGTGGAACGTGGCTACACCGACAAGCAGGTTCGCCTGTTGTCGGAATGGTACCTGCGGGTCAGGAAATCGCAGTAAGCGGCAAGCGACCAGCCTCAAGCTGCACGCCGAGCGCCGCGAATCCTGGATTCAGGCCCGGCTTGCGGCCTTTGCGGTTGTCTTGTCTTGCAGCTTGTAGCTTGCAGCGTGCCGCTGCCGAGCACCGGAGAGCCTATGAGTTACGTTATCGACCGACGCCTGAATGGCAAGAACAAGAGCACGGTCAACCGCCAGCGCTTTTTGCGGCGGTACCGTGATCACATCAAGAAGGCCGTCGAAGAGGCCGTGAGCCGCCGCTCCATCACGGACATGGAGCATGGCGAGCAGATCAGCATTCCGGGACGCGACATCGACGAGCCCGTGCTACACCACGGGCGTGGGGGCAAGCAGACCGTCGTTCACCCGGGCAACAAGGAATTCACCGCTGGTGAGCATATTCCGCGGCCGCAAGGTGGCGGCGGCGGTGGCGGCCGCGGCAAGGCGGGCAATTCCGGCGAGGGCATGGACGAGTTCGTCTTCCAGATCACCCAGGAAGAGTTTCTCGAGTTCATGTTCGAGGACCTGGAGCTGCCCAACCTGGTCAAGCGCCACCTGACCGGAACCGACACCTTCAAGACCGTGCGTGCCGGTATCGCCAACGAAGGCAACCCGTCGCGCATCAACATCATCCGTACCCTGCGCTCGGCCCACGCCCGGCGCATCGCCCTCACCGGCAGCAGCCGCGCCAAGCTGCGCGAGGCCCAGGCCGAACTCGCCCGCCTCAAGGTTGAGGAACCCGACAACTTCACCGACATCCAGGAAGTCGAAGTCGAGATCGCCCGCCTGAGCGCGCGGATCAACCGCCTGCCCTTCCTCGATACCTTCGACCTCAAGTACAACCTCCTGGTCAAGCAACCCAACCCCAGCTCGAAGGCGGTGATGTTCTGCCTGATGGACGTGTCCGGCTCGATGACCCAGGCGACCAAGGATATCGCCAAGCGTTTCTTCATCCTGTTGTACCTGTTTCTCAAGCGTAACTACGAGCGCATCGAGGTGGTGTTCATCCGCCATCACACCAGCGCCCGCGAAGTCGATGAGGAAGAATTCTTCTACTCCCGTGAAACCGGCGGCACCATTGTCTCCAGCGCGCTCAAGCTGATGCAGGAGATCATGGCTGAACGCTATCAGGCCAGCGAATGGAACATCTACGCGGCCCAGGCCTCGGATGGCGACAACTGGAATGACGACTCGCCCATCTGCCGCGAAATCCTCACCAAGCAGATCATGCCGTTCGTCCAGTATTACACCTATGTCGAAATCACTCCCCGCGAACACCAGGCGTTGTGGTACGAATACGAGCGTATAGGTGAAAGCTTCGCCGACACCTTTGCCCAGCAGCAGTTGGTATCGGCCGGCGATATCTATCCGGTCTTCCGTGAACTCTTCCAGCGCAGGTTAGCCACATGACCTCCAGAGAGCAGAAACGCCAACACCTCTCCACCGGTTCCGAGTGGACATTCGAGCTGATCCAGTCCTACGACCGCGAGATCAGCCGCCTGGCCGCACGTTATGCCCTCGACACCTACCCCAACCAGATCGAGGTGATCACCGCCGAGCAGATGATGGATGCCTACGCCTCCGTCGGCATGCCGCTGGGTTATCACCATTGGTCCTACGGCAAGCAGTTCCTCAGCACCGAGAAGTCCTACACCCGGGGGCAAATGGGCCTGGCCTACGAGATCGTGATCAACTCCGATCCCTGCATCGCCTACCTGATGGAAGAAAACACCATGTGCATGCAGGCACTGGTGATCGCCCACGCATGCTATGGGCACAACAGCTTCTTCAAGGGCAACTACCTGTTTCGCACGTGGACCGACGCCAGCTCGATCATCGATTACCTGGTGTTCGCCAAGCAGTACATCAGCCAGTGCGAAGAGCGTCACGGCATCGACGCGGTCGAGGACCTGATCGACTCCTGCCACGCCTTGATGAACTACGGCGTCGACCGCTACAAGCGTCCTTATCCGATTTCCGCCGAGGAAGAACGCCGCCGGCAGAAAGAGCGCGAAGAGCACCTGCAACGCCAGATCAATGACCTGTGGCGCACCATCCCCAAGGGCGCGGACAAGGCCAGCGAGCACGATGGTGCGCGCTTCCCCGCCGAACCCCAGGAAAACATCCTCTATTTCATCGAAAAGCATGCGCCGCTGCTTGAGCCCTGGCAGCGCGAGATCGTGCGTATTGTGCGCAAGATTGCCCAGTACTTCTACCCGCAGCGCCAGACTCAGGTCATGAACGAGGGCTGGGCCACGTTCTGGCATTACACGCTCATGAACGACCTCTACGACGAGGGCCTGGTCACCGACGGTTTCATGATGGAGTTCCTTCAGTCCCATACCAGCGTGGTGTTCCAGCCGGGCTTCGACAGCCCCTACTACAGCGGCATCAATCCGTATGCCCTGGGCTTTGCCATGTACCGCGACATCCGGCGAATCTGCGAACATCCTACCGATGAAGATCGCCGCTGGTTCCCCGACATTGCCGGCAGTGACTGGCTTTCCACCATCAAGTTCGCCATGAGCAGCTTCAAGGACGAGAGCTTCATCCTGCAGTACCTGTCACCGACCGTCATCCGCGACCTCAAGCTGTTCAGCATCCTCGATGACGACCAGCGCGATGACCTGCTGGTGCCAGCGATCCATGATGACGACGGCTACCGCATCATCCGCGAGACCCTGGCCGCCCAGTACAACCTGGGCAACCGCGAACCCAACGTGCAGATCTGGAGCATCGACCGCCGTGGCGACCGCTCCCTGACCCTGCGCCACCAGCAGCACAACCGCAAGCCCTTGGGCGACTCCACCGATGAGGTGCTCAAGCACTTGCATCGCCTGTGGGGCTTCGATATCCACCTGGACACCGTCCAGGGTGACCAGATCATGAAGACCCACCACATGCCTCCCCGTGGCGAGCATGGCGAAGGTGGCGACTACGGGCGCATGGACCTGGCCGTGGTTCACCTGTAGCGGCCCTGCGTTGCTGCCCACGGGTTATCCTGTGGGCAACAACGGAGGCATTTCATGAAGATCTACAAAGTTGGCGGTGCCGTGCGCGACCGCCTGCTCGGCCGCCCGGTCAACGACATCGACTGGCTGGTGGTCGGCGCCAGCGTCGAGCAGATGCAGGCCTTGGGCTATCGCCCGGTCGGCGCGGATTTCCCGGTATTCATCCATCCCAAAAGTGGCGAGGAGTACGCTCTCGCGCGCACCGAACGCAAGAGCGGGCGCGGCTACGGCGGATTCACCTTCCACGCAAGCCCTGAAGTAACCCTTGAAGAAGACCTGACCCGCCGCGACCTGACCATCAATGCCATGGCCGAGGACGACCACGGTGCCATCTGCGACCCCTACAACGGCCAACAGGACCTCGAAGACCGGCTGCTGCGGCATGTATCGCCGGCCTTCGCCGAAGACCCGCTACGGGTGCTGCGCGTGGCGCGTTTCGCGGCACGCTATGCGCCCCTGGGCTTCCGGGTGGCGGATGAAACCCTGGCATTGATGCGCCAGATCAGCGAATCGGGCGAGCTGCAGGCGCTGACCGCCGAGCGCAGCTGGAAGGAAATCGAGCGTGCGCTGATGGAGCCCCGGCCGCAGGTGTTCATCCAGGTACTGCGCGAGTGCGGTGCGCTGAAGGAACTGATGCCCGAGGTGGACGCGCTGTTCGAAACCGGCGACGGCGGCGCCCATACGCTCGCGGTACTGGAGCAGGCGGCCCTGTCCGAACAACCCTTGAACGTGCGCTGGGCTTGCCTGCTGATGGGCCTGGACCAAGGCATCGATGCGGTGAGCAAGCGTTTCAAGGCGCCGCGCGAGTGCCAGGAGCTGGCTGCGCTGGTGGGTGAGTACCGGGCGGATTGCCATCGAGCGGCGGAGCTGCCGGCCTCGGCGCTGCTGGACATGCTGCAGCGCTTCGATGTGTACCGGCGTGCGCAGCGACTGGAGGATTTCATCGCGGCGTGCGAGATGGACGCCAGGGCGGCCCAGCGAAGTTTCCCACAGGCTGACCTGTTGCGCGGCGCGGTCGCTGCGGCCAAGGCGGTGCAGGTGCAGGACCTGGTGCAGCAGGGCCTGACGGGGCAGGCGTTGGGTGAGGCGATAAAAGCCGAGCGGTTGAAGGCCTTGGAGGTTTTCAGGAAAGGTGTGTAGCCCCTGTTCCGGCCTCTTCGCGGGCAAGCCCGCGAAGAGGCCGGAACAGCCAACAACGATCTCAGAGTTGGGTCAACTGCACCCCACGCCACTCGAACGGCACCGGCGCCAGGACCTGATCGATCTGCGCCTCCTGCCACAACTGCCCCATGCTCTTCCCCTCCCCCGGATGCACCAGTTCCGGCGCGATCAGGGACAACGGCCACAACACGAAGGCATTCCTCAGAATCTCGGCCCGCGGCAAGGTCAGCCCATCGAAGACGCCATGCAGGCCGTCATACATCAGCACATCGATGTCCAGCGGCAGGCCCTTGCGGTCCGGGGCATAGCGCCCGTTGTCAGCCTCGATGAACTTGAGCCGGCGGTCCAGCTCCATCAGGGGCAGGCGCGTCTGGCCGGTCACCACCAGGTTGTAGAACGGCCCGCTCCTGATCCCCACTGGCTGGCTCTCGAACACCGCCGAACAGCGCATGTCCTCGAGAATGCCCGCCAAGGCATCGAGCCCCGCGCGCAGGTGCGGTTCACGGTCGATATTGCTGCCAAGGCCCAGGTACACCGTGCTCAGAGACATCCGCGCTCGATCTCCACGCCAACACCACCGCGAGCCGCCGGCACCGCACCGGGCTTGGTGAGCTTCAGCCGCAGCCAGGGAATATTGAACTCGGCCATCAGGACGGCCGCGAGGCGCTCGGCAAAGGTTTCGACCAGCTCGAAACGCGCCTGCTCGGCAAACGCCTGGATGCGCGCGCTCACGCTGGCGTAATCAAGCGCCAGGTTCAGGTCGTCACCAGCCGCCGCCGGGCGATTGTCCCAGGCGAAACTCAGGTCCAGGCGCAGGCATTGGCGAATATCCCGCTCCCAGTCATAGGCACCGATGACGGTATCGACTTCCAGGCCTTCGATGAACACTCTGTCCAAGCACTTTTCTCCACAGCACGACAAGGGCGACTGGCGCCGTTAGAATCAGGGCGTCCTCGCCCGGAATAGTAAGCATGTTTTGGTTACTGGCGCTGCTCGCCTACCTGCTTGGCTCGCTGTCCTTCGCCATTGTCCTGAGCCGCCTCACCGGCAGTCCGGATCCACGCTCCTGTGGCTCGGGCAACGCCGGGGCCACCAACATGCTGCGCCTGGCAGGGCGCAAGATGGCGATCCTGACCCTGCTTGGCGACGTGTGCAAGGGCCTGTTGCCCGTCCTGGTCGCGGGGCTGGCAGGCCTGGGCCTGCAGCAACAGGCCTGGATAGGCGTCTGCGCGGTGGTCGGCCACCTGTTTCCGCTGTATTTCCGCTTCCAGGGTGGAAAGGGCGTGGCGACGGCGGCCGGCATGCTCATGGGACTTTACCTTCCCGCTGCCATGCTGGCGATCATCGCCTGGCTGCTGACCTTCTGCCTGACCCGTACCAGCTCGCTGGCCGCCTTGATCGCGACCCCATTGATACTGCCCCTGCTGGCCTGGCGCGAGCCCGAAGCCCTGTTGCCGATGACCGTGCTGACGGCGATGATCGTCTGGCGTCACCGCAGCAATCTACGCGACCTGTTTGCCGGGCGCGAACGGCATTTCTGATGCCGACTCCCCCAGCCTGGCCAGCCGCTACACCGCTGGCAGCTGCTCCATCGGCCAGCGTGCCTGCACACTGATCGCCAGGTCCTGCCGTTGCCCCGCCAGCAGGCGCTGGCAACCGGCGTAGGCGATCATCGCGCCGTTGTCGGTGCAGAACTGCGGACGGGCGTAGTACACATTGCCCCCCAGGCTGCCCAGCATGTCTTCCAGGGAAACGCGCAGGGCCTTGTTGGCACTGACGCCGCCGGCGATCACCAGGCGCTTGAGGCCAGTCTGCTTCAGCGCGCGCTTGCACTTGATGGTCAGGGTGTCGACCACTGCCTGCTGGAAGGCCAGCGAGACGTCGCAACGGGTCTGCTCGCCATCATCCCCGGCAGCGCGGCATTGTTGCCAGGTGTTGAGGGCAAACGTCTTCAGGCCGCTGAAGCTGAATTCGAGTCCCGGACGGTCGGTCATCGGCCGCGGGAACACGAAGCGCCCAGGCACGCCCTGCTCTGCCAGGCGTGCGATCTCGGGCCCGCCCGGGTAGTTCAGGCCGATCATCTTGGCCGTCTTATCGAAAGCCTCCCCCGCCGCGTCATCCAGGCTTTCGCCAAGCAGCTCGTACTGGCCGATGCCATCGACGCGTACAAGCTGCGTATGACCGCCGGACACCAGCAAGGCGACGAACGGAAACTCCGGTGGTTGCTCCTCGAGCATCGGTGCCAGCAGGTGACCTTCCATATGGTGCACGCCCAGCGCCGGGATACCCCAGGCAAAGGCCAGCGCCTGCGCGCAGGAAGCGCCGACCAGCAAGGCACCCACCAGGCCAGGGCCCGCGGTGTAGGCGATGGCGTCGATCTCGGTGGCGACGCAGTCGGCCTCGGCCAGCACCTGGCGGATCAGCGGCAGCATGCGCTTGACGTGGTCGCGCGAGGCGAGCTCGGGCACCACGCCGCCATAGGCGCGGTGCAGGTCGATCTGGCTGAACAGCGCGTCGGCCAGCAGGCCCCGCTCACTGTCGTATAATGCGACGCCAGTTTCGTCGCAGGATGTTTCCAATCCCAGTACTAGCATGGGTCCGTGCCTTGTATAGGCTGAATTCGAAGGCGCGCATGATAGTCGCCGTGTCCAGTGCCGACCAGCGGTTTTCGATCAGAGGCTTTGCATTCCGGCTAGGTAAGGGTTAACATCCGCAACCCTTAAAAACCGACGTTCTCCAGCACACCTTTGTTTTGTAGGAGTCGTCTACCCCGGTCATGAATGAAGGTAGCCCTGGATGCCAGCCGTCAAAGTTAAAGAGAACGAACCCTTCGACGTAGCTCTGCGTCGTTTCAAGCGCTCCTGCGAAAAAGCCGGTGTACTGGCTGAAGTTCGTAGCCGCGAGTTTTACGAAAAGCCAACGTCCGAGCGCAAGCGCAAGGCTGCTGCTGCCGTAAAGCGTCACGCCAAGAAAGTACAGCGCGAACAGCGCCGCGCCGTTCGTCTGTACTGATACAGACGTTCATCGCAAGCTTCTGCCCGCCCGGCCTCAAGCCGGGCTGCCGGCAGCAAGTGGCCTGAATCCTTTGGCTCCTCGCCAGAGGCGCTCCATGCACCAGCATGTGGGCAACCTGCACGAACACGTCAGAACTGGCTTCATCGCCAGCTGTGCACGTCCTGTCTGACGAGCCCTTGTGGCTGGCGACGAGCACGCTCCCTACCCGTTCCGGGTGCCGCTACACGCCTCGACCCGCAGCATTAGCGATTAGACTTGGCTTTTGCCTGATGACGAGAATGCCATGGCCGGGCTGATTCCCCAGAGCTTCATCGACGACCTTCTCAACCGCACCGACATTGTCGACGTGGTGAGTTCGCGCGTCCAGCTGAAACGGGCCGGCAAGAATCTCACGGCATGCTGTCCGTTCCACAAGGAAAAGACCCCCTCCTTCAGCGTCAGCCCCGACAAGCAGTTCTACTACTGCTTTGGCTGCGGCGCTGGCGGCAATGCCCTTGGCTTCATCATGGACCACGACAACCTGGATTTCCCCCAGGCCGTCGAGGAACTGGCCAAGGCCGCAGGCATGGAAGTGCCGCGCGAGGAAGGCCGACGCGGGCAGAAGCCTCGCCAACCGACCGACTCGCCACTGTATCCGCTGCTGGATGCAGCCGCCGAGTTCTACCGTACGTCGCTGCGCAGCCACCCCAGCCGCAAGGCGGCGGTGGAGTACCTGAAGGGTCGCGGCCTGACGGGCGAGATAGCCCGGGACTTCGGCCTGGGCTTCGCGCCACCGGGCTGGGACAACCTGTTCAAGCACCTGGCCAGCGATACCTTGCAGCAAAAGGCCATGATCGACGCCGGCCTGCTGATCGAGAATGCCGAGTCCGGCAAGCGCTATGACCGCTTCCGCGACCGGGTGATGTTTCCGATCCGCGACAGCCGCGGGCGCATCATCGCGTTTGGCGGCCGTGTACTGGGCGACGACAAGCCCAAGTACCTGAACTCGCCAGAGACCCCGGTCTTCCACAAGGGGCAGGAGCTCTACGGCCTGTTCGAGGCGCGCAAGTTCAACCGCAACCTCGACGAAATCATCGTCGTCGAGGGCTACATGGACGTCATCGCCCTGGCTCAGCAAGGCCTGCGCAACGCGGTGGCGACCTTGGGCACGTCCACCAGCGAAGAGCACCTCAAGCGCCTGTTCCGCGTGGTGCCGAGCGTGCTGTTCTGCTTTGATGGCGACCAGGCAGGCCGCAAGGCCGCCTGGCGCGCCCTTGAAGCGGCCCTGCCCTGCCTGCAGGACGGGCGCAAGGCACGTTTTCTGTTCGTCCCCGAAGGTGAAGACCCGGACAGCCTGGTCCGCGCCGAGGGCACCGACGCCTTCCGCGCGCGCATCAACCAGCACGCGCAGCCGCTGGCGGACTATTTCTTCGAGCAATTGAGCAACGAGGCTGATCCGCGCTCGCTCGAAGGCAAGGCGCACATGGCGACGCTGGCGGCGCCGTTGATCGAAAAGATTCCAGGGGTCAACCTGCGTGCGCTGATGCGCAACCGCCTGAAGGAAATCACCGGGCTGGACCATCAGCAGATGGAGCAGCTGGCGCACAGCGCGCCCGCCGACAGCGTGCCGGACTACGACCCGGGCTTCGATTACGATGCCATGGCCGGCTACACGCCTGACTACGGCGACTACGCGCACGTCGACCCTGCGCCGACCCCGCAACAGCGCCCTTGGACGCCGAACAAAGGGGGCGGCAAGAAGCCCTGGGACGGTAAACCCTGGGACAGGAAGGGCGGCAAGCCCTGGCAGCGCGAAGAGGCCCCACCGCGAGTGCCGGCCCCCGTGGAACCCCCTACCTTGAGCGCCTTGCGCACCCTGCTGCATCACCCGCAACTGGCCCGCAAGGTCGAGGACGCGAGCCATTTCGCGGCAGAAGAACACGTCTATGCCCAGCTGCTGGTGGCCCTGCTCGAGGCCTTGCAGAAGAATCCTGAGCTACGCTCTCTACAGCTCATCGCGCGCTGGCACGGCACTGAACAAGGTCGCCTGCTGCGGGCGCTGGCCGAGAAGGAATGGTTGATAGACGCCGACAACCTTGAACAACAGTTTTTCGACACCATTACTAGTTTGTCAGCTCGCCAACGCGAGCGAAGCCTGGAACATCTGCTCAGGAAAGCACGTCAAAGTGAATTGAGCGCAGACGAGAAAAACGAGCTGCGTGAATTGCTGAGCCGGAATGTTCCCGCACAAACCCCGACCTCAACTGGCGCGTGAGGTCAATGCTCGGGTATAATCCTCGGCTTGTTTTTTGCCCGCCAAGACCTTCAGTGGATAGGGTGTTATGTCCGGAAAAGCGCAACAGCAGTCTCGCATCAAAGAGTTGATCACCCGCGGTCGTGAGCAGGGCTACCTGACTTACGCGGAGGTCAACGACCATCTGCCAGAGGATATTTCAGATCCGGAGCAGGTGGAAGACATCATCCGCATGATCAACGACATGGGGATCAACGTATTCGAGAGTGCTCCGGATGCGGATGCCCTTTTGTTGGCCGAAGCCGACACCGACGAAGCCGCCGCTGAAGAAGCCGCCGCTGCGTTGGCGGCGGTGGAAACCGACATCGGCCGCACGACCGACCCGGTGCGCATGTACATGCGCGAAATGGGTACCGTCGAGCTGCTGACCCGCGAAGGCGAGATCGAAATCGCCAAGCGCATCGAGGAAGGCATCCGTGAAGTCATGGGCGCCATCGCTCACTTCCCGGGTACTGTCGACTACATTCTCAGCGAATACGACCGCGTCACCAGCGAAGCTGGCCGCCTGTCCGACGTTCTCAGCGGCTACATCGATCCGGACGACGGCATTGCCCCGCCCGCCGAAGTGCCACCGCCTGTCGATGCCAAAGCCGCAGCGGCCAAGGGCGATGACGACGATGAAGAAGACGGCGACGACAGCGAAGACGAGGAAGAGACCGAAAGCGGTCCTGATCCGGAAATCGCTCGCCAGCGCTTCGGCGCGGTTGCCGACCAGCTCCTGGTCGCCAACAAGGCGCTGAAGAAGCACGGCCGCAGCAACAAGGAAAGCATCGCCGAGCTGCTGGTCCTGGCAGAGCTGTTCATGCCGATCAAGCTGGTGCCCAAGCAGTTCGAGGTGCTGGTCGAGCGCGTGCGCAACGCCCTGGACCGCCTGCGCGCCCAGGAACGCGCGATCATGCAACTGTGCGTGCGTGATGCCCGCATGCCGCGTGCCGACTTCCTGCGCCTGTTCCCAGGCAACGAAGTCGACCAGACCTGGAGCGGTGACCTCTCCAAGCGCAGCACCAAGTGGGCTGCGGCCCTGGGCGAGAAAGACGCGGCCATCGTCGCCTGCCAGCAGAAGCTGGTCGACCTCGAGACCGAGACCGGCCTGACCGTCGCTGAAATCAAGGACATCAACCGTCGCATGTCGATCGGCGAGGCCAAGGCCCGCCGCGCGAAAAAGGAAATGGTCGAGGCCAACCTGCGTCTGGTGATTTCCATCGCCAAGAAGTACACCAACCGTGGCCTGCAATTCCTCGACCTGATCCAGGAAGGCAACATCGGCCTGATGAAGGCGGTGGACAAGTTCGAATACCGTCGCGGCTACAAGTTCTCGACCTACGCCACGTGGTGGATTCGCCAGGCGATCACCCGCTCGATCGCCGACCAGGCGCGCACCATCCGTATCCCGGTGCACATGATCGAGACGATCAACAAGCTCAACCGTATTTCCCGGCAGATGCTGCAGGAAATGGGCCGCGAACCGACCCCGGAAGAGCTGGGCGAGCGCATGGAGATGCCTGAGGACAAGATCCGCAAGGTATTGAAGATCGCCAAAGAGCCGATCTCCATGGAAACCCCGATCGGTGACGACGAAGACTCGCACCTGGGTGACTTCATCGAAGACTCGACCATGCAGTCGCCAATCGATGTGGCCACGGTCGAGAGCCTCAAGGAAGCGACCCGTGACGTGCTCTCGGGCCTGACCGCCCGCGAAGCCAAGGTGTTGCGCATGCGTTTCGGCATCGACATGAACACCGACCACACCCTCGAAGAGGTCGGCAAGCAGTTTGACGTGACCCGCGAGCGGATCCGTCAGATCGAAGCCAAGGCGCTGCGCAAGCTGCGCCACCCGACGAGAAGCGAACACCTGCGTTCCTTCCTCGACGAGTGATGACAAACCCCGGCCCAGGCCGGGGTTTTTCTTGCGTGATGAAAAAGTGCCACTAGTGCCCTGATTGCCCTTCCCGCTGCAAAATGGCCGTCTACACTCGAATCAGTCCAACTGATCGAGAGGCCGCTATGCCCCTGATGCCGGCCCTTCTGTTGTCGCTCCTGATGGCCTGGAACACAACTGCCGGCGCGCTTGCCCTGACCCATGACGAAGAAGCCGGCCCCGGTGCTTATCCTGCGCTGCGTCTGGCCGATGCTGCTGCCCGCCCCCCTCTCGATGATCAGGAGCCGGCTGTCGGTTACCAGGGACTGGCCGCCATTCACATCGCCTTGATCCAGGAATCTTCCGGCCATCCAGTCGAGCCGCGCGAACATCCCTTCCCGTGGCAAACCATGCTGGCCTATAGCTTGCCGGGTGCCTTGCTGCTGGTGGCGATTCTGGCGGCCATGGTCCGCATCAACCGGCGCCTGAGCTCGGAGATTTCCCGGCGTATCGCCCTCGAACAGGAACTGCGCAGCAGCGAATACCATTACCGCAGCCTGGTCGAGAGCCTGTCGGCCATTGCCTGGGAGGCGGACGCCAACGACTTCACCTACAGCTACGTCTCCCCCCATGCCGAAGACCTGCTCGGCTATCAGTTGAGCGAGTGGCTCAAGCCTGGGTTCTGGCGCAGCATTCTGCACCCCGAGGACGCATTGTGGGCCCAGGCCTACTGCGACAGCGAAACGGCAGCCGGGCGCGACCACAGCCTCGATTACCGGGTGATTGGCGCCGACGGCCACAGCCTGTGGGTGCGCAACATCGTCAGCCTGATCGAGCATGGCCACAAGCCGGTGATGCGCGGACTGATGATCGACATCAGCGAAACCAAGCGCACCGAGGATGCCCTGCGCCTGTCGGAGCAGAAGTTCGCCTCGGTGTTCCAGCAGTGTCCCGATATCCTGGTGATCGCCCGTCACAGTGACGGCTGCCTGCTGGAAGTCAACGAAGCCTTCGAGGAGCAGATCGGCTTCAGCCCGTCCCAGGTCATCGGCCGAACCGCCAGCGAACTCGATCTCTGGGGCGCGGCAGGTACCGGCCCGGTCTTGCTGGAACGTCTGCAGCAGGGCGGCATCCGCAACCTTGAAATGACCTTCAGGCGAAGTACCGGCCAGATCTTCACCGGGCTGACATCCGCCGAAACCTTCGAGCTCGACAACAGCCTGGCCTTCGTCGTGGCAGTGCGAGACATCAGCCAGCTCAAGGAAACCCAGGAACAGCTGCAGACCTCAGAGGAGAAGTTCGCCAAGGCGTTCCATGCGTCGCCCGATGGCCTGCTGCTGTCACGCCAGAGCGATGGCTTGCTGATCGAGGTCAACGAAGGTTTCTGCCGTCTGACCGGTTACGAGCTCAGCCCTGTGCTTGACCAGACTTCCATGGACCTGGGCATCTGGGTGGACCTCAACGAGCGCAAGCGCTTGCTCGACCTGCTCCAGCGCGATGGTTTCGTGCGTGACTTCACCTGTCACATCCGCCGCAGCGACGGTCAGATCCGACTGTGCGAGCTGTCAGCACGGCCCCTGCCGATCGGCGGCGACGACTGCATGCTGACCATCGCCCGCGACATCACCGAACGCCACCTCATGCAGGAAAAGCTGCAGCTCGCCGCCACTGTTTTCGAAAACACTGCCGAGGGCGTGCTGATCACCGACACCGATCAGCGCATCAGCGCGGTCAACCGCGCCTTCACCGAGATCACCGGCTACAGCGAGGCTGAAGCACTGGGGCAAACCCCACGCCTGCTTGCCTCCGGCCAGCACGACAGCGCCTTCTACGCGTCCCTGTGGCATCAGCTGACCGCCGAAGGCCACTGGCAGGGCGAGATCTACAACCGCCGAAAGAACGGGGAACTCTATCCCGGCTGGCTGACTATCAGCGCCGTGCGCAACCTCGAGCGGGAAATCACCCACTTCGTCGCAGTTTTCGCAGACATCTCCAGCCTCAAGCATGCCCAGGCCAAGCTCGACTACCAGGCCCACCACGACCCGTTGACCGCCCTGCCCAACCGCACCCTCTTCGAAAACCGCCTGCAAGCCGCGCTAGCCTGCGCGCAGGTCTCCAATCGCCAGGGCGCCGTGCTGTTCCTCGACCTGGACCGCTTCAAGCATATCAACGACAGCCTTGGCCATCCGGTGGGCGACCTGTTGCTCAAAGGCATCGCCCAACGCCTGAAGGATCAGGTGCGCGACGTCGACACGGTGGCCCGTCTCGGCGGTGACGAATTCATCATCCTGCTGCCCGGGCTGCACAAGTCCAGCGATGCCGACGCCATCGCCAACAAACTGCTGGCCTGCTTCAGCGCGCCTTTCCAGGCGGGCGAGCACGAGTTCTTCACCAGCGCGAGCATCGGCATCAGCCTGTATCCCCAGGACGGCAGCGACGTTGCGTCGCTGATCCGCAATGCCGACGCCGCCATGTACCGCTCCAAGGCCAAGGGACGCAACCGCGTCGAGGCCTATACCCGCGACCTCACGGCCCAGGCGAGCGAGCGCGTGGCGCTGGAACATGAACTGCGCCGCGCCATCGAACGCAACGAGCTGAGCTTGTGCTACCAGCCCAAGTTCAGCCTCAAGACCCAGAGCCTGGTCGGCGCCGAAGCCCTGATCCGCTGGACCCACCCGACCTTCGGCGAAGTCCCCCCAGAGCACTTCATCCATCTTGCCGAAGAGAACGGCACCATCCTGCAGCTAGGCGACTGGGTACTCGAGCAGGCCTGTCGACAGATGTACAGCTGGCAGAAAACCTACGAGCCGTTCGGCCCACTGTCGATCAACCTGGCTGGCGCCCAGTTGCGCCAGCCGAACCTGGCCAAGCGCATCGAGCACCTGCTCAAGGCCTACCAGCTCAACCCAGGCGACCTGCAGCTGGAGATCACCGAGAACTTCATCATGAGCCAGGCCGAGGAAGCCCTGGCGATCCTGCACCAGCTAAAGCAACTGGGCGTGCAACTGGCCATCGACGACTTCGGCACCGGCTACTCCTCGCTGAGCTACCTCAAGCGCCTGCCGCTGGATATTCTCAAGATCGATCAATCGTTCATCCGCGGCCTGCCCGACGACCCCAATGACGCCGCCATCGCCCGCGCGATCATCGCCCTGGGCCGCAGCATGCAACTGACCATCATTGCCGAAGGGGTGGAGAACCATGCGCAGCAGCAGTTCCTGGCAACCGAGGGGTGCGAGCAGATCCAGGGGTACATCGTCAGCCTGCCCCTACGGCCCGAGGAATTCGCATCAACGTTTTTGCGCATAGCACTTTCCGATCTTTCGGATAGCACCGCGCTGAAACCCTCGTTATAATCCGGCCTCCTTCTGGGGCCTATAGCTCAGTCGGTTAGAGCAGAGGACTCATAATCCTTTGGTCCACGGTTCGAGTCCGTGTGGGCCCACCAATTCAAAAGCCGCGCATTAGCGCGGCTTTTTTGTATCCCTCTGCTTATAGCGGCTAGCGGTTGCCTACGCGCTCGCCAGCACACGCAATGCGGCTGAAGCCAGGAATCCGGAGCGGCTCTTCTGTTCAGGATGACGCTTTACGTAGTCATCGATGCGCTGCAACAAGTGCTCTGGAAGCGTGGCGTTGAAGCGTACTGACTTCCCAAGGTACGGCGTCACATCGAAATCAACCACGGCCCAGACACCGTGCGCGTAGTCGGGGTTGCTCATATGGGCATCAATGGACTGACCGTGTGGTAGCAGCTCGCCATCCGCCACAAGCGCCTCGAAATGCAATGACAAAGCTTCCAGGACGTTGTCCAGCGCTTGCTCGACAGTCTCTCCACCGCTGAAGCACCCAGCGACGTCAGGTACCGTCACGCCATAGTCAGAGTCTGGATCCTTATGGATAACAACTGGGAATTTCATTGAATCCTCCTGAGAGAGCATGGTGGGCTAGCCTCACTTGAGTCCTGCAGTCCTTAGGATGCTATTGAGGGTCCCGATGGGTATCTGAGTCTTGGGATGGGGGACCGTAACCCGACCCGGTTTGCGAATGTGCTTGTAGTGGTGGTGGCTCCCTCTTATCCCTATCAGGTACCAACCGTCCGCCTCAATCAACGTGATTACCTCCCGACTGCGCATGTCCACTCCGGCTTGTTTTTATGCGCAATGGTGCACACCAAGAGGCGCGGCCGCAAGAATTCTATACACATAATACACACCAAACATGTCTACTGTTAACCATCAAACCTGGCGCATCTGACCACCCCGCGACGGTTGTCCTGGCCGACCGCAGTGCTTAAAGTGGCCTGAGGCTCCCCGACACTAAGGCTCCGCCTCCGCGCAGCCCTTGACCAAGGCCCTCCATGAACAACAAGAACAATCGCCACCCCGCTGACGGCAAGGCACCCGTCACCATCTTCGGCCCGGACTTCCCTTTCGCCTTCGACGACTGGCTCGAGCACCCCGCTGGGCTGGGTACCCTGCCCACCGAACGCCTTGGCGAGGAAGTGGCGATCGTGGGTGCCGGGATCGCCGGGCTGGTGGCGGCCTACGAGCTGATGAAGCTTGGGTTGAAACCGGTCGTGTACGAGGCCTCGAAGCTCGGCGGGCGCTTGCGCTCGCAAGCCTTCAACGGCACCGACGGTATCGTGGCGGAGCTGGGCGGGATGCGCTTTCCGGTCTCCTCTACCGCCTTCTACCACTACGTCGACAAACTGGGCCTGGAAACCAGGCCGTTTCCCAATCCGCTGACGCCCGCCTCGCCCAGCACGGTGATCGACCTGGAGGGCCAGACCTGGTACGCCGAGACCCCGGGCGACCTGCCCGCGCTGTTTGCCGAGGTCGCCGACGCCTGGGCCGATGCATTGGAGGACCGCGCGCAGTTCAGCGATATCCAGCAGGCCATCCGCGAGCGCGACGTGCCACGGCTCAAGGCCCTCTGGAACACCCTGGTGCCACTGTGGGACGACCGCACCTTCTACGACTTTGTCGCGACGTCCAAGGCCTTCGCCAAGCTGAGCTTCCTGCACCGCGAGGTGTTCGGGCAGGTGGGCTTCGGCACCGGCGGCTGGGACTCGGACTTCCCCAATTCGATGCTGGAGATCCTGCGGGTGGTGCTGACCAACTGCGACGATCACCAGCATCTGATCGTCGGCGGTGTCGAGCAGGTCCCCCAGGGACTCTGGCGTCACGCCCCGGAGCGCTGCGCTCACTGGCCGGCAGGCACCAGCCTCAGCTCGCTGCACAACGGCGCGCCGCGCCCTGGGGTGAAGGGCATCGCCCGCGCCGCCGATGGCCGCCTGACCGTCACCGACAACTGGGGCGACAGCCGCCAGTACGCCGCCGTGCTCACCACCTGCCAGAGCTGGCTGCTGACCACCCAGATCGAGTGCGAGGAGTCGCTGTTCTCGCAAAAGTTGTGGATGGCCCTGGACCGCACCCGCTACATGCAGTCCTCGAAGACCTTCGTCATGGTCGACCGGCCGTTCTGGAAGGACAAGGACCCGCAGACCGGCCGCGACCTGATGAGCATGACCCTCACCGACCGGCTGACCCGTGGCACCTACCTGTTCGACAACGGTGACGACAAGCCGGGGGTGATCTGCCTGTCGTACTCATGGATGAGCGACGCCCTGAAGATGCTTCCGCATCCGGTCGAAAAGCGGGTGAAGCTGGCCCTTGATGCCCTGAAGAAGATCTACCCGAAGCTGGACATCGCCGGGCATATCATCGGCGATCCGATCACCGTGTCGTGGGAGGCCGACCCGTACTTCCTGGGGGCCTTCAAGGGCGCGCTGCCGGGGCATTACCGCTATAACCAGCGCATGTACGCGCACTTCATGCAGCAGGACATGCCGCCCGAACAACGCGGTATCTTCATCGCCGGCGATGACGTGTCGTGGACGCCCGCCTGGGTCGAGGGCGCGGTGCAGACATCGCTCAACGCGGTGTGGGGTATCATCAATCACCTGGGTGGACAGACCCACCCCGATAATCCGGGCCCGGGCGATGTGTTTCCCGACATCGGCCCGATTCCTCTGCCCGACTGAAACAGGAGAGCGCCGATGCGCATCGCGGTTTTCCAGGGCACGCCCCGCCCGCTGGACGTGCCGGGCAACCTTGAGCGCCTGCACCAGCAGGCGCAGCTGGCAGCCGAACGCGGCGCGACCTTGCTGGTGTGCCCGGAGATGTACCTGACCGGCTACAACATCGGCAGCGATGCGGTGGAGCGACTGGCCGAAGCCGAGGATGGACCGTCGGCGATGGCAGTGGTCGAGATCGCCCAAGCGCACCACATCGCCATCGTCTACGGCTACCCTGAGCGTGCCGACGACGGCCAGGTGTACAACAGCGTGCAACTGATCGACGCGCATGGGAGCAGCCTGTGCAACTACCGCAAGACCCACCTGTTCGGTGACCTCGACCGTTCGATGTTCAGTCCTGGCGCCGATCACTTTCCCGTGGTCGAACTGGGCGACTGGAAGCTGGGCCTGCTGATCTGCTACGACATCGAGTTTCCGGAGAACGCCCGGCGCCTGGCCCTCGACGGCGCCGAGCTGATCCTGGTACCGACGGCCAACATGACGCCGTACGACTTCATCTGCCAGGTGACCGTGCGCGCCCGCGCCCAGGAAAACCAGTGCTACCTGGTCTATGCCAACTACTGCGGGGCCGAGCAGGAGATCCACTATTGCGGCCAGAGCAGCATTGTCGGTCCGGACGGCAGCTTGCTGGCCATGGCCGGGCGCGATGAATGCCTGCTGCTCGCCGACCTCGACCGCCAGCATGTGGTGCGGGGCCGCCAGGCCTTTCCCTACCTCATGGACTTGCGCCGAGAGCTGCATGGCCTGGCACGCAAGGACTGACCCAGCACCATGCCCGACACCCTGCGCCACCTGACCCTGGACAATGGCCTGCGCCTCACCCTGCGCCATGCCCCGCGGCTCAAGCGCTGCGCCGCCGCAGTGCGGGTCAGTGCCGGTAGCCATGATGCGCCCGCCGCCTGGCCGGGCCTGGCACATTTTCTCGAACACCTGTTCTTTCTTGGCACGGCGCGCTTCCCCCTCGAAGACGGCTTGATGCGCTTCGTCCAGAACCAGGGCGGGCAGGTCAATGCAAGCACCCGCGAGCGCTGCACCGATTTCTTCTTCGAAGTCCCGCCTGGCGCGCTGGCGGGAGGGCTTGAGCGCTTGTGCCAGATGCTCGCCGAGCCGGACCTTGGCATTGACCGCCAGCGCCGTGAACGCGAGGTCATCCATGCCGAATTCATTGCCTGGGCACGCAATCCACAAGCCCAGCGCGAGTTCGCCTTGTTGCAGGCAGTGTCGCCCCTCCACCCCCTCGGCGGCTTCCACGCGGGCAACCGGCATAGCCTGGCATTGCAGGACCCTGCATTCCAGCAGGCACTCGAAGGTTTCCACCGGCGGTTCTACCACGGCGGGCAGCTGACCCTGAGCCTGTGCGGGCCCCAGCCGGCGGATGAGCTTGAAGCATTGGGACGCCAGTACGGTGGTCTGTTCGCCATCGGGGGTAAAGTTCCGCAAAGCGAGCCGCCTGCATTGCTGGAACGGCCCATGGACATCGCTCAGCAGCCCGGCGAACTGGACCTGCTGTTCGCCCACGAGCGTCTGCCGCAAGGCGCGGAGGCCGCCCTTGAACTGTTGACCGCCTGGCTTGATGACAGCCGCCCGGGCGGCTGGGTCGCCACCCTGCGCGAGCGTGGCTGGTTGCTCGGGCACAGCACCAAAGTGCTGTATGCCTTTGCCGGGCAACTGCTGTGGCATGTGCAGGTCAAGCTGGATGCCCGTGCGCCCCGGGATGAAGTGCGCGACCTGCTGCATGGCTGGTTTGGGGCCTTGCGCCAGGCCGATGCCGCACAGCTGAACCCTGAGTTTGCCCGCCTCCAGTACAGCCGCGAGCAGGCGGCCAGTGCGCTCGAGCTGGCGCGCCGGGACAGCAGCGGCCAGCCTTTCCAGGCCCTGGACAGGTCGGGGCTCGAAGCTCTGCGGGCGTTGCTTGACGACCTGCCCGCGAGCCACGGTGAACACTGGGAGCTGCCCGCCGATGATCCCCTGCTCGCTGCCGGAGGTACAGACCAGAACGGCGCGCCCTTGCTTGCAGGCCTGGCCACCAGTGACCTGCTACCGCCGTCGCGCCAGTATGGCGCGCTCTACCTGCGCTGGCAGGTCGTAACCCCGCTGCGCCTGCGTCTGCACGGGGTTCTGGAACGCGCGCTGCGGCCCCTGACCGAACAGGCCCGGCGCGCCTCGGTGCAACTTCAGTTCAGCACCTTTGGCGATACCTGGCAGCTGCGCTGCGCGGGCTTGCCGAGCGCGGTGGTGCAAGTCACCGAAGCCGCCCTGACGCTGTTGCGCCGTCCGCGAGCGGCGTGCTGGCGGGAGATACAGGCCGCGGACCCGCCGCTGATCCCCATCCGCGAGCTGCTCAAGCGTCTGCCCGACGCGATTCTCGAGGTCGGGGAAGGGCCACAGCCTGCCTGCACACTCAACCAGTCGCTGCTCGACCAGGCCTGGCAGCACGCGTGCTGGCAAGGCCTGGCAGTCGGTTTTGCTGACGCCGAACAGCACGCCCTGGGTGCGGCGCTCGGTGAACATCCAGGGCAGCCGGCTCCGCCAGCATCCCCGGCCTTGATACCTGGTCGACGCTGGCGCGCCTGCCCAGTGCCCGGCAGCGAGCAGGCGCTGCTGCTATTCTGCCCGGTGCCACCTTCGCACCAGGCGGCCGGACGTCTGCTCGCGCACTTGCTGCAAGGCCCTGTGTACCAGCGCCTGCGGGTCGAGCTGCAGCTGGGCTACGCGGTATTCAGTGCCTTTCGTCAGATAGAAGGGCGCGGTGGCCTGCTATTTGGCGTGCAATCACCCGCGGCGAGCCATGGCGAAATCCTCGCCCACCTGGACACGCTGCTGCACGCCGGGGTACGTCTGGACCCGGCGATGCGCGAGGCTCTGGCGGCTCAGTTCAACGAGGCGGCCATGCCCAATCCCGAGGTCGCGGAATGGGCATGGCAGACATACCTTGCGACACAAACGGGCGATCTCGCTGGCGTGGGCGAGTCTATCTTGGCTACAGGACAGCAGGACCTGACGGCGCTGCTGCAGCGTTTGCTACAGGCCGAATGGGGTTGGCTGTGCCTTGCCAACGGCCCCGCGCCCGATGTCAGCTGGCATGAATGCCCGTAGAATTGTTACGAAAGGGGTAACAGCGCTTATCGAATTATTAACCTTTTGGTACAAGAATTTCTTGTAAGATAGCGCAATCCCTGTTGTGGAACCCTTGGCTACGATCGATGCACTAATCCGTAGCTGACAACCCCAAAACCTGCCCGGAAGGAGTCATCTCATGTGGACCAAACCTGCTTACACTGACCTGCGTATCGGCTTCGAAGTGACCATGTACTTCGCAAGCCGCTAAGCCTGCTTGCGGTACGACGCCTCGGCTTGCCGGGGCGTTTTCATTTTTGGATACGGAGTGGTCATGTACATCCAGATTCTCGGCTCGGCCGCCGGCGGTGGCTTCCCCCAGTGGAACTGCAACTGCGTCAACTGCAAGGGCTATCGCGACGGCAGCCTGCGGGCCACCGCGCGCACCCAGTCATCGATTGCCCTGTCCGATGACGGCGAGCACTGGATCCTGTGCAACGCATCGCCCGACATCCGCGCCCAGCTGCAGGCCTTCGCGCCGATGCAGCCGGCCCGGGCCCTGCGCGATACCGGCATCAACGCGATCATCCTGCTCGACAGCCAGATCGACCACACCACCGGCCTGCTCAGCCTGCGCGAAGGCTGCCCGCACCAGGTGTGGTGCACCGACATGGTCCACCAGGACCTGTCCACCGGCTTTCCGCTGTTCACCATGCTCAGCCACTGGAACGGCGGGCTGGACTGGAACCGCATCGAACTGGAAGGCAGCTTCGTCATCGACGCCTGCCCGAACCTGCGGTTCAGCCCCTTCCCGCTGCGCAGCGCCGCGCCGCCCTATTCGCCGCACCGCTTCGACCCGCACCCGGGCGACAACCTGGGTTTGATGGTCGAGGACCTGCGCACCGGCGGCAAGCTGTTCTACGCCCCAGGCCTGGGCCAGTTCGACGACGCGCTGTTGCAGAAGATGCACGACGCCGATTGCCTGCTGGTCGACGGCACGCTCTGGGAGGATGATGAAATGCAGCAGCGTGGCGTCGGTACCCGCACCGGCCGCGAGATGGGCCACCTGGCACAGAACGGCCCGGGCGGCATGCTCGAGGTGCTGGACGGCTTCGAGCGCCAGCGCAAGGTGCTTATCCACATCAACAACACCAACCCGATTCTCGATGAAGACTCGCCCGAACGGGCCGAGGTCAACCGCCGGGGCGTCGAAGTCGCCTTCGACGGCATGAGCATCGAGCTGTAGGAGACCTGATGAGCGACGCCACTCCGATGTCCCCTGCCGAGTTCGAGCAGGCCTTGCGCGCCAAGGGCGCGTACTACCACATCCATCACCCCTACCATGTGGCGATGTACCAGGGCCGTGCCACCCGCGAGCAGATCCAGGGTTGGGTGGCCAACCGCTTCTACTACCAGGTCAACATCCCGATGAAGGATGCGGCGATCCTGGCCAACTGTCCCGACCGCGAAGTGCGCCGCGAGTGGATCCAGCGCCTGCTCGACCATGACGGCGCCCCGGGCGAGGACGGTGGCATCGAGGCCTGGCTGCGCCTGGGCCAGGCCGTGGGCCTCGACCCGGATCAGCTACGCTCGCAAGAGCTGGTGCTGCCCGGCGTGCGCTTCGCCGTCGACGCCTACGTCAACTTCGCCCGCCGCGCCAGCTGGCAGGAGGCGGCCAGCAGCTCGCTGACCGAGCTGTTCGCCCCGCAGATCCACCAGTCGCGCCTGGACAGCTGGCCGCAGCACTACCCCTGGATCGACCCGGCCGGCTACGAGTACTTCCGCACCCGTCTGGGCCAGGCGCGGCGTGATGTCGAGCACGGCCTGGCGATCACCCTGCAGCACTACACCACGCGTGACGGCCAGGAGCGCATGCTCGAGATCCTGCAGTTCAAGCTGGATATCCTCTGGAGCATGCTCGATGCCATGAGCATGGCCTACGAGCTGAACCGTCCGCCCTACCACAGCGTCACGCCCGAGCGGGTCTGGCACAAGGGGATTGCCTTATGAGTTTCGACCGTCAACAGGTGCCGAGCTGGCGCCCTGGCTACCGTTTCCAGTACGAACCGGCGCAGAAAGGCCATGTGCTGCTGTACCCCGAGGGCATGATCAAGCTCAATGAAAGCGCAGCCTTGATCGGCGGCCTCATCGATGGGCAGCGCAGTGTCGCGGCCATCATCGCCGAGCTCGCGCAGCAGTTTTCCGACGTGCCCGAGATCGGCGGCGACATCGAGCAGTTCATGGAGGTGGCCCGTGCCGAACACTGGATCGTCCTCGCCTGAGGTGCCCGCCAAGCCGCCGGTCGGCTTGCCGCTGTGGCTGCTGGCCGAGCTGACCTACCGCTGCCCGCTGCAGTGCCCGTACTGCTCCAACCCTCTGGATTTCGCTGCCCAGGGCAAGGAGCTGACGACCGAGCAATGGTTCAAGGTCATGGCCGAGGCACGCGAGATGGGCGCGGCGCAGCTGGGCTTTTCCGGCGGCGAGCCGCTGGTGCGCCAGGACCTCGCCGAACTGATCGGTGAGGGCCGCCGGCTGGGCTACTACACCAACCTGATCACCTCCGGCATCGGCCTCACCGAGCAGAAGATCGCCGCGTTCAAAAAAGCCGGGCTGGACCATATCCAGATCAGCTTCCAGGCCAGCGACGAGCAGGTCAACAACCTGCTGGCCGGCTCGAAGAAGGCCTTCGCGCAGAAGCTGGAGATGGCCCGCGCGGTCAAGGCCCACGGCTATCCGATGGTGCTCAACTTCGTCACCCACCGGCACAACATCGACAAGATCGACCGCATCATCGAGCTGTGTGTTGCCCTCGAGGCGGATTTCGTCGAGCTCGCCACCTGCCAGTTCTATGGCTGGGCGCACCTGAACCGCGCCGGCCTGCTGCCAACCCGCGCGCAACTGGAGCGCGCCGAGCGCATCACCAACGAGTACCGTGAAAAGCTCAAGGCCGCGGGCAACCCGTGCAAGCTGATCTTCGTCACCCCGGACTACTACGAAGAACGCCCCAAGGGCTGCATGAATGGCTGGGGCAGCGTGTTTCTCACCGTCACGCCCGACGGCACCGCCCTGCCGTGCCACGGTGCCCGCCAGCTGCCGGTGGAGTTTCCCAACGTGCGCGAGCACAGCATGCAGCACATCTGGTACGACTCGTTCGGCTTCAACCGTTTCCGTGGCTACGACTGGATGCCCGAGCCCTGCCGCTCGTGCGACGAAAAGGAAAAGGACTTCGGCGGCTGCCGCTGCCAGGCCTTCATGCTCACAGGCGACGCCAGCAAGGCGGACCCGGTGTGCGCCAAGTCAGCCGACCACGGCATCATTCTCAAGGCGCGCGAGGAGGCCGAGCATGCCCACCTCGCCATCGAAGAGCTGACCTTCCGAAATGACCGAAACTCACGCGTCATCGTCCGCGGCTGAAACCTTCAGCGCCGCCCAGGCCGTCGCGGCCAGTACCGACTTCGCCGAACTCAAGGTCGGGGAAACCGGCGTGTTCTGGAACGAATTCCGTCCTGCCGACGGCGCCTGCCGTATCTGGCACTGGCATCGGCAACAGCCGCGCTGCCTGACTCCCGATGGTTTCAGCGTGCGCAGCCGTGTGTACGAATACGGCGGCGGCAGCTTCTGCCTGGGCGGTGACGGCGTGGTCTTCGTCAACGAAGCTGACCAGCAGCTCTATACCCAGGACCTCCACGGCAGCCTGCCACGTCCGCTGACCCAGGGCGAGGCGCGCTACGGCGACTTGCTGTGGCATGAAGGCCAGGTCCTGGCAGTCGAGGAAACCCACGCCGAACATGGTGTGGAACACCGTCTTGTGGCCGTCGGCGCCGACACGCGCGTGGTGCTGGCCGAAGGCGCCGATTTCTATGCCTCGCCGACGCTCAGCGACGACGGCCGCCGTCTGGCCTGGATCGAGTGGGACCGGCCAGCGCAGCCTTGGACCGTCACCCGGCTGCTGTGCCGCGAACGCGGCGCAGACGGCGGCTGGGGACCGGTGCGCTGCATCGCTGGGGACGGCGACAAGGAGCAATCCTTGCAACAGCCACGTTTCGACAGCGAGGGCAGGCTGTACTGCCTGTCGGACCGCAATGGCTTCTGGCAGCCCTGGGGCGAAATCGACGGGCAGTGGCGAGCCCTGCCAGCTGCCAAGGCTGACCATGCCGCCGCGCCCTGGCAGCTGGGCGCCAGCACCTGGATGCCCTACAGCAGCCGTGAGTACATGGCCAGCTGGTTCGAAGACGGTCTTGGCCTGCTCGGCTTGCACCACGCAGACGGCAGCGTGCAACGTTACGCGGTCGACTACACGCGCTTTCGCAGCCTGGCGGAGGACGATGAGCATTACTATGCGATCGCCGCCTCGCCCGTGCGGCCGCCGGCTGTCATCGCCATCGCGCATACAAGTCACAAGGTAACCGTGCTCGCCGGCGGCAGTCTGGTCTTGCCCACCGAACGCATCAGCCGCCCGCTGCCAATCCGCTATCCCAGTGGCGACGGCATTGCCCATGGTTTCTTTTACCTGTCGAAGAAAGGTGAAATACCCTCACCCCTGGTGGTGTTCATTCACGGGGGCCCCACCTCGGCTTGCTATCCGGTTCTGGATCCGCGCATCCAGTACTGGACCCAGCGCGGCTTCGCGGTGGCCGACCTCAACTACCGCGGCAGCACCGGCTATGGCCGCGCCTACCGTCAGGCCCTGCACCTGCGCTGGGGCGAGGTCGACGTCGAGGATGCATGCGCGGTGGTGGATTACCTTGCCGGACAAGGCCTGATCGATCCTGGCAAGGCGTTTATCCGGGGCGGCAGCGCGGGTGGCTATACCACGCTCTGTGCCCTGGCCTTCCAGGATGTGTTCCGTGCAGGCGCCAGTCTCTACGGGGTCAGCGACCCAGTGGCCCTGGCCCGCGCCACGCACAAGTTCGAAGGGGACTACCTCGACTGGCTGATCGGCGATCCCGCGCGTGACGCCGAGCGTTACCGCCAGCGTACGCCCCTGCTGCATGCCGCCCGCATCACGGCGCCGGTGATCTTCTTCCAGGGGGAGCTCGACGCCGTCGTGGTGCCCGAGCAGACCCGGAGCATGCTCGAAGCGCTGAAGGCCAATGGCATCGAGGCCGAGGGGCATTTCTACGCTGGCGAACGGCATGGGTTCAGGAAGGCTGAAAACCTGGCCCATGCGCTGGAAGAAGAGTGGCGGTTCTATTGCCGGGTGTTGGCCGGCTGACCTAGCGTTTGGCGATGATATAGACCGCGTGCACGATGCCTGGGATGTAGCCGAGCAAGGTCAGGAGGATGTTCAGCCAGAAGGCGCCCGCGAAGCCCACCTGCAGAAACACGCCCAATGGGGGCAGGAGGATGGCGATGATGATGCGGATGAAGTCCATGACAAAGGCTCCTGAAGATGAGTAGTGATAATGACTGCCAAGGGAGATGAGAGGTTCCCCGAGGGGGCGGGAGGGATGTTTGCACGCCGCCGCTCCCCCGGCACGGAGGCTAGAGTGTGGTCGGGCCCTGTGGAAGCGGGCTAGCCGGGGCGCCGGACCGCCCGCGATGCGCCGCGCGGGCGGCGCTCGGTTTGTGCGGCGCTGCAGCCCTCAAGCTAGCCAGATCCAATGCTCAACCCCATCCCCCAAAAAAAACGCCCCGGGCCAAACACTACAGGCCAGGGGCGATGCGCAGAAACGCGAGACGGTTCTGTAGAAATCTGGAGTGCCTTATCTCACGCCGGCACCACCCGGCGTTTCTGCTGCTGGCCATGCAGCCGGGCAAACGCCCGCGCCAAGCGCAGCAGCATCTCGTCGATCACGCCCCTGCTGACGGTCAGCGCGGGCGACAAGCGCACCACGTCAGGCTGCGGGGCGTTAAGCAGCAATCCTTCCTCGAGCGCGGCCTGGACCAGCGCCTGGGCGATGTCGTCACGCATCTGCATGCCCCAGAGCAACCCCTTCCCGCGCACTTCGCCCTGGCCATAACGGGCCGCCAGGCGGGCCAGGCCATCGCGCATATGGCGGCCGCTGTCCTGAACCTGCTCAAGGAAACCGGGCTCGAGCACGGCCTCCAGCACGGCAAGGCCCGCAACACTCATCAGCGCATTGCCATGGTGGCTGCCTTCGAGCTCGCCGGGCCCGGCGCAGCAGGCGGTGCCACGCGCCAGCAGCGCCGCCAGTGGCACGCCGCCACCGAGGCCCTTGCCTAGGGTGATGATGTCGGCGCGCACGCCATAGGTCTGCTCGGCCAGCAGTGCGCCACACCGGCCCACACCCGTCTGCACCTCGTCGAGGATCAGCAGGATGCCCAGCTCACGGCACAGCCGCTCGACCCCCAGCAGGTAGTCCCGCGTGGCCGGAATGACGCCGGCCTCGCCCTGGACAGGCTCGAGCATGATCGCCACGGTGCGCGAGTCGACCGCCGCGTGCAGCGCTTCGAGGTCGTTGAACGGCACCTTGCTGAAGCCTGGCAGGCCGGGTTCGCAGCGGTTGCAGGGCAAGGGGTCCGACGCCGACAAGGCGCCCAGGCTACGCCCATGGCAGCCCTGGCTGGCGGTGATGATGTGATACGCACCGCCACGGTGGAGCTGGCCCCACTTGCGCGCCAGCTTGATTGCCCCTTCGCAGGCCTCGGCGCCGCTGTTGAGCAGGTAGGCCTGGTCGCTGCCCGTGCTCTGGCACAAGCGGTTGACCAGCGTCAGCAAGCCGCGGCTGTGAAACCCGGCGCCTGGGTTGATCAGCGCCTGCGCCTGCCCGCTCAACGCCTCGACCAGAACGCTGGGGCTATGCCCCAGGCTGTTGACCGCGCAGCCCTGGGTGAAGTCCAGGTAGACCTGGCCTTCGCTGTCCCACAACCATGAACCCTGGCCACGCACAAACACCTGCGCGGCGCGCTCGGTGCCGGGCATCAGGCAATCCTTGGACAGCGGCAAGGCCTCGGGGACAGCCACGGGCTTGCGCTCGGCAACAGCAGGCGTCTGCCGGCGCAGGTTGAACAGGTTCATGCAGGCTCCAACGAATCACGCTATCAGGCGCCAAGGCCCTGGTCATGCGCCAGGAAATACAGCCAACCGGCTCTAAACCGGTTTTTTGCCTTGCCTATCTAAAATCCATTGCTGGACGACGCCCGGATCGTCTGTGCGAGTCCTGTCAGGCGCCGTAAACCGGGATAGACTAGGCCTCTGACAGGCCTCGGGGCCATTCGGTTTTTCCAGCTTTTTCGATAAGTGTTGCTTATGGATTTCCGCCAACTGCGTTATTTCGTCGCGGTGTATGAAGAAGGGCATGTGGGACGGGCGGCCGAGCGCCTCTCGTTGTCCCAGCCAGCACTGTCGCAACAGATCCGCCAGCTCGAGCATAGCCTGGACGTCAGCCTGTTCGAGCGGAGCAACAAACGCCTGCTGCCGACCCTGGCCGCGCACACGCTGTACAACCACGCCCTTCCCCTGCTCGACGGCCTGCAGCGGGCCCGCGAAGCCCTGGGCAACTTCAAGGGCCAGTCGCTGCGGACCTTGGCCATCGGTGTGCTGCAGACCGTTCGCCCAAGCCTAGTGCCCAGGCTGCTCGAACGGGTGCGCAAGGCGCAGCCGCACCTTGTGGTGCAGATCTACGAGCTTTCGGGTATCGAGATCGAGCGGCGCCTGCTCAACGGCAGCCTGGACATCGGCATCAGCTACCTGCCGCCGCGCCAGCCTGGATTGCATGGGCTGCTGCTGTACGAGGACGAGTTGCAGCTGGTCATTCCTAACACCCATCCCTTGAAGGAATTCAAGAAAGTCTCGATCAGGCAAGCCGCCGAACTGCCCTTGCTGATGCTCGGCGAGGAGTTCCAGATCCGCCAGATCTGGCAGGCACAGCTGGCCGCGCTGGGCCGTCGGCCGCAGGTGCAGGCGGAAATGAACAACATGGGTGGGATTCTCGACAGCCTGGCGCACACGTCGCTGGCGACGATCTTGCCTGGGCGCGCGAAGGAAGCGGCCGAGGACGATCAGGAGTTGCTGTGGAAGCCGCTGAGCGAGCCAAGGGTGCCGCTCAAGGTGGGCCTGGTGTTTCGTGACGCACAGCGTCAGCAGACCTCGGTGGAATTGCTTCGCACTCTGCTTGAGGAAGAGTCCGACACCCGCTCTCTCAACGTCCTACCGCTGGACGCGCTGGGCAGCTAAAACACGCGCAAACAGAAAACCCCGCCGAAGCGGGGTTTCCCAGACTGTTTCCCTGACATCCTTATCGCCCACCATCCTGGTGGGAATCCTACAATCCTTGTCCTGTCCTTGCGCGTCCTGCGCTACGTCCATGTGAGAAAGATTACCTGTGGATCCAATCTGAAGATAGGGGCGAAATGTCACCACGTCGTGTAGGAAAAAGCTTACACGGCACCCAATCCACTCAGAACTGCCCCTCATCCAGCAGGTACAGCGACTCGCTACCGGCTTTCACCGAAGCTGCCAGGGAATGAATGCGCGGCAGCAGGCGGGCGAAATAGAAGCGCGCAGTGCCGAGCTTGGCGGTGTAGAAGTCGTCGGTGCCTTGGCGCGGCAGCGCGGCCCGGGCCATCAGCGCCCACATGTAGGCATAGGCGGTATAGCCGAACGCATGCAGGTACTCCACCGAAGCGGCGCCGATCTCGTTGGGGTTGGCCTTGGCGCGGTCCAGGACCCAGGCGGTCAGGTCGTCAAGCTGGTCGAGCGCGGCCCCCAGGGGGCGGACGAACTCGCCCAGGGCGCTATCACTGCTGGCGATGAACTGGCGGATCTCATCGGCGAACAGCTGATACAACGCCCCGCCACTGCCGACCACCTTGCGGCCCATCAGGTCGAGGGCCTGGATACCGTTGGTGCCTTCGTAGATCTGGGTGATGCGCACATCACGCACCAGTTGCTCCTGGCCCCACTCGCGGATGTAGCCGTGCCCACCGAAGACCTGCTGGCCATGCACCGTGGCTTCCAGGCCGACATCGGTAAGGAAGGCCTTGGCCACGGGCGTCAGCAGGGCGACCAGGTCTTCACCACGCTTGCGTTCGGTCGGGTCCTCGCTGTATTTGGCGGTGTCCAGCTGCAGCGCCACGTAGCTTGAGAACGCGCGTCCGCCCTCGTTCAGCGCCTTCATGGTCAGCAGCATGCGGCGTACGTCGGGGTGGACGATGATCGGGTCGGCCGCCTTGTCCTTTGCCTGTGCGCCGGTCGGCGCGCGGCTTTGCAGGCGGTCGCGGGCGTAGGCGACAGCGTTCTGGTACGAGCGCTCGCCCGACGCCAGGCCCTGGATGCCCACGCCCAGACGCTCGTAGTTCATCATGGTGAACATGGCCGCCAGGCCCTTGTTCGCCTCGCCGACCAGGTAGCCCACCGCGCCGTCGAAGTTCATCACGCAAGTGGCCGAGGCCTGGATGCCCATCTTGTGTTCGATCGAACCGCAGTAGGCCGCGTTGCGCTCACCCAGGCTGCCATCGGCATTCACCAGGAACTTGGGCACCAGCAACAGCGAGATGCCTTTGGGCCCCGCCGGCGCATCGGGCAGCTTGGCGAGCACCAGGTGAATGATGTTCTCGGTCAGGTCGTGCTCCCCGCCGGTGATGAAGATCTTGGTGCCAGTGACCTTGTAGCTGCCGTCCGCCTGAGGCTCCGCACGGGTACGGATGATGCCCAGGTCGGTCCCGGCGTGGGGTTCGGTCAGGCACATCGAGCCGGCCCAGGTGCCCGCGTACAGGGTGGGCAGGTACGCTTGTTTGAGCGCCTCGCTGGCATGGGCGTTGATTGACAGGCAGGCGCCGGCAGTGAGCATCGGGTACAGGCCGAATGACAGGCTGGAAGCGTTGACCATCTCTTCCACCTGGGCGGAAATCACCTTGGGCATGCCCATGCCGCCGTAGGACGGATCGCCACCCACGCCGACCCAGCCGCCTTCGGCGTAAGTCTTGTAGGCCTCGACGAAGCCCGCTGGCGTGCGCACCGTGCCGTTGTCCCAATGGCAGCCTTCTTCGTCAGCCGCCCGGCTCAAGGGTGCGATGCTCTTGCCGGTGACCTTGCCAGCTTCCTCGAGCACGGCCATGGCCGTGTCTTCATCGACCTGTTCGGCCAGGGCAGGCATCTGCGCCCATAGCCGGGCGACCTCGAAGACTTCCGTGAGAACGAAGCGCATATCGCGCAGGGGCGCTTTGTATTCAGCCATGGCTACCTCTCGCTAGTAGGGCGGGAGCGGTCGTGGAGGACCGCGGCACTGTTGGTTCAGGGAGTGTAACTGAACAACTTTTGCGAGACATAGGGTCATCAAGCGACCAAATAGTCAGCCATGGTCACACCGTTCGGACTGCTCCTCTGCGCGCCTGCCGACCCCATGTCATCACGCAATTTCGTCCTGCGGTCTTGGCCCTGTAGAGCGCCTCGTCCGCTGACTTGAGCACTTGTTCGGGATTGCGATGTTCAACTTGCCGCTCGGCGACGCCGATGCTGATGGTCACCGACACCGTGCTCGCGGCAGCGCTTCCTCGTCGCAGGCGACCGGCCTGGTCATCCAGCGGGCGATCCTGGTTGCGCAGATGCATAGCGTAGTTGGCAATTACCTCGCGCACCGCCTCAAGGTGAGGCAAACATTGCTCGGCAGTCTTGCCGGCGAACACCACCGCGAATTCCTCGCCGCCGTAACGATAGGCCCTTCCCCCGCCGGTGATCTTCGACAACTTGGCGGCCACCAGCCGCAGCACCTGGTCACCCACGTCATGGCCATGGGTGTCGTTGAATTTCTTGAAGTGATCGACGTCGCTCATCGCCAGCACATAGTTGCGGCCAAGGCGCTGCATGCGCTCGTTCAGCGCTCGGCGCCCGGGCAGGCCGGTCAGTTCATCGCGGAAGGCCATCTGGTAGGCCTCATGGGCCACCGCCGCGGCGATCATCAGCATCACCTGGCTGCACATGATGTTCAGGGTAAAGGGCAGGATGAACGTCTGGGGCAGCATCCAGAAGATGCCGACAAGCCCGATGAGCTGCGCCGCGTGCAAAGGCCGAGGCGCTCGCAGGTACTGCACCAGCAGCAGGATGAAAACGCCGAGGAACAGCGGGTAGACCAGCTGGATCAGGCTCATCCACTGGCCATGCAGGATCGGCCAGCGAATCTCCGCCAGCCACATCTGCAAGGCATGTGGATAACTCTGCTCCAGCGCCACGGCCACGCCGCCGACGGCGAACAGCACGGCAAAGCGGGCGATCATGTCCTGGAACAGGTGGGTACGCTCCTGCCAGGCGGCGTACAGGCCAAACAGGGCAGGCAGCAGCAGGCACACGAGGTGGAAGATCACCGCGGCATCCGCGCGCACCTGGCCGTAGTCCCGGTAGAAGTCGGTCTGGGTGTCGAGCAGGTAGTAGGCGATGTACACCGTGACCATCAGGAACAACTCGCGCTGACGGCGGTACACCGCGCAGTAGGCGCCGCCAAGCAGCAGCACCAGCGTGGGCAGGACGTTGAACAGGGAAGTGAAGAAGACACTGAGGTCTTTCACATACGCGGCCGCAAGGCCCGACGTCAGCAACAGCAGCGACGGCAGGAAGTGGCTCGGGCGTACAGCGGATAAACGGAACAAGGGAATCTCCAACCCGGCAGACCAATGATGGCATTGTGCCCATAATATGTCGGCCGCGGGTTGGAAATGATGAATGGGAAAACAAGCGCTCCCGGCAGCGCTTACGCCTCAGTAAGACAACCCGAAATGCTCCTCATCCATCGCCATCAGATTTCCCGCGCCCGACAACATCGTCGCCACGTGCGTGCGGGTGCGCGGCAGGATGCGCTGGAAGTAGAAGCGCGCGGTCTGCAGCTTGGCGGTGTAGAACGCCTGCTCGCTGGTGCCGGCAGCCAGTTTTTCGGCGGCCAGGCGGGCAATGTCGGCCCAGAAGTACGCAAGGCACGCGTAACCGGAATACATCAGGTAGTCCACCGACGCGGCCCCAACCTCCTCGCGGTCCTTCATGGCGGCCATGCCCACCTTCATGGTCAGCTCGCCCCATTCCTTGTTCAGCTGGGCCAGCGGCTCGACAAACTCGCGAACGGCTTCATTGCCTTCCTGTGCCTGGCAGAACTTGTGCACTATCCGGGTAAAGCCCTTGAGCGCCTCGCCCTGGGTCATCAATACCTTGCGCCCGAGCAGGTCGAGGGCCTGGATGCCGGTGGTGCCTTCGTACAGCATGGAGATCCGGCTGTCGCGCACGTTCTGCTCCATGCCCCACTCGGCGATGAAGCCGTGGCCGCCGTAGATCTGCACACCGTGGTTGGCGGACTCGAAACCGACTTCGGTCATGAATGCCTTGGCGATCGGGGTCATGAAGGCCAGCAAGGCGTCGGCTTTCTTGCGCGCGTCCTCATCCTGGCTGTACTTGAGGATGTCCACCTGCTTGGCGGTGAAATAGACCATGGCGCGGTTGCCTTCGGCGAACGCCTTCATGGTCAGCAGCATGCGCCGCACATCCGGATGCACGATGATCGGGTCGGCGGCCTTGTCCGGGGCTTTCGGGCCAGTCAGCGAACGCATCTGCAAGCGGTCGCGGGCATATTTCAAGCCACCCTGGAAGGCCACCTCGGCGTGGGCCAGGCCCTGCAGCGCGGTGCCCAGGCGAGCGGTGTTCATGAAGGTGAACATGCAGTTGAGGCCCTTGTTGGCGGGGCCGATCAGGTAACCGGTGGCAGCGTCGAAGTTCATCACGCAGGTGGCGTTGCCGTGGATGCCCATCTTGTGTTCGAGCGAGCCGCAGCTGACGCCGTTGCGCTCGCCCACGCCGCCGTCGGCGGTGGGCAGGAACTTGGGCACGATGAACAGCGAAATACCCTTGGTGCCGGCCGGTGCGTCGGGCAGGCGAGCCAGGACGATATGCACGATGTTGTCGGCCATGTCGTGCTCACCGGCCGAGATGAAGATCTTCGTGCCGCTGACCTTGTAGGACCCGTCCGCCTGAGGTTCGGCCCGGGTGCGCAGCATGCCCAGGTCGGTGCCGCAATGAGGCTCGGTGAGGCACATGGTGCCGGTCCATTCGCCGGTCACCAGTTTGCTCAGGTAGGTGTGCTGCTGCTCGTCGGTGCCATGGGCCGACAGAGTGTTCATCGCGCCATGGGACAAGCCTGGGTACATGCCCCACGACCAGTTCGCCTCCCCCACCATTTCGCTGATCGCCAGGCCCAGCGACTCGGGCAGGCCCTGGCCGCCGTGGCCTGCATCGTGCGCCAGGCTCGGCCAGCCGCCCTCGACGAACTGCTGATAGGCCTGTTTGAAACCGGTTGGCGTCTTCACCCCCGACTCGCTCCAGGTGCAGCCCTCGAGATCACCCACGCGGTTCAGCGGGGCCAGCACCTGCTCACAGAATTTCGCACCTTCTTCAAGGATCGCGTCGACCATGTCGGGCGTGGCGTCCTCGCAACCCGGCAAGCTCTGATAATGCGCTTCGTAGCCGAGCAGCTCGTCGCGCACGAAGCGGATATCTCGCAAGGGGGCTTTGTAATCAGGCATAGCGATGAACCTCAGCTGATGAGTCCGTTTTGGAAGACCATGTGTTCTGGGTCAAACAGTTGTTTGAAACTTACGTTTTGGACAGAGGTAAGTCAACACAGGCAGCAGGGTGTTTGCGCCACAGAAAATGGCGATCACGCCACCAGGTCCTTGTTCCTTTCCACAGGAAAGCCTGCCTTCAGTAAAGCAGCGATGGAGCGCAGGGACGGTTGAAAAGACTAATGGCGTTGTGCCAGTCGATAGACCGGCACTAGTCCAGCAAGTCCAGCTGCAGGTGCGCAGCTACAGCTTCGGCAGTTGCCGGTCGTAACTTCGGCACACGCCCCAGGCATGGGGCGGGGAGGCGCTCGGCGAGGGTGGCGAGGTTTTCTTCCAGGCGCGAGGTACGCGGCTCGATGATATTGGCAACCCAGCCGGCCAGTTGCAGGCCATCACGGGCAATGGCTTCGGCGCTGAGCAAGGCATGGCTGATGCAGCCCAGGCGTACCCCGACCACCAGGATCACGGGCAACCTCAGGGCGATGGCGAGGTCCGAGAGGTTGGCCTGCCCCGACAGCGGCACACGCCAGCCGCCCGCGCCTTCGATCAAGGTAAAGTCGGCGCCTTGGGCGAGCACCTCGCGCATCGGTGCGAGCAGCGCCGGCACGCTCAAGGGCACCCCCGCTTCGCGCGCGGCCAGGTGCGGGGCGATCGCGGGCTCGAAGGCAAAGGGGTTGATCTGTTCGTAGGGCAGTTTCAGCGAACTCTCGGCGATCAGCGCCTGGGCATCGGCATTGCGCAGCCCCTTGCCGGTCAGCGTGCAGCCCGAGGCGACCGGCTTGGCACCGAGCGTGCTCAGCCCGCCAAGCCGCGCGGCATGCAACAGGCCCGCGGCGATCGTGGTCTTGCCTACATCGGTGTCCGTGCCTGCGATGAAGTAACCCCGGCTCATCTCATTTCCCTCCTGCCAATGGCTTGCGCAAGACACCATAGACCACCTGGTAGGTGGCCGGCAGTCCGTGGGGCTGGCGGAAGCCTTCATAGGCCTGCAGCAATGCCTGCATGCGCGCGCGCCCGGTAAGGCCGGTGGGACGCCCGGGATTGAGGTTGTGGGCGCCGAGGGCCTTGAGTTCATGGGTCAGGCCGCGCACGTCCGGGTAATGCAGCACCTGGGCGAGGCGCGTCAGGTCGAGCACCTGCAGGGCGCTGCCGGCGCACAGACGCTGGTACTCCTCGAAACGCCGGAACCGGTTGACATGCACCAGTCCGTCCACCGCCTGCCAGCTGTCGCGCAGCTCCTGCAGCGTCCCCACGCAGAGACTGGTGAAGGCCAGCACGCCCCCGGGGCGCAGCACCCGATGCGCTTCATCGAGCACCGCGCCAAACTGTTCGCACCACTGCACCGCCAGACTGCTGAACACCAGATCGACGCTGGCATCACGCAGCGGCAGGCGCTCGGCGTCGCCGACCACGTGGTAGCGGGCACCACCAGCGCTGCGCGCGTGACGCAGCATGCCCTCGGCAATGTCCACCGCAAGGCCCGTCGCCTGCGCATAGCGCTGGTTCAGCTGGCGGCTGAAATAGCCGGTGCCACTGCCAAGGTCGAGCCAGTCGACCGGGCGCAGGTCGCCAGGCAGCTGCTCAAGCAGCGTCTCGCCCACCGCGCGCTGCAAGGCCGCGACGCTGTCATAGCTGGCGGCGGCACGGGAAAACGAGGCCGCCACCTGGCGCTTGTCGGGCAAGCCGCCGGGAAGCGTCGGCCGGGAAAGATCAGTCATCACCACTCTCATGCAAGAAACCCTTGATACCCGCGGCCAGCTCCTGGGGATACTCCAGCAGGAACGCGTGGGCGCTGTCTTCGACCAGTCCGACCTCCACGTCAGGCAACAGCTCGCTCAGTGCCTGCGCCGCTTCGGCCGGCACCAGGGCGTCGCTGCCGGCGAACAGGTGCAGTTGCGGCCCCGCGTAGCGCTCGAGGGCGGCGCGGGTGTCCAGCTGTTCCAGCACCCGCAGGCCGTTGGCCAGGTAGAGCGGGTCGGTGTCGGGCAGCCCGACGCCAAGCAGGCGCATCAGGCTGCGCGGCATCTGCGCACCCTCGCTGCACAGGCTGCGAAAGCGCTTGAGGGTGACCTGGGGATGGCTGCGGCAACCATCCAGGAATGTCGCGAAGGTGTCGGGCGCCATGCCATGGGGCCAGTCAGGCCGGGCCACGAAGCTCGGGTTGCTGGCAAGCGTCAACAGCCCGCAGCAATGATCGCCGCGGCGCTCGGCGAGCAGGCTCGCCAGCATGCCGCCCAGCGACCACCCCCCCAGCCAGGTATCAGTGGGCAGCGTGCGATGGAGATGGTCCACCCACGCCTCGACGTTCGCTTCGGCCAGCTCCGGCAAGGGCATGAGTTCGATCTGCAGGCGCGGATCCTGGGCACGCAGGCTGGCGGCCAGGGGTTCCAGGGCAGCAGTCCCAAGCCCCCAGCCAGGCAGCAGGACAAGACGGTTACGCATCAGCGGGCTCCAGCAGTGGGTGACACTCGGCCAATGCATTCAACAATAGCTGTACCTGCGCCTCGCTGTGCGCGGCGCTCAAGGTCACCCGCAGCCGCGCGCTGCCTGCAGGCACGGTGGGCGGGCGGATAGCGGTGACCAGCAGGCCACGTTCGCGCAGCATCTGCGACAGGCGCATCGCCCGTGCGCTGTCGCCGATGACGATCGGCTGGATCGGCGTCTGGCTGTCCATCAGCTCAAGGCCCAGCGCCAGCGCACCCTCACGGAACTGACGGATCAGCGCGGCCAGGTGCTCGCGGCGCCAGTGTTCGCGGCGCAGCAGTTCCAGGCTCTTGAGCGTGGCACAGGCCAGCGCCGGCGGCTGGCTGGTGGTGTAGATGTACGGGCGGGCGAACTGCACCAGGGTTTCGATCAGCTCGTCGCTGCCCGCCACGAAGGCGCCCGCGGTGCCACAAGCCTTGCCCAGCGTGCCGATCAGCACCGGCACCTGATCGATGCCCAGGCCGAAATGTTCGACGATGCCGCCGCCATTGCGCCCCAGGGTGCCCAGGCCATGGGCATCGTCCACCATCAGCCAGGCGTCGCGCGCCTGGGCGGTTGCGGCCAGCGCCGGCAGGTCGGCCAGGTCGCCGTCCATGCTGAACACACCGTCGGTGACCACCAGGGTATTGCCCACCGCCTTGTCCAGGCGGCTTGCGAGGCTTTCGGCGTCGTTATGCAGGTAGCGGCTGAAACGCGCGCCGCTGAGCAGGCCGCCATCGAGCAGCGAGGCATGGTTGAGGCGGTCCTGCAGCACCGTGTCACCCTGCCCCACCAGCGCCGTCAGGGCGCCAAGGTTGGCCATGTAGCCGGTGGAGAACAGCAAGGCTCGCGGCCGCCCCGTGAGCTCGGCGAGCGCCTCTTCGAGTTGATGATGGGGCGTGCTGTGGCCGATCACCAGGTGCGAGGCGCCGCCACCGACACCCCAGCGCTCGGCGCCGGCGCGCCAGGCCGCGATCACCTCGGGGTGATTGGCCAGGCCCAGGTAATCGTTGCTGCAAAATGCCAGCAGCGGCTGGCCGTCGACCACCACTTCAGGTCCCTGCGGGCTCTGCAGCAGTGGCCGTTGCCGGTACAGGTCAGCGGCGCGCCGCTCGGCCAGCCGGGCCGTCAGGTCGAACGCCATGCTCACGCCGACGCGGCGTTGTAGAACAGCTCGCTGCTGCGTTGTTCGACCACCGCCTGCTCGATGGCGGCCTGGTGGACCTCATCGGCATGCTCTTCGCCCGCTTCGGGCTGAATGCCCAGGCGCTTGAACAGCTGCATGTCCTTGTCGGCCTGCGGGTTGGCGGTGGTCAGCAGTTTCTCGCCGTAGAAGATCGAGTTGGCGCCCGCCATGAAGGCCAGCGCCTGCATCTGCTCGTTCATGGCCTCGCGGCCGGCCGAAAGGCGCACGTGCGACATGGGCATCAGGATACGGGCGACCGCCAGCATGCGGATGAAGTCGAACGGGTCGACCTCCTCGGCGTTTTCCAGCGGCGTGCCGGCCACCTTGACCAGCATGTTGATTGGCACCGATTCCGGGTGCTCTGGCAGGTTCGCCAGCTGGATCAGCAGGCCGGCGCGGTCGTCCAGCGACTCGCCCATGCCCAGGATCCCGCCCGAGCAGATCTTCATCCCGGCGTCACGCACGTAGGCCAGGGTCTGCAGGCGCTCGCCGTAGGTGCGGGTGGTGATGATGCTGCCGTAGAACTCCGGCGAGGTGTCCAGGTTGTGGTTGTAGTAGTCCAGCCCGGCCTCGGCCAGGGCCTCGGTCTGCTCGCGGTCCAGCTTGCCCAGGGTCATGCAGGTTTCCAGCCCAAGGGCCTTCACGCCCTGGACCATCTGCAGCACGTAGGGCATGTCCTTGGCCGACGGATGCTTCCAGGCCGCGCCCATGCAGAAACGCGTCGAGCCGATCGCCTTGGCGCGGGCCGCTTCTTCGAGGACCTTCTGCACTTCCATCAGCTTCTGTTTTTCCAGCCCGGTGTTGTAGTGGCCGGACTGCGGACAGTACTTGCAGTCTTCGGGGCAGGCGCCGGTCTTGATCGACAGCAGGGTCGACACTTGCACGCGGTTAGGATCGAAGTGGGCGCGGTGCACGGATTGCGCCTGGAACAGCAGGTCGTTGAAAGGCTGCTGGAACAGCGCCTTGACCTCGTGCAGGGACCAGTCGTGACGTGTTGTTGCAGTTGTGCTGGCGCTCATCGGCGTTTCCTTGTCTAGGCTCTGTCGGGCGCAAGGAAGGACAAGCCCGCCAGCGCATCACGGATAGGTCGCATAGTCGAGGAAGCATCATGCACTGTCAACCATGGTTGAAAGCACTGGTTTACAAGTGTACGAAAAGTAATCAGGCATGTTTATTGTGTGATGCGCCAACCGACCAGCCCTACCCGCTGTGTACCTGTTGCGAACTGGAACTGCCCTGGCTGGATGAACAATGCCGGATCTGCGCCCTGCCGCTGCCGATGCGCGACCTGACCTGCGGCCAGTGCCGTCGCCGGCGCCCTGCCTTCAAGCGGGTCGAGGCGCTCTGGCACTATGGTTTTCCGGTCGATGCGCTAATCACCCGCTTCAAGCACAACCGCCAGTGGCCGCTGGGCCGCCTTCTCTCGGAACTGCAAGGCAACGGCCTGGAGCACCGCTTCGAGCAGGGCCTGCCACGCCCCGACCGGCTATTGCCGGTGCCCATGGCCTGCGGGCGACTGCGCCAGCGCGGTTTCAACCAGGCGGCGATGCTGGCCCGCTGGCTGAGCGCTCAGCTGCGCATTCCCTGCGACGAGCAGTTGCTTCAGCGCCCGCGTGAGACGCCCGCGCAGCAGGTGCTCGGCGCCAAGGCCCGGCAACGCAACCTGCGCGAGGCATTCGAACTGGCCCACGGCGAGCCGCTCGACGGCCTGCACCTGGCGCTGGTCGACGACGTTATGACCACCGGCGCCACGGCCCAGGCCCTGGCCAGCCTGCTGCGCCAGGCAGGTGCGCGGCGGGTCGACGTGTATTGCCTGGCGCGCACCGCCAAGCCGGACAAGGCTTGACTTGCCCACAGGCCGGCGGCACCGTCGATCCTGTATCCGATCGAGCCTCGCAGATCATGTCATTGCCACTCCTGCTTACCCAGCACATTGCCCGCCGCCCGCAGCGCATCGCCTTGTTGCAGCACATCGCCGAACAAGGCTCGATCACCCGCGCCGCCAAGGCGGCGGGTATCAGCTACAAGGGCGCCTGGGATGCCATCGACGAACTCAACAACCTGGCCGCCACGCCGTTGGTGGAGCGCAGCACCGGTGGCCGGGGCGGCGGCGGCGCGCGGCTGTCCGCCGAAGGACTGCGGGTGTTGCATCTTTACCAGCGGCTGCAAGCGTTGCAGGCGCAGGTACTGGAGGCGGCCATCGACGACAGTGACCTGGACCTGCTCGGGCGGTTGATGCTGCGCACCAGCGCGCGCAACCAGTTGCAGGGAGAGGTGACCGAGGTCGTGCATGAAGGGCGTCATGACCGCATCCGCCTGGCCTTGCCACACGGGCTGCGGGTCGAGGCGCTGATTACCCGCGACAGCACCGAGCGGCTGGAGCTGGCGGCGGGTGCGCGGGTGGTGGCGTTGCTCAAGGCGGGGTGGGTGCAGGTGCTCGGGCCTGGGGACATGGCGCTGGCTGGGTCCAATTGCCTGAATGCCAAGGTCGAGGAAGTACTTGCCGACGGAGATGGACCGAGCGAAGTGCGGCTGGGGCTGGAGAACGGGCAGACGTTGTGCGCGTTTGCCGACGGGGTTGGCGTGGGGGATGAAGTGCGGGCGCAGTTTCATCCGTCCTGTGTACTGATCGGGACGCCGGTGTAGCCTGAGTCGGCCTCTTCGCTGGCAAGCCAGCTCCCACAGGTACAGCGCCGCTCCTAGGTTCAGCTCCGTATCCGTGGGAGCTGGCTTGCCAGCGAAGAGGCCGGTACAGGCAACCGTAAAGCCGGGATTGGGATACCATGGCCCAACCCCCACGACCCAGGAACCACCATGTCCCACCCCTTCGACACCCTCACCCCCGACCTGGTCCTGGACGCCGTGGAGAGCCTGGGCCTGCTCAGCGATGCGCGAGTGCTGGCGCTCAACAGCTATGAGAACCGGGTGTACCAGATCGGCATCGAAGGGGAGCAGCCGCTGATCGCCAAGTTCTACCGCCCAGGACGCTGGACCGATGCCGCCATTCTTGAGGAACACAGCTTCACCGCGGAACTCGCCGACTGCGACGTGCCCGTCGTCGCGCCCATCGCGCACGAGGGCCGGACGCTGTTCGAGCATCAGGGCTTTCGCTTCACGCTCTTTCCTCGCCGTGGCGGCCGTGCCCCGGAGCCGGGCAACCTCGACCAGCTGTATCGCCTGGGACAGTTGCTCGGCCGCCTGCACGCCGTCGGTTCCACGCGCCCCTTCGAGCACCGTGAGGCGCTGGGCATCGACAACTTCGGCCACGCGTCGCTGGATACCCTGCTGGCCGGCAATTTCGTCCCTGCCAGCCTGCTGCCCGCCTTCGAGTCAGTCGCGCGCGACGTGCTCAAGCGGGTCGAGGACGCCTATGCGCGCACCCCGCACCAGAACATCCGCCTGCATGGCGACTGCCACCCGGGCAACATGATGTGCCGCGACGAGGCCTATCACCTGGTCGACCTCGACGACTGCCGCATGGGCCCGGCCGTGCAGGACCTGTGGATGATGCTCGCCGGCAGCCGCGAAGAGCGCCTGGGGCAGTTGGCGGAACTGATGGACGGCTACAACGAATTCCATGATTTCGACCCCCGCCAGCTGGCCTTGATCGAGCCCCTGCGCGCCCTGCGCCAACTGCACTACAGCGCCTGGCTGGCGCGGCGCTGGGACGATCCGGCGTTTCCACGCAGCTTCCCCTGGTTCGGCCAGGAGCGCTATTGGGGCGACCAGATCCTGGCCCTGCGCGAACAGATGGCCGCACTGGACGAGGCGCCGCTCAAATTGTTCTAGTCGCCCGGGCCGGTCTGTCTACAATACGCGCCGTTGTATCTAGCTAGCCAAGCAAGGAATCTGCATGCACGCCGCAAACCCGCGCCGCGGGTACATCCTGGGCCTGAGCGCCTACATCATCTGGGGTCTGTTTCCCCTTTACTTCAAGGTCCTGCAAAGCGTTCCGGCGGTCGAGATCATCGTCCACCGGGTGCTCTGGTCCGCACTGTTCGGCTCGATCGTACTGGCTTTCTGGAAACACCCAGGCTGGTGGCGCGAGCTGCGCGACAACCCGCGCCGCCTGGCGGTCCTGGCCCTGAGCGGCGCGCTGATCGCCGGCAACTGGCTGACCTACGTGTGGGCGGTCAACAACGGCCGCATGCTCGAAGCGAGCCTGGGCTACTACATCAACCCACTGGTCAATGTGCTGCTGGGCATGATGCTTCTGGGCGAGCGCCTGCGCCGCCTGCAATGGCTGGCAGTGGGCCTGGCGGCCGCGGGCGTGGCCCAGCAGGTGTGGCAGGTCGGCAGCTTGCCGTGGGTGTCGCTGGCGCTGGCCCTGAGCTTTGGTTTCTACGGACTGATTCGCAAGCAGGCGCCCGTCGCCGCGCTGCCCGGGCTGGTGGTGGAGACCTGGATGCTGGTGCCGCTGGCGGCGGGCTGGCTGCTGCTGCACCCTGAGGTCGGCAGCGCCCAGGCAGACTTCTATACCAGCAGCCAGGCCTTGTGGCTGATGGCCGCCGGCCCGGTGACGCTGGTGCCGTTGGTGTGCTTCAACGCCGCCGCCCGCCACCTCCCCTACACCACACTGGGGTTCCTGCAATACCTGGCGCCGACCCTGGTGCTGCTGCAGGCAACGTTGCTGTTCGGCGAGCATCTGTCGCCCAGCACCCTGGTCGCCTTCATGTTCATCTGGGCAGGCCTGGCGATCTACAGCGTCGACGCCTGGCTCAGCTTGCGCCGCCGAAGCTGATCAAAAAACGTACAAAGCCTTGCAGGCCACGGCAATCGTGGCCTGCAGCACGATCTCCCAAGGTTATCCACACCCTAGTCCCTGCCTAACCGGGGATAACTCCTACTCCTCCGGACGCAGTTTCAATTCCACCATCAGGTCATCGGCCAAGGCCTCGAGCCGCTGCCGCAGGTCATCCAGCGACAAGGTCAGCGGCAACGCCAGCAAGGCATCGGCATGAAACAACGGCTCGCTGCTCATCGGCGCCGGACGCACCTCGGTGGTAAAGCGCTCCAGGTTCACGCCCTGCTCGGCCAGCAGCCGGGTGATGTCGCGCACGATGCCCGGGCGGTCGTTGCCAACCAGCTCCATGGCAATCGGCTTCCAGGTACAGGACGGCTCGATGCCGCTCTCGGCGATCAGCACTCGAATGTCGTAGCGCAGCAGGCCTTGCAGGCTGACCACCAGTTCGTCGTACGACTCGGCCGGCACCGCGACGCGCAGGATCCCGGCGAATTGCCCGGCCATCCGCGACATGCGGCTCTCCAGCCAGTTGCCGTTGTGCTCGGCGATGCACTCGGCAATCCGCTCTACCTGGCCAGCCTTGTCAGGGGCAATCACGGTGAGTACAAGATGATCCACAGGCCGGTCCTCTCAATCAGGCTTTGTCGTGACGGTTGTCGAAGCGCTGTGAAAGTATAGGCACGGCGCGGCATCCTGCCGCAGGAGGGCTACTCGACAAATCGTGTACTGTTTTAAGATTTATCTGGAACAATTCACAGTTTTTTTGCGAACATACTTATTCCCAGCATGACGTCGAGCGGCCGACCGGTCGCAGCGCGACGCTTTTGGTCTGATATTCACAAGCGCGGGGCATCATGTAGTATGCCTCCAGCCGGACTACAAAAACGTCGTTTCGATCTCTTTACGATGAAGCGAAATAGCTGAGCAGAGTGAGGCAAGCAATGACTGAACACGTTCAAGTCGGTGGCCTTCAGGTCGCCAAGGTCCTGTACGACTTCGTCAACGACGAAGCCATTCCCGGAACCGGCATCGTCGCCGAGCAGTTCTGGGCTGGTGCGCAAAAGATCATCCACGACCTCGCTCCCAAGAACAAAGCCCTGCTGGCCAAGCGCGACGCCCTGCAAGCGCAGATCGACGCATGGCACCAGCAGCGCCAGGGCCAGGGCCAGGCCTTCGATGCTGCCGGCTACAAGCGCTTCCTCGGCGAAATCGGCTACCTGCTCCCAGCCGCCGACGATTTCCAGGTGACCACCCAGAACGTCGACGAAGAAATCGCCCGCATGGCCGGCCCACAGCTGGTGGTGCCGGTGATGAACGCCCGCTTCGCCCTCAACGCCTCGAATGCCCGCTGGGGTTCGCTCTACGATGCCCTGTACGGCACCGATGCCATCAGCGATGAAGGCGGTGCCGAAAAGGGCAAGGGCTATAACAAGCTGCGGGGGGACAAGGTCATCGCCTTCGCCCGCGCCTTCCTCGACGAGGCCGCCCCGCTTGAACACGGGTCCCACGTAGATGCCAGCGCCTATCGCATCGAAGGCGGCAAGTTGCTGGTCGAGCTCAAGGGTGGCAGCGCGGCCGGCCTGCGCGATGAAGCCCAGCTGATCGGTTTCCTGGGCGATGCAGGCGCGCCGACCGCCATCCTGCTCAAGCACAATGGCCTGCACTTCGAGATCCAGATCGATGCCAGCACCCCGGTTGGCAGCACCGATGCCGCTGGCGTCAAGGACATCCTGATGGAGTCGGCCCTGACCACCATCATGGACTGCGAAGACTCGGTCGCCGCGGTCGATGCCGATGACAAGACCGTGGTCTACCGCAACTGGCTGGGCCTGATGAAGGGCGACCTGTCCGAAAGCGTCAGCAAGGGTGGCACCACCTTCACCCGCACCATGAACCCGGATCGCGAATACACCACGCCTAACGGGAGCCAGGTGAGCCTGCACGGCCGTTCGCTGCTGTTCGTGCGCAACGTCGGCCACCTGATGACCATCGACGCCATCCTCGACCAGGACGGAAACGAAGTACCGGAAGGCATTCTTGACGCCCTGATGACCAGCCTGGCCGCGGTGCACAACCTCAACGGCAATAACAGCCGCAGCAACAGCCGCACCGGCTCGGTCTACATCGTCAAGCCAAAGATGCACGGCCCCGAAGAAGCGGCCTTCACCAACGAGCTGTTCGGCCGCGTCGAGGAAGTGCTCAAGCTGCCGCGCAACACGCTGAAGGTCGGCATCATGGACGAGGAGCGCCGCACCACGGTCAACCTCAAGGCGTGCATCAAGGCCGCCGCCGAGCGCGTGGTGTTCATCAACACCGGTTTCCTCGACCGTACCGGCGACGAGATCCACACCTCCATGGAAGCCGGCGCCGTGGTGCGCAAAGGCGTCATGAAGAACGAGAAGTGGATCGGCGCCTACGAGAACAACAACGTCGACGTTGGTCTCGCCACCGGCCTGCAAGGCCGTGCGCAGATCGGCAAAGGCATGTGGGCCATGCCTGACCTGATGGCGGCGATGCTCGAACAGAAGATCGCCCACCCGCTGGCGGGCGCCAATACCGCCTGGGTCCCCTCGCCGACCGCCGCGACCCTGCATGCCCTGCACTACCACAAGGTCGATGTGCAGGCGCGCCAGGCCGAACTGGCCAAGCGCTCCCCGGCATCGGTGGACGATATCCTGAGCATTCCGCTGGCGGCCAACCCCCATTGGTCGGATGAAGAGATCCGCAACGAGCTGGACAACAATGCCCAGGGCATTCTTGGCTACGTGGTGCGCTGGATCGACCAGGGCGTGGGTTGCTCGAAGGTGCCGGACATCAACGACGTGGGCCTGATGGAAGACCGCGCCACCCTGCGGATTTCCAGCCAGTTGCTGGCCAACTGGCTGCGCCATGGCGTGGTCAGCGAGGACCAGGTGCTGGAGAGCTTGAAGCGCATGGCCGCGGTGGTCGACCGGCAGAACGCCAACGACCCGCTGTACCGTCCACTGGCCCCTGACTTCGACAGCAACATCGCCTTCCAGGCGGCCGTGGAGCTGGTGGTGGAAGGAGCCCGGCAGCCGAACGGCTATACCGAGCCGGTCCTGCACCGTCGTCGCCGTGAGTTCAAGGCACGTAATAAAGGCTGATATCGCCAATGGCGCGTGCCGGGCCTTCCCAGCCCGGCATCGCCGGGCTCTGTGGGAGCGCGGGTGCGGCGCCTTACGCCAATCCCAGCTCCTTCTTCACCAGCCCCAGCAATTTCCCCAGATCCACAGGCTTGAGCAGAAAATCCACCACCCCCAGGTGCATCACGTTCACGGCCTCCTTCACATCGGTGTCCCCGGACACGACGATGATCGACAACGCCGCCCGCTCGGACTCGCGAATCTGCCGGATCAGCTCGATGCCGTCCTTGGGCACCATGCGCAGGTCAGTGATCATCACGCCGATGCGGGGCTCACGGCGCAGCAGGTTCAAGGCCGCCTGGGCGCCATCGGCGCCGATGCAGTCAAGTCCCTTGCTTTTGAGATAAAGGCACAGCGCTTCGCGGTTCACCGCGTTGTCATCCACTATCAGTACCTGCTGTGTCGATCCAGCAGGTGAATTCACCATGGCCAACGCCTCACGTTCAGCGTCAGTCAGTATGTCGTCGTGCTCACCCATGGCCATCCCAAAGAAAAAACCCCTTGAATCAAGTTCAGACCGCAAACCCGTACCTTGCAAACTGTTTTCGTCGGCTATTTGACACCCGCCCCCGCCCGGCCGCTACACCCCGCCCTCTAGACTTACGTCCAATGGGCACTGCGGCGCCGTCCACCGACCATTGGCGCTCTGGAACAACACTGTCCGCGTACACACGCCGACACAACTGCGGTCAGTTGCATGAACAAAATGGACGCCTACAACCGGGCTGGCAAGACAGCAGTCCTTCAGAACATTCAAGGCACGATGCAGTTCCTGCAACGCTTCGCGCCTTTCAACCAGATGCCGCACAACCACCTGGCATTTCTGGTCGAGCAGTGCCAGCTGCGCTTCTATGCCGCGGGCGAGAGCATCATCAGGCCCGCCGACGGTCCCGTCGAGCATTTCTATATCGTCAAGCAGGGCCGGGTGGTCGGCGAGCGCCAGCATGTGTCGCGCGCGGGAGTCGAAACCACCTTCGAAATCGCCACCGGGGAGTGTTTCCCGCTGGCGGCGCTGCTTGGCGAGCGGGCCACGCGCACCGAGCACGTGGCCGGCGAGGACAGCTTCTGCCTGCAACTGAACAAGACCGCGTTCATTCGCCTGTTCTCGCTGTGCGAGGTGTTTCGCGACTTTGCGTTGCGCGGCGTCAGCAGCCTGCTCGAGCAGGTCAACCAGCAGGTGCAGCGCCGCGCCGTCGAGACCTTGGGCAGCCAGTATTCGCTCAACACACGCCTGGGCGAACTGGCCATGCGTCATCCCGTGGTGTGCGATCCGCACACGCCCGTGCGCGAGGCGGTGCGGCGGATGCACGAGCAGCAGGTCGGCAGCATCGTGGTTGTCGATGCCCAGCGCTGCGCGGTGGGCATCTTCACCCTGCGCGATTTGCGCCAGCTGGTGGCCGATGCCAGCGCCGAGTTCACCGCCCCGATCAGCCTGTACATGACCCCCACGCCTTTTTGCCTGAGCCCCGACGCTACGGCATTCGATGCCGCGATAGCCATGACCGAGCGTCACATCGCCCACGTCTGCCTGGTGGAAAACCAGCGGCTATGCGGAGTGGTGTCCGAGCGCGACCTGTTTTCCCTGCAGCGGGTCGACCTGGTGCACCTGGCCCGCACCATTCGCCACGCACCACGGCTCGACGCCCTGGTGTCACTGCGCCGCGAGATCGGCCAGCTGGTCGAGCGCATGCTGGCCCATGGCGCATCCTCCACCCAGCTCACCCAGATCATCACCCTGCTCAACGACCACACGGTGTGCCGGGTGATCGAGCTGGCGCTGCAGGACAAGGGCGATCCGGGCATACCCTTCAGCTGGCTGTGCTTTGGCAGCGAAGGGCGCCGCGAGCAGACGCTGCACACCGATCAGGACAACGGCATTCTCTTCGAGGCCCGCGACGCCACCCACGCCGAAGTGATTCGCGCGCAGCTGCTGCCCCTTGCCCAGCACATCAACCAGAGCCTGGCTCAGTGCGGCTTCACCCTGTGCAAGGGCAACGTGATGGCCGGCAACCCCGAGCTGTGCCTGTCACGCGCCGAATGGGCACGGCGCTTTGGCGGGTTTGTCCGCGAGGCGTCGCCCGAGAATCTGCTGGCCTCGAGCATCTACTTCGACCTGCGCGTGGTCTGGGGCGATGAGCAAGCCTGCGAACAGCTACGCCGCGGCCTGCTCGAACAGGTGGCCGACAACCGCGTGTTCCAGCGCATGATGGCCGAAAACGCTTTGCGCCATCGCCCACCGGTGGGACGCCTGCGCGAGTTCGTGCTGTCGCGTCAGGGCAGCGACAAGGCCGCCACCCTTGACCTCAAGGTGCAAGGCCTTACGCCCTTTGTCGATGGGGCGCGGCTACTGGCGCTGGCCAATGGCATCGGCGCCAGCAACACCCTCGAGCGCGTGCGCCAGCTGGTTGACAAGGGCGTCATCGAGCCGCTCGACGGCGCCGCCTATGAAGAGGCCTATCATTTCATCCAGCAGACACGCATGCAGCAGCACCAGCGTCAGATCCGCCAGAACCAGCCCTGCTCCAATCGCCTGGACCCGGACACCCTCAACCAGCTCGACCGGCGTATCCTGCGCGAGTCGCTGCGCCAGGCCCAGCGCCTGCAAGCCAGCCTGGCCCTGCGGTACCAGCTATGAACCTGCTTGCCTGGCTGCGGCCCGCCGCCCCTGTACTCAATGAGGCCTTGCGCCAGCGCCTGGCCCAGCTGCCGCCCCCACAGCCCCTCGGCGTGCAAACCCTGCGCGAACAGCGTTGGGTGGTGCTGGACCTGGAAACCAGCGGCCTGAACCTCAATCGCGACCAGGTCCTGTCGATGGGCGCCGTGGCCATCGAGGACGGCGCGATCGACTTTGCCCAGCAGTTCGAGCGCACCCTCTACCGCCCCACCCAGAAGACCAACCCCAGCGTGCTGATCCATGGACTGGGGCCCAGCGCCCTGGCCGCCGGCTGCGATCCGGCCGAAGCCTTGCTCGACCTGCTCGATTTCATCGGCGACAGCCCGCTGCTGGCATTCCATGCCGCTTTCGATCAGCACATGCTGGGCCGCGCCATGAAGGACAGCCTCGGCTATTGCCTGCAACATTCGTTTCTTGATGTTGCGCAACTGGCGCCGATGCTCAACCCCGACGTGGTACTGCGCGAGGCCGGGCTGGACGACTGGATCGCCCGCTTCGGCCTGCAGGTGCCCGCCCGCCACCATGCCAGCGCAGATGCCCAGGTCACCGCCGAGCTGGCGCTGATCCTGTTCAGCCAGGCGCGCCGCCAGCAGCTGGACAGCCCGCTGCAGCTCGACCAGCGCCTGCGGCAGTGGCGCCGGCGCCGGCCACACGGCCACGGGCTGTGATGGCAATCCGATAAGCGTCGATTGCAGCCGATGGTCTGTCTCTGTAACAATCGCGAATAATTATCGTTAGTTAACGTATTGTTTCCGGGGGACGTCGTGTCGTCTGTGCAGAGTCCACACGCCGAGCTGGTCGGCGCGCTGTACCGCGACCATCGCAGCTGGCTGCTGGCCTGGCTGCGGCGTAACACTGCCTGCCACCAGCGCGCCGAAGACTTGAGCCAGGACACCTTCGTGCGCCTGCTCGGCCGCGATCAGCTCAGCGCTCCGCGTGAACCTCGCGCCTTTCTTGTCGCCGTTGCCCGCGGCCTGTTGTTCGACCACTTCCGCCGCGCCGCGCTGGAGCAGGCCTACCTCGCCGAACTGGCCCTGCTGCCAAGTGGCGATCAGCCCTGCCCCGAGCTCCAGCACCTGGTCCTCGAGGACCTCAAGGCCATCGACCGCCGCCTGGGCAAGCTGTCGAGCAAGGCCCGCGCCGCGTTCCTGCATTACCGCCTCGACGGCATGGCCCAGGCCGAGATCGCCGAGCGCCTCGGCGTGTCGGTGTCCCGCGTTCGCCAATACCTGGCCCAAGGCATGCGCCAGTGCTACATCGCCCTGTATGGTGAGCCAACATGAGCTTTGCGCCGGTGTCGGCCCAGGCGCTGGATGCCGCGATCGCCTGGAAGCTGTGCCTTGAGGAGGGCAGCAGCTCGGCCGAGGAGCGCAAACGCTTCATGCGCTGGCACGCCGCCAGCGAAGAACATGCCCGGGCGTGGCTACAGCTGGGCATGCTCGACCAGCGTGTCAGCGCCGCCGCCGGTCCCGCGCGCAAGACGCTGCTGCAATCGCGCGCAACCCTTCGCCAGCGCGCCCGCACGCTGGGCGGCGGCCTGGCCAGCGTGCTGCTGGTCGGCGCGATGCTGGCCTGGATCGGCGCCCCGTCGCTGTCGCCTGATTACTGGCTCGCCGACCAACGCACCGCGACGGGCGAGGTACGCAGCCTGCGCCTTGAAGACGGCACGCTGCTCAGCCTCAATACCCATTCGGCGGTGGACCTGCGGTTCGATGCCGAGCAGCGGCTGATTGTCCTGCACCAGGGAGAGATCTCGGTCGAGACCGGGCACGCCGATGCGCGTCCGCTGGTGGTGCGCACCGAGGATGGCAACCTGCGCCCCCTGGGCACGCGTTTTCTGGTCAAGCGTGAAGACCGTGGCACACGCCTGGAAGTGCTGCAGTCCGCCGTCGCCGCGCAGCCGCGCAACAGTGGCGACGAGCGGGTGCTGCGTGAAGGCCAGCAGGTGCTGATGAACGCCGACAGCCTCGGCCTCATTGCCCCGGTGCCGGCCGGCGCAGACGCCTGGACCCAAGGCATGCTGGTGGTCGACAACGCACGCCTGGCCGACCTGGTCGCCACGCTGGCGCGGTACCGAAGCGGGCACCTGAGCGTTGCCGACGAGGTTGCCGACCTGCGCGTGACTGGCAGCTTCCCTCTGACCGACACGGACCTGGCGCTGGCCTCGTTGCTGCCGGTGTTGCCAGTGAAGGTCGAGCGGCATACGCCTTGGTGGGTGACACTTGTGCCGTCCGGCTCGAATGGGCCCTAAAGCTGCAGTACCAGGCCCGGGCTGTTAAAAAAAGGTAAGCCCCCCCCCTGTCACTTTCTCAATCTCGTCCGGCAAGGAAGCAGTTCGCACTTATCCGTCCAGGAGCTGCTGCATGTCCCGTGCTGTTGAAACCTTTCTGCGTCCCAGCCTGATGGCACTGGCCATCACCCTGGCCGTCCCTCTGATGAGCCCCGTCGCGCAGGCTGCCGAGCTGTCGGCGATGCGCGATTACAACCTGCCTGGCGGTGCCCCGCTGGCCACCACCCTGAACCAGATCGCCAGTCAGGCCGGCATCGCCCTGGCGCTGGACCCGAGCCTGGTCAGTGGCCGCACCTCGGCGCCAGTCAGTGGCCCGCATGACGCCCTTGGCGCGCTGCAGGCCGCCTTGCGCGGCACCGGCCTGCAATTGCAGCAGAGCAGCGTTGGCAGTTACAGCCTGGTCGCGGCCGCCGAAGGCACCCTGGCACTGCCGGAAACCAGCATCGATGCCAGCAGCAGCATCGAGAGCGCCTGGGGCGCGGCCGATGGGTATGTGGCAACGCGCACGGCGGCGGGCACCAAGACGGATACCGCCATCGCCGAGCTGCCTCGCTCGGTCACGGTCATCACCCGCCAGCAAATGGAGGACCGTCCCGTCCTCAACCTCAATGACGCGTTGCGCTACACCGCAGGCGTGCAGAGCAGCGGCTATGGGTCGGACTCGCGCAGCGACTGGTTGCTGGTGCGCGGCTTCGTGCCGACACAGTTCCTCGATGGCCTGCCCCTGCCCAAGGGCAACTACGCCACACCGAAGATCGAACCCTGGAACCTGGAACGCATCGCCGTGTTGCGCGGCCCCGCCTCCTCCGTCTACGGCCAGACCCCGCCGGGCGGCATGCTGGACATGACCACGCGCCGCCCGCAGGACGAAAGCAGCCACGAAGTGGAACTGCAGGCCGGCAGCAACGAACACAAGCAGATCAACTTCGACAGCACCGGCAAGGTCGACGACCAGGGCCAGTTCCTCTACCGCGTCAGCGGTACCGTGCGCGACAGCAACTCGCCCATCGATCATGTTCCGGACAAGCGCTACAACATCGCCCCCAGCCTGACCTGGAACATCAATGACGACACCAGGCTGACCTTCATTTCGCAGTACACCCGCGATGATACCGGCATCACCGGACAGTTCCTGCCGCTGCAAGGCACCAAGCTGAGCAGCCCGGCCGGCAAGATCTCGCATCACAAGAACCTCGGAGACCCGGACTGGGAGTCCTATGACCGCACCTACTACGCGCTGGGTTATGCCTTCGAGACTCGTCTGAACGATACCTGGCAGTTCCGCCAGAACCTGCGTTACACCCGCAACGAACTCGACTTCAAGGGCATTACCGCAGGAGGTTCGATCTGGCCTGCCGGCCCGGACGAGGCCGTCAGCGCCGACGGCACCGTCCAGCGCACAGCGGGCATCGTCGAGGAGGACATCGGCCAGTTCGCCGTGGACAACAACTTCCAGGCCGACCTCGAGACTGGCGCCATCCGTCACACGCTGCTGCTGGGCCTCGATCACCAGCGCTCCACCAGCGACGCGCGCTGGCGCTGGGGGTCGGCTGGCGTGCCGGCCAGCAACATCCGCAATCCGGTCTACGGCCAGGATTTCTCCAACGTCAGCTACTTCGACATGTATGACTACACACAGAAGACCCAGCAGACCGGTCTTTACCTCCAGGACCAGATGGCCCTGGACAACTGGCGCCTGACTCTGGGTGGACGGGAGGACTGGGTCCATACCGGGACCACCTTCCACAACCAGGGCGATGCGACGAACACCCAGCGCGACAAGAAATTCAGCGGCAACGCTGCGCTGAGCTATGTCTTCGACAACGGCCTGACGCCTTACATTTCCTACGCCGAGTCGTTCCAGGCGGCCTCAGGTTCGGTCGTCAACAGTACCCAGGCCTTCAAGCCAACCGAAGGCAAGCAATACGAGCTCGGCATCAAATACCAGCCACCTGGCAGCACCACCTTGCTGACGGCGGCGGTCTTCGACCTGACCCAGGAAAACCTGTCGGTGACCGAGGCGAATGTCACCCGCCAGGTCGGCGAAGTCCGTGTGCGCGGCCTGGAGCTGGAAGCCGTCTCCGACGTCAACGAGAACCTGAAACTGGTGGGTTCCTATACCTACAACGACAGCGAGATCACCAAAGGCACCAGCGCCGAGGAAGGCAAGCGCATGGCCCAGGTTCCACGCAACCAGGCCACGGCATGGGCCGACTACACATGGCGCAGCGGCGTGCTGGACGGCTTTGGCATGGGTGTCGGGGTGCGTTACGTCGGTGATACCTATGGCAACACCACCAACACCGACTGGGGACATGTGGGCTCGTACACGGTCTACGACGCCTCGGTGCACTACGACCTCGGCCGCCTGAACAACACGCTCGAGGGCGTGACCATTGCCGTGGATGCGAAAAATGTCTTCAACAAGGATTACCTGTCGACGTGTGATGGCTACTACTGCTACTACGGCGACGAACGCAACGTGGTGGCGAGCGTGAACTACAAGTTCTGATGTGAATCGGGGCAGCGCCGCCGGCCCCTGGAGCCTCCATGAAAAGCCCAACCATCCGCCGCTGGTCCGCGATCCACACCTGGACCAGCCTGATCTGCACGCTGTTCCTGCTGCTGCTCGCCCTGACCGGCCTGCCGCTGATCTTCCACCACGAGCTGGAGCACCTGCTCGGCGACGCACCAGCACTGCGCGCAATGCCCGCCGACACTCCGCACCTGGACCTTGAGCAACTGGTGCTCAAGGCCCAGGCCCATCGCCCTGGCGAGGTGATGCAGTACTTCGGCTACGACGAGGACGAGCGCAACGGCGTGGTCGCCATCATGGCCGCCACCGCCGGCACCGAGCCCAATTCGTCGCACACTTTCATGCTCGACGCTCGCACCGGCGAGGCCGTCGCCATGCCGTCCGCCAACAGCGGACTGATGATGACCCTGCTGCGCCTGCACGTGGACATGTTCGCCGGCCTGCCCGGCAAGCTGCTGCTGGCATTCATGGGCCTGCTGTTCGTCATCGCGGTCATCTCGGGCACCGTGCTCTACGCGCCCTTCATGCGCCGCCTGGCATTCGCCACCGTGCGCCACGAAAAATCACGGCGCCTGCGCTGGCTCGACCTGCACAACCTGATCGGCATCGTCACCCTGACCTGGGCCCTGGTGGTGGGCATCACCGGGGTAATCAGCGCCTGCGCCGACCTGGTCATCGCCGCCTGGCGCAACGAGAGCCTCGCCGCCATGGTCGCGCCCTACCGCGATGCGCCACCGCTGACAGCTCGCGCGCCGGCCAGCCACGTGCTGCAGATCGCCGCCGGGGCCGCGCCCGGCATGCAACCCGACTTCATCGCCTTTCCCGGCACGCGCTTTTCCAGCGAACACCACTACGCGGTCTTCATGAAAGGCAGCACCCACCTCACCTCCCACCTGCTCACCCCGGTACTGATCGACGCCCGTACCCTGGCGGTCACCGCCGTGGGCGAGCGGCCGTGGTACATGGACGCCATGGGCCTGTCGCAGCCGCTGCACTTTGGCGACTACGGCGGGCGCCCGATGCAGATCCTCTGGGCGGTGCTCGATGTGCTGACCATCATCGTGCTGGGCAGCGGCCTGTACCTGTGGTGGGGCAAGCACCGCCGGCCACAGACAAGGGAGGCACGGGCATGAGTCACAGGTCCCAGTCGACCGCGCGTATCTTCGCCTGGCCGCTGGCCATCGGCGTGCTGGGCGGCGTGGGCCTGTTCGCGGCATTGCTGGGCGATGGCGCCTGGGACGCGCTGTCCTGGCTCGGCCTTGGCCTGCCCGCGGCGCTTGGCCTGCGCGGCCTCTGGCCAAGGCGCAGGGGATGAACTAGCGGGTTACCGCCCGCGCTTGTCAGAAGCCCCCAACATGCCTGGCTCCCATTATTACCGGAGCCCTGGCATGACACCCCTGCAACGTTTCAAGTCGCGTGACACACAGCTGCAAGCACTCCTGCACCCAGTGCCCAGCCTGAAACAGGTGCTCGACGATACCTTGCCCGGACCGCGGCCGGAAGACGACTCACACGTCCGCGATCTGCTGCCTGACGGCCAGCTGCGCCCGCGGTTCCACGCCCGCCTGGCCGACTACTGGTCCGAACAGGATGCCCAGGGCACCCGCCGCCGCGACCGCCTGTTGCACCTTCGCCACGAACAGCTGCTCGACGAGATCGCCCTGCGCCTGGCGGATGTCACCCTGCCCCTCGAGCATGCCACGTCGCTGCGCCTTTGCCTGGAGCTGCCCCACGCCTGGCAGCGCCAGCACCTGCCCGCCGCGCAGCGGCCACAGGTGTACCGGCCGCTGCTCGACATCGGCTCACCGCACTGGCGCGCGTACCTGCCCGGCGCGTTGGTCATCGTGGCCACGGGCCCGACCGGGCAGATGCTCGACCAGCACGCCAGCGTCGGCCACGCCGTGCTCTGCACGCTGTCGCACGGGATCGAAGCCTTCGCCAGTCTCGCCGAGCTGCACACCGAAGTGTGCGAACGCCTGGACGATCCGCTGCAACGCGAGCCCATGCTGCGCCTGTGCAAGCGCCAGCGCGACCGGGACAACATCTTGCTCGCCGAGCGCCTGCGCTTCGACTGGTTCGCCGACAACCTGCTGGAAGAGCAGCTGGCGCACCTGCTCGAGACCCAGGCCGCACGGGTGAGCGAGGCGTGGATCAAGGCCTGGAACCAGGACACCCGCTTGCGTCTCGCGGAATTCGACGCCGTGCTGGCCAAGTCGATGGACCTGCTGCCAGACCTCGACAGCAAGCATTCCCTCTCCACCCGCTACGCCCTGCTGCTGGAAAAACACCTGCCCAGCTGGATGCGCAACAGTACTCCGCAAACGCTGACCCATATCATGCAGGCCATGCAGGCACTGGTGATCGCTGTGGAACGGGCGGGCGCGCCCGGCATCCTCACCGTCGAGCAGTTTCGCCAGCGCAATACCCTGCTCGCCTGGACCCGCCTGCGCCTGCGCGAACGCCTGAGCATTGATTGCGGCCAAGCGCTGGACCCGGCTGAAATCAAGGTCAGCGTCACCCTGGCCCGGCAAATCGGGCCCGTCATCAATCCGCTGATGCCCACCGGCTACATTCCAGCGGTCAGCCGACCGCAAGTCGGCGATACCGTGGAGCTGCTCAACGTCACCTACAACCTGGACGAGCTGGCGCTGCTGAATATTGCCTGGTTCGACGTCGACTACTGGCTGACCGCCCGCGTGCACTGGGCAGATGGCAGCGAGGTGGAGGGCGTGTCCCCTGCGGCCGTACGGCAGATGATCCGCGGGCTCGATGCTGGCAGTGGCTATATCCGTTACCTGAACACGCACCTTGTGGACTCCCCTGCCGGGCAGTGGCGACAGGAGGCTCACGGCCGTATCAGCCATGCGCGCATGCAGGCCGAGGCCGTCAAGGCCAGGTATGCCGGGCACTTTCTGGCCGACCCGCTCGAGCAGGGCTATCGCTGGGTCAAGACCATCCTGCATTACCCCGACAGCAACTGGCGGGCCACGGTGGAAGAACACCGGATCAGCGTGCGCCAGCTGGTGATCCAGGGTCATACGGTCCAGGGCGTGCTACTGCTCAACGCCGAGGTGCGAAGCATCAACTCGTTCGTGGTCTATGCACCGGACGCGCCCGACCGCCGGCCCTGGCGCGAGTACCGCAATACCCGGCACATGCTGCGTTCGCTGCGCGGCAGCGCCGCCTTGCGCGGCTATGTGGCCCAGCGCATGCCACTGGCAGACGCCACGCGCATCGAAACCATGCTACTCAAGGGTGGCCTGGGCCCACACGTGGCCCGCCCGGTCATCGACGGGAACCTGTTCAAGGCCTGCTACCTGGCCGAGGTCCGCGCGCTGATGTCGGTGGTCGACCAGAGCACCCGCAGCAACCTTGAGCTGCTCGGCGAGACGGCGCTGAACACGCTCTGGCTGCTGCTCGACCTGGTGAGCATCGCGCTGCCCAGCCGGCCACTGTCGGCACTGGCGTTCGGGCGGGCGGCCATCTCGGTGATCAACGGCCTGGAGGCGCTGGAGCAAGAGGACCGTGAGGAAGCCCTGGACCATGCGTTCAACGCGCTCAGCCACACGGTCGATGCGATCAACAGCTTTGCCGGCTCGACCGTCATGCGCCAGGCCATGCGCGGGGTCCCCAAGCCACCGTCCGCGCCGATCCCGGTGCATTACACCGCCAAGCCCGAGCTTCGGCACCTGCGCGATTTCAGCCATGGACAACAGGGCGAAGGCATCTTCGAACACCGCGCGTCGAGCCATGGCCTGCGCCAGTACTACATCCAGGACAAGCACGGCACGCATTATCAGGTTGCCTACGATGGCCAGCGCTGGCGGGCGGTCGACCCGCGCCAGCCCAATGCCTACCTCAAGGTGCCGGTGAAACGCTTGGAAAATGGCGACTGGGTGGTGGATTCACCGCTGCTCTGGTACGACGGGCTGCCGTACCTGGAGCAACTGTTCGCCGATTGCGCGCTGGCTGAACCGCTCGCGGGTGATCCCGTGCCTGGGCCCCAGGCCCTGTACTCGGCCGATGGCCAGCTGTACCTGCAGGCAGGGGCGCTGCAACTGCCGCTGCGCCGCCACTTGCTCGAGGGGCATTACCACCTGCGCCTTCCCGCCACCGCCAGCGGCGAGCGCACCGCCTGGGCGGTGCTGCGCTGGCAGGATGACACGTGGCGCATCCGCCTGCGCCAGGCCGGCCGCGCCAGCGAATGGCTGGCGCTGCCCGCGCTCTACCCGGTGATACGCGGCAGCAGCTGATCGAGGCGCTGGTGCAGGGCACTGCCCGCGGGCCAGTTGCGCAGCAGCCGTGCCCGGTCACGGGCAAAGGCAGGGGCGAAACTGAGCCCGGTGGCATGCTGGGTCATGGCATCCAGGTCGATCAGCGCCCATTGGCCGTCCTGCCAGAACAGGTTGTGGCCCTTCATGTCGCCATGGCTGATGCGCTCGCGGATCAGTTGTTGCAACAAGTCCTGCAGGGCCTGCAACTGCGCCTGGGGCACCTCGCCGCTGTCGACGTAGGGCGCGAAGCTTGCGACCAGGTCGGGGCCATCGGCGTACTCGGTCACCAGGTACGCCCGGCTGCGCAGGCCCATGACCCGCTGCTCCAGCACCGCCAGCGGCCTGGGCGTGGCAATGCCGAGAAACTCCAGGCGATGCCCTTCGATCCACGCATGCCAGGCCCGGCTTGGGCGCCAGAAGCGCTTGAACCAATGGGCGGTGTTCTTGATGTTGTAGCGCTTGAGCACGAGCGAACGCCCGTCCACCTCCACGCGCGCCACGCTGGCGGCGCCGCCGGTCTTGTACAGATGGCCCTGGTCGATCAGCGCATCGGCCTGTTCCAGCACGGGCAGCATCGCCGCGGCTTCCTTGCGGCGCACGGCGCGCAGGCCCGACAGGCTACGTTCGACGCTGAACAGCGTGCACTCGCGCCCGGCCTTGTCGAGGTAATCCTTCAGGCGCCAGCCGCGGACCTTGTCGACCTGCTTCTGCAAGGCCTCCAGCGGCAAGGCGTGCTCGGCGTTGGCCAGCAGGTAGTGCACCAGCAGCTCTTCGATGAAGGGCTCCAGGCGCTTGGGCAACTGGGCGAAGAACACCCCGAGGTTTTCCAGCACGCGCTGGCGCGACAGGTGCTGCCCCGGCTGCTCGGCCTTGATGCCTGCGCCGTCGATCAGGTACAGGCGGCCATCGCAGCGCAGCAGGTTGTCCAGGTGCAGGTCTTCCTGCCACAGGCCTTTGGCGTGCATCTGCGCAACGGCGGTCAGGGCTTCACCAAGCACCAGCTGCTGCTCGTCTGCCAAGGGCGGCAGGGCCTCGACCTCGGCCCAGGCGTCGCCCAGGCTCTGGGCCTCTTCAAGAAACTCGAACAGCAACCAGCCGCCTTCACCCTGCTCCAGGCCATCGGCCAGCAGCCGCGGGGTGGTCAGGTCCTGGGCGGCCATCAGGCGGGCGCCATCGCGCTCGCGCTGGAAGTGCCGCGGTGCGCTGCTGCCGACCAGCAACTTGGCCAGCACCGTCCTGCCCCGCCAGATACCGGCGCCGACATAACGCTGGCCCGGCAGTACGCGCAGCAGGCTGAGCAGCTGCAGTTCGGCCGGACCAGCCGCATCGGCCAGGGTTACCGACAGTGGCAACACCGGGGCACGCCCGGCATTCTTGAGTTCAGACAAACGCATCAGTGGGCCTCTTTTTCACGGCGGCGCTGCACCAGGCGCTGCAGCCAGTTGTCGACCAGGGCACTGTCCGCTGGCTGTTGGAGGTAGGTGGCGAGCAAGCAACGTACATCGCCCTCGCTCCAGGCACCCGCCCGGCGCAACAACGGCTCCAGGTCCTTGAGCCGGTCACGCTTGCCGAACAGCAGCGGCCGGGTCTTTTCCAGGTCGATCAGTTGCGCTTGCCAGCCGGTGCTGCGCTTACGCAGGAATATGTGCTTGGGGTAGAAACAACCGTGCATCTGGCCGGCCCTGTGCAGGGTTCGCGCCAGCTGCCCGCAGGCCTGCAGGATGCCTACCCGCTGCACGGCGTCGAGCTGCGGCCACCGCGCGAGCAGGCTGTCCAGGTCGCTCCAGCCGTCCAGGGCACGGGTCATGAGAATCGCGCGGCGCTCGCCAGCGACCCTGCGTTCACCGTAGAACACCGCCTGCAAGGCCGGAATGCGCAGCTGCTCGTAGCGGCTGATGTTACGAAACTCGCGGGCGAAGGTCGGCTCGCCGAACGGATGATGCAGGGTGCGGGTCAGGTAGTCGCTCTGGCGCTTGAGGTAGTAACCCTTGCCCTCGAGCTCCAGGCGATAGACGCTGCTCCAGCCGCCGCGGCCGGTGTTCGGTTCGTCCACGGCGTCGAGCTGCACGTTCCACAAGGCATCGAAGTCGGCAAGGCCATGACGCTGCAGCAGCGCCACATCGGTGCTGGCCAGGAAATCGCTCATTCGCGTCCCTCGAAGAAACCCACCACGAGCCGGATGCGCGTCTTGTCCGCCGCGTTCAGGCGCGCCTGCCTGCGGTATTGCAGGTAGAAACGCAAGCGCTGGGTTGCCGACAGGTGATATTTGGCGACCTTGTCCAGGCAGGCCAGGTCCTTGATGACCCGATGGCGCAGCATGAAGCCGCGCCAGAAGTCGCCGGTCGGGCAATCGATGAAAAATAGCGTGCCCCGGTCATCGACCAGCAGGTTGCGCCATTTGAGATCGTTGTGGGCAAAGTGATGATCGTGCATCACCCGCGTGTGCGCGGCCAGCTGGCGGCTCAGGTGATCGACCCAGCGGCGATCGGCCAGGCGCGGATCGTTGCGCTCGGCCAGCACCGACAGGTCCTCGGTGCGCGGCAGCTCGCGGGTGATCATCGCGCCACGGCCAAAGCCCAGGCCATTGCGCTCGAGCCCGTGGGCGACCACCTCGGCGGTGGGAATACCCCACTTGGCGAACTGCCTGAGGTTTTGCCACTCGGCCTTGATGCGCGGCCGCCCCACATATCGGCGCAGGCCTTTGCCGGCACCGGTGTAGCGCTTGACGTAGAAGTTGATGCCCTCGCGCTGTACCCGGATCACCTCGCTGAGCAGGTCGCGGGTCAGGCGTTCGCCCTCCAGTGCAAACACCGCATCGAGGCTGCCGAATTCCGTCGCCAGGGCCTCATAGCCAGGCGCCAGTGTCCAGCCCGCCATCAGAGCGCGTCCCCATAGCGTTGTTTACGCTCATAGAGCTTCTGCGCCTTGCCTTCGAGCCAGCTGAGCAAGGCGGCCTCCTCGGCCAGCACCTGGCGCAGCGGCTGCTGGAAGTAGCCACGCAGGAAGCGCAGCTTGTCGCGGCGGGTGAGGCCGATGTCGAGCGCCGAAAAGTACAGCGCCGCCAGGTCCTTGTCGCGCCAGCGCCGCGAGATGCTCGGGCGGGTCTGGGCGCGGTGCAGGTCGATCAGCGACAGCCTGAAGCCGTCGGCCGTCACCGGACGGTCGGTGTGCAGCAGGAAGTGGCAGATGTAGCAGTCGCGGTGGTTGACGCCGGCGCGGTGCATGGTGCCGGTCATCCTGGCCACTTCGGCGATCAGGGCCCGCTTGAGCCGTGACTCGGGTGGCTGGCGGACCCAGTCGAGGCTGAAGTCTTCCAGGCTGACGGTGGGCGCCAGCTCCTCGGTGACGATGAACGAATGCTGCGCGGCCGGATTGCTGCCGCGCTCGCCATAGGCCACGGCGGTCATGGTCGGCACGCCGGCCTGGTGCAGGCGCTCGATGGCGCGCCATTCCTGGCCGGCGCCGAGCACTGGCAGCTTGGCGCTGAACAGGTTCTTGAAGATCTCGCCCCAGCCGATGCCGCGGTGGATCTTGACGAAATAGCCCTTGCCCTCGACTTCGGTGCGCAGGGTACGGCGGCCTTCGAGCTCGCGGTACACCTCGCCCTGCAGGGCCTCGACGGCCTCGAAGGGATCGCGCTTGGCCCACAGGCGCTTGAAGGGTTCGGCCAGTATCAGTTTCATGCGCGCTCCGGAGCCAGGATAACGTCGGCGGCATGCTGCGGCATGCTGTACAGGTCGGCGCTGTCGGCGAACGACAAGCCATTGCGGCCCCAGTCGGCGCGGGCCTGGTCATCCTCGAGCATGCGCTGCAGATAGCCGTTGAGCTGCTGCTGCTCGAACGGGTCGTCGAGCACCAGGCCGCTGTCCGCCTGGGCGATGTAATGGGCATAGCCGCAGACGGCCGAGACCAGCACTGGCAGGCCGGCGACCAGGGCTTCTAGCAGCACGGTGCCGGTGTTTTCGTTGTAGGCCGGGTGGATCAGCAGGTCGGCACCGAGCAGGAACCGCGGGATATCGCTGCGGCCCTTGAGAAACTGCACCTGCTCGCCCAGGCCCAGGGCCGCGCTTTGCAGCTGGAACACCTTGGGATCGTCCTGGCCGATGACCATCAGCCGCGTGCGCTTGCGCAGCGCCGCGGGCAAGGCAGCCAAGGCCTTGAGGCTGCGGTCGAGGCCCTTGGTCTTGAAGCCCGAGCCGATCTGCACCAGCAGCAGGTCGTCATCGCCCAGGCCGAACTCCTTGCGGAAATCGGCGCGGACCTGCGCGGCATTGGCCGGTGCCCGACGGTCGTGGGAAATACCCGGCGGCAGCAGGTGGAAACGCTCGACCGGCGTGTCGTAGTGCTTGATGAACAGCGGCTGCTGCACCTCGGAAATCATCAGGATCTCGGTGCGGGCGTCCTTGGCGAACACCGCGCGCTCGTACTCGGCGAAGTGCCGGTAGCGGCCCCAGCGTCGGTACAGGCTGTTGCGCAGGTTCTGCGCCTTGTCCTCGAAACAGCCGTCGGCGGCGTAGTAGACGTCCAGCCCGGGCATCTTGTTGAAGCCGATCAGCCGGTCGACCGGGCGCTTGGCCAGGTCGGCCTCCATCCAGGCGCTGAGCTTCTCGTTGCGGCGATGGTTGAACAGCGCCTTGACCGGCGCCACCAGCACCTCGAAGCCAGGCGGAATATCGCCTTCCCAGATCAGCGTGTAGACGCGGATCCGATGGCCGCGTTTCTGGCATTCCAGGGCAATGCGCATGAAATCGCGTTGCAGGCCACCGAAGGGGAAATATTTGTACAGCACGAAAGCCAGTTGCATCAACGGACATCCTCAGCCAGCAGCAACGCGCTCAAGCGGCTCGCCACATGCTCGGGATTCAGGCGAGTGAAGCACAGTGGCCACTCGCGTTTGAGATCGTACCGGCGCAGGTCCTCGGCGCTCGGTTTGTAGGTGCATTTCTTCTGCATGCAGGGCGCGCAGGGGAAACTGCTGGCCTGGTGCACCTGGGACTTGCCATAGGCGCCGGTCAGGCCCGGGTTGGTCGGGCCATACAGCGACACGGTCGGCACATCCAGTGCCGCGGCCAGGTGGCCCAGGCCGGTGTCGACGGCAACGCACGCCTTGGCGCCCGCCAGCACGCGCGCAACGCCGGCCAGGTTCAGCTTGGGCAGCACCTGGCAATGCTCCAGGCCGTGGGCGATGCGCTCGGCGCGCGCCTGCTCGGCCGGGTTGCCCCATGGCAGCCGCACCTGCAGACCTTTACGGCCCAAGCGCTCGGCCAGCTCGCGCCAGTAGGCCTCGGGCCAGTGCTTGGTGGCCCAGGTGGTGCCATGCAGGAACACCACGTAGGGCGCGGCGGGCGGCAGTTGCAGGCGGTCCAGGTCGAGGCCGTAGTTGCCCAGCCCTTCGGGCAGGTCATAGGCCAGCGCCAGGGCGAACAGCGTGCGCACCCGCTCCACCGCGTGCTGCCCGACCGCGACCGACAGCGGCCGGTCGTAGAAGCGGCTTGCCCAGCCCTCGCGGGCCGAATAGCGGTCCAGGCCGGCCACCGGCGCCTTCACGTAGCGGGTCAGCCAGGCTGACTTGACCAGGCCCTGGGCGTCGATCACCAGGTCGTACTGGCGCTCGCGCAGGCGCTGCTTGAACTGGCGCCACTCTCCGCTCTTGAAGGTCTGCCAGAGGTTCTTGCGCCAGCGGCGGATCGCCACCGGGATCACCTGGTCGACGGCCGGGTGCCAGCTGGGGATTTCCGCGAAGCCCTCTTCCACCACCCAGTCGAAGCGGATGCCAGGGATGGCATGGGCTGCGTCGGTGATGGCCGGCAGGGTGTGAATGACATCGCCCAGGGACGAGGTCTTGATGATCAGTACCCGCACTCAGTCGACCTCGGCCATGACATCGATCAGGCCTGGGCCGTCGAGGCGTTGCAAGGCCGCGATCACGGCGTTGGGCTCGAGCAGGCGCAGGCAGTTGTAGTGGCCGAAGCGGCAGGTGCGGTCGAAGCAGGGGCTGCATTCCAGGCCCAGGCGCACCACCTCGACCTGGTCGGCCAGCGGTGGCGTGAAGCCTGGCGAGGTAGAGCCGTAGACCGCCACCAGAGGGCGGTCCAGGGCAGCGGCCACGTGCATCAGGCCCGAATCGTTGGACACCACCGCGGCGGCGCAGGACATCAGGTCGATGGCCTCGGCCAGGGAGGTTTCGCCGCTGAGGTTGACCGACTCCTCGCGCAGGCCCGGGATCAGGCGCTCGCGAATCGACTCGCCCACCGGGTGATCCTTCTTCGAGCCGAACAGCCAGACCTGCCAGCCTTCGCGGATCTTCGCCTCGGCGACCTGGGCGTAGTGCTCCGAAGGCCAGCGCTTGGCTTCGCCAAACTCGGCCCCGGGGCACAACGCCAGCACCGGACGGTCCAGTGCCAGGCCGAACTTGGCCAGGGCGGCATCACGGCTCTCGCCCTCGATGCGCAGGCGCGGCCGTGGGTAAGGCGTGGGCAGGTCGGTACCGTCCGGATAGGCCAGCGCCATGAAGCGCTCGATCATCAGCGGGTAGCGTGCCTTGTCGAGCTTGCGCACGTCGTTGAGCAGGCCCCAGCGCATTTCGCCGCGCCAGCCGGTGCGCCGGGCGATGCCGGCGAAAAACGGCACCAGCGCCGACTTCAGCGAGTTGGGCAGCAGGATGGCCTGGTCGTACTGGCCGACCAGCGACTTGCCGATGCGCCGGCGGGTGCCCAGCTCGAGCGCGCCGTGGCCGAGCGGAAAGCTCAAGGCCTGGCGCACTTCGGGCATGCGCTCGAGGATCGGGCGGCTCCACTCGGGCGCCAGCACATCGATCACGCAGTCGGGGTGACGTTGCTTCAGGCACTGGAACAGGGTCTGCGCCATCACCATGTCGCCTACCCAGCTAGGCCCAATGATCAGAATTCTCATGGTTCATCCAGAAACGGTCGGGGAGGCGCAGGCGACAGGACGACCTGGCCTCCCCTCTTTATATTCAGGCTATGTGGCGGGCAGTGTACCACGGGGTCCTGCAGTGACAGTTGGGGCGTGGCTGACCTCTTCGCTGGCAAGCCAGCTCCCACAGGTACAGCGCTGACATCAAGAACGGCGCTGTATCTGTGGGAGCTGGCTTGCCAGCGAAGAGGCCCACCCAGTCAACCCGGTCAGCTCAACCCCATCTCCGCCCAGATCCGCCGCACTTCCCTGCGCTCATCGGAAAACTGCGCCGCATCGATCACCCCCGCCTGTTTCTGCAGGGCCTGGCGGTGCGAGGCCGAGCGAAATGCCTTGTACACCTCGCGCAACAGCACGGCATCGCTGGCCGGCATCAGCCCGGCCTGCTCAAGCTCTTCGAGGATGCGGATATTGTCGGTCCAGCGCAGCAACGCCGGGTGATCGTGCGACCAGGCCAGCGCCGCGTACTGCACCATGAACTCGATATCGACAATGCCGCCGGCATCCTGCTTGATGTCGAACGGCACGCCAGGGTCGAAGGCATTGGCCGCCGTGCCCGCAGCGGTGATCCGGGTGCCCAGGCTGCCGCGCATCTTGGCGCGCATCTCGCTCACCTCGGCCTGCAACGTGGCCAGATCCCGGGCCTTGCCCAGCACCCGGGCGCGCACGCCTTCAAAGGCACTGGCCACCTGCGCGCAGCCCACCAGCACCCGCGCCCGCACCAGCGCCTGGTGCTCCCAGGTCCAGGCCTCGCTCTGCTGGTAACGCTCGAAGGCGCCGAGCGAGCTGACCAGCAGCCCGGCCGCACCAGAGGGACGCAAACGCATGTCCACATCGTAGAGCTGGCCAGAGTTGGTCTGGGTGGTCAGCAGGTGGATGATGCGCTGCCCGAGGCGTGTATAGAACTGCGCGCTGTCGATTGGCTTGGCGCCATCTGTGTCGGCCTGCGGATCGCCGTCGTGGATGAACACAAGGTCCAGGTCCGAGCCATGGCCCAGCTCGAGGCCGCCAACCTTGCCATAGCCGACGATGACGAAGCCAGGGTCGCACAGGCTGCCATCGCTGCGCCTGGGCTGGCCGTGGCGCGCCACGGTCTGGCGCCAGGCGAGTGCAAGCACCTGGTCGAGAATCGCCTCGGCCAGCCAGGTCAGGTAGTCGCTGACCTTCATCAACGGCAGGTTGCCGGTGATCTCCGAGGCCGCCACCCGCAGGCTGTGGGCCAGCTTGAAGTGACGCAGGGCTTCCATCTGCTGCTCAAGGTCGTCCTCGGGAATGCGTGTCAGGCGTTCGCGCAGCTCACTGGCAAGCTCCGGCGCCAGCGGCGGGCTGAACAGCCGGCCCTCGTTGAGCAGTTCGTCGAGCAACAGCGGGAAGCGGGTGATCTGTTCGGCAATCCAGGGACTGGCCGCGCACAGGGTCAGGAGCCGGCGCAGCGCGCCCGGGTTTTCGGTCAGCAGCACCAGGTAGGCCGAGCGCCGAGCCACGGCCTCGACCAGCGGCAGGACGCGCTCGAGCACCAGGTCCGGGTCGTCGTGCTCGACGGCCTGGGCCAGCAGCCGTGGGATGAACGCATCCAGCCGCTCGCGGCCAATGCGCTGCATCGAACGCAGCGCCGGGCTCGCTCTCAGCCCGGCAAGCTGGCGCAGGGCCTTGGCGGCATCGGCGAAGCCGGCTTCCTGCAGCTGGCGGCACGCGGCTTCCTCGTCCTGCGCCTGCTCCCACAGCGGCGACCACTCGCCACCGACCACCAGCTCGCTGTCCTCGCCTTCGTCTTCATCCGGGTCGGCGATGACCTGGCGGAAATGCCAGTCGATGCGTCCACGCCAATGCATGAGCTGGGCATGGAAACTGTCCCAGTCGGCAAAGCCGAGCATGTAGGCGATGCGCGCGCGGTCGGTGTCGCCGTCGGGCAGCATCTGCGTCTGGCGGTCGGCGATGGCCTGGATCGCATGCTCGGTGTAGCGCAGGAACGCATACCCCTCGCGCAGTTCGGCCACCACCGCGGGCGGCAGGTAGCCCTGGCCTTCGAGGGTCGCCAGCACCTTGAGCAGCGGGCGCTGCTGCAGGCTCAGGTCGCGGCCGCCATGGATCAGCTGGAAGGCCTGGGCGATGAACTCGACCTCGCGGATGCCGCCCGCGCCGAGCTTGATGTTCTCGGCCATGCCCTTGCGCCGCACTTCCTGCTGGATCAGCTGCTTCATGGTGCGCAGCGCCTCGATGGCCGAGAAGTCCAGGTAACGCCGGTAGACAAAAGGCTTGAGCATGTCTTGCAGTTGCGCGCCGGCCGCCTGGTCGCCGGCGACCACCCGGGCCTTGATCATGGCGTAGCGTTCCCAGTCGCGGCCCTGGTCCTGGTAGTACTGCTCGAGCGCGTTGAAGCTGAGCACCAGGGCACCCGCGGAGCCATAAGGGCGCAGACGCATGTCAACGCGGAACACGAAGCCATCGACGGTGACCGGGTCCAGCGCCTTGATCAACCGCTGGCCGAGCCGGGTGAAAAACTCCTGGTTGTCGAGCGAGCGCTTGACCCCCTCGGTCTCGCCACCCTCCGGGAACGCGAAGATCAGGTCGATATCCGACGAAAGGTTCAGCTCGACCGCCCCCAGCTTGCCCATGCCCAGCACCACCAGGTGCTGCGGCTGGCCGCTGCGGTGGCCGATCGGCGTGCCGAACTGCTGGCAATGGCGTGGGTACAGCCACTGATAAGCCTGGTCGATGGCGGCGTCGGCGAGGTCCGACAGGTCGCGGCAGGTCTCGCGCAGGTCGGCCTGGCGGGTCAGGTCGCGCCAGATGATGCGCACCTGCTGGCGATTGCGCTCGCGGCGCAGGTTGCGCGCCAGCTCGTCGTCGCTCTGCGCTGCCTGGGCCGCTGCCGCCACCTGGGCGCACAATTGGCCGGGGGCGAAAGCGCGGTCCATCTCGCCGCTTGCGAGCAGCTCGAACAGCACGCCGGGCTCACGCAGGGCCTGGTCGAGGACAAAGTCACTGGCCGCGGCAACCTGATCGAACTGGGCGCGGTGAACCTCGCCCACGCTGGCCAGGTCGAGCTCCGGATGAGCGCCCAGTGCCTCGCGCAAGGATTGCTCGTTACGCGTGAGCAGAGGCTGGAGAGCGGCAGGCAGGTCGGACGGCAAAGGCAGGCGCATGGTCTATCCTTGATCGGCGAGTTGGTGAGGGTTAGAGTCGGCCACGGGGGGACCGGACCACGGTTGGACTGTCATACAAAAGTTATTAATAGCTGGAAAAAGCGATTTACTGGCATCAACCATCAATAATCACCCGCCAAGAAGCCGTTCTTCACCACCGGTATCGTTTTTCCCCACAACCCGGGTAGCGGCAATACGCCGCTTTCCTGTAGTTTTACTACTACCCCCAAAATGCAAAAGCATGAAATGCGAGTGCATTTGTAGTAAAACTACACGGCGCCGGATCACACTCCGGTAATCCAAGAATTCATGACGTCTGCCCAAAAGGCCAGTCGCAAACTCAGGCAACCGATTCTGGAAGCCTTTCCGCCCTGGAGCAAGCCATGCAAGACCTCGATCCCGTCGAAACCCAGGAATGGCTGGACGCCCTGGAGTCGGTTCTCGACAAAGAAGGCGAAGACCGCGCTCACTACCTGATGACCCGCATGGGCGAGCTGGCCACCCGCAGTGGCTCTCAGCTGCCGTATGCGATCACCACGCCGTACCGCAACACCATCCCTGTCACCCACGAAGCACGCATGCCTGGCGACCTGTTCATGGAACGCCGCATTCGCTCGATGGTGCGTTGGAACGCCCTGGCCATGGTCATGCGCACCAACCTGAAAGACTCGGACCTGGGCGGACACATTTCGAGCTTCGCCTCCAGTGCCACCCTGTACGACATCGGCTTCAACTACTTCTTCCAGGCCCCGACCGACGAACACGGCGGCGACCTGATCTTCTTCCAGGGTCACGCATCCCCTGGCGTCTACGCCCGCGCCTTCATGGAAGGCCGCATCAGCGAAGACCAGATGAACAACTTCCGCCAGGAAGTGGACGGCAACGGCCTGTCCTCGTACCCGCACCCTTGGCTGATGCCTGACTTCTGGCAGTTCCCGACCGTCTCGATGGGCCTTGGCCCGATCCAGGCGATCTACCAGGCGCGCTTCATGAAGTACCTCGAAGCCCGCGGCTACATCCCGGCCGGCAAGCAGAAGGTCTGGTGCTTCATGGGCGACGGCGAGTGCGACGAGCCGGAATCCCTGGGCGCGATCTCCCTGGCAGGCCGCGAGAAGCTGGACAACCTGATCTTCGTCATCAACTGCAACCTGCAGCGCCTCGACGGCCCGGTTCGCGGCAACGGCAAGATCATCCAGGAACTCGAAGGCGTGTTCCGTGGCGGTGGCTGGAACGTCAACAAGGTGGTCTGGGGCCGTTTCTGGGACCCACTGCTGGCCAAGGACGTCGACGGCATCCTGCAGCGCCGCATGGACGAAGTCATCGACGGCGAGTACCAGAACTACAAGGCCAAGGACGGCGCGTTCGTCCGTGAGCACTTCTTCAACACCCCGGAACTCAAGGCCATGGTCGCCGACCTGTCCGACGACGAGATCTGGAAGCTCAACCGTGGCGGCCACGACCCGTACAAGGTCTATGCGGTCTACCACCAGGCGGTCAACCACAAAGAGCAGCCGACCGTCATCCTGGCCAAGACCATCAAGGGTTATGGCACCGGTGCCGGCGAAGCGAAGAACACCGCGCACAACACCAAGAAGGTCGACGTCGACAGCCTGCGTCACTTCCGTGACCGCTTCGACATCCCGGTCAAGGACGCGGACCTCGAGCACCTGCCGTTCTTCAAGCCTGAAGAAGGCAGCGCCGAGGCCCGTTACCTGGCCGAGCGCCGCGCCGCGCTGGGTGGCTTCGTGCCGCAGCGCCGTGCCAAGAGCTTCAGCATCCCGACCCCGCCACTGGAAACCCTGAAGGCGATCCTGGACGGCTCGGGCGACCGCGAAATCTCCACCACCATGGCTTTCGTGCGCATCCTCGCGCAGCTGGTCAAGGACAAGGAAATCGGCCAGCGCATCGTTCCGATCATCCCGGACGAAGCCCGTACCTTCGGCATGGAAGGCATGTTCCGCCAGCTGGGCATCTACTCGTCCGTCGGTCAGCTCTACGAGCCAGTCGACAAGGACCAGGTGATGTTCTACCGCGAGGACAAGAAGGGCCAGATCCTCGAGGAAGGCATCAACGAAGCCGGCGCCATGTCGTCGTTCATCGCTGCCGGTACCTCGTACAGCAACCACAACCAGCCGATGCTGCCGTTCTACATCTTCTACTCGATGTTCGGCTTCCAGCGTATCGGCGACCTGGCCTGGGCCGCTGGCGACAGCCGTACCCGTGGCTTCCTGATCGGCGGCACCGCCGGCCGTACCACCCTGAACGGTGAAGGCCTGCAACACGAAGACGGTCACAGCCACCTGCTGGCTGCCACCATCCCGAACTGCCGCACCTACGATCCAACCTACGGCTACGAGCTGGCGGTGATCATTCAGGACGGCATGAAGAAGATGACCGAAGAGCAACAGGACGTCTTCTACTACATCACCGT
>NZ_DATELE010000032.1:0-22104 GCF_035277045.1 Pseudomonas sp. | reverse complement strand
CAGGGTCTGCCGCTCCAGGGTGCGTAGCGGGGCCTCGTCCGGCACGCTGACCTGCGTCGTCTCCGGCAACAGCTCCGCCACGTCCTCCAGGCTGATTCGACCCTCCCAGGCCAACGCCACCAAGGTCCGCAGGCACGTACGCAGTTGCCGGACATTTCCCGGCCAGGGGTGCGCGAGCAGCCGCTCCATCACCCCAGGATCCAGCGCAATGGCCATGCCCGCGGCCTCCTCACGCAACAGCAGCTCGAGCAGGGGGCGCTTGTCCGCGCGCTCGCGCAGGGGCGGCAACTGCACGGTGTAGCCGCAGAGGCGATAGAACAGGTCTTCCCGGAAACGCCCTTGGGCAACGCAGTCGTGCAGGTTCTGATGGCTGGCGCTGATCAGGCGCACGTCCAGCGGGCGCGCCGTGACGCTGCCCAGCGGGACCACCTCGCGCTCCTCCAGCACACGCAGCAGACGGGTCTGCAAGGCCAGCGGCATGTCGCCGATCTCGTCGAGAAAGAGCACGCCACGATGGGCCTGCTCCAGCTTGCCGACCATGCCTTCCTTGCGGGCGCCGGTGAAGCTGCCGCCACGGTAGCCAAACAGTTCGCTCTCGATGAGGGTTTCAGGAATGGCCGCGCAGTTGATCGCCACGAAAGGCTGCCCCGCGCGCGAACTGGCGCGATGCAGTGCCGCGGCGAAGGCTTCCTTGCCGGTGCCGGTCTCGCCGTGCAGGAATACCGGCACGTCCCGCTCCAGCACCCGCGCCGCGCGGGCCAGGCCGCGCTGCAGCCGCGGGTCTTGCAGGCAGACCCGGGTGTCGACGAGCGCAGGTGCCGGCGCCGGAGCCTTGAACGTGGGGCCCACTGGCTGGCGCAGCTGCGCGTAGAACAGGCGCCCATCCGCCAGCCGCATCGGCCAGCAGATACCCGGCTGCGGGCTGGCCTGTCCAAGCACCTGTGGCAGTGGCGTCTCCAGCAGCACCCTCAAGGGTTTCCCTGCCAGTTGCGCACGCTCCAGGCCCAGCAGCTCGAGCGCCGCCTGGTTGACCGAGCAGATGCGCGCGTCGTCGTCGAAACTGATCAGACCTTCCCCCAGCAGTCCCACGAACCGGGGCTCGGGATGAAAGCGCAGCAGGTACCGATGCGGATCATGCCCAAGGAAAAAACAGTTCTCGATCAGCTTCGCCGACAAGTTGGTCAATGCCATGGCCTGGGAGCGCTGGTGCAGGCTATGCCCCGTGTCGGCGCAGGACAGGTTCAGCACCGCCAGCAATTCGCCGCCCGGCGCGAAGACCGGACTGGCGGAACAGCTCAGGCCGGCGTGCCGCCCCCGGAAATGCTCGTCACGGCGGATGGTCACGGGCTGGCGCTCGACCAGGCAGGTCCCCACACCATTGGTGCCTTCGCAGTCTTCACTCCACATGGCGCCAAGCCAGAGTCCCGCACGCTGGAACCCGGCCCGCTCGGCCTCCCTGAACACGCTGTCGATCACCACGCCTTGGGCGTCCGTCAGCAGGACGACATGTCCATCCCCACCCAGCTGCTGGTGCAGGCTGTTCATCTGCCAGCGCGCCACCTCGAGGATGTGTTCCAGCGGCGCCCGGTGGTCCTGCAAGCGCGGCTGCTCGAGCACGTTCGGCGCCCGGTGGCTGGCCGGATCCAGCCGGTGCTGGTCCAGGCAACGGCGCCAGGAGCGGGTAATGGCGGGGTCGGCAATCGGGCCGTGGGGGTCATGCGTGCCTTGCACAGCCTGTAGCACCTGCTGCGCATGGGCACTGATCAAGGCAGACGTCATCTTCTTATTCTCCGCTGCGGTCTCAAGCACAGTGCTGCCCGCAGCTTAGAACAACCTGCGGCGGCCGTGTCCCGTGACCGAGTGACACTTTGTCCTGCGGGTTATCGAAAGCGTGACATTCCCCAGGTCCTGTCCGCGCCCCGGATGCCATCTGCGCCCGGCGCAAGAGCTCTGCCACGGGGCTTCGGGGAAAATGGCCTGACCTTTGCTCAAGGCACTAGGGCACAAAAACAAAAAACAGGGAGACACCCCATGAATGTCGCGATCGACACACCGCTGCAGACCCCCACCGCCCAGCTCGCTGACTGGGTCCAGCGCCTTGACGAACACCTTGCCCAGCGAGACCTGGACGCCACGCTAGAGCTCTTCAGCGAGGAGTGCTACTGGCGTGACCTGCTGCTGTTCAGCTGGAACCTGGTCACCCTGGAAGGCAAACCAGGCATCCGTGACCTGCTTGAGAACCGCCTGGAGCAGACCGCCCCCACGCGCTGGACCGTGGAGGGCGAGGCAACGCTGGACAACGGCGTGCTCGAAGGCTGGATCAGCCTGGAAACCGAGTCGGCACGTGGCAAGGGCTACGTGCGCCTCAAGGACGGTTTGTGCTGGACGCTGCTGACCGCCATGCGCGAGCTCAAGGGTTTCGAGGAACCCAGCGGCCGGCGGCGGCCGATGGGCGCCAGTCATGGCCACGGCCACGCGGACAAGCGCAACTGGCTCGAGCGCCAGCGCGATGAGCAGGCGTCGCTCGGCATCACCACCCAGCCCTATTGCCTGATCGTTGGCGGAGGGCAGGGCGGCCTGGGCCTCGCGGCGCGGCTCAAGCGACTAGGCGTGCCCACCTTGATCGTCGACAAGGCCGAGCGCCCCGGCGACCAATGGCGCGGGCGCTACAAGTCGCTGTGCCTGCACGACCCGGTGTGGTACGACCACATGCCCTATCTGCCTTTCCCTGAGCACTGGCCGGTCTTCACCCCGAAGGATCAGATTGGCGACTGGCTGGAGATGTACAGCAAGGTCATGGAGCTTAACTACTGGACGCGCACCGAATGCGTGAGCGCCAGCTTCGACGAGCAGGACGGCACCTGGACGGTGGACGTGCAGCGCGACGGCCAGCGCCTGGTGCTGCGGCCCACGCAACTGGTGCTCGCCACCGGCATGTCCGGTGTGCCCAACGTGCCCGCCTATGCGGGGGCCGAGTCGTTCGGCGGCCAGCAGCACCACTCCAGCGGCCATCCCGGCGGCGATGCCTGGCGCGGCAAGCGCGCGGTGGTCATCGGCGCCAACAACTCGGCGCACGATATCTGCGCCGACCTGGTCGAGAACGGCGCCGAAGTGACCATGGTGCAGCGCTCTTCCACCCATATCGTGCGCTCGGACAGCCTGATGGACCTCGTGTTTGGGGGGCTCTATTCGGAAGATGCCGTCGCGAGCGGGCTTACCACCGACAAGGCCGACATGCTGTTCGCATCGATCCCGTACAAGGTCATGCCGAGCTTCCACCAGCCGCAGTTCGAGGCGATCAAGGCGCGGGACAAGGACTTCTATGACCGCCTGACCCAGGCCGGTTTCATGCTCGACTTCGGCGACGACGAGTCGGGGCTGTTCATGAAGTATGTCCGCCGTGGCTCGGGCTACTACATCGATGTCGGCGCCTCGGAGCTGATCGCCAACGGTACGATCAAGCTCAAGAGCGCGCCAGGCCTTGGCGTCGAGCGTATCGAGCCAGACGCCATCGTGCTCAATGATGGCAGCCGCCTGCCGGCGGACCTGATCGTCTATGCGACTGGCTATGGCTCGATGAATGGCTGGGCGGCGAAGCTGATTTCCCAGGAAGTCGCCGACAAGGTTGGCCGTTGCTGGGGGCTGGGGTCTGGCACGACCAAGGATCCAGGCCCGTATGAAGGCGAACTTCGCAACATGTGGAAACCCACGCAGCAGGACAACCTCTGGTTCCATGGCGGCAACCTGCATCAGTCGCGGCATTATTCGCTGTACCTGGCGCTGCAGCTGAAAGCGCGGTTCGAAGGCCTGGCGACATCCGTGTACCGTCTTGCGCCGAGTCACCACACCGGTTGAGCACGGAACCGCCCGGCCTTGGCCGGGCGGTCCGAGGGCTCGGCAGCCATGGATGGCGTCAAACGGGTAGCCTCATCGCCCTAACCATGGCAACATGCCACCGCGTTTTGGTCGACCCGCCTTCAGGCTGCAGGTCCCGGCGCCGCTGATTTTCGTTCTCCGACAAGGATCCGTTGGATGTCATCCGTTGCACATTGTCGTCTTCCTGACCTTCCCGATTCGCGGCTGGGTGTTCAGTCATGAACCCCTCGCGTCGCTGTGACTGCATCAAATCCATTTCCAGACACTGGCACGTACCGGTGTCTGCCTGCGCGCGCGGCCGGCCTCGAGGCCCGCGCGCAGGCCATGCGCTACAACCTGACCAGACCGCTGGCAACAGCGAAATAAATTCCAACAACACGGAGTGAAACAACCAGTGCGTAAGAAGTTCGTCGCCACCCTACTTGCGGTCGCCATCGCCTCCACTTCCGGCTGTGCACAGCTGGGTATCAACAAGGAGCAGGCCGGTACCCTGATCGGCAGCCTCGCGGGCGCTGCCATTGGCGCGACCATGGGCAAGGGGAGCGGCCAGGTCGCTGCCGCGCTCATCGCCGCCGGCATCGGCGGTTACCTGGGCAATCGCATCGGCCACATGCTGGACGAGCAGGACCAGCAAGCGCTGGCGCTGCGCACGCAGGAGGTGTTGAGCCAGCCGGCCACGGCTTCCACCCAGACCTGGAAATCGGGTCACTCGGGCGCCACCGCCAGCATCAGCCAGGGCCAGGAATACACCAAGACCCAGACCGTGGCCGTCAAGCGCGCACCGAAGATCCAGGCCGTGCCGTCGATGAAGCTGATCAACGAGGCCTATGTCACCAAGTCCAGCCTGAACGTGCGCGCGGCGCCCAACGTGAAGGCCGATAAAGTGGGCGGGCTGCCGAGCAGCACCGAGTTCACCGCTGTCGGCTCCACCGGCGACTGGATCCTGGTCGGCCGCAAGGGCGTGACCGTCGGCTATGTCCACAAGGACTACGTGCAGCCCAAGTCCCTGGCAGTGGCCAAGCGCGCCGCGCCGGCCGTGAACCTGGACGACATGGACGTGGCCGCGAGCAAGGAAACCCAGGCGTTCGACCTGGACTCGATCCAGTCCCTGCCGACCGAGCAGATCGCCGCCGAAACGGCCTGCCGCCCGGTCACCGTAAGCCTCAAGTCGGCCAGCGGCCAGACCGAGCAGGAGCAGAACACGTTCTGCAAGCAGACCAATGGCACCTGGGAACTGATTTGAGGTTGAGCATGAACAAGCGCGCACTTGCGCTGGCAGTGGTAGCAGCTTACGGCCTGGCGCCTCAGGCTTTCGCACACGAGCTGGCCTATTCGAAAAAAGACAACATCCGGGTCGAAGTGCCGGGTGATGCAGCGAACTGGTGCAGGCCAGAGGTCGAGCTGACCATCAGTCGGCCGGCCTGGGACAATCAGGAAATGCTCTCTGGCCTGGTAGCCAAGCTGCCCTTCGTGCTTGGCAAGGACTGCCCGGCAGCCAAGGTGAGCTGGAAGGCGCTGGACGCAGGTGGCAACCTGTATGCCAGCGGCTCGGGCACCGCGGCGAACCTTGGACTGGTCACGCTTGCGGCAGCTCCGGCTGCGGCCCCGGCCCCGGCCCCGCAAGCGGTTGCCCCGGCCCCGCAGCCGGCTCCGCAAGCCGCCCCGCAGCCAGCTCCGCAGGTGGTCGCTGAAGCGCCGGCGCCTGTACCTCAGCCTGCGCCTCAGGCGCCCGAGGTGAAAACGCCGGAACCGGCCGCGGTTGCTGCCGTCCAGCCGCCCTCGGCGCCTGCCGCCGCAGTTGCCGTGGCCCCGGTCCAGCAGCCAGCGGCCGAGCCGCCTGCGCCCGCTGCCGCCCCGACCCCGACACAGCCGGCATCCGCTCCGGTCGCCCCCGTGGCCGAGGCACCGGTACCCGCGGCGCCACCTGCCGCTGTAGCCGCCGCCCCCACGGCAGACCTCGGCCGTTCAGTGGTCGCCGCGCACCCGCAACTGATTCAGATCGTCGACGCCACGGGCTGCAAGTGGACGGTCAGCAAGTCGATCCTCGATCAGGGCGATACCAGCCTGGCCTTCGCTTCCAGCCCGGCCATGCCGTGCCCGGGATCGGGCTACGCCGAAGGCGCGTTCGACAAGCTGTCCTGGAAGATCCCCAACACCTATCGCGGTGACAACTGGAACCGTGTCTATGTCCACCCGAGCGGGTTGATGTTTGGCAAGAACACGGAAGACGCGGTGAAGGGCAAGGCGCTTTCCTACCTGACACCCAATGCCGACCAGGCGCTGTTCCTGCTGGGCGAGATTCCGGCCCGGCAGATGAAGGTCTACCTCGCGTTCCAGCGCGGCAATTATCGGGTGCTTGGGCCGTTCAACAGCGACCCGTACTACGTGGTCACCACCCCGGACGAGTCCTTTGCCCTGGATGCGGCCGAGTACAAGCACGCGGCGCTAGAAGTGTTCCAGCTGATCAAGAGCACCTCGCCGACCACCGTCGGCGTGGAAAACTTCCACGTCGGCAAGAGCCTCGAGGGCCTGTATGTCGATGCGGGCTGGGGCAACAACACGCAGAAGATCGTCCGCAATCGCCTGGGCGAGAACCGTGGTCAGCTCTACTTCGATGTGCGCGAGGGCTACAACTGGGCGCTCGAGCGCGAGCAGCAGCGGCTGCGCGAAGTGCGCCGCGCCCAGCAGCAGATGGCTGAACTGCATACCCGGGTGCTGGAGCGCTACGAGCAGATCAAGGCCGGCATGAAGGACCTCGAAGGCCGTGAGACCGAAGCGCTGGCGCAGATGGCTGGCATCAGCGTGCGTTTCGGCTCGCCACTGGCCCTGCAAAACCCCGACACGTCCAAGCGCGCCACCGCGATGATGGTCCACGTGACCGGCAAGAGCGGTGACTACTACGAGATCGACTTCCCGAGCAAAGGCCGTATCGTCGCCGAGCAGGATTTCGCCAACGAGTGGTATGTCGTCCAGGCCGCGAACATGACGCCGATGGCCCCGCTCGAGGATGGCCGCGCAGTGCCGACCTACCGCGTGTACTCGGCAGGTGAGCCCGAAGCGTGCAAGCAGGACCACTGTGCGGACCGGGTGTCCTTCGGCGCCGTGCTGGCTCGTGAGTTCCCAAGCGCAGGCATCGACTTCAGCTGGACCCCCGAGGTCTCCCAGCAACACGTGAATACCTGGAACAACGCTTCCGCTCAAATCCAGTAAGGCATCGCGATGATCAGAACCATGAACAAAAAGCACCTGTTGATCGCCTCCATCGCGGCAGCGGTCGTGGTGATCGGCGGTGCGTCCGCCCTGTTGTCCAGCTCCGGCGAGAAAGCCGCGCAGCGTTACTACGACGACTTCAAGGAGCGTTTCTTCCTGCAGGATGTGCTGTCGGAGGGCGATGTCTCCTATTCGATGTTCTCCGGCAACCTGACCGTGGAAGACCCGCAAATCCGCCTGGTTGCAGCCCAGACCAACGGCGCCGAGCAGTTCCTGCGCGGCCTGAACGGGCTGCTGGCTTCGGTGCGTGGTGACTCCGCCGAGGAAGGCCTGGCTGGCTGGGCCGAGTACCAGCTGCGCTCCACCACCGGGCGCAACGCTGGCGGCGTCTATCTCAAGGCGGATGCGTTGAAGGTCAGCCACTCCGGTGACAGCAGGGACGGGGAAATCCATATCCAGCTGCTGGGCATGGAGATGGCCGACCCTTATCTGTCCCACAAGGGCTCCGAAGTCGTCCTGGTGTCCGATGTCAGCGACGAAATCCAGCCTCGCGCCGAGATCGGCGCCTACGGCGAAGTCGTCAAGTCCTCGTACAGCTGGGGCAACAACATGGTCGAGCGCACGCCCGGCACCGGTGCGTTCCTGGTCGCGGCGACCGGCGAATTCGGCACTAAAGTGGACCTGGACTTCACCCTCAAGCGCTCCGATGACGGGGAGGGCAGCATGACCTTCGTCGTCACCCACCGCAACGACGGCAGCCAGGTTGGCCAGATCACCCGTGAGGCGGAGTTTGTCGCGCTGCCTGAGCTCGATGCTGTCCAGGACATGCTCAAGAACGCGCTCAGCGCGTTCATCGTGGGGGCCTACAGCACCGGCACCGGTGAAGCGGTGCTGGCCGATGCCGTCAGTGCGTTCGCGCGCAAGGCCAAGGTCGAGGAGTACTCGCTGACCTACAAGGGCTTCAGCCCGCTGAAGGACAGCCATGACGTGTTCAAAGGCGGTAACGAGAAAGCCAGGTTCGACGCCTATTGCCAGGAGGTCGGCCTGTCGACGTGGCAGAGCGACTTTGGCACCAAGGCCAGGAAGCATAGCGATTCGGAGTGCGCGATCGCCGAGAAGCTGGTGAGCGACGGCAAGTTCACCGAGACCTACAAGTTCCGCGAAGACAAGACGCTGTTCGCCTCGCTGTTCGTCAGCAAAAGCTTCGAGCTCGAAGCCAACTGACACATCCCCTGCAGCCCGGGTTTCCCGGGCTGTATCGCATGGTACCCGCCGCGCCAGGCAGAGATGGCGTCAGGACTGGGAAATAGTCAATTGATGGCGGCCTACGAAATTGTAACCCCGGCCAACGCGATACCTCGGGATCCCATCATTGAGACGGTCCTGGCCGGCCAGGGTTCAGCGAATGGAAACACTTGGTTAGGCTTGCGCATCGACGCACGTTCAGCGCTCCAAAAAAGTGCAAAAACTTCAGATTTTCCCTCTTCCTTGTAGTCCATTTCCGAAAGATACTTGTAACGCCTTCAAATCATTGCAGCGAGCTCGTCATGCTACTAGTCTCGCCCAGTCGTTGGTATTCAACGACCGGGCCTGCAAGCTCGCCGAAAATTGCGTTGAACGCGCCTTCAAAGTCTCCGGTATGTCCCACATTCTGGTGATTGCGATCTATGGTGGCTGCGTGTGGGAGGTCTTCGGACCTGCCGGTTTTGCCTTTTTCCCGGTCTTGCAGACCCGCACGTAGCCGCCACCCATCCCACTGCAAGGGAAGGGCAGGCGGTATGGCCCATAGATAAAAGGTGCAAGACCATGTTGAAAATAGTCCCAGACCCACCTCATTCCTTTCACAAAGTCCCCAACAACCTGGAAGATATTCTCGTCCAGGCCTCCCAGTACCTGGTCTGCGCCCTGACCACTGCCCAGCAGGCGATGGTGGTGCATCCGTCCCGGGCGGGCAGATATTGACGCTCTCCACGATGCACGAGATCGAAGCGGCTCATACGCTGGTCGAGACGGCGCTGGCTCAGGTGCAGAAGCGGCATTGATGCTGCTGATGAATGCATAAGTCGCAGAGGCGGGATGTATCTGCCTCTTTGAATAATGGTGTTCTGTTGATCTGGAGGGTGCCTGAGGCCCCATTGTGGCGTTTCGCCCATCCGGCGCTACCCGCGACGGGTAGCACTCCAGATCAACATTCGGTCGAGGAATGACAATGGGCAAGGACTTGGAAATCAACCGATTCGAGGGTATCAAGACGCCGGGCTTCGCTTCGTGCGGCGAGGGCGAGGGTTCGCCGTCGCGCTTGTTTCGCGTGATGACGGGGGTGCCGGTGGACTACGCGCTGGAACAGGCGAGTGTGTTGATGACCTGTGTGCACACGCTGACGTTCAAAGGTGTCATGGAGAAGAACGACACCCTGGTCTAGGCGGCGCATATGCTGTCGGGACTGGCGCGGGCGTTGGTCGATGATGTGGGGCAGGGCATCAGCCACAGCATTCAGGACCGCGCCAAAGCTCGGCAGCCCAATGGCGATGGAACCGCGTCTGGCGGCTCGATGCCTGGGGTGATTGAGGCTTGATCTGCATGGGGCTTGCGCTGTCTGGACTGGAGCAGCAACTGTCTGTGTACCCTGCCGGCATCGCATGATCTTGTGATCCTGCGCCCCGGCGAGGGCTTCGCCCTCGATCGCGACACGAGGCCTGCTCCCACAAGAGCTGGCGCGGCCAGCTCGGTTATTGATCCCTTGCTGGCGAAGCCAGGGCATATGTGGGAGCAACTGTCTTGCACCGAGGTGCTCACTGCCCCTGGCCCGGCACAGCCGGGCCCTGTGGGAGCGTGCCTTGTGTCGCGATCGAGGGCGCAGCCCTCGCCGGGGCGCAAGGGTTACCGGGTTGTGCGGTGGTGGCAGGAAGCACCGAATGCAGCCAGTTGGCCTTTCAGCGCCTATTCAATTCTGGGGCCGCTTCGCGCCCCATCGCGGCACGAGGCCGGCTCCCACAAAGTGCCTGGCTGCGCCGGCACCATGGAACCTTCCACAAGGTGCCTGGCTGCGCTGGCACCATGGAACCTTCCACAAGGTACCTGGCTGCGCGGGCACCATAGATTCTCCCAGAAGGAGACTTGGGTGCCCCGGCACCATCGAGCTTCAGCCTGATAAAATGATCTGCATATTAGCTTATGACTAAAATGAATTTAATTAATCGTATCTAGCTCGTTAGAGTCTGTCTCAAACCGATCCCATCGGTACAAGGGACAACCTGAGGAGCACCATGCACATTCGTTCGCGCTTTCTGATTCTCGCCGCCACCTTGCTGGCGGCCACTCACGTGTTTGCGGCAGACCGCCTGACCCTGCGCATAGGCGACCAGAAGGGCAACATGCGTGCCCAGCTGGAGGCCGCCGACGCCTTGCGCGACCTGCCCTATGACATCAACTGGTCCGAGTTCCCCGCCGCCGCGCCATTGGCCGAGGCGCTGAACGCGGGGGCAATCGATGCCGGCATCATTGGTGACGCTCCGCTGTTGTTCGTGCTGGCCTCCGGCGCGCCGGTCAAGGCGGTGGCGGTGGACAAGTCCGACCCCTACGGCACCGCGCTGCTGGTGCGCCCGGATGGGCCGCTGCACACAGCGGCCGATCTCAAAGGCAAGCGCATCGCCACCGGGCGCGGTTCGATTGGCCACCACCTGGCATTGAAGGCGCTCGACCAGGTCGGTCTGAGCGAGAAAGACGTGGAGTTCCGCTTCCTGGGACCGGTCGACGCGAAGATCGCCCTGGCCAACGGCTCGGTCGATGCCTGGTCGACGTGGGAGCCCTACACCGCGCTGTCCGAACTGAGCGGGCAGGGCCGGGTGCTGGTCAATGGCCGCGGCCTGTCCAGCGGCAACAGCTTCCTGGCAGCCACTGAAAAAGCCCTGGACGAACCGGCACGCCGGGCCGCGCTGGAGGATTACCTCAAGCGGCTGGCGGGCGCGCAGATCTGGGCCTACCAGCACCTGGACAGCTATTCGAGCACATTGGCCAAGATCATCGGTTTCCCTCAGGACGCCGCGCGCCTGCAGTTCGAGCGGCGCAAGCTGCAGTGGCAGGGCATTGATGCCAAGACCATCGCCGAGCAGCAGGAAACCGCCGATTTCTACCACGCCCACGGCTTGATGAAAGAGCGCTTGGACGTGGCCCCCACCTTCGCCACCGGCTTCAGCGTACCCAGCGCTGACGCAGTCGCAGCCCAACACTGACCGGAGAATGCCCATGCTTCATTTCAAACGCCTGCGACATCTGGCCGTCGGCCTGCTGATCGGTGGCCTGGTCCCGGGACTGGCCAGCGCCGAGCAGACCTTGCGCATCGGCTACCAGAAGTCGTCAACCCTGCTGACGTTGCTCAAGTCGCGCGGCACGCTGGAACAACGTCTGCAGGCCGAGGGGATCCGCGTCAGCTGGCATGAGTTTCCCAGCGGGCTGCCGCTGCTCGAGGCGCTCAACCTGGGCAACGTCGATCTTTCGGCGGACGTGGCCGACACGGTGCCGGTATTCACCCAGGCCGCTGGTGCGAAGCTGACCTACTTCGCACGTGAAACGCCATCGCCGACCGCCCAGGCGATCCTGGTGCCGGCGGACTCGCCGCTCAAGACCCTGGCCGACCTCAAGGGCAAGCGGGTGGCCGTGACCAAGGCCGCCGGCAGCCACTACCTGTTGATCCAGGCGCTGGCCAAGGCTGGCCTGAGCTTCAAGGACATCAGCCCCGCCTACCTGATTCCGGCCGATGGCCGCGCGGCCTTCGAGAATCGCAAGGTCGATGCCTGGGTCACCTGGGACCCGTACGTGGCCAGCGCCCAGCGCCAGCAGAGCGCGCGGATTCTCGCCGACGGCAGCGGCCTTGCCAGCTACCAGCGCTACTACCTGGCCGGCAGCGACTATGCCAAGGCGCATCCCGATGTGCTGCAGCAGGTCTACCTCGCGCTGCGTGAAATCGGCGAATGGACCAAGGCCAATCCCGCCGATGCCGCCGCTGTGCTTGGCCCGCTATGGGGCAACCTGGACAGCGCCACTGTGCAGCAGGCCAACGCGCGCCGCAGCTATGACGTACAGCCAGTGCGGGTCGATGACCTGGGCGAGCAGCAACGCATCGCCGATGCGTTCTTGCGTGAGGGCCTGCTGCCCAAGCCGGTGGATGCCCGTGCGGTGACGTTGTATGAGCCTGGAAGTGCTCAGTGAACGGGTGAGGACAGGTCGGCGGTCTTTCGGTCCATAGGCGAGCGCTGTTGTGCAGCCTGCTTCCAGAGGTACATCACAAGGCTCTGGCAGGGTCGGCCTCTTCGCTGGCAAGCCAGCTCCCACAGGCTACAGTGCTGTTCTCCAGGTACAGGCAACCTGTGGGAGCTGGCTTGTCCTGCGATCGGGCGCGAAGCGGCAGCAGACCCTGAGTCATGGTTGTATCAGGCTCATCGAGGGCGCAGGTTTTACGACGGCTTCGCCGCCGATCGCTGGACAAGCCAGCTCCCACAGGGGGTTGCCATGCACCATCGAGTTCCCACAGCGTTTCAGCCGTTCTGCTCTTGCCCGAGCCGCTTCAGCAGCGCCTCGGCCACCGCGTCGGACGACGCCGGGTTCTGCCCGGTGATCAGGTGCCCATCCTCGACCACGTAGCTTGCCCAGTCCCCGGCCTTGGAGTACTGGCCGCCCTTGGCCTTGAGCATGTCCTCGACCAGAAACGGCACCACCTTGGTCAGGCCCACAGCGTCTTCCTCGGAGTTGGTGAACCCGGTCACTCTCTTGCCCTTCACCACGGGGTGGCCATCGGGCGCAGTGACGTTCTTCAGCACGCCCGGGGCATGGCACACCGCTGCGATCGGCTTGTTGGAGGCGTAGAAGGCTTCGAGCAGCGTGATCGAATCCTTGTCCTCGGCAAGGTCCCACAGCGGGCCATGGCCGCCGGGGTAGAACACCGCGTCGAAGTCATACGGGTCGACCTCGCCCAGCGGCACGGTAGTGGCCAGCGCCTTTTGCGCCGTGGTATCGCCGCGAAACCGGCGGGTCGCGTCAGTCTGGGCGTCTGCCTCGTCGCTTTTCGGGTCCAGCGGCGGCTGACCGCCTTTGGGCGAGGCAAGGGTGACCTGCGCCTTGGCGTCGATGAACACGTAGTAGGGCGCGGCGAACTCTTCCAGCCAGAATCCCGTCTTCTTGCCGGTGTCGCCCAACTGATCGTGGGATGTCAGGACCATTAGAATCTTCATGTGAGCCAATCCTCCAGAAGTGAATGGGCAGCGCGCCAATCGCCTGCGTTATTGTGGGAAACCCTGTGGCCGCAGACGTTCAGTCGCGGTTCCAACACCTCAGCGCAGGTACGCAGCATCCTGATCCCGCACCTGGGACAGCGGCCTCGCCACCGCCTCCAGCGACTTGCGCTCGGCCGCCACGCCCCACACCGACTGGACCACCGCCGCGGCAATCATCAATGCCGCGCCGATCAGGTAGCCATACAGCACGTTCGTGCGTTCGCCGGTTTCGATCAGCGCGCCGAACAGCGTCGGGCCGATCAGCCCGCCAAGGCCGGTGCCAAAGGCGTAGAACACGGCGATGGCCAGGGCACGGATCTCCAGCGGGAAGGTTTCGGCCACGGTGAGGTAGGCGGAACTGGCCGCCGCCGAGGCGAAGAAGAAGATCACCATCCAGGCGATGGTCTGCTGGGTCACGTCAATGAGCTCCTGCTGGAACAGATACCCGCTGAGGGTCAGCAGTATCCCCGAGGCCAGGTAGGTGCTGCTGATCATGATGCGCCGGCCGACCACGTCGAACAGCCGGCCGAGCAGCAGCGGCCCGCAGAAGTTGCCGAGGGCGAAAGGCAGCACGTACCAGCCCACTTGCGCCGAGGGCACATCGTAGAAGTCGGTCAGCACCAGCGCGTAGGTGAAGAAGATCGCGTTGTAGAAGAACGCCTGGGCGGTCAGCAAGGTCAGCCCGACCATCGCGCGGCGGCGGTGCTCGACGAACAGGCTGCTAAACACCTCGCGCAAGGGCGTGTGGTCACGTGCCCGCAGGCGCAGCGGTGGCTCCTGGACGGGGGGCACCGCGATGCCGCGCTCGTGGTAATGGCGTTCGATGCTGGCGACGATGCGCTCGGCTTCTTCGGGCTGATTGTGGATCATCAGCCAGCGTGGGCTCTCGGGAATCCACAAACGCATCAGCATGATCACCAGCCCGAGCACGGCGCCGATGCCAAAGCACAGCCGCCAGCCCAGTTCGCCGCCAGCCACCGCGGGATCGAGCAACACCACCGCGCCCACGGCGCCCAGTGCCGCGCCAAGCCAGAATGTGCCGTTGATGGTCAGGTCGACCCAGCCGCGGTAGCGTGCCGGGGTAAATTCCTGAATGGTGGAATTGATCGCGGTGTACTCACCGCCAATGCCCGCGCCCGTGAGAAAGCGGAACACCAGAAAGCTCCACAGGTTCCAGGAGAATGCCGTGGCCGCGGTGGCACCGATGTACAGGAACAGCGTGATGAAGAACAGCTTGCGCCGCCCGAGGCGGTCGGTCAGCCAGCCGAAGAACAGCGCGCCGAGCACCGCCCCGGCAATGTAGGTGGCGCCCGCCAGGCCGATCTCGGTGTTGCTCATCGCCAGGGCAGGGCTGTCCTTGAGGGCCCCGGAGACAGAGCCCGCAAGGGTCACCTCAAGGCCGTCGAGCAGCCAGGTGATGCCCAGCGCGAAGACCAGCAGCGTATGAAAACGCGTCCAGGGCAGTCGATCGAGACGGGCGGGGATGTCGGTGCTGTAGTAGCGTTCGTCCGCTGATGCGCCGGCGGGCTTGCGTAGGGCTTGGGTCGTCATGGCAACTCCTGTTCGCTGACGGGTTCGGATAGGCGATGGAGCGGTCCAGTGCGCAGGGAGTTCAAAAATCGCACTTCTGCCCCGTTTGAGCGGTCAGTTGCCCTGACAAGACAGCCAGGCAAGGAAGTGGGAATGAAAGGATCATGGACGAGCCTGTGGGCTGCCGTTGCCCTGGCGACGCCGTTGGCGTCGCAGGCGCTGGAATTTCACGGCTATGGACGCACCGGGTTTGGCGAGGCCTTGGGCGGCAAGGGGCGCCAGGCCTGTTTCCAGCTGGCAGGCGCACCGGCCAAGTACCGGCTGGGCAACGAGTGCGAGAGCTACTGGGAGCTTGAGCTCAACCAGGATGTGTACCACGGGGAGGACGGCACGGTGGTCAGCCTCAATGGCATGGCCAGCCTGGTCGAGCAGTACAACCACTTTCCCGACTTTGGCGGTGACACCGGCTCGATCCGCATGCCGCAGGTCTGGGCCGGGGTGAAGTCGCCCGCGCTCAATGACGCCACCCTCTGGGCGGGCCGGCGCTATTACAAACGCCATGACATCCACATCAACGACTTCTACTACTGGAACCCCAGCGGCACCGGGGCGGGCATCGACAACTACAAGCTCGGCCAGTATCTGGTCAGCTATGCCTTCACCCGCGAAGACACCATCGAGCAGAAGCACAAGGCCAGCCGGCATGACTTCAACCTCGGCGGCATTCGTCCCAATCCTGGCGGCGACCTGGAACTGGGGGTGAGCGTTATCGACAGGCCCGGTCATGTGGAGAACGCCCACGGCGGCTGGTCGATCAGCGCCGAGCACGACCAGGATGGTTTCCTCGGTGGCGAGAACCGTCTGGTGGTGCAATACGGTGAGGGCCCTGGCGTCGGGTTGGGCCAGACCGGCGACCTGACCGCCGGACGCGACACGCGCAGCTGGCGGGTGCTGGAGTCGCCCATGTGGCAGGTCACCCCCGAGTTCGGTGGCGCCTTGCTGGCGCTGGTGCAGAAGACCAAGGCACCGGACGACCAGGGCTACACCTGGTATTCCTTCGGTGTGCGCCCCAGCTATGCCTTCAGCGAGCATTTCAAGCTGGTGATGGAGTTCGGCCATGACGAAATCGATCCAGACCGCGGCGGTACCCGCAAGCTGGACAAGATCACCATCGCCCCGACCTTGACCGTGGGCAAGGCCTTCATGGCCCGGCCCGAGATCCGCCTGTACGTGACCTACGCCCGCTGGAACCGCACGGCGCAGGAGGCGGCGGACGCCGGTACGGCCCTGGCCTCGGATGGGCCCTATGGATCACAGTTGCATGGCACCAACGCCGGCATCCAGCTGGAGACCTGGTGGTAAGGCCTGCGGGAACGGTGTCGTTGCTGAGGGATGCCTGGCATTGGCCTGTCTATAATTCCCGGTTCCCTCCGTGTACGTTCCGCGCGTTTGCGGCCAAGGTGTGTCCCGGCGGAGACTTCCCCTCAATCCGGGCAAAACGCCCGATCTGCTCAGGAGTTCATTCATGTCAAACCCAACCCCACTCGCCGGCAAGGTTGCCTTGGTCCAGGGCGGCTCCCGCGGCATTGGCGCGGCCATCGTCAAGCGTCTGGTGGCCGATGGCGCCAGCGTTGCCTTCACCTATGTCAGCTCGGCGAGCAAGGCCGAAGCGCTGCAGGACGAGATCCTCGCAGGCGGCGGCAAGGCCGTGGCCATCAAGGCGGACAGCAGCGACGCCCAGGCCGTGCAAGGCGCGGTCGCGAAGGCGGCGCAGGTGTTCGGCCGTATCGACATCCTGATCAACAATGCTGGCGTGCTGGCCCTCGGCTCGGTGGAAGACCTGCCCCTGGAAGACTTCGACCGCACCCTGGCGATCAACGTGCGCAGTGTGTTCGTCGCCAGCCAGGCAGTGTTGCCGCACATGGGCGCGGGCGGTCGCATCATCAATATCAGCAGTACCAACGCCGATCGCATGCCGTTTGCCGGCGGCGCGACCTACGCCATGAGCAAGTCGGCGCTGACCGGCCTGGTCAAGGGCATGGCCCGCGACCTCGGCCCGCGCAAGATCACTGTCAACAATGTCCAGCCAGGCCCCGTGGACACCGACATGAATCCGGCCGACGGCGAAATGGCCCCGGGCATGCTGGGCCTGATGGCGCTGGACCGCTACGGCACCGCCGAGGAAATCGCCGACTTCGTCGCCTTCCTCGCAAGCCCGCAGGCCGGCTACATCACCGGTGCGAACCTGACGATCGATGGGGGCTTTGGCGCCTGAGCCGGGCCGAGGAGGCGGGCTGTCCGCCGACTCAGCCCGCTGATGCGAACAACGGCGCGCACGCCCGGGCGATTTCACGGACGTGGTGAGCGTCGGTGCCGCAGCAGCCGCCAAAGATGTTCAGCTGGTCATGGTGGCGCTTGAGCCCGGCGTATTGCGCGGCGAGGGCCTTGGGATCACCGCTGTCCAGCTCCGTGGCTTCATCGAGTTCGGCGTGGCTCTTGCTTGATGCGTTTGCGCGGATGCCGCGGACCCGTTTGAGCCACGGTCCGGCATCGTCGCTCAGCACGGCCTCGAAGTGCGAGGGATGGGCGCAGTTGATCATGTAGTACTGCGGGTAACCGTCCGTTTGCTGGTCCACCTGTTCGATCGCTTCGCGCAATGAGGGTCCCTCGGGCAGCTTGCCGTCGGTTTCGACCGTGAAGGACAGCGCCAGCGGCATGTTCGCATCGCGGGCGGCGAGGGCGATGCCGGTGCCTTCATCGATGTAGTTGAGGGTCATGGCGCACAGCATGTCGGCCTCGGTGTCCGCGAATGTCTGGACCTGCGCGCTGTGGTAGTGACGGGCCCCTTGCGCGCTCATCTTGTTGCCCAGTCGATACGCGTCCTCGCGCGGGCCCAGGCAGCCACTGATGACCAGCGGCGTCACCTCGGGCTCGTAGGCGGCGCGAATGCCTTCGAGCAAGGCGACCGACTGCCGGTTGGCATTTTCCAGCATGCGCGGCGTATAGCCTAGCCGTTGTCCCCAGTCCGCGCTGGCGCGCCAGGTCGGGGCCTCGAGGATCAGCCCGGTCTTGAACGCCTTGGCGATGTCGGCATAGGCGCTGTAGCACTTGCGCAGCAGGGCCTTGCCCTCCACGTCGTGCATCAGGTGAAATGCCGCGAAGTGCGGCAGCTCGACGCCTTCGTGGAAAACCAGCGTCGTCTCGATGCCGCCGTCGGTGAGAAACAGGTTCCCGCCGAGCTGGGGCAGGGCATTGCGGTATCTAGCCATGGGAAGCCTCCTGAAGACGCGAGTTGCCACGCCGGTCATGAGATGACTTGCGACTGCCGTTGAAATTATGGCCAAAACCTCAGGCCTCGGATGATGAGCAGACGAACGCGTGTCGCCAGTTGGCCGCCGTGACGGCCCTGACTGGGCGCAGCGGCGCAGGCGTTGCGGGCTCAGCGTGTCACGGGCGTCTGGATGCGCTGGGTCTCTTCTTCCAGGTAGACGAGCAAGGCGTTTATCTCGGTGTCGCCCAGGCGCATGTTGGGCATGGGCAGGCGGTTGTATTGCTCGTAGAGCAGCAGGGCCAGGGGATCTTTTTCGGCCAGCATCTTGTCTGGCGCCTTGAGCCAGTTGACCAGCCACTTCGCCTCGCGTTGCCGGGTAACCCCCAGCAGGTCCGGACCGATGCCATGCGGCGCGCCCAGTGCGCCATCGCCCAGCGAATGGCAGGACGAGCAGCGCGTCCTGTAGATCTGCTCGCCGGTGCTCGGCGGGCGTACCTGCGGCGCATGGGCGTAGTCGTTGGCGAGGTTGCTGGCGTTCTTCCAGTTATGCAGGCTGTTGCCCAGCCTGTCCGCCAGGATGTACGGGCTCTCGAACGGCGAGGCTTTCATCCAGCGCCCGGTCTTCTGGTTGCCGATGATCAGGCTGAGGTTGTGGTCCTTGGACCGGCCGTTCTCCAGCCCCTCGATGAACAGGCCAAGGCGCCGGCGCAACTGCTCGATGTCGCCTGGCTCGCCGGTGAGCAGGGTCCAGCCGGGGCCGAGGCCGAACTTCTCGGCGTAGCGCTTGAGGGTCGCCGGCGTATCGTTGTACGGGTCGATGCTGATGGAGTAGAGGAAGATATCCTTGCCCACCCGGTCGCCGAGAATCTTCTGTACCTGGCGCAGGCGCGCGGTCTCCACCGGACAGGAGTCGGAACATCCGGTGAAGATGAAGTTGACCGCCACCACCTTGTCCTTGATCAGGTCATCGAAAAAACGCACCGGCTGGCCATCCTGGGTCACCAGCGGGGTATTGGGGAAGTAGTCCTGTCCCCAGGGCGTGGCGGCTTCCACGTCCTGAGGCGCGTGCGGGTGCCAGAACAGCAGGCAGGTCATGAGCAGCCACAGCAGGTGAAACCCTCGAGTACGACGAAACATGCTCATGACCGTGCTCCCTTCTTCAGCGGACTGTGACCGGCACCGTGAGGCTCTGGCCCAGCGCGGAGCGCACCGTGACCGTTGGCGGGGTGGCGGGTGGGCTGCCGGTGGTGGTGACCGACAGCCGCCAGCGCGCGCCCGTGGTGGCCGGGCTCAAGGTCGCCGCACCCAGGTCCAGCGGGCCGCTGCTGGTCGATGCCGTCACCCGGATGCTGTTGCCCGTGGCCTGCGAGGTGGTGCCGGACAGGTCCCAGGTGTAGCGGTTGTTGCTGCGCGCCTGCACCGTGGCACTGCTGACCACCAGCTCGTCGGCAGCCGCTGCGGGCGAGACGGCGATGCTGACCGTCGCCGGCGCCGCCGAGACCGCGCCCAGCGCGTCGCGGGCCTCATAGGTGAACGTGGCGGTGAAGGGCGTTGCCACCGTGGAGGGCGGCGTGTAGATCACCTGCGTCCCGGTGGTGCTGACCGTGCCTTGCCCGGAGTCCGGCTGGGCGAGGCCTGCGACCGTCAGCGGCAGGTTGCGGTCGGGATCGCTGTCGTTGGCCAGCACGTTGAGGGTCACCGGCGTGCCTGCGACGGTCGCGGCGCTGTCCGGCATGGCCACGGGAGGCTTGTTGCCGCTCTGGTCATCGTCATGGCCATCGCCATTGCCGGTACTGCTGGTACGTACAGCAGGCAGGGCCGCGGAGCTGACGTATTCGACACCGTCCCAGCCCGGCAGCGGGGTTGGCATCACCTGGAATTGCCCAGGGTGCTCCAGGTCCCAGCGCAGCAGCATGGAGGAGTCTTCGTGCTGGGTGTTGTGGCAGTGTTCCATGTAGGTGCCGGCGAACTCGCGGAAACGGATGGCCATTTCCACTTCGGTCGAGGAGTCGGTCTCCGGTCCGATGCGGTAGACGTCCTTGCGCGCCCACTTTTCCCACTCTGGCGGCGCCTTGCCATCGCGCGAGAGGATCACGCCCTCTTCGAAGTGGACATGCACCGGGTGGCTCCAGCCATTTCCGCCGTTCTTGATCTTCCACACTTCCAGCGTGCCGTCGCCGCTGAAGCCGCCGTCGGTGGCTTCGCTGGCCAGTTGCGGCGCGGCGCTGACTCGGCGCGGGTCCATGCTGTAGCCAAAGCCGCCGTCGGACTTGATCGTCCAGGGCGCCGTGTCGGTGCCATCGGAGCGGCCGAAGGTGAATTCACGATGCCGGGCCGCCTTGACCTTGGCCTTGTCACCCACGCTGTCGCGGTCGAGCGGCAGGGGGATCATCTTCAGGCCTGCGGGCTTGCCTGGCTTTGCCGGCTCGTAGGCCACCGGGTCCATGCTCAGGTCCTGGCCGCTGTAGGGTTGCACCACCAGTTGCAGGAACTTGCCCACGACCGGATCCCCCTTGTCCCACTCCGGCCCCTTGCTGGTGTCCTTGATCACCGCCTTATATTTTTCCGACAGCACATCGCCCAGCGCGATGACCTTGTTCGGTCCCTTGCCGGTGTTGTGCTCCAGCAGGTTGACGAAATACAGCTTGTCGCCGGGACTGATCCCGTTCCTGGCGAAGTTGATGATGATGTCGTAGCGTTCGGCGATGGACTGCGTGGGCAGGATGCCATTGCTGTCCTGGCGGTCGCCGTCGCCGTTGAGGTCCATGCTGCCGTCGAAGGGCACGGCATGCTCCATGATGTTGCCGTCGTTGGCGATCATGTGGAACGGCACGCGGGCGTACGACACGCCAGACCCTGACGGCCCCTTGAACTCGCCCGCGTTGCCTGCGACCTCGCGCACCACGGCCAGCTTGAAGTAACGCGACACCGACCCATTGAGCACACGGAAGCGATAGCTGCGCGCGCGCACCTTGAGGCGCGGCTCGTACTGCCAGTTGACCAGCATCTGGTCGCCCAGGAAGCCATCGGTGTTGAACGGGTTGAACCACAGCTGCCCGTTCGCATCCCAGGCCTTGTCGGCGATCACCAGGTTCACGTCGTAGTCGCGATTGCCCCACGGCATGGCCGAGCCGCTGGGAAACCGCAGGTTGACGCCGTCCTGCAGCGCTTCATTGCCGCGGTCCAGGGCGCTGTAGTAGTTCATCATCACCGCGTTGCCCTTGTAGACGTTCTGCGCGGTGAAATCGAGCATATGGTCGTGGAACCAGTGGGTGCTCATGGTTTCACGCCAGTCGCCGCGGATTTTGATGCTGCCGTTCTCGCACGTCTTCAGGCCCGGCGAGGCGTCATTGACGAACAGCGTTTCGCCCGGCGAGCAGGGGAAGGCCGCCCGTGGGTCTTCGGCTTTGGTGTTGATGGTGTCGTAGCCTGCCAGTTGCACCGGCCAGCGGTAGTCGTAGTACTGACCGGGGAAGAAATAGGCATTGGCGAAGCCATCGCTTTCCGCTGGCGAGTGGCCGTTGTGCTCATGCGTGGAGATGGTGTGCAGGCCGAAGCCGCCGTTGGCCGACGGGTCGATCGGCAGGGCGTTGTAGTGCCGCATCAGCAACGGCTGGCCGTAGCGCACCATCAGCAGCTTGACCGGGAAGGTGCCGTCGAAGGTCCACAGCGCCTTGTGGTTCTGCAACGGCATCTTGGGGTGGAAGCGCGTGTCGATGCCGCGGGTGGTCCCCAGCGTGGTGGGAATGTCAGAGGTCTGGTAGTACAGGCCGCCTGGGCCGAACTCGCCTTTGGCATAGCCGTGCAGCTGCTTGCGGTCGCGCAGGCCCTGGTTGATCCGCGCCCCGGCCTGGGCGGTCTTGAACGCGGCCTGGGGATAGAACTCGTTCCAGCGCTGGTGCGACCAGCCCTTTCCTGGCGGACGGCCTTCGGCCGGCGAGCCTACCG
>NZ_DATELE010000031.1:0-4101 GCF_035277045.1 Pseudomonas sp. | reverse complement strand
GACGTCGATCAACGCGTAATACACGCCGCCAAAGGCCACATCGACCTTGATCGTGCCGAACTGCTCAGTCTCGATGGCAAGGTCCAGGTGCTCAACGAACGCGGGCACCATGTCCAGTGAAACGTTCAGGCAACGACCGTCCGCGCACTGTGCGCGGGCGGTGACCAAGCCGGCAGGGGTGTCTAGCACCACCGTGGTTTCCGGCTCCTGCATCGGTACCATGCCCAGTTCGAGCAGGGCGGTAACCACGCATATGCAGTTGCTACCCGACATCGGGTGGGCCTTGTCGGCCTGCAGCACGATGAAGCCGGCGTGGGCCTCGGGGCGAGTGGGCGGCAGGAGCAAGTTCACTGACATCTGCAAGCAGCCGCGTGGTTCAAGCGTCACCAGTCGACGCAGGCTGTCGTCCACCTCGTTGATGTAGTTCATCTTGTCGAGCATGGTGGCGCCTGGGATACCCAGGACTCCACCAGTGATGACCTTGCCAATCTCGCCTTCGCAGTGCACTTCAGCCAATTGAAGCGTCTGTTTCCAACGCATGGGTATTACCTCACTTGATGTACCAGCCCCAAGGCTGTTCGCTGTCGTAGCGGGTGATCTGCTTGGTTTCAAGGTAGTTGTTCAGACCCCATTCACCCAGCTCGCGGCCGATACCGCTCTGCTTGTAGCCGCCCCATGGCGCCTCGGTGAAGGTTGGTTGAGAACAGTTGATCCAGACAATACCGGCGCGGAACTTACGGGCTACGCGCTCACAGCGTTCCAGGTCTTTGGACATCACTGCAGCGCCCAGGCCAAAGCGCGAGTTGTTGGCTGACTTCACCGCTTCCTCTTCGCTGTCGAATGGGCGGATGCACACCACCGGGCCAAAGATCTCTTCGTTCCAGATCCAGCTGTCTTCCGGTACATCGGCAAACACGGTCGGCTGCAGATAGAAGCCTTTATCCAGGTTGGCCGGACGCTCACCACCACAGACCAGGCGAGCGCCTTCCTCCAGGCCGCGGGAGATGGCTTGCAACGTGCCGTCATATTGGCTGCGGTTGACCAGCGGGCCCAGCAGCACACCTTCTTCCATGCCATTGCCGATCTTGATCTTGCGCGTCTCTTCGGCCAGGCGTGCCAGCAGCGGTTCGTATGCGGCACGTTCCACCAGAATCCGCGACGTGGCCGAGCAGACTTCACCTTTGTTCCAGAAGATGCCGAACATGATCCACTCGACGGCTTTCTCGATATCGCTGTCGGCAAAAATGACGAAGGGTGATTTACCGCCCAGCTCCAGGGTGACGTTCTTGATATCCTGAGCAGCGGCTTGCATGATCCGGCTACCCACCGGCACACTGCCGGTGAAGGCGAGTTTGTCCACGCCTGGGTGCGCCGTCAGGGCTGCGCCAACCTTGGAGCCTGGGCCGGTAATGATATTCAGCACGCCAGCCGGCAGCCCGGCCTCATCGGCAATGCGGGCCAACTCCAGCGCAGTCAGCGACGTCTGTTCAGCGGGCTTGAGGATGATGCTACAGCCCGCGGCCAGGGCTGGGGCGATTTTCCACGAAGCCATGAGCATCGGGAAGTTCCACGGGACGATGGCGCCAGCGACGCCGATCGGCTCCTTGCGGGCCAGCGAACTGAAGCGGTCATCCGACAGCGCAACGTCCTTCTCGCGATTGCGATCCAGCTCCTCGGCCAGGTGGGCATAGAAGTCGAAGCAGCCAGCCGTGTCGCCAATGTCCCACATGGCCTCCGGGAATGGCTTTCCATTGTCACGCACTTCCAGTTCCGCCAGCTCTTCCTGACGCGCACGGATTCCGTCGGCAATCTTGCGCAGGTACTCGCCGCGTTCGGCACCGCTCAAGCGTGGCCACGGGCCTTCGTCGAACGCGGCGCGGGCAGCCTTTACGGCGACATCCACATCGGCAGCGCTGCCGGATGCCACCTTGGCAATCAGGCTTTCATCGCTCGGGTCGAAGGATTCGAAACTGCCACCCTCGATCGGGCTGACCCATTGGCCATTGATGTAGAACTGGTCGTAGCGGTTCATGCTGTACCTCCAATAAGAGCGAAGCGTCGTGCGCTGAATGCAGACAGGTTTTGTCCAGGTGTACGTTGGGCAACCAGGTCGCTGACCAGGCGGCCGGTGGTGGCGCCGAGGGTCAGACCGAGCTGGCCATGGCCGAAGGCCATGATCACGTTTTTGAGGCGTGGTGAGCGGTCGATGACCGGCTTGGTGTCCGGCAGGAACGGCCGGTAGCCGACGCCGAACTCCATACCCTGGGTGTTCAGTTGAGGCAGTACACGGCGCGCCTTTTCCATGATGATTTCGGCACGCTTGAAGTTGGGTTCGGCACCGGGCGCGGCAAACTCGATGGTGCCGCCGATCTGCAGGCCGCGGGTCATCGGTGCGAAGCAGAAACCGCCGTCGGCGTAGATCACCGAATGGCGGATTTCAACCTCAGGCGTGGGCAGAACGGCTTGATAGCCCGCGATGCCAGCCAGCGGAATGTTCACGCCAAGGGAGTCGAAGAAGGGGCGCGCGCCGGTGCCGGCGGCGACCACCACATGGTCGGCTGGCAGGCGGGTGCCGTCAGCCAGGGTCACACCGCTGGCACGGTCGTGGTTCTCATCGATTTTCACGGCTTTCTGACGCAGGCGCACGCCACCTTGGGCGATGAAGCTTTCGGTCAGTGCGGCAATGAAGCCTTCGGTATCGCTGACGGCGCGCCAGTCAGGGAACATCAGGCCATGCTGGAACTTGCCGGCCAGGGCTGGCTCCAGGTCGCCGATGGCGGCACCGTCCAGCTCTTCGGACTTGAAGCCCAGCTGCTTGCGCAGGTCCAGGTGCGGGCGCTCGTGGACAAGGCCCGCGGGCGAGTCGAATACCTCGAGAATCGGGCGGTCGCCCAGCAGGGTTTTGTCCGGGCAAGCATCCAGCAGCGGCGCATAGTCGGTGTAGACATGCTGGGTCAGACGCGCCATGTCTTCGGCGATCTCGTGGATCTTCGACGAGCGCGCGCAGGCCAGGAAACGCAGGAACCAGGGAAGGATGCCGGGCAGGGCGCTGGGGCGCAGGGCCAGGGGGCCTTTCTGGTCGAGCAGCCAGCCTGGGATCTTCATCAGAATGCCGGGCTTGGACAGCGGAATGACTTCACTGACCGCCATCTGACCGCAACTCCACTTGGCGGTACTGTCGCCCGGTGCGGCGGGGTCGATGAGCGTGACCTTGTGGCCTTCGCGCTGCAGGTACAGCGCGCAGCAGACACCGACGATACCGCCGCCGATGACTACGGCGTTCTGCGATGACGATTGTGGGGTGTTCATGGTCCTGTCTCATATCAAGAGAAGATTGCGAGGGGGCCGCAGGGCGGCCCCGTGTAACTTTACTGCTGCGAAGCTTCGAACACTTTGCGGAACTCGGCCTTCTCATCATCGGTCAGTGGCAGCAGCGGAGCGCGTGCATTGCCAACCTTGAAGCCGGCCAGCTCGGCACCGTACTTGACCTTCTGCACGAACTTGCCGCTTTCCAGGTTGGCCATGGCCGGGAACAGGCTGCGCATCACTTGCTGCGCGCCGCGGATGTCGCCGCTGGTGAAGGCCTTGTGGAACGCCACGACTTTCTCCGGGAAGATGTTGGCCGGGCCGCAGATCCAGCTGTCGGCGCCCCACAGGTAGAAGTCCAAGGCCTGGTCGTCCGAACCGCAGGAAAGCTGGATTCCTTTATATTTTTCACCGATCTCGATAGCGCGCAACAGGTTGCCGCTGCTTTCCTTGATGCCGATCACGCGTGGGTGCTCGTGGAGCGCGGCGACCACGTCCAGACCCACTTCGACATTGGTGCGAATTGGGTAGTTGTACAGCACCACATTGATCTCAGGGAAAGTCTCAAGAATGGTGTTGTAGTGGGCCAGCAGCTCTTCTTGTGAAGGCAGTGCGTAGTAAGGCGGGGCGATCAGCAGGTTGGTGTAGCCGGCATCGACGGTCTGCTTGATCTGTTCCAGCACTTCACGGGTGCACGAACCATTGGCACCGGCGATCAACGTGCCGCGCTCGCCCACCACTTCCTTGACGGTCGCAAGGATCTGGCGGCGTTCGTCGTTGGCCAGGGCGTAGTAT
>NZ_DATELE010000030.1:0-2605 GCF_035277045.1 Pseudomonas sp. | reverse complement strand
ATGCGAGTCATCCCTAGCCTGAGCGTGGCCTTGACGGCGCTGCTCGTCAGCGGCTGCAGCAGCTTCACTGGCAAGGCCAGCGAGGCACTGCCCAGCCGCGCGCAATGGGCCGTGCTGCCCTTGGTCAACTATTCGCAGACGCCCCAGGCCGGTGAGCGTGGTGAACAGATCCTGCTCAGTGTGCTGAGCAGCCGTGGGCTGCAGCCACGCCTTTATCACGCACCGGGCCAAGGCGAACTGGCGTTGATCGAGGACAGCGAGCGTCAGGCGGCCGCGCTCGAGTGGGCGCGGGCGCAGAAGCTCGATTACGTGATCACCGGCAGCGTCGAGGAATGGCAGTACAAGAGTGGCCTGGACGGCGAGCCGGCAGTGGGCATCAGCTTGCGTGTCGTGCAGCCCAGCAGCGGCAAAGTGCTCTGGAGCAACAGTGGAGCGCGGGCCGGCTGGTCCCGTGAAAGCCTGGCTGGCAGCGCGCAAAAGGTGCTCGACGCCCTCGTTGGTGACCTTCGGTTCGAGTGATCGCGATGAAATCTCCTTACATGGACTACAGCCTTGCCCCACGCGCGAACGGCTGGACGTCCTGGCTGGAAACGGTGCTGGTCACCGCCCTGGTCATTGGCGCCGGGCTCTGGCTTGCGCCGCAAGACCCGTTGCAGGTGCGCGCCGAGTTCCCCTGGTCGGTGCTTGCGCCGGTGCTGATTGGCGTGCGCTACGGCTTTGTCCGTGGCCTGCTCAGCGCCAGCCTGCTGGTGGCAACCTTCTTTGTACTGCACCGGGACGGCTTGCCGGCCTACGCATCGATCGCCCCGGGTTTCATCGTCGGCGTGCTGGTCTGCGGGATGTTGGTGGGGGAGGTGCGCGACCTGTGGGAGCGCCGCCTGCAGCGGCTGCAGATGGCCAATGACTACCGCCAGTACCGGCTCGACGACTTTACCCGCGCTCACCAGATCCTGCGGGTTTCCCACGACCGCCTGGAGCAACGGCTGGCCGGCAGCGACCAGAGTCTGCGCAGCGCGCTGCACGGCCTGAGCGAGCGCTTGCGCGCCCAGCCCGATGGCAGCGACAACCTGGCATTGCTCGCCGAGCCGATTCTGGCATTGCTGGGCCAGTATGGATCGCTGCGGGTGGCGGGCCTGTACCGTGTCGACGCGCTTGCCGGGCCCCCGGCGCACTTGAGCGCTCTGGCAACCGTCGGGACGATGGAGGCGCTCAACGGTGATGACCTGCTGGTCAGGCTGTGCCTTGAGCGGCGCGAGCTGGTCAGCGTGCTCGAAGAGGTGATCGAAGCCGGTGAGCTGTCGAGTGTGTCATCGCTGCAGGCCTGCATCCCGCTGATCGACACCAGCGGCCAGGTGCTGGCCATCCTGGCCGTGCGGCAGATGCCGTTCTTTGTCTTTCATGAACGTACGCTGAGCCTGCTGTTGCTGCTGGCCGGGCATATCGCCGACCTGCTGACGCACGATCCCGTGGTGCTGCAACTGCCGTGCGCCGAAGCCCGGCACTTCGCGCGTCAGCTCCAGCGCTCGTTGGTCGATGTCGAGCAACATGGCTTGCCCGCCTGCCTGTATGTCTTCGAGATCACCCGCCCGAGCGATGCGCTTCGCCGTCTGTTCGAGTACAGCCAGCGCGGCCTCGACCTGCACCTGCCGCTGCGCAACGCGCGCCAGCACCAGTGCCTGCTGGTGCTGCTGCCGCTGACCTCCAGCGAAGGCGGCGAGGGCTATCTGGCCCGCCTGGGACGGCTGGTCCAGGAGCAGTTCGGGGTAAAGGCAGACCTGCGCAACCTTGCGGTCAGCGTGTTCATTCATGACCTGCAATCGGCGCCGCAGCGCGACGGGCTTCGTGGCTTCCTCTACAACGAGTGTGGCCTGAATGACCAGCAAGTGGCTGTTTAGCGGTGCCCTGGTGTTCGAGGCCGGCAGCTGGGCTGCGCTGGCCCAGGACCTGCCCGACCTGCAGGTTGCGCTGACGTAAGGCGCCAGCCACCTGCTGGCTTGCCTGCTGTTGACGGCGGCCGTCTGGCAGCTGCTGCCTGCGCGCTACCGCCAGCCGCTGCCGTGGAGCCCGTTGTTCATTTTCAGCCTGGCGTTCTTCGTGCCGTTGCTGGGCAGCCTGGGCGTCATCGCGGCGGTGTTCCCGGCCCTGTACCTGCCGCGCACGCGCGAGCGGCAGGCCTGGCAGGCGCTGGGCATTCCCGACTTGCCCTATCGCCCCCAGCATCAACTGCATTCGCCCTCGTTTCCCGATAGCGGCCTGCAGGACGTCCTGCGTCATGCGGTGGATCCTGAGCGGCGCCTGTCCGCGTTGCTGGCGACCCGGCGCATGCCGGGGCGCGAGGCGGTGCAGATCCTCAAGCTGGCACTGAGCGACCCGAGCGACGACGTGCGGCTGCTGGCCTATTCAATGCTCGACAAGCAGGAAAGCGATATCAACCAGCGGATCGAGACGGCGCAGACCCAGTTGAGCCAAGCCCCTGGCCCGGCCATCGGGCCGCTTCACGCCACCCTGGCCCGCTGGTACTGGGAACTGGCGTACCTGGGACTTGCCCAGGGCAGTGTCCTGGCGCACGTCCTGGACCAGGCGGCGGACCACGCCGAGCGAGGCT
>NZ_DATELE010000029.1:0-5740 GCF_035277045.1 Pseudomonas sp. | reverse complement strand
TCGGCCTGTAGCGCCAGGATGCCGTCCAGGTCGGCTTCGGTGGCGCGGGTGACTTCGAGGGTGTGGAGGGTCATCGTTGTGTGCGTCCGGTTCTGAGGGGTTACCTGCCGCGTACACACCACCCGTACGGGTTGGCCAAGGATCTCACGCGGGTTCTGTTGAGGTGGACCCTTGCGAGGGCTGGACGGTTCCAGCCTCGGTGCCGTCCGTAACTTTGGGAAATTTCCTGCATACTCCGCGGCGATCAATTTCGTAGCGTGCACTTTTTACTCACAAGGAAGCCTACGCCATGCATCAACACTGGATGAACATCACCCACGCCTACGTGCATGCCAGCCGGGCCCTCAGCCCGGTCACACTGTGGCGCGGCGGGCCGAAGCGCGAGCTGGTGCCGCTGGCGCTGACGTTGGCGTTGATGGTCGCCGTGGCGGCCTCTCTCTACCGTGTCGCTCTGCCGATATGGCCGGTGGTCTGCATCCTCTCAGTCGCGGTCCTGATGCTGCTGTGCTTCAGCGCCATGGACCGCATCGCCGCGCGGCGGTATCCCCATGAATACGCGCGGTACAGCATCTCCCGGCAGCCGTTTTCCAAGCGCCTCGATTTTCTTTGCTACGCGCTGTTCAGGCAGCGGATGACGGAGGAGGGGTATACGGTGGCGCAGTTGAAGGCGATCGCCGATTACTCGGAAACGCTGGGGCCGTTGCCCAAGCCCTTCCAGATCAACCAGCATTTCCTCACGCTGGCCTTGAGCTCGGTGCTGATCGGGTTGTTCATCAACTACCTCCAGGGCACCGCCGACTGGGCGGAGCGCGGGCTGGTGTACATCTGGGCGGTGGCCTCGATCGCCGTTGTCGTCACCCTTGTGCTTGACGGCATCCGCACCGCGCAATCGCGGGAGATCCGGGTGCGGCGGTATCTCAAACGTGCGTGGATCGAGCTGGAGTATGAGCGGATGTCAGAGGTTGAGGTTGGTGAGCGGGATGCCGAGGTGGTCTCCCCGCGGTGGCAGCGGTAGTTGTACCGGGACGGATTGATGTGTTGAACTCACCGACCTCTTCGCTGGCAAGCCAGCCCACAAGTACAGCGTTGGCGTCAGTCAACTCTCTAACCCACGCCACCCTTTCGAATATCCGCAAGGCCGCCTCATGCCCCCAGTCATCATCCCCCCCGCCCGTCCTGCCGCCGAAGAAATCGTCGCCTTCACCAACACCGCCCGCCGCGACCTTTTCCCGAAGCTCGCCAATTCCCCGGTCCCTGACGACCTGGCCCGCTTTCCCGAGGTCTATCTCGACGGCCCCGGCTGCTGCCTTACCGTCCGCGACCATGGCGCGCTCATCGCCGTGATCGGCTATCTGCCCTACGACCACCGCTTTCCCCAACTGGATTACCGCGGCGCGAAGGTCGTGGAGGTCGTGCGCCTGTTCGTCCTTCCCGAATATCGCCGAGGCGGGTTGGCGGCGCGACTGTTCTCGGCCCTGAAAGAGCATGCCCGCGGTCAAGGCATCGAATGCCTGTACCTGCACACGCACCCCTTCCTTCCAGGCGCGATTGCGTTCTGGGAACGGCAAGGGTTCGAGGTTGTGGATGTGGAGGATGATCCACTGTGGCAGACGACGCACATGCATCTGTGGCTCAAGCCCTCGGCAGCACCGGCCTCTGAGCCATGAGCGTGGTCAAGCCTGGGGCCGGTGCGGTTTGGGGAACATTGTCCTCCACCGAGGTACTCCCAGCCCCAGGCCCGGCATCGCCTGGCCTCTTTGTCCCCTGCCTGCATCGCACAATCTTCTAGTCCTGCGCCCCGGCGAGGGCTTCGCCCTCGATCGCGGCACAAGGCACGCTCCCACAGGGCCCGGCTTTGCCGGGCCGGGGTTGTGATTACCTCGGTAGAAGACAGTTGCTCCCACGAATGCCCTGGCTGCGCCGGGCACTACTCAAGCCCCGGTGCCCGGCGCAGCCGAGCACCTGTGGGAACGTGCCTTGTGCCGCGAAACGAGGGCGAAGCCCTCGCCGGGGCGCAAGATCAAGAGGCTATGCAATGATGGCAGGGAGCACAAAGCCCGTGCCATCAAGACCTGCGTCCCACCAGCAACGCAACCCCGGCGACACCTAGCAGCGCCCCGCAGATCCTGTTGAAGCAAATCCGCGCCCAAGGCGTCGCCAGCAATCGCTGCAGGTGCAGCCCCGCATATCCATAGAGCGCGATCGCCACCCATTCCAGCACCAGAAACACCAGTCCCAGACACAGAAACTGCATCCCGACCGGCCTGTCGTGCACTACGAACTGCGGCAGAAACGCCGTGAATATCAATATCGCCTTAGGGTTCCCGGCAGCAACGATGAACTCCCGGCGCATCAGCTGAACGATATTCGCCTTGGTCTGCTCACCTTTGGCGTCAGGCTCCTCAGGTCTGCTTCTCCAAAGCTGGACCGCGATGTAGATCAGGTACGCAGCGCCCACCCACCTGATCGCATTGAAGATCGCCTCCGAGGCAACGATCACCGCCGCCAGCCCCGCCGAAGCCAGGCCAATCATTACTGCAAACGCAAACAGTCTCCCGATGCCTGCCACGCACGAAGCCCCAAAGCCATGGCTCGCCGCATTGTTCAGCGAAAGCAGATTGTTCGGCCCCGGCGCCATGTTCAGCACAAAGCAAGCCGGTACGAATAGAAGCAGAGTGGCGAAATCCATCTTGTTCAGCGCTCGCTGTCGGTATTGTAGTTGTAGTGGAAACACCGATTAACCCACGTCTGACGGCCCGATGCCAGCCGCGCCGGAGACGAATGAATGGGGCGGCCGGGCCCGGCCACACGCTAGCCTCCGTGTCGGCATAGCCGGCACTTGTGGAGGCTTTGTGCCGCGCGGAGCGGCCCCGGAATCGTCTAGGCGCTGCAGGAGCAGCTGGTTGGATTCGGTGTTCCCTTCCACCACTGCGCGACACGGTACTCCTGCGACCCGGCAAGGGCTACGCCCTCGATCGCGGCACAAGGCCTGCAGGAGCTAGCATAGCCAGCTCGGTTATCGATGCCCGGCCCGGCGCAGCCAGGGTATTTGTGGGAGCAACTGTCTTCTACCGAGGTACTCCCAGCCCCCGGCCCGGCAAAGCCGGGCCCTGTGGGAGCGTGCCTTGTGCCGCGAAACGAGGGCGAAGCCCTCGCCGGAACGCCGACCTATCAGTCGCTACGACCTTGGAAGGGACCAGCGTACCCCCGAAAAACACCGAGGCTACAGTTAGAGAAGGCCGCACGTGCGGCCATACACCTACAACGTCAGCCAACATTATCCCGAGTCACCGGCCGCACCTGCGGCTCCGGCCTCGGCGCCGCGGGTGGCTCGGTCGGCAACAACACCAGTCCATCCAGCACCTTGTGCACCAGCGCCTCCGCCATCTCCAGCGACGTCTGCGATCCCCACAACAATCGCCGCGCATCACCGCGCGCATCCTCGCGGGCAAGGGTGACGGATTGATAGGCGCCTTGCAGCAGGTGAAGGGTATGGACTAGCGCATCCTCAGCCATTACGCCGGGGCGCACGGTGAAGATCGGCTCATGATGGCCGTTGCAGGTGCCGAAGGTGAGGCGTTTGAGCGAGTGCTCTTCGGGTGGGTCGGGTAGTCCTTTGGTCATGATGAAACTCCTGGAGTGAATGGAGCCATCACCGCTCGCTACCAAACGATTGGTGACGGCTGTACGCAGGTTGGTAGACCGGGACTCCAGGAACCCAGCGCGCGCAAAGGCGCCCCGCGCACAGCCGCCATGACACGAAACGACAGGCACAAAAAAAGCGCCGGCCGAAACGGATGGGGCGCTTGCACGCCGTGGAGGTCCTCGGGCTACCAAACCCGGTCGCTGGATTGACAGCGACGGGGGGAGGTTAGCGATGTTGGAGGGTAGATTCAAGCAGTCAAATCGCGGCGCCTGAATGTCCCATGATGAGCCCAAAGTCCCCGGCGTCTTTTAGAGCCGGGCGCCACGACAGCCTGCCTCGTGCAGCGAAACGATGGAGATACTCTCGCCGACACCTCCCACTGGAAACGTCGTCACACCTAGAAGCACTTCTCGGAAACGGACTACATACGGCGCTTCGCCTGATGCCATAGCGTTCGACTTCCATCCACGAGGAGTAAGCGAAATGGCGTATCACGGCTACATGACGATCACTGGCAAAAAACAGGGTCTGATCTCCGCAGGCTGCTCGACACAGGACTCAATCGGCAATCGCTGCCAACGCGCTCACGCTGATGAAATTCAAGTGCTGTCGTTCACTCACAACCTCTTGAACAACGACAACACGCAGCGGGCTTCCCACGAGCCGGTGCTCATCACCAAGCACCTGGACAAGGCGACTCCCCTTCTGGCCCAAGCACTGGATACCCGCGAAGAAGTCCAATGCAATATCAAGTTCTATCGTACCAATATGGCGGGTACTCGTGAAAAGTACTTCACCGTCAGTCTCACGGGCGGCTTGATCTCGCAGCAACATCTGGATATGCCCCATTCGGTACTGCTTGCCGATCAGGATGCTCAAGAACACCTGGCCATCCGCTATCGAGAAATCTCTTGGCATCACCACGCAGCCGGTACTAGCGGCTATGCGACCTGGGGAGATCATTCATGAGTCGAGATACCGATGCCCAGGAAATCGATGCAAACGATTTGTGGGAAATCACCTACGCCGCATCGCAGTTGACCGCCTATGGCTTTTCGGTAAGCGCTCGCCACCTAAAGGATCTGCGCACGCGCATGCAGTTCAATCGTGAGATGGCCTATTTCGGGAAGCGCGTGGTGGAGGATGTAATTCAGCGACGGTTGACGCTCGAGGAGGGTCTGGGGGAGATCAAGAAGGAGCAGCAAAGTCTATTACAGCAAGCGAAAAGTGTCGCTTTCAAGGTTCTCGGTATCGCTGGTGGTGCAGGGCAGGTTATTTCAGGGGCAGGGATGTGTTATGGAAGTGCCGGAACGCTCTGCGCAGTTGGCGCGCCCATGATGGCGCATGGCGGAAACAATATCTATGAGAATGGTCGTAATCTTTATGAGGGGCGCGACGATGTCGAGGGGCCCGTCAGAAAGGCTTATCACTCCGCAGCGAGGGCTCTTGGTTATACAGAAAAGGAAGGGAATGAGGCCTATCTCGCTGGGGACTTGGCTCTCTCGGTGGCCGGGATGGCGTGAAGAGTCCCAAGGAAAGGTGCGTGGAAACTGTTCAGATATATGGATTTAGATAAGCAGCGAACTATTATGCAAATGTCAAAACGCGCGTTGTTCTTGGAGATGGGTGTGAATGCGCAGACGATACACCAGCTCCATGAGGAATATAAAAAATGACCGCGGCTGAATTTGTGGTCTTGACTATTGCGAATGTGATGTTCGGCCTGCTTCTGAATAAAGTATTGAAGGGTTCGAGCGTAGCTGTGTGGAGGGTATGGGTGAGTATTGGGTACAATGCTTTTGCCATGGGCGCATATCTAGATCTTTTGAAAAGAGATAAGTTTTTAGGGTGGCAAATTCAGCCTGCCAGTTATCCAGTCGAGGTAGTACTAGCTGTATTGACCGTTGCTATGGTGATCTTTCATGTCTGGATAGGTCTTCGCTTCCGCGAAAGCTAGTCGAATGTGATGCAGTGTATTATCTGTAAGTAGGCCGTGAGTCATCAAGCCTGAATGGCTGATGGAAGTTGAGCTGATGTGCAAACAGGCTTCCAGTCACATGAGGAATAAAAGAAATGAGTCTTCTTGGTCATGTT
>NZ_DATELE010000028.1:0-3301 GCF_035277045.1 Pseudomonas sp. | reverse complement strand
TGCCCATGAGCAAGGGCGACCGCCAGGCGCAGGGCGTGCAGCATCGCGCGCCGGCGCTCAAGGCACTGTGCCCGGTGCGCGCGTACATGGAGTGGATAGAGGTGGCGGGCATCGCCCAGGGCCCGGTGTTCCGCAAGCTGGATCGCTGGGGCAACCTTGGCATCGACGCGCTCAACAGCAACAGCCTGATCGGCCTGCTACGCCGCATGCTCGAACGTGCAGGCGTGCCTGCGGCGCTGTACACCGGGCACTCGCTGCGCCGGGGTTTTGCGACCTGGGCGACGGCCAACGGGTGGGAGCTCAAGGCGTTGATGAGCTATGTGGGGTGGAAGGATGCGAAGTCGGCGCTGCGCTACATCGATGCGGCGCAGAGCTTCGGGGATCTCGCGGTCCTGCCGCCTGGCGCGGGGCAGGACGTGCTCACCCGGATCGAATAGCGCGCTACCGGCCGCTGCGGGCGCGGCACCAGAGGCGAGCGATGTCACCGGCCCGCGCCTTGAGCAACGCGGGGGCATCGGTACAGGCCTGTTCCAGGGTCATCGGCCCGCTCGCCAGGGCAAAGGCTGCGTCGATGCCGTGTTCGTACAGGGCTTCGTATCCGGCGCCCAACGTACCCGCGATCACCACCACCGGCGCGCCGTGGCGCCTGGCGACCCTGGCCACGCCAAAAGGCGTCTTGCCACGCAAGGTCTGCGCGTCGAACCGCCCTTCGCCGGTAATGACCAGGTCAGCGCCCTGGACCAGCGCGTCAAGCCCCGCCAACTCGGCAACCACCTCGACGCCCGGACGGAATTGCGCGCCCATGAAGGCACGGGCCGCGAAGCCCATGCCACCGGCCGCGCCGCATCCCGGGAACTCACGCACATCCTCGCCGAGTGCCTGGGCGCTGTGGTCGGCGAAGTGGCCCAGCGCCTGGTCCAGGGCGGCGACCTGCTCTGGGTTCGCACCCTTCTGCGGACCGAAGATGGCCGAGGCGCCATTGGGGCCGCACAGGGGGTTGTCGACATCCGCCGCGACCTCGACCTGCACCTTGGCCAGGCGAGCGTCGAGCCCGCTCGCGTCCAGGGCCGCCAGCCGCGACAAGGCCAGGCCACCCTCCTCCAGCGCCTGGCCATCAGCGTCCAGCACACGCAGCCCGAGGGCGCGCAGCATGCCGCTACCGCCATCGTTGGTGGCGCTGCCGCCGATCGCCAGGACGATACGCCGCGCGCCGGCGTCCAGCGCCGCGGCGATCAATTGCCCGGTGCCCCAGGTGCTGCTGCGGCAGGCATCACGTTGGGCGGTGGCAAGCAACTGCAGTCCGCTGGCCTGAGCCATTTCGATGATCGCCGTGTGGCTCTCGGGGAGCCAGCCCCAACCCGCTTCCACCGGCTCGCCCAGAGGCCCGCGCACGGTCTCGCGACGCAGCTCGCCCGCACTCGCCGCCAGGATCGCGTCCATCGTGCCTTCGCCGCCATCGGCCATCGGGCACTCGATCAACTCGGCCCGCGGCAGTACGCCGGCCAGGCCCTCGGCGATGGCACGGGCGACACCCGCGGCGTCGAGGCTGTCCTTGAACGAATCGGGGGCGATGACGATTTTCATTGTAGTTCTCCTGGTCCGGGTATCAGGCATGCTGCCACCTGGCGCGGGTTGGAGCTTCTGTCACATGCACAACCGGTGGGCACGGTTGTTTGGGCAAATGCCTTCCCCGACGGCAGGGCATGCGAGGTCTCAGTCGACGGGGAGGAGCTGCAGCCCCAGGTACAGGCTCAGCATCCCTTCCATCCGCAACGGGTCCACTTCGGCCAGCTCGGCCACCCGCTCCAGCCGGTACCGCAGGCTGTTGCGGTGGATACCCAGCGCGTCGGCGCAGGCCTGGCTCTGGCCGTCATGGGCGCACCAGGCGCGCAGGGTTGGCAACAACTGTCCACTGCTGTCCTTGGCGCGAAGGCGGTGCAACGGCTCGAGCAATTCGTCCAGCGCATCATCACTGCGGTGGCGCCAGAGCATCGCCGGCAGCCGGTAGCGCGTCAGGCTCAGCAACCGCTCGCCCGGCAGCACGTCACGTCCATACGCCAGCAGATCCCGTACCCGACGGTAGCCACGACGCAATTGCTCAAGGCTTTGCGCGACGCTGCCAATGGCCAGCCGCTGCACCTGCCAGCCATGACGCTGCAGACGTTCGAGCAGGCGCGTTTCATCCAGCGCCACGCCCGCCGGCCGGCACCACAGCAGCGACTGGCGCGCCGGGCTCACGCACCAGCTGTCGGGATAGCGACTCATCAGCCAGCACGCCAATGCCTGCGCCTCCGGCCCGGCATCCAGTTCGAACAGGTAGGGTATGCGCGGCAACTGCGGCTTGAGCCCCAGTTGCTGAGCCTCGTCGACCAGCCGTGGCGAGTCCCCGCTGGCACCGAGGAGCAAGGCCAGCAAGTCATCACAGCGCTGGCGCCGCCATTGCTGTTCCACCTGCAAATGGCGCTGGGCAAGCAGCATCTCGGCGGTCATGCGCACGAGCTCGGCGTACGTGCGCAACTGCTGCGGCTCGCCCGTCAGGCCGAGGACACCGATCAGCCGGCCATCGAGAAACAGCGGCAGGTTGATGCCCGGCTGGACACCTTTGAGGCATCGCGCCGCCTCGGTGTCGAGCTCGACGATACGCCCGTTCGCCAGCACCAGCTGGGCGCCCTCGTGCCGGGTATTAATGCGTTCGGGCTCGCCGCTACCCAGAATCAGGCCTTGGCTGTCCATGACGTTGACGTTATAGGGCAGAATGGCCATCGCCCGATCGACGATGTCCTGTGCCAGGTCATGGTCCAGTTCGAACATGCAGGAATCCTTGCAGGGTTGAGGTTGTTCCCCAGCACAGCGAGCCATGGCGCAGGTTGTGCGAAAGCACAAAGACAGGGGCAGCCAGCTCGCCGAGACTCCCCAGGCAGCCTCCAGCAGGCTCTGCGGTACCCCCATAACAAAAGAGAGTGAATCATGGCACACAGCCCTGCCCCCGACCAAGGGCGCGACATCACCCGCGACGCGCTGTACCGGCGCATCACCCTGCGGCTGATTCCGTTCATCTTCATCTGCTACCTGTTCAACTACCTGGACCGCGTCAACGTCGGCTTCGCCAAGCTGCAGATGCTCGACGCCCTCAAGTTCAGTGAAACCATCTACGGCCTGGGTGCCGGGATCTTCTTCATCGGCTACGTGCTCTGCGGCCTGCCCAGCAACCTGGCGCTCAACCGCTTCGGCCCGCGCCGCTGGATCGCACTGATGATGATCGCCTGGGGCAGCCTGTCGACCTGCCTGCTGTTCGTTACCA
>NZ_DATELE010000027.1:0-2349 GCF_035277045.1 Pseudomonas sp. | reverse complement strand
ATCGTGCTCCACCAGACCGGCACCCCCGACGTCATGCAACCTGAAAGCATCTCCCTCCAGTCTCCCGGCGAGGGTGAGGTGTGGCTTGAACAGACCGCAATCGGCGTCAATCCTCTGGATGTCCTGCAGCGCAAAGGCGGCGCGCCCTTGGCGCTGCCCTCCGGCCTTGGCCTGGAAGGGGCAGGGCGGGTCATGGCGATTGGCGCCGGGGTCCGCAATGTCGCGGTCGGCGATCGGGTGGCCTACGCGACCGGACCGCTGGGCGCCTACGCCAGTGCCCGGCTGTACCCGGCCGAGCGGCTGGTCAAGCTGCCGCCTTCGCTGAGCGAAGCACACGCCGCCGCGGTGATGTTCAAGGGGATTACCGCCCAATACCTGCTGAAAACAACCTACCCGGTCGGCCCTGGAACCCGTGTGCTCATCTATGGCGCCGCTGGCGGGCTGGGGCAGTTGATGGTGCCATGGGCCAGGCATCTTGGCGCGACGGTCATCGGCGTAGTCTCCAAGGAGCAGAGCGTGGCGCGGGCGTACGAAGCCGGGTGCGAGCATGTGCTGGTTTTCGATGCCCAGACCCTGGCGGCCCAGGTCAGCGACCTGACCCAAGGGCGCAAGGTCGACGTGGTCTATGACGCTGTAGGCAAGGATTCCCTGGAAGCTTCGCTGGACAGCTTGCGACCGAGAGGTGTGCTGGTCTCGTTTGGCGCGACTTCCGGGGCGCCCGCGCCGATCGAGGTGGGCACGCTCAACGCCAAGGGCTCGCTGTTCGTGACCAGGCCATCGCTGGCCGCGCATACCCGCACTGCCGAGGAATATCAAGAACGCGCAGCGGATGTGCTAGAGGCCGTTGGCGCAGGTATCATCCAGCCGCGGATCTGGCGAACCTACCCGCTGGCCGAGGCGGCCCGGGCCCATCAAGATCTGCAGCAAGGGCTGTCGCAGGGCGCGTTGATCCTGACTGTTTGAAGGGGATCGCGGGCATCGCCCCGCGCCAGCACGCCTCTTGGACCAGGAGCAGATCGCCATGGACCCCTACGACAGTCGGCAGGCTGACGAACTTGCCACTCTGTTGGCACTTCACGACCACGGCTCTTTCGCGGCCGCTGGGCGCTCGCTTCAGCGCCATCCTTCCGTGCTCTCACGACGGCTCGGCGGGCTGGAGCAGCGCCTGGGGATTCGTCTGGTGGAGCGAACGACCCGCCAGCTTCGCTTCACCGATGAAGGCGAACGGCTGGTCGAGCGGTTGCGCCTCGCGGCCCGGCTGATCACCGAGGCTCAACAGGAGGCGTCCTTGGGTGCGGCCGAGGTGCGCGGACGGTTGCGCCTGGCATTACCGGGGGCGATGGGGCGGCGATGGCTCAGTGGTCTGCTGGCGGATTTCGCGCTGGCCTACCCGCACGTCACGCTAGAAGCGGAGTATGCCGACCGGTTCGTGGATATCGTTGGTGAGGGTTTCGATGCCGCTATTCGCATCGGCGAACTGGCTGACAATCGGCTGGTGGCGAAAAAGCTTGGCAACCATCTGCGCATCCTCTGCGCGTCTCCTGGCTATCTGGGAACGCACGGCGAGCCGCAGGTGCCGGCGGATTTGGCTAAGCATAACTGTTTGTTATTCAGTGGCTTACGATCACTTCCTGAATGGCGTCTTACGTGCGGAAGCGGACAGCAGTCCGTTCGAGTACGCGGTTCGCTGACCAGCAACGACAACGAAGCATTGCTGGAAGCGGCGTGCCGGGGTGCAGGAATAATCGCGGGTGGCGACTGGCTGATGGGTGACGAGCTGGAGGCCGGAAGACTCGTGCGCGTGCTGCCGGCATGGCAGCTCGACGTGGCCGCGGGGATCTACCTGGTCCGCCCGTCAGCGCGCCTGAATACAGCAGCGCTGACGGCGTTCAGGCGCTGGGTCGAAGCGCATTTCCAGGATGGCCTGCCTTGGCAGCAGCGGAAGGATCTTATCTAGAAACGATCTGATATTAGGATCGTAACCAATTGATAAATATGAATTATTTTCTTGCCACCGCGTGTTGAATGCATTGCTCTTGGTACGTCTGCCGGATGGCTGCGGGCTTCAGTCTTGAGCGGCTGTTGTAGGTCTGCTCGGTGATGCCCAGCGCCGTCATGCGCATCCATGGCTTGGGGAACTTGCGCGCCTGTAGCCGCTTGCGCGCAGCGTACAAGGTAACGCCCGTCAACTTCGACTGCTGCGCTGTAGCTGCAATCTCCGAACCCCAACTACACGCGTAGCGATCGTTCTTGCTCAACGCCTTGGCCTGCACGCCGATAGCGACCGAGGCCAGTATGCAACCGGCCGTCGTAACTAGAATTGCCCGCATGTTGCTGTCCTAAGCTTAT
>NZ_DATELE010000026.1:0-2568 GCF_035277045.1 Pseudomonas sp. | reverse complement strand
TGCTTGCGCCGGGACAGTTCGCGCCGCCGCCCATGGTCTACCCTGACACCAGCGCGTCCTATCCGCCCGATTGGTCCTTGCGCCTGGAGCTGCGTGGCGACAGCCTGAAGCGTTTCAATCCGGTACCGCATCTGCTCCAGTCGCTGCAACGCATCGAAGGGCTGCGGCCCCTTGCTGGGGCACTGTACAGCGTGCTCACCGAGCTTTATGCCAATGCCTTGGAGCACGGTGTACTGGGCCTGGACTCAGGGCTCAAATGCGACGCTGACGGATTCGCCCGGTATTACAGCGAACGCGACCGGCGCCTGGCCCTGCAGGTAGGTGGTTTCGTGTGCATTGAATTCAAGGTTGAACCGCATGACGGCGGCGGGCGTCTGAGTATCGAGGTGCGCGACAGCGGCGATGGGTTCAATGTGGACCGCGTGCTGTCGCAGGTGGCCGGGTCGCACGGTTTCAGCGGCCGCGGCCTGCAATTGGTACAGCGCTTGAGTCAACGTGCCCGCTGGCTGGATAGCGGGCGTTGCGCGCGAGTGGAGTTCGCCTGGACGGCTCAGGCATAATCCAGCTTGATCAAGGAGTGAACAAGTGTCCGAGAACCATATCGATCACAAGGTCCTGAGCGACCTGCAGGAGGTCATGGAAGATGGCTACCTGCAATTGCTCGAAACCTTTCTTGAAGATTCCGAGAAGCGCCTGGACCAGCTCCACGGTGCCAAGGACGCAAGCGAGCTCGGCCTGGCGGCGCACAGCTTCAAGGGCAGCAGCAGCAACATGGGCGCCGTCGGGTTGGCGGACCTGTGCAGCCAGCTCGAGGAGCGCGTCCGGCAGCAGCCGTTGTACGGCATCGAAGACCTGATTAACCGCATCGATCAGGAGTATGTCGAGGTGCAGCGCTTCTACCGGGATGAGCAGCACCGGGTTTCCGCCGACTAGCAGGCGAACCTGGCGCGAGCCTTGCATTCTCTTTGCCCAGATGAGCCTGGCTTTCTGGCGCGGAGACCTTTCAATGCCTGTTGCATCCAATCCACTGTTGCAAGCGAGTGCCGTGGGCACCTCCGCGCGCACCACGGCCAACCTTGCGGACAAGACGCCGCACGCGCCTGCCAGCGGGGGCGCTGGCTTCGACCAGGTGCTCGCCCGCCAGGGCCGGGATGACCAGGTCGCCAGCAAGTCGAAGGCCCGGGCTGATCAGGCTGACAGCGGCAAGCCGCGTGCCGACGCAGCGGAACGGGTTGCCGATGACGGCAAGGACTTGCCAGCGGCCGACGACACCTCCGATGACGTCGCCGATACGACCGTGCGCGACGCCAGCCTGGTGGCCGGGCAGGTCACCGATGCCCAGCCCGGGGCCCAGATGATTCAGGCGCAGGCGCAGACCCTCACGCCGATGCTCCAGCAGCAGGCGGCGACCGCCAGCGGCGAGGACGAGGCCGCGGCGCTGGCGGCGTTCGATCCCGAGGCCGATCCACTGGACGGCTTGCCCGCCTTGCGCCTGGCGCTTGAGCAGAGCGCCCAGGCACAGGGCGGCACCTCGGCCCATGCCGCGGGCGACGAGCCTGAGGTGGCGCAGGGTCAGCCGGCCGTCAATACCTTGGCGAGCCTGTTGCAACAGGCCGAGGGCGAACCCGGGGAAGGCGAGCGAGGCGACAAGGCCTTCGGTGCCCTGCTCGACGACAGCCTCAAGGACCTCAAGGGCGCCAGCAGCGACACGCGTGTCGACGACTTCGCCGACCGCCTGGCCGCCCTGACCCAGGCCGCCGTTCCCAAGGCCGCCCACGCGGTGCCGTCCGCCAACCTGATGCAGCAGCCCCTGGCGATGACCCAGAGTGGCTGGACCGAGGGCCTGGTCAACCGGGTGATGTACCTGTCGAGCCAGAACCTCAAGTCCGCGGATATCCAGCTCGCGCCCGCCGAACTCGGGCGCCTGGACATTCGCGTCAATCTCGCGACGGACCAGCCGGCCCAGGTCACCTTCATGAGTGGCCACGTCGGCGTGCGCGATGCCCTCGAGGGGCAGGTGCAGCGTCTGCGCGAGCTGTTCGCCCAGCAAGGCCTGGCCCAGCCTGACGTCAACGTCGCCGACCAGTCCCGTGGCCAGCAGCAACAGGCTCAGCAGGACGCGCCGCAGTTCAGCGGCGTGGCCGCGCGCCGGGCGGCGCAGGAAGGCGAGGGCGCAGACGTGGCCAATACCGCGAGGCCGGTCGAGCAACAAGTGGTGATCGGCTCCAGCGCGGTTGACTACTACGCCTGAAGCTCCGGACCCGCTGTGTCAGTGAAGGCCTCTTCGCTGGCAAGCCAGCTCCCACAGGTCCACCGCTGACGCTAGGGCTGGCGCTGTAACTGTGGGAGCTGGCTTGCCAGCGAAAAGGCCAGTACTGACACAGCTAGCCTGTGACCTTGTGGGCTTGCACTGAACCCTGGAATCCTCCACACGTACGGCGGTGGCTAATGCCGTATCGTCGGCTTCCCATCAATCTGGCATAACACTTGCTCAACCCCCGTCATCTCCTATGAAACCCTGATGGATGACGGATTATTGGCATGGCGAAGAGCGACGAAGTGAAAGAC
>NZ_DATELE010000025.1:0-3006 GCF_035277045.1 Pseudomonas sp. | reverse complement strand
ACGCCACTTATACCTACCCAAGCACCTATGCATGGCGATTTAGCCAATCCCGTTCGGGCCAGCCTGCCGCCTCCGATCGGTCAATTCCTGGTGGCAACCCTACACCCGATGCCGCCGCGGCTACGTGTCGAACACCTCGATAGGGCCGACCGCGCGGGACTGAACCCGCCGTCCGCCCAAGGAAACCGAATACCATGCAATCGTCTTCTCTCGCTCTGCCCCTGACCCAACCCCAGGCTGCCAATACCGCCGTCAGCCAGCGTCTGCCCAGCCCGCACCTGCTCAAGCAGCAGATGCCGCTCTCCACTGCCCTTGCCCATCAGGTCGAACACCATCGTCAGGCCGTGCGCGCCATTCTCGAAGGCCGCGACCAGCGCTTGCTGGTCATCGTCGGTCCCTGCTCGATCCACGACCCGCGCTCGGCGCTCGAATACGCCGACCGTCTGGCCGCCCTCGCCACCGAGGTCAGCGACCAACTGCTGCTGGTGATGCGCGCCTACGTCGAAAAGCCGCGCACTACCGTTGGCTGGAAAGGCCTGGCCTACGACCCGCACCTCGATGGCAGCGACGACATGCACGCGGGCCTGGCCCTTTCTCGCGGGCTGATGCTTGGCATGATCGAGCGCGGGTTGCCGATCGCCACCGAACTGCTGCAGCCAATGGCCGCCGGCTACTTCGATGACCTGCTCAGCTGGGCGGCGATCGGCGCGCGCACCACCGAGTCGCAGATCCACCGCGAGATGGTCAGCGGCCTGGGGTTGCCGGTCGGGTTCAAGAACGGCACCGACGGTGGCGTGGCGATTGCCTGCGATGCCATTCGCAGCGCGGCGCACCCGCACCGTCACTTCGGCATAGACGCCCAGGGCTTCCCGGCTATTGTCGAAATCCTTGGCAACCTCGACACTCACCTGGTGCTGCGCGGCGGCCACAAGGGCCCGAACTTTGACGCAGCCAGCGTCGAGCAGGCGCGCCAGGGGCTCGCCAAGGCCGGGCTGCCGGCGCGGATCATGGTCGATTGCAGCCACGCCAACAGCGGCAAGGACCCGGCCCGCCAGCCCGCGGTGCTTGACGATGTGCTGGCGCAGCGCGCGGCGGGCGACCGGTCGTTGGTGGGGGTGATGCTTGAGAGTCATCTGTTCGATGGGTGCCAGGCGCTGGGCAAGGGCGCGTTGAAGTACGGGGTGTCGATCACCGATGGTTGCCTGGGGTGGGAGTCCACCGAAGCGCTGTTGCGCCGGGCTGCGGGCGAGGTCTGAAGTCGTGGTGCGCCGGATCTAGGCTGGCTGCCCCGCCCAGCGCAGCGGGCGTTGTGGGAGATTCTGTCCAGCTGGCTGGATTCGGTGTTCCCTGCCGCTAACGCACAACACGACAATCTTGCGCCCCGACGAGGGCTCTGCCCTCGTTTCGCGCGGTCCGGCGTTCCGGCACAAGGCACGCTCCCACAGGGCCCGGCGATGCCGGGCCGGGGGCTATGATCGCCTCGGTAGAAGACAGTTGCTCCCACAAATGCCCTGGATTTCGTAGTCGGCTAGGCGCCCCCCAAGACACCACCCCCGCTTATGCGATAGTCTTGGCGTTTTCAAGAAGGAGTATTTCCCATGGCCAAAGCCACTGCCCGCCACATCCTGGTCTCCAGCGAAGACAAGTGCAACGAACTGAAGTCGCAGATCGAAGCCGGTGCCGATTTCGCCGAGGTCGCCAAGGCCAACTCCACCTGCCCGTCCAGCCGCCAGGGCGGTGACCTGGGCTCGTTCGGCCCAGGCCAGATGGTCAAGGAATTCGACACCGTGGTCTTCAGCGCCCCGCTGAACGTGGTCCAGGGCCCGGTCAAGACCCAGTTCGGCTACCACCTGCTCGAAGTGACCAGCCGCCAGGACTGATCCTTGAGCGCCATGGATGGCCTGAAACCCGCAGGAGCTGCCCGCCCTTGGCGCGCGCTCCTGCTGCTCTTGCTGCTGGGCACGGCAGCGCACTCAAGTGCCGAACCGGCCCACGCCCTCACCGTCTATGGTGAAACCCCGCGCTACCCTTCCCGCTTCCAGCACTTCGATTACGTAAACCCTGACGCCCCCAAAGGCGGCAGTCTGCGCCGTTCCGCCATGGAAATCGGCCAGTTCGACCATATTCTCCCCTATCTCGACAAAGGCGTCGGCGTCACTGAGGTCAATGGCTGGCTCTACGCCCCGCTGGCCGTTCGCTCGTTCGATGAGCCCTACACCGTCTACGGCCTGATCGCCCAACGCCTCGAGCGCGGCCCCGGCGATGCCTGGCTTCGCGTCGAGCTCGACCCGCGCGCCACCTTCGCCGATGGCAAGCCGGTGCGTGCCGAGGATGTGCGCTTCACCTTCGACACCTTGATGAGCAAGGGCAGCCTCAGTTACCGCACCCAGTTTGCCGATGTCACCGGCGTCGTGGTCGAAAACCCGCGCAGTGTTCGCTTCGATTTCAGGCAACCCCATAGCCGCACCCTGCCCCTGGACCTGGCCAGCCTGCCGGTGCTGCCCGAGCACGACTGGACCGGCCGGGACTTCGCCGACGGCGCCGGCTTCGGCAAACCCATCGGCAGCGGCCCGTACCGCATCGGCCGAGTCGACAATGGGCGTAGCATCACCTTTGAGCGCGACACCCACTGGTGGGCCAGGGACCTGCCCGTCAGCCGCGGCCGCTTCAACTTCGAGCGCATACGCATCGAGTATTTCGGCGATACCGAGGTGGCGCGCCAAGTGCTGCGCGGCGGTGGCTACGACTACAACCGCGAGTTCTCGGCCACCGCCTACACCCTCGGCTACGCTGGCGACGCCCTGGACGACGGGCGCCTGCAGCGTGCCCACCTGGGCAGCCAGAAGCCGCAGAACGCCCAGGGCTTCGTGTTCAACCTTGACCGCCCGGTGTTCAAGGACCGTCGCGTGCGCCAGGCCTTGGCGATGCTGTGGGACTTCGAGTGGAGCAACCGGCATATGATGCGCAACTTGTACATCCGTCAGCAGAGCGTGTTCTCCAATACCC
>NZ_DATELE010000024.1:0-4210 GCF_035277045.1 Pseudomonas sp. | reverse complement strand
CCGAGCTGTCGGCGGCGACCCTGATGTGCACGACTCCCGACATGTTCGACACCCCGGCGCGCAAGCAAGCCTTCGAGGCGGTGGCTGGCCAGGCCCGGCTGATGCGTTACGGCGGCGACTGCTATGCGTATTGCATGCTTGCCTCGGGCTTTGTCGACGTGATCGTCGAAGCCAGCCTGCAGCCATATGACGTGCAGGCGCTGATGCCGATCATCGAGGGCGCAGGCGGCGTCATCACCGCGTGGGATGGCGGTACCGCGCAGCATGGCGGGGCAGTGGTGGCGTGCGGTGACCCGGTGTTGCATGCCAAGGTGGTCGAGATGCTGCGGCACGCGATGTAGCGTTGCAATTGCCTTGTGGTGTCAGTGCTGGCCCCTTCGCTGGCCAGCACTGATGGCACGGGGTTCCTCCCACACCCTGCTTCAGCTCGAATGCGCCACGCTGTCCTCCGACAGCTCATCCTGCAGGTCCTCATCCCCCGCCAGCCGCGTGATCACGCTGAAGTCACTGATTTCCACCGACCCGGCGCCATACCCCAGCAGATGGAAGGAAAACGCCTTGCGCACCTGGGGGTTGTCGAAGCGGAATTCGAATTCCAGTGGCCGGTCGGCGGTGACCACCATTTCGCTGGGCAGGCCCACTTGCACATCCTGTTCGAACTCCTTGGCCTTGAGCTGAATGTAGGCATTGTGCTCGGGATCGAGCGTGCGCACTTTCAGGCGCACGCGGGTATAGCTGCCCTTGGGCATTTCCAGGTACTGGGCGCCGATCAGGTTGTCGGTCCAGTCGTCCCGCACGTTCTGGTGCAAGGGCAAGACGTCGGCGCTGCCGAACTGGTAGCGCTGGTTGAGCGGTGAGCCGATCAGGGAGCGGTCCAGCGCTTCTGCCCGGGCGGTCATGCGGCGGGCTCCGGCGGTGCTGTCGCGGCCGAGGTAGCTGGCTTGTGCAGCGATGAAACCTGCGCTGGCATAGCGGCGGCAACGCTCCTGGAAATCGCACTCGGTAAAGGTGCCCTGTCCATCGTGGTAGCGCAGCTTGCCGTTGGTGAACGACATCATCTCGCGCCCACGGGCGTAGTCGCGCAGCATCGAGCGGCCACTGAGGTGCTCGGGGATGGGCAGCGCGAAATAGTCGAGCAACGAGGCGGTAAGGTCGACATGACCGTACACGCCGGACTTGAGCCGGGGCAGTTGCTGCTGTTCAGGGGCGAGCATCAGGTTGAACCCCCACGAAGAGGCCAGGCGCACGCCCTCGATGCCGTGGGACTCGTCCGAGGTGACCACCACCAGGGTGTCCTTCATGATGCCGCGCCGCTCGAGCTCGTCCAGGAATGTGCCGACGGCGTCGTCCAGGTAGGCGACCGCTGCCTGCTTGCTGGTTTCATACCGGTCCAGGTATTCCTGGGGCGCGGAGTAGGGCTGGTGGGTGCCCACGGTCAGCAGCGTGAGCATCCAGGGCTGGTCCTTCTTGTCGATCTGCCTCACATACTCGAGCGCGCCTTCGAAGAAGGCCTTGTCGTCCTTGCCCCAGGCGAAGTCCAGGTGATTGGGGTTGCTGAACCACTCCAGGCCATGGGTCGACTCGAAGCCGATGTGCGGCATGATCTTGTCCTTGGCCATGAACCGCAGGCCTGCCCCCTGCAGGAAGTGCGTGGCGAACCCGTGCTGGCGCAGCTGGGCCGGCAGGCAGTCCTGGTTGCGCTGTTGCTGGGTCAGCAGCTCGACGCCCTTGGGGGTGCCGTTGTCGAACTTGTCGTAGTCGCCGCAGAGCATGGCGTACAGGCCGCGAATGGTCTGGTGGGAGTGCAGGACATAGTCCGGGGTGTTCATGCCACGCTCGGCCCAGCGGCTGAGGTTGGGCATGAGGTCTTCGTTGAAGCTGCTGTGCATGGCCTCGCGATTGGCCCGTACATAGGCGCCGGGGATACCTTCGAGGGTGATGATCAGCAGATTGCGTGCACGTCCCGGGGCATCCAGCAGCTTCTTGCCATCCAGGTCCGACCGGGTGAGCCCCTCCATGGGGGGCGTCTGCTGCGGGGCATCGCCGAGCCACAGGTTTTCAACCTCGCGCTGGACTTCGCCGACCGCGGCCGCCAGCAATTGGTGAGGCAGGTTGAACTGGCGCCATTGGTCGGCATCGCTGGGCGCCAGGTGCTCGGCGCCCCAGTGGGCGCCCAGCAGCAACAGGGGCGCGGCCCAGGCCAGGCGGGGCAGGGGCCTGGCCGGGCGCGTGCGGTTGAGCCAGCGCACCACGCACCAGAGGCCCAGGCCAGCGGCAAGCACGCCCGCCAGCCAGGCGTGGGCAAAACCGCCACCGGTCGAGTTCTCGACGAAGCTTGGGTCGAGCAGGTAGTGCAGATCCGAGACCGCCGGCAAGCGGCCGACGGCGCTGACCAGTTCGGCGGTCGCGATCGTCAGGCCAGCCCAGAACAGCAGTACCGTAAACGCCAGCCAGCCGCGGCGGCGATGCAATAGCAGCACCAGCAGGCTGCCAATGGCGAGGTCCGACAGATAGCCGTGCGGATCAGACCAGCCCAGCGCCAGGCGCAAGCAGACAGGCAGCACAAGGACCAGGCCGACGAGGCTCGCCAGTCGTGCATGGGGGTGTCGAATCCAGCCAGAGATGCCCTTCACAAAAATTAACCTTCCTGCCATCAAACCATCACATAAGTATGAGGGATGATAACAGGCGCGGTTCCGGGACGCGGCGCCAATGGCCGCACGGCCTCAAGCGAGCAGGCGCTCTACCGCGCGCAGTGCCTGGGCGCGCCGTTGCGGCCAGTCGCCCTCGATCACCTGAACCGGTTGCCCGTGCTGCTCAAGCCAGCGCTGGCTGTCGTCGAAGAACGCGCGGCGCGCGTCCAGTTGCGGCTGGCAGCGCTGGCCGTCGCCCACCCAGTCCACCCCTTCCGGGCTGAGCAACAGGTGCAGGTCGTAGCGCCGGGCCAGCAACGCCTGCTCGATCCAGGGCGGGCAGTCCCCGAACAGCACACGGCTCCAGAGCATGTTGCTGAGCAGATGGGTGTCGAGCACCAGCAGCCGCGGCGCCTGTTCGCGGGCGCGGTCTTCCCACGCCAGCTGGCCCCGCGCGATCGGTGTGATGTCGGCGAAGCAGGTGTCCCGCTGATGCTGGTCGATGAAGTGACGCACATGCTCGCCGACCACGTCGCCGCCAAAGTGCGCCTGGATCTCGCCGCTCAGCCAGCTCTTGCCGCTGGACTCGGGCCCGCACAGCACCAGGACCTTCATGCGGTCACCAAGGCGGGATCCCGCCGCCATTGCTGCCAGCCGCGCAGGGCGATGAGAGTGAAGAGGGCATAGAGCGCAGCGGTCAGGTACAACCCTTTGTAGAGGAACAGCCCGACAAAGATCACATCCAGCGCCGCCCACAGCGGCCAGCACTGCACGCGTTTCTGTGCCATCCACACCTGGGCAACCAGGCTGAAGCCGGTGAGGGCCGCGTCCAGCCACGGCTGCGCGGCGTCGGTCCAGGTGGCCATGGCAGCGCCCAGTACCAGGCTGGTCACCAGCCCCATCGCCAACCCGGCAAGCAGTGGCGTCGCGCCCAGGTAGCTGACCTGACGGGCATCCTCGACCCGTTCCGGGCGTGTCCATTGCCACCAGCCGTATAACTGCAGCACCGCATAGACCAGTTGCAGGAGCATGTCCGAGTACAGCTTGACCTCGAAGAAGATCCAGCTGTAGAGCAGCACCATCAGCAGGCCGATCGGCCAGCACCAGGGGTTCTGCCTGACGGTGAGCCACACGGCGATCACGCCGAGCGCGGCGGCGAAGAGTTCGAGGCCGGACATCGGCGTTCCTTGGCGTGCGAAGAAGGCCGCGATGCTACAAGCTTCGAGCGCTGCGCTTCAAGCCGTGTGGAGCCCGCAGCTGAACCGCTGTTGTCGAGAAGGTGCTCAGCACGAGCCATTGCCAGAGCTCTCTGGTAGGATCTCGGCCGCGTCAATCAATCGTCAACGGACCTGCACTGCGCAGCGTTTCATGGGGGAAACATGGATTTTTGGAGCGCCTTGCAGGCAGTCATACTGGGTATCGTCGAGGGCTTGACCGAGTTCCTGCCGATTTCCAGTACCGGCCACCAGATCATCGTGGCCGACCTGATCAATTTTGGTGGTGAGCGGGCCATGGCCTTCAACATCATCATCCAGCTGGGTGCGATTCTCGCGGTTGTCTGGGAGTTTCGCCGCAAG
>NZ_DATELE010000023.1:0-17329 GCF_035277045.1 Pseudomonas sp. | reverse complement strand
CCAGGGAGTGCCCAAGCAAGGCGAACCGCTGCCAGCCAAGCTGCTCGGCGACCCGCAGCACGTCATGCACGTAATCAGAAAGGGCATAGCCGGCACCCACCGGGCGATGTCCGGAACAGCCATGACCCGCCAGGTCCAGCGCAACGATGCGCAGGCCCTCGAGACGCGGCGCCAAACGCGCGAAACTGTTGGCGTTGTCCAGCCAGCCGTGCAGCGCGATCACGGGCAGGCCATCGGCCGGACCGAACAGGTGGGCAGCCAGCTCGATATGCCCAAGATTCAGCCGCACCTCCTCCACAAGGGCGCTCATGCCCGGCCCCAGCGGTCGAACAGGCCCATGAGAAGACTGGCGGTGTCCGCCGGCCGCTCCAGCGGGAACATGTGCCCGCCCGGCAAGCTGTGATACTCGCCCCTGGGCATGCCGCGCACCGCGCACGCATGGTGCCGGCGGACCACCCGGCTGTGGCTGCCCCGGACCATAGCCACCGGCACCTCGAGCGCGTGCACCGCCCCTGGACGGGTGTGCGGCAGGCTACGATAGATGCTGATCTCGGTGGCCGGATCGAATCTCAGCCTCAGGCCCTCGCTGGCGGGCTGCAGACCATGCTCCAGATAAGCCTCCAGGCATTCCGGATCAAAATGACGGAACAACGTCTTGCCCGAAAAATAGCCCCGGGCGGCGTCGCGGTCGGCAAACGCTTCGCGCCGCCCCAGGGTACGCCCGGCGGGGGTGATGCGGTCGATGAAGCCCCAGCGCTTGGCCGCACGGATCAACCACTGCTCTGCGGTGGTGAGCACAGGCGAATCGAGCATCACCACGCCGCGGTAGTACTGCGGACAGCGCATGGCGGCGTGCAGGTGGAGTACCCCGCCCAGCGAATGACCAACGCCCCATACCGGGCCCTCCTGCAGAGCCAGGTGATGGAGCAGTTCATCGACCAGGTTCTGCCAGTTGTCATCGACCGGGAAGCGCGGGTCGTGCCCGTGCAGGGGCAGGTGGCAAACCCGGTAGTCGGGCGCCAGGGCCGCGAACAGCTTGCCGTAGGTGGCCGAAGGAAAGCCGTTTGCGTGGGCGAAGAAGATCGGCTGCGACATGACCACGGCTCCCGGGTTGAATGATGGACCATTGTCGGCATGGCGCGCGGCGCGGGCAATGCACGGATAGGCCATCGACAAGGGTGATCAGGTCAAGCGGCGTGCAGCCCCGCCAAGGTCATCAGGCCCGCCAGGGGCCAGTCGCCCTCGAGCTCGGCCAGGGTGGCGGTGCTCATCGCGGCCGGGGACTGGTAATGCCCGTGCTCCAGCAAACCCACCAAGGCGCCCACCAGGGGCTGATGGCTGACCAGCAACAGGTGCTCGAGCCCCAGCGCGTCCAGCTCGGCGATCACCTGTTGCGGATCGGTCTCGGGCGTCAGCCACTGCACTGTGCGCACCGGCTCGGCAAAGCCCAGCGCGCCATGCACGAGCGCGGCGGTCTGCTGCGCCCGCGCATAGGGGCTGGCGATGATCGCCTGCAACGGTTCGCCAAGCAGGTGCGCCGCGCTGCGCAGCACCTGTTCGCGCCCGTGAGCGGTGAGGCGCCGCTCGGCGTCGCTGGCAGCCTGGGCCTCGGCCTCACCGTGGCGCAGCACCCAGAGCTTCACAGCTTGGGCTCTTCGTCACGCACCGGGTGTGGCGCCGGCGCCACGCTGTGCGGCGCCTCGCCCTCGGGCGTGCGCGGCGCTGGCCAGTCGGCGAACGGCCAAGGCTTCTGGTCGCTGTGGAACGTGCCGAAACGCCCGATCTGGGCGAGGAACTGGCTCAGGCTGTCGCCAAAGTTCATCAGGCTCAGGCTCGGCGCGCCGTAGATCACGCGGTAGACCAGCTGCACCAGCACCACGCCCGCGAGCAACAGCTCGGCCAGTTGCCAGACCACCAGGAACACCAGCATCCACAGCACACGCAGGATGATCGATTCGCGCTGGGCGCGGTTTGGGGCGTCGTTCATGGGTAACTCCTGTAGTCAGTTGAAATCGCTGGTGGAGATGAAATCGACATCTGTCTTGGGCTCGGCGCGCATCAGCAGCTCGATCACCTGGTTGAGCGTGCGCCCTTCGAACAGAATCGCATGCAGCCCCGCGACCAGCGGCATGTAGACCTGCAGCTCCTGGGCCTTGGCCTTGAGCACCTTGAGCGTGTTGACCCCTTCGGCGACCTCGCCCAGGCGATTGACCGCCTCCTCCAGGCTCAGGCCCTGGCCCAGCGCGTGGCCGACCTGGTAGTTGCGGCTCTTGGGCGAGGAGCAGGTGACGATCAGGTCACCCACGCCGGCCAGCCCCAGGAAGGTCATGGGGTTGGCGCCCTGGCTCACGGCGAAGCGGGTCATCTCGGCGAGCGCGCGGGTGATCAGCATGCTCTTGGTGTTCTCGCCCATGCCCAGCGCCACGGCCATGCCGGCGATGATCGCATAGACGTTTTTCAGCGCGCCGCCCAGCTCTACGCCGAAACGGTCAGTGCTGGCATAGACGCGGAAGGTGCGCCCGTGCAGCACGTCCTGCACGCGCTGGCAGAGCTCCTCGTCCTCGCTGGCCACCACGGTGGCGGTCAGGGCGTGCTCGGCGATCTCGCGCGCCAGGTTCGGCCCGGAGAGCACGCCGATGCGCGCCTCGGGGGCGATCTCCTCGAGGATCTGGCTCATCAGCTTGAAGCTCTGTGCCTCGATACCCTTGGTCAGGCTCACCAGGCACTTGCCACGCAGCAGGTCGGCATGGGGCGCCAGCACGCTGCGCAGGGCACTGGAGGGCAAGGCGACAAACACCAGGTCGCACGCCTGCAGGGTCGCCAGCAGGTCGGTGCCCGGCTCGACCTTCGGCTGGAGCTTGATCCCCTTGAGATAGCGCGGGTTCTCGCGGTGGGTGCGCATGGCTTCGGCCTGCCCGGGGTCGCGCATCCATTGCCGCACCCCGATGCCGTTCTCTGCCAGCAGGTTCGCCACGGCGGTACCGAAACTCCCGCCTCCCAGAACCGCCACAGGCTGCTGTTCAGTCATATCCAATCCGTTCAAGCCAATGATAAGTGGCAACCCTCGCATTATACGGAGGGAAGCTGTCAGGACCAGCGCATTAACGCGCGGCGATGCTCGCTGGGTCACTGCCAAAAGCGGCCCGGTCGTTTAACATGCCCGTCTCATCCCTGATACAAGGCCGTACCGTGTTCCCTGGCCCGCCACCCGCCCCGCGCCTGTTGCTGCTGACTGCCTTGCTGGGCAGCGGCCCGGCACTGGCGGACGACCTGTTCATCGACAACCTGTCCCTGCCCCAGGTGCTGACCGCCACTCGCCTCAAGCAATCGCCCGCCGCGGTGCCCGGCAGCATGACCGTGCTCGACAGCGAGCTGATCCGCGCCAGCGGCGCGCGCGACATCCCCGAGCTGTTACGCCTGGTGCCGGGCATGATGATCGGCTACGGCGCGGGCAACCAGCCGACCGTGAACTACCATGGCAGCAACGTCAACGATGCCCGCCGCATGCAGGTGCTCATCGATGGCCGCTCGGTCTACCGGGCGGGCCTGGCCACGGTGGACTGGAGCGACATTCCCCTTGCCATGCAAGACATCGAGCGCATCGAAGTGTTTCGCGGGCCCAACACGGTCAGCTATGGCGCCAATGCGCTGATGGCGGTGGTCAACATCCTCACCCGCAATCCGGCGGACAGCCATGGCACACGTTTGAAGATCACCCGCGGCGAGGATGGCATCAACGACTGGTACGCGAGCCAGGGCACGGGCTGGGACGGCGGCGACCTGCGCCTCTCGCTGTCGGGCATGGCCGACGACGGTTTCGACAGCAACCAGTTCGGCGCGGATTACCGCGACAGCCGCCGCCTGACCCGCTTCAACATCAGCGCCACGCACGTCCTGGCGGCGGACCAGAGCCTGGAATGGCAACTGGCGGCCAAGGAAGGCAGCAACCAGCGCCCCTACACCTACCAGCCGGTGTTCCCCTTCGTGACCGCGGCCGGCGACAACGCCGACGTCAAGGCCAAGGACTACGCCGCCTCGGTGCGCTGGAACGTCGACTTCAACCCCGAGCACAGCCTGTACGTGCAAGGCTCGGCGCAGCATTTCGACCGCCAGCAGGTGTGGCGGGCGTGCGACGCCGCGCTGTCGTTCAGCCCCGAGCTGACCAGGCTCTGGCAACTGGACCCCGACTTCGCCGAACAGGTCGCGCGCAACATCACCCAGCCGCCCGACAGCAGCGACCCGCTGCAGCAGTCGCTGCGCAACACCGTCAAGCAACAATGGGATACCCAGGGCGGCAGCCAGGTAGTCTGCGGCGACGTAGACCAGAGCACCCGCGAAACGCGCTACGACCTCGAAGTCCAGGACACCCTGAGCCTGACCGACAACCTGCGCCTGCTCAGCGGCCTGAATTTTCGCTATGACCGCGCCGATTCGCAGACCTACTTCAATGGCAGTCTCTCGGACCAGACCTGGCGCGTGTTCGGCCAGCTCGAATGGCGCGCCGACGAGCACTGGATCCTGCAAGGCGGCGCAATGTTCGAGAACACCCGGCTGGCCGGCAGCTCGCTGACGCCGCGCATGGCGGTCAACTACCTGATCACCCCGCGCCATGGCCTGCGAGCGGTCTATTCCGAAGCCGTGCGCTCGCCAGACATGTTCGAGGACAACGTCAACTGGAGCTACCGGGTCAACAACCTCAGTCCCACCGCCTTCGGCCAGCAGCACGCCGAGTACTTCGTCAAGACCCGCGGCCCCGGTGATCTCGACCAGGAGCGCATGCGCTCGCGCGAGCTCGGCTACAACGGCTACTTCAGCGACCTGGACCTGAACCTTGACATCAAGCTGTTTCATGACGAGATCACCGGCATGATCAGCGAGCCGCTGCGCAATAACCAGTACATCGCCAGCAACGCCAACAAGGCGCGGTTCACCGGCAGCGAGGCCCAGCTGGACTGGCGCGCGACCCAGCGCGACCGCCTGCGGGTGACCTACGCCTATGTCGATGCCTGGGCCAGCAATCCCGATGACCGCCGCATGAGCGCGCGCAACAGCGGCTCGGCCGGCTGGATGCGCGAGTGGGGCAATGACTGGTCGAGCGCCCTGTTCTACTACGGTGACGACGCCCTCAACGGGTACCGCTACGAGCGCCTGGACCTGCGCCTGGCCAAGCGCCTGCGCTGGCAAGCCACCAGCCTGGAACTGGCAGCCTTGTGGCAACAGCGCCTGGACGACGAGCCCACCACCGCCATTGACAACCGCTACGACAGCCGTCACCGCCTGAGCGTCAGCGCGGAGCTGGAGTTCTGATGCCGCGCCTGCTGCGCTGGTTGCTGCTGGTGTGCCTGTGGCCCCTGGGCTCGCTCTCGGCCAACGAGATCGTGCTGGTGGGCGCCGAGGACCAGCCGCGCATTCGCAGCTTCGTGGCGGCCCTGGATGCCCGTCGCCCGCAGGACCATGTGCGCTTCGTGCCGGTGGCGAAACTGCCGAGTCCCAGCCAGCTCAAGGGTGATACGCAGCTGATCCTGCTTGACAGCGCCGCGCTGGACTGGCGCCTCGCGCAAACCGACGGCCCGCCCGCGCTGGCCCTGCGCGTGAGCCGCGTGCAGGCCGAGCAACGCCTGGGAAAGTCACGGCCGGCGCACCTGAGCCTGTTGTGGAGCGACCCACCCCTCGACCGCCAGCTGCGCCTGACGCGCTACCTGTTGCCGCAAGCGCGCCGGGTCGGAGTCCTGTATGGCGAGCACAGCCGCTTCCTGCTCGATGAACTGCGCCAGGCAGCAGGCCCCCTGGGCCTGGAAATCGTTGCCCAGGACTGGCCGGACCTGCGCGACAGCCGTCCGCTGCAGCACCTGCTGGGCAGCAGTGACGTGCTGCTGGGCGTGGACGATCCCGAACTGTACAACTCCCAGACCGCCAAGAATCTGCTGCTCAGCAGCTACGCCCGGCAGATGCCGCTGATCGGCCCGAATGCCGGATTTGTTCGCGCAGGTGCCCTGGCCAGTACCTTCAGCGACCAGCAAGACTGGCTGGAGGTGCTCGACCGCCTGCTCGACCTGCCGCCTGCCAGGTGGCCACGCAGCCTCTATCCCCGGCACTTCGGCGTCAGCGGCAACCAGCAGGTTGCCCGCGCCCTGGGCCTTGAGCCGATCGACGAGCAGGCCGCCGCCCTGGCCCTGGCCGAAGGAGAAACCACCCCATGAGCGCACGCATGAGCTGGGATATCCATACCCGCACCCAGATCATCAGCCTGGGCCCTGCGCTGTTGCTGACGCTGCTGCTGATCAGCTTCTTCACCTTCGTGCGCATCCAGGACCTTCGCCAGGAGCTCAACCACACTGGCCAGCTGATCGCTAATCAGTTGGCCCCAGCATCGGAGTACGGGGTGATCTCAGGCAACAACGAGGTGCTCGAGAGCCTGATGCAGGCAACGCTGAGCATCCCTCACGTGCGCTTTCTCGAGGTGCAGGACAGCCGCAACCACATCCTGGTCTACGTCGAGCGCAGTGATGAGCGCGCCCACCGCGCCCAGCAGGTCGAGGTGTTCCAGGCGCCGATCCGCCTGCAGCAGATCCGCCTGGACTCCGATTTCCTGCAACAGGGCAAGCCCCCTGCTCCCGCCCTCGGGGACGACTACCTGGGACGGGTGATCGTGGGGATGTCCGATGACGCGTTCAGCGAGCGCCAGCAGGAAATCGTCATCAAGGCGGCGATCCTCGCCCTGTTCGCGCTGCTGTTCACCTTTCTCCTGGCGCGCCGCCTGGCCCAGAGCCTGGCCAGGCCGATCAGCGACATGGGGCATGCGGTCAAGGCCATCGCCCAGGGGGACTTCGAGGCGACCCTGCCAGTGGTGGATGACAGCGAGCTGGGCCACCTGGCCAGGCACATCAACAACCTGGCCAGTGCCCTGGCCCTGGCCAGCCATGAGCAGCATCAGGCCATGGCGCAGATGATCCAGGCGCGCGAGGAAGCCGAGCAGGCGAACAAGACCAAGTCCGACTTCCTGGCGATGATGAGCCATGAGCTGCGCACGCCGATGAATGGCGTGCTGGGCATGCTCCAGTTGCTGGAGACCACCCGCCTCACCGCCGAGCAGACCGAGTACACCGCGGTGGCCAGCGAGTCCACCGGTCACCTGCTCAAGGTCATCAACGACATACTCGACTTCTCGCGCATCGAGCGCGCGGCGCTGGAGCTCGAGCATATCGACTTCAACCTGGGCGAACTGATCGGCAGCAGCGTGCAGTCGTTCCAGCACAGCGCCGCGCAGCGCGGCCTGGCCCTGCGCCTGGCCTTGCCGCCGGGAGCCGAGCAACTCCAGGTGGCAGGCGACCCGACGCGGATCCGTCAGGTCCTGCTGAACTTGATCGGCAATGCGCTGAAGTTCACCGAGCGTGGCGAGGTCGAGGTCCGGGCCCACTGTCACGTGCTGGACGCCCAGCTGATCCGGTTCACCTGCGAGGTCCGCGACACCGGCATCGGCATCGACAGCAATCGCCTTGAAACCATGTTCGTCGCTTTCCAGCAAGCCGACAGTTCCATTTCCCGGCGCTACGGCGGCACAGGCCTGGGCCTGTCCATCGCGCGCACCTTGGCCGAGCGCATGGGCGGCACCTTGCGCGGGGAAAGCCGCGAGGGCAAGGGCTCCACCTTTACCCTGGAAATTCCCCTGACACTGTCCTGCGCGCCGGCCGCCCTGCTTGCGCCGGCCGCGACCGGCGGCGCGCCCCTGGGACAGGGCCGGCACATCCTGCTGGTCGAGGACAACCCGGTGAACCAGACGGTGATCGAGGCCATGCTGCGCAGCCTTGGCTTCGAAGTCAGCGTGGCGGTCGATGGCGCCCAGGCCGTGGAGCAGGCCGGGCAACGGCCGTTCGCCGCGGCGCTGATGGATTGCCGTCTGCCGCTGGTCGACGGCTACGAAGCCACCCGTCGCATCCGCGAGCTGCCCCAGGGCGCACGCATGCCCATCATCGCGCTCACCGCCAATGCCCTTCAGGGCGATCGCGAACGCTGCCTGAACGCCGGGATGAACGATTACCTGAGCAAACCCTTCAAACGGGCAGAGCTGCAGCAGATTCTGCAGCGCTGGCTACCCGGGCAGACAGCGCCGACTGGCGATAAATGCTAAAGTGGGGCAGTCTTACAGACTGGACAGGACCTTAGCCGGGCCTGAGAATAGACTTTTCAGTGCACACCTGTACTTCATTTACCTGGTGCGCTGTGACTTTCACTACAACGCAATAGTCTACCTGTAGGCTACTGCCCCATGCGCAAGCGCACTGGGGTCGGTCGGGAAGATTTGCCCCCTGCCACACGGGGATTATTGAGGAGCTCGCATGACCAAACAAAACGCCTTTACTCGGGAAGACCTGCTGCGCTGCAGTCGCGGTGAGCTGTTCGGCCAGGGTAATGCGCAACTGCCCGCCCCGAACATGCTGATGGTCGATCGCATCACCCATATCAGCGCCGAAGGTGGCAAGTACGGCAAGGGTGAGTTGGTCGCCGAGCTGGACATCAATCCCGACCTGTGGTTCTTCGCCTGTCACTTCGAAGGCGATCCGGTGATGCCGGGCTGCCTGGGCCTCGACGCCATGTGGCAGCTGGTCGGGTTCTTCCTGGGCTGGCAGGACCTGCCAGGCCGCGGCCGCGCGCTGGGTTCGGGCGAAGTGAAATTCTTCGGCCAGGTCCTTCCCACGGCGAAGAAAGTCACCTACAACATTCACATCAAGCGCGTCCTCAAAGGCAAGCTGAACATGGCCATCGCCGATGGTTCGGTCAGCGTCGACGGCCGTGAGATCTACACCGCCGAAGGCCTGCGGGTCGGCGTGTTCACCTCCACTGAAAATTTCTAAGGGTTATTCGCATGCGCCGCGTCGTTATCACTGGTCTGGGCATCGTTTCGTGCCTGGGCAATGACAAAGCTACCGTCACCGAAAACCTGCGCAACAGCCGTCCGGGCATTCGTTTCAACCCGGAATACAAGGAAATGGGGCTGCGTAGCCAGGTTTCCGGTTCCATCGACCTGAACCTCGAGGAACTGATCGATCGCAAGGTCTTCCGTTTCGTTGGTCACGCTGCAGCCTACGCCTACCTGGCGATGGAGCAGGCGATCAAGGATTCCGGCCTGACCGAAGACCAGGTGTCGAACCCGCGTACCGGCCTGATCGCCGGCTCCGGCGGCGCATCGACCCTGAACCAGATGGAAGCGCTGGACATCCTTCGCGAGAAGGGCGTCAAGCGTGTCGGTCCTTACCGTGTCACCCGGACCATGAGCAGCACCGTTTCGGCGTGCCTGGCCACTCCGTTCAAGATCAAGGGCCTGAACTACTCCATCGCCTCTGCCTGCGCCACCAGCGCGCACTGCATTGGCACTGCCATGGAGCAGATCCAGATGGGCAAGCAGGACGTGGTCTTCGCCGGCGGCGGTGAAGAAGAGCACTGGAGCCAGTCGTTCCTGTTCGACGCCATGGGCGCCCTGTCCAGCCAGTACAACGAGACCCCTGAAAAGGCCTCGCGCGCCTACGACGCCAAGCGTGACGGCTTCGTGATCGCGGGCGGCGGCGGCATGGTCGTGGTCGAGGAACTGGAACACGCCCTGGCCCGTGGCGCCAAGATCTACGCCGAGATCGTCGGCTACGGCGCCACTTCCGACGGCTATGACATGGTCGCCCCAAGCGGCGAAGGCGCCATCCGCTGCATGCAGATGGCCATGTCCACCGTTGACGGCCCGATCGACTACCTGAACACCCACGGCACCTCGACTCCGGTAGGCGACGTTGCCGAGATGAAGGGTGTGCGTGAAGTCTTCGGCGACAAGGCTCCGGCCATCAGCTCGACCAAGAGCCTGTCCGGTCACTCGCTGGGCGCCGCAGGCGTTCACGAGGCGATCTACTGCATGCTGATGATGGAAGGCAACTTCATCGCCGGCTCCGCCAACATCGACGAGCTGGACCCAGCCGTTGCCGATCTGCCGATCCAGCGCAAGACGCAGGAAAACGCGAAGATCGACACCGTCATGAGCAACAGCTTCGGCTTTGGTGGCACCAACGCTACCCTGGTGTTGAAGCGCTGGCAGGGCAAGTAAGTCCTGACGCAAGAAAAAGCCCCGACTGGTTCGGGGCTTTTTTTGGTCTGGTGATCGAGCGCCTGACGGCGCATTTCGCTACTGCCGGGCCTTAGGCAACACCGCCAGGAAATTGTCCCGGGCCACCTTGCGCGCCACCGCTTCCGGCAAGGCGTCCAGAAACGGCGTGAAGCCGTGCATCTGCTCGCCCACACTGCCGAACCGCCCCACCACATCCGAGCCCAGCATGAAGCGCTCAGGAAACCGCTGCACCAGCGCTACCCAGGCCTTGCGCGGCTGCTTGTGCTCATCCAGCAGGTACGGCTCCAGCACACTCCACGAGAGGTCCACATACAGGTTCGGATAATCCTCAAGCAGCCGTGTCAGCGTCGGCAGCAGGAAATCCAGTTGCGTCTGGTGCCGGTGGATTTCCATGCTGGTGCCGGCGTGGGCCCAGATGAACCGGGTATGCGGATGGTTGCGCAGCGGCTCTTCGATCTCCTCGAGGTACAAGGGGTTGCGCTCGCGCTTGGAGGTGATGTTGGAATGAATCAGCACCGGCAGGTCACGCTCGGCCGCCAGGTGATAGACGCGCGTCATGGCTTCGTTGTTGGCGCGCGGGGTGTCGCCGCTGGTCAGCGCAGTGAGGTCATCATGGCGCGTGAAGACTTCGCCAATGCCCTGCCAGAGCCCGGGATGGAGATCGAGCATGCGCTCGATGTGGCTCGCGGCATTCTTGTCGACCGGGTTGAAGCCCGTCAGGAACGGATGAAACCGCTGACGCTGCTCCGCGCTTAATGACTGCAGGGCCGCGGCGACATAGACGTCGGTGGCGCTGTACCAATAGGCGGCCGCATCGTCGCCAGCGTAATAGCGAGGGCGCTTGGGTTCGTCCTCATGCCACTTCTTGGCCACCGCCACGCCTGAAATCATCGAATGCTCGACACCTGCCTCGTCCATCGCCTTGAGCAGCGCGGGCATGCCCTCTGTTTCCTGGAAGAAGTCGACATAGTGCAGGTGGGCATCGCTGTAGCGGTAGTCACGGGCGTGCGCTGGCTGGATCAGCAGTCCCGAGAGCAATAGAGCGGCCAGGCCTCTGACAATCATCGGCGGGTTCCTTCGATGGACTGGAGACTGGGTAGACCGAAGGTATCAGGCGGGGGTTCAGCAGCTGCTGCAACAGCCAGGTGGAAGCGGTCCCTGTGGGGGCGGAGGTTCGGTGCCCCCACAGTTACGCTCAAGCCTCAGGGAGTGCCTGCATCAGCCTTGGAAGACCTCGCCCAGCAAGTCATGCATCGCCTTGAACGCACGCTGGGAGGTGCGGCGATCGTATTGCATCTTGCCAGAGGTGTTCGCCGCCGGGTCGGTGAACGAATGCACCGCATTGCCGTAGCTGACCAACTGCCAGTCGATCTTGGCAGCGTTCATTTCCTGCTCGAACGCCGGCAACTGCTCGCGCGGCACCAGCGGGTCGGACGCGCCGTGCAATACCAGCACCGACCCCTTGATATTCTTCGCATCTTCCGGATTCGGCGTATCCAGCGTGCCATGGAACGACACCGCGGCCTTCAGTTCGGCGCCGGTGCGGGCCAGCTCCAGCGCACAGCAACCACCAAAGCAGAAACCGAAGGCCGCCACCTTGCCAGGCGCCAGCAACGCCTTCGACTGCCCCAGCAATTGCGCCAGGGCAGCTTGCATGCGCTTGCGCAGCTCACCGCGATTGTCCTTGAGAGGCATCATCGCCGCGCCCGCCTCGTCGGCGTTCACCGGACGCACCGATTGCCCATAGATATCGGCGATCAGCACCACATAGCCCTTTTCGGCCACTTCGCGTGCGATACGCTCGGCGCCTTCACCAATGCCCATCCAGTTAGGCGCCATCACCAGACCCGGCTGCGCCAGCGCCCCATGGGTGTACACCAGGCGGCTCTCATAGCTTTTCCCTGCCAGGTGATACACCAGCGACTCAACAATTACCTTGCTCATCAGCTCCTCCTTGCACGGTTAAAAAAAAGCCCGCCGAAGCGGGCTTTTCGTTGCATCAACTCAAGCAGACAGCTCGACCAGCAGCTTGTTCAGGCGACGAACGTACGCTGCAGGGTCCTTGAGGCTGTCCCCCGCCGCCAGGGCCGCCTGGTCGAAGAGGATGTGCGAGAACTCGGCGAAGCGATCTTCGCTCTGCTCGTGGTCCAGCCTCTCGATCAGCGGGTGAGCCGGGTTGAATTCGAAGATCGGCTTGGAATCTGGAACCTTCTGGCCGCTGGCCTCGAGGATCTGGCGCATCTGCAGGCCAAGGTCCTGCTCGCCGATCGCCAGGATCGCCGGGGAGTCGGTCAGGCGGTGCGACACACGCACTTCGCTGACGCTGTCACCCAGCACGACCTTGAGGCGCTCGACCAGGCCTTCCTTGTCCTTGGCGACTTCTTCCTGGGCCTTCTTGTCCTCTTCGGAGTCCAGCTTGCCCAGGTCCAGGTCGCCACGGGCGACGTCGACAAAGGCCTTGCCATCGAACTCGGTGAGGTAGCTCATCAGCCACTCGTCGATCCGATCGGTCAGCAGCAGCACTTCGATGCCTTTCTTGCGGAAGACCTCAAGGTGCGGGCTGTTCTTGACCTGGGCGTAGGACTCGCCGGTGAGGTAGTAGATCTTGTCCTGGCCTTCCTTGGCGCGCGCCAGGTAGTCGGCCAGGGCAACGCTCTGCTCGCCGCTGTCATCCTGGGTGGATGCGAAGCGCAGCAGACCGGCGATCTTTTCCTTGTTGGCGAAATCTTCGGCCGGGCCTTCCTTCAGCACCTGGCCGAAGTTCTTCCAGAAGCCCTTGTACTGCTCGGGCTCGTTCTTCGACAGCTTTTCCAGCATGTCCAGCACACGCTTGGTCAGGGCCGACTTCATCGAGTCGATGATCGGGTCCTTCTGCAGGATCTCGCGCGACACGTTGAGCGACAGGTCGTTGGAGTCGACCACACCCTTGGTGAAACGCAGGTACAGGGGCAGGAAAGACTCGGCCTGGTCCATGATGAACACACGCTGCACGTACAGTTTCAGGCCGCGCGGTGCTTCGCGCTGGTACAGGTCGAACGGCGCGCGGGCCGGCACGTAGAGCAGCGAGCTGTACTCGAGCTTGCCTTCGACCTTGTTATGGCTCCAGGACAGCGGGTTTTCGAAGTCATGGCCAATATGTTTGTAGAACTCCTGGTATTCCTCGTCCTTGATGTCGGTGCGAGGACGGGTCCACAGGGCGCTTGCGCGGTTGACGGTTTCCCATTCGGCGGCGGGCTGCTCCTCGCCTTCGGCCGCTTCGGCCTGCTCCTTGGGCAACTCGATCGGCAGGGCGATGTGATCGGAGTACTTCTTGACGATGTTGCGCAGACGCCAGCCATCGGCGAACTCTTCTTCGCCTTTTTTCAGGTGCAGCACGATGCGGGTGCCGCGCTCGGGCTTGTCGACCGTGGCGACTTCGAAGCTGCCCTCGCCCTGCGAGGACCAGTGCACGCCCTCGGCGGCCGGCAGGCCCGCGCGACGGGAGAACACGTCGACCTTGTCGGCGACGATGAAGGCGGAGTAGAAGCCGACACCAAACTGACCGATCAGGTGCGAGTCTTTCTTCTGGTCGCCGCTGAGGTTCTTCATGAAGTCGGCGGTGCCAGACTTGGCGATGGTGCCCAGGTGGGCGATCACATCGTCGCGGTTCATGCCGATGCCGTTGTCCTCAAGGGTCACGGTACCGGCATCCTTGTCAAAGCTGACACGAATGCGCAGGTCGGAATTGCCCTCGAGCAGCTCTGGCTTGGCCAGGGCCTCGAAGCGCAGCTTGTCGGCAGCGTCGGAAGCGTTGGAAATCAGCTCGCGAAGGAAAATTTCCTTGTTCGAGTACAGCGAGTGGATCATGAGGTGCAGCAGTTGCTTTACCTCGGTCTGGAAGCCAAGGGTTTCCTTTTGAGTCTCAACACTCATGGTCTTCAAAACTCCGATCTGATGGCAGTTGTCGTGCAGCGGCCAGGCAAGACGCCAAGGTCCGCTTTCACGGCGGGATGTCCAGCAGATGGGGGCTGCCTGAGCTATTTCAAGGGCTTGTACGTGTCTTCGCGTCTCAAAGGCATGGCGATGACCCCGGCAACGAGGCCGATCAGACGGCGGGCAAGGTACAAGGGGCGGGGCCGGGTCAGCAGTGCTGTCTCACTGATGCAATAGATCGCCCCTGCCTCGACAGACACAACAACGAGAAAAAGTCTATGTAGATCCAGCAGTTATATATCTATGACAGCCGTGGAACTAAACTCGATTACTTGCGTTCGAAGGAAACAAGCAAGTTATTCCACACAAGGAGAGACAACCCATGCGTAAACCTTTTGCTTTTGCTCTGATGCTGGCTGCTGCTCTGGGTCTGGCTGCGTGCGATAAAGCCAGCGAAGACAAAGCCCAGGACGCTCAGGAACACCGCGAAGATGCCCAGGAGAAAATGGGCGACGCTCAGGACAAGATGAACGACGCTGCCGAGGAAAACGCCGAAGCCGCCAAGGATCAGGCTGAAGCCGAGCGCAAGGCTGCTGAAGAGGCAAACCCTGCCCCAGCACCGGAAAACACCCCAGCAAGCCCGGCTGTTCCCGCAGCTCCTGCTGAACCTGCCAAGCAGTAATCCGGTAGTTCATGAAAAAACCCGACGACGTCGGGTTTTTTTATGGGTGATGAAAAAGTTTCCGCTTGAACGATTCAGTTGGCGCTATTTGCAACCTCCCTGCCCGCGTCCACCGGCGCACTTTCAGTTGGCGTGAACGTCATCACTTCAAGCACGTCGGAGTGAAACTCCCGACGATAAAGAATCAACACCACGCCAATACTCACCAGCATGAACAACCAGGGGCTGATAAACCAGCTCAACATCGCCATGCCGAAATAATACGAGCGAAGGCCGAAGTTGAACTGGTTGGCGGCCAGCGACAACACCCTCGCCGCGCGCAGGGCAAAGGCCTTGCGCTCCAGTTCGTTGACCAGGCGCTCGCCGATCATCGGTGCCGAGCCGACCAGCACCGCGGCAAAGTTGTACTGGCGCATGCACCAGCTGAACGTGAAGAAGGCGTAGACAAACACGGTGGCCAGGCACAGCAGCTTGATCTCGGACATGCCCTGCGAGGTCTGCTGCACCAGCGGCAGGTCGGCCAGCAGCGACAATGCCCGGTCCGAGGCACCCAGCACGGTAAGAATGCCCGCGAGGATGATCAGGGTGCTGGAGGCGAAGAACGAGGCGTTGCGCTCCAGGTTGCCGATCACGCTGGCATCGGCGATGCGGTTGTCGCGCAGCAGCATGCGGCGCATCCAGTCTTCCCGGTACAGGTGCAGAACACTGGCCAGGCACGCTGTGTCGCGTGCTTTCCAGGTGGCATAGCGGGTATAGCCACCCCAGCAGATGACAAACCACAACGCCGCCAGCAGATTGCCCATATTGCTTTGTATGAAGCTCATGCACGTCCCTTAACGCTGATGCAGAGAAGGTATAGACCGGCTTTCGACGCTTGGTTGCCGCAAAAGACACGTCCTTGTAACAAAAAACCCCGCATCCAGAGGATGCGGGGTTTCGATATCGACCAAGGGACGAGGCCTTCAGGCTTGTGGCCGGCTTCGGCGTCTTGGCGTCAACCCATCAGGCCAGCGCTTCGCGAGGCTTGCCCAGCATGCGGTCGCACACCACGGCAACACCCAGGGCGACCACCGATGGCACCAGCCACGCCAGCCCTTCGGCGCTCAGCGGCAGATGCGCCACGGCGTCCGGCAGGATGTGACCCAGGCTGCTGCCCTTGATCGCGTCGACGATGCCGAAGACCAGCGACACCAGCATGACCGGGGCCAGGACACGGGCCGGCGAGTGCCACAGTTCCTTGCAGAAGCTCAGGCCCACCACCACGATGCACGGCGGATAGATGGCGGTCAGTACCGGCACCGAGAACATGATCAGCTTGGTCAGGCCCAGGTTGGACACCAGCAGCGAGAAGCCTGCAAGGATGACCACCAGCGCCCGATAGGACAGCGGCAGGATCTTGCTGAAGTACTCGGCGCAGGCACAGGTCAGGCCGACCGCGGTCACCAGGCAGGCCAACGCGATCAGCACGGCCAGGAAACCACTGCCCAAAGAGCCGAAGGTATGCTGCACATAGGCATGCAGCACGGCCGCGCCATTGGTGGCGCCGGCGGCGATGCCATGGCTGCTCGATCCCAGCTGGAACAGGCTGACATACACCAGCGCCAGGCCAACGCCAGCGATCAGGCCAGCGATGATCGCATAGCGGGTGATCAGCTTCGGCGACTCGACGCCGCGCGAGCGGATGGCATTGACGATGACGATGCCGAACACCAGCGCACCCAGGGTGTCCATGGTCAGGTAGCCATTGATGAAGCCCTGCGAGAACGCCGACGCCGCATAGGCTGGCTGAGCTTCGCCCACGCTACCGGCAGGCAGCATGAAGGCCGCGACACCCAGCGCCGCCAGGGCAACGATCTTAAGCGGCCCGAGGAACCGGCCGACGGTATCAAGCAGCTTGCCTGGGTACATGGACACGGCCAGCACCACCACGAAGTACACCAGGCTGTAGATGAACAGTGCCAGCGGGCTCTCACCGGTCAACGGCGCAACCCCGACTTCGAAGGACACGGTCGCGGTCCGCGGCGTGGCGAACAGCGGGCCGACCGACAGGTAGCACACCGCCGCCAGCAGGCCGCCGAAGAACTTGCCGATCGGGCTGCTCAACGCGTCCATCCCGCCACCGACCTTGGCCAATGCGACCACGGTGATCACGGGCAGGCCCACGGCGGTCACCAGGAAGCCCATGGCTGCCATCCACACGTGTGGCCCGGCCTGCAGGCCGACGATAGGCGGGAAGATGATATTGCCTGCGCCCACAAACAGCGCAAACGTCATAAAACCAAGCGCCAGGATATCCTGGCCTTTCAAGACTTTCATTCTAGGAAGTACCACACTGCTGAAATCGGGAGTCGAGAGGGAATTTCCCCATGGGTGAGGGAAATGCTGCCCGGCTTGGTGAGCCAGACCCGTTTAGCGTGTCGTTCCCTTTTGGGGTACAAGCACAATAAGGATGCGTAGGGTAACGAATTTGTTAACCGAACGCACTGGCATAGTGCTGCTTGTCCGACGGATTGGCGGGGATTATTCGCAAGTGGGCGGGAAAAGTCCGTAAGATTTTTCCTATGGGTCTGATCGATTTTTCATCAATATGCGTCCCGTCAAAGCACAAAGGCCACCCGAAGGTGGCCTTT
>NZ_DATELE010000022.1:0-20682 GCF_035277045.1 Pseudomonas sp. | reverse complement strand
CTCATACCGCTTTTGCGCAATGCCTTCCATCAGGTTCCTCCTCAGTGTGTTGACAGCTTACCAGAGGGGCGGTAATTATTATGTACGGACATAATATAATATGTACCATCAAAACCAACAATATAGAGGTTCCCGATGTCTACCACTGTCTTCGACTCGACCCTGTTCCGTGACATGTTCGGCACTGCCGAGATGCGCGAGGTGTTCTCAGACAAGGCGCTGATCGAGCGCTACATCGAGGTGGAAGTGGCGTTGGCCAAGGCCGAGGCTCATTGTGGCGTGATCCCTGTCGAGGCGGCCGCGCAGATCGCCGAGCTGTCGCGTTACGAGTCCCTGGACCTCGCGCTCATGCAGCACGAGACCGAGATCGTCGGGTACCCGATCCTGCCGCTGGTCGAGCAGCTGTCGAAGATCTGTGGCGAGGCGGGACGCTATGTGCACTGGGGCGCCACCACCCAGGACATCATGGACACTGCCGTTGTCCTCCAGGTACGGGCGGCGCTGCTGCTGGTCGAGCGCGACATCCAAGCCGTGCGCGGCCTGCTGGCCGAGTTGGCGCTGCGTTACCGCGACACCCCGATGGCGGGCCGCACCCACCTGCAGCATGCCTTGCCCATCACCTTCGGCTACAAGTGCGCGGTGTGGCTAAGCATGTTCGACCGCCACGCCGAGCGGCTGGTCGAGCTGCGTCCGCGGGTCGAGATCGGCCAGTTCGCGGGCGCTGCCGGCACCCTGGCTTCCCTGGGTGACAAGGGCCTTGAGGTGCAAGAAGCGCTGATGAAGGAATTGGGACTGGGCGTGCCGCAGGCGACCTGGCACGTCGCGCGTGATGGCCTGGCCGAGACCTTGAACTTCCTCGGCCTGGTTACCGGCTCGCTGGGCAAGGTCGCGCTGGACGTGATGATGATGATGACCAGCGAGCTGGGCGAGGTGTACGAGCCTTTCGTCAAGGGCCGTGGCGCCAGCAGCACCATGCCGCAGAAGCGCAATCCGATTTCATGCGAGCTGATGTACGCCGCCGCCAAGGGTGTGCGCCAGCAGGCCGGGCTGATGCTCGATGCCATGATCCAGGACTTCGAGCGCTCCACCGGCCCTTGGCAGGCCGAGTGGATCGCCATCCCCGAAGCCTTCGCCCTGAGCGCTGCCTCGCTCGGGCAGGCGAAGTTCATGCTGGCGGGGCTTGAGGTCCGTACCGAGCGCATGCTCAAGAACCTCGACATGACCCAGGGCCTGATCGTCGCCGAGGCGGTGATGATGGGCCTTGCGCCGGCGCTGGGCCGCCAGGTCGCGCACGATGTGGTCTATGCCGCTTGCCGCATGGCGAACGACCAGGGCATCAGCCTGTTCGACGCCTTGCAGGCCCAGGGCGAGGCCACCGATCGGCTGGACGCCGACGAACTCAAGCGCCTTACCGACCCGACCCAATACCTGGGCCTGGCGCCGCAGATGGTCGACCGCGCGCTGGCCAATCCGGGTTCGGTCAAGCGCTGAAACAGCCAGGGCCTCTGGTGACGGAGCCCCATGCATTGCCCCATAAAAATAACGAGAGGACACCCTGATGGCTTCTGTAGAGAAAAAGCCGTTCTACCGCGACCTCACCTTTCAGGTACTCGCGGCCATGGTCCTGGGCATCGCCTTTGGATTCCTTGCCCCGGAGCTTGCTGCCAAGTTCAAGATCCTCGGCGACATCTTTCTCAAGCTGATCAAGACTGCCGTTGCGCCGCTGGTGTTCTTCACGGTCGTGCATGGCATTGCCTCGGCCGGTGATATCAAGCGGGTCGGCAAGGTTGGCCTGCGGGCACTCATCTACTTCGAGATCGTTTCTACCATCGCCCTGGCGATCGGCCTGCTGTGGGGCAACCTGCTGGAGATCGGCTCGGGCATGCACGACGCTCACCCCTCCAGCGGCGCGGCGGCGGCCTCGGCCGCGGCGGTGGCGAAGGGGCATGCGCCAACCTCGACGATGGACTTCATCTACGGCATCTTCCCCGACAACTTCGTCGGCGCCTTCGCCGGTGGCCAGTTGCTGCAGGTGCTGGTGATCTCGGTGCTGTTCGGCTTCGCCCTGCTGGCGCTAAAAGAAGAACGCCGCGCGGTGATCGAGGATGGCCTGAGCCGCGTGTCGGAGTGTTTCTTCGAGTTCATCAACCTGATCATGAAGTTCGCGCCGCTGGGTGCGTTCGGCTCAGTCGCCTACGCGGTCGGCAGCAATGGCACCGCGGTACTGATGTCGCTGGCCAACCTGGTGCTGATGTTCTACGTATGCATCGCGTTCTTCATCTTCGTCGTGCTGGGGCTGGTGTGCCGGATCGCGGGCTTCAGCCTGTGGCGCTTCCTCAAGTACATCAAGGACGAGGTCTTCATCGTGCTCGGCACGGCCTCGTCGGAAAGCGCCTTGCCGCGCCTGCTGCAGAAGCTCGAGAAGTTCGGCTGCTCCAAGCAGAGCGTGGGACTGGTGCTGCCGACCGGCTATGCCTTCAACCTCGACGGCACCTCGATCTACATGTCGCTGTGCGTGCTGTTCATCGCCAACGCTTACGGGGTGCCGCTGAGCTGGGAGCACCAGCTGGGCATCATCGCCATCATGCTGGTCACCTCCAAGGGCGCGGCGGCGGTATCGGGCGGCAGCTTCGTGGTGTTCGCCGCGACCGTGACCGCCATCGGCGTGCTGCCGGTCGAAGGGTTGGCGCTGCTGTTTGGTGTGTACCGGTTCATGTCGATGGCCATCGCGACGTGCAACACCATTGGCAACAGCGTGGCGACCGTGGTGGTGGCGAAGTGGTCGGGCGAGTTATGCGAGAAAACTGCCCAGGTCGAGTACGCGCGTGAGTTCGGCCGCGCACCGGGTGCGGCGCTGTGACGGCCGCTGGCGTGGGTCAACGCCTGGAGCATGATGCGTTTGGCGCGGTGTGCATCGCGGTTGACCGCTTGTGGGGTGCCCAGACGCAACGGGCGCTGGAGGTCTTCGGGGCCGGGCGGGAATGTTTCCCGCCGGCGCTGATCCGGGCGTTTGGCCAGCAGAAGCTGGCCGCTGCCCGGGCCAACCACACGCTGGGGGTGATCCCCGGCGAGCTGTTCGAGGCCATCGAGCAGGCCGCCTGTGAGCTGGCGGCTGGCGATTTCGACGGGCACTTCCCGTTGTCGGTGTGGCAGACCGGCTCGGGCACCCAGACCAACATGAACGCCAACGAGGTGATCGCCAACCGCGCGAATCTGCTGCTCGGCGGCGTGCTGGGCAGCCGCTCGCCGGTGCATCCCAATGATCACGTCAATCGGTCCCAGTCGTCCAACGACAGCTTTCCCACGGTGATGCACCTGGTGACGGTGACCGAGCTGGTCGATCGCCTGCTGCCTGCGCTGGCCGACCTTCGCGACGCGTTGCAGGCCAAGGCGCAGGCTTGGGCTGATGTGCTCAAGATCGGCCGTACCCACCTGATGGACGCCGTGCCGATGACGCAGGGGCAAGCCTTCGAGGCGTTCGCCCATCAGGTCGGGCATGGGATCGCGCGCATCCAGGCATGCCTGCCACGCCTGCGCCTGTTGCCACAGGGCGGGACGGCGGTGGGGACGGGGCTCAATGCGCCGGTGGATTTCGACACTCGATTCTGTGAGGAAGTCAGCGCGATCACCGGCCAGCCGTTCACCGCCAATCCCTGCAAGTTCGAAGGCATGGGGACGCACGATGCGCTGGTCGAGGCCTCCGGCGTGCTCAATGTCATTGCCGTGTCGCTCACCAAGCTTGGCAACGATATCCGCCTGCTGGGCTCGGGTCCGCGCTGTGGACTGGGCGAGCTGGGGGTGCCGGATGACGGCTTGAGCTCATCGATCATGCCTGGCAAGCGCAACCCGACCATCGCTGAAGTGCTGGTGCAGGCAGCCATGCAGGTGATGGGCAACCACACGACCATCACCCTGGCGGGTGCTTCAAGCCTGTTCGAGTTGAACGTGGCCAAGCCGGTGCTGATCAGCAATCTGCTGCAGTCGATCGATGTGCTGGCCAATGCAACGGCGATCTTCACCGAGCGGCTGGTCAAGGGCCTGGAGGTGAACGCGCCAAGGCTCGCGGCGAATGTCGAGAATGCCCTGCTGATCGCGACCGCGCTGAACCCGGTGCTGGGTTACGATACCGTCGCGCGGGTCACCCGCAAGGCGGCCGAGGAAGGGATCTCGCCCAAGGCGGCGGCCATCGCGCTCGGCGTGATCACCGCGCAAGAGTACGACCGGCAGGTGCAGCCGGCCTTGATGGTGAGCCCTGGCTGAGCCTGCACAGGGACGATCACATGGCGTATGGCAAGGGTCTGTGCCCGGCGTCGCCGGGCGCTGTGAGAGATCCTTCTACCGATGCACTCCCGGCCCCCCGGCCCGGCGTAGCCGGCCCTGTGGGAGCAACTGTCTTGTTCCCTGCCGGCATCGCACAAGCTGTAATCCTGCGCCCCGGCGAGGGCTCCGCCCTCGATCGCGGCACAAGGCGCGCTCCCACAAGGGACTGCTTCGCAGTCCCGGGCGCAGCAGTGCCGGCGCAGGCGAGCACCTGTGGGAACTGTCTTGTACCGAGGTATCTCACACCCCCGGCCCGGCAACGCCGGGCCCTGTGGGAGCGTGCCTTGTGCCGGAACGCCGGGCCGCGCGAAACGAGGGCGAAGCCCTCGCCGGGGCGCATGAGTGTCGTGTTGCGCGGAGCTGGCAGGGAACACCGAATGCAGCCAGCGGGTCTTGCGGCGCCTATTCGATCTTGGGGCAGCTGCGCGGCCCAATCGCGGGCGGTCCGGCGCCCCGGCTAGCCCGCTCCCACAGATTGCCTTGAGCCATGGAATCTCCCACAAGTGCCGGCTATGACGGCACGGAGGCTAGTTCCGGCACTACGCCGTCCCCCAGCTGTGTGCTAGATCGCCTTGGCCAGAAACGCCGCCGTGCGGCTTTGCGCGCACGCGGCCACGGTGGCGGGTGTCCCGCTGGCCACCACCGTCCCGCCCGCCGTGCCCGCCCCGGGCCCGATATCGATCACCCAGTCACTCTGCGCCACCACGCGCATGTCATGCTCGACCACCACCACCGTATGCCCGGCCTCCACCAGGCGGTTCAGCTGCACCAGCAAGCGGTCCACGTCCTGCGGGTGCAGGCCGTTGGTGGGCTCGTCCAGTACATACAAGGTCGCGCCGCGGGCCGTGCGCTGCAGCTCGGTGGCCAGCTTGATGCGCTGCGCCTCGCCGCCCGACAGCTCGGTAGCGGGTTGCCCGAGACGCAGGTAACCCAGGCCGATGTCCACCAGCACTTGCAGTGCGCGCCGCACCGGCGGCTGTTCGATGAACACCTCGAGGGCCTGGTCCACCGTCAACCGCAGCACGTCGGCAATGGTCCGCCCTTGCCAGGTCACCGCCAGCGTCTCTGGGTTGTAGCGGGCGCCATGACACGTGGGGCAGGGCGCATACACACTGGGCATGAACAACAGCTCGACACTGACGAAGCCTTCGCCTTCGCAGGTCTCGCAGCGGCCCTTGGCGACGTTGAACGAGAAGCGTCCGGCATCGAAGCCTTGAGCCTTGGCCTCGTCGGTCGCGGCGAACAGTTTGCGCACGTGATCGAACAGGCCGGTGTAGGTCGCAAGGTTCGAACGCGGTGTGCGGCCGATAGGTTTCTGGTCCACCTGCACCAGGCGCTGGATGGCGTCCATACCGGCGCTGATGTGCCCGCCGCTGGTCTGCACGGGCTCGTCTTCCAGGCTCTGCTCCTCGCTATCGGCAGCGGGCCTGGCCTGCCCCAGATGAGTGCCAACCAGGTCCAGCAGGGCCTGGCTCACCAGGCTGGACTTGCCCGAGCCGGAAATACCGGTCACGGCGGTGAAGCAGCCCAGCGGAAATTCGGCGCTCAGGTCATCGAGGTTGTTGCGCGTGATGCCCTCCAGCCGCAGCCAGTCCTGTGGCGGTCTGGGAGCCTGCGCGGCCGGTGTCTGGCCGGCGAAGAGATAGCCGCGCGTGCGCGACTGCGTGACCGCTTCAAGCCCTGCAGGCGGGCCGCTGTACAGCACCTGCCCGCCGTGCTCGCCCGCTGCGGGACCAACATCGATCAGCCAGTCCGCGCGGCGCATGGTGTCCAGGTCATGCTCGACCACATACACCGAATTGCCCGAGGCCTTGAGCGCCTGCAGCGCCTCGAACAACGCCTCGCTGTCGGCAGGGTGCAGGCCCGCCGACGGCTCGTCGAGCACATAGATCACCCCGAACAGCTGCGAGTTGAGCTGGGTGGCAAGGCGCAGGCGCTGCAGCTCCCCGGAGGATAAAGTCGGCGTGCTGCGCTCCAGTGCCAGGTAGCCAAGGCCAAGGTCGATCAGCGGCGCGATCCGCACCAGCAGCTCATTGGCGATACGCTGCGCGGCCAGGCGTTTTTCCAGCGAAAGATTATGCGTGTGACGCACATCCGGACCGCCCGCGTGGGAGTTGTCGCCCTTGGCCGCGCGCTGCTGCCGGGCGGCCTTGGTCTGCTGGTGGGTCATGACGTCACCAGGTTCTTCGGCCTGCTCCAGGTAATCTGGCGACGCCACGGCCGTGAGCACCTCGGCCAGTTCCAGCAGGCTCTTGTGTGACAGCTCGGCGATGTCCAGGCCGGCGAATGTCACGCTCAGCGCTTCGCGCTTGAGGCGCTTGCCCTCGCACAAGGGGCAAGGGCTGGGCCGCATGTACTGGGCGACGCGCTTGCGCATCTGCGCGCTTTGCGAGTTCATGAAGGTGTGCAGCAGGTAGCGCTTGGCGCCGCTGAACGTGCCCTGGTAGCTGGGTTCGAGCTTGCGCTTGAGGGCGGTGCGGGTCTGCGCTGGCGTGAGGCCCGCGTACACCGGCACCGTCGGCGTCTCTTCGGTGAACAGGATCCAGTCGCGCTCGGCCTGTGGCAGGTCACGCCATGGCACGTCGACGTCATAGCCCAGGGTCACCAGGATGTCGCGCAGGTTCTGGCCACCCCAGGCCATGGGCCAGGCGGCGATGGCGCGCTCGCGAATGGTCAGCGACGGGTCCGGGACCATGGTCGCCTCGGTGATCTCGTAAACCCGTCCCAGGCCATGGCACTCCGGGCAAGCGCCTTGCGGGGTGTTCGGCGAGAAGTCCTCGGCATACAGCATCGGCTGCTCGGCCGGATAGCTGCCAGCGCGCGAATAGAGCATGCGAATGGAGCTCGACAGGGTCGTCACACTGCCTACCGAAGAGCGCGCGCTCGGCGTGCCGCGCTGCTGTTGCAAGGCCACCGCTGGCGGCAGGCCCTCGATGGCGTCCACGTCCGGCACGCCTACCTGGTCGATCAACCGCCGCGCATAGGGCGCGACCGATTCGAAGTAGCGCCGCTGGGCCTCGGCGTACACCGTGGAAAATGCCAGCGACGACTTGCCCGAACCCGACACCCCGGTGAACACCACCAGCGCGTCGCGCGGGATATCCACATCGACGTTCTTGAGGTTGTGTTCGCGGGCACCCCGCACCCGGACGAAACCGGTGCCTTCGGGCAGTGCGGTAGTGAGGTGGCTTTCGCGGCGTGGAGGCATGGAGCGGTCCTTGTCGAGTGGGCGCGTACGGTCGCGTTCGGTATGCTTGGCGCTGTGCCATCGAGGCCACGGCGGCCAGACGGTAGACAGTGACATGCCCGGACAGGTTTTATCGGGCTGACCAAACAAGAACATCCAGGCAGGAGCCCGAAATGAATAGCAGTGCCGTGCGCGTCGTTCGCGCCGACTACAACGATCCGCTGCATGCCCAGGCCATTGCCAGCCTGCTCGACCACTACAGCCGCGACGCCATGGGTGGCGGCGAACCGCTGCCCGCTGCCGTCTTGCAGTCGCTGGCCAGCGAACTGGCCAAACGGCCGCATGCCTTCAGCGTGCTGGCCTTCGATGGCGATGCTCCGGTCGGCCTGGTGAACTGCTTCGAGGGATTCTCCACCTTCGTGGCACGCCCGCTGGTCAACGTGCACGACGTGGTGGTGCTCGACAGCCACCGCGGCCTCGGCATTAGCCAACGCATGCTGGCTGAAGTCGAATCCATCGCCCGCGAACGCGGCTGCTGCAAATTGACCCTCGAAGTGCTAGAGGGCAATGTGTCGGCGCAAAAGGCGTACCGCAAGCTTGGCTACGGCAGCTACGCGCTCGACCCCGAGATGGGCAAGGCGATGTTCTGGCAGAAGGTGCTATGAGGCAGGGCTCTGCTCGTCGAAATTCGTTGCGCGCTCTTTCGATCTGTTTCGAGTGAAGGCACAATGCGTGTCCTTTTTTTGGCCGGCCTGGCCGGAGGCCTCGAAATGATCAAAACGCCGTACTACCTCATCGACAAACAGAAGCTTCTCGGCAACATGGAGAAGATCGCCTACGTGCGCGAGCACTCCGGGGCCAAGGCCCTGCTGGCACTCAAGTGCTTCGCCACCTGGTCGGTGTTCGACCTCATGCAGCAGTACATGGACGGCACCACGTCGTCCTCGCTCTACGAGCTCAAGCTCGGCCGCCAGAAGTTCGAAGGCGAGACCCATGCCTATAGCGTGGCCTGGGCCGACGACGAGATCGAGGAGATGCTCGACAACTGCGACAAGATCATCTTCAACTCCATCGGTCAGCTGCAGCGTTTCGCCGACGCCTCCGAAGGCAAGGTCCGCGGGCTGCGCGTCAACCCGCAGGTGAGCAGCTCGGACTACCTGCTGGCCGACCCGGCGCGTCCGTTCAGCCGCCTGGGCGAGTGGGACCCGGTGAAAGTCGAAGCGGTGATCGAGCAGATTTCCGGCTTCATGTTCCACAACAACTGCGAGAACGGCGACTTCGGCCTGTTCGATCAGATGCTGGGGACCATCGAGGAGCGCTTCGGCCATCTGCTGCACAAGGTCGAGTGGGTCAGCCTGGGTGGCGGCATCCACTTCACCGGCGAAGGCTATGCGCTGGATGCGTTCTGCGCGCGGCTGAAGGCGTTCTCCGAGCAGTACGGTGTCCAGGTCTACCTGGAGCCGGGCGAAGCCGCCATCACCCAAAGCGCCTCGCTCGAAGTGACCGTGCTCGACACCCTGTACAACGGCAAGCACCTGGCCGTGGTCGACAGCTCGATCGAAGCGCACATGCTCGACCTGCTGATCTACCGCCTGAACGCCAAGCTCGCGCCGAGCGAGGGTGAACACACCTACATGGTGTGCGGCAAATCCTGCCTGGCCGGCGACATCTTCGGCGAGTATCAATTTGATCGTCCGCTGGCCATCGGCGATCGGCTGTCCTTCGTGGACGCCGCGGGTTACACCATGGTCAAGAAAAACTGGTTCAACGGCCTGAAAATGCCGTCCATCGTAGTGAAACAACTCGACGGTAGCGTCGAGGTGGTTCGTGAGTTTGGGTTCGAAGACTACCTGTCCAGCCTTTCCTGAGCTGACAGACAAGGAGAGATACAGAAATTGAAGAAGAACGTTCTTATCATTGGTGCAGGAGGTGTCGCCAAGGTGGTGGCCCACAAGTGCGCGCAGCATAACGACGAACTCGGTCGTATTGCCATCGCGTCGCGCAACATCTCCAAATGCCAGGCCATCATCGACAGCGTCAAGGCCAAGGGCAGCCTCAAGCAGCCCGCCGACATCAAGGCCTTCTCGCTCAATGCACTCGATGTCGAGGCAACCAAGGCGCTGATCCGCGAGACCGAATCGCAGATCGTGATCAACGTCGGTTCCGCCTTCCTCAACATGTCGGTGCTGCGCGCCTGCATCGACACCGGCGTGGCCTACCTGGACACCGCCATTCACGAAGAACCGGGCAAGGTCTGCGAGACGCCGCCCTGGTATGGCAACTACGAGTGGAAACACCTCGAGGAATGCCAGCAGAAGAACATCACCGCCATTCTCGGCGTCGGCTTCGACCCAGGCGTGGTCAACGCCTACGCGGCTCTGGCCAAGCAAGAATATTTCGACAGCATTGATTCGATCGACATCCTCGACGTCAATGCCGGCTCGCACGGCAAGTATTTCGCCACCAATTTCGACCCGGAAATCAACTTCCGCGAATTCACCGGGCAGGTGTGGAGCTGGCAGAACAGCCAGTGGACCAGCAACACCATGTTCGAAGTCAAGCGCACCGACGACCTGCCGGTCGTGGGCTCGCAGAACCTGTACCTTACAGGTCACGATGAAGTGCACTCGATCTCCAAGAACCTGGACGTGCCGAACGTGCGCTTCTGGATGAGCTTTGGCGAGCACTACATCAACGTGTTCACCGTGCTGAAGAACCTCGGCCTGCTGTCCGAGCAGCCGGTGAAGACCGCCGAAGGCCTGGAAGTGGTGCCACTCAAAGTGGTCAAGGCCGTGCTGCCTGATCCGGCCTCGCTCGCCCCGGGCTACACCGGCAAGACCTGCATCGGTGACCTGGTCAAGGGCACCAAGGACGGCCAGCCGCGCGAAGTTTTCATCTACAACGTGGCCGACCACGAAGAAGCCTTTGCCGAGACCGACAGCCAGGGCATTTCCTACACCGCCGGCGTGCCGCCCGTGGCCGCGGCCCTGATGGTCGCCCGTGGCGAGTGGGACGTGCAGCGCATGGTCAACGTCGAGGAGCTGCCAGCCGAGCCGTTCCTGCGCGCGCTCGATGTGATGGGCCTGCCGACGCGCATCAAGGATGCCAACGGCGACCGTCCGTGGAACGCGTGATCTGATCTACCGGTAACAAACCAAACACCCCTTGTGGGGGCGGGACTAGCCCGCCCCCACAAGGGGTGTTTTTCCGTGCGGGGCTTTACACCCCCAGCATCTCGCTCAGCACCTGCGCCAGCGCCTCCGCCTGTACCGGCTTCTGCATCACGACACTGCCCGGCAATTCCAGCCCTTCCAGCTCCGCGTACCCCGTCAGAAACACCACCGGCAACCGCGGAAAACGCTCGCGCGCGGCATGGGCCATCTGGGCGCCGTTGTAGCCGGGCATGGCGAAGTCGGTCAGCAGCAGGTCGACCTGTTCGTCGAGCATGGCCAGGGCCTGCTCTCCGCTGCTGGCCTGGCGCACGTGGTAGCCATACGCGCACAGCACGTCGTGGACCATCGCGCGCACCAGGTCGTCATCGTCCACCAGCAGGATGAAACGGTCGCGGCCACTGTCGGACAACGCCTCACTCGGCGGCTGCACGGGCACGTCGGCGTGCAGCTCGCGCTCGACGGCGGGCAGGTACACGCAGACTTCAGTCCCTTGGCCGGGGCGGGTCTCGATACGCACGCCGCCACCCGATTGCTTGGCGAAGCCGAACACCTGGGCCAGGCCCAGGCCAGAGCCCTTGCCAATATCCTTGGTGGTGAAGAAGGGTTCGAACACCTTGGCGAGCACCTCTTCGCTCATGCCGCAACCGGTGTCGCGGATCGACAGCATCACATAGTCGCCAGGCTCCGGGTCTTCCGGTCGCCGTGGAACTTGGCTGATATGGGTGTTGCGGGTGGTCAAGGTCAGCTGGCCGCCGCCGGGCATGGCATCGCGGGCATTGATCGCCAGGTTGAGGATGATCATCTCGGTCTGGGTCGGGTCGGTCAGCGCCTGGCTCAGTCCGTCGTGCAGGTCAAGCTGCACCAGAATGCTGCCGCCCAAGGTACGGCGCAGCAGCTCCTCGAGCCCGCCCAGGGTCCGGTTGAGGTTGACCGGCACCGGCTCCAGCCGCTGGCGCCGGGAGAAGGCCAGCAACTGCGAGGTGAGCTTGGCCCCGCGTTCGCCGGCCTTGCGGATGTGCTGCAGGCGGCTGCTGGCTTTTTCCAGGTTGCCCCGTTCAAGGTCCCGCTCGAGAAAGCTGGTGCCGGTGATGATCACCGTCAGCAGGTTGTTGAAGTCGTGCGCCACGCCCGCGGTGAGCTGGCCGACGGCTTCAAGACGCTGCATCTGCTGCAGCGCGGCCTCGATGCGTTCGCGTTCGGCGATCTGCTCGCGCAGGCGGGTGTTGGCCTCGGCCAGCTCGACGGCCGCTTCGCGCTCGCTGGTGATGTCGCGGGCAACCACGTACAGCAAGGTGTCCTCGGGCACGGCGATCCATGAAAGCCAGCGCTGCTGGCCGCTCGCATGCTGGATCCGGCCAACGAAACGCGCACTGGTGCGGCCGTGGGTGAGGGCGGCGAGCTCGGCGAGAAAGGCGTCCTGGTCGCTCTCGGGCAGCAGCTCGAGCAATGACATGTGCGACAGCTGATCGCGCTTGATGCCCAGGGTGTTTTCCCATGCCGGGTTCAGCGCCACGGGTGTAAGGTCTTTGTTGAGCACGGCCAGCAGGTCCTGGGACAGCTCCCAGGAACGATCGCGCTCGCGGGTGCGGCGCTCGACCCGCTCGCCGAGCATCTCGTTGAGCTGCCGCAGGGCCTGGGTGGCCTGGCGCTGTGGGTGGACATCCTGCAGCACCCCGGAGAAGCGCACGCAGCGGCCATCGACGAACTGCGTCTGGCCGCTGCTCAATAGCCAGCGGGGCTCGGCGCCGTTGTTGCCTGCCCTGCGGAATTCGATCCGGTAGAGCCCATCGCTTTCCGGGCGCATGGCCAGGTTCACCGCATGGCGTACCTGGGCCCGGTCATCGCGATGGATACCGCCGTAGAACACCTCGAGGTCCATCACGGTTTCCGCTGGCAGGCCAAACAGCGCCTTGCAGCGGTCGTCCCAGATCAGCTCTTCGTCCTGTACGCGGTAATCCCAGGTGCCCATGCCCGCCGCGTCAATGGCGATGCGGGCCCGGGCCTCGACATCGGCGAGGGTCTCTTCGGCCAGGCGCCGGCGATTGCGCTCCTGCACCTCGGTCAGGGCGCGCTTGACGGCCTTGGGCAGCAGCGACAGGTTTTTCTTCAGGACATAGTCGGTGGCGCCCAGGCGAATCATCTCCACCGCGTGCTCTTCACCATAGATGCCGGAGAGGAAGATGAACGGGGTGTCCGGCGCAAGACTCTGGGCGATGTGCAAGACATCGGTGCCGGACGAGCCGGGCAGCACGCAGTCGCAGATGATGACGTCGTACTTGTCTTCGCGCAGGGCCTTTTGCGCGCCTTTGTGGTTGAACACCTGGTGGGCCTCGGCCAGCAACCCGCTGCGCTCCAGGCACAGCAAGGTCAGCTCGGCATCCAGCGAGCTGTCCTCGATCATCAACAATTTCAGCGGGTTAGGCAGCATTTCAGCTCCGTCAGGGTGGACCTCGGCGATTCAGACGCAGCGAACCGGGTGGAGGTTCATTCAGCACGGCCCAAAACACGCCCAGATCGGAAATCGCCGTGACGAATTCCTTGAACTCGACCGGCTTGACCACGTATGCATTCACGCCCAGCTCGTAGGCGCGCAGCAGATCGGGCTCCTCGCGCGAGGACGTCAGCATGACGGTGGGGATGCTGCGCAACTCGGCCGTCTCGCGCACCACCTTGAGCACCTCAAGGCCGTCGACCTTGGGCAGCTTGAGGTCCAGCAGCAGCACGGCAGGATTGCCACCGTCACGCGTGGCGTAGGCGTTGCGGCGCAGCAGGTAGTCCAGCGCCTCGGCGCCATCGCGCAGGACGATGACTTCGTTGGCCAGCTGACTGCGCTCCAGGGCAATAAGCGTCAACTCCAAATCCTTGGGGTTGTCTTCGACCAACAGAATGGGTTTAAGCATGTTTTTCGTGGTGTCCGTCAGGTATTAATGGGGTGGCGGGGCAGGGCGAGGTGAAAGCTTGCACCTTCATTGACCCGGCCTTCGGCCCAGACGCGGCCATCATGGCGTTCAACGATCCTTCGAACACTGGCAAGGCCAATGCCGGTGCCCTCGAAGTCTTCCATCCGGTGCAGGCGCTGGAAAACCCCGAACAGCTTGCTGGCATAGGCCATGTCAAAGCCCACGCCATTGTCGCGTATGTAGATTTCGGTCTCGCTTTCGCGCTGGCGCGCGCCGATCTCGATGCGCGCCGGGGTACGGCCGCGGGTGTACTTGATGGCGTTGGAAATCAGGTTGAGCAGCGCCATGTTGATGAACGCCGGGTCGGCGATCACCTTGGGCAGCTCACCGACCTGCCATTCGATCTCGCGGTCGACGTAATCAGGCGCCAGTTCGCAACGGATGCTTTCCACCAGCGCGTTCAGGTCGACGTCGGACATGCGCAGCGCGGCGCGGCCCATCTGCGAGAAATTCAGCAGGTTGTCGACCAGCGAGCCGGCAAAGCGCGCCGCTTCGTTGATATGCCCCAGGAAACGCCGGCCACGATCGCTCATGCCCGCGCCTTCGATTTCGGCCAGCAGCTCGGTGTACCCGGCGATGTGGCGCAAGGGCGCGCGCAAGTCATGGGACACGCTGTAGGAAAACGCTTCGAGCTCCTTGTTGGAGCGGTGCAGCTCGCCCGCCAGTTGCGCCAGCTCCTCGGCCTTGCGCAGGACGATGCCCAGCACCGCGGCGCGCAGTTCGATCACCCCTTCCACGACCAGTGGGTCCCAAGGCGCCGAGAAACCGCGTACTTCTTCTCGCCATTGTTCGAAGCTGTTGCGCGGGTTGAGGCTGCCTAGCGGGCCGATCGATTTTTCCGGCTTGCCGGCCCAGGTCACCGTGCGGGCCTGCTCGGGGCGGAACCACACCAGGTAGTGCGAATGAATCTGCGAGATGGCCACGGCCAGCACGCCGGCAGTGTGCTCGGCCAGCTCCGGCAGTTCGTCGATGTCACGTCCAACATTGTCGGTGCAGAACACCGTGTCGCCGCCGCGTTGCGACAGCCAGTGCACCAGCGCGTTGACCTTTGCCTCGGGCGGCGTATCGCCGATCAGGTCGCAGCGTTCGGCGGAAATCACCGCCGCGCCGGTGGCGCCGGCAAACTCCAGCAGCACCTTGGGCAGCGCGCGCAAACCGTCGCCAACGCTGTCGTGGTCGGCCATCGACGAGAGCATCTGCACGATGCGCTGGCGCAACTGCAACAGCTGGCGGGTGTTGTCGTGCGATTCGCGCGACTCGATCTGCAGCGACAGCATGTTGCCCAGCAGTTCGCAGGCCGTGCGGGTCTGGAAATTCACCCGGCGCGGTTCCTCGTGATGGCAGGAAACAAGCCCCCACAGCTTGCCTTCGACCACCAGCGACAGCGACATCGAGGCCAGCGTGCCCATGTTGCGCATGTACTGCAGGTGCAGGGGCGATACGCTGCGCAGCGCGGCGAAGCTCATGTCCAGCGCCTTGCCGGTCAGCGGGTTGCAAGCGGGCAGCACCGGGGAGGGCTGGTAGTTGGCGTCCTCGATCACGCGGATACGGTTGACGCGGTACAGCTCGCGGGCCTGGCGGGGGATGTCGGCGGCCGGAAAACACAGGCCCAGGTACTGCGGGTAGCCGGCATCCGCCACTTCGGCCAGGACCAGGCCGTTGCCGTCGGCATCGAAGCGGTAGGCCTTGACCCTGCCGAAGCCGGTGATGCGCTTGAGTTCCTCGACCCCACGCTGGAGCAGCGCCGTGATGCAGTCGGCCTGGTGCAGGCTGCTGACGAAGGCCCGCACCATGGGGTAGAAATTGCCGTACATGCCGATGCCCGGTTTGTCCTGGGCGAGCTCGAACTCGGCGATCAGCACCTGGTCATGACGATGGACGAGCACAGTGAGGCTGCGGCCGGCCAATGGGCCTTCGCGCAGGCGCATGTCGCCGATATGGAACGGGAAGATCTCGTCAACCGGCAGCTGCGCGAGGTGCCCGCGCAGGTCGAAATCCTCGGCCACCAGCGCGGCGAAATCGCTGCCTATCAGGGCGCTGGCAGGTACGCCTAGCCACTGCTCGGCATTTTCGCTTGCCTGCAGCACGCGCAGGTTGGTCTCGTCCAGTACCAACAGGAAGCCGTGCGGCTGGATGCTTCCCGGCACGTGAATGGGTTCTTGGGCACAGCGCTCGACTGCGTGCTCCAGAGCGGTCTCGGCGGTGGACAAGTAGGAGACTCCTGTAGGTTTCGTCTGTCAGCGCCGCTTCCAAGAGGCACAGAACGTTTAGTAGGCAAAGTATCAGAAACCCGACTGTTTTGCTTATTCACGGCGTCGTTTCGCCAGCATGGCGACCCTGCGTCGTTAATCCGTCCTACATTCTGGCGTCATCTTTCTGACCTGCTACCCTCCCTTCACAAGGGTTTCATGAAGTAGGGACGCGATGTTGACGGAACGCTTGATGGCCGCGGGACTCGGCCTGCTGTTGGGCAGCAGTGCCATGGCGGACGACTTTCTGGTCGAGGTGCAGATCGACGTGCAGCGCGGCTGCATGCTGGTCAATGCCCAGCGCGAGGCCGGTGCTCAGGCCTTGGGCAGGATCGACCTGGGCAGTGCCGCGCGCCTCGATGGCCCAGGCGCGCCGCTGTCTGGCGTGCTGCTCAGCCAGCGGCCGCCGCGTCTGGAATGCAACCCTGACACGCCGTATCAGGTGCGCGTCGACGGCGGCCAGCACGGCGGCGTCGGTGAGGTGCGCTATCTGGCGAGCGACGATGCCAAGGCGCGTCCGATCCCCTATCGCCTTTTCCAGGACGCCGCCTGGCGAACGCCCTTGCCGGTCGGCATCGCTCAATCGGCCCGCGTGCCCGACAGCGGATCGGTTGAACTTCCTCTTTATGCACGCATCGACAGACTGGAGTGGGTGCCACGCGCAGGTCTGTATGCCGATCTGCTCAAAGTCACGGTCACCTGGTAGGACATGCCCATGCACACGGACGTCGCCTCATGAACAGGACATCGCTGGTGCTGCTGACCCTGGGGCCGCTGCTGCTGCCCAACGGCGCCGCCCATGGCAGCACCTCGGGGTTCATTCAGGCGCGGCTGGTGATCAACGCCGCCTGCCAGATCAGCAGCGAAGTCCAGCCCGCCACGCTGGCCAATCCCGGCATGCTCGACTTTGGTGCCCAAGGCCCTAGCTGGACCGAGCCCTTGCGCGGCCGTGTCGACGACGCGGGTGGGCCGGGCAGCCTGCAGATCAGCTGTACGCCGTCGGTGCGCGCCTTCAGCGTGCGCATCAATGGCGGGATGAATGGCGACGGCGCGATCCGCCGCCTGAGCAATGGCCGTCAGCTGATTCCGTATCAGTTGGCGACCGATCCCGCGGGCGCCGGCCGTTATGGCATCGGGCAAGCGCGCAACTTCACTATCCGCAGTGCCGACCAGATCCCCATACCGATCTACGGGGTGGTGATTGCCCAACCGCAATCACTGCCGGCCGGCCTGTACCGCGACACCTTGAGGGTGACCCTGGACTGGTAATACGCAAAGGAGATTCACATGCGACCTCACGTTTCCCGCTGCATCCTCGCCGGCCTCGGCCTGGCCCTGGCGACACAGGCCCACGCGGCCAGCGTCACCGGGACGATCAATGCCAGCCTGACCCTGACCGCGGCTTGCCAGGTCAATGGCAGTGCCGCCACCTCCGGCGCGGACTTCGGTGCGCTGAACTTCGGGACCCAGGATGCGCTGTTCGGCAGCGCCGGTGGCCAGGTGCTGGGCGGAGGCGGCGGCGCGATGAGCGTCCTGTGCTCGGCTGGCACCGTGCCGGCGATCCGGGTGGGGGCGGGTACCCACGACGGCCAGTCGACCGGAGGGACCCGGGCACTGGCGGACGGTGTTGGCAACTTCGTGCCCTACGACTTCTACACCGACGCTGGCCTCAGTGAGCCCTTGGCCATTGACGGGGTGATCACCTTGCCCACCAGCACGGGCGAGGCGCAGACGGTCAGCCTGTATGGTCAGGCCGTCGGCAAGCCCGGCCTGCCGGCTGGGATCTACACCGATACCGTGGCGGTCGAGCTGAGCTTCTAGCGCCATGCGCGCCTTGTCGCGCGCGCTGGGTCTCTGTGCGCTGCTGAGCGGACCGGCTTGGGCGGCGACCACCAGTACCTTCCAGGCCAATGCGCAGATCGTCGCGGGCTGCCTGGTCCTGGGCGGAGTGACCAGTTACGGGGTTCTGGACTTTGGAACCCGTTCGGCACTGTCCAGTACGGCGGTGAGCACGTCGCTGGGCGGCACCACGGTGACCTTCCAGTGCACCCCGGGCGTGGTCATGAGCATGAGTGTCGACGGCGGCCAGCACACCGCGGGCGGCACGCGAAACCTGAGGCGCAATGGCGCCACTCAAATGCTGGCCTATCAGTTGTTCAGCGATGCGGCGTTCAGCCAGGCGTTGGCGATTGGCCAGGGCGCGCCGGTGAACTACAGCGATCCCACCTCGATCAAACTGCCGGTGTACGCACGCGTCCAGCTGGGCGCCAGCGTGCCGGCCGGGACCTATTCGGATGTGCTGCAAGTGACGGTGAGCTGGTAACCGCGGTGGCGCGAACAACAAGAAAACCAAGGAGAGCGGTATGCAGTTAAGCGCAAGGGTAGCGCGCGCGATGGCAGTTGGGGTGTTTGCGTGGATCGTCAGCCTGCCGGTGGAGGCGGCGACGTCGGTGCTGATCTGGCCGATCGACCCGGTCCTGGAGGCCGGGCAGAAAGCCGGGGCCTTGTGGCTGGAAAACCGTGGAACGGAGCCGAGCAACCTGCAGGTGCGGGTGTTCGCCTGGCGCCAGGGCGGCTTCGAAGAGCAGTTCCAGGCCCAGCGCGAGATCATTGGCAGCCCGCCGGTGGCCAATATCGCGCCGGGGCAGAAGCAACTCATCCGCCTCACGCGCACCGGCACCGCGCCGGCCGGGCAGGAACAGGCGTATCGAATCATCATCGATGAGATCCCCGCGGCAATTGCGCCAGCAGCCGATGTGGCGGGCACCCAGGCGGCAATCCGCCTGCAGATGCGCTACTCGGTGCCCCTTTTCGTCTATGGCGACGGCTTGTGGGGCAAGCCCGACCCGACCGGCGAGCGCAGCAACGACGGGGTCGGCAAGCCTCAACTGAGCTGGCACCCGGTGACGGTGCAGGGACGTCCCTACGTTGAAATCCGCAATACCGGGCCCGTGCACGCGCGCCTGACCGACGTGGTCTTGCAGCAGGGCAGCCAGCAACGGCCCCTGGTCGAAGGCCTGCTGGGCTATGTGCTACCCGGCGCCAGCATGCGCTGGCCTGCCCCCGTGGCGGTGACCGCCAGCACGGCGCTGAAGGGGCGAATCAACGGCCAGGAAAGCGCCGAACCGATCCGCCAGGGGCAGTAGGCCGTCATCCACGCTGGGACAGGGACCATGGAGGTCCGGACATGGTGGGACATTGTGTGTGAGGCGCGCGGCGCGCCGGCTATGCCTGGGCTTGCTGATGCTCGGCCCGGCGATGGTGTTGGGCGACGATCTGCCACCCCCGCCCGCGGAGATGGACGCGGTGGCCGATGCCGTTCTGTACCTGGACCTGCTGGTGAACCAGGTGCCCCGCGCTGAGCTGGTGCCGGTGCAGCAGCGCGACGGCCGGCTGTTCATCGCCAGCGATGCCTTGCAGGCGGCAGGGATCCGGGTGCCTGGCGAGCCCCAAGGAGAGATCGCCCTGGATACGATCAAGGGATTGCACAGCGAATACGACAGCCCCAACCAGCGCCTGCTGCTGGAGGTGCCCCCCTCCTGGCTGCCCGACCAGAGGATCGGCAATCGCAGCCTGTATCCGGCCAGTGAGGCGCGCAGCAGCCTGGGCGCCTTGCTCAACTATGACCTGTACCTGAACGATACCGACGAGGGCGGCACCTACCTTGCTGCCTGGAATGAGCTGCGCCTGTTCGACAGCTGGGGCACCTTGTCGAGCACCGGGCAATGGCGCCAGTCGTTTGGTGCCACCCCGACCGGTGACCGCCAGCGTGGCTTCCTGCGCTATGACACCACCTGGCGCTTCACCGACGAGCAGCGCCTGCTGACCTACGAGGCCGGCGATCTGGTGACCGGCGCCTTGCCATGGACCAGCTCGGTGCGCCTCGGTGGCCTGCAACTGTCTCGGGATTTCGCCGCGCGGCCAGACCTGGTCACCTACCCATTGCCGGCCTTTGCCGGCGAGGCGGCGGTGCCGACCTCGCTGGACCTGTTCATCAATGGCTTCAAGGCCAGCAGCGCCGACCTGCAGCCGGGGCCCTACACCCTCACCAACGTGCCCTTCATCAACGGGGCGGGCGAGGCGGTGGTGGTGACGACCGACACGCTGGGCCGACAGGTCTCGACCACCTTGCCGTTCTACGTGACCAGCAGCCTGTTGCAAAAAGGGCTGTCGGACTTTTCAGTGGCGGCAGGCAGCCTGCGCCGCGACTATGCGGTGCGCGACTTCAGCTACGGTCCGGGCGTGGCGTCAGCCAGCCTGCGGCATGGCCTGAGCGACAGCTTCACTCTCGAAAGCCACATCGAAGCCGCCCAGTCCTTGGCCCTTGGCGGCTTGGGTGGCAACCTGCGCCTGGGGACCTTCGGCGTGCTCAACGCGGCCCTGACCCAAAGCCGCTTCGACGGCGCCGGAGGGCGCCAGGTGAGCCTGGGCTACCAGTACAACAGTCAGCGCATCGGCTTCAACTACCAGCGCCTGCAACGGCATGGCGACTATGCCGACCTGACCCTGGTCGACAGTGTCTACACCCGCCTGAGCCAGCGCAGCGAGCAAGTCACGCTGAGCCTGAACCTGAACCGCTATGGCAGCCTCGGGGCCGGCTACTTCGACGTACGGGCCGGCGATGGCTCGCGCACCCGTCTGCTGAACCTGAGCTGGAGCAAGCCGCTGTGGCGCAACAGCAGCCTGTATCTCTCGGCCAACCGCGAAATCGGCGACAGCCAGTGGGCGGTGCAGGCGCAGGTGGTGGTGCCGTTCGACTTGCGCGGCACCCTCAGCCTGGGGCTTGAGCGTAA
>NZ_DATELE010000021.1:0-59611 GCF_035277045.1 Pseudomonas sp. | reverse complement strand
GGCGATGCCACCGTGCAGGTCAAGGACACCATCGATGAGGTCAAGGCCACGCTGACCGTGGACAACACCACTGTCACCGAAGGCGGCACGATCACCTACACCGTGACCCTGAGCAACGACAAGCTGTCGGTGCTCGACCACAAGGGCCTGGTGTTTACCCTGACCAACGGCACCCAGGTGGTCGTCGAGGCCGGCAAGGCCTCGGGCTCCGTCTCGATCACCGCAGCCGACGATGTCTACGTCGGTGGCCAGACCGCGATCAGCAAGAGCATCACCAGCGTCACCGGTGACGAGCAGTTCGAGAAACTGACCACCACCGGCAGCGTGACCACCACGATCACCGACGAGGCTGGTTCCGGCACCCCGAGCACCCCAGGGCACGAAAACCAGGGCGACCTGGTCAAGGTCACCATCACCGCCAACCAGACCACGGTCGACGAGGCCACCAAGCCCACCTACACCATCACCCTGAACCGTGAAGTGAAAGACCCCGTCACCGTTACCCTGAGCAACGGCGACAAGGTCGAGTTCGCGGCCAACGAGACCAGCAAAAGCTACACCGGCAAGGCGCAGGGCGATGACGTCTTCAATGACTCGGGCAGCCTCAGCGTCGGCATCACCAGCGCCGTGGTCGAAGGCAAGACCTTCGAGAACCTGCAGTTCAGCGACCCGGCAGTCGTGCACGTGACCGACACCATTAGCCTGGTCACCGCCGTACTGAGCGTGGACACCAACAGCGTCACTGAAGGCGGTGACATCACCTACACCGTGACCTTGGTCAGCCAGGATCCGAAGCTGTCGGTGAAGGAACACGCCGGCCTGACCTTCACCCTGACCGACGGTACCGTGGTGACCATCGCTGCCGGCAAGGACAGCGGCAAGGCCACCATCACCGCGCCGGATGACGTTTTCACAGGCGGTCTGGCCACCATCTCCAAGCAGATCGTAACTGTCACAGGCGGCAGCGAATTCGAGACCCTGGTGCTGGGCCGGACCGAGGTAAGAACGGCCGTGACCGACGAGCCGGGCAGTGGCACTGGCGACGTCGTTGGCAACACCGGCGACAAGTTCACCGTCACGATCGTGGGTATGGGCGACGTTTACGAGAACGAGCAAGCGAGCTTCCTGATCAAGCTGAGCCAGAAGCTCGACCAGGCGCTCACCCTCAAACTGAGCAACAACGAGACCGTCGTTATCGCGGCAAATACCGATGAGTACGTCTACCTTGCTCCAGCCCAGGGTGACGACGTGTACAAGGATGCGGGCCCGCTGGTGGTCGGCATCGACAGGGCGACCGTCGTTGGCAAGCAGTTCGAGAATCTGGTGATCGGAGGCGCTGCGACGGTCAACGTCAAGGACACCATCGACACCGTCTTCGCCAAGATCAGCATTGATGGCAACAGCTCGGTCACCGAAGGCGGAACGCTGACCTACAAGGTCGAACTCGTGAACGCGGCAGGCGAGCTTGTCAAGGTCCCCGATGGCAAGTCGGTGACTGTGGACCTGACCTGGAACGATAAGACCACGGCGGATGATTACAAAGGCAGCCTGCCGACCAGCGTGACCATCAATGGTGGTAACACCAATGTGAAGTTCTCGGTAGTCACTATCGACGACACCAAGGTAGAAGGCGATGAGACGCTTATCGCCACCATCAAGAAGGTGACCGATACCAACAACGTGTTCGAAAAACTGATCGTGGGCGATCAGAAAACGGCCACTGGCACCATCGTCGACAACGATCACGCACCCGTATCCAGCGGTGGCGCGGTTACCGGTACCGAAGACTCCACCTACGTCTTCAAGTGGACCGACTTCAATGTCACCGACGCCGATAGCAGCACCGGCCTGAGCGTGGTCATCAGCCAGCTGCCTGTGGCGGGCAAGCTGAAGCTCATGGTCGGCAACACGTTGACGGACGTCACGGTGAACCAGCAGATCAGCCAAGCTGACATCATGGCCAAAAAGCTGGTATTCGTGCCCAACGACAACGAGTCAGGCATCAATGGCTATGGCGGCACCGGTGTCGGCAACATGCAGGCTGACTACGCGCAGTTCAAATACGTACCGAACGACGGCACCAATTCCGGCAGCGAAGCCACCATGAAGGTGGACATCACGCCTGTGGCTGACCAACCGACCCTGACTATCGGTGACAGCACCGTCAACTCCCAGGGCCTGACCAAGCAGACCTGGACCAGCCTGACCGGACTGGGCAACGGCGGCAGCGGCATCACTGGCAGTGATCTGCAAAAGGTGTTCGCCAGCTCCAGCAACGCTAACAAGTTCAGCAAGACCGAGACCGTGACCAGCGTCGGGTCCGCGACGGTCGCCGAAGGCAGCGGTTCCAAGACTTCGGGTCTTATCTACCTGGAAGCCGGCAAGACCTACACCTTCAGCGGCAGGGCCGACGACAGCCTGTTGATCAAGATCGGCGACTCGAAGGACATCACCGCCACGTGGGGCGGGGGTGGCACCTTCTCGGACACGTTCACGCCCGCCAAGAGCGGCTATTACACCGTGGAGATCTACCACGCCAACCAGGCGGGTCCGGGCAGCTATACCGTCAACGTCCAGGTTGACCAAGGCACGCTCAACATCCCGATGTACCCGACGCTCGCTGCACTCGTCGCGGCTGGCGTGAGCGTGTCCGACCTGCACGGCAGCAACAGCCAGGGCTACTACGATGGCTACAAGCTGAACGAAGGGCCTGAAAACGGTGTGGTGAAGCTGGTGGGTATCAGCACCCAGCTGACCGATACCGATGGTTCGGAAACCCTGAGCGTCAAGCTCAGCGGTATTCCGGCGGGCTCGGTGATCAGTGACGGCGCGGGTCACAGCGCCACCGTCGGCACCGTCGAGGTGAATGTGACTGGCTGGACGCTGGGGAGCCTGGTCATCAAGCCGCCGGCTTACTATTACGGCACGTTCGATGTGAAAGTCGTCTCGACTTCCACCGAAAGCGTCGGCGCTAGCTCGAAGTCCAACGAAGGCACCATAAATGTCACGGTTTACCCGGACAGCTACACCACCCACAACCTGACTGCCGACACCGACAACTTCACCGGCACGGTCAAGAGCGAGATCATCGTCGCGGACGTCGCGGGCCTGCACGTGACGCCGGGCAAGAACTACAACCTGGCCTTCATCGTCGATACGTCGGGAAGCATGGACCTTAATGGTGCGAAAGGCGTCAAGGCCGCTGTAACCGCCTTGACGACGGTGTTCCAGACATTGGCCGACAGCGTCAAAGGCGACACGTCGGGTACCGTGAACGTTCTGCTGGTCGACTTCTCCACTCAGGTCAACCGTTCGGTCTCCGTCAAACTCAATGACGGTGGCTTGCAGGCGCTGATCGATGCTCTGGGCAAAATGAAGTCCGACGGTGGCACCAACTACGAGGACGCTTTCAAGACGGCGGCCAACTGGTTCAAGAACCTTGATGACGCGGGCAACACGGGTACTGACCAGACCTATTTCATCACGGACGGTCAACCGACGTTCTATCAGGACAACGAAGCCCAGAACCCGTTGCTGGGTACCTCCGGCGTGCGGCTGGACTCGTTCCTGGACTCGATCAGCTACACCTTGGGTAAAACTGTCTCGAACTACGGGATCGCCAACGGCAACGCTGTCACCATCAAGTCGGATGGCTACCTGACGGTCTCGAACGGCTCGAATACCTGGTATGGCTATGTCCGCGCCGAGGGCAACGGTGGTTATGAAATCTCCTACCTCAACGGTAAAGGCGACAGGACCGACGATGCTACCTGGGACAACTCGTATTCCAGTTTTGCGCTGCTCAAGGCGCTGTCACCGGTCGTCGAGGCCATTGGCCTGAAGAGTGGGGTTACCGCTGACGATCTCAAGAAGTTCGACAGCGACGGGAAAGTCCAGACCGGCATCGACCCAACCGATCTGGCAGATGCCATTCTTGGCCACACCGAAATCAAGAACCCAGGCAGCGACACGGTCAACGGCGGTGACGGCAACGACATCATCTTCGGCGACATCGTTACCTTCCCATCGATTTCGGGGACCGGTACCGATGCCATCCAGGGGTATGTGGCGTCCAAGCTAGGTGTCGCTACTGGCGACGTCGACGCGCGGATCATGCACAAGTACATCTCGGAGCATGTCTCGGAGTTCGACGTCTCACGCACGAACGATGGTGGCGACAAGCTCTACGGTGGGGATGGCAACGACATTCTCTTCGGCCAGGGTGGTGACGACACGCTTGATGGCGGCAAGGGCAATGACATCCTGGTCGGCGGTACCGGCAAGGACATCCTGCTCGGCGGCGAAGGCGACGACATCCTCATCGGCGGCAAGGGCGACGACACCCTGACGGGCGGCAGCGGTGCTGACCTGTTTGTCTGGAAAGCAGGTGATTTCGGCGCGGACAAGATCACCGACTTCAAGGCCAGCGAAGGCGACCGGCTCGACCTGCGCGACCTGCTCCAGGGCGAGAAGGTCAGCACCATTGATAACTTCCTGAAGGTCACCACCGACAATGGAACCTCCACCCTGCACGTCAATGTTCAGGGCAAGTTCAACAGCGGCGGCGGTGATGATGTGACCATCAAGCTGGACGGGGTCAACTGGTCGAGCAATTCGATCAACTCGCTGGTCTCGGGTGCAGATCCGATGATCAAGGTCGACAACAGCTGATGGGTGGTCTCCGGCGGCCAGCGTGGTCGCCGGGGGATATCTTTAGCGGGGCGTTGGGCTGATGCCGGGTTGGGCCGGATTGAACGGGGGGGCAGGTTTTGCGGCCCCTCCGGGCCCGATCGCGGGACAAGCCCGCTCCCACACTGGTGAACTAACCCACAAAAGTTGGACTGTCCCCAAGACCTTGGATGAGCGTCCCAACTACCTATGGGCAATCCACCCTGTGGGAGCGGGCTTGTCCCGCGATGAGGCCGGTCCTGGCTACCCGTGGCCGCAGGCAGGTCCGCACCGGCAAGCCTGTAATCCCTCCATATCGTTATTCTTTAACGATATTTAAAATATTCCGCTTATGACTTTATAGTCACTCCCACTGCGTACCTGCCGACCAATCGGCGCGCCGCACGACTTGAACGAACACGGTACACCCGTGAGTTTCTGATCGTTGCGCGCCCTGAGATTGGCGTGCACAGCGTGGGAGTGAATCATGTCAGCCGCCTTGAACGCCTTGTCGTCCAACGACAGCGCACAGCCGCAAACCTTCGAAATCCGTCCGTTCGCCGGCGCCGTGGGGGCCGAAATCATTGGCCTCGACCTGGCCAAGGGCGTAAACGCCGAGGATTTCACCCGTATCCATCGCGCTCACCTCGACCATCATGTCCTGGTGTTCCGCGACCAACGCATCACCCCCGACCAGCAGATCGCCTTCAGCCGCCGCTTCGGCGAGCTGCAGATCCACGTGCTCAAACAGTTCCTGCTGACAGGGCACCCGGAAATCCTCATCGTCTCCAACATCATCGAGAACGGCCAGAACATCGGCCTGGGCGATGCCGGCAAGTTCTGGCATTCGGACCTCTCGTACAAGGAGCTGCCGAGCCTGGGCTCGATGCTGTATGCCCAGGAGCTGCCAAGCGAAGGCGGCGATACCCTGTTCGCCGACATGCACAAGGCCTATGACGCGCTGCCTGAAGCGCTGCGCAAGGCCGTCGAGGGACGCCAGGCGGCGCACTCCTACACCGCCCGCTATAGCGAGACCAAGTTCGAAGGCAATTGGCGCCCGACCTTGACCGCCGAGCAGTTGGCGCAAGTGGCCGAGGTGATCCACCCGGTGGTGCGCACGCACCCGGAAAACGGCCGCAAGGCGCTGTTCGTCAGTGAGGGCTTCACAACCCGCATCCTCGGTCTGCCAGAAGACGAAAGCCGCGAGATCCTGCAGCAGCTCCACGCCCACAGCGTGCTCGAGGAAAACATCTACCGCCATCAGTGGCAGCCCAACGACATGGTGTTCTGGGACAACCGCTCGCTGATCCACCTGGCCGCCGGCTGCCCTGCGCACCTGCGCCGCAAGCTCTACCGCACCACCATCCAGGGCGATGCCCCGTTCTGACGACTGAGGAATAACACCATGCGCAAATCCATCAGCCGCCTGGCGGCAAGCATCGGCCTGGGCGCCAGCCTGGTTGCCGGCAGCCTGGTCGCCCCAAGCGTGGCCCAGGCCGAAGGCGAAATTCGCATTGCCGAGCAGTTCGGCATTGTCTACCTGTTGCTCAATGTGGTCCGTGACCAGCAACTGATCGAGAAACACGGCAAGGAAGAGGGGCTCGACATCAAGGTCGACTGGGCACAGCTGTCGGGTGGCTCGGCCATCAACGACGCATTGCTGTCCGGCTCGGTGGACATCGCCGGCGCCGGCGTCGGCCCGCTGCTGACCGTCTGGGACCGCACCAAGGGCCGTCAGAACGTCAAGGCCGTGGCCTCGCTGGGCAACTTCCCGTACTACCTGGTCAGCAGCAACCCCAAGGTCAAGACCATCGCCGACCTGTCCGAAAAAGACCGCATCGCGGTGCCGGCGGTGGGCGTCTCGGTGCAGTCGCGCTTCCTGCAGTACGCCGCTGCCAAGCAGTGGGGCGACAAGGAATTCAACCGCCTCGACAAGTACACCCTGGCCGTCCCGCACCCGGATGCCACCGCGGCCCTGCTGGCCGGTGGCACCGAGCTGAACGCCCACTTTTCCAACCCGCCGTTCCAGGACCAGGTACTGGCCAACAAGGACGTGCACGTGGTGCTCGACAGCTATGAGCTGCTTGGCCCCAACTCGCCGACCCTGCTGTTCGCCACCGAGAAGTTCCGCAAGGAAAACCCCAAGACCTACAAAGCGTTCGTCGAGGCCCTGGCCGAGGCAGCCGACTTTGCGCAGAACGACAAGGGCGCGGCCGCCGATACGTATATCCGCGTGACCAAGTCCAAGATCGACCGCGCCGCGCTGCTCAAGATCATCGACAACCCGCAGTACGAATTCACCATCACGCCGAAGAACACCTACCCATTGGCCGAATTCCTCTACCGGGTTGGCGCCATCAAACACAAGCCTGAGTCGTGGAAGGATTACTTCTTCCAGGATGAACGCCCGCTGCAGGGGAGCTGATGCCCATGACCGCCCCATTGCCAGGCCACACGGCCAGCAACCTGAGCCGTGTCGATACCTCACCGCTGCTGCAGGTAGACAACCTCAGCCTGGAATACCGCACCGGGCAACACGTGGTGCGGGCCACCCACCAGGTCAGCTTCGAAGTGGACCGCTCGGACCGCTTCGTGCTGCTTGGGCCCTCGGGCTGCGGCAAGTCGACCTTGCTCAAGGCCGTAGGCGGCTTCATCGAGCCCAGTGAAGGGCAGATCCTGCTTGAAGGCCAGAAGGTCAAGAGCCCAGGCCCTGACCGCATCGTGGTGTTCCAGGAGTTCGACCAGCTGCCGCCCTGGAAAACCGTGAAGCAGAACGTCATGTTCCCGCTGCTGGTGTCCGGCAAGCTCAAGCGCGCCGAGGCCGAGCAGCGGGCCTTGCACTATCTCGACAAGGTCGGCTTGGCGGCCTTTGCCGATGCATACCCGCATACCTTGTCTGGCGGCATGAAAGCCCGCGTCGCCATTGCCCGCGCACTGGCGACCCAGCCCAAGATCCTGCTGATGGATGAGCCCTTCGCTGCCCTCGACGCGCTGACCCGGCGCAAGATGCAGGAAGAGCTGCTGTTGTTGTGGGAGGAGGTGCGGTTCACGCTGCTGTTCGTTACCCACTCCATCGAGGAAGCACTGGTGGTGGGCAACCGCATCCTGCTGCTCTCGCCGCATCCAGGCCGCGTGCGCGCCGAAGTGCACAGCCACCAGTACGATCTGGGCAGCCTGGGCGCGAGCGATTTCCAGGCCAGCGCCCAGCGAATCCATCGCCTGCTGTTCGATGAGGGACCGGAGCCTGCGCAGGCGCCGAAGCTGGATTTCAGCAACATCCGTATTGCCTACTGAACCGGAGCTTGTGCCATGACGACCACGCCTGCACGACAGGAATACGAGGTTCAGCTAGAACCCTTGCTCAGCATACCGCTCGAGCGCCAATTACCCCTGGCCCAGCGCCTGTGGCAGCAAGGCTGGCTGCGCAAGGCAGTGATCCTGCTACTACTGGCCGTGGTGTGGGAAGGGATCGCCCGCTACACCGACAACGACCTGCTGCTGCCGGGCTTCCTGCAAACGGCCGCGGCCCTCGGGGACGGGCTGATCACCGGCGAGATCCTCGACAAGGTCGGGGTATCGCTGGTGATCCTGCTCAAAGGCTATGTACTGGGCATCGTCCTGGCCTTTGGTCTCACCAGCCTGGCGGTCTCGACCCAGTTCGGGCGCGACCTGCTCGGCACCCTGACGTCGATGTTCAACCCCTTGCCCGCCATTGCTCTGCTGCCCCTGGCGCTGCTGTGGTTCGGCCTGGGCGACAACAGCCTGATCTTCGTGCTGGTGCATTCGGTGCTGTGGGCACTGGCGCTCAATACCTACGCGGGCTTTCTGGGCGTCTCCGAAACCCTGCGCATGGCTGGCCGCAACTACGGCCTGCGCGGCTTGCGGCTGGTATTGCACGTGCTGGTGCCGGCAGCGCTGCCATCGATTCTGTCGGGCCTGAAGATCGGCTGGGCGTTCGCCTGGCGGACCCTGATCGCCGCCGAACTGGTGTTCGGTGCCAGCAGCGGCAAGGGCGGCCTGGGCTGGTACATCTTCCAGAACCGCAACGAGCTCTACACCGACAAGGTCTTCGCCGGCCTTGCCGTGGTGATCCTCATCGGATTGCTGGTGGAGAGCCTTGTCTTCAATACCCTGGAGCGCGTGACAGTGCGCCGTTGGGGCATGCAGCGTTAAAGCTGGTACTGGGCGGCGGCGAGATTCAGGGTACGGGCGATTTCCTCGCGTAGCGGCATCGGTTGCTCGACCACCAGGTTGCCGCCCTGGCCCAGCAACCACCAGCGCAGCGCCACGCTGTCGCTGACGCTGGCCCTGACCCGGTGGCCCTGGTCCAGCGCGGTGAGCTGCATGTCCGGAGACAGCGGCGTCTCACGTAACTGGCGCGCCAGCTCGTCGCTGATCCAGGCTTGCAATTCGACGCCACCTCCGTGTCCCGGCGATACCGCCTCATTGCGCAGGTAACCCTGCAGGTCGAAGTTGCCCCGCAGGTCACCCAGCGCGTTGGCGGTCCAGTGCCAGCCAAACGGAATACTCTTGTCGTTGCGCTCAAGCGGAAAAATCAGCGATAACTCGTTGAGATCGCGTTCGATCGTACGTTTGCTGATGACAAAGCCCACATCGCGCAAGCGCCAGACCAGTTCGGAGCTGGTGATGCCAGGAGAACGGCTGGGCAATTGGCGAAGCAGTGCCCATTGACGGCTGAGGGTGGCGCGGGTGGTAGCAGAAGGCAAAAGGCAGCGTCCTTGTCTAGGCTTGCCGCAATAGCATGGCGGCAGTGGCAATGCATGGCAAATAGCCACTTGTCAGTTCAGATCAAGGAACTCGCATTTGGTTGCCTTCAACAGAATCGTTCGCGACGGGTTTTGTCGTCGCCTCGCGCAGAATTACGCCTCATCGCAACCAGTCATGGGGCTGCGGGTCGTTCAATGAGGATGAACATGTCTGCTGCCAGCAATGTAGTTTCGCTGCTTGAGCGCCTGCTACCCGAGCGGATCGTCGCGCTGACCACGCGCCCCCGGCAGCGGGAACGGCTGTTCGCAGGTGTCGGCATGCCCAGCCAGCAGGCCACCCTGGGTGAGCGCTTCAGCCTGCTGGACCGGCTCGATGAAGCCAGCGACCTGCAGCAGGTGTACCTCGACCTGCGCGGCCAGGCGTTGAGCGGCAGTGTGGCGGCGCTCAATGACCTTGGCTGGATCTGGCTCAATGGCAAGTACTGGCGGGCCGATCCGCTGCTGGCCAGCCACCTGCTGCGCATGGCCGCATTGCAGGGCAGCTCGGCCGCCTGGTTCAACCTCGGGCAGCAGCATTACTTTGGCAAGGGTGTGGGTATTTCCTACAGCAAGGCGGCAGAGTCCTATCGCCACGCCTTCGAGCGCGGCATGGCCCACGCGGCCGCGGCGCTGGGCGACCTGTTCGAGGAAGAAGTGGTCGAGCCGGGCGATGGCTGGCAGGTCGATCCGGCCGAAGCCTACCAGTGGTTCTTGCGTGGGGCGCAACGGGGCGATGCCCGCTGCCGTTTCGAAGTTGGCTATCGCTTGTTGCATGGCCTGCACGTCGACGTCGACGACAAGGCTGCGCCTTACTGGCTGGAGCTCGCAGCCGTTGCCGGCGTCATGCAGGCGGCCGAAGAGCTTGCGGTGCACTTCAGTGCCGTGGATTCCCAGCGCTACCTGCACTGGCGCGATCAGGCCATCAACCTGGGCAGCACCTTGGCACTGACCATGAAGATGGAAGACCAGCTTCAGCGCTGAGTCCCTTGCGTGCGCGCCTGCCGGGGACCGTGACACGTCACGTCCGTCGTACGCAGTTGACGACAGGGGGAGGGGAGGCAGTACTATTGATAGTTAGCAAACTATGAATATCACCGGTTCTCCAGATGACCCTTGATGCATTGCAACTGAATACCAGCAGCGGCATGGTCACGGCCGCCCGGCACTGGCGGCGGATCTGCCAGGCGACCCTGACCCGCTACGGTATCTCCGAGGCCTGCGCAGTGCCTTTGCTGATGATCGTGCGCCTGGGCGACGGCGTGCACCAGGTGGCGGTGGCCCAGGCCGCTGGCCTGGAAAGCCCGTCGCTGGTGCGGCTGCTCGACCAGTTGTGCAAGGCTGGCCTGGTGTGCCGCAGCGAAGACCCGCTCGACCGCCGCGCCAAGGCCCTGAGCCTCACGGCCAAGGGCCGCGACCTGGCCGAGTCGATCGAAGTAGAGCTGGTACGCCTGCGCCGCGAAGTGCTGCAGGACATTGCCCCCGCCGACCTTGAAGCGGCCCTGCGGGTGATCCGCGCCTTCGAGGACGCCGTGCAGCGCGCCCCAGGCGGGCTCGCATGAACGGCTTCTTCAGCTCGATGCCCCCTGCACGCGACTGGTTCTATGGCGTGCGCACCTTCGCCGCCTCCATGATCGCATTGTACATCGCCCTGCTCATGCAGCTGCCGCGCCCCTATTGGGCGATGGCGACGGTCTATATCGTCTCCAGCCCCTTCGTCGGCCCGACCAGCTCCAAGGCGCTCTATCGCGTGCTGGGCACTTTGCTTGGCGCGGGAGGGGCGATCTTCCTGGTGCCGCTCCTGGTGCAATCGCCGTTGCTGCTGAGCATCGCGATCGCCCTGTGGACCGGCACGTTACTTTTTTTGTCGCTCAACCTGCGCACCGCCAACAGCTATATCCTGATGCTCGCCGGCTATACCTTGCCGATGATCGCCCTGGCCGTGGTCGACAACCCGCTGGCGGTATTCGATGTGGCCTCATCGCGGGCGCAGGAGATCTGCCTGGGCATCGTCTGCGCGGCCGTGGTCGGGGCGATCTTCTGGCCGCGGCGTCTGGCACCGGTGGTGGTCGGCGCGACGGGTAACTGGTTTGCCGAGGCCATACGCTACAGCGATACGTACCTTGCTCGCCAGGCGTCGGCCGACCAGGTCGGTGGCCTGCGCGCCTCGATGGTTACTCTCTTCAACTCGCTTGAAGCGATGATCGGCCAGATCGCCCACGAAGGCGCCGGCCCGCAGACGGTGAAGAACGCCCGTGAGTTGCGCGGTCGCATGATCCACCTGCTGCCGGTGGTCGATGCTCTGGACGATGCTCTGCAAGCCCTCGAAACCCGCGCGCCGGCCCAGTACGCACGCCTGCAGCCAATGCTCGACCAGGCCCGCGACTGGCTGCAGGGCACCGCAGCGGATGCCCCGGTCGCCCGCTGGACGGCGCTGCGCGAGCAACTTGACCACCAGCAACCCAGCGCCGCTGCGCTGGACGAGCGTGCCGAGCTGCTGCTGTCCAACGCCCTGTACCGGCTGACTGAGTGGGTCGACCTCTGGCAGGATTGCTGCGCGCTGCAGCACAGCCTGCGTACCGACGACCCCGCGCCTTGGCGCGCGGTCTACCGCCACTGGCGCCTGGGCCGGCTGACGCCGTTCTTCGACCGCGGCCTGCTGCTCTACTCGGTATTTTCCACTGTCACCGCCATCATCGTTGCCAGCGGCCTGTGGATACTGCTTGGCTGGAACGACGGCGGCAGCGCGGTGATCCTTGCCGCGGTGGCCTGCAGCTTCTTCGCGGCCATGGACGACCCCGCCCCGCAGATCTACCGGTTCTTCTTCTGGACCCTGCTGTCGGTCATCTTCGCCAGCCTGTACCTGTTTTTCGTGCTGCCCAACCTGCATGACTTCCCCATGCTGGTGCTGGCCTTCGCCGTGCCGTTCATCTGCGTCGGTACCCTGACGGTGCAGCCGCGATTCTACCTGGGCACCTTGCTGACCATCGTCAACACCGCGACCTTCGTCAGCATCCAGGGCGCCTACGACGCGGATTTCCTCACCTTCATCAACGCCAACCTGGCTGGCCCGGTGGGGTTGCTGTTCGCGTTCATCTGGACGCTGCTGTTGCGGCCCTTCGGCGTGGAGCTCGCGGCCAAGCGCCTGACCCGCTTCTGCTGGCGCGACATCGTCGAGATGACCCAGTCCGCGACCCTGGCCGAGCACCGCCAGGTCGGCGTGCAGATGCTCGACCGCCTGATGCAGCACGTGCCTCGGCTGGCCATGACCGGCCAGGACAGCGGCGTGGCCCTGCGCGACCTGCGCGTGGGACTGAATCTGCTCGACCTGCTGGCCTACACCCCACGCGCCGGGCAGCAGGCGCGCGAGCGGCTGGAGACGGTGGTCGCCGAGGTGGGCGAGCACTACGCCGCCTGCCTGCGCGCTGGCGAGCGCCTGCATGCGCCAGCGGCGCTGCTGCGCAACATGGAGCGCGCTCGCCAGGCCCTGGCGATGAGCGACATGACGGACCGCGGCGAAGCACGGGTGCACCTGCTGCATGCCCTCAGCGGCCTGCGCCTGGCGCTGCTGCCGGGTGTCGAAGTGGTGCTGGAGCCAGCCGACCAACCCCCGCAACTGCCCCATGGCATCGACGGAGCGCCTCTGTGATCGGTGATCTGGATATCAGCGGGGTGTTCCTGCCCACGCTGCTGGTGATGATGGTCTTCACCTACCTGCTGTTCCTGTGTGTGCACGCGGTGCTTACCCGCGTGCATTTCTATCGCCTGGTCTGGCACCGGGCGTTGTTCAACGTTGCTCTCTACGCCGTGATGCTGGGCGTGGTCGATCACTTTTGCCGAAGCCTGATGCTGCCATGAAAAAACCTTTGTTGACCCTGGGCCGCGTGGTCCTGACGTTGTTGGTGGTAAGCCTGGCGGCCGTGCTCGTCTGGCAGATGGTCGTCTACTACCTGTTCGCCCCCTGGACCCGCGACGGCCACATCCGCGCCGACGTGATCCAGATCGCCCCGGACGTGTCCGGCCTGATCCAGAAGGTCGAGGTGCGCGACAACCAGGTGATCAAGCGCGGCGACGTGCTCTTCACCATTGATCAGGACCGCTTCAGCCTTGCCCTGCGCCATGCCCAGGCGACCCTGGCCGAGCGCCAGGAAACCCTGGCCCAGGCCCAGCGCGAGACCCGGCGTAACCGCAAGCTCGGCAACCTGGTGGCCGCCGAGCAGCTCGAAGAGAGCCAGTCCCGCGAGGCCCGCGCCCGCTCGGCGATGAACGAGGCGCAGGTGGCGGTCGACGCAGCCCAGCTCAACCTCGACCGCTCGGTGATCCGCAGCCCGGTCGACGGTTACCTCAACGACCGCGCCCCGCGTGCCCACGAGTTCGTCACCGCCGGGCGCGCGGTGCTGTCGGTGGTCGACAGCGCGTCGTACCACGTCGATGGCTATTTCGAAGAAACCAAGCTGGGCGGTATCCGCGTCGGCGATGCCGTGGACATTCGCGTGATGGGCGACAACACCCGCCTGCGCGGTCACGTGCAGAGCATGGCCGCCGGCATCGAAGATCGTGACCGCAGCAGCGGCGCCAACCTGCTGCCCAACGTCAACCCTGCGTTCAGCTGGGTGCGCCTGGCCCAGCGAATCCCGGTGCGGATCGCCTTTGATGAGGTGCCGGGTGATTTCCAGATGATCGCCGGGCGTACCGCGACGGTTTCGATCATCGAGGGCCAGCGCCCATGAAACGCCTGATGCTATTGGGGCTGAGCCTGTCGCTGGGTGCTTGCCAGATGGTCGGCCCGGATTACAAGGTGCCAGACCAGGCCGCTGTCCAGCGCAGCGACCTGAACGGCGCGCTGCGCCAGGACGCCGATAGCGTGGTGTCGGCGCCGGTGCCCGAGAACTGGTGGCAGCTGTACCAGGACCAGCGTCTCGATGCACTGGTGCGCCAGGCCCTCAGTGCCAACACCGAGCTGCGCGTGGCTGCGGCCAATATCGCCAAGGCCCGCGCCCAGGTCGAGGAAGCCCAGGCCCAGGGCGGCTTCAACGGCGGCGTGAAGCTTGCGGGACAGCGCCTGCAGGAGTCGGGCGAAGCATTCTTGCAGCCCGACAAAGTCCCGGTCGCCAACATCGGCGAGGCCATTCTCAGCGCCTCGTACCAGTTCGACCTGTGGGGCACGCTCAAGCGTGGCGTCGAGTCGGCCCAGGCCAATGCCGATGCCGTGCAGGCCGCCGCCGATACCGCGCGTATCACCTTGGTGGCCGACGTGGTCAAGGCCTACACCCAGGTGTGCTCGGCCAACGAGGAATACCACATCGCCCGCGAGTCGCTGGACCTGCAAGAGCAGGGCGTCAAGCTGACCCAGCGCCTGCGCGATGCCGGTCGTGGTGACGAAACCCAGGTCACCCGCTCGCAGACCCAGTTCAAGTCCCTGGGCGCCGAGCTGCCGCGCTTCCAGGCCGAACGCGAAGCGGGCCTCTACACCCTGTCGATGCTGCTGGCCAAGCCGGTCGACCAGCTCCCCTCAGGCACCGCCGACTGCGCCGAGCTGCCGCACATCGCCCAGGTCATCCCCGTTGGTGATGGCGCAGCCTTGCTCAAGCGCCGCCCCGACATCCGCCAGGCCGAGCGCAGCCTTGCTGCCGCGACCGCCAGCATTGGCGTCGCCACCGGCCAGCTGTACCCCGACATCAGCATCGGCGCCCAAGTGGGCACCATCGGCATCCTCGACAACCTCGGCAAGCCCTCGACCAACCGCTGGGGCTTCGGGCCCATGCTCAGCTGGACCGTCCCCACCAACGGCAGCCGCGCGCGCATCCGCGAGGCCGAAGCCTCGACCCAGGCCGCGCTGGCGCATTTCGACGGTGTGGTGCTCAACGCCATCCGCGAGACCCAGACGCGGCTGGCCCAGTACTCGGCGCTGCTGGACCGCCGTGACGCACTGGCCGAAGCCGAGCGCTCGGCCAAGGAAGCGGCCGAGCAGACGCACCGGTTCTACCAGGCGGGACGTGAGTCGTTCCTGGCGGACCTGCAGGCGACCCGGGTATACACCGACATGCGTGGACAGCTGGCGGCGGCGAATACCCAGGTGGCGATGGGGCAGGTGGGGTTGTTTCTGGCGTTGGGTGGGGGGTGGGAGAGGCCTGCGCAATGACCAGCCAATACCACCCGAGGGGTCATTTCTTCTTGTTGAGCCGATTCAACGATTTCTGACGGATCTCGTTATAGGCCTTGTCTGACAGTTTATCGGGTAACCCGCCCGTGAACGTCCTGATAGCGTCCATGGGCTGCATCGTTTTTCTCAACTGCGCCAACTGCTGGATACTGTCCTCTATGAATGCCCGATACTCAGGGTGATCTGATTTGTGATGGCCTTGATTCACCCGGGTATAGGCAGACCTAGGGTCACGTGGGGCATCGTTTTCGTGAGTCGATGGCATTGCGTTGCGTGTGGATGGGCCTGCTACAGGCACAGGCACAGCGGCGGCTTGAGGTGCATTGGCGATGGTCGCACTCACTCCGGCGCCGGGCTGGCGGGGGCGCCCCGCTTGAGCGATCGGATCGTGCCTGTGCGGGGTAGTACGGGAGGTGCGCATCACTGGGTTTTGAGGCGGCGGGGTTGTAATGGAATTCCTCCGAGGGGGCGTTACCCATGGCCTGAACATGTGGCCGGTTGGGTCATTACGGTTGATGGGGTCTCCCGCGCAGTACATGTAGGTATTGATGCCACCTTCTCCAAACGGGCTGTAGCTGTCAGGGGAATCGAATCGCATCGTGACGGGACTGAAGGCTCGGTAGCCATTGCCTAACAGATAGCACCCCGTTCGCGGATCCCGGGTTTCCCCATTGAAGCCTGCCAGTGTGTCCGTCACATTCTCGCTCGGGCTAAACCCAAAGGGCGTGTAGCTGAACGATGCCGAGTCCTCTCCCGCTTTGGCTTGCAGTACCGAGCTTTGTGAGTCGCTCGCCAGAAGCTTCGCGCTGTCTTTTCCTGCCTGGCGCTCTTGCTCCGCCAGAAGCTGATTCTGATTGCGCATCAGGGTGCGGCTTGAGGATGAGCCCAGCGCGGTGTGCAGTTGGTCGCCTTGGTAGAAGTGCAAATTGGTGTCTTTGCTCATGTGCGAGGTCCTTTAGTGTTGAAGAGGTATCTCTCTTGCTCGGTGGCTCACTTTTGTATACGGGATTCATATTCTTTAGACAGCCTCGCGCGCAGGCTTTGACTTGCTTTGGTGATCTCTTTTCTAATATTTCTCTGCATGGCGTCAGGGTACTGTATCTGCCAATCAATATAATCAACCATTTCTCGTGTGAACTGGTCTTTATGCATGCTCTTGGGGCTTAGCTTTCGGGTATTCAGGAATTCCTCGATATCATATTTGTTTTTCCATCCAAGCTCATTGGCCAGCGCTTTCCAAGAGCTGTTTTTTGCTCTGGTAGCGGGTTGGGTTGAAGGCACTGGAGGGATGGCTGAGGGACTTTGAGAAGTCGTTGCTTTGCGGGCGGTGTGACTGGAAGCATGCGCCACAAGCATCGTACTCGACGTGGCGGGGGTATATGGTCTGGGCGTGACGGCCGATGGCTGGGGCCTTGGCGTGCTGGGAGGCGCGGGAGACCTGGAAAGACTCATCGACTCTGGCACTAGCCTGTTCGCGCCAGGATAAGGGGAATATCGGCCTGCGCCTCTGTAGTAAATCATGTGGCCTGTAGGGTCCGTGTAATTTACCGGGTCCCCTGCGCAGTAGGTAAACGCGTTTATTCCACCCTCGCCAAAGGGGCTCAAGTTGTCAGGTGAATTAAACCGTTTAATTATCGGGTTGTAGGCGCGATAACCATTGCCTAATAGATAGCAACCCGTCTGAGGGTCGCAGTTTTCTCCGTTGAAGCCCGCCAATGCGTTCGCAGCTTCGTCGCGTGGACTATGCCCAAAAGCCGTATAGCTGAATGACGCCGCGTCGTGCCCGGCGTGGGTCTGCAGTACTGAGCCTTGCGCATCGGTAGTTAGAAGTTTTGTGTTGCTCCTCCCCGGCTGGTGCTCTTGCTCTGCCAGAGGCTGCTCCTGAGTGCGCAGCAAGGTACGGCTGGAAGCTGCCCCCAGCGCGGTATGCAACTGGTCGCCTTGGTAGAAGTGCAGGATTGTTTCTGTGTGCTTGTTCATCGTTGGCATCCTTTCGTGTGACGACGCTGCTTTGCGCAGCGGCTCGCCTACAGCGTCGGACTCAACCGGGGGGAGGTACAACTGGTAGAAGTGACAGGCGACAGGGAGAGTGCTGGAGGAGGCGGGCCAGGTGCAGAGGATGGTGCATGGCAACCTCTCTGCCCGGTAGCCAGGTCCTGTGGGACCGGCTGTGTTGTTCCCTGCCAGGATCGCGCAATCTTGTAATCTTGCGCCCCGGCGAGGGCTTCGCCCTCGATCGCGGCACAAGGCGCGCTCCCACAAGGGATCGCTTCGCGATCCCGGATACAAAGCTTGCGCAGCGGTTTTTGAGGACGCTTGCTGGCGCTACACGTAGCAGATACCTCACAGCCCTCAGCCCGGCAACGCCGGGCTCTGTGGGAGCAACTGTCTTGTACCGAAGTAGCCACAGTCCCCGGCCCGGCATCGCCGGGCCTGTGGGGAACTGTCTTCTGCCGAGGTAATCACAACCCCCGGCCCGGCATCGCCGGGCCCTGTGGGAGCGTGCCTTGTGCCGCGAAACGAGGGCGAAGCCCTCGCCGGGGCGCAGGGATATCGCGTTATGCGTTGCTGGCAGGGAACACCAAACTGATTCAGGTACTCATGGGCACAATCTGCGAAGGATGTAGGCCTTTTCGGAAGCTAGGGCCCCAGGTCTTTTTCTGAATGACGCCTCGGAAGTATCCTACACGCTCTTCGGAAACGTCCCGTTGTCCGGCAAATGTCTCAGGACTAAGGTCGTCGGGTCGCCTATATGGGCGATCGGGCGTGAGACACCCGGTTCAATACGGTAGCCCCCTTTATGGCGGTCGTGCGCGGGCAGGTTTCGGCCTGGCCGGGTTTACCCGTATGACCCGGGTCTCACCCCGCGTACGACTGCCACCCAATTCCGTGAGACGAGGAGGAAGGCAGTTCTCAATTTGCATACGGGAGCTCCGCAATGAAGAAAATCGTCCCCGATCCACCCTTCAAGCTCATCACCAGCCCTTATTTCTCCATCCACAGCGACCTGATCCCGCCCGACGCCCTGGCCCTGGCCAGCGAGCTGCTGCGCGGTGTCACGCAGACCATCGACGAACACTGCCGCTCGCGAGCGGGCGAGGGTGGCCTGGGCATGCTGTCCAACGCGTCGCATTCGGCCGAAACGGCCAGGTCGTTGATCGAGCATGCGCTGAACCGGCTCTGAACCTGACAGGTCAAGGAGTGATGAAATGAGCGATGAAACCAACGGGGCCACCACGGCCGGTGGCGAGACCTTCCTGGAGTTGTTCCAGATCCGGCCCGACATTCCCTTCGATCACGCCTTCGAAGAGCTGTCGGTGCTACTGGGCTGCATCAGGCACCTCACCCGTGAGGCGGAAATGGAGGGCGACCGCCAGGCGGGCAGCGCCGCGCGCATCCTGAGCGACTTCGCCAAGGCGCTGATCAACGACATGGAACGAGGGAGGTCCAGGCAGCGCTGAACCACCGCGCAAGCTACGACAGGAGTGAGCGAGGCTCACTCCTGTCAGGCTGTCTGCTCGATGAATTCCGGAAAGGCTGGCCAGCTTGGGAACATTCCTACAACTCCTTCGGAATTTTCGCATTGCCGGGGAAATACCCCACGCCTAACGTCCTGGGTTCATCTGAATCGGGAGCAGTGCCATGAAAAATCCTGTTGATCTTCCGCTTTCCCGCAATGCCCTTCCAAGCGACCTCAGCGCGACCGAAGCCTTGTCCCAGGCCAGTGCGTTGATCCAGAAAGTCTACGAGGCAACCGGCGCCTATTGCCGAACGCCGTCCGATGAAACACGGTCCGCGCTAGGTTCGGCCCATGAGTCGACAGAGGCTGCGCAAGTACTGCTGAGGCACGCGCGAAGCAAAATGTGAGTTTCGCCGCCTTCAGGGCGTCGCGCGTCGTTTGAAGCCAGGCGGGCTGCCAGTGATAATGGCGGCCCGATTCTCTTTAAGCAGAAAAAAGCCATGCGCGTATGGATCGATGCCGACGCCTGCCCCAAGCAGGCCAAGGACCAGGTGGTCAAATTTGCGCTCAAGCGTCAGCTCGAGGTGCTGCTGGTGGCCGGTCAGGCGCAGATCAAGCCGGGATTTGCTTGCGTGAAGCTGATTGTGGTTCCGGCAGGGCCTGATGCCGCGGATGATTATCTGGTCGAGCACGCGATGCCGGGTGAGCTGGTGATCTGCAGCGATGTGCCGTTGGCCGACCGGCTGATCAAGAAGGGCGTCGCGGCGCTCGACCCGCGCGGGCGGGAGTTCGATGAGCGCAACATGGGGGATCGGCTTGCGGTGCGAAACCTGTTTACCGAGCTGCGTGAGCAGGGGCAGGTTGGAGGAGGGCAGGCGCCTTATGGGGACAAGGAGAAGCAGGCGTTTGCCAATAGCCTGGACCGGATACTGACGCGGTTGGCGCGACAAGCCCACTCCTGACATCGCCCCATATTGTGGTGGCTTCTTCGCTGGCAAGCCAGCTCCCACAGGTACAGCGTCAGCCCCGGAGTCGCCGCCGAACCTGTGGGCGATTCCAGGGTGCATGGCAAACCCCACAGGTACAACGCTGCCCTTGAGCACGGCGCCGAACCTGTGGGAGCTGGCTTGCCAGCGAAGCGGCCAACACGGTACAGCGGGCCCTTCCGGAATCAGTCGTTCTCGTGGGTCAGTTCCAGCACGCGATCCACCAGTTTGTAGATCCCGCCCGCCGCTTCACTGATCGACTGTGCCAGCATATACGCCGGCGTGCTCACCAGCTTGCGCTGGGTATCCTCGACGATGTCATGCACGTCGCACTCTTCATGGGTACCGCCCATCTTCACCACGGCGGCGCTGGTATCGGCATCGCTGCCAATGGTGCAGACCACGCCCGGCCCGTAGATCTTGGCCGCAATGGCCGGCGAAATACAGATCAGGCCGACTGGCTTGCCCGCCTCGGCGAAGGCTTCGGCAAGCGCCAGGACATCGGGATGCACGCTGCAGTTGGCGCCCTCGACCGCGAAGTTGGAAAGGTTCTTGGCCGAGCCGAACCCACCCGGGACGATCAGGGCATCGAAGTCCTTCGCATCGGCTTCACGCAGGTCCTTGATGTCGCCACGGGCAATGCGCGCCGATTCGACCAGCACATTGCGCGACTCGGGCATTTCTTCACCGGTCAGGTGATCGATCACATGCATCTGCGCAATGTTCGGCGCGAAGCACTGAACCTGGGCACCACGCTGGTCGAGGCGCAGCAGGGTAATCACGCTCTCGTGGATTTCGGCGCCGTCATAGACGCCGCAGCCTGAAAGAATCACCGCGACTTTTTTCTTGGTCATGCTCACTAACTCCCATGTCGAGGCATCGGATGCGCTCTGTGTACTTTGAGCGCAACTATAGAGACGTGTTCAAACAAAGGGGCGATCAGGGGCGGTCTTGCCCTTCCTGGGCGTCGCGCGGCTCGGCATCCACCCGGGCTTTTTCAGCCTGGGCGTCCGCGGCTTCCTTGCGCGCCACGCGGGCGGCCTTGAAGCGTCGGCGCAGCCACAGCAGGCCGCCCAGCAGCAACAGACCGCCAAGCACCCAAAGCTCGTATTTCTTCACATTGCCCAGCAGCCCTTCGAGAATGGCGCCGAAGTGATAGGCCGCGGCGCCCAGCGCCAGGGCCCAGACCGCCGCGCCGATGCCGTTGAGCAGCAGGTAGCGCCGCGGGGGATAGCCGGACAAACCGATCGCCACGGGCATGACCGTGCGCAGGCCATAGACAAAGCGGAAGCTCAGTACCCAGATGTCGGGGTGACGGCGGATGTGCTCCAGGGCACGGTCCCCCATCAACTGCCAGCGCGGTTTGCGCGCCAGCAAGGCACGGCCGTGACGACGCCCCATGAAGTACCAGAGCTGATCCCCGGCGTAGCTGCCGAAGAATGCCACCAGCACGACAAAGTTGATGTCCATGTATCCACGGAACGCAAGAAAGCCTGCGAGAACAAGGATGGTCTCGCCTTCAAAAAACGTGCCGAGAAAAAGGGCAAAGTAGCCAAAATCTTGCAGGAATTGTTGAAGCATGTTGAGGGTGCTGGCGAAATGAACGCGCAGCCTACCCCTTCGCGCGCGCCGGGGAAAGTGTCCAAATGTGTCTCGACGTGAACAATTCCTACGAGGACAATGCTGCGTCCACAAGTCGCAGGGTTGCCCTTGCCTGTCACACAGGCGTCATAATGGCCGCTTATAACTGTCGCGCTCGCCTGTCCGCGCGAGCTCAGGAGTCTGCCGTGAGCTTTACCCCCGCTAACCGTTTGTTTCCTGCCACCCGCCTGCGTCGCAACCGTCGTGACGATTTTTCCCGTCGCCTGGTTCGCGAGAACGTACTGACCGTCGATGACCTGATCCTCCCGGTGTTCGTGCTGGACGGCGAAAACCGCCGCGAGGAAGTGCCGTCGATGCCGGGCGTTGAGCGCCTGTCCATCGACCTGCTGCTCGAAGCCGCGCAAGAATGGGTCGAGCTGGGTATCCCTGCGCTGGCGCTGTTCCCGGTTACCCCGGTCGAGAAAAAGACCCTCGACGGCGCCGAAGCGTGGAATCCGGACGGTATCGCCCAGCGTGCCACCCGTGCCCTGCGCGACCGCTTCCCCGAGCTTGGCGTGATCACCGACGTCGCCCTCGACCCGTTCACCACCCATGGCCAGGACGGGATCCTCGATGAAGAGGGTTACGTGCAGAACGACATCACCGTCGATGCACTGGTGCGCCAGGCCCTGTCGCACGCCGACGCTGGTGCTCAGGTGATCGCACCCTCGGACATGATGGACGGCCGCCTGCAGGCCATCCGTGAAGCGCTGGAGCTGGCCGGGCACGTCAACGTGCGCATCATGGCCTACTCGGCCAAGTACGCCAGCGCCTACTACGGCCCGTTCCGCGATGCCGTCGGCTCGGCGCTCAACCTGGGCAAGGCCAACAAGGCCTCCTACCAGATGGACCCGGCCAACGGCGACGAAGCCCTGCACGAAGTGGCCACCGACCTCGCCGAAGGCGCCGACATGGTCATGGTCAAGCCGGGCATGCCTTACCTGGACATCGTCCATCGGGTGAAGACCGAGTTCAAGGTCCCGACCTTTGTCTACCAGGTGAGCGGCGAATACGCCATGCACATGGCCGCCATCCAGAATGGCTGGCTCAGCGAGGCCGTCATCCTCGAATCCCTCACCGCGTTCAAACGCGCGGGGGCCGATGGCATCCTCACCTATTTCGCCGTTCGTGCCGCTCAATTGATGAGAGGGCAGTAACGCCCTTCAGGACCGCCAGATGAATAACGAAGTGCTAACCCCTGTCGAGCTCAAGGACGCCCAGCCGGTGACCGAGCAGCTGGTGCAGACGCCTCCCGACCTGCCGCCGGTTGCCGAGCCGCTGGTCGAGACGCCCGCGCCTGCCCCGTTGCCCGCGCCGGCGATCGCCATCCCGAGCCTGGACGACAACAGCCTGTACATTCATCGCGAACTGTCGCAGCTGCAGTTCAACATCCGCGTGCTCGAACAGGCCCTCGACGAAAGCTATCCACTGCTCGAGCGCCTGAAATTCCTGCTGATCTTCTCCAGCAACCTGGACGAGTTCTTCGAGATTCGTGTGGCGGGCCTGAAGAAACAGATCACCTTCGCCCGTGAACAGGCCGGCGCCGACGGCCTGCAGCCGCACCAGGCGCTGGCGCGGATCAGCGACCTGGTGCACATCGAGGTCGATCGCCAGTACGCGATCCTCAATGATGTCCTGCTGCCAGAGCTTGAAAAGCACCAGATCCGCTTCATCCGTCGCCGTCACTGGACGCAGAAGCTCAAGACCTGGGTGCGCCGCTACTTCCGCGACGAGATCGCGCCGATCATCACCCCGATCGGCCTCGACCCGACGCACCCGTTCCCGCTGCTGGTCAACAAAAGCCTGAACTTCATCGTCGAGCTCGAAGGCGTCGATGCCTTCGGCCGCGACTCGGGCCTGGCGATCATCCCGGCACCCCGCCTGCTGCCGCGGGTCATCCGCGTGCCGGAGGAAGTGGGCGGCCCTGGCGACAATTTCGTGTTCCTGTCGTCGATGATCCACGCCCACGCCGACGACCTGTTCCAGGGCATGAAGGTAAAAGGCTGCTACCAGTTCCGCCTGACCCGTAACGCCGACCTGGCGCTGGATTCCGAGGACGTCGAAGACCTCGCCCGCGCCCTGCGCGGCGAGCTGTTCTCGCGGCGTTACGGCGACGCGGTACGCCTGGAGGTGGCCGACACCTGCCCGAAACACCTGTCGGACTACCTGCTCAAGCAGTTCAACCTGAGCGAGAGCGAGCTGTATCAGGTCAACGGTCCGGTCAACCTGACCCGTCTGTTCAGCATCACCGGGCTCGACAGCCACCCGGAGCTGCAGTACACGCCGTTCACCCCGCATATCCCCAAGCTGCTGCAGAACGCCGACAACATCTTCAGCGTGGTGAGCAAGCAGGACATCCTGCTGATGCACCCCTTCGAGTCCTTCACCCCGGTGATCGACCTGCTGCGCCAGGCCGCCAAGGACCCGCACGTGCTTGCCGTGCGCCAGACCCTCTACCGCAGCGGCGCCAACTCGGAGATCGTCGACGCCCTGGTGGACGCCGCGCGTAACGGCAAGGAAGTCACCGCGGTGATCGAGCTGCGCGCGCGTTTCGACGAAGAGTCCAACCTGCAGATGGCCAGCCGCCTGCAAGCCGCGGGCGCAGTGGTCATCTATGGCGTGGTGGGCTTCAAGACCCACGCCAAGATGATGCTGATCCTGCGTCGCGAAGCCGGCGAGATTGTCCGTTACGCGCACGTCGGCACCGGCAACTACCACGCCGGCAACGCGCGCCTGTACACCGACTACAGCCTGCTCACCTCGGACGATGCGCTCTGCGAGGACGTCGGCAAGCTGTTCAGCCAGTTGATCGGCATGGGCAAGACCTTGCGCATGAAGAAGCTGCTGCACGCGCCGTTCACCCTGAAGAAGGGGATGCTCGACATGATCGCCCGGGAGACCCAGTTCGCCCTGGACGGCAAGCCGGCGCACATCATCGCCAAGTTCAACTCGCTGACCGATGCCAAGATCATTCGCGCGTTGTACAAGGCCAGCCAGTCGGGCGTGCGCATCGACCTGATCGTGCGTGGCATGTGCTGCCTGCGGCCGGGCATTGCCGGGGTGTCGCACAATATCCAGGTGCGCTCGATCATCGGCCGCTTCCTGGAGCACACCCGGGCGTTCTACTTCCTCAATGGCGGTGAAGAGCAGATCTACCTGTCCAGCGCCGACTGGATGGAGCGCAACCTCGACAAGCGCGTCGAGACCTGCTTCCCGGTCGATGGCAAGAAGCTGCTGCTGCGGGTCAAGAAGGAGCTGGAAAGCTACCTGACCGACAACACCCACTCGTGGATCCTGCAGTCCGATGGCCGCTATGTGCGCAGCACGCCGACCGGCAACCAGAACCCCCGCAGTGCCCAGGCCACTCTGCTCGAGCGCCTGAGCAACCCGGTGCTCAGCGTACGCTGAGGACGAAGCCGACCCGGGCCAGCCACTCCGCCTCGATGGCGAAGTCGGCCTGGGTCAGCTGGTTCTGTTCCAGCCAGCCCGCCGGGAATTCCACGTCCAGGCTGCCGTCGGCGGCATGCAGCACCACCGCGGGCATTTCCTGGGTGCCACGGATGTGGTGGAACAGGATGGCGAAGCGCAGCAGCACGCACAGGCGGATCAGCTTGACCCCGTCGTCGCCGAAGTCGGCGAACTTGTCCTTGGGGATGTTGCGCCGGTGACCGCGCACCAGTAGCGCCAGCATCTGCTGGTCTTCCCGGGAGAAACCGGACAGGTCGGAATGCTCGATCAGGTAGGCGCCGTGCTTGTGGTAATGGTAGTGGGCGATGTCCAGGCCCACTTCATGCACCTTGGCGGCCCAGCCCAGCAGCTCGCGCCAGATCCCCTCCTCGAGGTCCCAGTCCTTGGCCACCTGGTCGAAGGCGTGCAGCGCCTTGCGTTCGACCCGGGCCGCCTGGCCCTGGTCGACGTGGTAGCGCTCCATCAGCGACGACAGCGTGCGCTCGCGCACATCCTCGTGGTGATGGCGGCCCAGCAGGTCGTACAGCACACCTTCGCGCAGGGCGCCGTCGCAGTGATCCATGCGCGCAGGCTCCAGCGCGTCGAAGATCGCCTCGAGGATCGCCAGGCCCGCGGGGAAGATGGCGCGGCGGTCGGGCTTGACCCCGTCGAAGTCGATCTTGTCGGTCTCGCCAAGCTTGAACAGCTTGCGCTTGAGCCAGGCCAGGCCCTCGGCATTGACCTCGCCATTGCCCATGCCGCCGGACTTCAGCGCCTGGCCGATGGCGCGAATGGTGCCGGACGAGCCGATCGCCTCGTCCCAACCAAGGCGGTGCAGGGCGTTTTCGATGCTCATCAGCTCGAGACGCGCGGCGGTGTAGGCCTGGGCGTAGCGCGCCGGGGTGATCTTGCCGTCACGGAAATAACGCTGGGTGAAGCTCACGCAGCCCATCTGCAGGCTCTCGCGCAGCAGCGGCTCGAAGCGCTGGCCGATGATGAACTCGGTACTGCCACCGCCAATGTCGGCCACCAGGCGCTTGCCGGGGGTGTCCGCCAGGGTGTGGGAGACACCAAGGTAGATCAGGCGGGCCTCTTCGCGACCGGAGATCACCTCCACCGGATGGCCGAGCACGGCCTCGGCGCGGCGGATGAACTCGCCGCGGTTGCGCGCCTCGCGCAGGGCGTTGGTGCCGACGATGCGCACCGAGCCCGGCGGCATGCCGTTGATGAGCTGGGCAAACCGCTTGAGGCAGTCCAGGCCGCGCTGCATGGAGTCTTCGCTGAGCTGGCGCTCTTCATTTATGCCGGCAGCCAGCTGAACCTTTTCCCCCAGCCGCTCGAGGATGCGGATCTCGGTGTGGTGGGCCTTGGCCACCACCATGTGGAAGCTGTTGGAGCCAAGGTCGATGGCAGCGATCAGGGACAGGTTCTTCGCGGAGGTATGCGGCATGATCTCGATGTTCTCGGTCGATTACCTGGCAATCGTGCCATGTTCCATCGCGCACGCCAACGCGCAGCGTCACAAGGCTTGATTCTGGGCAAGTGGCGGTCAGGCTTGTGACATTCATGTGACAGGCCTCGATTTGGAACGTCATGCACAACTATAGTTACACTCAATCGGTCCTGACTTCCTGTAGGACGCGGGTGCCGCTATGATGGGCAACGTTTTTTATGCTTACGACCTGGAGACTTCCATGAGCAGCGATCTTATCAAACACGTCACCGACGCCAGCTTCGAAGCCGACGTACTGAAGGCCGAAGGCCCGGTGCTGGTCGACTACTGGGCTGAATGGTGCGGCCCATGCAAGATGATCGCGCCTGTACTGGACGATATCGCCAGCACCTACCAGGGTAAACTGACCGTCGCCAAGCTGAACATCGACGAAAACCAGGAAACCCCGGCCAAGCACGGCGTGCGTGGCATCCCGACGCTGATGCTGTTCAAGAACGGCAACGTCGAGGCCACCAAGGTCGGCGCACTGTCCAAGTCTCAGCTGGCGGCCTTCCTGGACGCCAATATCTGAGCAAAAAAAGCCCCGCATTCGCCGGGGCTTTTCTTTATCTGGTGACTAGACGCCAGAAAAAGCAGGTGTTACATTCGGCCTCGCACTGCTTCTCCAGTGCCCCCTGCACGCCGTCGCCGACGCACCCCCAATTAGAATCAGCACGCGATCCTTTCGCCTTCTCTGCGGCGCGGCTTCATTAAGCCAAAAGCTTAATTCTCCCTTCTTACATGATTACGTCACTTCCCATATGAACCTAACTGAACTCAAGCAAAAGCCGATTACCGATCTGCTCGAAATGGCCGAACAGATGGGCATAGAAAATATGGCCCGTTCGCGCAAGCAAGATGTGATTTTCTCCCTGTTGAAAAAGCATGCCAAAAGCGGCGAGGAGATCTCCGGTGACGGCGTGCTGGAGATTCTCCAGGACGGTTTCGGTTTCCTGCGCTCGGCGGATGCCTCCTACCTGGCCGGCCCTGACGATATCTACGTCTCCCCAAGCCAGATCCGTCGCTTCAACCTGCGCACCGGTGACACCATCGTTGGCAAGATCCGCCCTCCAAAGGAAGGCGAGCGTTACTTCGCTCTGCTCAAGGTCGATACCATCAACTTCGACCGTCCGGAAAACGCGAAGAACAAGATCCTCTTCGAAAACCTGACGCCGCTGTTCCCGAACAAGCGCCTGAAGATGGAAGCCGGCAACGGTTCCACCGAAGACCTCACCGGTCGTGTGATCGACCTGTGCGCCCCGATCGGCAAAGGCCAGCGTGGCCTGATCGTCGCCCCGCCAAAAGCGGGCAAGACCATTATGCTGCAGAACATCGCGGCCAACATCACCCGTAACAATCCCGAGTGCCACCTGATCGTCCTGCTGATCGACGAGCGCCCGGAAGAAGTGACCGAAATGCAGCGCACCGTGCGCGGCGAAGTGGTTGCCTCCACCTTCGACGAGCCGCCGACCCGTCACGTGCAAGTGGCCGAGATGGTCATCGAGAAGGCCAAGCGCCTGGTCGAGCACAAGAAGGACGTGGTCATCCTGCTGGACTCGATCACCCGTCTGGCCCGTGCCTACAACACCGTGATCCCGAGCTCCGGCAAGGTACTCACCGGTGGTGTCGACGCCCATGCCCTCGAGAAGCCGAAGCGTTTCTTCGGTGCCGCGCGTAACATCGAGGAAGGCGGTTCGCTGACCATCATCGCCACCGCGCTGGTCGAGACCGGCTCGAAGATGGACGAAGTCATCTACGAAGAGTTCAAGGGCACCGGCAACATGGAGCTGCCGCTGGACCGCCGCATCGCCGAAAAGCGTGTGTTCCCGGCCATCAACATCAACCGCTCCGGTACTCGCCGCGAAGAGCTGCTGACCGCCGATGACGAACTGCAGCGCATGTGGATCCTGCGCAAGCTGCTGCACCCGATGGACGAGATCGCCGCCATCGAGTTCCTGGTCGACAAGCTCAAGCAGACCAAGACCAACGACGAGTTCTTCCTGTCGATGAAGCGCAAGTAACACCTGCGTGTACGCAAGAGCCGGGGCGACCCGGCTTTTTGCTGTCTGGACTTTGCCAATTTCCCGCGGTTCGGCGCTAAACTCTGCAGCCCGACCGATACGGCCAACACGAGGCTTACGCATGCAGTATCGCGATTTGCGCGACTTTATCCGCGGCCTGGAACAGCGCGGCGAACTCAAGCGCATCCAGGTTCCGATTTCTCCCGTCCTGGAAATGACCGAAGTCTGCGACCGCACCTTGCGGGCCAAGGGCCCGGCCCTGTTGTTCGAAAAGCCCACCGGGTTTGATATTCCTGTGCTGGGCAACCTGTTCGGCACCCCCGAGCGCGTGGCCATGGGCATGGGCGCCGAGTCGGTCAGCGAACTGCGTGAAATCGGCAAGCTGCTGGCGTTCCTCAAGGAGCCCGAGCCGCCCAAGGGGCTCAAGGATGCCTGGTCGAAGCTGCCGATCTTCAAGAAAGTCATCTCGATGGCGCCCAAGGTGGTCAAGGACGCGGCGTGCCACGAGGTGGTCATCGAAGGCGAAGACGTCGACCTCGGCCTGCTCCCGGTCCAGCACTGCTGGCCGGGCGACGTCGCGCCTCTGATCACCTGGGGCCTGACCGTGACCCGCGGCCCCAACAAGGAGCGGCAGAACCTGGGCATCTATCGCCAGCAGGTGATCGGCCGCAACAAGGTCATCATGCGCTGGCTCAGCCATCGTGGCGGCGCGCTCGATTACCGCGAGTGGTGCGAGAAGCACCCGGGGCAACCGTTCCCGGTGGCCGTTGCCCTGGGCGCGGACCCGGCGACCATCCTGGGCGCTGTGACGCCGGTGCCGGATTCGCTCTCCGAATATGCCTTCGCCGGCCTGCTGCGTGGCAACCGGACCGAGCTGGTCAAGTGCCGGGGCAACGACCTGCAGGTGCCGGCGACCGCCGAGATCATCCTCGAAGGCGTGATCCACCCCGGCGAAATGGCCCCCGAAGGCCCTTACGGCGACCACACCGGCTATTACAACGAGGTGGACAGCTTCCCGGTGTTCACCGTCGAGCGCATCACCCACCGGCAAAAGCCGATCTATCACAGCACCTACACTGGCCGGCCGCCGGATGAGCCGGCGATTCTCGGTGTGGCGCTGAACGAAGTGTTCGTGCCCATCCTGCAGAAGCAGTTCCCGGAGATCGTCGATTTCTACCTGCCGCCCGAAGGCTGCTCGTACCGCATGGCGGTCGTGACCATCAAGAAGCAGTACCCGGGCCACGCCAAGCGGGTGATGCTGGGGGTGTGGTCGTTCCTGCGACAGTTCATGTACACCAAGTTTGTTATCGTCACCGACGATGACATCAATGCCCGTGACTGGAATGATGTGATCTGGGCCATCACCACGCGCATGGACCCCAAGCGTGATACGGTGATGATCGACAACACCCCGATCGACTACCTCGACTTCGCGTCGCCGGTGTCGGGGCTGGGGTCGAAGATGGGCCTGGATGCGACCAACAAATGGCCGGGCGAAACCTCACGCGAATGGGGGCGAGCCATCGTCAAGGACGATGCCGTGACCCGGCGTATCGATGAGTTGTGGGATCAGTTGGGAATAGAGTGATGCAGGTAACCTTGCAGCCGTCCGGGGCGGTGCTCGCCGTCGAGCCCGGAGAACGGATTCTGGATGCGGCGCGGCGACTGGGCTATGAATGCCCGCAGAGTTGCCGCAATGGTAATTGTCATGTCTGCGCGGCGTTGCTGGTCGAAGGCCGCGTGCGCCAGGACGGCGAGGTACGCGATCACGGTGAGCTGTTCACCTGCATCGCCGAGCCGCTGGAAGACTGCGTGCTGCTGTGGGACGGCGTGCTGGCCCTGGGCGAGCTGCCGGTGCGCAAGCTGGCATGCACGCTCAGCGAATGCGTCGAGGTGGGCGGTGATGTCTGGCGCGTGCGCCTGCGTGCGCCGGCGGGCAAGCTGCCACGCTACCATGCCGGCCAGTACCTGATGATCGAGCGCGAGGGCGCCGACAAGGCGGCCTTCTCCATCGCCTCGGCACCCCATGCCGGACGCGATATCGAGCTGCACGTGCTCGCCCGCGAGCCCAGCGCACGCGAGTTGATCGCCCAGTTGCAGCGCAACCGGATGGCGCGGGTCGAGCTGCCGTTTGGCGACGCGCACCTTGCCGAGCTGCCAGACGGCCCGCTGGTGCTGATTGCCGCGGGCACCGGCATGGGCCAGATGCACAGCCTGGTCGAGCATTGCCGCGCTCAGGGCTTCAAGTACCCGGTCCATCTGTACTGGGGCGTGCGCCGGCCCGAGGATTTCTACCAGATCGAGCACTGGGCCGAATGGCAGCGACTGCCGAACCTGTTCCTGCACCGGGTTGTCAGTGACCTGTGCGGATGGGAAGGGCGTTGCGGGATGCTCCATGAGGCGGTCTGCGAAGACATCGCCGATCTCAACAGCGTGCATGTCTATGCCAGCGGCTCGCCGAACATGGTCTATGCCACCTTGGACGCGCTGGTCGAGGCCGGCATGGATGCGCACCAGATGCGTGCCGATGTATTTGCCTACGCGCCGCGCGGTTAATGAATGACCCAGGCACGCTGCAAGGGCGTGCCTGTTAATAACCGACGTTGTCCGCGGTGGTAATAAGCAAGTTGTTATCACACCTTTTCATAACGACCTTACTGAAAGTTCGGACGATTCCCGAATTTGCTGGGCCCGGCGGATGGCGCGGGCTGCGTGGCCGGTTGCCGGCTTGACGGTTTCTGCTATACGGTCAATAACAGCGCAGTCGATCAGGGTAGAGTGGTTCCCTTCGTTTAATCACGGGAAACGATGGCGGCAACTATGTTGGCAGATGAAAGTTCGTCCTGGAAGTTTACGTATCCTCCTTCGCTCGACTTTGGGCAGCAACATACCCGTGAGCAACTTCTCAGCTCAGTGCGCCGGACCATGGAACAGCACCAGGGTGGGCCCGTCTGGCTGTTCGCCTATGGCTCGCTGATCTGGCGGCCCGAGTGCGAGTCGGTCGAACGCCAGCGTGCGCGGGTGCATGGCTATCATCGTGGCCTCTACCTTTGGTCCCACGAGCATCGCGGCACGCCCGAGCAGCCTGGGCTGGTGTTCGGCCTGGACCGTGGAGGCTCGTGCAGCGGCTTCGCCTACCGGCTCGACGAAGCTGACCTGGACAAGGCCTTGCTGGCGCTCTGGCAGCGCGAGATGCCCTTTCCCGCCTACCGGCCGCACTGGCTCAACTGCCGGCTTGCCGATGGCTCCCGGATCCAGGCCTTGGGTTTTGTGCTGGAGCGGCACCTGCCGTGCTACGCGGGCAATCTGCCGGATACCCTGCTGAGCCAGATCCTCGCCAATGCCACTGGCCGCTACGGCAGCACCCGCGAGTACGTCGAGCAGACGCTGCTGGCGCTGCGCAGCCATCAGATGCCCGATCGCAACCTCGAAGCCCGGTTCAGGCGCTGTCACGACCTGCGCAAGGTCTGACCGGGCGGGGCAACAGCACCGTCGGGCTATTCCTTTTCGTGCAATGGCCGATAAGGGAAGACAGGTCAGGTATGCTGGCGCCAACTGAGTGAGGAGCGAATTCGTGAAAGCGTGGATCTTGATGGTACTGGCCTTGATGCTGCCAGTGACGGCGCTGGCCGCCGAGGAAGCAAAGGAAGGGGAGCCCAAGGTTTCCTATATTTCCCTGAGCCCGCCTTTCGTCGGCAACTACGCCCTCGATGGTGGCCCGAAGCTGCGCGTGTTCAAGGCCGACGTCGCCCTGCGCGTGACCGGCGATGCCGCCGCCGCGGCGGTCAAACACCACGAACCGCTGATCCGTAACCAGCTGGTCGCCTTGTTCACCCAGCAAGGCCTGGAGAACCTGAGCAGCGTCGAAGCCAAAGAAAAGCTGCGCCAGGAGGCACTCAAGCAGGTCCAGCAAGTGCTGGAGACCGAGGAAGGCAAGCCGATGGTCGAGGACCTGCTGTTCAATAACCTGATCGTGCAGTGATTGAAGGTTATGGCAGGGCTAGTGGTCTTGACTCGCTAGCCACTTGTGGATGTATTCCATGACTTCTTGCGCGCCGTTGGCTGTTTCCACCAGGTCGATAGGGCGTCGGCAGCCCAGGAATTGATTGGGTGTCTCGAGCCATAGACGCGGGTCCGTAGCGGTTCCATGCCAGGTAGTCCTTGCATTTTCAGACACCGGAAACGAAAAAACCGGCTTGCGCCGGCTTTTTCCCCCTCTAACCAGATGGTCGAGCCACGCCGGTCATGAGGGTTAGTTGTTGGAAGAAATTATGCAGCTACCAGGGTGGCCCTTGCAAGGTGCAGATGTGTGAGTAATTAAGTCGTAGGTGGGCTGGGTCGCTGCACGACGGCTCTGTAAAGAACCCGTTTAACTCACCAATGCCCTGATCGCATCCCACTGCTCTGCCGTAACCGGCATCACCGACAGCCGGCTGCCCTTCTGCACCAGCGGCAATTCGGCCAGCGCTGCCTGCTGCTTCAGGTAGCCGAGCTGAACTACCCGCCCGAACGTGCGCACATGCTCCACATCCACCGCGCTCCACGGGTTCTTGTCCGCGGTGGCCTTGGCGTCGAAGTAATGACTTTCTGGGTCGAGTGCCGTGAGGTCAGGGTAGGCCGCCGCCGTGATGCGGGCGATCCCGGCGATGCCGGGTTCCGGACAACTGGAGTGGTAGAAGAAGAATTCGTCACCTAAGCTCATTGTCCTCAGGAAGTTGCGCGCCTGATAGTTACGCACCCCGTCCCAACGCGTCTGGCCCAAGCGCGCCAAGGCTTCGATGGAGAGCTCGTCGGGCTCTGATTTCATCAGCCAATAGGCCATGGATGCTGCTCCTGACAAACGTTGAAATAGTTAGTTGCACGAAACCGACAGTCGGTTGACGTCATCGTTTGCGTGTCGACCCGTGTTGTCGGAGAATGCGCCGATTTTCAAGGTCAGACGTTGCCGCGATCCCAGCGAAGGGATGGCTGTCGGCGTAATCAGTGTGCCCGAGGAGGGCAATCGATGAATCGCAAACCGGACGTGCTCTGGATCCTGGTGTTCATTTTCGGTCTGGGCGTGGTCACCACCGGGTACGCGCAGAGCTTGCTCGAGCGCAAGGTCGACGAGTCCTACCAGACTCAGGTACAGCCGGTGCCGCAAAAACGCTGATCGCCTTCATTGGCGCGGCTCAGTCCGCCGCCAGGTACCAGCCACGGTCCGAGACCGTTCCCCGCAATGGCACATCCCAACTGGCCTGTGCCAGCCGCTCGACCTTCTGGCACTCATGGGCCAGCCCTACCAGCAGCGGTTTTTTCCAGGCCTTGCGGCGCGCCTGATAGGCCAGGCTACGATCGTAGAACCCGCCGCCCATGCCCAGCCGGCCGCCCACTTCATCGAACCCCACCAGCGGCAGCAGGATCAGGTCCAGCGACCACACCGGGCGCTGGCGCTTGCGGTTGATCACAGGCTCCGGAATGCGAAAACGGTTGCGGCGTAGGGTCTCGCCCTGTTCGAAGCGCTGAAAGGCCATGCGCGTGCGAGGCCAGGCATGCAGCACCGGCAGATAGGTGTGCTTGCCACGCCGTTGCGCCTCGCGCAGCAGGAAGCGCGGGTCGATCTCACTGTCATTGGGCAGGTAGAGGGCGATATGCCGCGCCTTGCGAAACAGCGGATGCTGAGCCAGCTGGCGGTACAGGCCGTGGGCGGCCTGGCGCTGCTCGGCCGGCGTGAGGGCGCGGCGGGCGTTGCGCAGCAGGCGGCGAAGCTGGGGGCGGGTGAGCGGCGCGGTGTCGGTCATGGCACGGGCGGTCCCAGGTGTGCTTGCCGCGGTACACGGCAAAGCAAATGCCCGCCATGGAGGGCGGGCAAGAACAGAATTCAGGCTCCCCGACGTACCGCTGTCGGTGTAGCCCTTGAACCCGAAAGTTCAAGGTGGAGATTGCAGGGGGCGTTAAGGCTTTCCGTCGAGCGGACATGCACACCGGCCCCAGCGTGCAACCCCCGTGGTTGTGCGTATCGGCTCAGGGACATGACCGACTGGCGCGCACTCCAGGGAGTGGCGCCAGTATACGCATGCTCAACCGATTTTTGAATCCGTCTCGTCGACCAATGCCTGATCGACCCGATCGAGCAGGTCACGCACCTGTTCGCGCGTGGTGCCGCTGGCCTGCACGTCGGGCCGGTCCTGGTTGTGCAACAGGTCGTGAGTGATGTTCAGCGCGGCCATCACTGCAATGCGGTCGGCACCGATCACCTTGCCGCTGCTGCGGATCTCGCGCATCTTGCCATCCAGGTAGCGCGCGGCGCTGACCAGGTTGCTGCGCTCCTCGGGCGGGCAGATGATCGAGTATTCCTTGTCGAGAATCTGGACGGTGACGCTATTGCTTGAACTCATGAGTCTTGCTCCAGGGCCTTGAGGCGCAAAATCATTGACTCGACCTTGCGTCGGGCGATCTCGTTCTTTTCGATGAGGTGGGCGCGCTCCTCGCGCCAGGATCTTTCCTGACGTACTAGGAGTGCGTTTTGCCGCTTAAGTTGCTCGACTCGCTCGATCAGCAGCTCGAACCGGCTCATCAGCGTTTGCAGGTCATTCTCTGGCATGGATTGCACTCGATTCAGTGACACTCGATACGGTCTGACGTGATTGCCGGGCGATCATGCCCTGTCTCTGCCTGCAACGGCCAGTGCCGATGGTCTTGGCGCGCCTGCCGGTGCTAGGATACGAGGTCTTCATTCTAGTCATTGCGCCGCCTGGCGCCTAGTTGCCCATGCCTAATACCAATTCCCCGTACACCGCCTTTGCCACCCTGCTGTCGAGCAACGGCCATCCTGTCTCCCCGGCCGAACTCCACGGCCTGCTGCTCGGGCGCTGCTGCACCGGTGCCGCGTTCGACGCCGAGGCGTGGCTGGCCGATGCTGCCCAGCTGCTCGAGGTCGAGCCCGTGGAGAACGTTCGCAACGCCCTGATCGGCCTGCAGGACATGGTCAAGGGCGAGCTCACCGGCGAGGACATCACCATCGTCCTGCTGCTGCCGGGCGATGAAACCCCGCTGGCCGAACGCGCCGTCGCACTGGGCCAGTGGTGCCAGGGCTTCCTGGCCGGCTTCGGGCAGAACGCCGGTGGCCTGGAGCTGAGCACCGAAGCCAAGGAGGTCCTGCAGGACCTGGTCGCCATCTCCCAGGTCCAGGACGCGCTCGAAGAGTCCGAGGACGGCGAGAGCGACTACATGGAAGTCATGGAATACCTGCGCGTGGCGCCCTTTCTGCTCTTCACCGAACTTGCCAAGCCGGTCGAGCCTGCGGCCAAGCCATCGCTGCACTGACAGACAGGGGACCTTTGCCCATGAGCCACATACCCAAGGCGGAATACGCCCGTCGGCGCAAGGCGCTGATGGAGCAGATGGTCCCCAACAGCATCGCCATCCTGCCGGCCGCCGCCGTCGCCATCCGCAACCGCGATGTCGAGCACGTCTACCGCCAGGACAGCGACTTCCAGTACCTGAGCGGGTTCCCCGAGCCTGAAGCGGTGATCGCCCTGATCCCCGGGCGCGAGCATGGCGAGTACGTGCTGTTCTGCCGCGAGCGCAATGCCGAGCGTGAGCAATGGGATGGCCTGCGCGCCGGCCAGGAAGGCGCGGTCCTCGAGTTTGGCGCCGACGATGCCTTTCCCATCACCGACATCGACGAGATCCTGCCGGGCCTGATCGAAGGGCGCGAGCGGGTCTACTCGGCGATGGGCAGCAACCCCGAGTTCGACCGCCACCTGATGGACTGGATCAACGTCATCCGTTCCAAGGCGCGCCTCGGTGCCCAGCCGCCGAAGGAATTCGTCGCCCTGGATCATCTGCTGCATGACATGCGCCTGTACAAGTCGGCGGCGGAAATCAAGGTGATGCGCGAGGCCGCGGCCATTTCGTCGCGTGCCCACGTGCGGGCCATGCAGGCCTGCCGCGCGGGGTTGCGCGAGTACAGCCTGGAAGCCGAGCTCGACTACGAGTTTCGCAAGGGCGGGGCGCGCATGCCGGCATACGGCTCGATCGTCGCCGCCGGGCGCAATGGCTGCATCCTGCATTACCAGCAGAACGACGCCCTGCTCAAGGACGGCGACCTGGTCCTGATCGACGCGGGCTGTGAAATCGACTGCTACGCCAGCGACATTACCCGCACCTTCCCGGTCAGCGGGCGTTTCTCGCCCGAGCAGAAAGCCATCTACGAGCTGGTGCTCAAGGCCCAGGAGGCGGCGTTCGCAGCGATCGCGCCGGGCAAGCACTGGAACCATGCCCACGAGGCCACCGTGCAGGTGATCACCGAGGGCCTGGTGGAGCTCGGGCTGCTCAAGGGCGATGTGCAGGCGCTGATCGACAGCGAAGCCCATCGTGCCTTCTACATGCACCGTGCCGGGCACTGGCTGGGCATGGATGTGCATGACGTGGGCGACTACAAGGTCGATGGCCAGTGGCGTGAGCTCGAGCCAGGGATGACCCTGACCGTCGAGCCCGGCATCTACATCGCTGCCGATAACCAGAACGTCGCGAAAAAGTGGCGTGGTATCGGCATTCGCATCGAGGACGACGTGGTGGTGACCCGGCAAGGGTGTGAAATCCTCTCCACGGGCGTGCCAAGGACCCTCCCCGAGATCGAGGCGCTGATGGCCGCTGCGCGCAGTGAGGCGGCATGAGCCGCGTCAACCTGGCGATCATCGGCGGCGGCCTGGTCGGCGCGAGCCTGGCGCTGGCCCTGCAGGCTGGCGCCAAGGCGCGCGGCTGGAAGATCCTGCTGATCGAGCCGTTCGCGCCCGGCGACAGCTTCCAGCCCAGCTATGACGCACGCTCCTCGGCGCTGTCGTACGGTACCCGGCAGATCTACGAACAGCTGGGTGTCTGGCAGGCCATCAGCCGCCGCGCCGCGCCGATCAGCCAGATCCAGGTGTCCGACCGCGGCCGCTTCGGCGCGACCCGGCTGGGCGCCCTCGAGGAAGGCGTGCCGGCCCTGGGCTACGTGGTCGAGAACGCCTGGCTCGGCCAATGCCTGTGGCATCACCTGGACGCCGAAGTGGTCAGCTGGCGCTGCCCGGCCGAGGTCAAGGCCATGCAGGCCGTGGCCGGCGGCTATCGTCTGCAGCTCGATGACGACACCCTGGTCGAATGCGACCTGGCGGTGCTCGCCGATGGCGGCCGCTCGGGCCTGCGTGAGCAACTGGGGATTCACGTGCGCGAGCGTCCCTATGACCAGAGCGCGGTGATCGCCAACATCACCCCGGGCGAAGCCCATTGCGGGCAGGCCTTCGAACGCTTCACCGAAGACGGTCCCATGGCCTTGCTGCCGTTGCCCGAAAACCGCTGCGCGCTGGTCTGGACCCGACGCGGAATGGACGCCAGGCGCTTGGTCGAACTGGACGAGCGCAGCTTCCTGAAAGAGCTGCAAGGCGTGTTCGGCTACCGCCTGGGCGCCTTGCGCCAGGTCGGCGTGCGCCATGTGTATCCGTTGTCCCTGACCGAGTCCCAGGAGCAGGTGCGGGCCAGTCTGGTAGTGCTGGGCAACGCCGCGCACAGCCTGCATCCGATCGCAGGGCAGGGCTTCAACCTGTCGCTGCGGGACGTGCAGTCGCTGGCCGATGCCTTGCTCGCCGGGCCGCAGCAGCCAGGCGACCTGGCCACCTTGCAGGCCTACCGCCAGCGTCAGCGCCTCGACCAGGCCCTGACCATCGGTTTTTCCGATCAGGTCACGCGGTTGTTCGGCGCGGGTCATCCCGTGCTCGCGGCAGGGCGAAACCTTGGCCTGCTGGGCCTCGACCTGCTGCCGCCGGCCAAGCGCTGGTTCGCTCGCCAGGCCATGGGCCTGGGCACCCGCCCTGATCCGCGAGTTGAAGAATTCCCCCCTGTGCGGGTCGACCCGCGAACGAGGCAGCCCTAAGGCATGGAAATGCGCGCAGATGTGTTGATTGTCGGTGCCGGTATGGTCGGTAGCGCCCTGGCCCTGGCCCTGCACCACAGCGGCCTGGAAATTCTCCTGCTCGACGGCGGCCCGATGACCGTCAAGCCCCATGATCCCCATGCGCCGTTCGAGCCGCGGGTCAGCGCCCTGTCGGCCGCCAGCCAGCGCATTCTCGATCGCCTGGGCGCGTGGCAGGGCATCAGTCAGCGGCGCCTGAGTCCCTATTCGGACATGCGCGTCTGGGACGGCAGCGGCACTGGCCAGATCCATTTCTCGGCGGCCAGCGTGCACGCCCAGGTCCTGGGCCATATTGTCGAGAACCGGGTGATCCAGGACGCGTTGCTCGAGCGCCTGCACGACAGTGATGTCGGCCTGCTGGCCAACGCCCGCCTGGAGCAGATGCGCCGCTCGGGCGATGAGTGGCTGCTGACCCTGGCCGACGGGCGCAGCCTTCGCGCCCCGCTGGTGGTTGCCGCCGACGGCGCGCAATCGGCGGTACGCCGCCTGACCGGGTGCGAAACACGTGAGTGGGATTATTTGCACCACGCCATCGTCACCAGCGTGCGTTGCAGCCAGCCGCACCAGGCCACGGCCTGGCAGCGCTTCACCGACCACGGGCCGCTGGCCTTCCTGCCGCTGCTGCGCGATGGCCGGCAGGACTGGTGCTCGATCGTCTGGTCGACCACTCCGGAGCAGGCCGAGAAGGCCATGGCAATGGACGACCAGGCCTTCTGCCAGGCGCTTGAGCGTGCCTTCGAAGGGCGCCTGGGCCACGTGCTGCAAGCCGACCCACGCGTCTGCGTGCCGCTGCGCCAGCGCCATGCCAAGCGGTATGTGGCCGAAGGCCTGGCCTTGATCGGTGATGCGGCGCATACCATCCACCCGCTGGCGGGCCAGGGTGTCAACCTGGGTTTTCTCGATGCCGCGGTGCTCGCCGAAGAGCTGCAGCATGCCTGCGACCGCGGCGAGCGGCTGGCCGACGAGCGTGTGCTGAGCCGCTACGAGCGCCGGCGCATGCCGCACAACCTGGCCCTGATGGCCGCCATGGAAAGCTTCGAACGGGTGTTCCAGGCCGATCCGCTGCCCCTGCGCTGGCTGCGCAACAGTGGCCTGAAACTGGTCGAGCAGATACGCGAGGCGAAGGCGCTGTTCGTGCGCCAAGCCCTCGGCCTGTCCGGCGACCTGCCTGAGCTGGCGCGTGCCTGAGAGGCGCTGCAACATCCGGTAACTCCTGCGGTCCATGATCGGTTTGAGATGGCAAATGTGATTCACTACCATTTGGCCCCTTCCGAATCCTTCGAGGACTGCAGCATGTCGTCACGCAAGCACCTACTGGCCGCCCTGGCCCTGACCCTGGCCGGCACCGCCGCCCAGGCCGCGGACGAAGTCGTGGTGTACTCCTCGCGCATCGACGAGCTGATCAAGCCGGTGTTCGACGCCTATACCGCCAAGACTGGCGTGAAGGTCAAGTTCATCACCGACAAGGAAGCGCCGTTGATGCAGCGCATCAAGGCCGAAGGGCAGAACGCCACCGCCGACCTGCTGCTGACCGTCGATGCCGGCAACCTGTGGCAGGCCGAGCACATGGGTATCCTGCAGCCGATCCAGTCGACCATCATCGACCAGAACATTCCTCCCCAGTACCGCTCCTCGGCCCACCAATGGACCGGCCTGAGCCTGCGCGCGCGCACCATTGCCTACGCCAGTGACCGGGTCAAACCCGAGGAACTGAGCACCTACGAAGCGCTGGCCGATGCGCAATGGGAAGGCCGCCTGTGCCTGCGCACCGCCAAGAAGGTCTACAACCAGTCGCTGACCGCCACGCTGATCGAGAACCATGGTGAGCAGAAGACCGAGGAGATCATCAAGGGCTGGGTCAACAACCTGTCCACCGATGTGTTCTCCGACGACATCGCCGTGCTGCAGGCCATCGAGGCAGGGCAGTGCGACGTCGGCATCGTCAACAGCTACTACTACGGTCGCCTGCACAAGGAGCAGCCGAGCCTGCCGATCAGGCTGTTCTGGCCGAACCAGGGCGATCGTGGCGTGCACGTCAACCTGTCGGGCATCGGCCTGACTCGGCATGCGCCGCATCCTGAAGCGGCCATCAAGCTGGTCGAGTGGATGACCAGTGAAGAGGCGCAGAAGCTGTTTGCCGACACCAACCAGGAATTCCCCGCCAATCCCAAGGTCAAGCCGTCGGCCGAAGTGGCGGCGTGGGGTGAGTTCAAGGCCGACAGCATTCCGGTGGAAGTGGCCGGCAAGCGCCAGGCCGAGGCGATCCGGTTGATGGATCGCGCTGGCTGGAACTGACAGTCTTGTCACACCGTCATTGGTACCCCCCGGTTCTGTTCATCGCCGCCCTGGTGCTCCTGCCCCTGAGTGTCCTGCTGCTCTCGTGGCAGTCGATCGACATGCAGATCTGGTCGCACCTGCTCGACACCCAGATGAGCCGCCTGCTCGGCAACACCCTGACCCTGGTGCTGGGCGTCGGAGCCGGCGTGACCGTGCTGGGCGTGAGCCTGGCCTGGCTGACCAGCCTCTGCGAGTTTCCCGGGCGGCGCTGGCTCGACTGGGCACTGATGCTGCCGTTCGCGATCCCGGCCTATGTGCTGGCGTTTGTCTTTGTCGGCCTGCTGGACTTCGCAGGCCCGGTTCAGAGCGCGTTGCGCGAGGTGTTCGGGCCCATGCGGCTGCCGCGGGTGCGTTCCACCGGCGGGGTGATCACGGTGCTGGTGCTGGTGTTCTATCCCTACGTCTATCTGCTGGCGCGTACCGCGTTCATGGCGCAGGGCAAGGGCCTGATGGAAGCGGCGCGGGTACTTGGCCTGTCGCCGTTGCAGGCGTTCTGGCGCGTGGCGCTGCCCATGGCGCGCCCGGCCATTGGCGCCGGCATCGCCCTGGCACTGATGGAAACCCTGGCCGATTTCGGCGCGGTGGCGGTGTTCAATTTCGACACCTTCACCACCGCCATCTACAAGACCTGGTACGGCTTCTTCAGCCTGTCGAGCGCGGCGCAGCTGGCCAGCCTGCTGTTGCTGGTGGTGATGCTGGTGCTCTACGGCGAACGGCGTGCCCGGGGTGCGTCGCGCACGGGCCACGAGCGCCCGCGCGTCCGGGCGCTGTACCACCTGCGCGGGATCAAGGCCGTGGCAGCCAGCGGCTGGTGCCTGCTGGTGTTTGCCTGCGCCTTCGTCATCCCCATGCTGCAATTGCTGGTGTGGTTCTGGAAACGCGGCCGTTTCGACCTTGACGAGCGCTACGCCGGCTTGATCCTGCACACGCTCTACCTGGGCGCCATGGCCGCGTTGATCACCGTGTGCGTGGCGTTGCTGCTGGCCTTCGCCCGCCGGCAGGCGCCGACCCAGGGCATCCGCGCTGGCGTGGGGCTTGCGAACCTGGGCTACGCGCTGCCGGGCTCGGTGCTGGCGGTGTCGATCATGCTGGCCTTCAGTTACCTGGACAACCAGCTGGTGGTGCCGCTGTCGACCTGGCTGGGCGGCGCGGGACGGCCACTGCTGCTGGGTAGCCTGGCAGCGTTGCTGCTGGCCTACCTGGTGCGCTTCATTGCGGTGGCGTACGGCCCCCTGGAGAGCAGCCTCGAGCGGATCCGTCCTTCCTTGCCCGAGGCCTCTCGCAGCCTCGGCGTCAGCGGGCCACGATTGTTTTTCAGGGTGTATCTGCCGTTGCTGGTGCCGGGCGCCTTGAGCGCCGCGCTGCTGGTGTTCGTCGATGTGCTCAAGGAAATGCCCGCCACCCTGCTCATGCGCCCCTTCGGCTGGGATACCCTGGCCGTGCGCGTCTTCGAAATGACCAGCGAAGGCGAGTGGTCACGAGCGTCGCTGCCGGCCCTGACCCTGGTGCTTGTCGGCCTGCTGCCGGTCATCGGGCTGATACGCCGTTCGGCACGGCGCCCCGGTCACAGTCACTGAGGATGCCAGTCCGCGCCCTTGCGGCTACAATGCGCGGCATTCGCTGCGGCGGGTCCTACGAGACCTGGTAGCCGGTAGACGCTGCCGACCGCCGCCGCTTCGCCACGCCCGGAAGGAGAAACCCATGGGACAGCGTACGCCTCTGTATGACCTGCACTTGGCGCTGGGCGCCAAGATGGTCGATTTTGGCGGTTGGGACATGCCTCTGCACTACGGCTCGCAAGTCGAGGAGCACCATCAGGTGCGCAGCGACTGCGGCGTCTTCGATGTCTCCCACATGACCGTCATCGACATCGACGGCAGCGCCGCCACGCCCTGGCTGCAGCGGTTGCTGGCCAACGATGTCACGCGGCTGGAGGGCCCTGGAAAGGCGTTGTACAGCCCCATGCTCAACGAACTGGGCGGCGTGGTGGACGACATGATCGTCTACCGCTGCGCCGAGGGCTATCGCCTGGTGGTCAACGCGGCCACCCGCGAAAAGGTGATCGGCTGGCTGCGCGGCTACAGCGCCGGTTTCGACGTCGGCATCAAGGAGCGGCCAGAACTGGCCATCCTGGCCGTGCAAGGCCCGCATGCCCGCGACAAGGTCGCCGAACTGCTCAGCGCGTCACGTGCCGCGGTGGTGCGCACCCTGCGCAGCTTCGAAGGCGTGGCCGAGGGTGACTGGTTCATTGCCCGGACCGGCTACACCGGCGAGGACGGCCTGGAGATGATCATGCCGGCCGAGCAGGCCCCCGCCTTCTTCAACGACCTGGTCGGCGCGGGCATCGCCCCCAGCGGTCTGGGCGCCCGCGACACCTTGCGCCTTGAGGCCGGCATGAACCTGTACGGCCAGGACATCGACGAAGCCCACACGCCCCTGACCTCCAACCTTGGCTGGAGCGTGGCCTGGGAGCCTGCCGACCGCGACTTCATCGGCCGCGGCGGCCTGCTGGCGGAAATCGAGCACGGCGTGCAGGAAAAACTGGTCGGCCTGGTGCTGGAAGAGCGGGGCGTGCTGCGTGCCCATCAGGTGGTGCGTGTTGCCGGGATTGGCGAAGGGGAGATCACCAGTGGTAGTTTCTCTCCTACGCTGAGCAAGTCCATTGCCTTGGCCCGTGTGCCGATGGCGACCGGCGACCGCGCCGAGGTGGAAATCCGCGGCAAGTGGTACCCGGTGCGGGTGGTCAAGCCGACCTTCGTGCGCCATGGCAAGATTCTGATCTGAACATTTTTCTGGCGGGCCAACCGCTGACCCAATCGAGGACAACACGATGAGCAATATCCCCGCCGAACTGCGTTACGCCGAAAGCCACGAGTGGGCGCGCCTGGAAGCCGATGGCAGCGTGACCGTCGGTATCAGCGACCACGCCCAGGAAGCCCTGGGTGACGTGGTGTTCGTTGAACTGGCCGAGGTCGGCAAGGTGTTTGCCGCTGGCGACGCGGCTGGCGTGGTCGAATCGGTCAAGGCTGCCTCCGACATCTATTCGCCAGTAGGCGGCGAAGTGATCGCGGTCAACGACGGCCTGGCCGACAGCCCGGAGCAGCTCAACGATGACCCGTATGGCGCCTGGATCTTCAAGCTCAAGCCGAACGACGCGGCCGAGCTCGACAAGCTGCAGGACGCCGCCGCCTACAAGGCCGCCATCGGCGAGTAAGTTTTCCCCGCATGAACGGCGATCCCTTCCTAGACTTGTAAGTCTCCATGAGACCTGGTCCAGGAAGAGAGCGTCGTCATGTCCCAGTCGCCACCCCTGCGTCAACTGCAAGACCCCAACCCCTTCCTGCGCCGTCACCTGGGGCCCGATGCCTCGGAGCAGCAGGCCATGCTCGATGTACTGGGTGTCGCCAGCCGCAGTGAGTTGATCGAGCAGACGGTACCGCCTGGCATCCGCTTCAACCGCGCGCTGGACCTGCCGCCCGCCCTTGACGAGCAGGCCGCCCTGGCCAGGCTCGCAGGTTACGCGCAACAGAACCAGGTGTGGACCAGCCTGATCGGCATGGGCTACCACGGCACCCTGACACCCACGGTGATCTTGCGCAATGTGCTTGAAAATCCGGGCTGGTACACCGCCTACACCCCCTACCAGCCAGAGATCGCTCAGGGTCGCCTGGAGGCCTTGCTGAATTTCCAGCAGATGGTCATCGACCTCACCGGCTTGCCACTGGCCAACGCATCGCTGCTCGACGAGGCAACCGCCGCCGCCGAAGCCATGGCCCTGGCCAAGCGCATGGCCAAGAGCAAGAGCAACGCGTTTTTCGTCGACGAGCACTGTCACCCGCAAACCCTGTCGGTGCTCAAGACCCGCGCTGAAGGCTTTGGCTTCGAGCTGGTGATCGACGCTGTGGACAACCTGGGCAACCACACGGTTTTCGGCGCCTTGCTGCAGTACCCCGATACCCATGGCGAGGTCCGCGACCTGCGCCCGCTGATCGAACGGTTGCATGACCAGCAGGCCCTGGCCTGCGTCGCCGCCGATCTCCTCAGCCTGGTGGTGCTCGCACCGCCAGGCGAGCAGGGCGCCGATGTGGTGCTGGGCTCGACCCAGCGTTTCGGCGTGCCCATGGGCTACGGTGGACCTCATGCGGCCTACTTTGCCTGTCGCGATGAGTTCAAGCGCGCCATGCCTGGGCGCATCATCGGCGTGTCGCGCGATGCCCGGGGCAACACCGCGCTGCGCATGGCCTTGCAGACCCGCGAGCAGCACATCCGTCGCGAGAAGGCCAACTCCAACATCTGCACCGCCCAGGTGCTGCTGGCCAATATCGCCGGCTTCTACGCTGTCTACCATGGCCCCGAAGGGCTCCTGCGCATTGCCCAGCGCGTGCACCGGCTGACCGTTATTCTCGCGGCGGGCCTGGAGGCCAAGGGCATCAAGCGCATCAATACGCACTTCTTCGACACCCTGACACTGGAGGTGGGCGGCAGCCAGACGGCCATCATCGAAAGCGCCGAGGCGGCGCAGATCAACCTGCGAATCCTTGGCCGCGGGCATCTGGGCGTGAGCCTGGATGAAACCTGCAGCGAGGCGACGGTGCTGCGCCTGTTCGACATCTTCGCAGGCGTCGACCATGGGCTGGACATCGATGCCCTCGACGGCCAGGACTTGCCCGCCGCCATTCCAGACGGGCTGGTACGCAGCACGTCGTTCCTGACGCACCCGGTATTCAATTTGCACCACAGCGAAACCGAGATGCTGCGCTATCTCAAACAGCTGGAGAACAAGGACCTGGCGCTCAACCAGTCGATGATCCCGCTGGGCTCCTGCACCATGAAGCTCAACGCCACCAGCGAGATGATTCCCATCACCTGGCCGGGCTTCGCGCTGCTCCATCCCTTTGCCCCGGCCGCCCAGGTCCAGGGCTACAGGGCGATGATCGAAGAACTCGAAGCCTGGTTGTGCGCGATCACGGGCTTCGACGCGATCTGCATGCAGCCCAACTCCGGCGCACAGGGCGAGTATGCCGGGCTCATGGCGATCACCGCCTACCATCGCAGCCGTCAGCAGGCGGAACGTACCCTTTGCCTGATCCCCTCATCGGCCCATGGTACCAATCCCGCTTCGGCGCAGATGGCCGGCATGGAGGTGGTGATCGTCGAGTGCGACCAGGACGGCAACATCGACCTCGAGGACCTCAAGGCCAAGGCACAGTCAGCGGGCCCGCGGCTGTCCTGCCTGATGGTCACCTACCCCTCGACCCACGGCGTCTATGAGGAAGGCATCCGCGAAATCTGCGACGTGGTGCACCAGCAGGGCGGCCAGGTGTACATGGACGGCGCCAACCTCAACGCTCAGGTCGGCCTGGCGCGGCCGGCCGACATCGGTGCCGATGTCTCGCACATGAACCTGCACAAGACCTTCTGCATTCCGCATGGCGGTGGCGGTCCGGGCATGGGGCCGATCGGCGTGCGCGCGCACCTTGCGCCCTTCGTCGCCAGCCATCCGGTGGTCCCGGTGCCCGGGCCCGACCCGCAGAACACCGCGATCAGTGCCGCGCCCTGGGGCAGTGCCAGCATTCTGCCGATTAGCTGGATGTATATCGCCATGATGGGGCCGCAGCTGGCCGATGCCAGCGAAGTGGCGATCCTTGGCGCCAATTACCTGGCCAGCCAGCTGTCCGGTGCCTTCCCGGTGCTGTATCGAGGGCGCAACCGGCGCGTGGCGCACGAGTGCATTCTTGACTTGCGGCCGTTGAAGGCACAGACCGGCATCACCGAGGAGGATGTGGCCAAGCGCCTGATGGACTACGGCTTCCACGCTCCGACCATGTCATTTCCGGTGCCCGGGACGCTGATGGTCGAGCCGACCGAAAGCGAGTCCAAGGCCGAGCTGGACCGGTTTGTCGAGGCCATGCTGGCCATTCGCGCGGAGATCGCCCAGGTGCAGGAAGGCAGCTGGCCTGCCGAGGATAATCCGCTCAAGCATGCGCCTCACACCCTGGCCGATGTGCTCGGGGTCTGGGAGCGGCCGTATGGCATCGAGCAGGGTGTCGCGCCCAGCGCGCATGTGCGCCAGCACAAGTACTGGCCGGCGGTGAACCGGGTGGACAATGTGTATGGGGACCGGAATCTGTTCTGTGCTTGCGTGCCGGTGGGGGAGTACCGGTGATTCTGGGATGTGTTCCCTGCGATCATCGCGTGGACCGGTAATTCTGTGGCCCGGCGAGGGCCTTGCCCTCGATCGCGGCACAAGGCGCGCTCCCACAAATGCCCTGGCTGCGCCGGGCAGGGCACCGATAACCGAGCTGGCCTCGCCAGCTCTTGTGGGAGATTTTATGGTTTAAAGCAATCTCTGGGGTGTCTCCAAATGGCTTATTCGGCCACCGCATTCTTCGCCAGAATCGCATTCGCCAGGTCCATGTCACTGGCCTCGAGCCCAGGATTGTCCGCACGCACCTTCTGCATCGCTGCCTCCAGATAGGGTCCGCGGATCGAGCCTTCGCTGGCCACATAGCTGCCGGCATCATCTTGCGCCGCGACGATCAGCTTGTGGTCTTTGAAGGTCAGGTAGGTGGACGCGGTGGTGGCACCGGAGGAAATCACGTCACGCCAGAAACCATCCGCCATGGCATAACCCATGGGCAGGGACATCAGGGCAACAGCGGCGACGGCTGATTTGAGACGCATGGTGGTACACTCTTGTTTGTGGGGTATGCCCGCTTTGATCCTGGCCAGCATGATCAAGTTCCCAGGCCTCAGGCGCAGACGCGCAGGACTTCGGCCTCGGTGGTCAGGCCTCTCTCGACTTTTTGCGCGCCACAGCGGCGCAGGTCGCAAAAGCCTTCGGCCAGGGCCTGGCGGCGCACTTCTCCCAGGTCGGTGGCGGGCTGTATGCGGGCCCGCAAGCCGTCGCTAAGGGGCAGCAGCTCGAACAGGCCAGTCCGCCCGTGGTATCCCGTGTCGCGGCAAATACGGCACCCGGACCCGGCGTCGGACGGCCCTCTGCAGGAGGGACAACGCGTGCGCACCAGCCGCTGGGCCATTACTCCAAGCAACGTGGCCTTGATCAGGTAGTCAGCAATCCCCAGCTCCTGCAGGCGGGTAATGGCGCTGCAGGCATCGTCGGTGTGCAGGGTCGAGAGCACCAGATGACCGGTCAGCGCCGCCTGGATCGCTACTTGGGCGGTCTCCTGGTCGCGGATCTCACCGATCATGATGATGTCCGGGTCTTGCCGCAGCAGCGCCCGCACGCCGTTGGCGAACCCCAGGTCGATACCCGCCTGGACCTGCAGCTGGTTGAACGCCGGGTCGAGCCGCTCGATCGGGTCCTCGATGGTGCACAGATTGACCTGCGGCGTGGCCAGTTGCTGCAGGCTGGCGTACAGCGTGCTGCTCTTGCCAGAGCCCGTGGGGCCGGTGACCAGCAGCATGCCTTGGCGCCGTCGCAGCAGGTTTTGCCAGCGTGCCAGCGAGTCACCCTCCAGGCCGAGCTGGGCAAAGCCCTGTTGCAACTGCTGGGGATCGAACAGGCGCAGCACCAGCTTTTCCCCGAATGGCGTAGGCAGGGTCGAGAGACGCAATTCCACATCCTCGCCGTTGGGCAGCCGGCTTTTCAGGCGTCCGTCCTGCGGCCGGCGCTTCTCGGCGACGTTCATGCGGCCCAGGTGCTTTAGGCGGCTGACCAGCGCCAAGGTCACGCTCGCCGGAAAGGCGTAGACCGGATGCAACAGCCCATCGATGCGAAAGCGCAGACGCCCTTGGTCACGCCTGGGCTCGAGGTGGATGTCGCTGGCGCGTTGCTCGAAGGCGTACTGCAGCACCCAGTCGACGATATGCACGATATGGGCGTCGTCGGCGCTGGCGCTGGCCTGGCCGCGGCCCAGTTCAAGCAGTTGCTCTAGCTCGCTCAGTCCCGGCGTCTGTTCATCACGGGCGCCGTGCACCGAATGGGCCAGCCTGAAAAATGCCTGGCTGAGCTGGCGGATCTGCACCGGGCTGGCCAGCACCCGTAGCACCGGCTTGCCAAGGCTCTGGGCAAGGTCGGCTTCCCAGGCGCGGGCGTAGGGTTGCGCGCTGGCCACTGTCACTCCTTGAGCATCCGCACCGAGCGCCAGGATGCCGTGACGCTGGGCAAAGGCAGCGGACATGAGCCCGGTCGCCTCGGCCACGTCGACCTGCAGCGGGTCGATGCGCTGGTACGGCTGGCCAACCTTGTCGGCCAGCCACTGGCAGAGGGTGTCCAGGTCCAGACGTTGGCTCGCCAGCAGCTCCAGTGGGTGGATTTCAGGGTGGGCCGCCGCACGCTGACGCAGCGCGCTGGCCTGCTCGGCATCGAGGCGTTGCTCGGCCTGCAGGGCGTCGATCAGCAGGTAAGGATCAAGAGTATGGTCGGGGCGAGCGTACATTGGGGCATCCATGCCGGGCTTGTGAAGACCGCAAAGGCTAGCCCTGCAATTGCTGTCACGCCTCATCCAAGGGTTACCGGATCTTGCAGCGGCCGATCGCGGCACAAGGCTCCCACAGGAATCGCGCACGCTTTCTCTAGAGGGCCTGGGCCTGACTCACCTCGTGCAAGTGCGCCATTGTTTCCAGGCTCACCTCGCCGACGCACACCAGGTTGCGCAATTTCTGCCCGATGACCTCGGCACGGTGCCAGCTCAGCCCGGCGACACCGATCTCGATGCACAGCAGATCATCCTGCTGGTAGACCTGCACCTGGTGTGGGGTGAGGAACTGCAGGGCGAACAGGTTGAGTACCCGGCAGAGGGTGTCCGGCTCTGCCTCGGCCTCTAGCCGGTAGCTCACGCTGCACTGGGCGGCGCTGGCGGCCCAGGTGTCGGTGCGATAGGGCGCATCTGAGCGTTCGAGTGCGTTCATGGCGGTCTCCGGAATCGATGGCGAAAGTTTCACACGCCGGGAGCGGCATTTTTTCTCTATGATTGAACGATTTTGCCGTCAAGGCAGATTGATCAATTCGTCAAATACGGGAAAACAGGAAAAATCATGTCCATAGAGCTGGACACTTATGACCGGCGCATTCTGGCGCTGCTTCAAGAGGACGCGTCGTTGTCCAGCGCCCAGATCGCCGAACACGTGGGGCTGTCCCAGTCGCCGTGCTGGCGGCGTATTCAACGCCTGAAGGAAGAAGGGGTGATCCGTGGCCAGGTCACCTTGCTCGACCGCAAGAAGGTCGGGCTCAACACGCAGATCTTTGCCGAGGTAAAACTCAACGCCCACGGGCGCTCGAACTTCACCGAGTTCACCGAAGCGATCCGCGGTTTCCCTGAAGTGCTGGAGTGCTATGTGTTGATGGGATCGGTCGACTTCCTGCTGCGCATTGTCACCCCGGACATCGAAGCCTACGAGCGTTTCTTCTTCGAAAAGCTGTCGATGGTGCCGGGGATCCAGGAGGTCAACTCGATCGTGGCCTTGTCCGAAATCAAGTCCACGACCAGTCTGCCCTTATCGCGCTGAAGGCGACTTGAGCAGGTGTTTCCAGGCACGGCCCTGGAACACTGTCATGGCTTGCTGCACGCGTGCTTCAAGCACTTCGTCGCTGATCGGCTGGTTGGCCAGGTCGTGCAGCTTGTTCAGCTCGCCGTACAGGCGATCGAGCTCGGGTGACTCGAGCACCTGGCGGGCATGGTGCAGCCAGGCCAGCAGCCGCTCGATGCGCGGCAGTTGCTCGGCAAGATCCTCTGGCTGCTGCTGGTACAGCGGCAGTTGCAAGGTACGGGCTTCCTCGAACAGCAGGTGCGCCAGCCAGTTGGCCAGCTGCGCGCTGCCTTGGCGATCGCCACGCTTGGTGCGCTCAACGGTCCAGCCACGGGCCAGCAGCCAGCGCGAGGTCTCCAGCGAGAACTGGCCCCAGCGAGGGTCCAGCAACTCTTCGGCGAACTGCTCGGGCGCGGCGCGGCGGACGTCTTCGTCGTCATTGCCGGCCAGTACCAGCGGGCGCCAGTCTTCGAGCAGGGCGTCGAGGCTGCTGCGCAAAGCGCGGGTGGTGGCGCGTGGCGCGGCCTGGCCCAGGCTGCTGGCCAGGGCGCGCAGTTCGGCCAGGCACTGGACCCAGTCCTGCAGCAGGCGCCAATGGCCCGTGTGGCGGTACTGCTCGGCCAGGCGCTGGCTGCTGCCCAGCAGTTGCCAGGCGAGGACGGCGAACGCGTCGTCGACCGGCATTTCAGGGGCGAGGTCGACGCTGGGCAGGCCCAGGTCATAGCTGCCTTCGTCGAGCAGGCGGTAGCCGCGCTCGGCCTTGCTGATATCGCACGGCATCAGCGCGAGGGTCGCGGACAGCTCCGCGGCCAGCTCCAGCAGCGCTTCGGGCGCGCCTTCGCGCAACTCGAGCTCGAGTTCGCAGATCTCTTCCTTGCGCTTGCCGGCGGTGACGGTACCCAGGTCGAGGGCCGCCTCGATCACCACCTTGGCCTTGCCACGGCCCCAGGCGATCTCGGCGAATTCGCGGGTGAAATCGGTGGTGAACAGCGGCTTGATGGTCTTTTTGTCGAGCTCGGCCAGTTGCGCTGGCCAGCAGCTGTCATCGAGCTTCTTCAGGTCGAGCTTGGCTTTTTCCAGCGGCCACTCGTACTCGTTGCGCTCCGAAAGACCGGCCACGCTCTGGCCACAGCACTTCAGGGTCTGGATGACCGCATCGCCGTCACGGCGCAGGCGCAGGGCAACCTTGGCAGCCGACAGCTCGCGCTCGGGGGTGTCGAAGTACTGGTTGAGCAGTTCGCGGGTCTGCCAGCCGGATTTGTTGCGTTTCTTGAGCAGCGGGTGCTCGCGCAGGGCGGCGAGGGTCTCGCGGCTGGCCCGCAGCTTGAGTTCGGTTTCTTTAGGCATTGCTGGGTGATCCGGGCTTTGAGGACAGGGCGTCTTGGCCCGGCAGTGTACAGCAGTCGACCGTCAACGGTTTATTCCCGGTGCCGGATGGCTCTACTATGGGAAGACGAATCCGAGGAGAACGCGCATGACCTTGCCGTCGCTGAAAGACCAGTTCGCCGCCCTGATCGCCACGCCTTCGGTGAGTTGCACCCAGCCCGCGCTCGACCAGTCCAACCGCGCGGTCATCGACCTGCTCGCCGGCTGGCTGGGCGACCTTGGCTTTACCTGCGAGATCCAGCAGGTGTCTCCCGGCAAGTTCAACCTGCTGGCCAGCCACGGCAGCGGCCCTGGCGGCCTGGTGCTGGCCGGTCACAGCGACACCGTGCCCTATGATCCAGAGTTGTGGACCACCGATCCGTTGCAGTTGACCGAAGTCGGCGACCGCTGGGTGGGCCTGGGCAGCTGCGACATGAAGGGTTTTTTCGCCTTGATCATCGAGGCCGTGGAGCCCTTGCTGGCGCATGACTTCAAGCAGCCGTTGCTGATTCTCGCGACCTGCGATGAAGAAAGCTCGATGGCCGGCGCCCGCGCCCTGGCCGAGGCTGGACGGCCACTGGGCCGGGCCGCGGTGATCGGCGAGCCGACCGGGCTGCGGCCGATCCGCATGCACAAGGGGATCCTCATGGAGCGCATCGACATCCTTGGGCGCAGCGGCCACTCGTCGGACCCAAGCCTCGGCCATAGCGCCATGGAAGCCATGCATGCGGTGATGGGCGAGCTGATGGGGCTGCGCCGGCAATGGCAGGAGGCCTACCGCAACCCGCAGTTCACGGTGCCGCAACCCACCCTGAACTTTGGCTGCATCCACGGCGGTGACAACCCTAACCGCATCTGTGGCCAGTGTGCCCTGGAATTCGACCTGCGCCCGCTGCCGGGCATGGACGCCGAGCAGCTGCGCGCGGCCATCCGCCAGAAGCTGACGCCGCTGGCCGAGCAGCACCAGGTACAGATCGACTATGCGCCGCTGTTTCCCGAGGCGCCGGCCTTCGAGCAGGCCGCCGATGCGGAACTGGTGCGGCTTGCCGAGCGTCTTACCGGTCATCGCGCCGAGGCGGTGGCCTTTGCCACCGAAGCGCCGTATTTCCAGCGCCTGGGCTGCGAGACACTGGTGCTGGGGCCGGGCGATATCGCGTGTGCCCACCAGCCCGGCGAATACCTCGAAATGTCACGCATCGAGCCTACCGTGCGTCTATTGCGTGACATGATCGAACACTATTGCCTCAGCCCGGCGATGGCCCGCTGAATCGAAACGTACCCAGAAGGAGACTGCGCGTGACGCCAAGCCTGAACCGACGATAACCCTCAGAGCGCTGTGCCTTTCTCGCTTTTTGTTCACTTTTCATACAGGCTCCGGTTATGCCCGAATACGTCAATTGGCTGCGTCATGCGTCCCCCTACATCAATGCCCATCGCGACTGCACCTTCGTGGTCATGCTGCCAGGCGATGGCGTCGAACATCCCAACTTCGGCAACATCGTCCACGACCTGGTGCTGCTGCACAGCCTGGGCGTGCGCCTGGTGCTGGTGCATGGCTCGCGTCCGCAGATCGAAACCCGCCTGGCCGCCCGTGACATCACCCCGCGCTACCATCGCGGCCTGCGCATCACCGACGCGCCGACCCTGGACTGCGTGATCGATGCGGTCGGCAGCTTGCGCGTCGCCATCGAGGCGCGCCTGTCGATGGACATGGCCGCGTCTCCCATGCAGGGCTCGCGCCTGCGGGTGGCGTCCGGCAACCTGGTCACCGCACGGCCGATCGGCGTGCTCGAAGGCGTTGACTACCACCACACCGGTGAAGTGCGCCGCATCGACCGCAAGGGCATCAACCGCCTGCTCGACGAACGCACCATCGTGCTGCTCTCGCCGCTGGGCTATTCGCCTACGGGCGAGATCTTCAACCTGGCCTGCGAAGACGTCGCGACCCGCGCCGCCATCGAGCTGGGCGCCGACAAGTTGCTGCTGTTCGGCGCCGAGTCCGGCCTGCTCGACGAGCAGGGTCGGCTGGTGCGCGAACTGCGTCCGCAGCAGGTGCCCGCGCATCTGCAGCGCCTGGGCAGCGACTACCAGGGCGAACTGCTGGATGCCGCGGCCGAGGCCTGCAAGGGTGGCGTGGCGCGCAGCCATATCGTCAGCTACGCCGAGGATGGCGCTCTGCTGACCGAGCTGTTTACCCGTGATGGTGGCGGCACCCTGGTGGCCCAGGAGCAATTCGAAATCGTCCGCGAGGCGACCATCGAAGATGTTGGCGGCCTGCTGCAGCTGATCAGCCCGCTGGAAGAGCAGGGCATTCTGGTGCGGCGTTCGCGCGAGGTGCTTGAGCGAGAAATCGAACAGTTCAGCGTCGTCGAGCGCGACGGCATGATCATCGCCTGCGCGGCGCTGTACCCGATCGCCGAGTCACAGGCGGGTGAGCTGGCGTGCTTGGCGGTGAACCCGGAGTACCGTCATGGGGGGCGCGGGGACGACCTGCTCGAGCGCATCGAGACGCGGGCGCGGGGGATGGGATTGAACACCCTGTTCGTGCTCACCACCCGCACGGCGCACTGGTTCCGCGAGCGCGGGTTCGCGCCTAGTGGTGTCGAGCGGCTGCCGGCAGCACGGGCCTCGATGTACAACTACCAGCGCAACTCGAAGATCTTCGAGAAGAGCATCTAGTCTGCTGGTGTAGCCCGCCACCTTGTGGGAGCGGGCTAGCCTGCTCTGGCTTACACGGTATGCAGATACCAGTTGTACTCAAGATCCGAGATCGAGTGCTCGAACTCCTCCAGCTCACTTTCCTTGCACGCGACAAAGATGTCGATGTACTTCGGATCGATGTACTTGTTGAGGATCTCGCTGTCGTCCAGCTCGCGCAGGGCATCGCGCAGGTTGTTCGGCAGGCTCTGGTCCAGCTGCTCGTAGGCGTTGCCTTCGATCGGCGCGCCAGGCTCGACCTTGTTGGTCAGGCCATGATGCACGCCGGCCAGCACCGCCGCCATCAGCAGGTAGGGGTTGGCATCGGCGCCAGCCACACGGTGCTCAAGGCGCACGGCGTCCGGCGTGCCGGTGGGCACGCGCACGGCCACGGTACGGTTGTCCAGGCCCCAGCTCTGGGCGTTCGGCACATAGAACTGAGCACCGAAACGGCGGTACGAGTTGACGTTCGGGCACAGGAACGCCATCGAGGCGGGCAGGGTCTCGAGCACACCGCCGACCGCGTGACGTAGCGCGGCGTTCTGCTCGGGATCCTCGCTGGTGAAGATGTTCTTGCCATCTTTGTCCAGGATGGAAATGTGTACGTGCAACCCATTGCCTGCCTGGCCCGGGTAGGGCTTGGCCATGAAGGTGGTGTCCATCTCATGGTCGTAGGCGATGTTCTTGATCAGGCGCTTGAGCAACACCGCATAGTCACAGGCCTTGAGCGGGTCGGCGACGTGGTGCAGGTTGACCTCGAACTGCGCCGGGGCGCTTTCCTTGACGATGGCATCGGCAGGGATGCCCTGCTCCTTGGCGCCTTCGAGGATGTCCTGGAGGCAGTCGACGTATTCGTCGAGGTCATCGATGAGGTAGACCTGGGTCGACTGCGGGCGCTTGCCCGAGATCGGCGAGCGCGGCGGCTGCGGACGGCCATTCACGTTCTCCTGGTCGATCAGGTAGAACTCCAGCTCGAACGCGGCGCAGATGGTCAGGCCCATGTCGTCGAACTTGCTCACCACCTGGCGCAGCACTTCACGCGGATCGGCGAAAAACGGCTCGCCCTCGATTTCGTGCATGGTCATCAGCAGCTGCGCGGTGGGGCGCTTCTGCCAAGGCTCGTTGGAGAGGGTGTCCGGGATCGGGTAGCAGATGCGGTCGGCATCGCCGATGTCCAGGCCCAGGCCTGTGCTTTCGACGGTCGAGCCGTTGATGTCGAGGGCGAAAAGGGAGGCCGGCAGGTTGATGCCTTTCTCGTAAACCTTGTGGAGGCTGGTCCGTTCGATGCGTTTGCCACGCACCACACCATTCATATCTGCAATCAGAAGGTCAACGTAGAGAACCTCAGGATGTTCCTTAAGGAACGCGTTCGCTTCGTTAAGCTGAACGGCACGCGGGGGTACCGACATGATGCAACACCTTTGTTGTTAAAAATATCAATCAAGGGGGGCTTGCAGTGCCAGTCAATCGGAAAGGCCTCGTGAAGTCAAGTCAGCCCATTGATGCCCCGAAATGGCACTGCTACGGCCTTTTTGCTGCAAATCAGGGCAAGCCATTATCCGCTATTTTGTCTGAAAAGGGCTATCCAGGCAGGCCGTCTTTTATTTTTTACAGGGGTGTTGTGAAAAAAAATGAACAAGGCTAAGCTCGGTAGCAACCCAGAACAGCATAAGAATATCGGGGGTTACATGCCTCGCCCGTCATCGATCGGCGCTGCCGCCAGCCTCTGGCCGGCAAAAATGTCCAGCCTGGCCGCAATAATTGACGGCCCGGGCGCACCGCTTTCCATCCCTTCTGTTCAATGCCTGCCTCTTCAATATAGCGTGACTGCCGAAGGTCGTATTTTGTTGTCCCTGAGCCTTTGCCACGGGACCGCAATGGCGGCCAGAATGACAGGCACTGCCCTGTGGGCGGTACAACGCGCTGCAATCGCGGCGCACAGCGCCTGAACCCGACCGGGCTAGGGTATTACCTCCTGAGGTATTTATGAGTAGCAACCTCGACCAGCTCACCGATTGGTTGAAAGAACACAAGATCACCGAAGTCGAGTGCCTGATCAGCGACCTGACCGGTATCACCCGTGGCAAGATCTCGCCGACCAACAAGTTCATCGCCGAAAAGGGCATGCGGCTGCCTGAAAGCGTGCTGCTGCAGACCGTGACCGGCGACTACGTCGACGACGACATCTATTACGAACTGCTCGACCCGGCCGACATCGACATGATCTGCCGGCCTGACGAGAACGCGGTGTATCTCGTCCCCTGGGCCATCGAGCCGACCGCGCAGGTGATCCACGACACCTACGACAAGATGGGCAACCCGGTCGAGCTGTCGCCGCGCAACGTGCTCAAGAAGGTGCTCAAGCTCTATGCCGAGAAGGGCTGGCAGCCGATCGTCGCGCCAGAGATGGAGTTCTACCTGACCAAGCGTTGCGAAGACCCGGACTTCCCGCTGCAGCCGCCGATTGGCCGCTCCGGCCGGCCCGAGACCGGCCGCCAGTCGTTCTCCATCGAGGCCGCCAACGAATTCGATCCGCTGTTCGAGGACGTCTACGACTGGTGCGAACTGCAGAACCTGGACCTCGACACCCTGATCCACGAGGACGGCACGGCGCAGATGGAGATCAACTTCCGTCACGGCAACGCCCTGCACCTGGCCGACCAGATCCTGGTGTTCAAGCGCACCATGCGCGAGGCCGCGCTCAAGCACAACGTCGCCGCCACCTTCATGGCCAAGCCCATGACCGGTGAGCCGGGCAGTGCCATGCATCTGCACCAGAGCATCATCGACGTGAACACCGGCAAGAACATCTTCTCCAACGAAGACGGCGGCATGAGCGAACTGTTCCTGCACCATGTCGGCGGCCTGCAGAAGTTCATCCCCGAAGTCCTGCCGCTGTTCGCCCCCAACGTCAATTCGTTCCGCCGCTTCCTGCCCGACACCTCGGCGCCGGTGAACGTGGAGTGGGGCGAGGAAAACCGCACCGTCGGCCTGCGCGTGCCCGATGCCGGCCCGCAGAACCGCCGCGTCGAGAACCGCCTGCCGGGCGCCGACGCCAACCCTTACCTGGCCATCGCCGCGAGCCTGCTGTGCGGCTACATCGGCATGGTCGAGGGACTCAATCCGAGCGCGCCGGTACAGGGGCGTGGCTACGAGCGCCGCAACCTGCGCCTGCCGCTGACCCTCGAGGATGCCCTGGAGCGCATGGAAAACTGCCGGTCCCTGGAGAAATACCTGGGCAAGAAATTCATCGCAGGCTATGTCGCGACCAAGCGTGCCGAGCATGAAAACTTCAAACGGGTCATCAGTTCCTGGGAACGCGAGTTCCTGCTGTTCGCCGTCTGAGCAATCCCCACGCCGCGCAAGCGCGGCCGTCCGAAACCGGAGAAGCACATGAGCGCCACCAACCCGCAAACCCGTGAATGGCAAGCCCTGAGCGGCGAGCACCACCTGGCACCTTTCAGCGACTACAAGCAGCTGAAGGAAAAAGGCCCGCGCATCATCACCAAGGCCCAGGGCGTGCATTTGTGGGACAGCGAGGGCCACAAGATCCTCGACGGCATGGCCGGGCTGTGGTGCGTGGCGGTGGGCTATGGCCGCGAAGAGCTGGTGCAGGCGGCCGAAAAGCAGATGCGCGAGCTGCCCTACTACAACCTGTTCTTCCAGACCGCGCACCCGCCGGCGCTGGAGCTGGCCAAGGCCATCACCCAGGTCGCGCCCGAGGGCATGAGCCATGTGTTCTTCACCGGCTCCGGCTCCGAAGGCAACGACACCGTGCTGCGCATGGTGCGTCACTACTGGGCGCTCAAGGGCAAGCCGGGCAAGCAGACACTGATCGGCCGGGTCAACGGCTACCACGGCTCCACCGTGGCGGGCGCGAGTCTTGGCGGCATGAGCGGCATGCACGAGCAGGGCGGCCTGCCGATCCCGGGCATCGTGCATATCCCGCAGCCCTACTGGTTTGGTGAAGGCGGCGACATGACCCCGGATGAGTTCGGTGTCTGGGCGGCCGATCAGCTGGAGAAGAAGATTCTCGAAGTCGGCGAGGACCAGGTCGCGGCGTTCATTGCCGAACCGATCCAGGGCGCGGGCGGGGTGATCATCCCGCCAGACACCTACTGGCCGCGGATCAAGGCGATCCTGGCCAAGTACGACATTCTCTTTGTCGCCGACGAAGTGATCTGCGGGTTTGGCCGCACCGGCGAGTGGTTCGGCTCCGACTACTACGGCCTTGAGCCCGACCTGATGACGATCGCCAAGGGGCTGACTTCCGGTTACATCCCCATGGGCGGCGTGATCGTTCGTGACACCGTGGCCAAGGTGCTCAGCGAAGGCGGTGACTTCAACCATGGCTTCACCTACTCCGGCCACCCGGTGGCAGCGGCGGTGGGCCTTGAAAACCTGCGCATCCTGCGGGACGAGAAGATCGTCGAGAAGGCCCGCACTGAAACGGCACCATACTTGCAAAAGCGTCTGCGCGAGCTCAGCGATCACCCGCTGGTGGGTGAGGTACGTGGCCTGGGCCTGCTCGGCGCGATCGAGCTGGTGAAGGACAAGGCAAGCCGCAGCCGCTTCGAGGGCAAGGGCGCGGGCATGATCTGCCGCAACTTCTGCTTCGAAAACGGGCTGGTGATGCGCGCGGTAGGCGACACGATGATCATCGCGCCGCCGCTGGTGATCAGTTTCGAGGAGATCGACGAGCTGGTTGAAAAGGCTCGCAAATGCCTGGACCTGACCCTCGAAGCGGTCCGTTGACCGCCTGCTAGGCTAGCGTTGTGACATTAAGCGGTTACAAGGCCCTGCTTTCCTTGAAACAGCGCCTTGTAACTTGCCAGACTACGCGGCTGTTTCAGTCGCTCGAGGCGTGTACCGCGGGCCTTGGCTGCTGAGCAGAGGGCTAATCAAAAAATTCTGGAGCATGACGCATGATGAAAATGGGCAAGACGTTGCTGGCCGCGGCCCTGATCGGGGGCCTGGCCACCGCAGCTCAGGCGGATGACAAGGTGCTGCACGTCTACAACTGGTCTGACTATATCGCCGCCGACACCGTGGCCAAGTTCGAGAAGCAGACCGGGATCAAGGTGGTCTACGACGTCTTCGACAGCAACGAAACCCTCGAGGCCAAGCTGCTGGCAGGCAAGTCCG
>NZ_DATELE010000020.1:0-3070 GCF_035277045.1 Pseudomonas sp. | reverse complement strand
CCGTCGCTGCCCAGGCGCAGGCCAAAGCGGCGCTGGAAATCGCCCGCGAAGACCTGCAGACGGTCATCGTCAATCGCGACTCGCTGGCGGCAGCGGTCGAGAACGCCAAGGCGACGGTGGAGCTGGCCCGTATCGACCTGGCCAACACCCGCATCACCGCGCCCCGCGACGGCCAGCTGGGGCAGATCGGCGTGCGCCTGGGCGCCTATGTCAACTCAGGCGCGCAGCTGATGGCGCTGGTGCCCGACACCCTGTGGGTGATCGCCAACATGAAGGAGACCCAGATGCACGATGTGCGGGTCGGCCAGCCGGTGACCTTCAGCGTCGATGCGCTGAATCACCTCAAGCTGCGCGGCCATGTGCAGCGCATCTCGCCGGCGACAGGCTCGGAGTTCGCCTTGCTGCAGGCGGACAACGCCACCGGCAATTTCGTCAAGATCGCCCAGCGCATTCCCGTGCGCATCACCGTGGACGCCGGCCAGCCCGAAGCGCAGCGACTGCGCCCCGGAATGTCGGTGGTGGTGAGCGTCGATACCGCGTATGAAGTCGAAGGGGATCGGATGGGGGGTGAGGCGCAGAGGGGCGATTGATGCCCCTCTGCACGTGCTGCCTCAGCGCGACAGGTCCGCGCCCAGGCGTTGACCGGCGTAGGCCTGGGCCTGCTCGGCCTTCTGCACCACGGCGGCGGTGCCGAAGAACTCGTGGGTCACGCCGTCATACAGCTTGCGCTCGACCGGCACGCCCTGCGTGCGCAGCGCCTGCTCGAGCAAGGCACCGTCATCACGCAGCGGATCGATCTCGGCGTTGACCAGGGTCACCGGCGGCAGGCCTTTGAGATCAGCATTGACCAGGTCGATGCGCGGATCCTTGGCCTGGGTTTCGCTGGTGGTCACCTGGGCGATGAACCAGAGCATCATCGGGCGGTTCAGAGGCATCGCATCGGCGTACTTGAGGTACGACTCGGTGCGGGTGTTGGCCTGCGCCACCGGATAGACCGCCAGCACATGACGCGGCGCCTGCAGCTTCTGGTCACGGGCCGCCACGGCAGTCGCCACGGCCAGGTTGCCACCGGCGCTTTCTCCGGCCAGCCCCAGGCGCTCAGGGTCGCCGCCCAGGGTTTGCGCGTTGCGGGTCAGCCAGCGGTAGGCCGCCAGGGCGTCTTCATGGGCAGCAGGGAATTTGTTTTCCGGCGCCAGCCGGTAATCCACCGACACCACGATGGCATTGGCCTGCTTGGCCAGGCCGCGGGCGCCGCCGTCGTAGACCTTGCGGTCGGCGAACACCCAGCCGCCGCCGTGGAAGTACAGCACCACCGGGTGCGGGCCGGTGCCGCCTGGGGTGTACACGGTGGCGGGCAGACCGCCCGCGGCGCCCGGCACGGTGATTTCACGGGTGGTCACGCCGGGCACCAGCGCCTCGGGCGCGGAACTCTTGTCCTGGTCCTGCAACACGCCCTTGACCGCATCGGCAATCGTTGGCTGCTTGCGTGCTTCGACGGGCGTGGTCTTTTCCACGGCCTTGGCGTCGAAACTGGCGAACTTGTTCAACACTTTCTGCATGTAGCTATCGGTCCGGAACAGGCTTTTGGTGCCGCTCACGGCCAGTTCCGACACGCTGCGTTTCTCGGGGTCGCGCGCGCAACCGGTGATGACCGCCGCCAGACTCAGGGTCAGCAGCGAGAGCATGAGTGCAGCATTGCGAGGTCTGTTCATAGGGTCGCTCCAGGCGCACCGCCAACGCAGAATGCGCGGCTTTCACAGCGTGTGAGCGGCTCTGCCGGGCGGTCGTTCGAGCGGCGTGAATCTTGCGCAGACCAACGGTCGAGCCGGTACACTGGTTTTTTTCACTGAACAGCCACAGGAGGCTTCGTCATGGCAAACCAGGACATCACCTACATTCCCGACCCTGATCCGGAATCCATTTCCTCGGACGTCACCGGTTTCGCCGGACTGCTGGTTTCGACCCAGATTCCTACCCGCGCCGATGGCAGCCTGGAGCTGGGCAGCATCGCCGAGCAGTCCGAATGCACCCTGCAGGCATTGAAGGTTGCGCTGGAAAAGGCCGGCAGCTCGATGGACCGTGTGCTGCACCTGACCATCTATCTCACCGACATGGCGGACCGCGGGGCTTTCAACGAGGTGTACCAGCGCTTCTTCAGCAGCCCCTGGCCCGTGCGCGCGGCGGTGGGCGTGTCCGCGCTGGCGGTGGAAGGCATGAAGGTTGAAGTGACTGCGATGGCGGCGAAGGGCTGAGAAGTCACTCCTCTGTCAGTCAACTTCTGAAAGAGCAGTACATCCTGTGCAAGCAACTGTCTTCCACCGAGGAGCCCGATCTCACCCTGTGGGAGCGGGCTCCCACAGGGTGGGGGAACGGGACACATTTCCCCATTACTGCTCTTGCGGCGGCTCAGGCGCCAGGTCCGGGTCGGTGTCGCCGTGCTTCTGCTTGATCGGGTCGATGTTCTTCGGCTGGCCCGGCTCCACCTCCTTGTCGATCCCGGGCGGCGGCGTGAGCTGCAGGATCTGGCTGGTGTAGGTCCACTCCTCCATCACCTTCTCGGGACTGTCATTGAGATGCGTGCCATAGCTGGGCACGATCTGGCGCAGCTTGTCCTGCCAGGCCGGCGTGGCAACCTTGTCCTTGAACACCTTGTTGAGCACTTCAAGCATGATCGGCGGAGCCGTCGAGGCGCCTGGGGACGCGCCCAGCAGCCCGGCGATGGTACCGTCCTTGGAGGTCACCACCTCGGTACCCAGCTTGAGCACGCCGCCCTTGTCCTTGTCGTTCTTGATGATCTGCACGCGCTGGCCGGCCTGCCACAACCGCCAGTCTTCCTTCTTGGCATGCGGGAAGTACTGCTGCAACGCCGCGAAGCGGTCGTCGTCGGACTGCAGCACCTGCCCGACCAGGTATTTCACCAGATCGAACTGGTCGAAGCCGACCTTGGTCATCGGCCACAGGTTATGCAGGGTCATGCTGGCGAACAGGTCCAGGTACGAGCCTTCCTTGAGGAACTTGGACGAGAAGGTGGCGAACGGGCCAAACAGGATCACCCGCTTGCCGTCGAGCA
>NZ_DATELE010000019.1:0-3604 GCF_035277045.1 Pseudomonas sp. | reverse complement strand
AGGAGCGCCTTATCCTGCAGCCCAACGGCGGTGAGCAGCCCCTGCGTCAATGGCTGATGGAGAACGGCTACCGCATCATCCGCGAGGATTTGCTGCGGGAAAACCGCTTCGACTACGAGGTGATCGTCGCCGAGCGGGCCGAGCCCGTGACGTATACCGCCCGGGAGCTATACTTCGGCCCGCTTCAACTGCAGGCCCGTACACCGGCATTTGTGGACAAATGGACACGCAAGCTGCGTCATAACCAGCAGATGCTCGCCCACTTGGCCCAGGCACGGCACGGGGCTGGCGCGCAAAAGGCGCAAGACCTCACCCGGCAGGCCCGGTGGATAAGCGAACTGCTGGCGTGATGCCGGCCCAAGGCGCCGCATGAGTTTGATAAACGATCTGTCTGGCCAGGCAAACGTCCTGGTGTGCGGCGCCAGCCAGGGAATCGGCCTGGCGCTATGCGCGCAACTGCTCGCGCGCGATGACGTGGCCCAGGTGTGGGCCGCTTCTCGCCAGGCAACCCGCAGCGACGGCCTTGCAGCGCTTGCCGCCGAACATGGGCAGCGACTGGTGCGAGTGGATTGCGATGCACGCGATGAGCAATCGCTGGAAGACCTTGCACGCGTGACCGGCGCCACCTGCGACCATCTTCATCTGGTGATCAGCACCCTGGGCATTCTGCATCAGGACGGCGCGCGGGCGGAAAAGAGCCTGGGGCAGCTGGACCTGTCCGGCCTGCAGGCAAGCTTTGCGACGAACACCTTCGCACCGGTGCTGCTGCTCAAGCACCTGCTGCCGCTGTTGCGCAAGCAACCCTCGACCTTCGCCGCGCTGTCGGCCAGGGTCGGGTCCATCGGCGACAACCGCCTGGGCGGCTGGTACAGCTACCGGGCCAGCAAGGCCGCGCTCAACCAGCTGCTGCGCACCGCCAGTATCGAGCTGAAGCGTCTCAATCCGGCATCCACGGTACTGACACTGCACCCAGGCACCACCGACACGCAGCTGTCGCAGCCTTTCCAGGCCAATGTGCCAAGCGATCAGCTGTTCGAGCCGGCCTTTGCCGCGCAGTGCATCATCGAACTGGTCGGGCGACTGGGGCCGGCGGACAGCGGCAGTTTCTGGGCGTGGGATGGGCAGCCAGTTCCCTGGTGAGCCGTGAGGGCAGTGCTGAGCCTTGATTGCAGGTTTTACGACCGCTGCGCGGCCGATCGCGGCGCAAGGCACGTTCCCACAGGGCCCGGCGATGCCGGGCCGGGAAGCTGCTGTGAGGTCCTTGCAAACGTTGCAGCGAGCAATAACCGTCCAAAACCGCGGCGCAGGCTTTGTAGCCGGGATCGCGAAGCGAATCCCTTGTGGGAGCGCGCCTTGTGCCGCGATGGGGCGCGAAGCGGCCCCAAAATTGAACAGGCGCTGCAAGAGCAGCTGGCTACATTCGGTGCTTCCTGCCACCACCGCACAACACGTTCTCCCTGCGCCCCGGCGAGGGCTCTGCCCTCGTTTCGCGACACAAGGCACGCTCCCACAGGGCCCGGCTACGCCGGGCCGGGGATGTGATTACCTCGGTAGAAGACAGTTGCTCCCACAGGGGCCCGGCTATGCCGGGCCGGGGGCTGTGATTGCCTCTGTAGAAGACAGTTTCTCCCACAACTGCCCTGGCTCCGCCGGGCAGGGCTTGCTCGACCTCGGTGCGGGCAGACAGCAGCGAGCCCTGCTGGCGCAGATGCAGCCCCGCAGCCGTGAACGCTGCCTGGCGCTACTCGCCCGCCGCCCCCGGGTAGAGCGCCTCCAGCACATGCATCAGCGCCCGCTTGCGCGGGCTTTCCAGGCCGGTCCAGGCCACGCCGATACCGGCGCCGCTCATGGCCAGGGCAAGTGGCCGGGTGACCACCCCGGCCGGCAGCGCCGATGCCGCACCGCTGGGCAGGATGCAAACCCCCAACCCGGCCGCCACCAACGCCAGCTGGCTGGTGAACTCGCCCATCTCCCGGGCAATGGTCAGGGTAATCTTGCGCCGATGAAAACCTGCCAGCATCTGGTCATACAGCCCGGGCGCGAACTTGCGCGCCAGCACCAGCACCGGACACCCGGCCAGGTCCCGAGGCTGTATGCGACGCTGGGCGCACAGCGGGTTGTCCTGCGGCAGCGCCACCACCAGCGATTCCTCGAAGAGCATCCGCGTGTGCACGCCAGGCACGTTCAGCGGCAGGCGTACCAAGCCAAAATCCAGGGCGTTGTCCAGCAGGGCCCTGGCCTGCAGCAGCGAGGGCATGTCCTTGAGCTCCAGTTCGATCCGCGGATAGCGCTCCTCAAGCGTGCGCACGAGCACGGGCAACAGGTGCGACAACGTTGAAGACACGAACGCGAGGCGCAGGACCCCTGCTTCACCGGCCGCCGCCTGCTGCAACACCTCCCGCGCCCGTGCGGCCTGGCGCAGGGTCGCCAGTGCCTCGGGCAGGAACAGCGTCCCCTCCTCCGTCAACTGGACGTGGTGCCGGTCCCGTTCGAACAGCGACGCGCCCACATCATCCTCCAGGGCGCGGATCTGCGCGCTCAAGGCCGGCTGGACAATGTGCAGGCGCGCCGCCGCACGACCAAAGTGCAGTTCTTCGGCCAGGGTCGCGAAGGCCCGCAGGTGCTTGAGTTCCACAGGTGCTCCCGAGTCGGTACCGACGATTGGTGATAACGGATGGTGATCACCACATCACCATAAACGATTGGCGGGCCAGCGCGATAGCGGTGGAAAGTGGCGCTATCCCCCAACCATCAATGACAACACAGGGAGATCCCCATGATCGACAGCTTTCGCCTGAATGGGCGCCGGGCGCTGATCACCGGTTCCGTGCGCGGCATTGGCCTGGCCCTGGCGCGTGGACTGGCCCAGGCCGGCGCCCAGGTGGTGCTCAATGGCCGCGATGACGAACGCGCCCAAGGTGCCTGCGCGCTGTTGCGTGATGAAGGCCTCGACGCCGAACACGCCGTGTTCGACGTAAGCGACCACCAGGGCGTGGCGACGGCCGTCGATGCGCTGGAAAGACGCCTGGGCCCGATCGACATCCTGGTCAACAACGCCGGGCTGCAACACCGGCAGGCGCTTCAGGATGTCAGCGCCGAAGACTGGCAGCGGCTGATGGGCACCAATCTCGATGGCGTGTTCAACGTGTCCAAGGCTGTCGCACGGCACATGATCGCGCGCCAGCAAGGCAAGATCATCAACATCGGCTCGGTGCAGAGCGAGCTGGCCCGCCCTTCCATCGCGGCCTATGCGGCCAGCAAAGGCGCGGTGCGCATGCTCACCCGGGGCATGTGCGCCGACTGGGCCTGCCACGGCCTGCAGGTCAACGCCCTGGCCCCCGGCTACTTCCAGACCGAACTGACCCAACCCCTGGTCGACGACCCGGCGTTCTCCGAGTGGCTGGTGCGACGCACGCCCGCCGGGCGCTGGGGCAAGGTCGAGGAGTTGTGCGGCGCGGCGGTGTTCCTCGCCTCGCCAGCCTCCAGCTTCATCAATGGCCAGACGCTGTTTGTCGACGGCGGCATGACCTGCGTCGTCTGACGCTCACAACAAGGACTCCGATATGCCTCATTCCTTGCCGACCCTTTGCGGCTCGATCATGGG
>NZ_DATELE010000018.1:0-4497 GCF_035277045.1 Pseudomonas sp. | reverse complement strand
GTCCGCGACCATGGTCCCGGGATCCCTGCCGATGACCTGCTGCACCTCACCGAACGGTTCTGGCGGACCAGCCAGAGCAGCGGCTGCGGCCTGGGGCTGGCGATTGTCCAGGCCATCGTGCAGCGCTGCGCGGGCAGCTTGCGCTTCGAGAGCGGCGCCGATGGCCTGCGGGTGTGGCTGCAGGTGCCAGCGAGGCCCTAGGCCTTGGCCATGCTCTTTCAGTCCAGCGTGCGCCCGGCGCGCCAGTAGCCCATTAGCGTCAGCATCTGCCGGTCGAGGCCGCGCTCCCTGATCAGGTAGCGGCGGATGTCCATGACCGTGGCGGACTCGCCGGCGATCCAGGCGTAGTAGTCGGACCGCTGGCCGCTCGCCTGTTCCCAGAGGATCTGCCGGTCGACATCGACCTCTTCCAGCGCCACCGGGACGACCTGCTGGTTGACCGGCAGGTCGGCCAGCTCGCGCACGGCATGCGCCATGCCCTGGCCATGGTCGCACCGCAGCAGGCCGCGCGGCAGCCAGTGCAGGTGGGTGGCCGGGCTGTGGGTCAGGTCGATGCAATCGCTTTCGCTCGGTACTTCGATGAAAGCCTGAACAGGCAGATCGGGCCTCGCCCAGGCCAGCTGTTCGAGAATCCCGGCGATCGCGGGCAGGGCGGTTTCATCGCCAACCAGCAGCACCTTGCGCACGGCCCTCGGGGGGTTCCATTCATAGCCGCCGGGGTCGTTGGCATAGGCCAGATTGGGGGCGACCACCTGCAGGCGGTCGCCTGGCCGCGCCTGACTCGCCCAGGCCGAGGCAGGTCCCGTGGCACCGTGCAGCACGAAATCCACGTCCATCTCCAGGACGTCCTGGCGCAGCGCGCGGATCGTGTAGGTGCGCATCGGGGGCAGCTGCTCGGCTGGCAGGTCGCGGCGGGCCTGCTGCCAGGTGCCGTCCCTCGGCAAATCGGGCGGCAGGCCGGCGGGCGTCGGAAAGAACAGCTTGATGCGCTGGTCCGGCCCCAGCGTGGTCATTTGCCGCACATCCTCGCCGGTGAAGACGAACCGGCACAGTGCAGGGCTCAGGCGCGCAATGGCCTTGAGCTGGATGTCGAACAGCCGGTAGGGCGTGGCCTTGGCCGGCCGGACGAGCCGTGAGAGCAGTGAGGTCATCGGGCAGTCCCTCTGTGGGAAAAGGTACTCTGAAGACGACCGCAGGCGCCTGCAAATTAGCCCCCGCCGGGTAAAGACCGGGCCATTGAGGATAGCGGCGCCCGGTCGCATGAGCGACAATGGCCGTTCTTGCACGGAGTACCTCATGACCGATTTCACCCCTGACGCCATCCTCGACGCCACTGGCCTGAACTGCCCGGAACCGGTGATGATGCTGCACCAGCGTGTTCGCGACCTGGCCGCCGGTGGCCTGCTCAAGGTGATCGCCACCGACCCCTCGACCCGCCGCGATATTCCCAAGTTCTGCGTGTTTCTTGGCCATGAGCTGCTGGAACAGCAGGAGCAGGCCGGCACCTACCTGTACTGGATCCGCAAGAAGGCCGACTAGGCATTGCATTAAAACTCCCAGCCCCCGGGCTTGACGCCTCGCCCGGTAGCCATGAGCGGCTGGAACAGCCTGCGCGGAGCGCCTACACTGGCTTTCCCCCACAGGAGAGCGCCATGCTGATTGTTGCCGACGAGAATATCCCGCTACTCGATGCCTTCTTTGCCGGTTTCGGTGAAATCCGCCGCTACCCCGGCCGGGCCATCGATGCCGCCTGCGTCAAGGACGCGGATGTGCTGCTGGTGCGTTCGGTCACCCGGGTCCACCGGCAATTGCTGGAGGGCAGCCGGGTGCGCTTCGTCGGTACTTGCACGATCGGCACCGATCACCTTGACCTGGACTATTTCGCCCAGGCCGGCATCCATTGGAGCAGTGCCCCGGGTTGCAATGCCCGCGGCGTGGTCGACTATGTGCTGGGCAGCCTGCTGACCTTGGCGGAGCTTGACGGCGTGGCGCTGGCGGACCGCGTCTATGGCGTGGTCGGCGCAGGCCAGGTCGGCGAGCGGCTGGTGCGCGCGTTGCGCGGCCTCGGTTGGAAGGTGCTGGTCTGCGACCCGCCGCGCCAGGTCCTGGAGGATGGCGACTTTGTCAGCCTTGAAACAATTCTTGAGCAGTGCGACGCGATCAGCGTGCACACGCCGCTGTTGCGCGACGGGCCTGATGCCACCTGGCACCTGCTCGGCCGCGAGCAACTGGCGCGGCTGCGCCCCGGCGCCTGGTTGATCAACGCCAGCCGCGGGGCGGTAGTCGACAACCAGGCGTTGCGTGAGGTGCTGCTGGCGCGCGACGACCTGCACGCCGTGCTGGATGTATGGGAAGGCGAGCCGCAGGTCGACCTCGCCTTGGCCGACCTGTGTACCCTGGCTACCCCGCACATCGCCGGCTACAGCCTCGACGGCCGGCAGCGCGGCACCGCCCAGGTCTACCAGGCGTTCTGCCGCTGGCGCGGCGAGCCGGAGCTGGTACGCCTCGCAGCTCTGCTGCCGCCGCCCAGCCTGGCCCAGATCGACCTGGACGCGCGCACGCCCCCCGCTTGGGCGCTGGCCACCCTGTGCCGGGCGGTTTATGACCCACGGCGCGACGATGCGGATTTCCGCCGCAGCCTCAGCGAGGACCCGGCCGCGCAGCGCGCGGCCTTCGACCTGTTGCGCAAAGGCTACCCGGAGCGCCGCGAGATCGAAGGGCTGGTGGTGCGCGTGCGTGGCGAGGCGCCGCAACTGGCGCAGGTGGTCAGTGCCCTGGGGGCGGTGCTGGCGTAACGCGTTTGGCGAGCCAATAAAAACCCGGCGCATGCGCCGGGTCGAAATAATTCGAGGCTGGGACTTCGAGGCTTAGCCTTTCTGGGAAAGATCGACCCGGTTCTGCTCCAGGTGCTTGCACGCCTCTTGAATCATCTGCTCGGTGATCGGGATCTCCTTGCCCTGAGCGTCGATGATCGAGCCACAGACTTGGGCCTGGGACTGGGGCGCGGTGTTTTGCGGTTCGCTGCTATGTTGCAAGCTCATTTCCTGTCTCCTCATCAGGTTGCAAACTCAGGGTATCGCCGCGCCGTGACGGGCCTGTGACAGCTCCCTTGGTCAACACGGTGGGCGAACACAGTCCAACAGAAAGTGTGACAAAGCTCCAGTGGCACTTTAGACCGAAACGATCTAGCCAATACCCGGATGAGTCAAGCTTTTGCTGATCTGCAGGGTTCCGACGTGGCCCAGTGCCACGAGTTCATCGGCAGGCGACAAACGGTCGGTGCTACCCTGCAACAAACCCGCAGATGAACGGCGTATTTCATGTTCGCACCTAGTCCCTCTCGTCAGCGCCAAGCCTTGAGGCTCGGCTGGCGCTTTCTTCAGCCTTATCGCAAACAGGCGCTGCTGGCCTTGCTCGCGCTGGTCGTCACCGCTGCTATCACGCTGTCCATGGGGCAGGGCATCCGGCTGCTGGTCGACCAGGGCTTCATGACCCGTTCACCACACCTGCTCAACCAGTCCATCGGCCTGTTCATGCTGCTGGTGCTGGCGCTCGCGGTCGGCACCTTCAGCCGCTTCTACCTGGTGAGCTGGATAGGCGAACGCTGCGTGGCCGATATCCGGCGCGAGGTATTCGATCACCTGGTGGACCTGCATCCAGGCTTCTTCGAGGACAACCGCAGCTCCGAGATCCAGTCGCGGCTGACGGCGGACACGACCTTGCTGCAGTCGGTGATCGGCTCCTCGCTGTCGATGTTCCTGCGCAATGCGCTGATGGTCATCGGCGGTATCGTCCTGCTGTTCATCACCAATCCCAAGCTCACCAGTATCGTGGTACTGGCGTTGCCGCTGGTGCTGGCGCCCATCCTGCTGTTCGGACGCCGGGTACGCAGCCTGTCACGGCAGAGCCAGGACCGGGTCGCCGACGTCGGCAGCTATGTCGCAGAGACCCTGGGGCAGATCAAGACCGTGCAGGCCTACAACCATCAAGGACTGGACCGGCGGCTGTTCGCGGATACCGTCGAGGCGGCGTTTGCCGTGGCGCGCCAGCGTATCGCCCAGCGGGCCTGGCTGATCACCCTGGTGATCGTGCTAGTGCTTGGCGCCGTCGGCGTGATGCTCTGGGTCGGCGGGATGGACGTGATCGCCGGGCGCATCTCCGGCGGCGACCTGGCGGCCTTTGTCTTCTACAGCCTGATCGTCGGCAGCGCGTTCGGAACCCTCAGCGAGGTGATCGGCGAGCTGCAGCGTGCCGCCGGTGCTGCCGAACGCATCGCCGAGCTGCTGGCGGCGCGCAGCGAAATCATTGTCCCCGGCCAGGCTGCCCGGTTGCCCGCAACACGGGCCACTGGCCGGATCGAGCTGCAGGAGGTGCGGTTCGCCTACCCCTCACGGCCGGGCGTCGCCGCCATCGATGGACTGAGCCTGAGTATCGAGCCCGGACAGACGCTGGCGCTGGTCGGGCCCTCCGGTGCAGGCAAATCGACGCTGTTCGACC
>NZ_DATELE010000017.1:0-2513 GCF_035277045.1 Pseudomonas sp. | reverse complement strand
CCATCAAACCGACGAGAGCATGACCAAATGGCTGGCCTAACAACGCTTCCAGGCTTTTGTGACTGTCCTTGGGTTTGCTCGAGTCGAGAGCCGCCAGCAGAGCGAAAATACCAATGATGAGATAAAGCCCGCCGCGTGCGGCGTATCCGCCTCGTGCGAACAGGACAAGACTTTGTTGCGCGGACATAGACTCGAATCCAGGAAGGTGTACTGAAGTAGACCTGTCCTCAGGAAACGGGTTCGATTCCAAGCATCTGCGGCTACCTAAACCGCATCAGGTTCGGCACGGCGACTCAGTTTATAAATCTCGGAGACCACCTGCAGTGTCGCCTCTTCGACCGTCCCTTCATTCCGGCATAAAACCCAGCCATGATCCGCAATCGCTCGCTCGAACGCCGTGGTACAAGCAACTTGCTCCTCCAGCCCATGAATCACCGTACTGCCCAACCCTCGCGAACGGGTCGCCGCCCTCCCCCATGAAATTTCAGGATCGGTGACCACCCCTACATGCAGGTCCGGTACTCGCACGTTTCGTTCAACGTTCAAGCGCAGTATCTCTGCAAACGGGACTATCCGCCGAAACGCGGCGTCGGACGGATACCAGCGATCGATCAGAATGATGCTGTCCGCTGGCTGTTTGGGCAGCACGTGCCGGGAAGTCCAGGCACGGCTATCAGCCAGGCGCTCACAAACCCTCAACTCCAGATCCCGGGCGGGATGTCTGACGAGTCTGTTGACGAGAGCCATCGTCTCACCTCTGTGGGGGTCGCTTTTTTTCTCGCAAAGCCGTATCACCTTGTTACCGTCTGCTCTCAGTGCTTTTGTAACGGCTTCCAGTAACGTGGTCTTGCCGGTGCCCTTGGGCCCGTCCAACGATACAAACAGCGATCGATTCATGCTTTACATCCGACATCGTTTACAAGACCGGCGGAGCCAGAGGTAGCGTTCATACTCGTGAATCACCGTTTATCCAGCAACTTCGCCAATACGAACGTCACCACTACAGCCAGCACCACCGCCGCGGTGATGGACGGCACCGTGCCCCACAACACGATGGAGTTTTTCACGGCCAGGTAGAAGCCCAACACCCCCACGGCCCCGATGGCATTGCCACGCACGATCGCTCCTAGCTCTCGGTGCCCGCCCTGGACATGAGCGAACACGGCAAGCGGCCAGGCAATCACCGGGATCGGCGCCAGCAGGCCACTGGCTGCAGGACCGAGCCATTCGGCACTTGCGGTGATCGTCAGCAGCAGGAGGGTTGCCGTGAGCATCCGCATCGGGATTATCCAGCGTGGCAACCGCACGATTTTCGCTGCACCGGAGTCGGGCTTCTCCGAGGTGAGGACGATGATCAGCGTAAGCAGCAGCAAGGTCACGATCACCGAGGCTGAGACCCATCCCAGACGGCTCATCACAAACGCACCTGCCGCGTACACCGCCAAGGCCATAACGCAGCCGGCAAGCGCGCCAACCCGTCTGGTCACCCGGTAGTAGAACAGGTAAGTCGCCTGCACCGCCGCCAACCCGGCCAACGCCCCGGGCACGGCTTGCAACGCGAAGGCGGGCCCCTGCTCAAGGCTGAGAAACAGCATGACCAGCGCCGAGGTGACGGGCAGCCCCGACAGCAAGCCGCCAACTTTGGCGCCCCAGCGCATGGACGCGAGCGAGATGGCCAGCATGAGCGTGGGGGTAGTCAGAAGCTTGAGATAGAAGGCAATCATGGGTCGATAAGGCAGATCACAAGTGGGAGGGGGCTGGCGCGGCCCATGGTAGTTGAACCTGGCGGCGATACGCAGGTTTTTCGCCTTGACCTTTCAGGAACGAAGAATCCCTTGCGGCAATCCGCTCGCGAGGTTAGATTGGTTATGACTTAATTCCACGACCCCTGGATAACCTTGGAGGGTGCGATGTCTCCCACCGCCGACACCATTGAAATCACTCGAGAGATTCGACCAGCGCTGACCAGCGAGTCGGGCCATGGCCCCGATGCCCCCCCTCAGCGCTTGGTGATCACGGTTGATGTGAACTCCCAGGCGGTTGCCGACGCCTACGTCTGCTCGGTTGAAATGCTGACCCGCGCATTTCAGGCGCAGCTGGAGCCGGTGCGCGAGGACACCATCTCAACGATCGTCGCCATGTGGGTACCGAAGAAGCCCGTGCCTTCCACCCTCCTGCGCGAGGCGAAGATGCTGGCGGCCGCCAAGACTGAGATCCTTCAAAGCAATGATTGGGTCACCGCGAGCGAAATTTCGGACCTGGCTCAGTTCAAATCCAGCAACCCGAGCGCCCAGCCCAACAAGTGGAAGCTCGCCGGCAAGATGTTCGCGTTGCGTCATGAAGGGATCGACTACTTCCCCATGTACGGGCTTGATCCCGCGCTCGGTTACCGGCCGTTCGCCGGTCTGGAGCCTGTCGTGTCTACCTTGGCCGGCAAAAAGGATGGCTGGGGCATGGCATTCTGGTTCGCCTCTCCCAACAGCTACCTCGGAGGAAGGCGCCCCAAAGACCTG
>NZ_DATELE010000016.1:0-3961 GCF_035277045.1 Pseudomonas sp. | reverse complement strand
TGTTCAGCGGGCTCAATACCCTGGCCCATGAGGCGCTGGGGCGCACGTGGGCGGGCGAACAGCCGGCGCAGCCGGCGTCACTGATCCAGCGGCTGCGCCAGGTGCTGGCACCGCCGCGCAGCGCTTTTCCGGCGCTTGAGATCGAACCCTTGTCGCCCCCCGGCAAGCGTCTGGCCGGCGCCGCCGACAGCATCGGCCGCGCCATGCAGCAGTGGCAGCGACTGCTGGCCGGCAGTCAGGCCAGCCTGACATTCATCCTGCAGCCGCTGCTGCCGTGGTGCCGGGACACGCCACCCCTTGGCGAGCAGCGCATGCTGAAGTCCCTTGAAAAACAACCCCGCCCTTTCGACCACCTGCTGGCCGGCGTGCTCGACAACCGGCTGCACGCCGACTTTTTCGGGCGCATCAAAGACCAGTGCGAACCGGTCCGCTGCCATGACATGAACAGCATGCTCAGCAGCTCGCCGGTGTTCGCCGAAAACCTCTTCGTTGACCGCCTGCACCTCAACGACCTGGGCAACAATGCGTTGGCCAAGATCATCTTCGCCAGGCTCGGCCTGGCCCAGGAAAAGCGCCCGAATCGCAGGGTCACCCCGATCAAGCTCGTCAGAGACTGATGGAAGTGGGTTTCGGCACACCTCAGGCATCGCTAGAATAGGACCTTGTCGCTCCTGATTCGCCTGAGACGTCCAGTACTGCCATGAACCTTGAAGTCGTCCATCGCCCGGCCATCGCCGGCTCACGCTCCTCGCCGCAGGCCCAGCAGTGATCTGCGTCCGCGCCATGCCTGCCCTGCTCGCCGCATGCCTGCCGATCGCCAGCCAGGCGCTGGAAGTGAACATCGATCCGCATGCCGACCTGCTGTATCGCCAGGCATTGCCCCTGCTCGAGCAGGCCGACAATCAGGAAGAGCCGAGCCCCTTGCGCGCCTCCGAGGGTGATCCGGAACTGAGCCGGCAAGGCCAGGCCATGGCCCGCACCTTGCCCACCGCGGTCGCCCTGCTGAAAAAGTCCGTCGCGCTGGGGCACCCCGTCGCGCAGTACCGGCTCGCGCTCTACTACATGACCTACCTGCCCGCCAATCAGATTCCGGATGCTGCCTGCCCGCTGCTGCAGGCCAGCCTGCAACAAGGTTTCGCGCCCCCTGCCCCGGCCATCGCCACCTGGTGTCCGCCCTACAGTGCCAGCAAGGCCTACCGGGCGTCGATGGAGTCCATCCCGGCGATGGCTACCCTGTATGCGCCGTATTACCCCCAGCCTGCCGTGCGGCTGGCCTGCAACCGCAGCCGTCCGCAAGGATTGCAGATGCAGTGGGGCCGCCAGCGTGACTACCAGGCCTAGGTCTACCGTCTGCTGAGCGACCTCGATCCGCAGCATCGCCAGTCGCTGTTGCAGAAAGCGGTGGAGATCAACGGCTGCACCGCCGCCCAGCAGCGTCTGCTGAGCAATCACTGACAGGCGCGCGCAGAGCAAGATCGTTCAAGCCAGACAGCCGCGCCTCTGGCATGCTTGGCTGCCTTGTCCATCAGTCGTTCCTGCCATGTCCATCCACGCCTCCACAGCACGCCAGGCCTTTGTCCTCGGCGCCATCGCCATCCTGCCACTGTCGCTGGCCGTTGCCCCGTGGGGCCTGCTGGCAGGCTCCATGGCCATCGAAGCCGACCTCAGCCCGTGGGCAGGTCAGGGGTTATCGGCCATCGTCTTCGCAGGGGCTGCGCAACTGGTCGCCATCGGCATGCTCAAGGGCGGCGCGAGTCTGTTCTCGATTCTTCTGACGACATTGCTGCTGACCTCGCAGCACCTGCTCTACGGCTTGTCGATGCGCCCGGTGATGTCCGGGCTGCCACTGCGCTGGCGGCTGGGCCTGGGTTTCCTGCTCACCGACGAGTGCTTCGCATTGACCAACCGCCATGACCAGGCGCAGTTCAACCGCTGGTATGCCCTCGGCGTCGGGCTGACCTTCTACGTGGCGTGGAATCTGTTCACCCTGGCCGGCATCCTGCTGGGCCAGAACATCCCACACCTGGACCAGCTGGGGCTGGACTTCTCCATTGTCGCGACCTTCGTGGCCTTGATCGCACCCTTGGTGCGCAATGTGCCCACCGTGGTGTGCGTGGCGGTGTCGCTGTTCTGTTCGGTGCTGTTCAGCACCTGGCATTGGGAAACCGCCCTGGTGCTCGCGGGCTTGCTTGGAATGGCGGCCGGTTTTGCCTGCCAGAAATTCACGGGGGCACGGGCATGATCCTGCTGCTGATTATCGGCATGGGGCTGGTGGTGTTCCTCAACCGCTATGCGTTCCTGGAACCTCGCCTGCCCTTGCGCCTGAGCTCCAATGCCCGGCAGTTCCTGGGCTTTGCGGTGCCCGGCATGCTGACCGCCATCTGCGGCCCGATCATCTTCCTGCCGGGCCATCAACTCGACCTTGGCCTGGACAACCCCTACCTGCTGGGCGCGGTGGTCGCCGTGGTGCTGGTGCTGTGGACCCGCAGCGTGCTGCTGAGCATGCTGGTGAGCATGGTGGTGTTCTTCATCCTGCGCACCTGGATGACCGGCGCGGCATGAGCGCCCAGCCCCGGGAGTTCGCGGGCCAGAGTCATCCGAACCGGCAGTTCAAACAGGCGTTAGGGGATGACCCCGCGGGCGTATCGAAGTGCGCTTTGCGCTGAGCGCTGATTATCGCTTGCAGGCCAGCGCCCTTGCCGTGCGCTGCTAAACTGTCAGGGCTGAAATGGAGGATGCCATCATGTCCGCAAAAGAGCTCACGACCCTTTTGACGTTGATCAATCAGCGTCAATCCCGTTTGACCAGCGCCTGCACGGAGATCGCCGACTGGATCGACCGGCAGGGCGATGTGCCCGCGGCAGGCAAGATCCGCGAAAGCCTCAAGGCACTGGAGGCTGATGAAGTGCAAGTTAGAAGGACACTGACCTCGCTGAATACCGACAGGCCGCTGCCGCGCTTTCGGTGAGCGGGCACCGTGCCTGTCAGGTCATTGCGGTGACGGCGCAGCTCAGTGCTGGTGCATGTGCTCGTGACCGGCGCCAGCGGTCAGCGGCCGTACGGGCGCCTGGACCTGCAGCGTCTGGCGCTGGCCCTTGCTGTCTTCAATGGTGAGGGTCAGAGGTACTTGCTGGCCCTCCTTCACCTGATCGACCAGCCCCATGAGCATCACGTGCAGGCCGCTCGGATCAAGGCTGACGGCCTTGCCGGCGGGCAGCGCGACGCTGGTCACTTCGCGCATGCCCATGACGTCGCCGTTCATGGTCATTTCATGGACCTGCACGGTCTTGGCAACCGGCGAGGCAACGCTGAGCAGCTTGCTGTCGTCGCTGGCGGTGAGGGTCATGAAGGCGCCGGTGGCCTGCTGGTGTGGCACGCTGGCACGAACCCAGGCGTCGCTGACGGTGGTGTCGGCGAGCACGGGCAGCGCCAGGGCGCACAGGGCCAGGGCCGCGAGGCCACGCTTGAATACTGGAATCGAAACAGCCATTAGCAGATCTCCATGAGGGCGAGCAGGTCTTCGGTGCATTCCTTGGCATTCAGCGAATGGCCGAGGCTCAGGCGCAAGGTGCCGCGTGAATCGTAGACGTAGCTGGTGGACGTGTGCGAGATGGTGTACGTATCGCCCGCAGGAACCTTCTCGTGGAACACCTTGAACTCCCTGGCCACCGCGTCAATCTCTTCGGGAGTGCCGGTGAGCGCGGTGAACGAAGGATCGAAGGCCTTCACATAGGCATCGAGCACTTCGGGCGTGTCGCGCTCAGGATCAAGGGTGATGAACACCACCTGCAGGAAACCCGCGTCGCGGCCCATCAGCTTCTTGATCTGCGCCGCGCGCGCCAGGGTGGTCGGGCAGACCATCGGGCACTGGGTGAAGCCGAAGAAGAACATCGGCATCGAGCCGTAGTAGCTGGAGAGCGTACGAACGTTGCCCTGGGTGTCCTTGAGCTTGAAGGAGCGG
>NZ_DATELE010000015.1:0-20602 GCF_035277045.1 Pseudomonas sp. | reverse complement strand
GTTTCCGGCATGGTGCCATCGGTGATGTTGTACGCGGTCACTGTCCGCGAGTCCATGCGTTGCTTCCAGATCGGCAGTATGTTGTAGCCGGCACCGAAGGCTTTCTCCGAACCCTCTTTCATGCCAATGGTATTGAGCGCTGGCGACAGGGTCATGTAGGCGAACACCGCGCGCTGGTAGTACAACTCGTCACGCAGGCTCTGCGCCTCCTCAGGGGCAAGCCAGTTGCCATTGTTGATCTGCCTGATCAGCGGGGAAGCCGGTGCCTCTGCCTGTGCCATGGGTATGAAAGCCAGCACCACAGCCAGCGCCGATACGGTGAAAGATCGGTTTGATGAGCTCATTCAACTCTCCTGACCGAGTGCGCGCCTGGCACCGTGGATGAAAGTCGACCTACTTTGTCTTCCTGATAACGGGCGGTTGCCAGCTGCCATCAAGAATCGGCTCTTTGCCCCAGTAGGCACGGATATACAGCGAGACCGGTTCCTTCGGTGAAGGTAGCCAGTTGCTCGCCCTGTCGCCGCCTGGCGTGGTGGGACCGATATAAAGCGTGAGCGAGCCGTCGGCGTTGCGCTTCAAGTCCTTGTTCTTGGTGCCGAGGGAATAGCGGTTGAGCGTGTTGGTGCTGAACAGGTGCTTCTGGTTGTAGAGCGTCAGCGACCAGAAACCTTGCACGGGCGGTTCTTGCCCGGCGGCGAACGTGACTTCATAACTGTGGCCGCCGTTGAGCTGGGTACCGGAGTGGTCAAAGTCGGTGTAGAAGTACTGGGTTTCGATGGGACGGTTGTCGAACATGTTCGACTTGGCCGTACCGGTCCGATTGAAGTAATCGAGACCGAACTGGGCGTTGTGGGTGGAGCGGTTCCAGCCGTTGCCCGCAGGACGACCGTTATGCCTCCACTCGAAGAACGGCCTGATGATGTTCTTTTCGCTTTCCACCGCAATCTGCACCAGCAGCTTCTTCAGCGCCGGGTCCTTGGCGGCGGCGTCGATCAGCAAACGGAACTGGCCATAAAGCGCCTCTTCTCCCGGGAGTGGTGGCACCATGTCCAGCACCTTGGGTAACTGGTCAAAGAATCGTTCCGGGATCACCCATCTGGTTTCCCCTCCACTGGCCTTGGCCGCGTTGGGGTTGGGAATGTCCGGGGTGCTCTTCCAGTCGATTGCCTTCACCTTCCCGTCAAAATCCTTGAGTGGGTAGAAGGCGATCTGGTTGAGCTTTTCCTGAATCGCCGCGCGATCCTCGACGGTGTCATCCATGAAAATGCGCGGGATGGCGTTTGTCAGTGCGGTGGGACTACGGATGATTGCCTCCACCCCCGCCGGCTTGTCCCCCTTCCAGTTGGGTCCCACCAGCAGGTAAAAGCCAGGTTTGCTGCCATAGGGCTTGCCCAGCTCGCCAACCTGATCCGTGCGCTGGTCGTAGATGGCGTAGACCCAGAACCGGTCACCGAAGTCCGGCACCTGGGCAATCACCGGCTCGTCGTCCAGAGAGAAGAACCCCAGTCCATAGACCACGTCCTGGTTCGGGCACGTCACGAAAGTTTCCGCCGGCGTGATGTAGTCGTGCAGCATGCCTAGCTGGCCGCGAGGGGCTACCGGCAAGATGCCGCCCAGCAGACCGGGATGTGGCGCCTTGGTAATGGTGTCGTTGCGATTGAGCATGTTGACCATCGGCCAACCCCACAGGTAAGCCATCCGGGCAATCGCTTTGGCGTATTCGGGGTGCATCAGGACGCCACTGGCAGGTTGGGTAACCTGCGGTGTTGCAGCGGACGACTGTTCGGCTGCCTGTAGCGAGGGCATTGCGCAGCAGAAACTCAGGACGGCAATGGAAAGCTGCTGTAGCGAGTAAGGCATCGTCGATCTCCTTGCTTTGGGAATTAGCGAGGGAAACGAACCTGTAATCAGCGATGAGCGGTCAGAACGCGCTCATGCACAACATTCCGGACTGCGTGAGGTAGGAAGTCTAGATCGCTTCAAGGCACGTACAAGTCCCGCGACAGGATTATTACGCCTCTCGCTATCGGGACGGTTGTGGGGCGTCAGGCGTGCCTTTACTGGGTGCTGCTGGCTACTTCCTGCCCTCTACTGTACCTAAACGAACTACGTTCTGATCGATGCGGCTCTGGATCGTGCGTAAAGTATCTCGCCTGATAGCTTCCGGATACAGATTTTCGGCGATGCTTGCGAACTGGCTGGCCACTTTACAGATGCGGTCAATCATTGCGCCGGCAACCTCCAACGGCACCTCGGCTTCCCCGGCAAGCCGAAGCATCTGCGCGCGGGAAATCGCCAGAGCCTCTCCCATCACATCCATCTGGTGGTATCCACCAGGGCCCTCGCAGAAGGTCACGTCGTAAGCCGGCGCCAGCCTCCACCGACCCTCTCGCGACATGATGTACGCGAAATTCTTGGGATGATCGTCTCTGTTGTTGAATGCCACATTGAAGACGGCCCGCTCGAAGGCCACCGCCATCTCCCGCACGTCGTTGGTGCACAGGTGCGTTGCCCGCAAGAAGTTGACGTAATCCAACACCCCTGGAGACTGGTAGTCGGCACCCGCAAACGCCGCGAGGCTTTGCATGGGTACGCGCAGAGCTGCCTCGCGGTCAAATCGCTTGCTGGCGAACGCCGCCATGCCATTGGGCAGACTGAAGTACTGCGTCTCTGGGGTCTCGATGCCGCACATGCGCAGGCACTGGGCATAGACCATTTCAACAGCGCACACCTCGGCATGCTCATCTCGGGCGGGGAACTTGACCAGCCAGGCTTCGAAGCCCGGCGTGACGGCAGTGGTAAACCCGCCCGTTTCAGGGTCGCGATAGACCAGGACTTTAGGCCTTGCACCTTGGGGCGAGCCGCCCACCAGCATCAACGTCTGCAGGAACTCGCCACCTTCTCCATGGAGCACTTGCTGCACGTCGGCGGCAAGCTGTGCCAGCGGGATGTGGACGTCCGCTTCCTGCCCTTCGGGCATCACCGGCTCAAACGTCATGGCGCCCATCGCATTGCTACCAATGAAGGCCAGCCGTTCCAGTGAGCCTATCCGCGACGTGGTGAGGCCGCGGCGCCTGAACATACGGTCCATCAGCAGCATGCCCCACCCGTCCGGCAACGCGTCATAGACAGGGCCTGGCAAGTGAAGCTGGTGGCCTGGAAAGTCCCTGCGCAGCTTTGGCCCTACCAATGGCAGTGTGTAGGAGGACAGCTCAAGGCCCCTTTGCCTGGCTTCATTGCTGTACTCGAACACGATGAGCGGGCGACCGGTCAGGGCGGTCGTAGAGACCAGCGAGCCCCACTGCCATCGCTCACCCCACCCTTCGTAAAAGACGTTCACCTGCTCAAGCACTGCCATGCTTCCTCTTCATGCGCAGTCGATTAGCGCTATTTTCGTAGCGCCTGATGTCCTCGATGCTGTCCAGCCTTGGCAGGAAGAGCCCTTCAAGATCCTTGATTCGTCCGAGGACCATTGCCACCCGCACTACGCTCTCAAACCCGACGTTGCGGCCAGCCTCAAGGTTGGAGACGGTATTGGTGCCGATTCCCGCGCGCCCGGCCAATTCGGCTTGGGTCATCCCCAGCGCCAGGCGCTCTGTGCGCAGGCGTTCGCAGAGGCGTTTGACGACTTCACTCGGCTTGCTGAAGCTTAAATCCAACATGATGGGTACCTGGCCTGTTCTGAGCCTCTGGCTACCCAGAAGTATAGAGCCGCCATCACTGCGCATCAACTCACATAATTCCCATATTTTGTGGCTTATTGGTCAATATCGGCACTTTAAACACGCTTTCTGGGATTTATGGTCACCTCGGACATCATGCCCTGTCTACGGACTGCACCCTGGAACCACCGTGCTTGAGCAAAGTCGCTCACGGCAGTGGATAGTTTGGTTTTTAGTCCGAATCGCGGAGCAACCCATTGCCGTAGGTGACGTCGTTGACATCGCTGCCGGTGGAATAGGTCACGTCCGGGTTGGGCGTCAGGTGCCAGCCTTCACCTTGCGCGTCACGCTCGATAAGGCTGGAGTGCATCTTGCACTTGCCGGAGTGTCCCGACGTCATCCAGAACTCGTAGTAATGACCTGGCTTGGGGGTGAACTGCGCGATGTTGTAGCAGTACTCGGTGCGGTTACCCTCCCACTCCATGTATACCTCGGACTTCAGGTCTGGGCGCACCGGCGTTTCGTAGAAGTCGAACGTCAGATCCTGTCCGGCCTTGGGCATGTTCATGTCCTGGGTATGCACGAAGGGTAGTTCGCCACGGCGAACTGCCCCGCCTGTCTTTACCCCATTCTCGACCTGGTAGATCGCGGCGTGCTGAGTGAAGTTGACGATGCGCACCCAGGCGGGATTCGGTTCGTTCTCGGGGGCCTTGAAGAAGGTACTATGAGGCAGGTACTGGCAGCCGCCAAGAAGGGGCAGTACCAGCAGCCAGCTGGCATGGGAGATTCTCATGGTTGGGTAGCCTGGACTGAGATGCCCCAACAGACCACTGAAATCCCGATACATTCCCTGGCGGCGACTGGCCATCTCACACTTCTGGCGGTGCTGGGAGGGCGCGCGCCTCCCGCAGGCCCGTTTTGCAACACAGGACGCGAGCCCTGCTTGTACTCAAGCCCTCAAGGCCGAACCGCGACCACTTCGATCTCCACGCGCCAGGCGGGGTCAGCCAGGCCTGCGATCTGGAACGCGGAGCGCGCAGGAAGGTCAGGCTGCCTGGCGGCCGGGCCGAAGAATTGCGTGTAGCCTGCCATGAAGCCGTCGAAATCCATTTTACCGTCGTTCTCAGGCCCACCCACGAGGAACACCTGCATCTTCACCACGTCCTTGAGGCCAAGATTCAGCGCCTTCAGCTGTTGCTGGATGTTTTCAAGCACATTGACCGTTTGTGCTTTGGTATCACCGAAGGACTCCAGAGAACCCTTGGGCGCACTGGGGTTGGTGACCGACGGTACGGTACCACTGAGGTAGACCACCGTTTTCCCTGAAGGGATCTCCACCGCAGACGAGATTGGAAAACTTCCTGCGCCATGGCGCACAACATCCTGTGCCTGCACGCCCCCGGCAGCGGCTACTGTCAAGGCCAGCGCCGCTGCGGTCTTCAAAGCAAATTTCATGGCTCATTCCTGAATAGTTGTCACTGATTCGTGTGCACGAATCAGTGAGCGGCTAAAAGTAGTGTTTAAAACCTGTACAGACTGAAGGGTTCTGGGTCCAGGACCGGAGCCTTGCCAAGCAGCAGATCTGCCGTCAACTCGGAAGAAATCGGGCTTTCCGTCATGCCCCAACCGGTAGCGGTATTAAGGACCAGGCCTGGATATTCTTTCACCGTCGAAATGATGGGGTTCTCATCCGGGGCGATCGCCATGGCACCACTCCACTGATCGATCAACTTCGACGCCGTGAAGGCGGGGAATTCGACCTTGAGCTTTTCCAGTGATGCATTCAGCTCTGGAAGATCGGGGGCCGCCGTCATCAGCCTGTTCTTCTCGAAGGGCGATACTTCATCCAGCTTCCAGCGGGTTGGCTGCAGGAAAGAATCGATGAGCTGCCGGTTAAGTGCGATATGAACCGGGAAATCGGGTATGGCCAGAAGCGGCATGTATTTGTAGCCATACATGAAGGACTCCTTGACGACCGGGGCAACGACGACGCGAGGCGACGTTGCGTAGGTGCCGTCGGCCTGTTCGCGGAAATAGATATTCCCAGGCAAGGCCACATTGCCCCCGGGCGCACGAGGTGCCCCGCTGATGATCTGCTGTGACTGGTACGCGGGCAAGGTTGGAACATCGACACCCAGGTTCTGCATGAACAACCTGGACCACGCACCGCCGGCCACGACAACCCGAGACGTCTTTATCGCACCCTTCTCTGTCACGACATCAGAGATGGCGCCTGCCTGGGTTTCCAATCCCCTTGCGGCGCAGTTCGTGTAGATCCTGACGCCAATCTTCTTCGCGTACTCTGCCATGACATACGAGGCGATTTCGGCGTCCAGACTTCCGGAGTCTTCCTCGAAACCCGCGACTGCCCAGCGTGATGAAGCGCCGTTCAGCCGCTGATCCAGTTCACGCCCTTGAATGATGCGCGTCTTGAACGGGATGTCGGACCCCACTTCCCTGGTTTTGGTGGCAATCCATGTTCTGACATTTTCCAGGTCTTCTTCATCGAAAGGCACTTCGACCCTGCCCTGTGTGCGATAACTTGTATCCGCACCAACCTTGGCATTCATTTCTCGCCAACGTTGTTTTGCAAGATGGTGCAACTGGAAGGTCGCATCAGGCATCTTGTACGTCATGACCTGACCATAAAACCTGCATGACTGCTCGCCCGCGATATCACCTTTTTCAACGGCGACCACTGAAAGACCTCGTTCAGCGAGGTTGATCGCGGTCATAAGGCCCAGAATGCCTGCACCAATGACGACCACGTCTGCTTGCTGTGCAAGGGGCCCGTTGGTGCCTTCCACGAAACCACTTCTCGGTTTGCCGGGGATGAGTCTGCCCTCGCGCGTCAACATGGGCGTCAGAATCCCCGCGCCACCGGCAACCGCCAACACTGCGCCGCCGATCAAAAATTTCCGCCTGCTTACACCCAAGACAATTTCCTTTTCAAAATGGGTTATCAACACGATAAGCGCGCATTCTGGTGATGCTCCGCGCCCAGACAAATCGCAGACGGCAAAAACTTAGTTCAGTCATTATGAAACTATCAATACGGCGGGTATTGCGTGGGTTATAGTTCCGCCCCTTGCAGGCGCGCCTCGGCCATTGGCATTGCCACGACAGTGATGGTGACCATAAGCGGATGGTAGGTCCTGTATTTGGCAAACGCGGTTAAACCCAGATCGCATCGTGCTGATACGGCTGGGCGCGACGATCCTGTACGAACATTTGTCGGCGGCTTGGTCCATGATTCAGACAACTAGCAAGAACAAGGGCGCGAGAGCGTGGTATCGGACGTTACGGGTAGCGCTAGGTGGGGCTTGTCTCGCGCTGCTTGCAGCGCTGGGATTTTTTGCCTGGCAGTACTTTTACCCCGTGCAGTCGGCCGATGGCTGGCGTTTCAAGGTTGTCCACCGCGATGTGCCAAAGGCCGCGTCACTGGGGCCCATGCAAGATGGCTCGCTCATGGTCAGCCAGGAGCTGCCCAGGGGGCGCGGGACGATCGTGCGCATCCACCCGGATGGCAGGCGCCAGGTGATGGTGGCCAACCTGTCCAAACCCGACGGCATGGTCGCTTCTCACGGCGGGTGGGTATACAGCCAGGAAGTCGATGGGGCGATGGTCAGCTTTCTCAAGGATGGCGAGGTTATCGATCTGTTCAAAGGTGCCCACGTGCAAGGGCTGTGGAACGACGGCGATGACCTGTACGCAATCGAAGACCGCAAAGGCAGAGGCCGGTTATTCCGTTATCGCTGGAAGGATCGCGACTTGACGGTGGTGCGCGATGACCTCAATGAAGCCGAATCCATCACCCGCTGCACGGATGGCCGCCTGCTCTACACCGAGAAGGAAAGAGGCGTGATTCACCAGTTGACCGAAGACCGCAGCGACCCGGTCATAGTGGCCAACCTGAACAAGCCGACCTTTCTGATGTGCGATGACCGGGGAATGTGGATCAGCGAAGACTCGACCCACCGCGCCCGGTTGCTGCTGGTTGATTCGCGTGGCGAGCAACGAACGATCCTGTCGTTCCTGAAAGCACCACAGTCCATCGTACGTACGGCTACAGGTACCTACCTGCTGGCGGAAGGCGGTCGTAACCGCGTTCTGGAGTTGGTGCCGCCCCCCGACCGTTGATACCGAGGTGCACCTGGCGTTCAATTCGTGGGCAGACCCGAGAATCCCTCAGGAGGCAAGCGCTTCCGAGCGCTGCCGAACTGGCGCCTCATACCTGTGCGGTTGCTGCCACGCCAGCTGCGCCTGAACTTTCACCGCGGCATCCAGGACTTTTCGCGTCCAGTTTTCATCTTCCGGATTCACGACAACGACGCGGAAACCGTGGTCAGCGCCTTCGATTCCGACGCCTTCGGAGTCATCGACGTGCAAGTCGATGTCGAATGCCGGTGGAAATTTCGAAGGCGGGTTCGAAAGCCCATGCCCCTTCAGGCCATGGTAGTGACGATCACTATTGACCACCCCGTCTACGCGGATCCCGTAGAGCAACAGCCAGCGCCTGATGTAGGACGGGGTGCGGCCAGACGAGGTATAGATCCAGATGCTGCATCCCTGGCGACGCAGGTCGCGGATCAGGGAGCGCGTGCCTTGTCGCAGGGGTTCGCCGAGCCAGCGATGGACAAACCCCGGTAGCCGGCTGTGCTCGACATCGCTGTGGTAGAGCTGGCAGGCCAGCGTGTCATCGATATCGAACGAAATACGAACCTGCGGACGCCTGAACACCCGCACGATGGCCTGGCGCGCCTGGAGGCCGCGAGACCGCCATTGCGCAAGCATTGGGGAGCTTTCCATCAATGACTCCCCCGATAGATGGGCACGGCCGCCCCACGTAGGAAGAACACCATGGGATCGGGCGCCTTCGCTTCCAGGAATGCCGCGTATTTCTTCTTTATCTTGGGCAATTCGTACAATGCCTTGACACCATGTTTGGCGGAGTTGCGAATGACCGAGGACGGGTTGAAGTAGCCCTCGGCGTTGTCCAGCGTCAACACGAACGGCGGCAGCCCCGCGCGCATCAGCAAGTAGCTGACGATGAGCGACCCCGTGCGGTTATTACCCTCGATGAACAGTTGCGGCTTGCTAAGGATTCGCACATAGACACCGGCCGCCCGCTTCCAGACCGAATCGCTGCGGTAGGCGCAATACCAGTTGTACAGATCCTTGATGCCGCCTTCCACGTTATTGAAGAAGTGCTCCTCGGTCGCCGCGAGATGCTGTGCAAACTCCGCTCGGCGCGCCGGGTCGCTACCGCACAGTACCGTGGCATTGATTTCCAGCATCAGGTTCAGTTGCTGGAGATCAAAAAGGTCCACGCCACGCGCGACATAGTCGTCAATCAGGGCATAGCCTTCAAGTACATTGCACAGCACCTCGTCGGTAAACGGATCGCGCGGCTCGGTAAAGTGCTGGCTGAGCTCGGTAAAGCTGCCCTGCACCTTGCGCAGTGCGCGTTCTATCGCTGGCAGATCAAGACGACGTGTGACAAGCATTGGCTATCCTGAAAAACACTACACAGAAGGTAAACGACCGGACGCCTCAGCTGAACTTGCCGCTGATGTAGTCACCCGTCAGTTGTTCACGTGGATTCTCGAAGATCTGGGTGGTGGAGCCCATCTCGACGAGATAGCCGGTGCGCGAACCCTGGGAAATATCAACCGAGAAGAAAGCGGTGGTGTCAGCGACACGAATCGCCTGCTGCATGTTGTGAGTGACCAGCGCGATGGTGTAGTCCTTCTTCAGTTCGACCATCAGTTCCTCTACCCGCCGGGTAGCGATCGGGTCGAGGGCCGAGCACGGTTCGTCCAGCAACAGGACCTCAGGTTCGGTTGCGATGGCGCGGGCGATGCAGAGCCTCTGCTGCTGGCCGCCCGACAGGGACAGGCCGCTGACCTTGAGCTTGTCCTTGACTTCATCCCACAAGGCAGCGCCTTGCAGGGCATGCTTAACGCGGTCGCCGATATCGCCCTTGTAGCGATTGAGGCGCAGGCCGAACGCGACGTTGTCGAAGATGCTCATCGAAAACGGATTTGGCTGCTGAAATACCATGCCGATGTAGCGGCGCACGACCACGGGATCGACGCCCTTGCCGTAGACATCCTGGCCAAGAAAGTGCACATGTCCTTCAAAACGAAAACCTTTCACCAGGTCGTTCATCCGGTTGAGGCTACGCAGCACGGTGCTCTTGCCGCAGCCGGACGGCCCGATGAATCCGGTGATCTTGTTCTTTTCGATCGGCACATGGCTGTCACGTACCGCCATGAAGTTACCGTAGAAAATCTTGTCCAGCTTGCAGTCCATGACCACCGGCGCCTGGCTGACTAACGGAGCAGTTTTTTGCGCAGTTGATACGTTCACGTTCAGGTGCTCCCGTTTTCAATACTTGGGCTTGCCAAAGATACGGCTGAGGATGTTGACCACCAGCACGATCATGACCAGTACCAGCGAGGCCGCCCATGCGAGCTCGAGCTGGTTGTCGAAAGGCATGCCAGAGAAGTTGTAGATAAGTACCGCAAGCGACGCCGTAGGGTTCATGACCGCCAGGCTGCCTTCGTGGTAGATCCAGTAGTTGCTGAACAAGGCAGTGAACAGCAGCGGCGCGGTCTCGCCAGCAGCGCGCGCCACGGCCAGCATGACGCCGGTCAGGATGGCGGGAAGCCCGGTAGGCAAGACGATTTTCCAGATCACCTGGGCGCGTGTGCAGCCCATGCCGTAGGCGGCGTCCTTCATGATCTTGGGTACCATCTTCATCGCCTCTTCGGCGGTCAGTACGACGATCGGCAGCATCAGTACCGCCAGCGCCACACCCCCTGCCGGGGCCGAGTAGGTCCCCGTGGTCATGACCACCAGGGCGTAGGCAAATACGCCGGCCAGGATCGACGGCAACCCAGTGAGCATTCTGGCGGCAAAGCGCGAGACGTTCGCCAGCTTGCTGTCCGGCCCGAGCTCGGCCAGGAAGACCGCTGCGAGAATGCCGACCGGAACCGCGATGGCCGCGGCAATGCCGACCATGACGAAGGTACCGGCCATTGCGTTGCCAAAGCCCCCGCCCATCTCGAAGCCGGTGGGCGGCAGTTCGGTGAACACTTCCAGGCTAAGGCGGGCCCCGCCGCGGGTGATCAGCATGTACAGCACGGAGATCAGCGGCACGGCGGCCACGAATGCGGCACTCCACACCAGCGTGGTCAGCACCAGGCTGCGCAGGGCGCGCCCTTCGAATCTGCGCTGCAGGCTGGGCTGTGCGATTGCAGGCGTCGTGAGGCTAGTCATCATTTGTTACCCCGCTGGGCGTAGAGCATGATCAACGACCCGAGGACATTCACCAGCAGCGTGATGAACATCAGTACCAGGGCGGCATACATCAGGACCTCCACCTCGTTCGGCCCGGCTTCCGGGAAGTTCAGTGCCAGCAGGGCCGCCAGCGTGTTGGCCGGGGCAAACAAGGAAAGTGAAATGGTGTTCGCATTGCCGACCAGCATGGCCAGGGCCATGGTTTCGCCTAGCGCGCGGCCCAGGCCGAGCACCAGGGAGCCGAAGATGCCAGCGGCGGCGGATGGCACCATCACCTTGAGGATTGCCTCCCAGTGCGTGGTCCCCATGCCGTAGGCCGCTTGCTTGGTTTTCATCGGCACGCTTGTCAGCGCATCCTGCGAAACGGCGGCAATGGTCGGCAGAATCATGATGGCAAGCACCAGCGCCGCAGGGAGCAGCCCTGGGCCGCTCAAGGAGGTGCCGAAAAACGGAATCCAGCCCAGCTCGCTGTTCAACCACGCGGTCAACGGCCGGATCGCCGGGATGACCACATAGATGCCCCACAGGCCGTAGACGACGCTGGGAATGGCGGCGAGCAGCTCGACAATGGTGCGGAAGACCGCCGCGAGCTTCGGGGGCAAGAAATCCTGAGTCAGGAAAATCGCAATGCTGACGCCGAAAAAGCCCGCGATCAGCAACGCGATAAAGGCGCTGTACAGCGTGCCCCAGATCGCCGGGAGAATGCCGTACTTGCCTTGGTTGACGTCCCAGACGCTGCCGAACAGCACGTCCAGTCCATGCTTTTCCATACCTGGAAGCGCCTTGCGTCCTACTTCGAAGATCAGCGCGAAGACCAGCGCAAGAATCAGCACCACGCCTACGCGAGCGAGCGCACGGAAGGTGCGATCGACAAGAAAATCCTTCGCGGACGGTGGCCGGCACGCAGAGTCGGGGTTATCCGGTATGGCAAAAGGTGTGTTCATTGGTTGATTCCGGGACAGAGGGCCGACGCGCCCGGCATGGCTGACAAGCCACGCCGGAGCGGTCTGGCAAGCCTTACTGGATGTTGGCGGACGCTTTGCGCACCTGGTCGACAACCGACGGTGGCAGCGGGATGTAGCCCATCGAGTCGGCGATCTTCTGACCTTCGGTCAGGCTGTATTCGACCATTTCACGCATGGCCTTGGCCTTGGCCGGGTTACCGTTGTCCTTGCGGAAGATCAACCAGGTGTAGGTGGTGATCGGGTAGGACTTGGCACCGTCCGGATCAGGCAGCCAGGCCACCAGGTTTTCCGGCATCTTCACCGCGGCCAGCGCCTCGGCACCGCTTTCGGCGTTCGGCACGACGTACTGGCCGGCCTTGTTCTGCAGCACGGCGAAGTCGACCTTGGCCAGTTTGGCGAAGCCGTACTCGATGTAGCCGATGGCGCCCGGAGTCTGGCGAACGGTGGCGGTCACGCCGTCGTTCTTGGGCGATTTGATGAACTTGTCGGTGGCTGGCCAGTTGACCGTGTTGCCTTCACCCAACGCTTCCTTGAAGCCTGGATTGATGGTCGACAAGTGCTTGGTGAATACCGCGGTGGTGCCGCTGGAGTCCGCACGCACCACGACAGTGATAGGCGTGGCAGGCAGTTTCAGTTCAGGGTTGGCCGCGACGATCTGCGGATCGTTCCACTGGGTGATCTTGCCGAGGAAGATGTTCGAATACACCTCGCGTGGCAGCTTCAGACCCTTTGGATTGCCCGGCAGGTTGTACGCCAGGACGATTTCGCCGGCGGTCATTGGCAGCAACTGCACGCCCTCGCCAACCTTGGCGATGTCTTCGTCTTTCATGGCCGAGTCGCTGGCTGCGAAATCGACCGTCTTGTTCAGAAAGTCCTGAACGCCCGCCCCGCTCCCTTTGGATTGATAGTCAACTGTGACGCCAGCCGTGTTCTTGCTGAAATCCTTGAACCAGGTGAGGTAGATCGGTGCCGGAAAACTCGCGCCCGAACCGGTCAGGCGGACGCTTTCCGCGGCGAAGGAGGCCGAAGTGGCACAAAGAGAAACGGAAACGGCGAGTGCAGCAGACTTCATCAGGCGTATCATCGAAAGTGCTCCGTGTGATGGCCGGGTGATCTTGCAGCAGCTGTGTTACAACTTTGTGAACATTCAAAGGCAAGCCGCGGTTTTGCCTCTCTAGCTGGAACTTTTCATGGCGGCTGTTGTCATCGGGAAGGCCGGGGCGGTGGTGCTATCAATACTGCGCCCCGGAATACCGTCCACTAGATCAAGTGGGTTGGGCCACCAGGCGATTGCTGACGTTACGCCCCAGCACAAGCACCGTGACCAACCCGCAGCCCACCAGGGCCGTGGCCAGACTCATCAGCACCGAGCTGCCCATCTGATCGACGATCTGCCCGCCGAAGAACGAGCCCAACGCAATGATCACCTGGAACAGCGCGACGAACAGTGGCATGCCGCGTTCGACATCCTTGGGCGCGACGACAAACATCCAGATGCTGGAGCAGGCCGGGAAGGCGCCGAAGGCGAAGCCCCAGAGCGCGATCAGCATCGCGGCGCCGGTCATGCCGGTGGCGAAGTAGGGGAACAAGGCAGTGCTGACGCCGATCATGAGGGCGACCAGCATCAGGGTGTGACGCACGCTCTGGTTGGCCGCGAAACCGGCGAAAATATTCCCCATCACCCCGGCCACGCCATAGAGCAGCAACAGTGAGCCAATGGTCGGCCCATCGAAGCCGGCACTTTGTTTGAAGAAGGGTGCGACATAGGTGTACGCGGCAAAGTGCGCCAGGCCGATCAGCAACACGGCAATCAGCCCGACCCGCGCTTGGGGATTGATGAACAGGGCCGGCAGGTCACTGACGCGAATGGCCTTGTCCGGGGTGAGCCGCGGCAACAGGAAGATTTGCGCCAGTAGCACCGGCACGCCCACCAGCGCGGTGACCAGGAAGGTCATGCGCCAGCCCATCAGGCCGCTCAGCCAGGTGCCCACGGGCACGCCCAGCACGGTGGCCAGGGTCACACCGACCATGATGATCGAGGTGGCCTGGGCTACGCCAACACCCTTGGGCGCGAGGCGCCCGCTCAGGGCAATCGCTGTCGCCCAGAAACCGCCGATACTGACGCCCAGGAGCACCCGGCCGAACAGCAACAGACTGAAGTCGCTGGCGTAGGCCACCACCGAGTTGGCGATGATCATCAGCAGCGTCAGGCCAACCAGCAGGTAGCGACGGTCCATGGCGCCAATGCCCACCGACAGCAAGGGTGCAGCCAGGGCGGCCATTATGCCGGGAAGGGTCACCATGAGACCGGCGTGGCCGGCACTGATGCCCAGGTCGCTGGCGACATCGTTGAGTACGCCCACCGGGAGAAACTCACTGGTCACCAGGGCGAAAGCACCCACGGCGACCGAGAGAATCGCCAGCCACTGCTGCACGACGCTCCGTTGATTGTGTTCGGGAAGGCCCTGAGGGGCCTGGGTGGCACTTGGCATGGGGCTGGGTTCCAAGGGGAATGCCGCCTGTAGCAGGCGGGGGGAAGGGAAAAATTGAAGGCGATTATAAAAGTCGACCTTGGCAACCCGACAGGCGGGCCTTTCGATAGTAATCATCAGCGGGATCGATGAAACACCCATGCCCTCCTCCCGCCCATACCTGCTACTGCGCACTGATGCGCTAGCGCCTCAACTGTTCTTCACCAGGTAATTGATAAACAGCCGAAACAGCTCGGCATTGCCGGCAATCCCGAGGCGCTGCCAGATGTTGTGCCGGTGGACCTTCACCGTTCCTTCCGAGATCCCCAGCTCGCGTGAGATTGACTGACTGCTGTGCCCTTGCAGTATCAGCTTGGCCACGTGACGCTGGGTCTGCGTCAGCTGGCCTTGGAGAATGTCGACGAAAGCATCTTCCAGCTGGCTGTCCGAGTCCTGCGGGTTTGCCAGCGCGTCCGCATGGGCCAGGCGCAGGTGCTGGCTGAAGACCGCATCGATCACCGGGCTCAGCACCGTCAGCCGCTCGGCTTCGGATTGCTCGAACGCGCCCTTGTCCAGCCCGCGCATCAGCGAGTACACCAGCGCCGTGCGTGGCCGCACGGGCACGATGAAGCCGATCTCCTCGATAAGGCTGCCGTGATGCGAGGAGACACAGGGGTGGATATCGTGGGAAATGGAGAAGCCCGACGCGAAGAAGCTGTCCGGCGCCAATTCGCGCATGCGCCACAAGCCAGCGGGATGATTGTTGGTGCAGGCGACATAGAAGGGGTCGAGCAGATAGCCTCCGCGCAGATAAGCCTTGAGCGTGCGCTCGGCGACCCGCTGGTTGTAGCCATCATGGATCAGCAGCGCGGGCTGGTTGAAGCGAAACAGATAGACGCAGCTCATGTCGAAATCGACCACGCCCTTGAGCGCTGCGTCGAGGACCGGGCCCAGTGTGTCGCTGCCAATGCTGCGAATGACCGTGCCCAGGCGGTTGGCGTCGTCGCTGTTCATGGGGGTTGCCTGTGCTTTGTCGGAAGGGATGCACGAATGCCGTCCGGCTGTACCAGCCCGAACGGCATTGAACGATGCCAGGCCCGATCAGCGCAACGGCGCGCTGACTTGCAGCAGGCCAGCCTGCTCTTCCTCGCGCCCCAGTTGCTCGGCCTTAGGTACCGCGAGCCAGTACGCCAGCAGCATCCCCAGCAGCCCGCCCGCGAGCTTGCCGATGATCAGCGGCCCGATCAGCGTCGGCTGGAAGTTGGCCGAGTACGCCAGGTGGTCGCCGAAGGTGAAGGCAGCGCAGACGGCAAATGCGATGACCAGCACCTTGTCTTTGGGCGGCATGTCCGCCACCAGCCGGAACATCGCCAGGATATTGGCCGACGCCGCCAGCACACCCGCCGCCCCGACCGGAGAAAGGCCAAATCTGGAGGCCACCGCCTCGATCGGCCGCGACAGGAAGCGCTTGATCAGATAGACCATCGGGAACGCACCGCAGAGCATGATGCCCACATACCCTGCGATTTCCAGGGCGCGGAACTGATCATCCTTGTCGGCGATGATCGGTGCGAAGCCCCAGCCGCCAAACAGCGCGGTGAACGCACCGGTGAAGTACTCTACGATCGAGGCCACCAGCACCAGCGTGACGGCCGCGTACATCAATTGCCCCAGTTTGAGGAACAGGCTCACCATCAGGTTGGGGAAGTACCGCAGCGCCGCCGCCAGCGCCACGCAGAACAGGATCAGCGGTGACAGGTTGCGCAGCAAGGTTGGCAGGGTGAAGTGCAGCACCTGGGTGGCCGCGCCCGCCGTCGCGATGTCCGGGCGCACGCCCAGCCCCATGGCCTGCATGCCCATGGCGATGAGGACGATGCTGATGGGAATGCTCAGCAGCCCGGCCATGATGCCCAGCGCCATGTACTTGTGGTCGGCCTTGTTGAGCATGGCCAGGCCCACGGGGATGACGAAGATCACCGTCGAGCCGCACTGGAACCCGGTGATCAGGCCAAGAATCCATCCCTCGGGGCTCTGAGACAGCGCCTGCGCCAACTGGTAGCCCCCAAGGTCCGAAGCAATGAAAATCGGTCCGGCGATGCCGGCATCGGCGCCCATGGCCAGGAACAGCGGGCCTATGAAGTGGCTGATGAAACTGGATATGAACGGAATAGCGGCCATGATCCCGGCCACCGGGATGAAGATCGGGCCGATGCTGTGCAGGCCCGCGGTGAACTCCTTGGCCAGCTCGGATTCTGCGTTGATGATCGATGCGATGGCGCCGACCACCGCGCACACCATGATCACGTAGATGACGTAAGTGCCGATGTTTTCCATCTGCTGCCTCTCTTTTGTTGGAATTGGCTTGGGGCAGAATTGAAAGTTGCAGTCTGTTGTTGTTTTCGTGGGCCAGCCGCCAGGGCTGGCCGGTCTTCACATGGCGGTGTAAGCGTTGTCGACGAACAGGTGCGAGCCGCTGACGAAGCTCGATTCGTTACTGGCCAGGAACAGCGCGGCGGCGGCCACCTCGGACGGGTCGCAGAGGCGCCCCTGCATGGTCTTGATTGCTTCGTCGGAGGCATCCACGCCATAACCCCGCAGAAGATCAAGCTCGCGCCGGCCGTGGGCGGTACCAATGAAGCCTGGGCAGATGGCGTTGCTGCGGATGTTCTGATCGCGGTATTCCACGGCCAATGCCCGCGCGAACATATGGCAGGCACCTTTGGTGGTGCAGTACAGCACCTCCATGGGCGTGCCCACCACCGCCGAGATTGATGAAGTGCAGATCACACTGCCGCCACCCGCGGCAAGCATGCCCGGCAGCACCGCCTTGGTCACCAGGAACATGCTTTTGACGTTGACGCTCATCAGCCGGTCCCAGTCGGCTTCGCTGGTTTCCAGGAAGGGGCCGGCGGCGATGATGCCGGCGTGGTTCATGAGCACGGTGATTGCGCCGAAATGTGCCTGTGCCCGGCTCACGGCGCTGTGCACCTGGTCGGCCACCGAAACATCCGCGGCGACGAACAGTGCCTGCCCGCCTGTGGCATTGATACGTGCGGCCACGGCTTCGCCCTGGCTGGTCGGCAAGTCGAGGATCACCACCTTGGCGCCCTCGGCGGCGAACAGCTCCGATGCCGCCAGCCCGCAACCACCTGCGCCGCCGGTGATCAGTGCCACCTTGCCTTTCAATCGATCCATGGGGATGTTCCTCGGTTGTCATGTTTTGTGGCTTCAAATTAGAACCGGGGGGTTTCAGGGTCCATATACCCGTGGGTATAGGGGGGTGTGAAAGATGTCGGGATGGCGCTGGGTCGGGTGCAGTCGGTGCACTGATTCAGAAACCCGGTTGGATTCTTCGCTGGCAAGCCAGCTCTCATAGCGGGCGTGGGGGTGACGGTACATGCGATGGGTGACGGGGGCACTGGATGTCGCCAGTTGGTTTTGCAGCGTCGATGCGATTTTGGGGCCGCTGCGCGCCCCTTTCGCGGCACAAGGCACGCTCCCACAGGTGCTCGGCTTCGCCGGGCACGGGGTACTGGGCTCTGGGCTCTGGGCTCTGGGCTCTGGGTTCTGGGTTCTGGGTTCTGGGTTCTGGGCCTGAGTGTTGCCGAGCCTTGGGCCGGTGTGGGGTGTTGTGGTCAATGCCCTGCCCAGCGCAGCCAGGGCATCTGTGGGAGCAACTGTCTTCTACCGAGGTAATCACAACCCCGGCCCGGCAAAGCCGGGCCCTGTGGGAGCGTGCCTTGTGCCGCGATCGAGGGCGTAGCCCTCGCCGGGCCACATCCCTACCGGATTGTGCGATGTAAGCAGGGTACAAAGACAGTTGCGCCCACATAGGTCCGGCGCTGCCTCTGGAGCCTGTGCTGTACCTGTGGGAGCTGGCTTGCCAGCGAAGAGGCCAGGACTGGCCAAACGCAATGTGTAAGCTGAAGCTGAGTAACCCGACGATTAGCCTGAAAAAACGGCAAAACTTCAGACTTCACCTATATCTTGTAGGAAATTTCCGAATTATCCTGCTACCGCCTTTGAGCGCTTGCGATGGTCTTTTAGCCGGTCTAGTCTCGGCCAGTCGTTGATCATCAACGACCGGCTTTGACAGGCTGGTGAATTAATAGACCACGTTTACGCTGTGTTATGGCGGCTATGCGTGGGGCACTTCGGTGCGCCGGTTTTTCTCTATTTTTCCCGGTCTGTCAACCCGCGTATAGCCGCCACCTTTCTGTTTGACAGCAGACTTGTGGCAGCTCTTCATCGAAAAATCAGAGGTTCGCCATGCTGAAAATAGTTCCAGATCCACCCGATGCAACTGCTGCATCTACCTCCCTCGAAGCCATGCTTCTCCAAACCTCGGAATACCTGGTCTGCGCCCTGACCATCGCGCAGCAGACAGTGCTGCTATCTCCCAAACCTGCCGGGCAGGTCCTGACCCTGGCGGCGATGCATGAAATTGAAAATGCTCGCAGTCTTGTCGAGATGGCGCTAAGTCGGGTGCAGTCGGTGCACTGATCCGGAAAACCGAGTTGGATTCTTCGCTGGCAAGCCAGCTCCCACACGTACGGCGCATGCCTCCAGCTAGCGATGACCCGCTGGCGTGCATGCGATGGAGGTCAGGTATGAGCAATAACGTCAATTTCAAAGAGCTGAAAACATCGGGCGTCGGCACCTTCGGTGAGGGCGTCGGCGGGAAGATCGCGAACCGGCTGTTCAAGGTCACTCCAGGGCACGACGCGGACTACGCCCTGGAACAAGCGTCAGTGCTGTTGGACTGCGTCTACAAGATGACGCTGCACGCCGGGGTCGAGGGCAATGGTCAGATGGTCTGGGGAGCGCACTACCTCAGCGGCATGGCCAAGGCGCTGGTTGAGGATGTAGCACACGGGATGATAACCGAACCCGTGCGGTAGACCTCGGAGCGGACCACGAGCAGAAGGTGGGCAGCGCTCACCTTTTGCTCGCAGACAACAAACCCGAAAATATTTCCAACGGCGTCTATGCCGCGTCGACCACAGCCACCGGTATTCGGCTTTCATCCCCCCGTGGCACCCCCTGCAACGCGGGTCGGCCGTAGAACATCAATGCAGACACCCAGGCTGTCAGCCACACAAAAATCCCGGCCCAGAAGGTATGCGACATGTAGTGCCAGCCTTGCACCACACGCGTGGTTCCGTACACAAACCCCAGCAAGAGCACAGCAATAAGCAGTTTTCGTGCATGCGGCCACCGGTACCGCAGGGCCACGAAGTAAACCGCCAGCAACGTGAATGCGCTGGACGCATGGCCGCCGGGCCAGCACCGGCCTGCCGGGGCCTTGTCCAGCCAGGTGAAACTGCTGAACCATTCCTTGTGAGGCGCCGCTCCACCGTAGAGGGTGGTTTCCACCGGGCAGTAGATGCCGGTGTGGCTCTTCAGATAATGGATCACTCCGGTGCACAACGCGAAGGTCACTACCAGATACAGGAAGTCTCGGCGATAGCGAGTGGTGAATCGCAACACGGGCCCGATGCGTGTTGCTTGCAGGAACCGGCTTGCGCCCAGCTGAGGAAATTTCGCCAGCAGCGGCCAGACAAAAGACAACAGACTGCCGATGACCGCCAGTTCCCCCGTCCAGTTCGGCAGGATACGTGGCCATTTGTGAGTCGCTTTTTCAAACCATGGGTTGTGCCGCATTATAAATTCGCCGGTCCCCGGATCGAGCAGTAAATTGCTGATCTGCTGGTCCAGATGAGTCATGTCGAACAGCACGAACACGACCGCCGCCAGCAGCAACGGCAGGCCCAGGTTGTTCGTGTAGAAGGCGGTACGGCCAGAGCGCTGCATGTTTACAGACCTGCGCTGGAAACAAGATGGTTCCAGGCATCGGCGTTCATCTGGCCGAGGATGCGTGCCCTGCCCTTGTCGGAGACAGAAACGAACAGCGCGCTGGTGTAGGCGCTGGAACGTTCTCCTCCAGCAACATTGAACTGCCGCTGCAGCTGGTCGATGCAACCGCTGTGGGTGATCAGTACCAGGTTGCGCCCGACGCTCTTGTGACCAAGCGCGGCGTCGGCAAAACCCTTGTCGCATTGTTTGAGCCAGTCTCGCGTGGCGATTGGCTTGTCGAAAATGAAGTGGGCGGTTTGCCGTGTGCGCACCTCGGGGCTGCTCAGCAGTTCGGCATCCTTCAGGCCCAGCTGGGCAATGCCCTTCCCCACGTCAGCGGCCA
>NZ_DATELE010000014.1:0-24371 GCF_035277045.1 Pseudomonas sp. | reverse complement strand
AGCTGTGCACTTCGCCGTCCGCGGCCCAGGCATCGAGGAACGGCTGCACGGCACGCCAGCCATTCTCGATGTTGTCAGCACGCTGGAACAGTGTCTGGTCGCCCGTGAGGCAGTCGTAGATGAGCGTCTCGTAGCCGGTGGACGGGGTCATCTCGAAGAAGTCCTTGTAGGCAAAGCCCAGCTGGACGTTCTCCATCACCAGGTCCGGCCCGGGCCGCTTGGCCTGCGGGTCGAACCACATGCCCTCGTTGGGCTGGATCTGGATCTTCAGGTAGTTGGGCTTGGGCCGCTCGGCGTCCGACTCACGGAATTGCGCATAGGGCGCCGGCTTGAAGCAGATGGCGATCTCGGTGTCGCGCACGCTCATGCGCTTGCCGGTGCGCAGGTAGAACGGCATCCCCACCCAGCGCCAGTTGTCGATCATCACCTTGAGCGCGACGTAGGTTTCGGTCTGGCTCTGCGGGTCGACCTTGGGCTCCTCGCGGTAACCTGGCACCTGCTTCGCACCTTGCTGGCCAGCCACATACTGGCCGCGAACGGAATTTTTCAGCGCCATGTTGCGCGACAACGGGCGGATGGCGCCAATCACCTTGGCCTTTTCGCTGCGCACGGCGTCGGCCGCAAAGGCCGCTGGCGGCTCCATGGCAACCATCGCCAGCAGCTGGAACAGGTGGTTGGGCACCATGTCGCGCAGGGCGCCGGTGCTGTCATAGAACGCGCCACGCCCCTCGACACCCACGGTTTCGGCGGCGGTGATCTGCACGTGGTCGATGTAGTGATTGTTCCAGAACGACTCGAACAGCCCGTTGGAAAAGCGGCTGACCAGGATGTTCTGCACTGTCTCCTTGCCCAGGTAATGGTCGATGCGATAGATCTGGCGTTCGTGCATCACCTTGAGCAGGCAGGCATTGAGCGCCTCGGCGCTCGCAAGGTCGGTGCCGAAGGGTTTTTCGATGACCACGCGCCGAAAACGGCCCTCCGATTCATCCAGCAGCCCCGCAGCGCCCAGGCGCTGCACGACTTCAGGAAAGAACCGCGGCGAGGTCGCGAGGTAGAACACCGCGTTTTCGGTCGCCGACTGGTCGATGTACTGACCAATGTCTTCATAGGTCGTGGTGTCGAGAAAGTCCCCGGTGAGGTAGTCCAGACCGGTGGCCACGCGCGCCCAGAGCTGGTCGTCGAAGTGGCTGGCGCCTTCACCGCCCTTGTCACGCTCACGCATGAAGGCTTCCAGGCGCTCGGCGAATTCGCCGGCGCTGGCCTGGTTATGATCGACGCCGACGATGCGCAGGTTCTTGTCGAGCAAGCCATCGCGGCTGAGATTGTACAACGCCGGCATCAGCAACCGTTTGACCAGGTCGCCGTTAGCGCCGAAGAGGAATAGGGTGCAAGGAGGCGCTGCCTCGATGGTGGTCTTCTTCATTCGCGCTTCTCGACGTGGCCACCGAAGCCGAGCCGCATCGCCGACAGCAGCTTGTCGCCGTAGGTGCCTTCCTGCTGGCGCGAGCGAAAGCGCGCGAACAAGGCGCTTGAAAGCACCGGCACCGGCACCGCCTGCTCCACGGCCGCATCGATGGTCCAGCGCCCTTCGCCGCTGTCCGACACCGAACCGCTGAAATCGGCAAGCTGCGGGTCGGCCACCAGAGCATCGGCCGTGAGGTCGAGCAACCAGGAGGTCACCACGCTGCCGCGACGCCAGACTTCGGCGATTTCTCCCAGGTTCAGGTCGAACCGCTGGTCAGCCGGCAGGCCGTCGCCACCTTTGCTGCGCAGCAGGTCGAAGCCTTCGGCGTAAGCCTGCATCAGCCCGTATTCGATACCGTTGTGCACCATCTTCACGTAGTGACCGGCGCCAGGCGGGCCGGCATGGATGTAGCCCTGCTCGGCACGCTCGGGAGTGCCGCTGCGCCCACGGGTGCGGGGAATGTCGCCGACGCCTGGGGCCAGCGCCGCGAACAGCGGCTCCAGGCGCTCGAAGACCTCCTGCTCGCCGCCGATCATCATGCAGTAGCCGCGGTCCAGCCCCCACACGCCGCCCGAGGTGCCGACGTCCATGTAGTGCAGCTCGCGCTGGGCCAGCTGCGCGGCGCGGCGGATGTCGTCCTTGTAGAAGGTGTTACCACCGTCGATGATCACATCGCCCGGCGCGAGCAGGTCGGCCAGCTGCGCGATGGTCTGCTCGGTAGGCTCGCCGGCCGGCAACATGACCCAGACCGCACGCGGCGCTTCAAGCTTCTGTACCAGCGCCCCCAGGTCATGGGCACCCACCGCGCCTTCGCCGACCAGGGTGGTGACCGCCTCATGGTTACGGTCATGGACCACGGTCCGGTGCCCGGCCCGCATCAGCCGTCTTGAGATATTGCCGCCCATGCGGCCCAGCCCGACGATTCCCAATTGCATGAGCCGATGCTCCCTTTATAAATGAATGAAACGCGTTTCCTGGTTTTACCGCGCGCTTTTGAGGTTAGTCCAGCGTACCCGTCCATGGTTCAGCGACGAACGGCATGACAACCATAAACAAAAAAGTTCCCATGCCTTTAAAAAGAATTCAGAATCGCCGCCGTCCAAGCGGTCTACGCTTGTAAATGTCACAAGCCAATTGCGAGGTGTGCAAATGGGAACCCTGATGCGAGCTGCCCCCGTCCAGACCCTCTACGTCACTGTGCGCCGTGATGAGCTGCGCCGTCTGCAGCAAGAGCGCGACCAGCTGCAACAGCAAGTCGACAGCCTCAGCCTGATGCTCGCCAACGCCCGTGGCAGCGATAAAACCGACCTGCGCCGCTGACTCCTCTGATACCCCGCCCAGCGCAGCCTGTCTAGCCTGCGCTCGGGCAGCCGCCACCCCGGCGACTGCACTGCGAGGTACATCCTATGAAAACGGCTGGATCCTGGCTTCTTTTGGCCTTGAGCGCGCTTGCAGCGTCCGCACAGGCAGCGCCACCCCTGTCAGCGTCTGCTCAGGCAATGATCACACAGTGCCGGGCTGCCGACGAGGCAGAAATCCTGGCGCTGTTCGAGCAGTGGAACCGTCACCTGCTACGTGCGGACCCGGCCGGCGTCGCCGGCCTGTATGCGCCAGATGCGATTCTTCTGCCGACCCTCTCGGCAGAGCCTCGCCTGACAACCGCTGAGCGCATTGATTACTTTCGCCACTTCCTGGCCGACCGCCCGAGCGGCACGCTGGACACCTACAAGGCCAGCATCGGCTGCAACACGGCCACACTCGACGGCCTGTATACCTTCGAATTCGCCGCCACCGGCCAGCGCCTGGCCGCGCGCTACTCGTTCGCCTACCGCTGGGATGGCCATGGCTGGCTGATCAGCAGCCATCACTCCTCCCTACTCCCGCCCGCCTGACACCTCCCCCCGGCGACGGTTCCGTTGGTCACCTGACTAAAATGACCAACGGGTCACATTTTTATCGCCAGCTCTTCTACACTCAATTTCGACCCGTCGAACCTGCCGAAAGCCCCGACTGCAAATAGTCGAAACTTTTCAATGGCTCAGCGGGTCAGCAAAGAAGTAGGCCACGCGACAGGACTTCCTGGCCAGGCCCACCCACCCCATCCGCAAGCATGCCGTCGACCCTTGGGCCGGATCGCGCAGTGGCTGCGTGTGCAGACAACGGGGTGTGTGCAATACGCAATCAATAGAGAGAAAACCAACACGATGTAATGCAGAGGGTGTCAGCACCCGCACCATAGGGACGGAGAGAGAAGTATGATCAGTGCCGCTGTCGAACCTCATGTAGAGCTTTTCAATCCGAATACCCGCGAGCCGCAAGTGCCGGACTTCGCGACGACAGTCAAGGCACCGGGCACCCAGCACCGCCCAGGCTCGCAGAAGCGCAAGGTACTGTTCGTTACGTCCGAAATCGCCGATCTGGTCAAGACCGGCGGCCTGGGCGATGTTTCCTCCGCCTTGCCCAAGGCCATGCGCCAGTTGCACGATGTCCGGGTGCTGATCCCGGGTTATCCGCAAGTTCTGGACAGCGACAGTCCGATTCATATCGTCGGCGAACTGCCCGGCCATGCCGCTCTGCCGGCCTGCAAGATCGGCCGGATGGACCTCACGGACGGCCTGGTGATCTATGTCCTGATCTGCCCGGAGCTCTACCAGCGCGAAGGCACCCCTTATGGCGCCAACAACGGCCGCGACTGGCCGGACAACCACATCCGCTTTGCCCGCCTGGGCCTGGCCGCGGCGGAAATCGCCGCTGGCGAAGGCATGGTCCACTGGACCCCCGAGCTGGTGCATGCCCACGACTGGCCAGCAGGCCTGGCCCCGGCCTACATGCACTGGCGCGGCCTGAGCACCCCTACTCTCTTCACCATCCACAACCTGGCCTACCAGGGCGTCTATAGCCGTGGCAGCTGCCCTGAGCTCGCCATTCCCGCTCACGCCCTGCAACAGGAAGGCATGGAGTTCTACGGCAAGCTGTCCTACCTCAAGGCCGGCCTGGCCTATTCCAGCCATATCACCACGGTGAGCGCGACCTACGCCCAGGAGATCACCACCCCGGACTTCGGCTGCGGGCTGGACGGATTCCTTGGCAGCAAGGCCCAGCAGGGCCTGCTCAGCGGTATTCCCAACGGCATCGATGAAAGCTGGGACTCGGCCACCGACAAGCACCTGGTCCACAACTTCAGCATCAATGACTGGGAAGGCAAGGCACGCAACGCCCAACAGGTGCGCGAGCTGTTCGAGCTCGAACCTTCCTCGGGCCCACTGTTCGCCGTGGTATCGCGGCTGGTCTACCAGAAAGGCCTCGACCTGACCCTGGGCGTTGCCGAGTACATCGTCAACCAAGGTGGGCAGATCGCGATCATCGGCCGCGGCGAGCCGGAAGAAGAACAGGCCATGCGCGACCTGGCGCTGCGTCACCCAGGCAAGATCGGCGTGCGCATCGGCTTCAACGAAACCGATGCCCGGCGCATGTTCGCCGGCAGCGACTTCCTGCTCATGCCATCGCGCTACGAGCCTTGCGGCCTCAGCCAGATGTACGCCCAGCGTTTCGGATCGCTCCCGGTAGCGCGCAATACCGGTGGACTGGCCGACACCATCGAGAATGGCGTCACCGGCTTCCTCTTCGATGAATCCACCGTCGACAGCTACCGCGAAGCGCTCAGCCGGGCGTTCTATGTGCATGCCAAGAAAGACCTGCTCAATGCCATGCGCTGCCTGTCCATGACGCAGCCCTTCAACTGGTGCCAGGCGGTGGAACCCTACGCCCGGCTGTACGAAGAACTGGTGCAACAGGCCCAATACGCGCGTTACTGATAGAGGTGCCGACGATGCTCCAGCATGGCGTACAGATGATTGACGCCACGTCGGCGCGCTTCGCCCTCTGGGCGCCGGATGCGCGCAGCGTGACGTTGAGGATTGCAGGGCAACCAGTGATCGAGCTCCTGCCAGTGGACGGCGAGGACGGCTGGTACAGCGGACTTGCCCCCTGCCAGGCCGGCGATCGCTACCGTTTTGTGATTGATGATGACCTTGAGATCGCCGACCCGGCTTCGCGCTACCAGCCTGAAGGCGTCCACGGCCCAAGCCAGGTGGTCGACCTCGGCGATTATCAATGGCAGCACGACTGGCAAGGCCGTCCGTGGCATGAGGCGGTCATCCAGGAGCTGCATGTCGGCGTGCTGGGCGGCTATCAGGGCGTTGCCGCCCGGTTGCCCCAGCTGGCCGGTCTCGGGATCAGCGCCATCGAGCTGATGCCCGTCAACGCCTTTCCCGGTGAGCGTAACTGGGGTTACGACGGCGTCCTGCCCTACGCGCCGCAACACAGCTACGGCAGCCCCCGCGAGCTTTGCGCGCTGGTCGACGAGGCGCACGGGCATGGCCTGATGGTCATGCTCGACGTGGTCTACAACCACTTCGGCCCTGACGGCAACTTCCTGCATGCCTACGCCAGCCCCTTCTTCCGCGAAGACCGGCAGACCCCCTGGGGCGCGGCCATCGATTTTCGCCGTCCGGAGGTACGCGAGTACTTCATCCAGAATGCCTTGATGTGGATCCGCGACTACCACATCGACGGTTTGCGCCTCGATGCCGTGCATGCCATCAACGACCCGAGCTTTCTGGTCGAGCTGGCCGAGCGGGTGCGCAAGGCCGTGGCGCCTGGACGCCAGGTGTGGCTGGTGCTGGAAAACGAGCACAACCAGGCGTTCCTGCTCGACAAGGGTATCGATGCCCAGTGGAACGATGACGGCCATAACGCCCTGCATGTGCTGTTGACCGGCGAAGTGCAAGGCTATTACGAGGACTACAAGGACGCGCCCATCGAGAAACTGGCGCGCTGCCTGGGCGAAGGCTTTGTCTTCCAGGGCCAGCTGAACCGCCATGGTGAACCCCGTGGCGAGCCCAGCGGCCATCTGCAGCCGGCCTCCTTCGTGCTGTTCCTGCAGAACCACGACCAGATCGGCAACCGCGCCTTCGGCGAGCGCCTGACCCGGTTGTGCCCGCCTGAGGCGCTTCGCGCGGCGACCACGCTGCTGCTGCTCAGCCCGATGATCCCCCTGCTGTTCATGGGCGATGAAAGCGGCAGCCGCCAACCGTTCCTGTTCTTTACCGATTTCCATGACGAGCTGGCCGACGCCGTGCGCGAGGGCCGCCGCGGTGAATTCGCAAGCTTTGCCGCGTTTGCCGAGCCCGAGCAGCGCGAACGCATTCCCGACCCCAATGCCGTTTCCACTTTCGAGGCGTCGCATCCGGGTGAAGACCTTGAACAGGCAAGAACCTGGCAGGCGCTGTACCGGCAATTGCTGGCCCTGCGTCGTGAACATGTGATTCCGGTACTGCCAGGCACCCGCCCGCTGGGCGCCAAGGTGCTGGGTGAGAAGGCCGTGAGCGCCCGCTGGCGCCTGGGCAACGGGCAGATCCTGCGGATCGACCTGAACCTGGGCGATGAGCCGCAACCTGTCGATCTTCCGGCGCGTGAGCACTGGCTGTTCGACAGTGCCGAGACCGGCCACACCGACACCGAACTGGCACCGCGCAGCTGCGTGGCCAGTCTGATTTCACCGAGCCAGGAGGCCCAATGAGCCAACAGCCCTTGCATTACCTGGCTGCCAAGGCCGGCATCGCCCGTGACTGGATCGACGCCAACGGCCGCCCGCAACAGGTCGAGGACGCGGTGTTGCGCCAAGTGCTCGAAGGCCTCGGCCATCCTGCCAAGGATGACGACGCCATCGCTGCCAGCATCGAGGCACTGGAAGAGGCGCACGATGCCAACCACCTGCCCCCTCTGCTGACTTGCGAGGCCGGCAAGCCCTTGACCTTGCGCACCTATTTCACTGCCGGCAGCGAAGGCCGCGTCACGCTCGAGGATGGCAGCCAGCGCGACCTGCGGCTGGATGACCAGGCCCGTTTGCCGGGTGACCTGCCGATCGGCTATCACCAGATCAGCCTCGATGAACAGCACTTCACCCTGGCCGTCGCCCCGGCCCGGTGCCACGGCCTGGCCGACAGCGCGCAGCAGGACACCCCCCGCTGCTGGGGCCTGAGCGCGCAGCTGTATAGCCTGCGGCGTCCCGGAGACGGCGGCTACGGCGACTGCATGGCACTGGAGAAGCTGGCGCGCGGCGCCGCCGAGCGCGGGGCCGATGCGCTGGCCATCAGCCCGATGCATGCCCTGGCTTCGGCAGGACAGGAGCACTACAGCCCCTATTCACCGTCCAGCCGCTTGCTGCTCAACACCCTCTATGCCAGCCCTGAAGCCGTGCTGGGCGAGCGGGCCGTGCGCATGGCCGTCGAAGCCTGCGCCCTGCAGGATACCTTCAACGCCTTGCAGCGCCTGCCGCTGGTCGACTGGGGCCATGCCGCCGAGGCTCACGCGCAATTGCTGCGCGCGCTGTACCAGGATTTCGCCAACGGCGACCATCCGCAACGCGTGGACTTCGACAGTTTCCGCGCCGCGGGCGGTGAAGCGCTAGAGCACCACTGCCGCTTCGAGGTGCTGCAGGCCCACGCCGTGGCCGAAGGACTGGGCGGTGACTGGCGCGACTGGCCATCCGCCTGGCAGAACCCTCACAGCCCCGACATCGAAGCCTTTGCCCAGGCCAGCGCCGATGCGGTCGAATTCCATGTCTTCTGCCAATGGCTGACCGAGCGCAGCCTGCAACGCGCTCAGCTTGCCGCCCGTAGCAACGGCATGGCCGTGGGCCTGATCGCCGACCTTGCCGTGGGCGCGGACGGCGCCGGCAGCCAGGCCTGGAGCCGGCAGGACGAACTGCTCGCCGGGCTCACCGTCGGCGCGCCACCCGATATCCTCAATCGCCATGGCCAGGACTGGGGAATTTGCGGTTTTTCCCCCGAAGGCCTGCGCCGCAACGGCTACCGGGCGTTCATCGAGATGCTGCGCGCCAACTTCGCCCACGCCGGCGGCTTGCGCATCGACCACGTCATGGGCCTGCAGCGCCTGTGGCTGATTCCCCAGGGCGCAAAGCCGGGCGACGGGGCCTATGTCCAGTACCCCCTGCAAGACCTGCTGCGCCTGCTGGCCCTGGAGTCCGTTCGCCACAAGGCCATCGTGCTCGGCGAGGACCTGGGCACGGTGCCCGAGGGCCTGCGCGAGAAACTGGCGAAAAAAGCCGTGCTAGGCATGCGCGTGCTGCCCTTCGAACAAGACCCGCCAGGGCATTTCCTGCCGATTCCCGAGTGGCCCGACACTGCCTTGGCGACCACCGGCACCCATGACCTGGCGCCACTGGCCGGCTGGCTGCAAGCACGCGACATCGACTGGCAAAGCCGGCTGTTGCTGGTCGACGCCACCACCGAGCGCGAGCTGCGCCATGGCCGCCAGATGGAGGCCCTGGGGCTTCGCCGCACCCTGGAACATGCCTTCAACACCCGGCTCGAAAGCGACGACGCGCTGATCGACGCCGCCATCCGCTACCTCGGGCAGACCCGTGCGCCGCTTGTGCTGGTGCCGCTCGAGGACCTGCTGGGCTGCGACGAGCAACCCAACCTGCCGGGCACCACCGACGGCCACCCCAACTGGCGCCGCCGCTTTGCCCTGGAGGTGGACAAGCTGCTCGACGACAGTGATGCCGCCCGCCGCCTGGAGCTCCTTGCCCAGGCCCGAGAACAAGCCCATGAGCGTGACCGATGAAGCCTTTGACCGCGACCGTACGTCTGCAATTTCACTCTGATTTCACCCTCGATGACGCAGTCCCCCTGGTGCCCTACTTCGCTCGTCTTGGCATAAGCCACCTGTACGCCTCGCCCATCCTCACCGCCCGCGCAGGCTCTCGCCACGGCTACGATGTGGTCGACCCGACCCGGGTCAACCCCGAGCTTGGCGGCGAGCCCGCGCTCGAGCGTCTGGTCGGCGCTTTGCGTCAGCACGGCATGGGGCTGATCCTTGACACCGTGTCCAACCACATGGCCGTTGGCGGTGCCGACAACCCTTGGTGGCAAAGCCTGCTTGCCTGGGGGCGTCGCAGCCCGTACGCCGAATTCTTCGATATCCAGTGGCACTCCAGCGACCCGCTGCTGGCCGGGCAGTTGCTGCTGCCGTTCCTGGGCAACGACTACGGCGCTGCCCTGCAGGCCGGCGAAATCCCGCTGACTTTCGATGCCCGGCAAGGCGTGCTTGAAACCGCCCATTACGAACACCGCTTCCCTATCTGCCCAAGCGACTACGGCTGGATCCTCAGCCAGAGCTGTGATCCGGCGCTGCAGGCGCTGGCCCAGCATTTCACCGCGCTGAACGAATCCGCCGACCCCTTGGCCGATGCGCAGCCCCTGCAGGCCGAACTGGCCCGCCTGGTGGCCGGCGGCGCGGACCTCGATTCCGCCCTGTCGGCCTTCGACAGCCGCGAGGATGCTGGCTTCAAGCGCCTGCACCTGCTGCTGGAGCGCCAGACCTACCGCCTGGCCAGCTGGCGTACCGCCGCCGATGACATCAACTGGCGGCGCTTTTTCGACATCAATGAACTCGGCGGGCTGCGCGTCGAGCGCTCGGTGGTGTTCGAGGCCACCCATGCCAAGCTGTTCGAGCTGATCGAACGTGGCCTGGTCGACGGGCTGCGCATCGACCACATCGACGGCCTGGCCGACCCGCGTGGCTATTGCCGCAAACTGCGCCGCCGGGTCGATCGGCTGCTGCCGAAACGGCCGGTCGACGCGGCGATCGAGCACCTGCCCATCTATGTCGAGAAGATCCTCGGCAGCGGCGAGCAGCTGCATCGGGACTGGCAGGTCGACGGCACCACCGGCTACGAGTTCATGAACCAGGTCTCGTTGCTGCAGCACGATCCCGCCGGGGAAGCGCCGCTGACCGAGCTCTGGAGCACGGTCAGCGAACGTCCCGACTTTGCCGAGGAAGTCCGCGCGGCCCGTCACCTGGTGCTCAATGGCACCCTCGCCGGCGACTTCGAGTCGGTGGCCCAGGCGCTGCTTCAGGTGGCCCGCAACGACCTGATGACCCGCGACCTGACCCTGGGCGCCATCCGCCGCGCGTTGCTGGCGCTGGTCGAGCACTATCCGGTCTATCGCACCTACATCAACGCCTTGGGCCGCCCCGCTGAAGACGAAGGGTTTTTCCAGCATGCCCTGCAGGGTGCGCGGCAACGCCTGAGCGAAAACGACTGGCCGGTGCTCGATCACCTGCAGCGCTGGCTGGGCGGTCAGCCCTGGCGCCAGTTGCCCGTGGGACGGCCGCGCAAGCAACTGCGCCACGCCTGCGTGCGTTTCCAGCAGTTGACGGCCCCCAGCGCGGCCAAGGCCGTGGAGGACACTGCCTTCTACCGCTCGGCTCGCCTGCTTTCACGCAACGACGTCGGCTTCGAGGCCGAGCGCTTCAGCGCAGGGCCCGAGGTGTTCCACAACGAAGCGCAGCGGCGCCTGCGCGATTTCCCGGACAGCTTGCTGGCGACCGCCACCCATGATCACAAGCGTGGCGAAGACTGCCGCGCGCGCCTGGCCGTGCTCAGCGAACGCGGCCCTTGGCTGGCCAGCCGTGTCGAGCACTGGCGTGAACTGGCGGCGCCACTGCGCGAAGCCCTGGAAGACGGCGCGGCGCCCTCGCCCGGTGATGAGCTGTTGCTCTACCAGAACCTGCTTGGCAGCTGGCCGCTGGACCTGCGCGGCGATGACCGCCAAGGCTTGCAGCAGTACGCCGAGCGTATCGGCCAGTGGCAACAGAAAGCCCTGCGCGAAGCCAAACTGCGCAGCAGCTGGAGCGCGCCCAACGAGGCCTACGAGGGGGCCTGCGCCGCATACATCGACGGTATCCTGCTCGACGACCAGAACCAACAGCTGCGCCAGTCGCTGGCCGATGCGGCCGGCGTGATCGCCACCCCCGGCGCGCTCAACGGCCTGGTGCAGGCCATGTTGCGCATGGCGACACCCGGCGTCCCGGACCTGTACCAGGGCGATGAATTCTGGGACCTGAGCCTGGTCGACCCGGACAACCGCCGTCCCGTGGACTACCCAGCCCGGCGCCAGGCGCTGGACGACAGCCTGCCGCTGGCCGAGCTGCTCGGCCACTGGCGCGATGGCCGGGTCAAGCAGGCGCTGATCGCCCGCGTGCTGGACTGTCGCAGGGCGCATCCCGAACTGTGGCGCCGCGGCGACTACCTGCCGCTGAACATAAAGGGGCGCCACGCTGACAAGGTGCTAGCCTTTGCCCGGCTAGGCGAAGGCGAGCGGGCTATCATCATCGTGCCGCGGCTGGCCTCAAGCCTGCTGGGCAATGCACCGATTCCACTTATCCCAGCCCAGAACTGGGAAGACACCCGGCTGATACTGCCGTTTGCCTTGTCACCTGCCAATTGCACGGGACTTTTCGGCGATGCCGCGGTCAGCTCTTCTAGAGAGTTGTCCGTGGGTGCAGCGCTGGCGGAGTTCCCGGTCAACCTGTTGATTGAACATGCCTAATAAGCATCAGGAGCGTCGAAATGAGTGTCGATGATAAGCGTATCCGCGAATTCGCCTACCAGATCTGGGAGTCCGAAGGGCAACCAGAGGGTCAGGAAGAACGCCACTGGGAAATGGCCCGCAAGCTGGCTGAAGCTGAAGCCCTGGCCCCCAAGGCCGCCCCACGCAAGAAGACCGCTGCCAAGCCCAAGGAAGCCGCGGAAACCAAGCTGGCCCCGCAGCCAAGCGTCGCCACCACCCCAGTGGCCAAGCCTGCCGCGGCCAAGAAGCCGCGCGTGAGCCGCAAGCCCGCCGCAACCTGACGGCCCGCGCCTCGGGGGCCCTGCCCCCGACCCCACCGCGCATGGATGCGTGAAACCCAATCTTAACGCTGTCGATTTTTCGGCACGCGGCGGCGAACGCTGCCCTGCTGCTTTACCGGTCAAAGAGAGGATGCCATGACCCCACGCACACCCAAGAAGCCCAATCGCTCCGTAGCCCCTACACGCATTCGCGAAGGCCAGCCCTTCCCCCTCGGTGCCACCTGGGACGGACTGGGGGTGAACTTCGCGCTGTTTTCGGCTAACGCGACCAAAGTCGAGCTGTGCCTGTTCGATGCCAGCGGGGAAAACGAGATCGAGCGCATCGAACTGCCCGAGTACACCGACGAGATCTATCACGGCTACTTGCCTGACGCGCATCCGGGCCTGATCTACGGCTACCGGGTCCATGGCCCATATGAGCCGGAGAACGGCCACCGCTTCAACCCCAACAAGCTCCTTATCGACCCGTACGCCAAGCAGCTGGTCGGCGAGCTCAAATGGTCCGAGGCACTGTTCGGCTACACCATTGGTCATCCGGACGGCGACCTGAGCTTCGACGAGCGTGACAGCGCCCCCTTCGTGCCCAAGTGCAAGGTGATCGACCCTGCCTACACCTGGGGCCGTGACCAGCGGGTGCAGGTACCGTGGGACCGCACCGTGATCTACGAAGCTCATACCCGCGGCATCAGCATGCGCCATCCCTCGGTGCCCGAGGGCAATCGCGGCACCTTCGCCGGCCTGATGAACGACGATCTGCTCAACCACATCAAGGATCTGGGCGTCTCGTCCATCGAGCTGCTGCCAATCCACGCTTTCGTCAACGACCAGCACCTGCTCGAGAAAGGCCTCAACAACTACTGGGGCTACAACAGCATCGCCTTCTTCGCGCCGCACCCGCGCTACCTCGCCAACAACAAGATCGCCGAGTTCAAGGAAATGGTCGCGCACCTGCACCACCATGGCCTGGAGCTGATTCTCGATGTGGTCTACAACCACACCGCCGAGGGCAACGAGCAAGGCCCGACGCTGTCGATGCGCGGCATCGACAATGCCTCGTACTACCGGCTGATGCCCGACGACAAACGCTACTACATCAACGATTCCGGCACGGGCAACACCCTCGACCTCAGCCACCCCTGCGTGCTGCAGCTGGTGACCGACTCGCTGCGCTACTGGGCCGGCGAGATGCATGTCGACGGCTTCCGCTTCGACCTCGCGACCATCCTGGGCCGCTACCACGATGGCTTTGACGAGCGCCACAGCTTTCTCGTCGCCTGCCGCCAGGACCCGCTGCTGAGCCAGGTCAAGCTGATCGCGGAGCCCTGGGACTGCGGCCCAGGCGGCTACCAGGTGGGCAACTTCGCTCCCGGCTGGGCCGAATGGAACGACCGCTTCCGCGACACCGCCCGCGCCTTCTGGAAAGGCGATGAAGGCCAGCTGGCCGACTTCGCCTCGCGCATCACCGCCTCCGGCGAGCTGTTCAACAACCGGGGGCGCAGGCCCTATGCCTCGGTCAACTTCATCACGGCGCACGATGGCTTCACCCTGCGCGACCTGGTGTCGTACAACGACAAGCACAACGAGGACAACGACGAGAACAACCAGGACGGCACCGACAACAACCTGTCCTGGAACTGCGGCGCCGAAGGGCCGACCGAAGATCCGGAAATCGCCGAGCTGCGCATGCGTCAGATGCGCAACCTGTTCGCCACGCTGCTGCTGTCCCAAGGCACGCCGATGATCGTTGCCGGCGACGAATTCAGCCGCACCCAGGATGGCAACAACAACGCCTACTGCCAGGACAGCGAGATCGGCTGGATCAACTGGGACTTCGACGATGAAGGCAAGGCGCTGCTGACCTTCGTCAAGCGCCTGACCAAACTGCGCCTGGAGTATCCCGTGTTGCGCCGCTCGCGCTTCCTGGTCGGCGACTACAACGAGGCGATCGGCGTCAAGGACGTCACCTGGCTGGCCCCCGATGGCAGCGAGATGACCGTGGAGCAATGGCAGGACCCACACGGCCGCTGCCTGGGGATGATCATGGACGGCCGCGCGCAGGTCAGCGGCATCGCCCGCCCAGGCTCAGACGCGACGCTGCTGCTGATCGTCAACGCCCATCACGACACCGTGCCCTTCGTGTTGCCGCCGGTACCCGAGGGCAGCCACTGGAGCTGCCTGATCGACACCGATCGCCCGCAACTGCGCAAGGCCCAGCGCCTGGAGTTCGAGACCGAGTTCGAGGTCACCGGTCGCTCGATGCTGCTGTTCGTGCTGCAGCGCGAGGAGGACTGAGACGCGAGGAACCACGGTGAGGCCTGGCCGGTCCTAATCAGTAACCCCGCCGACCAGGAGTCACCGTGAATTTCGAAGCCGGCAGTCCAGGTTTCGCCGCCGTCAGCAATGCCCCTGCCGTGCACCGGCTCCGGGTGCTGACGGTCAACACCCATAAAGGCTTCACCGCCTTCAACCGCCGCTACATCCTCCCCGAACTGCGTGACGCGGTACGCAGCACCCAGGCCGATATCGTCTTCCTCCAGGAAGTCCTGGGCAGCCACGACCGTCACGCTGCCCGCTATCCCGGGTGGCCGCAGACCTCGCAGTACGAGTTTCTTGCCGACAGCATGTGGAGCGACTTCGCCTACGGGCGCAACGCGGTCTATCCAGATGGCCATCACGGCAACGCCCTGCTGTCCAAGTACCCGATCCTCGAGTACCGCAACCTCGATGTCTCGATCACCGGCCCCGAGCGCCGCGGGCTGTTGCATTGCGTGCTCGACGTGCCCGGCCCACGCAACGTGCATGCCATCTGCGTGCACCTCTCGCTGCTCGAGAGCCATCGGCAGCAGCAGCTCGAGCTGTTGCAGCAGTTGCTCGATGCGCTGCCTGCCGATGAACCGGTGATCATCGCCGGCGATTTCAACGACTGGAAGTTGCACGGCAATCGCACCCTGAGACGCCAGGGCAACCTGCATGAGGTGTTCGAGCGTCATCAGGGTCTGCTGGCCCGGACGTATCCTGCACGGTTGCCGTTGTTGCGGCTGGATCGCATCTACCTGCGCAATGCCGAAAGCTGTTCGCCGCGAATCCTGGGGCATCGGCCCTGGACGCATTTGTCGGATCACCTCCCTCTATCGGTCGAGGTTCATCTTTAGCAATGATTCGGCATAACGAGCCCCCGCGCTATCGCGAAAGGGCTTTTAGACCTATTAACTCATTGATTTTAAAGATATTAGACGCTCGTCGACAGGGTGTATCGCGAGCCTTTCACTTGCTTGACGCAATCACACTCCTCTCCTTATCTACACGGTAACGAATTACAACAAAAACTACGTTCCGGGCCTCTAGCTCGCGTGTTTGCGCGCGTGCAGGGGCCCGGCGCGCTGGTTTATGTCGCCCTCTGATCTTGCCTTACAGCTCGTGACATCAGGCCAGACCTTGGCTGTAAAAATCAGAGGAGAACCGCCATGAAAAAAACGTCGAACCCTGAAAGTCTCGGGTATGTTTTCTGCGCGGTTTCCGCGTCGCTGCTTCTGGCAACCCCGTTGGAGACCCGTGCCCTTGACCTGTCGAATGACGCCCCCTTGGCCAGCCTGTTACAGCAGGAGGCAATGCCGCAACTGTCGCTGGACCCGGTCAGTGCCAGCGGTCTGGGCCTGAGCATGCTCAGCGCCTTTTCCGAGCGCATGGCCGAGCGGCATGGCCAGGGTTCGCCAGACCTTGTCGTCAGCCAGTGGTCGCAGTTCTTCCCCGGTGCGCCAGATCCTGAAGCACCGGTGCCAGCCCAGCTTGAGGCACCCGGGCAGCAGCTGCAGGTCAGCCCGGACCTCTTCGTGCGTGAGACCAGCGGCGGCAATGTGCACCGGGCCGGGATCTTCGTTGGCCAAAGCAACCTGCAGAGCGGCTACAACGGCATGCGGCCACGGCTCGGCGATCGGGACAGGAACGCCGTCAACCTCACTGGCGAAAGCCTGGGGATGTACTGGAGCATGACCCATGACCAGGGCTGGCATGTGGATGCGGTGGCCATGGGCACCCGTTTCGATGTCAATGGCCGCAGCGCGAGCGGGCAGCGGCTCGATGACAGTGGTCATGCGGTGACCTTGTCGGTCGAAGGCGGTTTTCCCATCGGTCTGGGCGCGCACTGGGTGATCGAGCCCCAGGCGCAGTTGATCAACCAGCAATACTATCCGGGCGGCCAGGCGAAGACCGAGACCTTGCAGGCGTTCAACGAGCAGCCTTCATGGACCGGCCGGGTCGGTGCCAGGCTGTCGGCGCGCTACAACGTGCGCGGCATGCCCATCGAACCCTACGTGCGGACCAACGTCTGGTATGACTTCAGCAACGCCGACACGGTGAAGCTTGACGAGGTGGACAAGATCAGCAGCGGGCGGAACTCGGCCACGGTGGAATTGGGGCTGGGACTGGTGGCGCGGTTGACACCCACTGTGGCGATGTTCGTGAGCGCCGATTACAGCAGCGATGTGGATGACAATGACCTGAACGGGTTGATCGGCAGCATGGGGGTGAGGATGCGGTGGTAGGCATCCTGCGGATATCCATCACCGATCCTGCACACCCCCGTGCAGGATCAGCGATGGAAAAACCTTACTCCGGCTTCAGGATCAACACGCCCAGCGGCGGCAGGTTCAATGCCAACGACAACGGCTGTCCGTGGCTGGCGACCTCTTCGCTGGCGACCGTGCCAAAGTTGCCCAGGTTGGAGCCTGCGTAGCTCTCGGCATCGCTGTTGAGCACCTCCTGCCAGCGCTCTCCATACGGCACCCCGATGCGGTAGCCCTCTCGCGGCACGGGGGTGAAGTTGGCCACCACCAGCAACGGCTCGCCCGCATTGCTCCAGCGCAACCAGGCATAGACACTGTTGGTGGCGTCATCGCCGATCAGCCACTGGAAGCCCTGCGGCTTGCAATCCTGGTCGTGCAAGGCCGGCAGCTCGCGGTACAGCCTGTTGAGATCACCGACCAGCTTCTGCACGCCCTTGTGCTCGGGGTACTGCAGCAGGTACCAGTCGAGCTGGCTATCATGGTCCCACTCGCGCCACTGGCCGAACTCACACCCCATGAACAACAGCTTCTTGCCAGGATGGGTCCACATGAAGGCCAGGTAGGCGCGCAGGTTGGCGAACTTCTGCCAGCGATCGCCAGGCATCTTGTCGATCAGCGAATGCTTGCCGTGCACCACTTCGTCGTGGGAGATTGGCAGGATGAAGCGCTCGGAGTAGGCATACATCAAGCCGAAACTCAGCTCGTTGTGGTGATGCGCGCGGTGAATCGGATCGTTCTGGATGTAATGCAAGGTGTCGTGCATCCAGCCCATGTTCCACTTGTAGTTGAACCCCAGGCCACCTTGCTGGGTGGGCTGGCTGACGCCTGGCCAGGCGGTGGACTCCTCGGCGATGATCAGACTGCCCGGGGCCTCCAGCGCCGCCACGTCGTTGAGGTGGCGCAGAAAATCGATGGCTTCCAGGTTCTCGCGCCCGCCATGGCGGTTAGGCACCCACTCACCTGCCTTGCGCGAATAGTCGCGGTAGAGCATCGAGGCGACCGCATCCACGCGCAGGCCGTCGATATGGAAGTGCTTGAGCCAGTGCAACGCCGAGGCCATCATGAAGCCGCGCACTTCGTTGCGCCCCAGGTTGTAGATCAGCGTGTCCCAGTCCTGGTGGAAGCCTTCAAGCGGGTTGGCATATTCATACAGGGCCGTGCCGTCAAAGTTCGCCAGGCCGTGCTCGTCCGTGGGGAAATGCGCGGGCACCCAGTCCAGGATCACGCCGATACCGGCCTGGTGGCAGGCATCGATGAAGGCGGCAAAGTCTTCCGCGGTACCGTAGCGGGCGGTCGGTGCGAACATCGACAAGGGCTGGTAGCCCCAGGAGCCGCCGAAAGGATGCTCCATGATCGGCAGCAGCTCGATGTGGGTGAAGCCCAGCTGCTGGACATAAGGCACCAGGCGATCGGCCAGTTCGCGCCAGTTGTAGAAGCGCGACACCTCACCGGCGTCATCGAGTTCGCATTGCCAGGAACCGGCATGCAGCTCGTAGATCGACAGGGGGGCGGTCAAGGCGTGGCGATCGCCACGCTGTTCCATCCACGCCTGGTCCTGCCACTGATGGCCCAGGGCGCCGGCCACCTTCGAAGCCGTGCTGGGCGGCAACTCGGTGGCACGCGCCAGAGGGTCGGCCTTGAGCGGCAGCACACCGTCACGCCCGAGCACCTCGAACTTGTAGGCCTCACCGACCGCCAGGCGCGGAATGAACAGCTCCCATACCCCGGCATCATGACGCAGGCGCATCGGGTGGCGGCGGCCATCCCAGTTGTTGAAATCGCCGACCACCGAGACGCGCCGGGCGTTGGGCGCCCATACCGAGAAACAGACCCCGTCGACGCCGTCCACCTGGAGCGGCTGGGCACCGAAGCGGCCCGACAGGTCGCGGTGGTTGCCTTCGGCGAACAGGTGAAGGTCCATCTCGCCCAGTTGCGGGCCAAAGCTGTACGGGTCTTCGGTGACCTGCTCGCCGCCGGCCCAGGCGATCTGCAGCAGATAATCCTGAGGTTCGCCCAGGTGACCGGTGAACAGGCCCGGCAACGAACCTTGGTGCAGCTCGACCAACGAATGGCCGCCTTCTCGCGCCAACAGGCGCACGCTCAAGGCATTGGGCAGGAAAGCACGCACAAACACGCCGCCCGCACCATCAGGGTGCGGGCCCAGTACAGCGAACGGGTCGGCGTGTTCGGCGCGGGCCAGGGCGTCTACGTCCCGATGCCGAAGTCCGCCGTTTTCACGCGTTGTTGCATTCATCTATGACTCTCCCCAGGTACTGATCAATCCATGCAGGCCGTGCAGGGGCACGGCCAGCCAGCCAGGCCGGTTTTCGGCTTCGTAAAGTATTTCGTAGGCAGCCTTCTCCAGACAGAACAGCTCCAGCGCGGCACGCTCGCCCTCGGCCTGTTCCCAGGCGTGGGGCATGGCGGCCGTCGCCAGCCCATAGGCCTCGACAAAGGCGTGGCGGGACTGGTGAAGGTAATGCCGGGCAACGCGTTGACGCGCCTGCCGAGCGGCCTCGGACAGGTCTACGGCCGAGGCGCTGCGCAGGATCATCGCTGCAGCATAGTCGAAGGATCGGACCACGCCGGCGACATCCTTGTACGGGCTGTTTTTCGCCCGGCGCTCTTCGAGTGGACGCGCAGGTTCACCCTCGAAATCAATCAGGTAGGCATCGCCTTGCACCACCAGCACCTGGCCCAGGTGCAGGTCGCCATGCACACGCATCAGCAGCCCACCCTGGGCCAGTCCGGCAAGGTTTTCGACATGCCGGGCCAGGCCGTCGCGCTGCTGCTGCAGGTCATCGACCAAGGCCTGGCTTTCGCTGTCGAGGTTCTCGCGGTGCTGCGCCAGAAGATCGAGCGCGTGGCTGAGCTCGGCACTGATCTGACGTCCCCAGCGCTGGCTGTCCTCGGCGCTGCTGGGGTGGGGGGCGAAGGCCGGATCATCGCTCGGCGCGCCAAGCAGCAGGTGCATCTCGCCCAGGCGCTGACCCAGCAGTGCCGCAAAGCCGGTGAGTTCTTCGAGGGCATCGGTATGGGCGGCAGGCTCGCCGTTGCCCGGTTCCATCTCGTCGCGGATCGCGCGTTCCAGGGTGTTCTGGGTCCAGGCCCAGGCATCGCCCTGGTTGCTCAGGAAGCCTTGGGCGATCATCAGCAGATGCGGCTCGCCCTGCCCGTCCACGCGGCTGACCCAGCCAAGCAACGGCGAGATGTTGGCGAAGCCTGCGGCGGTCAGGTAGGCGCTCATCTCGAGCTCAGGGTGGATACCCGGGTTGACCCGCCGGATCAGCTTGAGCACCAGGCTGTTGCCGACCACCACCGAGCTGTTGGACTGCTCGGCGCTCAGGTAACGCACCTCGCTGTCCTCGCCCAGCCCCAGCGTGGCCAACTGCGCCGTGCTTTCGAACCGCAGCTCGCCGGCGTCGCTCGGCAGGCGCGCGCCGTCCTGGCAGGCGCGCAGCACAGCGCGAATGAAGGGCTCGAGCACGAAGGCATCGGTGATCAGGCCGACCTGGCCCCTGCGGCGCACCCGCGCCAGCGCCAACTGCTGAGGCAAGGCGCTGTTGATCTGCTCTTCGCCGATCAGGCCGAACGGCAACTGGTAGTGGCTGACCTGGCCGCCGCCGTGCACTTCGATCTCGCTGAGCAGCACCGGCGTGGTCGAGGTGCCGAAGCGCACGCCATAGCGGATACGCACCTGTTCGATGCGGGCCTCCTTGCCGGCGAACCAGCGCCGCTTGGGCAGGTACTGGGGCAGGACGTTGTCCTGAAGGGTGTCGCAGACGGGGGACTCGAGCAATTCTTCCATACGTTTTTTCAACACCAGGGTGGTGAACTCCGGCAGGCTCTGGGTAGGTTCCACATGCCAGCTGGGCATGCGGTCGCGTGGCGCCAGCACGAACCAGTAGAAACCATAGGGCGGCAAGGTCAGCAGGAACGGTAACTGGCCGATGGGCGGGAAGGCGCTGCCGCCGAGCATCTCGACCGGCACGCTTTCGGCGTACTGTGACAGGTCGAGCTCGGCCGCCTGGGCGGCGCGCGACACGTTGGCCACGCACAGCACGACCTCGGTCTGGCCGTCCGCATCGGTGAATTCGCGCAGGTAGGCGAGGATGCGCCGGTTGCTTGGGGTCAGCATCTTCAGGGTGCCACGGCCAAAGGCCTTCTGCTGCTTGCGCACCGCCAGCAGGCGGCGGTTCCAGTTGAGCAGTGAATGCGGGTCGTGGGACTGGGCCTCGACGTTGACCGCCTGGTAGCCATACAGCGGGTCCATGATCAGCGGCAGCACCAGGCGCTGCGGGTCGGCACGCGAGAAGCCGCCGTTGCGGTCCAGCGACCACTGCATCGGCGTGCGCACACCGTCACGGTCGCCGAGGAAAATGTTGTCGCCCATGCCGATCTCGTCGCCGTAGTACAGGGTCGGCGTGCCGGGCATCGACAGCAGCAGGCTGGTCAACAGTTCGATACGCCGGCGGTCGCGCTGCAGCAGCGGCGCCAGCCGGCGGCGGATGCCAAGGTTGATTCGCGCGCGGCGGTCCTCGGCATAGTAGTTCCAGAGGTAGTCGCGCTCGCGGTCGGTGACCATCTCCAGGGTCAGTTCATCGTGGTTGCGCAGGAAGATCGCCCACTGGCAATTGGCAGGAATCTCCGGCGTCTGGCGCAGGATGTCGGTGATCGGAAAACGGTCTTCCATGGCCAGGGCCATGTACATGCGCGGCATCAGCGGGAAGTGGAAGGCCATGTGGCATTCGTCGCCATCGCCTTCGCCAAAGTACGGCCGGGTATCCTCGGGCCATTGGTTGGCCTCGGCCAGCAGCATGCGGTCGGGGTAGTTGGCATCGATCTCGGCGCGAATGGCCTTGAGCACCCGGTGGGTCTCGGGCAGGTTCTCGTTGTTGGTGCCGTCGCGCTCGATGAGGTACGGGATCGCGTCAAGGCGCAGGCCGTCCACGCCCATGTCGAGCCAGTAGCGCATCACCCGGATGACCGCCTTCATCACTTGCGGGTTGTCGAAGTTCAGGTCGGGCTGGTGCGAGTAGAAGCGGTGCCAGAAATACTGCCCGGCCACCGGGTCCCACGTCCAGTTGGACTTTTCGGTATCGATGAAGATGATCCGTGTGCCGTCGTACTTGTGGTCGTCATCGGACCAGACGTAGAAGTCACGGGCCTTGCTGCCGGGCTTGGCATGGCGTGCCCGCTGGAACCAGGGGTGCTGGTCGGAGGTGTGGTTGATGACCAGCTCGGTGATCACCCGCAGGCCGCGCTTGTGTGCCTCGGCGATGAAGCGCTTGGCGTCGGCCAGGTTGCCGTAGTCGCTGTGCACGGCCTTGTACTCGGCGATGTCATAGCCGTCGTCGCGCCGTGGCGAGGGGTAGAACGGCAACAGCCAGAGCGTGTTGACGCCAAGCTCGGCAATGTAGTCGAGCTTGGCGATCAACCCTGGAAAATCACCGATGCCATCGTTGTTCGAATCGAAGAAGGACTTGACGTGTACCTGGTAGATCACCGCGTCCTTGTACCACAGCGGATCGTCGATGAAAGCTGCCGGACGGGTACGCTTGGCCATGTACGACTCCTTTCTATTGGGCTTTTTCGATACGCCAGATACCGAATGGCTGATTCCAGGGTTCGATGCGCATCCACTGGGTCTTGCCGTGCCAGATCCAGCGGTGGCCGTTCATCAGGTCCTCGCCGTGGGTGTCGGCGTTGTCGTCCAGGCCGAGCTCCCACAGCGGCAGCTCGAAGCTGGCTTCCTGGGCGTTGTGCGCGTCGAGGCTGATGGCGACCAGAATGAAGTTGCTCTTGTCGGCGGTGCGCTTGCCGAAGTAGAGGATGTTGTCGTTCCAGCAGTTGAAGAAGCTCAACCCCAGGTGCGTCTGCAAGGCAGGGTTCTGGCGGCGAATCCGGTTGAGCTGGGCGATCTCGGCGACGATGTTGCCAGGCTGGGTGAAGTCCCGCGGACGGATCTCGTACTTCTCCGAGTCCAGGTATTCTTCCTTGCCCGGCAGCCCTGCCGCCTCGCAGAGCTCGAACCCGGAATACATGCCCCACAGGCCCGATCCCATGGTGGCCAGCGCGGCGCGGATCAGGAAGCCGGCACGGCCGTTGTTCTGCAGGAAGAACGGATTGATGTCGGGGGTGTTGACGAAAAAGTTGGGGCGGTAGCACTGCGACCACGGCGGCTGGTTGAGCTGCTCGAAGTACTCGGTGAGCTCGGCCTTGGTATTGCGCCAGGTGAAATAGGTGTAGCTCTGGGCGTAACCCACCTTGCCCAGGCGGGCCATCATCGCAGGCTTGGTGAAGGCCTCGGCGAGGAAGATCACGTCCGGATGCTTGCTGCGCACGTTGGCGATCATCCATTGCCAGAAGGGCAGCGGCTTGGTGTGGGGGTTGTCGACGCGGAAGGTCTTGACCCCCTCCTCGACCCAGCCGACGATCACGTCGCGCAGGGCCAGCCACAGCGACGGCACGGCATCGGCGGCATAGAAGTCGACGTTGACGATGTCCTGGTATTTCTTCGGCGGGTTCTCGGCGTAGCGGATGGTGCCGTCCGGACGCCAGCTGAACCAGCCGGGGTGCTCGCTCAGCCAAGGGTGATCCTGAGAGCACTGGATGGCGAAATCCAGCGCGATCTCGAGGCCGAACGAGGCGGCGGCGGCGACCAGGCGGCGGAAGTCCTCACGGCTGCCCAGCTCAGGATGGATCGCATCATGCCCGCCCTCGGGGCTGCCGATGGCATACGGGCTGCCAGGATCATCGGGCTGCGCCTGCAGGGAATTGTTGCGCCCCTTGCGATGGCGCGCGCCGATCGGGTGAATCGGCGGGAAATACAGCACGTCGAAACCCATGTCGCGGATCATTGGCAGGCGGTCGTGCACATCGTTGAAGGTGCCATGGCGCGCCGGATCGTCGGTGATCGAACGTGGGAACAGCTCGTACCAGCTGGCGAACAGCGCGCGCTCGCGGTCGACATCCAGGGGCAGTTCGGGACTGCGGGTCAGATAGCTGCGGTGCTCGGCCTCGCTCATCAGCACGGCGGTGTCGGCATGCAGCAGCAGGTTGACCTGGTCCTCGACCGACTGGCCCGGGAGACGCTGCTGCAGGTCAGACAACTGCTCGCGCAGCAGGCCTTCGCTGCGCTCGATGCCCTGGCCGAGCAGCAGCCGGCCCTCTTCGAGCTCCAGCTGCACGCCAACCCCGGCGTGGTGCTTCTTTTCCAGGTCGTGGCAGAAGGTGGCATAGGGATCGATCCAGGCCTCGATGCTGAACAGATGCAGGCCCAGCTCAAGGGGCGTGAACGCGGCTTGCCAGACATCGTTGCCGAGAAACTCCATCGGCACGCAGTGCCAGCGGCGGCTGTGGGCCTGGCGCCAGTTGAGCATGACGCTGAGCTGGTCATGGCCATCGACATAGACCTTGCTGGTCACCTGCACCGGCTGGCCGGCGACGGCCTTGGCCGCGAACTCCCCGGCATCGAGCACCGGCTGGGTACTTTCAATCACGATGCGTGGTGCCAGCAACGCCTGGGACAGGCTTACGGCCTGGTCCGGATGGTCGTTCGCCATGGGCACGCTTTCAAAGGGCTCATTACGGGACATCGAACCTTGCTCCGTTTAGCTTT
>NZ_DATELE010000013.1:0-13968 GCF_035277045.1 Pseudomonas sp. | reverse complement strand
AGGGCACATCCGTGCCGAAGTCTCCCTGATCGACGAAACCGATGCCGCCGAGCGCGAGTCGGAAGTGTTCGTGCGTACGCTGCTGTCGCAATTCGAACAGTACGTGCAGCTGGGCAAGAAAGTCCCTGCCGAGGTCCTGTCGTCGCTCAACAGCATCGAAGAGCCTGGCCGCCTGGTCGATACCATGGCCGCGCACATGGCGCTGAAGATCGAGCAGAAGCAGGAGATCCTCGAGATCATCGACCTGCCGACCCGTGTCGAGCATGTCCTGGCGCTGCTGGATGCCGAGATCGATCTGCTGCAGGTCGAGAAGCGCATCCGCGGGCGCGTCAAGAAACAGATGGAGCGCAGCCAGCGCGAGTACTACCTGAATGAGCAGATGAAGGCCATTCAGAAAGAGCTCGGCGATGGCGACGAAGGCCACAACGAAGCCGAAGAGCTGAAAAAGCGCATCGACGCTGCCGGCCTGCCAAAAGATGCCTACGCCAAGGCCCAGGCCGAGCTGAACAAGCTCAAGCAGATGTCGCCGATGTCGGCCGAGGCCACCGTGGTCCGGTCCTACCTCGACTGGCTGGTCCAGGTGCCGTGGAAGGCCCAGAGCAAGGTCCGCCTGGACCTGGCCAAGGCCGAGGAAATCCTCGATGCCGACCACTATGGCCTGGAAGAAGTCAAGGAACGCATCCTCGAATACCTCGCGGTGCAGAAGCGCGTGAAGAAGATTCGCGGCCCGGTGCTCTGCCTGGTGGGCCCGCCAGGGGTCGGCAAGACCTCCCTGGCCGAATCGATCGCCAGCGCCACCAACCGCAAGTTCGTGCGCATGGCCCTGGGCGGTGTGCGTGACGAGGCCGAGATCCGCGGCCACCGCCGTACGTACATCGGCTCGATGCCGGGTCGTCTGATCCAGAAGATGACCAAGGTCGGCGTGCGCAATCCGCTGTTCCTGCTCGATGAAATCGACAAGATGGGCAGCGACATGCGTGGCGATCCAGCCTCGGCGCTGCTTGAAGTGCTCGATCCCGAGCAGAACCACAATTTCAACGACCACTACCTGGAAGTCGACTACGACCTCTCGGACGTGATGTTCCTCTGCACCTCGAACTCGATGAACATTCCACCGGCGCTGCTCGACCGCATGGAAGTCATCCGCCTGCCGGGCTACACCGAGGACGAGAAGATCAACATCGCGATCAAGTACCTCGTGCCCAAGCAGACCAAGGCCAACGGCCTGAAAAAAGGCGAGCTTGAGGTCGAAGTCTCGGCGATTCGCGACATCATCCGCTACTACACCCGTGAAGCGGGCGTGCGTGGGCTGGAGCGCCAGATCGCCAAGGTCTGCCGCAAGGTGGTCAAGGAAAGTGCCGGCAACAAGCCGCCTGCGATCAAGGTTGCGGGCGAGCAGCTCGAGCACTACCTGGGCGTGCGCAAGTTCCGCTACGGCCTGGCCGAGCAGCAGGACCAGATCGGCCAGGTCACCGGCCTTGCCTGGACCCAGGTCGGTGGCGAACTGCTGACCATCGAGTCGGTGGTGATCCCGGGCAAGGGTCAGCTGATCAAGACCGGCTCGCTGGGCGATGTCATGGTCGAATCCATCACCGCCGCCCAGACCGTGGTGCGCAGCCGCGCCCGCAGCCTGGGGATCGCCGCTGACTTCCACGAGAAGCACGACGTGCATATCCACATGCCTGAAGGGGCAACGCCCAAGGACGGTCCGAGTGCTGGCGTGGGCATGTGCACCGCGCTGGTCTCGGCGCTGACGCAGATTCCGGTGCGCGCCGATGTCGCCATGACCGGCGAAATCACCCTGCGAGGCCAGGTCCTGGCCATCGGCGGCCTGAAGGAAAAGCTGCTCGCGGCGCATCGCGGCGGGATCAAGACCGTGATCATTCCGGAGGAGAATGTTCGCGATCTGAAGGAAATTCCTGAAAACATCAAACAGGATCTTCAGATCAAACCGGTCAAATGGATTGACGAAGTCCTGCAAATTGCGCTGCAATACGCCCCCGAGCCCTTGCCAGATGTGGCTCCGGAGATCGTCGCGAAGGATGAAAAGCGCGACAGCGATGCCAAGGAAAGAATCAGCACGCATTAATTCGAATTTCGCTGGGGTGGCTTTTCTTGACAGTTTTTTCGGGGGCTTGCTATAAAGCGCCACCCGAGTGTCACCCGGCCACCCAGCGCTCGTTTCAAACTTTTACATACTTAGAAACATACTTAAATAGAGATAAGGGGACTTAGAGTGAACAAGTCGGAACTGATTGACGCTATCGCCGCATCTGCTGATATTTCCAAAGCCTCCGCCGGCAAGGCGCTGGACGCAGTCATCGAATCCGTTACCGGTGCCCTGAAGCAAGGCGACGACGTCGTGCTGGTCGGCTTCGGCACCTTCTCGGTGAAGGAGCGCGCCGAGCGCACCGGCCGTAACCCGCAATCGGGCGCCGCGATCAAGATCGCCGCTGCCAAGGTTCCAGGTTTCAAGGCAGGCAAAGGCCTGAAAGACGCCGTCAACTAAGTCGTCTCTTTCAGCGGGACCTGGCTCGCCAGGTCCGATCGCGTGGCGGCGGGGCCGCAAACGTACCCGCCGGACATGCACGCTACGAAAAGGCGCATCCCCCTCGGATGCGCCTTTCTTTTATCAGGTTTCTACCCACGCTCCGCGGTTGTCGACGCAGTGGTACAGCCGTTCTGGGGGACGCATGCTGCAAAATATCAGGGACAATTCACAAGGTTGGATTGCCAAGACCATCATCGGCCTTATCGTCGTATTGATGGCATTGACCGGCTTCGATGCCATTTTCCAGGCCGCCAGCCATAGCCAGGATGCCGCCAAGGTCAATGGCCAGACCATCAGCCAGAACGAGCTGAGTCAGGCCGTTGACATGCAGCGCCGCCAGCTGATGCAACAGCTGGGCAAGGACTTCGATCCGGCGATGCTCGATGAGAAGATGCTGCGTGAAGCAGCGCTCAAGGGCCTGATCGAACGCAAGTTGCTGTTGCAGGGTGCCGAGGATGCAGGTTTTGCCTTCTCCGAAGCGTCGCTGGATCAGCTGATCCTGCAGACGCCTGAGTTCCAGGTGGACGGCAAATTCAGCGCCGAGCGCTTCGACCAGGTCATCCGCCAGCTGGGCTACGGCCGCATGCAGTTCCGCGAGATGCTGGCCGAGGAAATGCTCATTGGCCAGTTGCGCACCGGCCTTGCCGGCAGCAGCTTCGTCACCGACAAGCAGGTCGAGGCATTTGCCCGGCTCGAGAAGCAGACCCGCGACTTCGCTTCGCTGACCCTCAAGCCGGACACGGCAGCGGTCAAGCTCGGCGATGACGAGATCAAGGCGCATTACGACGAGCACGCCAAGGAGTTCATGAGCCCCGACCAGGTGGTGATCGACTACATCGAGCTGAAAAAGTCGGCGTACTTCGACCAGGTCAAGGTCAGCGACGAGCAGCTCAAGGCGTTGTACGAGAAGGAAATCGCCAACCTGGCCGAGCAGCGTCATGCCGCTCACATCCTCATCGAAGTCAACGACAAGGTCGACGATGCCCAGGCCAAGGCCCGCATCGAAGAGATCCAGCAGCGTCTCGCCAAAGGTGAGGATTTCGCCACCCTGGCCAAGGAACTGTCCCAGGACCCGGGTTCCGCCAACGCGGGCGGCGACCTCGGCTTCGCGGGCCAGGGCGTCTACGATCCGGCCTTCGAGACGGCGCTGTATGCCCTGGGCAAGGACCAGGTCTCCGCGCCGGTGCGTACCCAGTTCGGCTATCACCTGATCAAGCTGCTGGGCGTCGAAGCGCCTGAAGTGCCAAGCTTCGCCAGCCTGAAGGACAAGCTCACCCGTGAGCTCAAGACCCAGCAGGTAGAGCAGCGCTTCGTCGAGGTCACCAAGCAGCTCGAAGACTCGGCGTTCGAGTCGTCCGATCTTGCCCAGCCGGCCCAGGAACTGGGTCTCAAGGTGCAGACCGCGGCGCCGTTCGGCCGTGAAGGCGGCGAGGGCATCACGGCCAACCGTGCCGTGATCCAGGCAGCCTTCAGCGAAGAAGTGCTCGACGAAGGCTCCAACAGCAACGCCATCGAGCTGGACCCCGAGACGGTGGTCGTGCTGCGCGCCAAGGAGCATCGCAAACCTGCGCAACTGCCGCTGGAGGCCGTGGCCGACAGCATCCGCGCGCACCTGGTCAAGGAAAAGGCCACCGCAGAGCTCAAGGCCAAGGCCGAAACGCTCGTCAAGGGCCTGCGCGATGGCTCGATCAAGGCCAATGCGGGCTTCGAGGGCCAGCAGTGGGCTGCCCATGAAGCCGTGACGCGCAGCCAGGAAGGTATCGACCCGGCATCGCTCAAGGCACTGTTCCGCATGGGCAAGCCCCAGGCCAAGGACAGGCCGGTCTATGGCAACGTGGTGCTGGGTGATGGCAGCCTGGTGGTCCTGCAGCTCAAGGGCGTCAACGACGGCACAGCCGCCACCGATGCCGAGAAGCAGCAGTACCGTGGCTACCTGGCCTCGCGTGCCGGTCGCGAAGACTTCGCGGCGTATCGCAAGCAGCTGGAAACCAAGGCGGACATCACGCGCTACTGAGTGGTGCTCCTCCAAGACGAAACAGGCCGCTTATGCGGCCTGTTTCGTTTCCGGCCTCAGCGCCGCTCGTGCTCGTAGTTGTCCAGGGTGTCACGCGCGATTTGCCGGCCCAGGGCGATGAGTTCGGGCGCCTTGTAGAACTCGAAAAAGCGGCACACCCGCTTGGGGACGTTGATCAGCACATCGGGTGGATAGCCTGCGATCTTGTACTGGGCCAAGGAGGTCTGCATGACCTCGAAGCTCTGGTTGATCAGATCGAGCAACGAGGCAGGGCCCACGTTGTCGACGATGAACGAGCCCGTGGCTGATTTCGGCGCGCCTGCGCTCTCCGGGGCGGCCGCCGGTTGCTGGGCCTCCGGGTTTGCCGCCTCGCTTAACCAGGGATTGGGCGGTTGCGGGCTCTCGGCGGTCATTTCCTGCTCGAGGCGCAGCAGTTGCTCGGCCGGTTTGCGCCGGAAGGGCAGGTGCGAGCCCAGCGAACTGATCAGGTTGTCGAACCGCAGCCTGAAGGCGGCCGGGCGCTCGATGACGGGCAGCTGGTACTGCTTCTGGTTGGTGGCGTTGAGGTTGACGGCGATGATCAGGTCGCAGTGCGAGGACACCACGGGGATGATCGGCAACGGGTTGAGAATGCCACCGTCCACCAGCATACGGTTGCCTTGCACCACGGGCGTGAAGAGGCTGGGTATGGCTGCCGAGGCCCGCATCGCCTGGTGCAGGCAACCTTCCTGGAACCAGATTTCCTGCTGGTTGGTCAGGTCGGCGGCAACAGCGGTGTAGGGAATGCGAAGGTTTTCGATGTTCACCTCGCCGACAATCTTGCGGATCTGGCCGAACACCTTCTCGCCACGTATGGCGCCCAGGCGAAAGCTCACATCCACCAGGCGCAGCACGTCGAGGTAGTCCAGACTTTCGATCCAGCGGCGGTAGTCGTCGAGCTTGCCCGCGGCGTAAATGCCACCTACCACCGCGCCCATGGAGCAGCCTGCCACGCAGGCGATCTGGTAGCCACGCCGTTCGATCTCCTCGATCACCCCGATGTGGGCGTACCCCCGGGCTCCGCCTGAGCCAAGAACCAGTGCCACACGTTTGCTCATGGTGCCTCCCGGATAGCGCTTGCAGCGATTGCTCGAGCGTGCCCCAATCGCCGGTGCGCTTCAACGTCCATCAGCGCTCGCTCGCGCTTGGCGAGGCACTTTTCGCGAGGATAGCCGTCGAACAGCCATCACGCTTCCCACCTTTGAGGTATTACCGATGAAAGCCTGGATCTGCCTTCCGTTGATTGCTCTGGCATTGGCCGGTTGCGCGGGCAAGACAGCCTACCGTGACAGCTGCGCCACTCAACTGGACGGGGCATGGAAGGAGCTCGACCTGGCCAAGGCCGAGGGCTTTGCCGGCACCGTCAGCTACTCCAAGGCGCTGTCGCTGCTGACCGGCGCCAAGACCCAGCAGCAGTTCGAAGGTTTCGAAGGCTGCACGAAGAAGGCCGAGAAAGCGCGTTTCTATATTCGTGAATCGCGCGCCGGTCGCTGAACGGAGAGAGTCGCATGTCTGCAATGCTGGACCACGCCATAGCACGAATCCTTGCCCTGCAGGTGCGCTTGCTGGCCTGCCAGCAGCGCCTTGCCGCCGATACCGACAGCGAGGCGCTGCATGACTTGCGCACCACGCTGCGACGTTTGCGCAGCCTGTTGCGCCCGCTGCGCGACTTGCCGGGCGTGGAGCAGCTTGAGGACGCCGCCAAGGCGCTCGGGACGCTGACCACGCCGTTGCGCGACCGCGAGGTGCTGGCTGGCCAGTTGATCGCCCGTGGGCATGAAGCCGCCGGTCAACGTCGCCTGGCAGGCAGGACAAGGACCTTCGCGGGCGTCGCGGGCAGTGCCCAGCTCAAGCGCGTGCTGGCGATCCTCGATGTATTTCCCCACTTCCTGCGCGCCGCGGACCGGGAAGGGCAGGTGCGCGGGTTGCGCAAACGCATCGACCAGCGCCTGCGCAAACAGTGGCGCAAGCTGGAAAAGGCACTGAAGGATCCGGCGCACGACCGTCATCGCCTGCGCCTGTTGATCAAGCGCGTGCGCTACGGCGATGAGGCGTACCCACAGCTCGACCACGCCGGCAAGTCGCTCAAGCGCCAGCTCAAGCGTGCCCAAGGCGATCTTGGCGACTGGCACGACCGTGTGCAGTGGCTGCTGCAAGCCAGGGAGCAGGCTGACCTGGCAGGCTGCACCGACGCCTGGACAGGCGAACTGGCAGACAGTGAAAAGACCGCCGATGGCACGCTGGAGCGCCTGCAGGCGGCGCTGAAGCGCCGCTAGGTCTTGCAAATGGCCGTTATGCGGGCTGCCCGGTAGCGGCCTGCTGGTTAAGATCAGGGCTTTACCGGTGCAAGCGAGGTCGACATGAATTTTTCACAGTTGCTGGCAGCGGTGCGTGGCCGTGAGCCGGGCATCACCGTGCCTGCCTCCTGGGCGCAGGGGCGTGCCAGTTTCGGCGGGCTGATGGCCGCCTTGCTGTTCGAGGCCATGCGCCACAAGGTGGGCGACGGGCGACATGCGCGCTCGCTGGCGATCACCTTCGTCGGCCCGGCCGCGCCGGAGGTGCCCTTGACGTTCGAGATCGAGGTGCTGCGCGAGGGCAAGGCGGTCAGCACGCTGCTCGGGCGCGTGCTGCAGAACGGTGTGGTGGTTACCCTGATGCAGGGCAGCTTTGGCGCGGGACGCGATTCGGTGGTGCGGGTCGACGGGCTGCCGCCGCCCGACATGAAACCTCTGGCCCAGGCGGCGCCTGAACTGCCCTATGTCAAGGGTGTCACGCCGGAGTTCATGCGCCACGTGGCCTTGCGCTGGGCGCTTGGCGGGATGCCTTTCAGCCACGACACCTCGAGGCGCATGGGCGGGTGGGTGCGGCTGCGGGGCGTCGATGAAGAGCCTGTGGGCGAAGCGCACTTGCTGGCACTGGTCGATGCCTGGCCGCCGACCCTGCTTTCGCATCTCAAGCAACCAGCCGCGGGCAGCACCCAGACCTGGACCATCGAGTTCATCCAGCCGGTGCGGCGGTTGTCCACCCTGGACTGGTGCCAGTACTGCGCCGAAACCGAGCACGCCCGCGATGGCTACGGGCACGCGGCGGCGGGCCTGTGGTCCGCCGAGGGCGAATTGCTTGCGTTGAGCCGGCAGACGGTGACGGTGTTCGCCTAGCGGCGATGTTTGTGGCGCTCGCGCCAGGCACGCCACCAGGCGCCGCTCAGCACAAAACGCGGAAAGGTGATGAATTGCTCGGTCAGCAAGCGTTTGACAGCGTCCGGGCGATTGGCGAAGGGTTCCGGTTGCTCGGCCTCCAGGCGGTGGCCATGGCGTTGCAGGCCCAGGCCTGCGACCAGCGCGATGATGCCCACCGCGATCTGTCCCAGGTCGAAGCCGAACAGCCCGGACAGCACCAGCAGGGCGCCGAGGATGAACAACGGCACCGCGATCAGGTGCAACACCAGGTTGGCCGGGTGGCGGTGGTTGTGGTGATAGCCACGCCACTGCCAGGCATGGATATTGGGCAAGCGTTTGCTCATGGACAGGTTCCTCTGAATCATGTCCTAAGCTTAGTGCGGCCCCAGGAACGGGGCCAATTCAGGCTGGCTATCGAGCGGATAGCCCGGTCAGGCCGAAGAATGCACGGGCGCAGGCAGTGGTGTGGTCGGCGGTCTGCTCGGGGGTTTCGCCGCGGTGCCGGGCGACTTCCCGCAACACCTCGGGCAGGAAGGCTGGCTCGTTGCGGCCGCTCTTGGGCTTGGGCCGCAGGCTGCGCGGCAGCAGATAGGGCGCGTCGCTCTCGAGCATCAGGCGGCCTTGAGGAATGCTCGATACCAGCGGATGAAGATGGGTGCCACGGCGCTCATCGCAGATCCATCCGGTGATGCCAATGTGCAGGTCCATATCCAGGTAGGCGAACAGCGCTTCGCGCTCGCCGGTGAAGCAGTGCACCACGGCGGCCGGGAGATGGTCGCGGTAGTCCCTGAGGATCGCCAGCAGGCGCTCGCTGGCGTCGCGCTCATGGAGAAACACCGGTATCTGCAACGCCACCGCCAGCGCCAGCTGTGCTTCGAGGGCTTTCTGCTGCTGAGGGCGGGGAGAGAAGTCGCGATTGAAGTCCAGCCCACATTCACCCACGGCCTTGACCCGTGGCTGCTCCAGCAGGTCGCGCAGCTGTCGGCTGCTGTCGGCGCTCCAGCTGCTGGCGTCGTGCGGGTGCACACCCGCGGTGCTGAACAGGCGCTCGCTGGCAGGGTCCAGGCGCTCGCACAGGGCCACGGCCTCCTCGCTGCCGGCGAGGCTGGTGCCGGTCAGGATCATCTGTGCAACGCCTGCGGCGACGGCGCGCTCGACCACGTCGGCCTGCTTGTCCTTGAAGCTTGCGTTGGTAAGGTTGACACCGATGTCGATCAGTTGCATGGAGTGGTTTCTCGTACCGCGGGTCGGGCAGGATAGCAAACTCCTGTGAAATCCGACAAAACGCCAGAACTTCACTGGATGGATAGGGTCTTCTGCCGTCAACCGTCTCGTGCCGATCATATCCATGCCGTTTATCCGCTACCCACAGGTTCCATCGCGCATGCTGCAGCTGCTGCTGGCAGCCGTGATGGGCATGGGGCTGCTTGTGGCGGGCGCCGCTGAAGCAAGATTGCCCGGCCCGCAGCAAAGCGTGCCGGCCTCCAAGGCCCGAGACCTTGCGCAGATCCGCAGCAGCAAGGTGCTGCGCGTGCTGGTCAACCAGAGCCGGAACAGCTCAGGCGTGGTCAAGGGCGAGCCGGTGGGCGTCGAGCATCATCGCTTGCGAGCACTGGAGCACTACCTCAATGCGCGCCTTCCCGAAGGCCAGCACATTCGGGTAAAGGTCATCCCGCGGGCAAAGGAGCAACTGCTCGCCGCGCTGCAGCGTGGCGAGGGTGATCTTGCCGCGCCAGGCGAACTGCTCGATCCGACTTCGCTCAAAGACTTGAAAGCGAGCGCGCCGTTGATGGCCCCGGTGTCGCTGACCTTGGTCGGGCGCAAGGGCGAGCGCGGCTTCGCACGGGTCGAGCAGTTGTCAGGACGGACCATCGCCCTGACCACGGCGAGCGCCGCCGGCCCCGCGATCGAGGCGATCAATCGCACGCTGGCCAAGCGAAAGCGCGCGCCGATCAAGGTGGAGTGGGTCGATCCCAGCCTGGCGGTGGAGGATGTGCTGGAGATGGTCCAGGCGGGGATCTACCACCTGACCGTGGTCGAGCAGCCGATTGCCCAGCGCTGGTCGCGGGTCATGCCGCGCCTGCGCCTGAACCCCCGGGTGCGCCTGGCCCCGCCGGACGCCATGCACTGGTACGTGCGGCGCGATGCCAGCGTGCTGTTGGTGACCGTGGACCAGTTCCTCAAGGGTTACCGCGCGCCAGCCAACCAGGACGCGGCCTTCGAGCGTATCTACCGGCGCCAGTACCGGGTCCACAACCCCTTGGCGCGGGTCGAGCGCAAGCGCCTGGAGTCAGTGCGGCCAGTATTGCAGAAGCACGCCGCGGCCCAGCAGATGGACTGGCTCAACCTGGCGGCGCTGGCGTACAAGGAGTCGACCCTCAACCCCAAGGCGCGTGGCATGGGCGGTGCCCATGGGCTGATGCAGATGACCCCGGCCGCCGCCCGGCGGGTCGGGGTCAGCAACACCAGCAACGTCGATGGCAACGTGCAGGCCAGTGCACGCTACCTGGCGCTGATCCGCCGCAAGTTCTTCGCCAGCCCTCAGCTCAACGAGCGCGAGCGCATGGCGTTCATCCTCGCGGCGTACAACCTTGGGCCTGAGCGCGTGCAGGCGATGCGCGCCGAAGCGCGCCGGCGCGGTCTGAACAGCAACCAGTGGTTCTTCCAGACCGAGCGCGTTGCGATGGAGCAGGTGGGCATGGGTCCGGTGAACTACGTCAACAGCGTCAACAAGTACTACCTGGCGTTCAATCGCGAGCGCGGCAAGCTGGAGCGAACCCCCAAGCGCCGCTAACGCTGAGGCCCGGTTTTTGCCCGTGTTCGGTTGACAGTCCGCCCGCAGCTTCTCTAGGATGCTGCCTGCGCCGATTTAAACAGCTACTTGCGGGGCGCGGGAGAAGCCTCGAATTTCTCCGAAATACCGCTAAAGCGCTGGTTCGGTGACGCCTCCCACCGCTGCCCAGCGAGACTGGCGAGGCGGAGAAAACACCCCATGAGTTGCCCACGTACCAGCATCTGCCTGAGCCCCCTGCCTGCCGGTCAGGCCTCGCGCACCCCGCGCATCCTGCTCAACGGCCAGCACCAGCCTACCTTGTTGCGCCACCTCGACGGCTGGTCACGCCGCAAGGGCCAGGCGCGCGCCTTCCTCATCCAGTTCACCGACGACGCCGCCAGCCTGGGCCAGTACGCCAATGATCGCTTCGACCTGGCGGTGATACAGTCTCCCCACGGCGCCAATGCCGCGTCCGTCATCGGTCATCTGACCCGCGTCGCGCGCCAGGGCCTGATCACACTGCGTTGAGGCTGAGGAGACAGCAGCTTGAGCACCAATATCATCACCACCGAAGGCCATGAGGCGCTCAAGACAGAGCTCGACCACCTGTGGCGCGTCTATCGTCCGGAAATCACCCAGAAGGTCGCCTGGGCGGCGTCCCTGGGCGATCGCAGCGAGAACGCCGACTACCAGTACAACAAGAAACTGCTGCGCGAGATCGACCGCCGCGTGCGCTACCTGCGCAAGCGCCTGGAGGACGTCAAGGTGGTGCGCTACGCGCCCGAGCAGGAAGGTCGGGTGTTCTTCGGTGCCTGGGTCGAGATCGAGAACGAGGACGGCGAGCTGAAACACTTCAGGATCGTCGGCTATGACGAGATCTACGGCCGCAACGACTACATCTCCATCGACTCGCCCATGGCCCGTGCCTTGCTCAAGAAAGCAGTGGGCGACGAGGCCGTGGTGCAGACCCCGACTGGCGAGAACCTGTGGTGGATCAACCGGATCACCTACGTTCAACCCTAGGCGACCCGGTTGATCCGCGCCTCAGCTCTCGCGCAGCACCTGCAGCGGGCTGGCGTTCAGCGCCCGGCGCGTACCGTAGACCCCGGCGCCACCCACCAGCAGCGCGCCGATCAAAGGCAGCACCAGCAACCACGGGTGCGGGCTCCACTCCAGCGCGAAGGCGTAGCGGTACAGCACCCAGGTGATCAGCTCGCAACCCAGCGCGGCCAGCAGGCCGCTGGCGGCGCCCAGCAGGCCGAACTCGATCCGCCGTGACTTGACCAGCAATGCCCGGCCGGCACCCAGGGCGCGCAGCAGGGCGCCTTGGCGAATGCGTTCGTCCAGCGTTGCCTGCAAGCCGGCGAACAGCACCGCCAGGCCCGCGGCCAGCACGAACAGCAACACGTATTCCACGGCCAGGGTGACCTGGGCGAGGATGCTGCGCAGCTGCGAGAGCAGGGCGTCGACCTGGAGGATGGTGGCTGCGGGGAAGGCTCTGGACAGCGCGACGATCTCCTGGTCGTGACCGGCGCCCAGGTAGAAGCTGGTCAGGTAGGTGGTGGGCAGGCCCTGCAAGGTGCCCGGCTGGAAGATCATGTAGAAGTTGGGCTGGAAGCTGTCCCAGTGCACCGAGCGCAGGCTGGTCACCCGGGCCTGGCGCTCCTGCCCGCCGATGTCGAACGTCAGGGTATCGCCCAGGGCCAGCTTGAGGCTCGCGGCCAGCTCGCTTTCGACCGACACGCCGGGGAGCTGCTCCGCGACGGGGGACGACTGCCACCAGCTGCCGGCTTCCACGGCGTTGCCCTGCGGCAGTTCCGCGGCCCACGTCAGGCTGAGGTCCCGCTGCACCGCGCGCTCGCCGGTGGACTCCTTGCTCACCAGTTCGCGGACCGGCTCGCCGTTGATCTGCGTCAGGCGGCCGGGAATCACCGGGTACAGCGGCGCGGCGTTGGCGTGGATCTGGGCCAGGTGCCGGGCGAAGGGTTCGCGGTCGTCAGGCAGGATGTTAAGTGCGAAATGGTTTGGCGCGTCCTTGGGTAGCTGGTCCTGCCAATTGTCGAGCAGTTCGGCCCGTAGCAAGGCGACCAGCGCCATGGCCAGCAGGATCAAGCCAAAGGCCAGGGCCTGGCCGGCAGCGGCCAGCGGGTGTCGCAGCAACTGGCCCAGGCCCAGGCGCCAGGCCAGTGGCGAGCCGGCGAGCAGCCGGCGCAGGCTGCGCAGGCCGAGCAGCAGCAGGCCGCCCAGCACCAGCGCGGCGATCATGCCGCCGCCGAGCAGGGCGAAGGTCAGCAGCAGGTCAAGGCTCAGGCGCCACATGATCAGGCCCAGGGCTAGCAGCGCGGCGCCGTAGACCATCCAGCTGCTGGGTGGGACGGGCAGCAGATCGCGGCGCAGCACGCGCAGCGGCGGCACCCTGCCCAAGGCGGCCAGCGGCGGCAGGGCAAAACCGGCGAGGGCCACCAGGCCGGTGCCGATGCCCGCCAGCGCAGGGGCGATACCGCCCGGCGGCACCACGCTGGGCATCAGGCCGTGCAGCAGCTGGAACAGGCCCAACTGCGCCAGCCAGCCGAGCAGGGCCCCGGTCAACGCCGCCACGCTGCCGAGCGCGGCCAGCTGCAGGCTGAACAGCGCCAGTGCCTGGCGCCGCGACAATCCCAGGCAGCGCAGCAAGGCGCTGGCATCCAGCCGGCGGGCGGCATAGCGGCTGGCCGACAAGGCCACGGCGACCCCCGCCAGCAAGACAGCCACCAGGCTCGCCATGTTCAGGTAGCGCTCGGCCTTGCCCAGGGCGCCGCCGACCTGGCGATTGCCGTCGCGGGTGTCGCGCAGCCGCTGGTTGGCCGCGAGGTCATTTTCCACGGCCTCGCGATACTGGGTCAGGGACTCGGGATCGCCGCGCCACAGGTCGCGGTAGGTGACCCGGCTTCCGGGCTGCACCACGCCCGTGGCATCGAGGTCGGCCAGGTTGATCAGCACCCGGGGCGTCAGGCTGTAGAAATTGCCTGCCCGGTCCGGCTCGTAGGTCAGCACCCGGCTCATGCGCAGGGTCTTCATCCCCACGTCGATGCTGTCGCCGATCTGCAGGCCGAGGGCGGCCAGCAGGCGCGGTTCGACCCATGTCTCGCCGGGCGCGGGCCCGCCGCCTGGGGTTTCATCGGTGTAGGGCGCTGGGGCGCTGCGCACCTGCCCGCGCAGGGGATAGGCGCCGTCCGCCGCCTTGATGCTCGACAGCGCGATGCCGGCATCGGTGGCCACCACGCTTGAGAACTCGACGACCCGAGCATGCCGCAAACCCAGCGTGGTGCCGGCATCGATCTGCGCCTGCCGGGCAGGCGAGCTGCCTTGCAGTACCAGGTCGGCGCCCAGGAACTCGCTGGCGCGCAACTGCATGGCGCCATTGAGGCGTGCG
>NZ_DATELE010000012.1:0-2878 GCF_035277045.1 Pseudomonas sp. | reverse complement strand
TCACGCGCGTATGAAGGCGAGCAGGTCGGCATTGATCGCGTCTGCATTCACCGTGCACATGCCGTGGGGAAAGCCCGGATAGATCTTGAGTGAGCTGTTCTTGAGCAGCTTGGCCTGCACCAGTGCTGCGTCCTTGTAGGGCACGACCTGGTCATCATCGCCCTGCAGGACGAGCGTCGGCACCGTGATCGCCTTCAGATCTTCGGTCTGATCGGTCTCAGAGAAGGCCTTGATGCCTTCATAGTGGGCCTTGGCGCTGCCCATCATGCCCTGGCGCCACCAGTTGCGAATCACTCCCTCGCGCGCCTCGCTTCCAGGCCGGTTATAGCCATAGAACGGCCCGGCTGGCACATCCTGGTAGAACTGCGCGCGATTTGTCGCCACCTGAAACTGAAAATCGTCGAACACCGATTTCGGCAGGCCGCCTGGATTGTTTTCTGTGCGGACCATCAGCGGCGGCACCGCGGCGATCAGCACCGCCTTGGCGACACGTTCCTCGCCATGCCGGGCGATGTAGCGCACCACTTCGCCGCCGCCGGTCGAGTGGCCGATGTGCACCGCCTTGCCGATGCCGGCGTGCCGCACCACGGCGGCGACATCGTCGGCGTAGTGGTCCATGTCGTGGCCATCCCAGACCTGGCTCGAACGCCCATGGCCACGGCGGTCATGGGCAATCACGCGAAAGCCTTGCTGCAGGAAGAACAGCAGCTGGGCATCCCAGTCGTCCGCGCTCAGGGGCCAGCCATGGTGGAAGAAAAGGACCTGGGCGTCACGCGGGCCCCAGTCCTTGTAGAAGATATCGACACTGTCTTGGGTAGTGACATAAGCCATGCTCGCTGCTCCTCTGTGATATGGGTGCTGTGCACAGGCTCCTTGGGGGCGAACTGCTGCGCCAGAGGTCGGCTTCCCTGCGATGAGCTATTGAGAATAGGTCGTGACACGGGATCAGCCAAGGATGCCATCGGCAGGGGCTGGCGGCAGGGTGGTGAGCCCCGGAATCTTGTCCTAGGCTTTACTGACCTGAACAAGCGGCCTCGAGAGTGCCTGGGCAGCAGCGCTGCCTGGCATGATGTCGCGCGTGAACCACCAAGAGGTCAGCCATGCGCCTGTCGACGTTCATTCTGGACAATCTCGAAGCGATCCTGCGCACGTGGGAATCCTTCGCAAGGAGCGTCAGCAGCCCGCCGCCCCTGCTGGATCCAAAGGGACTCAGGAACCACGCCGAACAGATCCTCACCACCATCGCTCACGACATGCGCACTCCCCAGTCGGCGCAGCAGCAGATCGACAAGTCCCACGGCCTGGGCCCGCAGAGCATGGCTGAGACAGCCGCGCAGACCCATGCGCTGCTGCGCCTCATGGATGGGTTCAGCATGGACCAGATGGTCGCCGAATACCGGGCCCTGCGCTCCAGCGTGCTGCGGCTGTGGATGTCCCAGGACCTTGAGCACGACGAGCACCGGGTCGACGACATGATCCGTTTCAACGAAGCCATCGACCAGGCGCTGGTCGAGTCGATCCAGTCCTATGGGCGTGCGGTGGAAACCACGCGCAAGACGGTGCTTGGCGTGCTCGGCCACGACCTTCGCTCCCCCTTGGGCGCGGTGATGATGGGCGCCGACCTGCTGCGCAGGACGCCGGTGCTTGGCGAGCGCGAGCGGGACATCGCGGTGCAGATCTCGACCAGCGTGCGGCGGGCCAACCAGATGGTCAACGACCTGCTTGACCTGGCACGCTGCAACCTGGGCAGCGGTATTCCGGTCAATCGTCAGGCGACGGAGCTCAACGCTATCTGCCGCTCGGTGGTGGACGAACTGAGGGCCGGGCACCCCATGGCGCAGATCGTGTTCAACGACACCCAGCCGGTGGCGGGACGCTTCGACCCGCTGCGCATGGCCCAGGTATTTTCCAACCTGATCGGCAACGCCGTGCGCCATGGCGACCTGCACCGGCCGATCCATGTGAGCCTGAGAGGGAGCGAGGGGCTTGCGTGCTTTGACGTCCGCAATTTCGGCCACCCGATACCCGCCAGCGCCATCCCGCTGCTGTTCGATCCGCAGGGGCGCTTTTCACGCTATTCGGATAACCGGGCAGGCGGCGTGGGCGGGCTGGGGCTGGGGTTGTTCATTGCCGCCGAGATCGTCTCCGGGCACGGCGGCAAGATCGCGGTGGAGTCGACGCAGGAGCACGGCACGCGATTCCAGGTGACCCTGCCGGCAGCCTGAGCCGGCACGGATTCATTTGCTCGCGGTCGCGATATAGCCCCTAACCGGCGCCGGTGGCTGCACCGGCTTGGCGTTGCGTGCCAGGCGATACTGGTACCGCTGCCATTCCTGGGCGATTTCGCTGTAGGGCATGAACACACTCAAGCGTGAGCTGCCAGCCAGGTCCGGGCGCTTGAGCTTGGCGACATCGCTGTTGGAAATGTAGGCGATGGTAATGCCGACCACCTTGCCATCCTCGGCGAACACCGGTCCGCCCGACATGCCCTTCACCGTCGGGCCATCATGCACCGAATAGAACACACCGCCCTTGGTCCCTTCGAGCCGCACCAGGCCGGGCAGGGTATGGCCCTCGCCCTTGACCGGCATCATGAAACTGTTGAAGCCCACGGCCGTGACCGCCTCGCCCGTAGCCGACTGGCGCCAGAGTGGCACATGGCTGGCCTTGTGCCTGAAGAACACCACGTCGCCCACGCCTTCGTGCACCACGCCCGACAGAAACGGGGTGTGCTTGGCGGTGACGGCGTAATCCTCGTTCCACTGGATGGCGGTAGCCATCAGCAGCATCGGCAGCGGCGCGCCTGAGGTGACTACGAAGGCCTGGTCATAAACCGGGTCGGAAACAAAATTGGTCGGCATTCCATTGCACCCACTGA
>NZ_DATELE010000011.1:0-2399 GCF_035277045.1 Pseudomonas sp. | reverse complement strand
GCGCCGCCGCCGAGGGCCTGCTCGAACCCCTGGACTTCAACACCATCAAGCGCGACCGCATCGACCCGCGCTTCGTCTCTGACCATGGCGTCGGCTCGTTCTTCTTCTCCTTCGTGCTCGGCTACAACGAAGGCAAGCTCGGTGCCAACAAGCCCGTCGACTGGTCGGCGCTCTTCGACACCAAGACCTACCCCGGCAAACGCGCCCTCTACAAATGGCCAAGCCCTGGCGTGCTCGAACTCGCGCTGCTGGCCGACGGCGTCGCCGCGGACAAGCTCTACCCGCTGGACCTGGACCGCGCCTTCAAGAAACTCGACACCATCAAGAAGGATATCGTCTGGTGGGGCGGCGGCGCGCAGTCGCAGCAGTTGCTCGCCTCTGGTGAGGCCTCGCTGGGCCAGTTCTGGAACGGCCGCGTCTACGCCCTGCAACAGGACGGTGCGCCAGTCGGCGTGAGCTGGAAGCAGAACCTGGTCATGGCCGATTTCCTGGTCATTCCCAAAGGCGCCAAGAACAAGGACGCGGCCATGAAGTTCCTGGCCAACGCCAGCAGCGCCAAAGGCCAGGCCGAGTTCGCCAACCTCACCGCCTACGCCCCGGTCAACCTGGACAGCATCAGCGAGCTCAAGGCCGACCTGGCGCCGAACCTGCCCACCGCCTACGCACAGGACCAGGTCACCCTCGACTTTGCCTACTGGGCGAAGAACGGCCAGTCCATCGCCAACCGCTGGAATGAGTGGCTGGTCAAATGAAAGTCGCCATCAACGCCTTGCAGAACGCGCAAGGCACTGCCCGGGGCCCCGATGCCCCGGGCAAGGCCCTGCACCGACCCACCTTGAGACAACGCTGGAGCGGCAGCCGCAACCTGATTCCGGCGTTGCTGTTTCTGGGGCTGTTCTTCTTCGCCCCGCTGATCGGCCTGTTGCTGCGCGGCGTGCTTGAGCCAGTACCGGGGCTGGGCAACTACGAGCAGCTGTTCGCCAACTCGGCCTATGCCCGCGTGCTGTTCAACACCTTCTCGGTGGCCGGCCTGGTGACCCTGATCAGCGTGCTGCTGGGCTTCCCACTGGCCTGGGCGATCACCCTGGTGCCCAAGGGCTGGGGCCGCTGGCTGCTGAACATCGTGCTGCTGTCGATGTGGACCAGCCTGCTGGCGCGCACCTATTCCTGGCTGGTGCTGCTGCAGGCATCCGGGGTGATCAACAAGGCGCTGATGGCCATGGGCATCATTGATGCGCCGCTGGAGATGGTGCACAACCTCACCGGCGTGGTGATCGGCATGAGCTACATCATGATCCCGTTCATCGTCCTACCGCTGCAGGCGACCATGCAGGCCATCGACCCGATGGTGCTGCAGGCCGGCTCGATCTGCGGCGCCAGCCCCTGGACCAACTTCTTCAAGGTGTTCCTGCCGCTGTGCCGCTCGGGCCTGTTCTCGGGTGCCTTGATGGTGTTCGTCATGTCGCTCGGCTACTACGTGACGCCAGCGTTGCTCGGTGGTGCGCAGAACATGATGCTGCCCGAGTTCATCGTCCAGCAGGTGCAGTCGTTCCTCAACTGGGGACTGGCCAGCGCGGCCGCCGCGTTGCTGATCGTCATCACCCTCGTGCTGTTCTATTTCTACCTGAAGCTGCAACCGGAATCCCCGGTCGGCAACGCGAGGTAAGCCGCCATGCTCCTGACACCCAATGCCATGAGCCGCCCGCTGCGGGTTGGCCTGTACACCACCACCGGGGTGATCGCGGCCTTCCTGCTGCTGCCGATCCTGTTCATCGTCCTGCTGTCGTTCGGCTCCTCCCAGTGGCTGGTGTTCCCGCCGCCGGGCTGGACCTTCAAATGGTACGGCCAGTTCTTCGCCAACCCCGAGTGGATGGACGCGGCGATGGCCAGCCTCAAGGTGGCCATCCTCACCACGATCTGCGCGGTGGCGCTGGGCCTGCCCACCGCTTTCGCCCTGGTCCGTGGACGCTTCCCGGGCCGCGAGATGCTGTATGGCCTGTTCACCCTGCCGATGATCGTGCCGCTGGTGATCATCGCCGTGGCGGTGTACGCGCTGTTTCTCAAGCTTGGCTACACCGGCACGCTGTTTTCCTTCGTGGTCAGCCACGTGATCGTCGCCTTGCCGTTCACCATCATCTCGATCATCAACTCGCTCAAGCTGTTCGACCAGTCGATCGAAGACGCCGCGGTGATCTGCGGCGCCTCGCGGCTGCAGGCGATCTTCAAGGTGACCTTTCCAGGTATTCGCCCAGGGATGATCGCTGGGGCCTTGTTCGCCTTCCTGGTCTCGTGGGACGAAGTCGTGCTCAGCGTGATGATGGCCAGCCCCAACCTGCAGACCCTGCCGGTGAAAATGTGGACCACCCTGCGCCAGGACCTGACCCCGGTGATCGCCGTCG
>NZ_DATELE010000010.1:0-2743 GCF_035277045.1 Pseudomonas sp. | reverse complement strand
GATTTTTTTTGCCTGCGCGATCATGAATGTTGTGGTGTCTGGTCGAAGCGGTAGATGTCCATGCCCAGGGCGCCGAGGGTGAAGCCTTGGTGGACGATGCCGAACCTTTCCCCCGCGCCCATCGCGAAAAACAGCGGCAGCAGGTGCTCATCGCTCGGGTGGTTGCGCGCCGCGAAGGGTGCCTGCCGGCGGTAGTCGAGCAGGGCGGCGGTATCACCCGCCTCCAGCCGCTCAACCACCCAGTCGCGAAACGCCAGGGCCCAGGGCTCGATCGTCTCCGGCCCCGCGTGCCAGTCCAGCTCACCCAGGTTGTGGGTGATGCTTCCGGAACCGACCAGCAGGATGCCTTCCCCGCGCAGCTCCGCCAACGCCTCGCCCACCCGCACCTGCAGCGCCGGCCCCGACTGGCTGGGCAGCGAGACCTGGATCACCGGGATATCCGCTCGCGGATACATCAGGGACAAGGGCACCCAACTGCCATGATCGAACGGACGCTGCGGATCAAGCCGTGCTGGCAGGCCACTGGCCGTGAGCAGCCGACTCACCCGCGTCGCCAACCCGGGCTCGCCGGGGGCGGGGTACTGGACGGCATACAGCGCGGGGGGGAACCCTCCGAAGTCGTGCCAGGTTTCAGGCTGGGGGTGGCCGGTCACCAGCAGCTCACGGCTCTCCCAGTGCGCCGATACCACCACGATCGCCTTGGGCACGGGCAATGCCGCCGCCAGGGCCGCCAGAGCCGGTCCGCTGGCACCGGGTTGCAGGGCGAGCATGGGTGAGCCATGGGAAATGAACAGGCTGGGCAGCATGGTTGTGTCCTGAGGGTTAAGATGAATGCATCTTCAAGCAGATGCACCATCGATATCCAATATAAGTTTTGCAGCCTTTCAATCGAATATTCAGGAGCAATCCATGGAGCCAGCGTTCTGGAACAAGCGGTGGGAAGACAACCAGATCGGTTTTCATCAACCTCAGGTGAACACCTATCTGCACAATCACTGGCCCTCGCTCGGACTTGCCCCGGGCAGCCGGGTGCTGGTGCCGTTGTGCGGCAAAAGCCTGGACATGCTGTGGCTGGCGGCGCAGGGGTACCGGGTGCTGGGCGTGGAAATCTCCGAAAAGGCCGTGCTGGACTTTTTCCACGAGCAGGGCCTGGAGGCCGATGTGCTCGAGCAGGATGGCTTCACCCGCTGGCGCACCGCCGAGATCGAGCTGTGGCAGGGGGATTTCTTTGACTTGCGCGCCGAGGATGTGGCCGATTGCGTCGCGGTCTACGACCGGGCGGCACTGATCGCGTTGCCCCCAGACATGCGCGAGCGCTACGTGCACCACTTGTCCCAAGTGCTGCCAACGGCCAGCGACATCCTCCTGGTGACCCTGGACTACGACCAGGCGCATCTGGACGGGCCACCGTTCGCCGTCACCGATGAGGAAGTGCAGCGTCTGTTCGGTGGCTGGCGGGTAGGGCAGGTGCAGGCCTGCGACGTGCTTGCCGACAGCCCGAAGTTCGTTCAGGCCGGGGTGCCGGCATTGTATGAGCGGGTGTACCGCATCCAGCGTTGATCGCAGTCGGTCGCGCAGACCCGCAGGCATGAAAAAGGGCGACCGAAGTCGCCCTTTTTCAATGCTGTGAAGCGTGCTGTCAGCCGCGGCGGCGCAGGGCGTCGATGCGGTCCTCGAGCGGCGGGTGGCTCATCAGCAGACCGGCCAGGCCGTGCTTGAGGCCGCCATTGATGCCGAAGGCCTTCATCGTATCGGGCATGTGCACCGGCAGGCCTTGCTCGGAACGCAGGCGCTGCAGGGCGCCGACCATCGCGTTGGTGCCGGCCAGGCGGGCACCGGCTTCGTCGGCGCGGTATTCGCGGCGGCGCGAGAACCACATGACGATCATGCTGGCCAGGATGCCCAGCACCAGCTCGGCGACGATGGTGGCGACGAAGAAGGCGATGCCACGGCCTTCTTCGTTCTTGAAGATGACCTTGTCGACGAAGTTGCCGATGATCCGCGCGAAGAACATCACGAAGGTGTTCACCACGCCCTGCACCAGGGCCAGGGTGACCATGTCGCCATTGGCCACATGGCCGATCTCGTGGGCCAGCACCGCGCGCACTTCATCGGGCGAGAAGCGCTCGAGCAGGCCCTGGCTGACCGCGACCAGCGCGTCGTTCCGGTTCCAGCCGGTGGCGAAGGCGTTGGCCTCGTAGGCCGGGAAGATACCCACCTCGGGCATCTTGATGCCGGCTTCGCGGGACAGCTCCTCGACGGTCTGCAGCAGCCACTGCTCGTGGCGGGTGCGGGGCTGGGTGATGACCTGGGTGCCGGTGCTCATCTTCGCCATCCACTTGGAGATGAACAGCGAGATCAGCGAGCCTGCAAAACCGAACACAGCGCAGAAGACCAGCAGCTGGCCGAGGTCGAGGTCGACCCCGTTGGCCGCCATGAACCCGTTGAAGCCAAACAGGCTCAGGGTAATGCTGGCAATCAGCACAACCGCGAGGTTGGTGGCCACGAACAGTAAGATGCGCATCATGGTTGTTACGTTCTCCTGACGGATGATTGTTGCGTACTGCGGGGTATATAAGGCGGGCGTGCCGGCGATTCAACCGGCCGACTATTTCAAACTGTGTATCGGCGAGTATGACAGAGGATTTGCAGGGGGCCGTAGGATAGAGCATTGCAGGATGTAAGAAGGTGTACCGGGTTACCGCGTTGCGCCCATTCGCTGGCAAGCCAGCTCCCACAGGTA
>NZ_DATELE010000009.1:0-4713 GCF_035277045.1 Pseudomonas sp. | reverse complement strand
CCGAGATAAGCACAGTCCCCGGCTTTGCCAAGCCGGGGACTGTGCTTAACTTGGGTGGAAGACAGTTGCACACACAACCACCATCAACCAACCAGCTCCTCGCGCAGCTGCCGCGCCGCACTGATCATGTGCACCAGCGCCGCTTCGGTCTCCGCCCAGCCCCGGGTCTTGAGCCCACAGTCAGGATTCACCCACAACCGCTGCGCGGGAATACGCCGGGCCGCCTTGCGCAGCAGGTCAGCCATCTCCTTGACCTCCGGCACCCGTGGCGAGTGGATGTCATATACCCCCGGACCGATGTCATTGGGATAGTCGAAGGCCTCGAACGCCTCCAGCAGCTCCATGTCCGAGCGTGAGGTCTCGAGGGTGATCACGTCGGCGTCCATGGCCGCGATCGATTCGATCACATCATTGAACTCGCTGTAGCACATGTGGGTGTGGATCTGAGTCTCATCACGTACGCCCGAGGCGCACAGGCGAAACGCTTCGGTGGCCCAGTCCAGGTACTGCTGCCACTGCGCCTTGCGCAACGGCAGCCCTTCGCGAAACGCCGCTTCATCGATCTGCACGATCCGGATGCCGGCGGCTTCCAGGTCCACCACCTCGTCACGGATCGCCAGCGCCAGCTGGCGGGCCTGGACTTCGCGGGAAACGTCCTCGCGCGGGAAGGACCACATCAGCATGGTCACCGGCCCGGTCAGCATGCCCTTCATGACGTTGCCGGTAAGGCCCTGGGCGTAGCGGATCCACTCCACGGTCATCGCTTTCGGCCGGCTCAGGTCGCCGTAGATCACCGCCGGCTTGACGCAGCGCGAGCCGTAGCTCTGCACCCAGCCGAAGCGGGTGAACAGGTAGCCGTCGAGCTGTTCGGCGAAGTACTCGACCATGTCGTTGCGCTCGGCTTCACCGTGCACCAGCACGTCCAGTCCCAGGCGCTCCTGGACCTGCACCGCGTGGCGGATCTCGCTGTGCATGGCCTCGGTGTACTCGACCGCCGTCAGCTTGCCCTGCCTGAATGACTGACGCGCCAGGCGGATCGCGCCGGTCTGCGGGAAGGAGCCAATGGTGGTGGTCGGGAACAACGGCAAGTCGAGCCTGGCGCGCTGGCGGCTGATACGCCTGGCATAGGGCGACTGGCGCTGGCTGTCCGCCGGAGTGATCGAGGCGACCCGGGTCTGGACCGCGGGTTTGTGGATGCGTGCCGAGGCCGCGCGGCTGTCTTGCACGGCCCGGCTCTGGGCAAGGGCGTGCAGCACGTCGGGCGCTTCGGGCGCATCCAGAGCCCTCGCCAGCACGGCAACTTCTTCGCACTTCTGCACCGCGAACGCCAGCCAGCGCTTGAACTGCGCGTCCAGGGTATCTTCGCGTGACAGGTCCATCGGGCTGTGCAACAACGAGCATGAAGGCGCTACCCAGAGGCGCTCGCCCAGGCGCTCATGGGCATGGCGCAGCACGTCCAGGGCCTTTTCCAGGTCACAGCGCCAGACATTGCGGCCGTTGACGATGCCCAGCGAGAGCACTTTGTAGGCTGGCAGGCGATCAAGGATGGTCGGGTACTGATCGGGCGCCCGGACCAGGTCGATGTGCAGGCCATCGACCGGCAGGTTTGCCGCCAGGCCGAGGTTCTCTTCCAGGCCGCCGAAGTAGGTCGCGACAAGCTTTTTCAACGGATCGCGCTGGATCAGGTTGTAGGCGCGCTCAAAAGCGTTTTTCCAGTCCTGTGGCAGGTCCAGGGCCAGGATCGGTTCATCGATCTGTACCCACTCCACACCTTGGGCGGCAAGGCGCTGGAAGATCTGGCCATACAGCGGCAGCAGGCGCTCAAGCAGGTCAAGCTTGTCGAAACCGGCGCCCTTGACCTTGCCTAGCCACAGATAGGTCAAGGGCCCGATGACCACGGGCTTGACCTGGTGCCCCAGCGCCCTGGCCTCGTCGACCTCCTCGAACAACTGTCCCCAGGACAGCTCGAAGTGTTGGTCGGCGCTGAATTCAGGCACCAGGTAGTGGTAGTTGGTGTCGAACCACTTGGTCATTTCCTGGGCATGCGCGCCACCGCAGCAGTGGTCGCTGCCCTGTTCCGCGACAGCGCCACGCGCCATGGCGAACAGCGTGCGCAGGTCGGGCTGGCCGTTGGCAGGACGGAAGCGCTCTGGAACCACCCCGAACATCAGCGAGTGCGTCAGCACCTGGTCGTACCAGGCGAAGTCGCCGACGGGCAACAGGGTGATACCGGCGTCTTTCTGCAACGCCCAGTGTTCTTCGCGCAGGCTACGTCCCACCGCCTGCAGCCCGGCTTCGTCAAGATCACCTTTCCAGAAAGCTTCCAAAGCTTTTTTCAGTTCGCGGTCGCGCCCGATGCGCGGAAATCCGAGTGAGTGGGCCAGTGCCATGACAATAAAGCTCCATAGGTTCGATGGGCGCTATTGTCATGAAAGGGACCATGCTGAAACAAACTCATAATATTCGTGATGATCTAAAGTTTTCTTCATGCATGCTGCAATACCGCTTGTCGGTTCCTGAGTGCATTGTCTGGAGCCTCTTCCTGCCCGGACAAGTCGGAACCAATAGGGATGCTGACGTTGTCCGCCCCTCTACACCGGCGCCGCCAGGCGGGCCGTTTTTCATCACGGAGGTAATTGTCATGACCTACACACAGTTCCTGGGGGGCGGCAACGTGGCCGATGACTGGCCGGAGCTTGAGCAGGACCAACGCAACGACAGGGCTGACGATCCTGATGCCGATCCGAACGTCGCCGACGATGACGAACCTCGCCCCGGCGTGCCTGCCAGCGACCCTGAATCAGGCGCCTAAAAAAACAGCCCGCGGATAGCGGGCTGTTTTCGTGTTAATCGCGCGACGTTCAACTCGCGACCGGCGGTTTGTCAGCCGGTGCCCCACTGGACACCTGGGCCGGGTCGAACGGCCTGGCGGCAAACGCCGCTCCGGTGCCCGACAAGCGCCAGCTGACATCAGTAACCCCGTAGCGCTCTGCCAGGGGCCGACTGACCTTGCGGATTTTCTCACGACCGAACTTGGGAATGATCCCGATGCCTGCATCGCAACTGGCCCAATGCCACGCTTGGGCGTTATCCATTTTTTCCTGCCGAATGATGAACGTACGCGGCTGCCCATGCAGCCGATAATCGATGATGTACAGTTGAGGCATTGGCATCAAAGGGCCCTCCTTTCTCCATGACGACACATGAATGGAGCAAGGTTTCTCCAGAAGATTCAAAACATTGTCGAACAATATGCACGAGAGGCTAAGTGGCACTTTGCCCTCGCGCCCTACACCTGCTCTAGCCCCCCGCAGGGTCGAGCTGGATGTACAGGCAGTACCCCGACAGCACGACCCAGAACGCACAGAACAGCCATGGCGTGCGCATCGAGAACAGCAGCGACTTGCGATAGCCCTGCTCCGAGGATTCGAGTTCGCTGAACAGCGGAGAGTCATCGTACGCCTGACCGAACTTCGGCTCGCTGCGCAGCAACTGGCTCTGCTTGAAGTGCCAATGGTCGATGATGGCATATGCCGCGCGAATCCCTGGCCAGGCATTGAGGGTGCTCACCACCCCCAGCAAGGCCAGGAAGGTCGGCACCACCAGCGTGAACAGCCTGCCCCAGTCCGGATTGAGGTTGGCCATGCAGGAGCCGAATGCGATCACCAGGAACGACTGTGCCGAGAGATAGGCATCCGTCCGGTGGGACAGGATGCCGGTCTCGAACTGGATCTCCCGGCGATAGAACTCCAGTCGCTCCTTTGGCGTACCGAACATCAACGACTCATCAGGCGGGTGTAGCGCCTTGGCGTTGGTGTCGGTCAGGATGCGGGACATGCGTACTCCTAGGTTTATGGGCCCTAGCCCTGTTGTGGCGTGGCGCCGGGCGTCAGGATCACCTTGCGGCAGCGTTCCTGCTTTTCATCGAACATTTCATAGCCGCGCACCGCTTCTTCGAGCCCCATGCGGTGGGTCACGATGGCGTCCGGATTGAGCTTGCCCTCGTCAATGTACTGGAGCAGCTCCGGCAGGAAACGGTGCACATGGGTTTGCCCCATCTTGAAGGAGATGCCCTTGTCGAAGGCATCGCCGAACATGAAGGCATGCACGAAGCCTGCGTACACGCCGGGGACGCTGACCACCCCACCTCGGCGTACCGCCGCGATGGACTGGCGCAGGGCCTTGCCGCTGCTGCCTTCGATCTTCAACGTGGTGAGAACGGTTTCCGTGGTGCTGCCCTTGGCCTCGAAGCCCACGGCGTCGATCACCGCATCCACACCACGTTTGCCTTTGGTCTGGTCGATGATGGTGTAGGCCGGATCGTCGTCGCGGTGGAAGTTGATGGGTATCACGCCGTACTGCTGCTGCGCGTATTCAAGCCGGTAGTCGAACTCGTCGATCATGAAGATCTGGTCCACCCCGAGCATCCGCGCGCATGCAGCCGCCAGCAGGCCCACCGGCCCGGCGCCGTAGATGGCCAGCGACGAGCCTTCACCGATCTCGGCATTGATCACAGCCTGCCAGGCGGTAGGCAGGATGTCGGAGAGAAACAGCACTTTGTCATCCGCCAGATGCCCTGGCACCTTGAACGGCCCGACGTTGCCTTTGGGCACGCGGACGTATTCGGCCTGCCCTCCCGCCACGCCGCCGTAGAGATGGCTGTAGCCAAACAGCGCCGCGGGCGGTGGGATGATCTTCTTGTTCAGCGCGGCA
>NZ_DATELE010000008.1:0-8677 GCF_035277045.1 Pseudomonas sp. | reverse complement strand
CGTATCACCGGGTGCCTCGACCGCCGGGCGCTGAGCTGGCAGGGCAAGCCGCTGGAGCTGCTGCTGGATGTGGGGCACAACCCGCATGCGGCCGAGTACCTGGCGGCGCGCCTGGCCAGTCGCGCGAGCGGCGGACGCCGCCTGGCGGTCTTCGGGTTGCTTGCCGACAAGGACCTGGATGGCGTGGTCACGCCTTTGCAGCCGCTGGTCGACAGCTGGGCCGTGGCCCCCCTGGACACCCCGCGCACTCGCCCGGCGGCGGAACTCGAGTCTGCCTTGACGAACCTCGGCGCGGTGGTGAAGTCCTATGCAAGTGTCGATGCTGCCCTGGAAGGGCAGTGCGCACAGGCAGCGGCAGGCGACCAGATCCTGCTGTTCGGTTCGTTTTTCTGCGTCGGCCAGGCGTTGCAATGGCTAGAGCGGCAGGCCGGGGAGGGTGGAACAGATGGCAGTGCTGGATAAAGGGGTCAAGCAGCGCATGATCGGTGCGCTGGTGCTGGTGGCGCTGGCGGTGATCTTCCTGCCGATGCTGTTCACCCGCGAGGACGAAATGCGTCAGGTCCAGGTGCAGGCGCCCCAGGCGCCAGGCATGCCGAGCCCGCCGCAAGTGCAGGTCGAGCCGGTGCCGGTGCCCGAGCCGCAGGCGTTGCCTGAGGAAGCGCCGGTGGTGGTCGATGAGTCCACGGCCCCGGTAGCGCCGCCCAGCACGCCGATTGCCCCGTCGCCTTCCGCGGCCCCGGCGCCCCAGGCACCGGCCGCGCCTGCGCCGAAGGTGGAAAAGCCCGCCGCGCCTGTCGCCTCCACGGCCAAGCCCGCCACGGCGAACAAGGTCGATGGTAACGGTCTGCCGGTCAGCTGGTCGATCCAGTTGGCCAGCCTGTCCAATCGCGCGGGTGCCGACAACCTTCAGAAGACCTTGCGCAGCCAGGGCTACAACGCCTACATCCGTTCGGCGGGTGGCATGAACCGGGTCTTTGTCGGCCCCTTGATCGACCGCGCCGAGGCCGAGCGCCTTCGCGACGTGATCAATCGCCAGCAGAAACTGAAGGGCTTCGTCGTGCGCTTCCAGCCCGAGCGTGGCTAAGACGGGTTCTTGCATGCGGGAGCGGCCTTGAGCCCTTGCAGGCCCGCGTTGCGACGCGAGGACGCTCCTACACACAAGGCCGTTGCTCTGGTAAAATGCGCCGCCTCATATCCTTGCAGGCAGCACCGTGGCATTTACCTGGGTCGATTGGGCGATTATCGCGATCATCGCCGTTTCTGCACTGATCAGTCTCAAGCGCGGCTTCGTCAAGGAAGCCCTGTCGCTGCTCATCTGGATCGTTGCCGGGGCCGTTGCCTGGATGTTCGGCGGCTCCCTGTCGCAGTACCTGGAGTCCTATATCCAGACGCCTTCGGCACGGGTGATCGCAGGCTGCACCATTCTTTTCGTCGCCACCCTGCTGGTAGGCGGCATGATCAATTTCCTCATCGGCGAGCTGATTCGCGTGACCGGCCTGGACGGCACCGATCGATTCCTGGGCATGGCCTTTGGCGCCGCGCGCGGGGCCTTGCTGGTGGTGGTGGGCGTCGGGCTGCTGAGCCTGGGGCCCGTGCAACAAGATCCGTGGTGGCAGGAATCGCGCCTGCTGCCACAATTTCTTCTCGTCGCTGACTGGTCGAAAAACCTCATCCTGGGGTTCACCAGTCAGTGGATGTCCAGTGGGATCAGCGTACCTGTTGATCTCCCGTTCAAGGAACAGTTGCCAGGGCTCAAGACGCCCTGAGCGCTTTCCACTCAAGATTCATCAAAGTAGGGGTTGCGTCGCATGTGTGGCATCGTCGGTATCGTCGGTAAGTCGAACGTCAATCAGGCGCTGTATGACGCGCTAACCGTCCTCCAGCACCGCGGCCAGGACGCTGCCGGTATTGTGACCAGCCATGACGGCCGGTTATTCCTGCGCAAGGACAACGGGCTGGTGCGTGATGTGTTCCAGCAGCGCCACATGCAGCGCCTGGTGGGCAGCATGGGCATCGGTCATGTGCGCTACCCGACCGCGGGCAGCTCGACCTCCGCCGAGGCCCAGCCGTTCTACGTCAACTCGCCCTATGGCATCACCCTGGCGCACAACGGCAACCTGACCAACGTCGAGCAGTTGGCCAAGGAGATCTACGAGTCCGACCTGCGCCACGTCAACACCAACTCCGATTCCGAAGTGCTGCTCAACGTGTTCGCCCATGAGCTGGCCGTGCGCGGCAAGCTGCAGCCGACCGAGGAAGACGTGTTCGCCGCGGTCACCGACGTGCACAACCGCTGTGTCGGCGGCTATGCGGTGGTGGCGATGATCACAGGCTACGGTATCGTCGGTTTCCGCGATCCGCACGGCATCCGCCCGATCGTCTTCGGTCAGCGTCACACCGACGAAGGCGTCGAGTACATGATCGCCTCCGAAAGCGTATCGCTGGACGTGCTGGGCTTCACCCTGATCCGCGATCTCGCGCCAGGCGAGGCGGTGTACATCACCGAGGAAGGCCAGCTGCACACCCGTCAGTGCGCCACCGCGCCGAACCTCAGCCCGTGCATCTTCGAGCACGTCTACCTGGCCCGTCCCGACTCGATCATCGACGGTGTGTCGGTGTACAAGGCGCGCCTGCGCATGGGCGAGAAGCTGGCCGAGAAGATCCAGCGCGAGCGTCCGGACCACGACATCGACGTGGTCATCCCGATTCCGGACACCAGCCGCACCGCCGCGCTGGAGCTGGCCAACCACCTGGGCGTGAAGTTCCGCGAAGGCTTCGTCAAGAACCGCTACATCGGCCGTACCTTCATCATGCCCGGCCAGGCCGCGCGCAAGAAATCGGTGCGCCAGAAGCTCAACGCCATCGAGCTGGAGTTCCGCGGCAAGAACGTGATGCTGGTCGATGATTCCATCGTGCGCGGCACCACCTGCAAGCAGATCATCCAGATGGCCCGTGAAGCCGGCGCCAAGAACGTCTACTTCTGCTCGGCCGCGCCGGCGGTGCGCTACCCCAACGTCTACGGTATCGACATGCCGAGCGCCCATGAGCTGATCGCTCACAATCGTTCCACCGAGCAGGTCGCCGAGCTGATCGGCGCCGACTGGCTGGTCTACCAGGACCTGCCGGACCTGATCGAAGCGGTCGGCGGCGGCAAGATCAAGATCGAGCACTTCGATTGCGCGGTATTCGACGGCAAGTACGTCACCGGCGACATCGACGAGGCTTACCTGGATCGCATCGAGCAGGCGCGCAACGACGTCGCCAAGGTGAAGAACCAGGCGGTCAGCGCGATCATCGACCTGTACAACAACTGATTGAGGGAGCAACGGCATGACTGATCAATGGGATGCCGGGCGACTGGACAGTGACCTCGAGGGTGTCGGTTTCGACACCCTGGCGGTGCGCGCCGGTCAGCACCGCACACCGGAGGCCGAGCACAGCGATGCGCTGTTCTTCACCTCCAGCTACGTGTTCCGTACCGCCGCCGACGCTGCCGCGCGTTTTGCCGGCGAAACGCCGGGCAACGTCTATTCGCGCTACACCAACCCTACCGTGCGCGCGTTCGAAGAGCGCCTGGCGGCCCTTGAAGGCGCCGAGCAGGCCGTGGGCACCTCCACCGGCATGTCGGCGATCCTGGCCACGGTGATGGCGCTGTGCAGCGCCGGTGATCATGTGCTGGTGTCGCAGAGCGTGTTCGGCTCGACCATCAGCCTGTTCGAGAAGTACTTCAAGCGCTTTGGTCTCGAGGTCGACTACGTGCCGCTCGCCGACCTGGCGGGCTGGGAGCAGGCCATCAAGCCCAACACCAAACTGCTGTTCGTCGAATCGCCGTCCAACCCGTTGGCCGAGCTGGTCGATATCGCCGCCCTGAGCGAGATCGCCCATGCCCGTGGCGCCATGCTGGTGGTGGACAACTGCTTCAGCACCCCGGCGTTGCAGCAGCCGCTGAAGCTTGGGGCCGACATCGTCGTGCATTCGGCGACCAAGTTCATCGACGGCCAGGGCCGTTGCATGGGCGGTGCGGTGGCGGGGCGCAGCGAGCAGATGAAAGAAGTCGTCGGTTTCCTGCGCACCGCCGGGCCCACCCTTAGCCCGTTCAATGCCTGGGTGTTCCTCAAGGGCCTGGAGACGCTCAAGCTGCGCATGCGCGCCCACTGCGAGAGCGCCCAGGCGCTGGCCGAGTGGCTCGAGCAGCAGGACGGCATCGAGAAGGTGCATTTCGCCGGCTTGCCGAGCCATCCGCAGCACGCGTTGGCCAAGCGCCAGATGAGTGGCTTCGGCGCGGTGGTGAGTTTCGAGGTCAAGGGTGGCAAGGACGGGGCATGGCGCTTCATCGATGCCACGCGGCTGATTTCCATCACGGCCAACCTGGGCGACAGCAAGACCACCATCACCCATCCGGGCACGACTTCCCACGGGCGCCTGTCGCCGCAGGAGCGTGAAGCGGCAGGTATCCGCGACAGCCTGATCCGCGTTGCCGTGGGCCTGGAAGACGTGGCCGACCTCAAGGCTGACCTTGCACGCGGGTTGGCGGCGCTGTGATGGACTGGCCAGGCGGTGAACCAAGCCATAACGGCCGGGTTGCCCTGGTTACTGGTGCCGCGCGCGGCATTGGCCTGGGAATCGCCGCCTGGCTTATCAGCGAAGGCTGGCAAGTGGTCCTGACCGACCTGGACCGCGCGCGCGGTACCAAGGTCGCCAAGGCGCTCGGTGACAATGCCTGGTTCGTCGGCATGGATGTCGCCGACGAAGCGCAGGTGATCAACGCGGTGGCCCAGGTGCTCGGCCAGTTCGGGCGCCTGGACGCGCTGGTGTGCAATGCGGCGGTCGCCAATCCGCACAACGGCACGCTGGAAAGCCTGAGCCTTGCGCACTGGAATCGCGTGCTGGCGGTCAACCTCGGTGGGCCGATGCTGCTGGCCAAGCACTGCGCGCCTTACCTGCGCGCGCATGGCGGGGCCATCGTCAACCTGACATCGACCCGCGCCAGCCAGTCCGAGCCGGACACCGAGGCCTATGCCGCGAGCAAGGGTGGGCTGCTGGCCCTGACCCATGCGCTGGCGATCAGCCTGGGGCCGGAGATTCGCGTCAATGCTGTCAGCCCCGGCTGGATCGATGCACGCGACCCGTCAGAGCGCCGCGCCGAGCCGCTGAGCGACGAAGACCACGCCCAGCATCCGGCAGGCCGGGTAGGGACCGTGGAGGACGTCGCGGCGATGGTCGCGTGGCTTGTGTCGCGCCAGGCAGGCTTCGTCACCGGTCAGGAGTTCGTGGTGGACGGCGGCATGACCCGCAAGATGATCTATACCTGACCTTTTTTGCCTTTTTTGAAAAAAAATTCAACAGGGGTATTGACTTAGGTTCGATAGGTGCGTAAATTTCGCGGCCTCAGAGAAGCAAACGCAACACGGAAACAAGGCAGCAAGCAACGTGTTACGCAGAGGGTGATTAGCTCAGCCGGGAGAGCATCTGCCTTACAAGCAGAGGGTCGGCGGTTCGATCCCGTCATCACCCACCAATTCCTGAGATGTTCCTGACCCAGGGCTCTTCGAAAGAAGAATCCTAATTGAGAGGAACCGGACGCAAGTCCACATGCGCAGCGGTAGTTCAGTCGGTTAGAATACCGGCCTGTCACGCCGGGGGTCGCGGGTTCGAGTCCCGTCCGCTGCGCCATCTTCGCTTCGAGGCCCTTGAACTCCTCGAAGCAACAAAGAAAGCGACCTTCGGGTCGCTTTTTTTGTTTCTGTCATTTGCCAGGCCACGTTGCTCCCGTTCCATCGCCTTGGCGATATGTTGCACAATAGACGCCGATCGTTTTTTCTCGAGACTCGCAATGTCCAAGTCATTTCTCGTCGGTACGCTCGGGCTGGCCCTTGTGCTGGCAGGCGTGTCTGGCTGCTCCTCGAAAAAGGCCGCCATCTACGAACACGAAAACTTCGCTGACTCGGGCACCTTCTCGCGAAGCTTCCCGGTGAGCGAGGCGGGATCGTGCGAAGCGGCTCGCCGGGCCTTGCTCAGCCAGGGCTATATCATCACCAGCAGCGGCGCGGGCCAGGTCAACGGCAACAAGAGCTTCCAGCAGAGCAGCGAAAGCCACCTGCAGATCAGCTTCAATGTCACCTGCGCCCCAGACAGCGGTGAAAAGCAGGGCTCGATCATGTTTGCCAACGCCCTGCAGGACCGTTACGCGCTGAAAAAATCCAACACGTCCGCCAGCCTCGGGGTAGGGGTGCTCGGCTCGCTGTCGATGCCGATCGGCTCCTCGGACGACTCAATGGTCAAGGTGGCGAGCGAGACCGTGACCTCCGCGCAGTTCTATGATCGTTACTTTGCGTTGGTCGAAGGTTTTCTGCCCAAGGCCAGCAAGGTAGCGAGCGAGCCCGTGGCAGCCAGGCCCATCGCCGACATCGGCGTGCCAGAGCCTGCGGCAGCGCCTCTGGCGGCGATTGCGAGCAAGGCTCCGGCAGCGCCCGCGGTTGAGTCGGTTGCGGGTGGGGCCAAGGTAGTAGCGCCCGCTGCCACGCCGATCGAGGCTCTGGCGGCGATCGCGAGTGAGGCCGACGCAATGCCAGCGGTTGCGTCGGTCGAGCCTGTAGCGGCGCCTCTGGCGGCGGGTGCGAGCGAGGCCAAGGTAGAAGCGTCCACTCCCACGCCGATCGAGTCTGGGACGGTGATCGCAAGCGAGGCCAAGGCAACGCCAGCGGTTGCGTCGGTCGAGCCTGTGGCTGTGAGTGCTAGCGAGGCCAGGGCAGCGCCCGCTGCTGCGTCGATCGAGCCTGTACCGGCGCCAGAGGCGGCTGCCGTCGCGCCTGCCAGCGAAACACCGGCTGCGCCTGTCCTCGATGACAGTCAAGGCTCGCAGCCCATCGCGCCGCCCGCCGAAGCCCCACCGATCCAGGTGCAGGAAGACTCCCAGCCCACACCGCTCTGAAACGGCTCAGGCAACGCCGGGACCCTTGTGGGAGAGACTGTCTTTGTCCCCTGCCGGCATCGCGTAACCTTGTGATTCTGCGCCCCGGTGAGGGCTTCGCCCTCATTTCGCGGCACAAGGCACGCTCTCACAGACTCAGCCAACACCGGGCCGGATCCAGCTCCCTGCGCCTCCTGAAACCCTCAACGCCACACCGCCACCACCCGTCGGCGACACAGACCGCAATACCTCGCCGTGATAATTCCCGGAACGCCTGCTACGTTTATTTCACAAACACCGTTTGTCATAACCCGGTCATCCCGGCCCGCTAACGTGGCCCATGACCAACGACCGAAATGAACAAAGAGCGAGCATGCCGATGGACGACTATCAGGAAGAACTTCTCGAATACCAGGCCTACGAGCTGGACACCCCAGAGCCCGCCGATGACGCCACCGAGCTCTAGCATCTCCTACGCATGCGGCACCGCTGCCTTGTCGGCGTTGCCCGCATATCGCGTCTTCAGGTGCCCCTGCTCATCGAGCAGATACGCATCCATCACCTCCCGCACCACAGGCCCGGCAACCCGGCCTCCCGCCTCACCGTTCTCGATCATCACCGCCACCACGATGCTGGGATGATCCGCCGGTGCGAAACCGACGAACAGGGCATTGTCACGATGCCGCTCGAGGGTCTTCTCGCGGTTGTAGCGCTCGCCTTGCTTGATCGCCACCATCTGCGCGGTACCGCTCTTGCCGGCAATCCGGTACTGCGCCCCGGCCGCGGACGCACGGGCAATGCCTCGGGGGGCGTGCATGACCATCTGCATGCCTTCGTTCACCTGGTCCCAGGCGCGGCTGTCATGCAGGACGATGTCGGGCATGGGGTTGGTGTCCACCGGCGGCGTATCACCCACGGTCATCGCCAGGTGCGGGCGATGCCACACGCCCTTGCTGGCCAGCAGGCTGGTGGCCTGGGCCAGCTGCAACGGGGTCACCTGCATGTAGCCCTGGCCAATACCCAGGATCAGGGTTTCACCCGGGTACCAGGCCTGGCGGCGATTGGCCCGCTTCCATTCAGGCGAAGGCATCAACCCCGCGGATTCCTCGAACATGTCCAGCGACACCTTCTGGCCCAGGCCGAATTCGCTCATGTAGTCGTGCAGACGCTCGATACCCAGCTTGTGCGCCAGGTCGTAGAAGTACGTGTCGTTGGAGCGCATGATCGCGCTGTACATGTCCACCCACCCGTCACCGCTGCGGTTCCAGTTGCGGTACTTGTGGTCATAGTTGGGCAGCTCGTAGTAGCCCGGGTCGAAGACCTTGCTTGCTGGCGTGATCACGCCGCTGTCCAGACCCGCGATGGCGACCTCGGGCTTGACCGTCGAACCGGGGGCGTACAGCCCGCGCAGCACACGGTTGAACAGCGGCCGGTCAATCGAGTCGCGCAGCTCGGCGTACTGCTTGAAACTGATGCCCTTGACGAACAGGTTGGGATCGAAACTGGGATTGCTGACCATGGCCAGCACCTCCCCGGTGGCCGGATCGAGCGCGACCACGGAACCACGGCGGTCTCCCAGGGCCTTTTCGGCGGCCAGCTGAAGGTTGGAATCCAGGCTCAGGACGATGTCCTGGCCTGGCGTCGGATCCTGATGCCGCAGCACCCGCATGACCCGCCCCTGGGCGTTGGTTTCCACCTCTTCATAGCCCACATGGCCGTGCAGCTGGGCCTCGTAGAAGTGCTCGATGCCGGTCTTGCCGATGGACT
>NZ_DATELE010000007.1:0-3446 GCF_035277045.1 Pseudomonas sp. | reverse complement strand
CTGGGCATTCCTGTGCGTCGGGTGCAGCTGTTGCTGATTACCTGCGCGGCACTGGTGACCGCGGTGATGGTGTCGATCGTTGGCGCCATCGGCTTCGTCGGACTGGTGATTCCCCATGCCCTGCGCCTGCTGCTGGGCGGCAGTCACAGCCGCCTGCTGCCGGCCAGCGCACTCGGTGGCGCGCTGTTCCTGATCGCCGCCGACGTGCTGTCACGCACGCTGATCCCCGGCCAGGTAATCCCGGTTGGCGTGGTCACCGCGCTGATTGGCGCGCCGGTGTTCGCACTGATCCTGATCAGCCGCAGGAGCCAACGATGACGGCCATGATTCCCCCATTGCAGACCGCCCTCCTCAGCTGCCAGGGCCTCGGCTTTCGCGTGCGTGATACGCAGCTGCTGTACGACATCAACCTGACGGTGAACCCGCGCGAAACCTTGGGCATCGTCGGCCCCAACGGCTCCGGCAAGTCGACCCTGCTCAAGCTGCTCGCCGGCCTGCGCGCGCCCAGCAGCGGCCGCGTGCAATTGCTCGAGCAGCCCCTGGCACGCCAGCCCCGGCGGCAGATCGCCCAGACCCTGGCGCTGGTCGAGCAGCAGGCCGATACCAATGATGCCATCAGCGTGTTCGACGCCGTGGCCTTGGGCCGCACGCCCTGGCTCTCGGCACTGACGCCGTTTTCGGCCGAGGACACCGGCATCGTCGACCAGGCCCTGGCGGACGTCGACGCCCTGCACCTGCGCCAGCGCACCTGGAGCAGCCTGTCCGGCGGCGAGCGCCAGCGCGTGCACATCGCCCGTGCCTTGGCCCAGCGCCCGCAACTGCTGCTGCTCGACGAGCCCACCAACCACCTGGACATCCAGCACCAGCTGAGCATCCTGCAGCGTGTGCAAGCCCTGCCGGTGACCACCCTCATCGCCCTGCACGACCTTAACCAGGCCTTGACCTGCGACCGTCTCGCCATTCTTGACCGCGGCCGCCTGGTCGCGCTCGGCAAGCCGCTTGACGTGCTTACCCCCGAGCGCTTGCTCAGCACCTTTGGCGTGCATGCCCACTACCTCACCGACCCCTACGACGGCGCGCGCATCCTGCGCTTTCGCGCCCCTTGAAGCTGGAAGCCTCACTGATGCTGCGTCCCCTTGCCCTGCTGTTGTCCGCCGCCCTGCTCGCCCCCGTCGCGATGGCCGATGTCCATGAAGTCAAGATGCTCAACCGCGGCCCGGGCGGGGCGATGGTGTATGAGCCCGATCACCTGCGCATCGCCGCCGGCGACACGGTCCGCTTCATGCCGACCCAGAGCGGGCACAACGCCGCCAGTCTGCCCGCGTTGCTGCCGGCGGGTGCCGAGGCGTTCAAGAGCAAGATCAACCAGCCGCTGGAGCAGACCTTCAGCGTGCCGGGGCTGTATGGCATCCAGTGCATTCCGCACCTGGCCATGGGCATGGTGATGCTGATCCAGGTGGGCGAGCCGGGCGTTGCCTTATCGCTGCCCACCGGTTTGCCGCCCCGCGCGCAGGAGCGGTTTGCCGTGCAGCTCGAGCAACTGGAGGCAGGCCGATGATTATCTCTACGCAACGCTCCGCGTTGCTGCTAGCCCTGCTTGGCGCCAGCCCGCTGGCCATCGCCGATTCCGCCCAGTCTCGCTCCGAAGGTTTCATCGAAGACAGCACCTGGAGCGTGCTCAACCGCAGCGTCTTCGACCAGCGCGACTACCGCCACGGCGCCAGCAACAGCGGCGGGCGCAATGCCTACAAGCCGCGCAGCGAGCGCAACGGCAAGGCCGAGGAGTGGGCGTACGGGCTGATGGGCACGTTCCAGTCCGGCTTCACCCAGGGCCTGGTCGGCGTGGGCGTCGATGCGCATGCCTACCTCGGCGTGCAGCTCGACAGCGGCGGCGGCCGGGCCGGCAAGGCGCGCCTGCTGGGGCTGGACAATGAAGGGCATCCCAAGAACGAGTACAGCCGTGGCGGCGCCGCGCTCAAGGTGCGGATGTCGAACACCGTGCTTTCGTATGGCGAGCAGCGCGTCAAGACCCCCGTGTTCAGCTCTTCCGACAGCCGCCTGCTGCCTGAGACCGCCACCGGGTTCTTTCTCACCAGCAACGAGATCGACACGCTCAGGCTGGTGGCCGGGCACTTCAACGAAAGCACCGACCGCAATGCCAGCAGCCATGACCAAGGCTTCGTGGTCAACTATTCCAACGGCCGCAAAGGCGACACTTTCGACCTCGCCGGCGCGGTGTACAGCCCCACCAGCAACTTCACCGCCAGCCTGTACACCTCGCGCTACGAAGACAGCTGGAATCAGCATTATCTCGGCAGCACCTTCACCCAGGCGCTCGATGACCAGCGCAGCCTGACCTTCGACCTGAACCTGTACCGCACGACCGACACCGGCAAGGCGCTGTCCGGGCGCATCGACAACACCACGTGGAGCCTTGTGTCGCGCTATAACCAAGGGCCGCACGGGTTCAGCGTCGGGTATCAGCAAGTCGACGGCAACACCCCGTTCGACTACGTGACCCGCGGGGCGATCTTCATCGCGAACGCCGTGCAGATGTCCGACTTCAACGCGCCCAACGAGAAGTCCTGGCAGGCCCGGTACGACCTGAGCATGAGCGCCTACGGCGTGCCTGGGCTGACGCTGACGGCGCTGTATGTGCGGGGGTTCGATATCGATGGAACGCATGTCGATCCTACGGGTGGGTATGCGTACCTCGGGTATGGCAAGGATGGCAGGCACTGGGAGCGGGACCTGGAAGCGCGATACGTGGTGCAAGGCGGCAAGGCCAAAGGGATGGCGTTTTCGGTGAGGCACAACGTGCATCGCGGGGATACGGCGCAGGCGGAGCTGGATGGGGATCAGATTCGGGTGGCGGTGGAGTGGCCGTTTGGTGGGGGGTTCTGATCAGTACGCCTTACTGCTATCCGGGACAATCCCAAGGAGAGCGGCGAATCAAAGCTCGCACCGCTCTGGCTTGAGGAGCCAATGTTTGACCAGCCGCCTTGTGATGTCACGATCGCGCCCCGCTTTGCCGCCGACCTTTCGATATACTTCCCACCCTCAGTTGAGTATCGAGATGTGATGGAACGTGGCTAAGCTTAACTTCAGACATATGGAAATTTTCTGGGCGGTGATGACCGCCGGTAGTGCAACTGCAGCAGCCGATCTGCTGCGCACTTCACAGCCTACTGTTAGCCGGGAATTAGGAAGACTGGAGTCCATCACTCAGCTTGTACTTTTCAAGCGAGCCAACGCCAAGCTCATTCCCACTGAACAGGCCTTGAGATTGTTTGAAGAGGTCGAGCGTGCCTACTTCGGCATTGAGCGGATCGAACGTGCTGCCGAGGCCATTCGGCAACATAAACATGGGCAGATCGCACTTGTTACCCTGCCCGCTTTCTCTCAGGCTGTCCTCCCGATGGTCTGCAAGCGTTTCCTGGAGGCAT
>NZ_DATELE010000006.1:0-10640 GCF_035277045.1 Pseudomonas sp. | reverse complement strand
AATTACAGCCGGTCGGTGCCAGTCGAAGGCGGGGTGGGCTTCACCTTGGGCTATGCCGACGGCGACCGCGAGGCCTATCGGCAGGCCGACGTCACCTGGCGCCTGCAATCGGTGCAGTTGCAGGCGGGCACCTACGGCACTGGCGACAACATGACCCGCTGGGCCGACGCCAGCGGCTCGCTGGTGCTGATGGATGCCGGGCTGTTCGCCGCCAACCGTATCGACGACGCCTTCGTGGTGGTCAGTACCGGGGGGTACGCCGACGTGCCGGTGCGCTACGAAAACCAGGAAGTGGGGCGCACCAACAGCAGCGGGCATCTTCTCGTGCCTTGGGGCAGCGGCTACTACCGGGGCAAGTACGAGATCGACCCCCTGGACCTGCCCGCCGATATCCTCGCGCCGCAAGTGGAGCAACGGGTCGCGGTGCGTCGTGGCAGTGGCTATCTGCTGGAGTTCGCGCTGCGCCGGGTAATGGCGGCAAGCATCGTGCTGGTGGATGCCGACAACCATGAGTTGAAGCTGGGTAGCCGGGTGCGCCACGAGCAGAGTGGCGGGCAAGCGGTGGTGGGCTGGGACGGGTTGGTCTATCTGGAGAACCTGTCGCCGCACAACCGCCTGCAGGTGCAGGTTGCCGACGGTGGGCAGTGCCAGGTCGAGTTCGACCTGCCGGAAGGGCAGGGACCGGTGCCGCTGATCGGTCCGCTGGTGTGTCGATGAAGCGCCTGTGGCGGCTGTCCCCTTTGCTTGGCCTGTGGCTGGCGGGACCGGCCTGGGCCTTGTGCTCGGCGGTGGACACCGTGCCGGCGAGTTTCGGCACCGTCAACTCGACCCTCGTGCGTACGGCGGTGCAGAGCGCGTCAACCACCAACGCCGGGCTGCAATGCACCGGGTCGCTGTTGAGCCTGCTGACGGCCAACGATCATTTCTATGCCACCATTACCTCGGCCACGGGCGGGCTGGTCGGCCCGACCGGGGATGTGATCGGCTACACGCTGTACGCCGACAGCACTGCAAGCTTCCCCATCACCCGCGGGGTGCGCTTCGACTTTGCCCGCAATGGCATCCTCGACGCCCTTGGGCTGCTCAACGGCACCACGCCCAAGTCGGTGCCGCTGTACCTGCGGACCGCCGTCGGCAGCAACGTAGCCGCCGGGCTGTACCAGGAAACCCTGACCATTGCCTGGGACTGGAACTATTGTTCCGGCATAGGAATCGGTGCGATCTGCAGCGGGCGCGACATCAACACGGGCACCCGCACGCTGACGGTCAGCGTGCAGGTCACCAATGACTGCCAGATCACCACGCCCAACATCAGTTTCGGCAGCGCCCCGGTGGTCGGGGCCTTTGCCGCGGTCAACCAGAGCATCAACCTGTCGTGCACCAAGGGCAGCAACTATACGGTGGGCCTGGATGACGGACAGAACGCGGCGGGAGGGCGGCGGCGGATGAAATCCGCGGCCAACAACTACCTCGCGTATGACATTTTCAAGAGCGCGGGTACCGTGCGCTGGGGCCCGCTGACCACTGCCCGGCGGGCGAGCAGTGATGCCAACGTGAATCCGGGGGCGGGCACGGGCACCGGAAGCCAGGTCTTCAACTATAACGCCCGGGTATACAGCGACCAGGCGACCCCGCCGGCGGGGAGTTATGTCGACAATGTGGTGCTGGATGTGCAGTTCTGAATCCGCGGGGGCGACAACAGGTTCAGCGCAATTGCGCCACCATCGTCGCAACGGTCTCCAGCACCGCCCCCGCCAGCGCCCTGGAGCGCTCGGCGGACCAGCCGGTCACGGCATTCGGGGCGTCATCGTGATCCTTGAACGGCATCTCCAGGGTCAGCGACAGGCAATCATGAGCCTCGCCGACCGCGTTGCAGGCCAGGGCCATGTTGGCCTTGCCGGGCGCGTCGAGCGGGTAGCCGTGAGTGGTCTGGAAGTCGGCCGTCAGCGAGCACAGGGTCGTGCGGAAGGTGTTTTCCAACGCGGCCAGGCGCGGCGTGTACCCGGGATTGCCTTCGCAGCCGGCGGTGAACACAAACGGGATTTCCTCGTCGCCATGCACGTCGAGAAACAGGTCCACGCCTTGCTGCTTCATCTGCGTCTGGGCAAAGAACACCTCGGGCGTGTGCTCGATGCTCGCATCCTGCCAGGCACGGTTCAGGTCCTTGCCATTGAAGTTGGTGCGCAGATGACCGCGAAAGGCGCCATCGGGGTTCATGTTGGGGATCAGGTAGAGGTCGGCGCTGGCCAGCAATTGCCGTACAGCTGCGTCATTGGCCTGCAAACGGTCGATCAGCCCTTCCAGGAACCACTCGGCCATGTGCTCGCCGGGATGTTGCTGGGCAATCAGCCAGATCTTGCGCTTGCCGGGCGCGCCATCGCCCGCGCGCAGCAGCGCAATGTCGCGGCCCTCGACGCTTCGCCCGGTGGCCAGCAGTTCGACACCGGGTATCTGCCGGGCGCGTTCGATCAGCTGGTTGTGTCGGGCGCGCGAGTAGGGCTCGAAATAGGCGAACCAGGCCTGGGCGTGCTGGGCGTACAGTTCGAACACCAGGGCCTGGCCATCGAAGCGTGTGGGAATCCGGAACCACTGCCGCTGGTCGTACGAGGCCACCGCCTGATAGCCGCTCCAGGCCTTGTTGTAGGAAGACTTGCCAGCGTTGTCCAGGCTGAAGGCGTGGATTTGCCCGGGCGTGAGGCCGCTTGCCTTGAAATGGAACCACTGGAAGTGATCGCTATGGGTGTCGGCGCGGATCGCCAGGCGCGTCCGGCCCGGATCGCGGGTGTCCAGCACCTGGATGTTGCCAGCGTCGAAGTCGCAGTCGAGGGTCAGTGGGGACAGCGTCACGGTCATAGCCAAGCTCCTGTGGCTTTGTTGTGACGCTACTCTACACCCCCGCGATCAGGCCCAGAACCCCAGGGCCAGCAGCGCCGCCACGCCCAGGCCGATGGCCACCGAGCAGCCGCCGACGGTCAGCGCCGCGCGGCCTTGCTGGTACCAGCCGTCCCGGCCGAGCAGCCGGGCCGGGGCGAGCAGGCCGCGCCAGTGCAGTTCGGTCTGGTGAAAGGCCTGCAGGTGCTCGGGCGCGGCGTCCAGCCAACGGCGAAAATCGATGCGTTCGCACGCGGTCACGTCCGGATTCTGCAGGCGCACATACCATTGCCCAGCCTGGGATGCCGGTGCGTCATCGCGCGGGCGCGCGGCCTGCAATGCCTGGTTCATGTGGCGCTCGACCGTTTGCAGTGGCAGGTCAAGGCGCGCGGCGATGCCGGCGAAGTCGAGCTGGTCGAGACGGCCAAGCAGGAAGACTTGCTGCACACGGCGCGGCAGCTGGCGCAGGCTGGAGAGCAGGGCGTCATCGGAAGGATCCAGGGCGTGTTGCGGGCGGTGCTCGAGGGGCAGCAGCAGGCGGGTCATGGGCAAGCTCCTTGCACGGGATGGATGACCAGGGGAGCGTCGTCCTTGACGCTTGAGGTGAGCTTAATCGTAACGATATTGATTCTCAAGTGCTGATTGCGCAAAGTTTTATCACTCGCTTTCACGAAGTGATACACCTTTGCTATCATCGCCGGCATTCAAGCAGTACCACTCTTCGTTAGCCTGAAGAGCCAAAAAAAGACCCGGCAAAAAGCCGGGTCAAAAACCGTGATTAGCCTGATGAGGAGATAATCTGAGAGTCCGACCTAAGGGCTTCCAGGTTATCCAGCTGGTCTCGCGACCGGCTGAGTGCAATAATAATCGTTATCATTTGTCAGTCAAATGATTTTTGGGTTATCCGGTGAAAATACTCACCGGTGCATGCCTCATCGTCCCGGCAACCGGGGCCGTTGCCGTTCGTCGACCACCACTTTTCCTCTTCCCTCTCAGCGTGCCGGGGTGTCTGGCATGTCACCTCCCTTTACCCGGTGTTCCAGCAGGGTCCTGACCATATTGACCATCTGCAGCAAGGTGAACACCACCTCGCGCGCGGAATCCTGCATGTGCCTGCCTGACTCGTAGGCGGTGGTCGCCGTCCAGCGCAGCAAGGCAGCCGCATGGGCATTGGCCTGCTCTTGCGTGACATCGTCACGCAGCACCCAGAGGAAATCATCGGGATTGGGGAGCGCCGTGGGTGGGTTTAGATAGAAATCGAGCGCGCGGCGGGCAGCTTCGCTGTCCAGTTCTGTATCTGTTTTTGTCGTAGGTTTCATCCTGTTACCTGTTCGCCTGCACTTTGAAGTAGTGAATCCCGAGCATAGGACAATCTGTACTGGTCATGTTCGAATAAATAATACTTTTTGTGTATTGAGCGCTCTAGTACAGGCCGTATTGTGCCGCGATGGAAAACTGGATCGCATTTCTTACCCGATACAAAAAGGAGCACGGCCTGTCCCAGGACGAGCTGGGCGAGCTGCTGGGGATGACCCAGGGTGGAGTGGGGCACTGGCTTCGCGGCACCCGCCGGCCGACCGTGCCCACCATCAACGCTTCGCTGGCCAAGCTGGGCCTGGTTCACCTTGAAGCCCAGGTGCTGGTGGTGGACCGGGATGCGGTCAATGAGGCGATCACCCCCTACGAAAGTGACACCTATGTCAGTTTCCGCTTTCCGGTGCTTGCCTGGAGCGACCTTGAAGGGCCGCTGCCCGAAACCTGCACCGTGCACCTGCAGACCGATTACCCGGCGCGAGGCAAGGCCTACTGGCTGCCGGTCGAGAACGATGCGATGAACGCCCCGAGCGGCAGGAGCGTGCCCGAGGGCATGCTGGTGCTGGTGGACACCCAGCTCGAAGCCAGGGCAGGCAAACTGGTGATCGCACGGCAGCCTGGCAAGCCCGCCGTGTTTCGGCAATTGATCGAAGAGGGCGGCCAGCGCATGCTCAAGCCGCTCAACACGCTGTATCCCACGGTATTGTGTGAGGCAGGCTGCGAGTTCCTGGGCGTGGTGGTAAGGGCCCACAGCAAGCTCTGAAGGAAAAGGGGGCTGGCGCCCCCGGTATCAGTGTCCCGGCGTTTCGATTTCGATCAGCGCCATCCCTTCGCTGACCATGTCCCCCTCCCGGCAGAACAACGCCGTCACCGCCCCCGCGCTGGCGGCACGGATACTGTGTTCCATCTTCATCGCCTCGAGCACCACCAGCACCGTGCCGGGCTCCACCTGCTGGCCCGGTTCGACCAGTACCCGAACGATGCACCCGTTCATGGGGGCGCTCAGGCCACCGTGATGAGCGTGGCTGGCCTCGGCCTCGGCGACCGGATCGAATGCGGTGACACGGTGCAGTGTTCCGTCCCATCGAAGGTACAAGGCTTCGCCCCGCCGAATCGCCAGGTGCCCCCGGCGCACGCCGTCCTGGTCGGTGTACAGATGGTCGCCTTCAAGCTGGTACTGCGAGGCCGCGGCGTGCTCCAGGGCGATCGCCTGGTCAATGCCCTCGCACGCCAGGTGCAGGCTGCTGCGCGCCGGCAGGCCTAGGCGCAGGCCACTGGCCTGTGCCCAGGGGGAGCCGGGATCGTCGCTGCGAGAAGTGATGGCCTGGCTCTGCAGCCAGGCTTCGCCCGCCGCCTGCCAGAATGCGGCGGGAAGCGCGGTGGAGGGCGGCAACAACTGCGTCTGGTAGCGCGGAATGAAACCGGTATCCAGTTCAGCCGCGGCGAACCCAGGATGCGCCAGGATGCGCCGCAGGAAACCGATGTTGGTCTTCAGTCCGCCGATGGCGAATTCGTCGAGCATCGCCAGCAGGCGCAGGCGTGCCTGCTCGCGTGTCTCGCCCCAGGCGATGAGCTTGCCTAGCATGGGGTCGTACCAGGGCGAGACACGGTCACCTTCACCGACGCCGCTGTCGACCCGGCGCCCCGCGCCGGGCGCGGACTCGCGGTACAGGGCCAGGGTTCCCGTGGCCGGGAGAAAGTCATTGGCAGGGTCTTCGGCGTATAGCCGCACCTCGATGGCATGTCCGTTCAGCGGCACCTGCGCCTGGGTGATCGGCAGGGCTTCGCCACAGGCCACGCGGATCTGCCATTCCACCAGGTCGAGGCCAGTGATGGCTTCGGTCACCGGGTGCTCGACCTGCAGGCGGGTGTTCATCTCCATGAAGAAGAACTCACCCCCGGCATCGAGCAGGAACTCCACGGTCCCCGCGCCGACGTACCCGATCGCCTGGGCGGCGCGTACCGCTGCCTCGCCCATCGCCTGTCGGCGTTGCACCGAAAGGCCCGGTGCGGGCGCTTCCTCGACCACCTTCTGGTGCCGGCGCTGGATGGAGCAGTCACGCTCGTTGAGGTACAGGCAGTTGCCGTGTTGGTCGGCGAACACCTGGATTTCCACGTGGCGCGGCCTGAGCACGTACTTTTCCACCAGCATGCGCGCATCGCCGAAGGACGACTGCGCCTCGCGCTGGGCCGAGGCGAGCGCTTCGGCCAACTGGCTTTCCTCCTCGACCACCTTCATGCCCTTGCCGCCGCCGCCGGCACTGGCCTTGAGCAGCACCGGATAACCGATGCGCGCCGCGGCGGCGCGGAAGGTCTCCAGGTCCTGGGCCGCGCCGTGATACCCCGGCACCAGCGGTACTCCGGCGTTTTCCATCAGTGCCTTGGCCGCGGACTTGCTGCCCATGGCATCGATCGCGCTGGCGGGCGGGCCGAGGAAGATCAGTCCGGCCTGCTCGATGGCGCGGGCGAAGGCCGCGTTTTCGGACAGGAAACCGTAACCGGGATGGATCGCCTGGGCGCCACTGGCGCTCGCCGCCGCAAGCACTTTACCGATGTCCAGGTAGCTGTCGGCGGCCTTGGCCCCACCCAGGTCAACGCGGATGTCGGCTTCGCGGCTGTGCCGGGCCTCGCGGTCGATGGCGCTGTGCACCGCGACCGTGGTCAGCCCCATAGCCTTGGCGGTACGCATGACCCGGCAGGCGATTTCGCCACGATTGGCCACCAGCAGGGTGGTCAGCGTCGATTGGCTCATGGGCGCGGCTCCTTCTGCCAGGTGGGTGGACGTTTCTCCAGGAAGGCGCGCAGGCCCTCCTGGCCCTCGGCGCTGACGCGGATGCCGGCGATGGCGTTTTCACACGAGCGGCGCAGGGCCGGGCTGAGCTCGCCTGGGCCAACCTCGCGCAGCAGCGCCTTGCTCACGCGCATGGCCTGCGGACTGTTCTGCAGCAGGTTGGCGACCCACGCCTCGACCTGCTGTTCCAGCGCGGTGGCGGGGTACACCTCGGCCAGCAAGCCAAGCTCGCGAGCACGCAGCCCGCTGAATCGCTCGGCGGTCAGCGCGTAGCGGCGGGCCGCCCGCTCGCCCATGGCCTGCACGACGAAGGGGCTGATCACCGCCGGGGCCAGACCGATGCGGACCTCCGACAGGCACAGCTGCGCGTCCTCGCTGCCGATCGCCATGTCACAGGCGCTGATCAGGCCCAGCGCCCCGCCAAATGCCGCGCCGTGGACCACTGCCAGGGTCGGTGGCTGGAGCCGCGCCAGGTTGTACATCAGGTCGGCAAGCTCGCGGGCATCGTCGAGGTTGCTGTCGTAGTCGAGCGCTGCCGACTGCTGCATCCAGGCAAGGTCCGCTCCGGCGCTGAAGTGACGGCCACGGCCCCGCAGCACCACGAAGGGCACGCTGGCGTCCGCACCGATGCGGTCGATGGCATGCACAAGCTCGCGGATCATCTGCGCATTGAATGCGTTGTTCTTGTCTGGGCGGTTCAGCCAGAGGGTGATGAAACCGCGGGGGTCCTTGACCAGTTCAAGGGTGTCGAAGTCGCTCATCGATCACATCCGGAAAATGCCGAAACGGCTCTGTTCGATCGGGGCGTTGAGCGCGGCGGACAATGCCAGGCCCAGCACATCGCGGGTTTGCGCGGGGTCGATGACGCCGTCGTCCCACAGGCGGGCGCTTGAGTAGTACGGATGACCCTGGCGTTCGTACTGGTCGAGGATCGGCTGCCTGAGCCGTGCCTCGTCCTCGGCGCTGAAAGGCGCGCCGCTGCGTTCGCTCTGCTCGCGCTTGACCTGGACCAGCACACCCGCCGCCTGCTCGGCGCCCATCACGCCGATCCGCGCGTTGGGCCACATCCACAGGAAGCGGGGATCGTAGGCGCGTCCACACATGCCGTAGTTGCCAGCGCCAAAACTGCCGCCGATGATCACCGTGAACTTGGGCACCTGGGCGCAGGCGACGGCCGTGACCAGCTTGGCACCGTGCTTGGCGATCCCGCCTTCCTCGTACTTCTTGCCGACCATGAAACCGGTGATGTTCTGCAGGAACACCAGCGGGATGCCGCGCTGGCAGGCCAGCTCGATGAAGTGCGCGCCTTTTTGCGCCGCCTCGGCGAACAGGATGCCGTTGTTGGCCAGGATCGCCACGGGGTAGCCGTGCAGGTGGGCGAAACCGCACACCAGCGTGGTGCCGAACAACGCCTTGAACTCGTCGAACTGCGAGCCGTCGACCAGCCGCGCGATCACCTCGCGCACCTCGAACGGCTGCTTGGCATCGGCCGGGATCACCCCGTAAAGCTCCTCGGCGTCCTGCAGCGGCGCGATCGCCGCTTGCTCACGCACCTGGCCGAGCTTGCGCCAGTTGAGGTTCGCCACGCAGCGACGGGCCAGGGCCAGGGCGTGCTCGTCGTTGTCGGCATAGTGGTCGGCCACCCCGCTGATGCGGCAGTGCACGTCGGCGCCGCCCAGCGCCTCGGCGCTGACCACCTCGCCGGTCGCCGCCTTTACCAGCGGCGGGCCGGCGAGAAAGATCGTCGCCTGCTGGCGAACCATGATCGCCTCGTCGGCCATGGCCGGCACGTAGGCGCCGCCGGCGGTGCAGGACCCCATCACCACGGCGATCTGCGCGATGCCCTGGGCGCTCAGGGTGGCCTGGTTGAAGAAGATCCGGCCAAAGTGCTCGCGGTCCGGAAACACCTCGTCCTGGCGCGGCAGGTTGGCGCCGCCGGAGTCGACCAGGTAGATGCACGGCAGGCGGTTCTGCAACGCGATGGTCTGGGCGCGGAGGTGCTTTTTCACCGTCAGCGGGTAATACGAGCCGCCTTTGACCGTCGCGTCGTTGGCCACGATCATGCATTCGACGCCTTCGACCCGGCCGATCCCGGCGATCAGACCCGCCGCCGGCACGTCCTCGCCGTACACTTCGTGGGCTGCCAGCTGGCCTATCTCGAGAAACGCCGAGCCCGGGTCAAGCAGCCGGTCGATCCGTTCCCGCGGCAGCAGCTTGCCACGCGAGGTGTGCCGCTCCTGGGCGCTGGGCCCGCCGCCTTGCCGCACTTGGGCGAGCAGGGCGCGCAGGGCCTCCACCTGCCTGAGCATGGCCGCCTGGTTGGCTTGGTACTCGGGTGAACGGGTGTTGATCTGGGTGTGCAGGATAGCCATGGGCGCGGTCCTTGCTCAGCGGGTTTCGTTGAACAGCTCGCGGCCGATCAGCATCCGGCGGATTTCGCTGGTGCCGGCGCCGATCTCGTACAGCTTGGCATCGCGCAGCAGCCGCCCGGCCGGAAACTCGTTGATATAGCCGTTGCCGCCCAGGATCTGGATCGCTTCGAGGGCCATCTGGGTGGCGGCCTCGGCGGTATGGAGGATGACGCCTGCCGCGTCCTTGCGGGTGGTCTCGCCGCGATCGCACGCCTGGGCCACGGCGTAGAGGTAGGAACGGCCGGCGTTGAGCTGGGTGTACATGTCGGCGATCTTGCCCTGGATCAGCTGGAATTCGCCGATGCTCTGGCCGAATTGCTTGCGGTCATGGATGTACGGCACGACCAGGTCAAGGCAGGCCTGCATGATCCCGGTCGGGCCGCCCGACAGCACCACGCGTTCGTAGTCCAGTCCGCTCATCAGCACTTTCACGCCGCCGTCGAGCTGGCCGAGGATGTTTTCCTCCGGGACCTCGACGTTGTCGAAAAACAGCTCGCAGGTGTTGGAGCCGCGCATGCCCAGCTTGTCGAACTTGTTGCCGCGGCCAAAGCCCTTGCAGTCGCGCTCGACGATGAACGCGGTGATGCCATGCGGGCCCTTGTCCAGGTCAGTCTTGGCGTAGATCACGTAGGTATTCGCGTCGGGGCCGTTGGTGATCCAGGTCTTGCTGCCGTTGAGCACGAAGTGGTCGCCGCGGCGCTCGGCGCGCAGCTTCATCGACACCACGTCGGAGCCGGCATTCGGCTCGCTCATGGCCAGCGCCCCGACCTGCTCGCCACTGATCAGGCCGGGCAGGTACTTGCGTTTTTGCGCGTCGGTACCGTTGCGGTTGATCTGGTTTACGCAGAGGTTGGAGTGGGCGCCGTAGGAGAGGGCGACCGACGCCGAGCCGCGGCTGATCTCCTCCATGGCGACCACATGAGCCAGGTAACCCAGGCCTGCGCCGCCATATTCCTCCGGCACCGTGATGCCCAGCAGGCCCATGTCGCCGAACTTGCGCCACATGTCGGCGGGAAACAGGTTGTCCTGGTCGATCTGCGCGGCGCGCGGCGCGAGTTCGCGGGCGACGAAGGCCTGGACCTGGTCGCGCAGCATGTCGATGGTTTCGCCATGGGCGAAATTCAGCGAGGGGTAATGCATGAGAGGCACCTTTTATTGTTGTGGCTTGTGACCTTTACGTAAACGTAAGCCTGGTGACGGTGTCTGTCAATAACCGGGACTGAACGGCCAGGACGCGCCCACGGGCGTCCTGG
>NZ_DATELE010000005.1:0-2299 GCF_035277045.1 Pseudomonas sp. | reverse complement strand
TCAACTCGGCCAGCGCTCCTGCTCGCGCTGGCCAGGCCCAATCCGCTGACACTCTGTGACCCGTCGTTCAATCTAACGGTGCGCCCCTGCGGTCGCGAAGAATGATCGCCGCCGGCAGAGTGGCTGGGGCTTTGGCGCGAGGCCTGAATCGCCCCGGCGAGTCCGGAGACTCATCACCGGCTGCTTGCGCGACAAGGTGACTGGTCATTTGCTGGGGGCGGACCGGGTGGCTGAGTTATCGTGACATGGCCGCCTGAGCGTGGGTTAGTTCGTATGATGCCCCAATGCCGACGAAGATCTGGCAGGCGTGGCTCAGGTGTGCCTGCCGGCCTGGATGGTCTGGCGGGAAGTGTCGTCCGAGTTCGTAGTGGGCGCGTCCCTGTTCGTAGGGCATCGCGAGTCGTTCGGCCGTTTTCAGGCTCTTTTTCCATGCCGCCACGGCCTGTCGCTTTCGGCCAAGGTGGTAGGCGGTCAGGCCCTCGTAGAGCCAGGCGCGTGGCTGGGCCGTCGGGAACGTTCGAGCGAGTCGCCTGAGGGCGGCGCGGGCCTGTTGTGCTGGCCGTGCTGTCGCACGGTCTCCGGCCATCCAGAGGTGCAGGTAGACCTCGGTGACACCGGCGTACCCCTCCAGGGTGTAGGCGGCGGTGGGCCGGGACTGCGCGATCAGGCTGGCCGCGCGGTGAGCCGCGAGTTGGGCTTGCTCCTCGTCTTGACGGCGCAGGTACGCAAGTGCCAGGACGCCGTAGATGACGATCTCGTCGGCTCGTGAGCCGCGCCCTGCCAGCAGCCTGGTCGCCTCCTGCAGTTCCTTGATGGCGCTATCTGTCCGGCCTTGGGGCATCAGGTACCAAATCTTCCCAAGGATGGCGTGGGCCTGGCGCTGTGGATCATCGGCGTGGCTGGCCATCCTGTGCATCTCGGCTTGCCAGGGGGCCAGGCGGTCGAACTGCCCCTGGAAATACATGGCCACCGCCCGCCCAGCTGCCAGTTCCCCGCACCGACGCTGGTCCCCCAGGCGCTGGGCGATCCCCAATCCCTCCAGGAGTCCCTCCTCCGCCCTTGCCCAGTTCGCCACGCTGATGTGGTAGGTGCTGGTCGCGACCAGGACGAATGCAAGTGCGGGAAGGTCATGTTCAGCTCGGGCGATCTCGAGCGCCTTCCGGGCATAGCTCCTGGCCAGGGCGTGGAGCTGGACGATGCCGGCGGCCACGCTCATCGACGCATAGGCGCGCGCCAGCGCCGGTGACGGCCCAGCCCGCTCGGCCAGGTTGACAGCATGGAGCACTGCACTGATGCCCGGCCCCTTGACGTTCGCGTAGTAGTTGAGGAAGGCGAGCCGCTCGAAGGCTCGGGTTGCCTCCAGCGCGGCGGTGCGCGCGGCTGGGGTGCCTCGCACCAACCGCGCCGGCCTAACCCGGTGGAAGCATTGCTGCAGCGCCTGCTGGCTGAGGTCGCCGAGCAGGCGCAGGGGGGTGCGCGGCACCGGAGCGCCCAGCAGGGCCACCGCTTGGTCGGCGTGCTGGCGGCTCTCTTGCAGTCGACCCAGCCCCATGTAGGCGTCGGCAAGCTGGCGGTGCCAGCGGGCCTGTCGCAGCGCCGCAGGAGCCGGCCGGACGGTTCCGGCCAGGGATGCGGCGTCGGTGAGGAAGCCGACGGCCTCCTGGTAAGCGCCGGCTCGCAGGGCCTGTTCACCCGCGAGCTCCTGGTACGCGAGCGTCTTGGCCGGCTCTTCCGCTCTGCCCCAGTGGTAGGCCAGCAGCGGAAACAGCGGCGAGAGGTCCTCGGCCTGGGTTTGCTCGTACCACTCCGCGACCGCGCGGTGGAGCTGCCGACGCTGGGCCGACAGCAGCAGGCCGTAGGCGACCTCCTGGGTCACGACATGCTTGAACAGGTAGGCCATGTCCGGCGCTGGCTTGTCCAGCACGGTGAAGTCGTGCCGCTGCAGGTCATCGAGAAATCCCTGCAGCACGGTCCGGTCCGCCTCGATCGGGTGGACGTCGCGCAGCAGGCGGAATGCGAACAGCCGCCCGACGACGCTGGCGACCTTGAGCGTCAGCTCCTGGCCCGGCGGAAGCCGGTCGATGCGGGCGGCTACCACGCCCTGCATGGTGTCGGGGAAGCGCATCGCGCTAAGGGCGCCAGCGCCGGGTGCGATGGTGCAGACGCCATCGGTGATGCGAATTAGCCCAGCGTCGCGCAGGGCGTAGGCCAACTCCTCGCTGAAGAACGGGTTGCCCTCGGCCCGCTCCTCGACCAAGGTAGCAACCGGTTCGGGCAGCCGCCGGACGCCAAGGCGGTC
>NZ_DATELE010000004.1:0-34542 GCF_035277045.1 Pseudomonas sp. | reverse complement strand
AGGCGCTCGGCGCTGAACTGCGCATGGTCGGCGAAGGGATGCGGTACCGGCTGCCAGTCTAGCCCTTGCAAGGTATTGAAGAAACGCTGGGGATTACCAATGCCGGCCACGGCGTGCAACGCCTGGCCCGCCGGAAACAGATCGAGGCCACGCCGCTCGCCGGTAAGTACGTTGACCAGGGCGGCGGGCTTGAGGCTGAACGCAAAGCCTGCATCGCCATCGGCCGGCGCGCCATTGAACAGCACGGCATCGGCGTCGGCCAGACGCTCCACCGGCTCACGCAGCGGTCCGGCTGGCAGGCAGCGGCCATTGCCCAGGCCCCGGGCGGCATCGATCAGCACCAGCTCGAGGTCACGGGCCAGGCGGTAGTGCTGCATGCCATCGTCACACAGGATCAGGTCCAGGGGCTCGCTGTCGAGCAATGCCTGCACGGCGCGCGAGCGGTCCGGGTCGATCATCAGCGGCACGTGGGTGCGCTGGACGATCAGCAGCGGCTCATCGCCCGCCTGTTCGGCAGGCTGCCCGGCCCTGACCCGCCAGGGCAGTTGCGGCGGCTTGGCGCCGTAACCGCGACTGACCACGCCAACGCGCAGCCCCCGGGCTCGGCAATGCTCGATCAGCCAGAGGATCATCGGCGTCTTGCCGGTCCCCCCAACCGTGATATTGCCCACCACCACCACCGGTACCGGGGCGCGGTAGCTTGGGCGCTCGCCGCTGAGAAAACGTGCGCGCTTGCGCAGCACCACGCGGCGGTACAGCGCTTCGAGCGGGCGCAGCAACGCCAGCACGGGGTGCCCGGCGTACCACGCGGCGAGCAGGCGGTCGGCCAGCGCCATCAGGGCGTCTCCTGGGCCGCCTCGACAGTGGTCATGCGCAGTTGGCTGAAACCGAGCTTGCCGGCGGCATCCATTGCAGTGACCACGGCCTGGTGCGGCGTCTTGCCATCGGCGCTTATCGACAGCGGCAGCTGGTGATCACCGGCCGATGCCTGCTCGATCGCCTCGGTGAGGGTCGCCAGGTCGCTCTTGGGCAGCAGGTTGTTGTTCACCGAATAGACGCCTTCGGCGCTGATGGTGATCTCGACCTGCTTGTCCGGCGCGTCCGTCGCCGCCGTGGCGCTGGCGGCCTCGGGGAGCTCGACGCGCAGCTGGGTCTCGCGGGTGAAGGTGGTGGTGACCACGAAAAACAGCAGCAGGACGAAGACCACGTCGATCAACGACGCCAGGTTGATGTCGACGTTCTCGCGCTGGCGGTTGCGCCTGAACTTCACGCCTTGCCTCCAGCCACTTCGACTTCGCGATCGCCTTGTATCACCTCGACCAGCTTGATCGCTTCCTGCTCCATGCCCACCACCAGCTCATCGATGCGGCGCAGCAGGAAACGGTGGAAGAACACCGCCGGGATACCCACCATCAGGCCGGCCGCGGTGGTGACCAGGGCCTTGGAAATACCACCGGCCAGGACCGAGGCGTTGGCCGTCATCTGCGACCCCATGAAGGCGCTGAAGATGTCGATCATGCCCAGCACCGTGCCGAGCAGGCCCAGCAGCGGCGCCATGGCGGCGATGGTGCCCAGGGTGCTGATGTAGCGCTCCATCTCATGGATGACCCGGGAGGCGGCTTCCTCGATGCACTCCTTCATGATCTCGCGGCCATGCCGTGAGTTGGCCAGGCCCGCGGCGAGAATCTCGCCCAGCGGCGAGTCGGCGCGCAGTGCCTTGAGCTTGTCGCCGGTGAGCTGCTTGTCCTTGATCCACATCCACACCTGGCCAAGCAGGTGCGGCGGGGTCACGCGGCTGGCACGCAGGGTCCACAGGCGTTCAGCGACGATAGCCATGGCAGCGATGGAACTCAGAATGATCGGCACCATCATCCAACCACCGGACTTGACCAATTCCCACACGTTGAGCATCCCCCCGAAAAAGTCCGACACTCTACCATAGGACCGAAGGAGGCTCATCTGCCGGAGGTCGCCAGGGCCAGTCATCAGCGCCAGAAGCGCCGCTGGCCGCGCATCGCCTCGACGTCGCCATGGCTGCCCAGACGCAGACGCAACGCACCGTGCAGCGCGGTGTCGTGGATCTCCAGCCCGTGCCGCCGGTAGCGCGCGATGACCTCGGCATGGGGATGGCCAAAGCCGTTGTGCCGTCCGCGCGAGATCAGCACGCCACGGGGCGCGGTGGCCTTGATGAACGCCTCGGTGGACGAGCTGCGGCTGCCATGGTGCGGGGACTGCAGCCAGTCGATGCGCGGCGCCGGCGTGGCGGCCAACCAGGCGCGCTCGGCCCCGGCCTCGATGTCGCCTGCCAGCAGCAGCCGCTCGCCCTGCGCCTCGACCAGCAGCACGCATGAGCGCTGATTGCTGTCGGGCCCATCCGTCCAGCGCCAGGCCGAAAACGACACGCCGTCCCATGTCCAGCGCTCGCCGCTGACACAGGGTTGCGCCTGCAAGGCCGCCGGCAGCGCCGTGGCCTCGCCGCTGAGCACCCGCGCGACCGGCAAGCCCCGTGCGATGGCCCCCGCGCCGCCCGCATGGTCGGCATGCGCATGGCTGATCAGCATCAGGTCGAGCGCGCTCACACCCAGCTTGCGCAGCGTGGGCAACACGACACTTTCGCCCAGGTCGGCCTCGCCCAGCGCCGGGCCAGCGTCATACAGCAACGTGTGGTGACGGGTGCGCAACAGGATCGCCAGGCCCTGGCCGACATCCAGCTGCCAGACCTCGACCTGCCCCAGCGGGATCTGTTCCCGAGGCACCCACAACGCCAGCAGCATCACCGCGCCCGGCAAGCGCAAGGGCATGCCGCGCGGCAACAGCACCAGCACCGCGCCCAGACAAACCAGCGTCCAGGCCCACCCGGGCAACGGCTCGGGCAGCCATGCCGGCTGCCATTGGGCGACCTGCGCCAACAGACGCAGCAGCACATCGAGCATGCCACCGGCCACCCACAGCAAGGCGTCGCCAAGGCCCGCCACCGGCAACAGCACGGTGCCCAGCAAGGCAAGCGGCAACACCGCCAGGCTGATCCAGGGCACCGCCACCAGGTTGGCCAGCGGCGCGCTGAGGCTGACCGGCAGGCCCAGCGCCAGCAAGGCGGGCAGCAGGCCGACGGCAATCACGCACTGGGCGCGGCTCCAGGCCTGCCAGGGCCGCCAGCGGCCGAGCCGCCCGGCGAAGGTGAAGATCAGCACCGCCACGGCGCTGAACGACAGCCAGAACCCGGGCAACAGGCTGGCCAACGGCTCGACGACGAGCACGGCATCGAGCGCCGCCAGCAGCGGCACGAACGCCCCCAGCTGGCGAAAGCGCAGGCGCCACAGCAGCACCACTGCCAGCATCAGGCAGGCCCGCTGCACCGGCACCTGGAAACCGGCCAGCCAGCCATAGCCCAGCGCCGCCAGCATGGCCAGTGCGCAGGCCCAAGGCAGCCACGCCAGCCGCGACGGCCACCAGCCCAGGCGCGCCAGGCCCGCCACCAGTGCGTAGATCAGGCCCGCCAGCAGGCCGATATGCTGGCCTGAAATCACCATCAGGTGGACCGTGCCAGTGTCGCGCAATACCTGCCAGTCCTCGCGCGCCAGGCCTGCTCCGTCGCCCAGCACCAAGGCCACCAGCGCGGCTTCCTGGCCCTGCGCATCCACCGCCAGCAGGCGCTGGCGCAAGCCATCGCGCCAGTTGCCATCGGCCGCTTGCAGCAGGCTGCCGGCCTTGACCGTGCCCGTGCCACCGATGCGCCGGGCCAGCAAGCGGGCTTCACGGTCAGGGCCATGGGGATTGAGCAACCCGTGCGGGCGCTTGAGCGAAACGGCCAGGCGCCAGCGTTCGCCGCTGTTGACCGGCGGGCCGTCGAACCAGCTCAGTTGCAGGCGCGGCGGCAGCCTGGCGCGGCGCGACTGCGCATCGTCCAGTTCGAAGCGCACGACACGCCCGCCCTGCTGCGGCAGGCCGGCCACCCTGCCCTCCAGCCACACCGTGCGCCCGTCCAGTGCCGGGTCCAGACGCTGCTCCAGCGCCCCGTGCGCCGACCAGCAGGCCCAGCACACACCCAACAGGAAAACGCCAACGGGCCAGCCGCGCGTGCACAGGCACGCAAGCCCCGGAAAAACCATCAGACACAACCACCCGACAGATGGCAACGCCGGCAGAAAACCCAGGCACAGCATCCCGAGCGCAAGCGCAAACATCCCTGTGCGCATGACTACCGCCCCAAAACGAAAAACGTCCCGAGAGGAATAGACCAAGGACGCACGCGTGCACGCTTAATATTTGTCACAAAGTCTGAACAAGGCAGTCAGGCGATCGGGTGCATACTGGCCCTCTTCACCCGCCGAGACCCTACATGCCGCGCAGAATTTTCAAACGCTACATGCCGGATCCAACCACTATCCGGGAGCACAAGTCGCTGCGCTTTCTGGGCCGGCTGCTGCACGACCCCAACCTCTGGCACCTCAACCGCCATTCGGTGGCGCGGGCCATGGGCGTGGGCCTGTTCGCGGCATTCATCCCCATTCCGATGCAGATGCTGCTGGCCGCCTGCCTGGCGATCCCGGTACGCGCCAACATGCCGATCGCGGTCAGCCTGGTGTGGCTGACCAACCCGATCACCATGCCGCCGGTGTTCTTCTGCACCTACATGATGGGCGCCTGGCTGATGCAGATACCGCCGCGCACCCTGCCCGAGGAGCTCACCTTCGAGTGGATCACCGGGCAGCTCTCGACGTTGTGGCAACCCTTCCTGCTGGGCTCGGTGGTGTGCGGCGTGCTGCTCGGCGCCCTCGCCTACTGCCTGACCATGCTCTACTGGCGCTGGTGGGTAGGCCGGCAGTGGCGCCGGCGCAAGGCCTCCCGGTCAGGTACGCATGCCGCGGCCGCTGACCAGCAGGCGCACGCAAAGGGTGTAGAGCACAGCAGTGGCGACCAGCATGAAGGTGATCGCCGTGCCGATGCGGATATCCGAAACCCCTAGGATGCCGTAGCGGAACGAGTTGACCATGTGCAGCACCGGGTTGGCCATCGACACCGTCTGCCAGAACGGCGGCAGCAGGCTGATCGAGTAGAACACCCCGCCCAGGTAGGTCAGCGGCGTCAGCACGAAGGTCGGGATGATCGAGATGTCGTCGAAGTTGCGCGCGAACACCGCGTTGACGAAGCCCAGCAGCGAGAAGATGGTCGCGGTCAGCAGCACCACCAGCACCGTGATACCCAGGTGATGCACCTGCAGGTGAGTGAAGAACATCGACAGGATGGTCACGATCACCCCTACCGCCAGGCCGCGCAGCACGCCGCCCAGGGCATAGCCGACGAGAATCGTGTGCGGCGACACCGGCGAGACCATCAGCTCTTCGATCGAGCGCTGGAACTTGCTGCCGAAGAAGCTCGACACCACGTTGCCGTAGGAGTTGGTGATCACCGACATCATGATCAGTCCCGGCACGATGTACTCCATGTAGGTGAAGCCGCCCATGTCGCCGATCTGCCGGCCGATCAGGTTACCGAAGATCACGAAGTACAGGACCATGGTGATCGCCGGGGGCAGCAGGGTCTGCGGCCAGATGCGCAGGAAACGCCTGACTTCCCGGTAGACGATGGTATTCAGGGCGACCCAGTTGGTTTGCAACTCCACGCTCATACCGCCACCTTCTCAAGGTTCTTTTCCACCAGTGACACAAACAGCTCCTCGAGACGGTTGGTCTTGTTGCGCAGGCTTTGCACCTCGATGTTCTGCAGCGCCAGCTGGCCGAACAGCGCGGTGATGCCCACATCCTTGTCCACCTGCACTTCCAGGGTATGCGGGGTGATCAGCCGGCACGGGTAGCCGGCCAGCACCGGCGCCTTGGCCAGGTCATGCCTGAGGTCGAGCACGAAGGTCTCGACGTGCAGCTTGCCCAGCAGCTTGCGCATGCTGGTGTTCTCGACAATGGTGCCGTGGTCGATGATGCCGATGTGGCGGCACAGCTGCTCGGCTTCCTCGAGGTAGTGGGTGGTCAGGATGATGGTGATGCCCTTCTCGTTCAGCTCGGTGAGAAAGCTCCACATCGAGCGGCGCAGTTCGATATCGACGCCCGCGGTGGGCTCGTCGAGGATCAGCAGGCGTGGCTCGTGGATCAGCGCCCGGGCGATCATCAGGCGGCGTTTCATGCCGCCCGACAACGAGCGGGACGGCACGTCGCGCTTGTCCCACAGGCCCAGCTGCGTCAGGTACTGCTCGGCGCGTTCCTTGGCAAGCCTGGGCGGGATCCCGTAGTAGCCGGCCTGGGTGACGACGATGTCGAAGGTCTTCTCGAACTGGTTGAAGTTGAACTCCTGGGGCACCACGCCGATGCTGCGCTTGAGCGCGGCGGGCTCGCGGTCCAGGTCATGGCCGAACACATTCACCGTGCCGCTGGTCTTGTTGACCAGGGTCGAGAGAATGCCGATGGTGGTGGACTTGCCGGCGCCATTGGGGCCGAGCAAGGCAAAGAAATCGCCTTCGGCGACGTCCAGGTCGATGCCGTTCAGGGCCTGGAAGCCGTTGCCGTAGGTCTTGGTGAGCTGTCGGATGGACAGGGCAGAACTCATAGCGGGTCACGTACCGGGTAAAGAAGGTTCAGGACACGCCAGATCGGATCACTGGCGCAGTGAGTGCGGCCATGGTGCAAGGCCAGGCCGCGCAAGTACAGTCATGCATATCGATAGTGACTATCGAGGCGAGCGGGTCGTTCACGCCGGCTGCTCAGGTGAGCGCGGTCATCACGGCGGCCTGGTAGGCCGGACGGGCCTTGAGGCGTTCGTACCAGGCACGCAGGTGGTGCATGTCCGGGCGCTCGATGGGCATCTCGAACCAGGCATAGACGAAGCAGCCCAGCGGGATGTCACCCATGCCGATCTCGTCGCCACTCAGGTATGGCTGGCGGGCCAAGGCCTGGTCGGCGATCGACAGCAGGTGGGCGCAGGCTTTGTGGGCGGCGTTGATCGCTACCCAGTCCTGTTGTTCGGGCGGGGTGCGCAGCAGGCCCCAGAACAGAGGGCGAAAGGGCGTTGCCAGGGATGAGGTGGCCCAGTCCATCCATTTGTCGGCCTGGGCGCGCTGGCGCGGGTCGTCCAGGTACCAGCCGTTTTCATCGCCGTACTCGGCGCACAGGTAACGCACGATGGCGTTGGACTCCCACAGCACCAGTTCGCCGTCTTCCAGGGTAGGCACCAGGCCATTGGGGTTGCGCGCGCGGTAGTCCGGCTCATCGACCAGGCCGAAGGCGCCGCCGGCGTCGAGCGATTCGAAGTCAACGCCAAGCTCCTGGGCGCACCACAGCACCTTGCGCACGTTGGTCGAGTTCTTGCGGCCCCAGATCTTCAGCATGGTGATGTCCTGATCGAATGCGGAAAAGACCCAGTCTACTCCACTAATGCCCACGAGGGCTTGCCGCCGCCGGACACATTCCCTGGCAATCGCCCGCGAACTCCCGCCGCCACACCCTGTCACTGAACAGACCTGGCTGGCGCGCGGATGCGGTCTAAGCTGTGCGGGCAAGTCGACACGAAGTTTCCACGGAGGACGGATCATGTTGCTGTTGTGGTTGGTGGTTCTGGTGCTCGGGGTGGCATATCTCGCCCACCGACGCGTTTCGCCCTTGCCCGCGCTCGGCGTGGTGGCGGGGTATCTGCTGCTGATGGGCGTGTTTAGCCATGCCCCGGGCTGGCTGCTGATCATCTTCTGGCTGCTGCTGGCCGCGGCCGCTGCGTTCGTGCTGCTGCCGGACCTGCGCATCAAGCGCTTCAGCGCGCCGATGTTCGGCTGGTTCCAGCGCACCCTGCCGCCGATGTCGCAGACCGAGCGCGAGGCCATCGACGCGGGCACCGTATGGTGGGACGGCGAGCTGTTCAGCGGCCGCCCCGACTGGAACACCCTGCTCGGCTACCCCGCGGCCAAACTGACCGAGGAGGAACAAGCCTTCATCGATGGCCCCACCGATGAGCTGTGCGCGCTAGTCAGTGACTGGCAGATCGGCCAGGACCTGGACCTGCCGCCCGCGGCCTGGGCGCACATCAAGGCGCATGGCTTCTTTGCGCTGATCATTCCCAAGGAATACGGCGGCAAGGGCTTCTCCGCCTATGCCCATTCCCAGGTGGCCATGAAACTGGCAACCCGCAGTGGCGACCTGGCCTCGACCGTGATGGTGCCCAATTCCCTGGGTCCGGCCGAACTGTTGCTGCACTACGGCACCGACGCGCAGCGCAACCACTACTTGCCGCGCCTCGCCCGTGGCGACGAGATCCCCTGCTTTGCCCTGACCGGCCCGCTGGCCGGCTCCGATGCCGGCGCCATGCCCGACACCGGGGTCATCTGCAAGGGCCAGTGGAACGGCGAAGAGGTGACCGGCCTGCGCCTGAACTGGGAAAAGCGCTACATCACCCTGGGCCCGGTGGCCACGCTGCTGGGCCTGGCCTTCAAGGCCTACGACCCCGATCACCTGCTGGGTGAGCAGGAAGAGCTGGGCATCAGCCTGGCGCTGATCCCAACCGATACCCCTGGCGTCGACATCGGCAAGCGCCATTTGCCGCTGGGCGCGGCGTTCATGAACGGCCCCAACAGCGGCAAGGACGTGTTCATCCCCCTGGACTTCCTCATCGGTGGCCAAGCCATGCTCGGCAAGGGCTGGATGATGCTGATGAACTGCCTGTCAGTAGGCCGCTCTATCTCGCTGCCGGCCGTCGGCACCGGCGCCGCCAAGTACACCAGCCTGGTCACCGGCCAGTACGCGCGCATTCGCGAGCAGTTCAACGTGCCACTGGCGGCGTTCGAAGGCATCCAGGAGTCGCTGGGGCGAATTGGCGGCAACGCCTGGCTGATGGACAGCGCACGCCTGCTGACCGCCAAGGCCGTGGACCTGGGCGAGAAGCCCTCGGTGCTGTCGGCGATCCTCAAGTACCACCTCACCGAGCGTGGCCGCGAGTGCATCCAGCACGCCATGGACGTGCATGGCGGCAAGGGCATCATCATGGGGCCAAACAACTACCTGGGCCGCAACTGGCAAGGCGCGCCGATCTTCATCACCGTCGAGGGCGCCAACATCCTCTCGCGCAACCTGATGATCTTCGGCCAGGGCGCCATTCGCTGCCATCCGTTCGTGCTCAAGGAAATGGCCCTGGCCGGGCGTGAGGACCGAGGGCAGGCACTGGTGGAGTTCGACCAGCTGCTGCTCAGGCATATCGGCTTCGCCGTGGCTAATGCCGCCAGCACCCTGGTGTTGGGCCTGGGCCTGGGGCGCCTTGAAAAGGTGCCGGGCGATGCGTTGAGCCAGGGCTACTTCCACGCATTGAACCGCCAGGCCGCGGCCTTCGCGCTGCTGGCGGACCTGAGCATGATGTTGCTCGGCGGCGCGCTCAAGCGCCGCGAGCGGCTGTCGGCCCGCCTCGGTGATGTGCTGAGCTACCTGTACCTCTCCTCCGCCGCGCTCAAGCGCTACCACGACCTGGGGTCGCCCGAGCACATGCAACCGTTGCTGCGCTGGGCCATGGAAGAAAGCCTGGACCAGGCCGAGAAAGCGCTGGACCGCCTGCTCGACAACTTCCCCAACCGCTTCATGGGCTGCGCGTTGCGCGTGATCGTGTTCCCGTTCGGGCGCCGGCACACCGGGCCCAGTGATGAGCTGGACGCCGAGGTGGCCGAGCTGATCGGGCGGCGCAAGGGTGATCCCGCGCTCGAGGAACTGCTTGCCGGTTGCTACCGGCCGCAGTCGGCGGATGACCCGGTGGGGGCGCTGCAGCACGCCAGCGACTTGCTCGATGACAGCGCGCCGCTGCAGAAAACCCTGCACCAGGCCTTGAAGGCCGGCAAGCTGGGAACGGTGCCAGGCGAATCGGCGATTGATGCCGCGTTGCGGGCCGGTGTGGTGCAGCCTCAGGAAGCCGAACGCCTGCGGGCCGCGGAGAAGGCGCGGCGCAAGGTGATCGATGTGGATGCGTTCAGCAAGGAGGAGTTGCTGGCGAGTGAAGGGAAGGTTCGGTGACACATCCCCAGCCCGGCTTCGCCGGGCACTGGACTATTCTCAAGCTTCAGCCATTGATGTAGTCGATCATTTGTTCGGGCTCCAAGGTTGGCAGTGCCAACACGATGTAAGCCCAGTACAAAAGTGTGGTGTCAACATCTTCAGCCATCAGCACCGTGAACGGCGTAGGCTGGCGCGATGCGGACGTGAAAACGCCCTCGGCATTCACCGTCCCGTTGCCCTCCTTGACTGCCCACTTGGTATTGGCGGCAGGCACTTCGACTTCGTTACCCTGGCGGTTTTTGTAACACAAGATCAGCTGTACCTTCCCTGATCTCAGCCGAGCCTTGAAGTAGTGGGTTTCCTGGGCATAAACAGTCACGAATGTCGAAGAGGCACTGCGAGCGCCCGCCCTTGCGGTGATGACATCCGCAGCAACCGGAAACGCCAGCGTGGAGCGCACCACTGCCGGCACATCGGTCTTGTTGTTGACCTCGAGGGTGACGGCGGGGTTCGCTACCGCGGGCGGATGATAGAACCATTGCCCGCTGTCGTGTTCGAGAGTACCCACGGCTGATCCCGCCAACGTCCACTGGGCCGTGACACCTGCTGGCTCCAAGGTGAGCGCTTGCTTCCCGGCACCGGTTCCCACTACCCGAAGCATCGGGGTGATCGATAGCGGTGCTTCAGCTTGGGTACTGCGGGTGGAGGCTTCCAACGCCGGAGGCTGGAGGAATCCCGCGACGTAATAGCCCGACGGCTCTGAGTAAACCCCACCGGTAAAGACCACAGACCCCGGTGGCACCATAAGTCCTGTTGCCCAGTTCGAATCAGCCGGAGGTTTATCCTGAGCGACCTCAGGGAACAGCTCACGCTTGAAACTCATTGAGAGATAGTCAACAGACTTCGCCGCGAGATCGCCGGTCGGCCTGTCGGCACCGAGTGGACTCGCGGGCACCGGGTCGAACAGGAAGCTGTACATACCCGCTGCCGTCGCACAACTGCCTTGCATGGCCGCAAGGGCGACATTGCTCGGCGGTGGGAGATAATACAAGGTTGTACGCTTCTCTTTATCATAGTGTTGCGTAATCGCGCCCCAACTATAGCCGCCGCCCGTATGCTCGTATTCGGCATGACCAGTCCATTGCAACTGAACGTCACCAGCGCCGTCGGCCCGATAAACCAGCTTCATGCCGGCAAGGTCGAGCGTCATGGTCAGGCGTGCGTCTGCTGACGGCCAGGTATCACGTATTTCATAGACGCGCCGCCCGGTCGCTCCCAATTCCTTTTTCAGACGGAACAGGGTGTCTTGCAACAGCCGCTTCACCACCAATACCGCATTCTCGTTATAACGCATGAATGCGCCGCCCACCTGGAACGCTCCGGCCTCCCATTGACCATTGTCGGACTCGCGGTAATAGCGTATCCGCTCAGTGAGAATGGCCTGATTTCTGGAAGCGTAGCGGGCCCAGCAATTATTCAGATCGTCGATAAAGATCAAACCCCAGATACCTGGCTGATCGGCTTTTGTGATGTGGCGGGGTTGTTCCTCGGAAACGTGCTTGGACACTGCCCTGATCCTTGTTCAATTCCTGGCAATTTGAACATCGGGCACAGCAGGTTGAAACTGGCTGATGTGACAGTTGACGGTGCACGAAAACGCCCCAAAAACACCCAAGGCCACGTATAATCCAGCGTTGTTCCGCAACCGAGTACCCACTCATGCCAACCCCCCATCTCGAATTCCATCTGCAACTGCTTCACCACCTGCGTACCATCCTGGCGGCCCTTGGCGAAGCCGAGCAAGTTCCAGAAGAAAGCCATGCGCTGTTTCTGGAGCGCTTCGACGAGTTGTTGAACCTGCTGCCCCAAGATCCGCTCGAGAGCCAGTACCTTGGCCAGGACCTGCTCTGCCAGATCATCCAGCGCTATCCGCAAATCGCCCACCTGGTCCCGCGAGACCTGTTGTGGTTCTTTGGCGGCGACTGCCTGCATTTCATGCCGGATGAGGAGCTGCAGCTCTATCAGGAGCTTGAAGAGCGACGCTATGAAGCCGAGCAAAACGGCGAAGCCTTTGACTGGCACCAGCATAAGGCCCTGCTGAGCATGCCCGGTAATGCGCAAGGGCATTGAACAACAACGTGCTCGCGTTCTGTGATTTAACAGCCCAAGACTATCTGGAAATCCTTGCGTCCCAGTTAATTCCGCCTACATCACCTGCCGCCCCCTCTCGCTAACCTGTCCGCCGCTCCCACCCCTCCACCGCGATGCCCGGCCATAAGGGAGCACTCTGGGCATCTCAGGGCCTCGCGAACTTTTAGAAAGGTAGCTCCTGATGAAAAGGACCGTACTCATGCTCGCCCTGGGAATGGCGGGCAGCAGCGCGTTTGCAGCGGACGAAACAGGCCAGATCAATTTCTACGGTACCGTTTATGGTGGCGGTACCTGCCCTATCGAAGTGGTAAATCCGGGCGGTAGCGTTATACCTCGGGTCACACTGGGCAATTTCACGGCAAAGTATTTCTCCGCCGCCGGGGTCACGACGCCTGAAGTCGGTTTCGCACTGCGCGTTACGCCCGACACCACCTGCGTGATCGTTCCCGGCAGCAAGACCAAGGTCACTTTCACCCCCCTGCATGGGCCGATCGGTACCGACCTGTATGCAATCCGCCAAGGCGGTGCTGGTGGCCTGGGGCTGGCGATCAAGGATCAGGCACACGCCAAGCTCGCTCCAAACACGGCCTCCATGGAATACGATCTGTATAGCAACCGGCCTACCGACTTGCAGTTCTACGCGGCTTATGAGTCACACCTTCCTGCCGTGACCGAAGGCCTGGCGGAGGCTGAAGTCAGCTTCATGGTAGCCCTGCCGTAACCCGTACACCAGGTGCACTTCTGCACCTGGTGTCGACTCACTCCTCGTTTCGGTCATTCCCATGCGCCCTCTTGCCCGTTCTCTCAACGCCCTGTGCAGCTGTCTGCTGATACTGACCGGCGGCCTTACCAATGCGCAGGCTGCGCTGACAATCAGCCACACCCGGATCGTCCACGACAGCGCCAAACGCAGCTCGTCGGTGATCGTCGCCAACCCTTCAGATGCGCCCTATGCCGCACAGGCCTGGGTCAACACCGAGGCGGACGACCAGACCAGCGCCGTCCCCCTGCTCGCTTCCCCCAATCTGTTCAGGCTCGACCCTGGCAATGAACAGACGGTGCAGATCAATGCGCTGCCCAGCGACCTTCCGCAAGACCGGGAATCGTTGTTCTACTTCAATCTGCAAGAGATTCCGCAGGCCGCGCCGGGCTCGCAACAAAACGTTCTGACCATCGCCCTTCGCACCCGAATCAAAGTGTTCTACCGCCCAAGCCAACTGCGCGACAACCCCCGAGAACGGCTCAAGGACCTGAGCTGGTCCGTGCAATCCATTGAAGGGAAACCGCATCTGGTCGTGGACAACCCATCCCCCTACCACTACACGTTCAGTCGCCTGGTGGTCAGCGGCCCCGGTGCCAGCGAAACGCTCAGCGTCAGCGACATGGCCCGGCCCTTGAGCAGACAGGCATACCCGCTGCAGACCTTGAAAATACAGGACGGACTGCGGGTCAGCTTCACTACGATCAATGACTACAGCGGCATTACCGCCGAGCTGTCCAGCCCGGTAGCACGCCATTGAACCAGACGATGGCAAAAAGGCCTGCGCATGCGCAGGCCTCCAAAGGCACCTCAGCGTAACAACGGTTACGCCCTGAACTGCCGGTGCCGGCATAGCGCCTTACATTGCCCCGACCTCAGTAACCTGCAGAGCCAAGCGGTCCAGTGGGTCATATCCATAGGCAGCCCCTGCACTGCGGGCACCGTCCTCGACCTTCACCAGACGTCCCAGGGCGTCGTACTCCAGGGTTCGGCCTTGCTCATCCTTGGTCAGATTGCCATCACCGTCATACTCCAGCGCAACCGTACGAGGTTCGCTCTCCAGACCGCGGATAACGATACCGGTCAGTTGCGCGGGATCGAGCGCATTCTCGAACTGGTAGCGCGCATCGATCGTGCCGCCTTCAAACCCAGTGCGGACCCGGGTAATGTTGTCCAGCCCATCCAGGTCGAAACGCTGGCTTTGAATCTTCTTGCCGAAATGATCGACTGGGCGATAGTCATCCTCGGCAGTGCAACGATAGTCGACCAGCCTGCCGCGTTTGTCGTAGGTGTACTCCTCCTTGCGCAGATCACGCCCTGCCTGGGACAGCGTTCTGACCTTGACCGCATCGACCGCATCGTAGGTCTGCGACAGCGCTTGTAGCGAATCGCCAAAATCGAAACGGCGAAGGGTCTCTCGTTCGAAGTCGTCGTACTCCAGTTCGGTTGCCAGGCTGCGAATGCTGCCGTCGTGCTCCCGGGTCTGGGTGAAAATCCGCCGAGTGCGGCCCAGATCGTCGTATTCAAAGGTGCTTGCCACCGTGTCCAGGCTGGTCTGCACCAGCTGTCCCTTGGCGTTGTAGCTGTAAGACTGAACGTTGCCGAGCACATCGGTGTAGCTGAGCATGCGCCCCCGCAAACTGTGCACATAGTGCATGGTGTGGACGCTACCTCCCTGAGTCCGCACCTCCTTGCGCAGCTGGCCGGTACTGAAGTACTCACGGTCCAGCGCCTCGCCCTGTTCCTGGCAGTGGAGCAGCCGGGCGTTCTGCCGGTCATACTGATATCCCGCCTCTACCCCTGAATCGATCAACGCGCGCTGCAGGGGCTCCTCCCCCAGTTGCGGCAGGTACGCATACTTGATCGTTTGCAGACTGGGTGTGATGACCTGCAGCGGTTGGCGCTGCCCGATGGCATAGCTCAATGTGCGTTTACGCCCGCCGGTGATCGACGTGACCATGCGGTCCAGGCCATCGAAGGCCTGCTCACCCAAGACCTTCTCGACCCCCTTGTCCAGAACCTTGATCAGCACAGGCAGATCATCCTGACTGTGCGCAGCGTAAGCGCGCTGGACAATCGAGCCATCGGCCAGGGTGTGGTCCTGCAACCGATCGAACTCGTCGTAGATGAACGAGACCTGCGCATCGCGCCCGTCGATTTCGCGGGCAGTACGTCCAAGGCCATCATGGAAATATTGATGCAGGCTCACGCGTGTCCTGACTTCGTCGCAGGCCAAGCGCTCGACCCGCGCTGGCTTGTCGAAGCGGTTGAACCAGGTGATGGTCTCTCCAGTACGCAGCCCGCCGTCGGCGGACGCTCGCCATTGCCTCAGGATCGGGCCATCGGATTCGGGCGTGCCAATGGGGTCGGTCTTCTCGTAGGTGCGCACGCCGTCGGGGCCAACTTCACAGTACCGCTGTCCCCAGCCGTCGTATTCGAAGGCACGGCGCAGCGGCAGGTCAGTACCTTGCAGCCAGTCATGCTCGACTTCCTCGGCCAGATTGCCCAAGGCATCGTAGGTTGCGGTGTAGGTCAGCCGTGGAGCCTCCTGGGCCTTCACGGTCATGCCAAAATCGGGATCCTGTCGCATCTGCCGTACAACTCGGCTGAGGCCGTCAACATAGGTCCAGGTCATCACACCCTTGACATCCACCTCGGTCTGCACGGCCTGGTTACCATTGGCAGACAGGTGGTAGCTGTAGCTGCGGGTTGCCTTGTATTCCTCGTCGTTGGGCGAGACCGTTTCACTCGTAACCCGCCTTAGCTCGTCGTAGGTGTAGGCGATCTGGACCTGGTTGTCATCGTAGTTGAGCAGCGGCTCACCGATCAGCACCGAATGCTGCAGAGTATTGATTTTCTGCGCATGCCGCGTGCTGCCGTCAGCCTGAAGCTCGCCATGATCGAAGCCTGAGACGGTCACCTGGGTTTCCAGCGCCGGGTGGCCGCCCACCGAAACCAGGGCATAGGCATAGCCGGTGTGGGTGGCAAGCACGCCGTGGGTGTTTGTTTCGCGCATGCGGCGACCGTATTCAAGGACATTCCGGGAATCCTTGGCATGCTCGATGCTGGCGTGTGTCAGGATCGCTCCATCGCTCACACGCACCAGCGTTTCAGTCGCTGGCACCAGGGTGCCTCGCTCGCCCGCTACCAGGGAGGGCAGCAGTTCGTAGAGCATCTCAGTGCGCAAAGCTTCGGCCTGTCCTTCGCCCGTACTGGCTGGGGTAACCGTTCGAGATTTCAGCTGACGTACGAACCCTTCAGGATCGGCCGGGCTGGCGTCCTTGGGATAGTAGGTGTATTCGGTCGTGACACCGCTGGGTTGCTCCTCGCGGGTGAGGTTGCCGTGAAGGTCGTACTCGGTACTGACGGCCTCGTCGCGACGCGCTGACCCGCCGGTCCTGGTCCAGGTCGTGGTCACCACCCGCGGCAACTGGAAGTTCGCCGGCTGGTCGCGGAAGGCCTGGTTGGCGACTTCATGGTAGGTGGTCGTGACAGTCTGGATGCAGCCGTCCTGTGTCTCGACCTGCTCGGTCGCCAGGTGAAAACGGTTGAAGGTGCGCGTGATCGTGCGTACCGGGATACCGTCTTGGTATTGGCTTTCAGTCGAGCTGTAGAGGTAGCTGGCGCCAGCGAACTTGTAGAGGTTGTCGAGGCCGTCATCACCCCAACGGATACCCGTTCCGTAGCCCAGGAAATTGTTCGTGCTGAAGGTGTAGCGGGTATCTTGTTCCGGCATGCCGGCACCCGGTGTGATCACATGCCGCTTGACGTACGGCAGTGTCCTGCCCTCGCCTCCGGGGAGCCCATGCCCTTGTTCCTGGTATTCGATCCGCTCGGTGCCACCCATGGGAGTCTGGAGGCTCGCCAGGCAACGCAGCTCGCCAATGCGCTGGTAGGTAAAGACCCAGCAAGCCTGGTCCTGGGTAGGCAGGACCACCTTCATCAGCTGATCGCCGGTACGCTCAAGGGTATAGCGCGCCGAGGCGGCGGTGTCCGGGTTGAGGTCCACGAGCACGCGGGCATTGCTGCTGTAGTCAATGCGCAGCAGGGTTCGCTTGCTGTCATCGACAATGGAGCTCAGGCACGGGATGCCGCGGACAACCGTGTAGCCCAGCGCGATGCCGTGGCCGGTCGGCGCCAGCACCCGTACAGGCAACGCCACCGTGTAGTCAGGCGCCTGCGGCTCCAGCAGCTCGATCAGTCCAGACTTGTGCGCAATGCGAAAACGGGTAGCCTGGCCTTCGCTGACGTTCTCGAACTTGAAGCTCTCGATCTTGCGCTCGGCAATCACGGCCGTCTCGCCCGGCCCATTGTCGGCGACCTTGAAATTCTCGCCGGTATGAAGGCTGAGCATGCCCCCCGAAGGGATGAACTGGCTCAGGTTCAGGCTCCAGCCTACTCCAAAGCCCGAATCCTGATTGTTCATCGGGTTGAAGGCAATCCGTAGAGGCAGATTGGGCCCGCTCAGCTGGTTGGCAGGCAGCTCCGGCAACTCTATTGCCAAGCCGTACTGCCCGGTTCGCGGGTCGACGCTGCCAGCAACGAAGCTGAGAAAATTGAACGCATTTGAGTGGATATAGGATTTCGTGGTCATGAAAGTGCTCGATACTGTGTCGGGAGTTGCCGCCCCGGCTGGGGCGGCCTCGTTCACTGAAGGTCCAGGAGAAGTGCGTTGCGACTGTCCGCCCCGCCGCCAAAGGTAACTTTCAACTTGTGCGGTGAGCCGTAGTTGTCGATCAAGGTGAACGACAGGGCTTTATCGAGGGCCAGACGGTAGTTGTCGCTGTCACCGCTGCGGTAGTGCCAATAGGCCAGATTGGGCGCACGGTCCAGGCTCAGCAGCAGGGTGCCTTCATTGACGCTTTCCTGGCCTTTGAACCCGCGGTCCAGGCCGCTGAACAGGACCCGGTCCTCCATCATCAGCAGCTCCAGGTCAGCCCCATACTGAATACCTCGGGACGCAGGCGGCGCATCAGGATGGCGACGTGGCTTGAAGGCAAAACCGGTGTAGGTACAGTAGGTTTCGTTCAACTGTTCGCTTTCCCAACGGACCATGGCGGCGTTGTCGAAACGCAGGCTGGCGAACTGCATCTGCCTGCCCGACACCCGCCAGTAGTCGGTGGTGTAATGCCAATAGTTGAAGGTGTCCCCGGAGAGGTGATCAAATCCGCCCTCGCTCGCCACCCGCTTGGACTCGAACACGTAGTTGCCCAGGTTGGAGGGCGGCACCGCCACGCCTTCCAGTTCGACCACGCCTTTGATGGGGTCTTTGATTTCAGAGTAATGCCAACCACCACGATGGTCCTGGAACTTGGCTTTGAACCTTCGCACTTCTGCCTCGGTGGCGTTGACGTAGAAGGTCATCTTGCGCGTGGCATCGGCGGGCGCCAGCACGTTCGCTGCTGCGGCGGGGACATCACCGGAGGGCAGATAGTCGTAGCGATTGCGCTGCTTGCTGACCGACCATTTGTTGCGGTTGGCAGGCAGGTCGGGGTCCAGGCCTTCCAGACCCGCCGGCAGCACCTCGACCTCGCTGCCGTCCTCGTACAACAGCACCAGCGATGCCAGCTCAAGGTCGCTGACCGGGTCCCATACCTGGCCATCCTCCCCTTCAAATGCGTGGGTCTCCAGGACGACATCGATACCCACTTGCTGCAACCCGTTGGCCATGACGCGATTGCGGTTCAGGTTGTTGCGCTTGACTTCAAAGATACTCAGGGTTTTCCAGCGCGCTTGCATCGAGGCCATCCGGTGCGGGGTATTGCGCTGGTGTTCGATCACCGCGATGCCTTGATAATTTCCGAAGACACCCACCACAACACTGACATCACCCGCCGAGGAATCCGGCGCCGTGTAGAGCCCCGTCGTGGCATCGAGCGTGCCCGAGCCGACCAGTTCCCACTCGGCGTTGGCTGGGTAATCTGCGAGCGTGAAGGCCTGCGTCCCGGAAGCACCCATGCGTGGAACATGAAAGGGTTCGACGCTGAGTGGGGAGCTATAGGGAAGAATGACGACCGTCGCATAACCGCTGCTGGAGCCCTTGGTCACCTTGATGCGCTGAAGCGAGACCGGCGGCGCGCCGAGTTCGATAGCGGGGGTGAAGAGCGCCGAACGCGGGTCGTCGGGGTCGGCCACCACTGCGCCAAGGGCGTCACCCTCCAATGACCAGGCAAGGCCCTCGCCTTCTGACGCGGTCAGGCGCAGAGGCGCTTCGCCCCGGTTCCATATCATCACCCGTGGCGAGATCGCCAGCGCCTCCACCGACTCGACGACCACCGCGGCGCGAACCTTGGCGTTGCTGGGGTCGCTCGACTGCGCGTTCACCACGACCACCTGCTGGTCGGTGGCAAAGTTCTCCGAGGAAGAGGCGGTATAGCGCCGCTGAGCGAGTTCGCCGCAGGCCAGTGGATAGCAGAGGTTTCGCACCGCCCATTGCTCAGCCGACGTGTCGCCGGCACTGAACGCCAGCGTTTGCCCCGCGCCGATACTGCTCAGCGCCGGCTGCAGTTCCACCGTCGATTCGCTGGCCACGATGTCGCTGAACAGAATCAGGTCATAAGGAGCATGCCGTTCGGTCGGCCTGACCTGATAAGCCCCGGGCAGGATCACATGTTCCAGCAGACTTGCCTCAAGCTTTTCGACCAGCGCTGCGCGCCTCTTGTCGATCAGCAGGGCGGCATCATGGTTAGCCCCACCCGCGTTGTTGACGGGCAGCAGGTAAGGCAAGTCGCGGGGTGCCACACCGGCCGCAGGCGAGCCGCGCAGGCGCATCAGCAGCACGACGGCCCCGTCGTCACCTGCTGTCGCGACACCGCCGGGGCCAGATGGCGCCCTCTGTGTGCGTACAGAGAAGTCGGAAATCGACAACGGGTCGTACCCGTCGAAATCGCACGTCAGCATCGCAAAGGATGGACCACTTCCCCACTGGGCCTGCAGCTGGGCCTTGAGGAACTCGCCCATTTCTCGCCGAGCCACCCCGGTCGCACCCAGGGTGCAGATAGGGTTGGAGCCCTGACTCAGGTCGAGCACCAGTTGCGTCTGATTGGAAAAAGGCACTGGGACCAGTTTCAAGGGCACCGTCATTTCCAGCTGATAGCCCATGCCCTGGTACAGGGTATGGCTTCTTCTAAGCCGTTTGGGCTCACCTGGCCACAGTGCGACGGCGCTGCACCGGCCAGCGATCAGCGCTTGGGTCACGGTCACGAGCAAGGTATCGCCCGTGGCGTTCTTGAACGACAGTTGCGGCGGGCCAAGCATGAGTTCGTCGAAGATGACCTTTTCGGTCAGGTTCGTGTCCAGATAAAGCTCACCACTGATGGGCTGGAGCGAATCCTGGGTCGCGAATGACTCCACGTAGCGCGCTTCCAGCCGCTGGTTGAGCGGGCTGCGGCCCAGCGCGAGAATCGCGCCCCAGCCATGCATGGCATCACCTTTGCCCAGCTCAGCGAGCAAGGCCTGCTTGGAATTGTTCATCATGCTCAGCCCCTCGCCTTGCTGTTGATACGCACGTGCTCGAGCAGCCGCACGTAGTCGATGTCGAAGGGGATCGGCAGAACAATGTAGTTCCAGACAAGAGGACCAATGGGCACATCGTGAAAAGCGGCGAGCACGATGTAGTCACCATCTTCACCTTCGGGATAAATCCCGCTGGCCGGGTCTACAGCGTTTTTGCCCACGATGGTGAACCACCTGGTGTCTGCAGGCGCGACGGCAAGCGGCTTGCCATAGCGGTCCGTGGTCCACAACACCAGCTCAAACCCCGCCCCCTTGCGCTCAACGGTGATCGTCGCGGTCGTGTTCAGCCAAGGCACGAGGATGTCTATGCCCTCGGTAATACCATTGCTGCTCACCTCGACACGGTCGCGCTGGATCATCATCTCGGCGGTATCTGGCTCCCCAGGGGTATTGATAGGCGCTTCATAGATGCGCACATTCTGGCCGGCAGGGATGGCCAGATCCGAGTCTGCTTCGGTGGGCAAGCGGATACGGCCTTTGGAGCCGGCGGCCATCTTCCACTCCAATGCTGCATCCAGCGCACCGCCGACCAACACGTGCCTGGGCGCCTTGGCCGGATCGGTCGCGTAGTTCACGGTCTGCAGGAAGGGGAACACGGCGACGCTCTTCGGCACGACGGTGACCAGGCTGCGGCTGACATTGTCGCCGACCGTGGCACTGACGATCACACGCAGCGAGGTGCCGGCGATCTGCGCGCTGGTTGGCGGTGTGTATACGCCATTGACGATGCTGCCTTTCTCGCCCGCGCCACCCGGCAGGTGCTCGACCGCCCATTTCACCACGCCGGCGGGCGCTGGCGAGAGCTTGAAGGTCTGGGTGCCCAGGGCGGCAATGGTCGGATTGAGGGGTTCGATTGCAAAAGCGGTCAGCTTCGGCGCAAGGCTACCGAGCAGCGAGAGGTCACCGGGGGCATGCACGCTTTGAGGGACGACAGCGTTTTCACTGCGGAACAGCAAGCTGTTCAAGCGCAAGACATCGATCGACGGGCCGGCTTTCTCGATGGCCGAGGTGAACAGTTCGAAGGTCTTGCCCAAGGTTTCCTTATGGGCAGCGTCGCAGTCTTCTACATAAAAGTTCCAGAACAGATGCGCAGTCTCAGTAGTGTCGTCCGACAAGAGCGCACTCTCGACCGTGTTGTTTCCTGGAACCAGTACCACCCTGCCCTTATTGCCGCCATCATCGCCAATCGAAATTGAATACTCTTTCTTGTATACGAACGTGTGCTCCAAATAACGTTGAGCCGTGCCGCCGATGCCCGACCAGACCACATAGCACTCAAGATCGACATGCGCCGAGCAGTGCCACTCGAATTTTACTTTTCCATCTTCAAACCTGAAATGCGTTTTGCTCTTTTCCGGAATGAGACTGGCATTGCATCTGCCCCAACGCACCCACGGGCTGTCATCTTGATAGATCTCTGTGAATGTCGACGGCAGGTGGCCAAAACTGGCCTGTACGTAAAACCCACCTTCCTTGTCGTACACGGGATCACTGTCCGCAAACTCAGGGATCGCCTTGATCATTTTGACCAGTAAATTTTTAACCCAGTCTTCATTATTGATGATGATATTGGCCGAGAACGGATCGTCCGTCGCCGACGCTGCCTCCGGCAACAGGTAAGGCATGTCCCTGTCGGCTGTCGGCAAGCTCCCGCCCTTCGCACCATTGAAAGCGACACCCACCAGTACAGCGCCTTCTTCCAGCTCCGCTGGATCATCACTGGCGACCGTTACGCCCGCTCTCGCCAACGAATGCGTACGCACCGCGAACGAGGTAGGTTTGAGTTCGCCCTCCACAGGCTTCAAGGTGTTCAGCTCCCATACCCGCTCGGCGTCCGGCAGCTTGGCGAATTCATCGCGAATGGCATCGCCGATCTTTTCGTTCAGGTCTTTCCAGCCAGACACTTCGAAGGTGTAGCCGGTGCCATTCTTGAGGTCGAGTGTCACCCGTCCTTCGTCACTGATCGCGCCATTCTGATCGGCCGTCAGATTGATGTTCATGCGTAAAAAAGGTGCTGTCAGCGGGTCAAGGGCCGACAGCCCGACCAGCTCGACCTGCGAGCTGCCCGGCTTTTGCCGCAGCGTCTTGACCTTGCCGCCCATCATGGGAATGTTCAGACGCGCGGCGGAGCCGCTGATGTTCGAGTTGACGAACGACAGCACAGGCGTACCGGTGGTGAGGTTGGAGACATCCGTCCAGCTTCCCGTTTCAGTCTCCTTGCGGGCACTGACGGGCTTGATCCAGGCACTTTCGGCAAAACGTTCAACGTGCTCTTGCGCCAACAGCATATTGGTCTTGAAACGGTCGTAGACCAATAGCGCGCCCCACCCGTATGTACGGGGTTGCGCTTTCATATAGGTCAGGTATTCACTTAACGTCGGCTTGGCCATACAAGTAGTCTCCACTAGCAGTGTTATACAATTAATTATTCCTCAGCACAGGCCAGCACGAAGCCTGGGCAAAAGTTCCCCATTGCTTGCCTGTTTCGAGAAATAACTACATTTACAATCTGTAAAAACGGTGCCGATGACCGGCACAGTCAATTCCGTTGATTACGTCATCGGCTCAGCATCAGAGCGCTGTTTCGAAACGGCGTGAAATATTGCCCACCGTCGAAACTTACGCGTGCCCGGAGAGTGAAATTGCTGGAAATCTGAAGTTGCTCGAGAACGGCCTTGGCCAGGATAGCGTTAACGCCCTCACGCGCTTCTTCGGCGGTCACCGCTACCCGGTCGCGGATGACATGCTCCAACGGTCCGTTTGCAGTCACCCCGCTGAGCGTCAGCGTCAGCAACTGCCCGGCAGCACCGAGGTACCAGGTGCCGAGTCGCAGGTTGGCGCCTGCGGCTGGCACCTTGGCCAATGACAACGAGCCGCCACTGGCTTGAGTACACGTGATCTGCGGGAACGCTGTGGTTTCAAACGGTTTGATACGCAACCGGTAGGGCACCGAATCGACATGATCACTGCCCACCAGGCGATAGAACACGTCGAAACGCTTGGATTCATCCGCTTCTCCACGCCCCAGGTTAGCCGCGACATACTGCGCCGGGATGAAAAAGCGCCGCGGGTTTTCGGGTCTGACTGGAGCCGTGGCGATGTATTGGCCAAGTGCCGAGTAACCGTCCCAATGAACCTCAAGACGTTCCCCTGGGGCCGCGATGTCGGCGGGGACCTCGATGTAAACGCCGTCAATGGCGTCCAGGGCGGTCATGGTGCCCCAGGCCGGTGTCGAGTCCGGCAGCGCACCTTTTACGTCCGGGGCACTCAGGCTGCGCGGCTTGATGACGTCGACCGCCAGTTCCTCCGAGCTCAAGCTGGCACCCTCACGCCCATACAGATAAGACAACCGGGCGGTCGTGCCACCGCTCAGGGCCAGCACATCGGCGGCCAGCCTGAACACGATGGTCCCTTGCACCAGGCTGCTCGGGTCCACGCGAACTGGCAACACCAGGTCGCTGGCCGGGCTGCGCCAGCGCATCAGGATACGATCAGACACCGCAATCTCCGGATAAGCAGGCATGTGTATCGTCAGGCCATCACGGAACTTCGCTGGGTCCAGAGGGGCGCTTTCCGCATGCCCGGCAATGGCAGGCTTGGGCAGGTAAGCCGGGAGCGCGGCTGTCGAATCAATCTCAAAGCGCTGCTCAGGCGAGGCAAGCGTGGCGCCATCCGCGAAGGTAATGCTGTAGGAGGCCAGTGCATGGCCCTTTTCCAGGTAGGAGAACCAGTACTTGGGGATATTGAACGACATCATCTTCCCTTCGACATGGTCCTTCGTCACCACCAGAGTGTCAGCGAAGTCATCATCCTCATCCCCGTACTCATCGTAGCCGACCAGATTCAAGATGACCCGGTCGCCGGCCTGCATGGCCTGATACGGCGCAACCACCAGGGTGAACCCAGCGTCGGTCAACTCCCTTGGACGGATGATCAGGTCATGGGATGGCAGGCCGTGCAGCACGGACAAGGTTTCCGGCGCGGCTTGCGGCCGCAATCCTACGAAGCAGAACTGCCGCCGTGATTCAGTCATCTGGTTAACGGTGTATGAAAAGAATGCCCAACCGCCTGCCGCGTTTTGCACGGCCTCATTGCTGACTTCAATGTCGATCCCATTGACCAGATTGTTTGCCTCGACGGGTAATTCAGCACCAATATCATCGAACACTTCCCCGGAAGGACTGGCGCCTACCCAGCGGGGCCTGACCAGATCGTCCAGTTGCATGCCCGTGTAGCGAATATGGGCAGCCAGCGGGAAACTTCCCAACTTCTCCAGGTCCAGTTCGTCGAGCGCATTCAAGTCCGGAATTGTGGGTTTCTCGTATTCGACCTTACACACGTCACTCATCATCATGCCCTCGTGTTAATAACACACTTGCCAGAACGGACAATTGCATTGGACAGGCTCTGCCGCACTTCAACTACGCAACAGTGGCCTTCAGGTGGCAAGTTATAGAGGAAACCTGAAAACAGCAGCAACTAGCAGTACTGCCAGGTTGGCGTGTGTGCTGAGGCCGCGTTCGCCCGGCGCCGGGCGTCCGACGGGCACCTGTTACTTCAGCCAGGTGCGCCTGGGCGGCATTTCCCCTAGTTTCAAGGCACGCGGGATCCCTCCCTTAGCCTGGCTCGGGCATGTGGATAAAAGGGACAGACCGCCCTGTACATTCAAAAAACCGAGCGCCATGCACGAGGCATCATCATGCAAAACCCCATCACCCCGCAGCAGTCGGGCAGTATTATCGTCACCAATCCAGACGGTAAATTCCTGGCACTCAACATTCCCACGGACGGACAAGGCAAAACGTTCACACTCGACGCGAGCAAACTTGGCAAGCCACGAAAGATTCAAATGGACGATCTTCCCTCCGCTGCAAAGATTACCTTGAGCGGTAGGGGCGGCTGGTCATTCACCCTCAAGACCATGCACCAACCGTCACGACTTTCCAATCATGACCTTCATTATTTCGTAAACACTTACCTGGCGGCTGATTACATCAAGGAGGGCCTGGGAATAGAGGTCATCAGCAAACAAGGCATGGCCAATCCGGACTCGCTCACTACCGTGAAAGTTGAAGTATCCCCGCGCGCGCCCACGCTCTGAGCGACATCCTTGCGGATGCGCGACATTTTGAGGAAACCTGTATGTCCTTACACTCCAATGCGTTTAATTTCATGGGCTTCGTGCACGGCAGCGTTGATCAGCGCACCGGCCAGTTTTCAGCCGCCATCGACCTTCCCTGGCTGAAACCCAATGACCTGTGCGGGCCCGAGTTGCCATTGCAACTGGGCTTCAACCCCATGAACGAGCAGAACAGCGGATTCGGCATTGGCTGGACGCTGAAACTGACACAGTTCGTCATTCCAAGTGGCATGCTCGCGCTGCACACCGGCGAGAGCTTCAAGGTCAGTGACAACGGGCCAGGGGAAGCCGCCGTCATCCCAGAGCAGAAACTCGAAAGTTTCCGGTTCAGCAACATCAGTGAAGACGATATTCAACGCTTTCGTATCGCACACAAGGCCGGCCTGACCGAGATCCTTGAGCCACAAGGTCCGCTGCGCAGCGTGGCACTGCCCGTGCGGATACTGGCCCCGTCCGGCCATGGCATCACGCTGGCGTACACCACCGTCAACAGCGAGCCACGCCTGGCGTCGATCATCGACGACACCCAGCGCACCCTGCTGAGCATCGACTACAGCAGCAACGCCCAGGTTGTCGTGGACATCGACCAGGGTACCGACGTCCACAAACGCTTTACCCTTTCGCTGCAAAACGGCGAACTGACCGAGGTGGTATTGCCGACCGAGGAAGCAGCGACCTGGCGGTTCAGCTACTCCACCTTTGGCAATCTGCACTACATGAACCGCGTCGAAAACCCGATCGGTGGCGTCGAGACCGTGGCTTACAATGAGCACGGCCATAGCTTTCCCGGGGTCAGCAGGACGCTGCCCTATGCCATCGAGCATGTGCTCCAGCCCGACCCGCTGGATGAGACCACCCACCTGAAGACCACCTACGCCTACAGCCAGAACAACTTTCTGGGTAACGGCACAGGCATCAGCTGGATTGACGATGGCCAGGACAATCTCTACAAGTTCACCGGTACCGGCTATAGCTACGGCTCCACGGCCAGCCATTATCTCGATGGCCAGGTGTTGCGCACGGTCACGTGCAGCTACAACCGCTTCCACTTGCTGACAGAACGGGTCACCCGCCAGCAAGGCTGCCTCGAAACCATCACCAGCCACTATCACGAGCAGCCCAACACGCCGTTCAAGGATCAGCCGAACCACTTCCAGCTGCCGCACAAGATCACCAAGACCTGGACCTTGGCCGACAATTCCAAGGATCGTCGTGATGAAACCCTGGAAACGCTGTATGACGCGTCTGGCAACCTGATCGAGGAGATCCAGGCGAACGGCATGCGCATGGTTCGCGAGTATTACCCCCAGGAAGCAAGCGAAGGCTGCCCGGCAGACCCGGAAGGTTTCGTGCGCAATCTGAAAAGCGTGACCGAATACCCCGCGCCTGGAGAAGGCGCTGCCCAGGTGAAGCGTACCCGCTATCGCTACGAACAGCAGTCTTCGCTGACACAGGCGACTAGAAAGGCGCTGCCCGACGCCTGGCTGGCGATCAAGCAGGAGGACACGTTCGAGGTCGCGCTGGAGGCCGTGCCAGGCCGCGAAGCGGAAACCCTGCTGCGTCAAAGTGTCCACACTTACCTGAAAACCCCTGACAACCCACGACTGCATGGCCGGCCCGAGAAACAAGAGCTGAGCATCAATGGCCACACGTCGACCACCCGCTGGCACTATGAGCTGATCAAGGACACCGCGGGCCAGCCGACCTGGCTGCAGACCAGGCAGACGTTCAATGCTTCATGCGGGACGGTGGAAGCGTCGCTGGTCACCGTCCACTCGATCCATAGCGCTCAACTGGTGCAAGAACAAGACTTCAACGGCATCGTTACCCGTTATCGCCACGATGTGCTCAATCGCATTATCGAGCAGACCACCTCGCCGGACGATCCCACCTACAAGGCATCACGCACCTTCGCCTATCCTTTGATCAAGGAAAACGGCCGCACCCGCTCATGCGAGGAAGTCACTGACGTCAAAGGGGTACTGACGCGCATCGTCTATGATGGCCATAACCGCCCGCTCAGGGAGGAACAGGAAGATACCCTCAAACGCCGCAAGGTGATTTCCGAGTCACGCTACGACACGGTAGGGCGCCTTGTCGGCGAGACCTTCTACGACTATCCGGCAGACGCGCCAGACACCCTGGCGCATCAGCAGCCTGACGTGACCATGACCTACACCTATGCCTACGATGGCTGGGGCAATCGCAGCGAAACCACCGGCCCTGATCAGGTCAAGCACCTGATCGAGACGTCGCCATTTGGCGAGGGCGGCGATATCGTCACACGCTGGACGGTCAGCCCAGACAAGCCGACGTTGCGGCAGAACGTGCGCATCAGTCAGCTCAATGCCTTCAATAAAGCGCGGTACGAGTACCGCCAGCTCGAACAGTCCGGCGACTCGCCTGACAGCGCGGGTAAAGACCCTGTCCAGCTTGACCGTACCAACTATGTCTATGACGGACTGGGGCGCTGCATCAAGGAAACCGTGTCGCTCGGCCAGGCGACGCCCCAGGCGCAATCACGCGTCAGCGAATACGTCTATGACATCTGGGGGCGGATGACCGAAACCGTGCGCCCGGACCGTTCCACGCTCAAGCGCACGTTCGCCCCTCACAGCCTCAATGAGCTGACGACGCTGCTGCAGGTGCGCCCCCGCGGCAGCGATAGCGACAGGACGGTGTGCAAGCGTACGTTCGACGGCCTGGACCGTCTCCTCAAGGTGACGGTTGGCCCGCGGATCGACGAGTATCGCTATCACGCCGGCACCCAACTGGTCGACAAGCGGATTTCCTACACCCTCGGCGAGGGCCGCAAGAACAGCTCCAGGCGCGTCTTTGCGTACAAGTACCAACCTCAACTGAGCCAGCAGCCAACCCAGCTCACGGCCTCCATCGAGGACACAGCAGGGGTAAGCGGCGCTCTGGAGGCGGCCTTTACCTACGACCCGGACAGCGCCGCCATCGCCAGCGCAGACAACAGCAATGGCGCACGTACTTATCGCTACACAGATCAAGGCCACCTGGCTGGCGAGACCTGGAAGGTGGGCGGCGAGGAACGGTACAGCACTGAATATCGTCATTCGCTGCAAGGGCGCATGCGCTATCGCAAGCATTCCGACAGCGCCCTGGCCTGCGAATACGCCTACGACGGCCAAGGCCGTGTCACCGATATCATCCAAGGTGCGCTGCACAGCAGGCTCGACTACGACAGCGAGGGTCTGCTTTGCAGCACCCGTACCACCGACAGTGCCAACAACGACCGCTACGTTCTCTGCAGGCAGACTTACGACGCGTTCGGCCGCGAGATACAACGCACGCTCAGTGCGAATGGCGATGAGGAGCAGGTCCTTACCCTGACCTGGCTGGACAACGACATGCTGCACACCCGAACGCTGGTGCGCGCAGGCAGGGAAGTCCGCAAGGAGACCTTCGCCTACGACGAGCTCGATCGCCTGGTCGAGCATGACTGCCAGGGCGAAGCACTGCCGCGCAATGCCAAGGGACGGGCCATCAGCAATCAGCTCTACCGTTTCGATGAGCTGGACAACCTCACCCGTTGCCAGACCCGCTTCGCCGACGGTACCACTGACAGGGCCGATTTCACGTACGCGGCGGACGGCAGTTTTCAACTGCAGAAGGTTACCCATCGCCTGCTCGAGGACTACCCTGCCGAGCAGACGTTCAGCTACGACGACCACGGCAACATGCTCAATGATGAGCAGGGGCGCGAACTCGAATACGACAGCCTCGGACGGCTGCGCCGGGTCATCGAAGTCGACGGTGAAGTGACCGTGGAGTATCTGTACGACGGCCATGATCAACTGGTGGGATCGGTGCATGGTGGCAGTCGACAGGTTGAACGCCGCTATCTGGGCCATCGCCTCGACAGCACCCTGGATAACGATGTGCTGACCCAGTACCTCTACGGCGGCGGCCGGCCGTTGGGCTCGCAGCGAGCCGACGATGCCTCGGCCACTCACTTGTTGCTGACCGACCCTTCCGGCAGCGTCATCGGCGAATGCGATAATGACGGTGTCCGGCATGCCGACTACAGCGCCTATGGTGAGCGGCCCGACGACAACGGCATGCGCAACTTGCTGGCGTTCAACGGCGAGGCCCGCGAAGAGGCCCTGGGCTGGTATCTGCTGGGCAGTGGCTACCGCGCTTACAATCCGGCGTTGATGCGTTTTCATAGCCCGGATTCGTTGAGTCCTGAAGCGGCCGGACTCAACCCTTACGTGTACGCGCTGGGCAACCCGGTCAACTGGCGCGACCCGACAGGGCACCGTTCGCAAGCAATATACGACCGCGATCCGCCCGAGCTCATCGACCCACCGGAGAAGCCGAAGACGCATTGGGCCGCCTGGATCAGCGTGGGCATCAGTGTCGTCATGTTCGCGATTTCGGCGGTGACGATGCCCTGGACGGCGCCTGCGACCATCGGCCTTACAGGAGCTTATGTAAAAGGTGTCCTGGGCGTGACCCTGTTGGGCGCCTCCGCGGTCACCAGTGCGGCAGCCGTCGTGGTTGGGCAAGATGACTATAAACTCTCGAACACGCTCGCCAGCATCAGCGGGGCACTGTCGTTTCTTGGCGGCCTCTCGGCATTTTCGGGGATTGCGGCGACCAAAGCTGCCGTCACGGCGGCCAGAGCGGCATCGGGATCGACCGCGACCATCAGTAAACTTGGAGAGGCCGTTGCTCGGCTGAGCACACGGCTCGAACTGATCGGCGCCGAAAAACCCAAGTTGGCTGTCAGCACCGGAACGGCAATGACACCGCAACCCAGCCCAAGTCTCAGTGTGCGCATGCCTACTCCAACTCCGTCCCCTACAACACCGACGTTCAGCGGGAAAGGGTCTGGGAACACGGCTGGAACAGCCTTCAGGCAGCCAGTGAACACAGAGCCCGCGAACGCAGGAGTCACAGCACCTGGCACAGCCAAGCGAACCGCAAGCGGAGCCCCTCCTGCGCGTACATCGGATGACGAATGGCAAACCGGAATTCCGGACCATGCACAGAGCAATATGGAGCAAGTTGTCCAGTACCATCCGACGGAGCAGAAGTGGAGGCTCGTTAGGTTTTCCTGATAACCCGTCCATTCAAGATTCATCCACATGATATCTGGGGGTGCGAAGCCACCCCCAGATCTTCAACGAACGGGGTATCCCTCTCACCCGTCACGGTCACGCAGGGCCTAATGTCTGCGCGCACGTCGATTCCTCCATCTGCCTGGAGAGAATCCTCCTACATCCGCCCTCCCCGCACGCGCCTAAGCTAGCGCCCTCGAACCCGACGCACGCAGGTCGCTCAAGCCGCCTCTCACGTCCATGCCCACCCAGCTCAAGCCACTCGCCTCGTTCCTGCTCGCGCATCGATCGGCGGTGCTGCTCAGGAATCACCCATGCCCCGACATGACCGGCGCAGGCCTCTGCCGTCGTGCCCGCGCCTCGCTCCTTTGTCACCGCTGCTGGTCGGCGGCCTGACATTGGCGCTTATCAGCACTGCCTCGGCCGAGGTTTCCCATGCGCAGTTCCAGGCAGGCTTCATGCGCCAGCCCCCCGGCCACTCCGCCGATGCCGGCGCCCTCGCCCTGCAGACACTGGCGGCGCATACGCCACTGGCGGCCGGGCGTTATCGCGTGGCGATGCTGGTCAACCTGAACCCACTTGAAGACCAGCACATCGACTTCCTCGACGCGCCGGACGGTCGGGGACTGCAAGCCTGCCTGACCGGCGACCTGCTGCGCTCCTTGAACCTGCGCGAGGAGGCGCTGGATTCGCCTTTGCCTACCGACGGCCGCTGCGTTGATCTGGCGGCGCTGATCCCGCAGGCCGGCGTCGAGTTCGATCCGTCACGGCTGCGGCTGTCGTTGTCGATCCCGCAGATTGCCCTGCACCAGGACCGCTGGGGCATCGTCCCGGAGCGGCGATGGGACGCCGGCATCAACGCTGCTTTCGTCAATTATCAGGCCTCGGCCCAGCACAGCAGCCGACACGATGGCCGCAGCACCACCACTCAAGATCTTTACCTGAACACCGGGCTGAACCTTGCCGGGTGGCGCCTGCGCAGCAAGCAGACCCTGCGCGACAATGAAGCCGGCGAGCGCCAGTGGACTCGCACCGATACCTATGCCCAGCGCGACCTGCCAGGCATGAGGGCCAACCTGACCTTGGGCGAGACCTTCACCGGCGGCGAGGTATTTCGCAGCTTTGCGTTTGCTGGTGCGCGCCTGGCGTCTGACCAGGACATGCTCGCCGACGCCCAGCAGCACTATGCCCCGGTCATTCGCGGCGTCGCCCAGACACGCGCGAAAATCGAAGTCTTGCGCAACGGCTACCCGATCTACTCCACGTATGTTGCAGCCGGCCCCTATGCGATCGATGACCTCAGTGTCGGCTCGGGGCACGGCGAGCTGGAAATCGTCGTCACCGAGGCAGACGGCCAGGTCAGCCGCTTCAGCCAGCCTTATTCCTCGCTGGGCAGCCTGCTGCGCGCCGGTGTCTGGCGCTACAGCGCCACCGCCGGCCGCTACAATGGCGCCGAGGAACTCGATACCCCGGCGTTCTGGCAAGGCACGCTGGCCAGGGGCGGCGCCTGGGACAGCACGCTCTACGGCGGCCTGCTCTCCAGTGATTATTACCGCGCCGGGGTCGTGGGCATTGCCCGCGACTTCGGCGAACTCGGCGCATTCTCCCTGGACCTTACCCGCGCGGATGCTGATTTGGGTGGGACGCTTGGCGAGGTCCATGGGCACAGCATCGCAGCGCGCTACGGCAAAAGCTTCCAGACCCGCACCAACTTGCGGTTTGCCGGCTACCGGTACTCCACCGAGGGTTACCGCGACTTCGATGAGGCCGTGCAGCAACGCAATGCGTCCTCGCGCTATCCGGGCAATCGGCGCAGTCGCCTTGAGATCTCGGCGTATCAGAACATCGGCCAGAGCAGCTCGTTAAGCCTTACCCTGTCCCAGGAGGACTACTGGCGCAGCGACTACCAGCGCCGTCAATACCAGCTCCAGTACACCACGCGCGCAGGCAGCCTAGGGATCAACCTGTTCGCCTCCCAAGCCCTTAGCACCCGTAACGCCGACAGCCGGGTTATCGGCCTCAGCCTGAGCCTGCCACTGGACTTCGGACATCCACACAATGCAACGTTCGACCTGCAGCGCGCCAACGGTCAGTACAGCGAGCGAACCAGCTTGCAAGGTGGCATGCTGGAAAACCGCCTCAATTACCAGGCCTCGCTGGCCAATGACACGCACAACCGCAAAAGCGCCGCGGTCTCGCTTGCTTTTCAGGGCAGCCAGGCCAGCTACGGGGTTGGCTACAGCGAAGGCAGCGATTACCGCAGCCTGTCACTGAACGCAAGCGGCGCGATGCTGGTGCATGCTGACGGGGTCGCGTTCGGCAGCTACCTTGGCGAGACGATGGGTCTGCTGCATGTGCCTCAGGTGGCAGGCATTGGCGTGCAAAACGCGTCCACCTCACACAGCAATGCCCAAGGATACCTGCTGGTTCCGCACTTGCGGCCCTACCGGATCAATTCGCTGGTGCTGGACACCGACGATCTTTCGCCCGAGGTGGTCATCGCAAACGCCAGCCAACAGGTGGTGCCACGTCGAGGCGCCGTAGTCGCGGCCCGCTTCGATGCCAGGCATGTCGTGCGCATGGTCCTGACCCTGCGCCACCCCAATGGCCGGCCACTGCCCTTCGGGGCCCAGGTCAGCGATGGACATGGCCAGCCGCTTGCCGTGGTTGGCCAGGCCGGGCAGACCCTGATCGCCAGTCACGAGCAGAATCGCCAGCGTCTTCGAGTGCGCTGGAGCGAAACAGGTATACAGACCTGCCAGGTAATGCTTGATCCCGACACCATGACCCACGCCAGCGGCTATCGCCTGCAGACGCTGGACTGCCTGCCGGATCACGCCGATGAAGACAAGCCCGTGTTGACCACCGCCTCCCAGGAATACCCTCGATGACCGCCTCGCGCAGCCGCTACACACGCCCCGCCGCACTGACGCTCTGCAACCTCGTGCTCCTGCTGGCCTCGGGTACCGTGCAAGCGGCCTGTCACTGGGGCGCCGGGAGCGCGACCTACATGACGTTCCAGCGTGACATGGGCACGTTTTGGGTACCTCGCAACGCGCCCGTTGGCACGCTGATAGGCAAGAGCGATCTGCGTGCCACGAACGGCCAAGGGGCAGTCCTCAACTGTTTCTACAGTGCCAGCGATCCGGTGACCGCCAACCTGCCCAATACCCCTCCGTTGTTCGGTGGCAGCCTCCCCCCCGTGGGCGGCAAACCCGTTGACGGCCGTGTGCTGCAGACCAACATCCCAGGAGTCGGCGTGTTCATCGACCTGGCGTATCCCTACAACGGTCAGGCCACCAACACCTTCACGCCAGACAACGGCACGGCCATTCCCTACACCGGCGTCATGACGCAAAACACGGCTATCAACATGCCACTTCGAACCATCTATGGCGAGGTCATGTTCATCAAGATCGGCGACATCGAAGCTGGCCCGCACCAGGTCCAGGGGGAAGTGTTCCAGGGTTATATCCATACCCTGGGCAAGGTGTTCGACTACACCATGACGGCCACCATCAATCGCGCGCAATGCACATTGCAGGGCAATCCCGTGAGCGCCGACCCGGTGCAGCTGGGTGATTACAAGGTCGAGGATTTCAAGCAGGTCGGCACGACGACGCCCGATACAGCCTTCCACATCACGCTCAGCAACTGCGAAGACGACAGCGACCCCAGCGCCATCCGCGCCACTGTGCATGTTCATCTGGACGGTGCGCAAGGTTCCACCGTCATCGATCCGGCCCAAGGGCTGTTCAGCCTCGACAGCAACTCGACTGCCGGCGGGCTGGGCATACAGATCTTGCGCAGCGACGGCAGCCCGATGCCCTTGCAGACGGATGAGCGGGTTAAAACGCTCGAGCTCGGTACGACCCAACTGGACTTTCGCGCGCGCTTCTACCAGACCGATGCGCAGGT
>NZ_DATELE010000003.1:0-2092 GCF_035277045.1 Pseudomonas sp. | reverse complement strand
CCTTACTTCATCTGCGCCGGCCATGGGCAGTAGCAACCCACCGCCAGCGTGTGGGTGGCGTTCACCGCCCGGCCTTCGTTCAGCGCTTGCAGGATGGGCTCGATAAAACTGTTGCTCGAATTGCAGGTCAGGCCTTCGCTGTACGGACCGAAATACGCCAGCTTGCCACTGCGGTCCCAGATCGCCACCGCCGGGCTGGCAGGGATCTGTTCGGAGCCTGGCAGGACAGTGATGGTTTTAAGGCGGCTCAAGGTGGCGGGCAGCTGGCCGTGGCTGCCGGGCTTTTGTACCGCATAGAACTCGACGCCCTGCGGTGCATACTGTTCAACCAGTTCGGTCAGATGTTGTTGGTTGCCGACATTGCACGGGCAGGCCGGGTCCCAGAAGTGCACCAGGCGGATGGCGCCGGGGCCGGCGAGTTCGTCCGGCAGGCGCAACGGGTCGCCGGAGAACACCGCGGTGTGCGAACTGAACGCCCGCAAGTAGCGTCCCTGAAACCAGTCGTAAGCGGCCCACAGCACGCCGGCGCACACAAGGGCGAGCAGGCTGGCAAGCAGTGTGGTGCGGTAGGCCGGGCGCATGGGTTTCAATCCTCGAAGGTCGGCTAGCTTGCCATGCTTGCCGCGACAGATGAATATCGCAGGCCCATAAAGTCCGTTTCGCGCTCTGGAATGCCCCATGTCTGTCACTTTCGACCCCGATCATCTGCGTGCCAGCCTGCGGCCATTGGCCGAGTGGCAGCCGCTGTCGACGGAGGCCATGGCCTATCAGCGTTTTTATGGGCTGGATTTTCCACAACGGACCCTGCGCAGTGGCCTGGGGCGTTTCGAGGTCGATGGCTATGAAGTGGTCAGCCAGCTCTGGTGGCCCGAGCGGGCGAAGGCGACGCTGTTTCTATTTCACGGCTTCTACGATCACACCGGGCTCTACCGGCATGTGATCGAGTGGGCGCTGGACCAGGGTTTTGCGGTGATCGCCTGTGACCTGCCGGGGCATGGCCTGTCCAGCGGCGAACGGGCGAGCATCAAGGACTTCGCCGAATACCAGAGCACGCTGCAAGGGCTGCTGGCCGAGGCGCAGTCGTTGGGCCTTCCGCAGCCCTGGCACTTGTGCGGGCAAAGCACCGGCGGGGCGATTGTGATCGACCATGTACTCAATCAAGGTGCGAGCAGCCCGGCCCAGGGGCAAGTGATTCTGCTGTCGCCCTTGGTGCGGCCGCGAGCCTGGGGTTGGTCGCGGCTCAGTTATTACCTGCTCAAGCCGTTTGTCAAAGGCATCGCCCGGCGCTTCAGCGAGAATTCCAACGACCCTGACTTCCTCGCGTTCCTGCAGGCCGATCCGCTGCAACCGCTGCGTCTGCCAACGGCCTGGGTCGGTGCGCTGGGACGGTGGATCAAGCGTATCGAAGCGGCACCGAGCAGCCCGCGGCGGCCGCTGATCGTGCAGGGGCAGGCGGACATGACCGTGGATTGGGAGCACAACCTTGAAGTGCTGCGAGGCAAGTTCGATCGGCCCCAGGTGTTGATGCTGCCTGAGGCGCGGCATCATCTGGCGAATGAGTCGCCGGGGCCGCGGCAGGACTATTTCGGGTTTTTGACCAAGCGCATGAGTCGGGATCGGCGGTGACATTTCGATAGTCTTCGCGGGCCATTTCACGGACGCCAAAAATTACTGGGTCAGGCTCGACGTACTTTGCCCCACTGCCAACCCCGCCCGAATCGCCGCCAATGCCGCTTGGTAATAAGCCTTGCCTTCAGAGGACTCGGCAAAGGTCGAAAACTCTTCCAGTTCGTCATCCGACAGGTCGCGATAGACATACAGCAGCGTGTTGTTCAGGTCGGCGCCGATCTGCTCCATCAGGCGCTGGCGCTGACCGTTCAACATGCCTTGAGCCTGACCGTTGCCGAGCAAGCCAGGGATCATCGAACTCAGGCTGTCGGCCGCGACGCCTGCGATCGCCAGGCTGACTTCAGCGCCGGCCTCGCGGGCGGGCAGGGCCTGGGCCAGGTGGCCGATGATCAGTTGACGGGTATCGCTGGCCTGCATCTTCGGCAAGCCCTTGGCGTTTTTCGCCAATTGATCGCGACGGGTC
>NZ_DATELE010000002.1:0-6181 GCF_035277045.1 Pseudomonas sp. | reverse complement strand
CGGGTCGCTGGGGAGCACGCCCGGGGTCAAACGAAGCGTGATGTGCTTCGCAGGACAGCCAGCCAGCACCGGAGCAAAGCACCGCACGACTGTCGTTACAGTATCTGACGGATCACTCAGGCAAAGGTTCCCTGAGCTGTCTGCAGGTTTCGCGACGCGGCGATGACGCACGGTATCAATCGCCCTTCGGCGATCTGCAGGTCTCGGTGCAGGCCATCGACCAGGTCGATCAGCAAGCGCTGGTCTTGCAGTTGGCCCGCGGTGACCGAGCGCTGCAACACAAGCGCACCGTGGCGATCGTGCACACTCAACTGGAGTCGGTCAGGGGTGTCGGCTTGGCCCAGGCGGGCCTCGTACGGGGTCAGGGCGTCATTGAGCAATCTGCAGATTCTTTCCATCCGGCTTACCCGCTTTGCTTGGGGAGATGTCATGCTGACCGTCGAGCGTGCCGAAAAGTTCGCGATGGCAGGCTCTTAGTGAGCATGCTCAACGGATGTGACAGATGCAATATCCTGCCCGCTACCGTTCGTCGAGCCGCCGCGCAGCCGTTGCAACAGGCCGCGCAGCCCGAACATGGACAAGGGCCAGCGCAACTCGCCCAGCACCCACACCCCCCGTTGCCGCGCCTCGGCGGCCAGGTCGATGGCACCTGGCTCGGCACGGCCGATGAGCAGCACCGCACGGTTGCGTGGCACCCTCGCCATCTGCTCGAGCAGGTCTATGCCGGCATCCGGCGCCAACGCGTGGTCGAGCACCAGCAGGTCAACCGTCCGGTTGCGCGCGAGCACGCGCCGGGCGGTGGCCTGGTCCTCGGCGACCCGCACGCGGAAGATGCCCAAGGCGTTGAACGCCTGGTGCAGGGACATAAGGTGAAAGGGACGGTCCTGGAGGATGACGACGTTGAGCCGGTGCATGAACACCTCCCTGAAAAGGCGCGGGCGAACGGAGGTCCACACCTTAGGCAGGAGGAGCACGGCCCGCCATAGGAAAAATCTGATGAGCCGTGCGAATTTTCCTCAAAAAAAAGCCCGCCATTCGACGGGCTTTCCGGTCACCTCAAACCGCTGGTTACAGCGGCTTGCCACGGTTGCCGTGCTGGCTGACAAACGCCTGCACCGCCTTCAGGTCATTGGCCAACACCGTGCAGCGCTCTTCGCGGCTGAACAGGTCGGTCAGGTGGACCGGCAGCTCGAGCGCCTTGCCCACGCCTGCCTTTTCCACTGCCTCGGGGAACTTGACCGGGTGCGCGGTACCCAGCACCACCATCGGGGTGTCGAGGCTGCGGCGGCATTCGCGGGCAGCCTTGACGCCGATCGCGGTGTGCGGGTCGAGCACCTCGCCCGTGCTGGCGAAGACCTCGGCGATGGTTTCGCAGGTTTGCGCGTCATCGACGGCCAGCGAGTCGAACAGCTTGCGGGCTTCGGTCCAGCGGTCCTCTTCAACGCTGAAACCGCCGCCCTGCCTGAAGCCATCCATCAGCTCGGCGATGGCGGCGCCGTTGCGGCCATGCAGGTCGAACAGCAGGCGCTCGAAGTTCGACGAGACCATGATGTCCATCGACGGCGACAGGGTCGCGTGCAGCGTGTCCTTGACGTACTGGTTGCCGCTCATGAAGCGGTGCAGGATATCGTTGCGGTTGGTCGCGACGATCAGCTGGCTGATCGGCAGGCCCATGTTGCGTGCCAGGTAACCGGCGAAAATGTCGCCGAAGTTGCCGGTCGGCACCGAGAACGCCACCGAGCGCGCCGGGCCTCCCAGCTGCAGGGCAGCATGGAAGTAGTAGACGATCTGGGCCATGATCCGCGCCCAGTTGATCGAGTTGACCGCGACCAGGCGGGTGCCCTTGAGGAAGCCCTGATCGGCGAAGCTGGCCTTGACCATCTCCTGGCAGTCGTCGAAGTTGCCTTCGATGGCGATGTTGTGGATGTTCTCGCCCAGGATGGTGGTCATCTGCCGGCGCTGCACTTCCGACACGCGCTGGTGCGGGTGCAGGATGAAGATGTCGACATTGTCGCAACGGCGGCAGCCCTCGATGGCCGCGGAGCCGGTGTCACCGCTGGTGGCGCCGACGATCACCACGCGCTCCCCACGCTTGACCAGGACATGGTCGAGCAGGCGGCCGAGCAATTGCAGGGCAAAGTCCTTGAACGCCAGGGTCGGGCCGTGGAACAGCTCCATTACCCACTCGTTGCCGCCCAACTGCCGCAGCGGGGCGACCGCGGCGTGGGAGAACGCGCCGTAGGTTTCCTCGAGGATCTTCTTGAAGTCGGCATCGGCGATGCTGCCGGTGACGAACGGGCGCATCACCCGGAAGGCCAGCTCGTGGTACGGCAGGCCGGCCCAGGAGGCGATCTCTTCCTGGGTGAAGCGCGGCAGGTTTTCCGGCACGTACAGGCCGCCATCGCTGGCAAGGCCCGCCAGCAGGACGTCTTCGAAATTCAGGGCCGGCGCCTGGCCGCGGGTGCTGATATAACGCATGGATGCAAACCTTCGGTCTTGAGTGCCGGCCATGGCACGTGGCGATGGCCGGCAGCTTGAATTAATTGAGCTGTTCGACGCGAATGCGCACGACCTTGCCAACCACGTCCTGCAACGCCTCCAGGGCAACGATGGCGTCGTTGATGCCCTGCTCGATCACCCGGTGGGTCAGCAGGATCATCGGCACCAGGCCGTCCTGCTCTTCCGCTTCCTTCTGCATGATCGATTCGATGTTGATGCCGCGCTCGGACAGGATGCTCGCCACCTGGGCCAGCACGCCTGGATGATCCTTGGCCTGGATGCGCAGGTAGTAGGCGCTCTCGCAAGCTTCGATCGGCAGGATCGGGTGGGCCGACAGCGAATCGGGCTGGAAGGCCAGGTGCGGCACGCGGTTTTCCGGGTCGGAGGTCATCGCGCGGACCACGTCGACCAGGTCGGCGACCACCGAGGAGGCGGTCGGCTCCATGCCGGCGCCAGCGCCGTAGAACAGCGTCGAGCCCGCGGCGTCACCGTTGACCATCACGGCGTTCATCACGCCGTTGACGTTGGCGATCAGGCGGTCGGCCGGGATCAGCGTCGGGTGCACGCGCAGCTCGATGCCGCTGGCGGTGCTGCGGGCCATGCCCAGGTGCTTGATGCGGTAGCCCAGCGCCTCGGCGTAGTTGACGTCGGCGGTGGTCAGCTGGGTGATGCCCTCGGTGTAGGCCTTGTCGAACTGCAGCGGGATACCAAAGGCGATCGAAGCCAGGATGGTCAGCTTGTGCGCGGCATCGATGCCTTCGACGTCGAAGGTCGGGTCGGCTTCGGCATAGCCCAGCGCCTGGGCTTCGGCCAGCACGTCGGGGAAGGCACGGCCTTTCTCGCGCATCTCGGTGAGGATGAAGTTGCCAGTGCCGTTGATGATCCCGGCCAGCCAGTTGATGCGGTTGGCCGACAGCCCCTCGCGAATCGCCTTGATCACCGGGATGCCACCGGCCACGGCCGCCTCGAAGGCGACGATCACGCCTTTCTCGCGGGCCTTGGCGAAGATCTCGTTGCCATGCACGGCAATCAGCGCCTTGTTGGCGGTGACCACGTGCTTGCCGTTCTCGATGGCCTTGAGCACCAGGTCGCGGGCGATGGTGTAGCCGCCAATCAGCTCGATGACGATGTCGATCTCGGGGTTGCTCGCGACGTCGAACACGTCAGCGGTAATGGGGGTACCGGCAATCTGGCAGTTCGGGTTTTGCGAGCGCATGGCAATCTGTGCCACTTCAATACCGCGCCCGGCACGGCGGGCAATCTCCTCGGCGTTGCGCTGAAGTACATTGAAGGTACCGCCACCGACGGTCCCCAACCCACAGATGCCTACTTTGACCGGTTTCACTGTGAACTCCCCATTGTACGGACGGCGCCATGCCGCCCGTGAAAACAGCCATCGCGCGGGGCAATGGCGTACTGATTGATTTACTTGGCTTCGGCCAGCGCCAGCTTGGCGACTTGCGGCGCCGGCTGGTAGCCCGGAATCACCTGGCCGCTTTCAAGGACGATGGCTGGCGTGCCGTTGACGCCGATCGACTGGCCCAGCGCGAACTGCTTGCCAACCGGATTGGCGCACTTGGCGGCCTTGATTTCCTTGCCCTCGACCATCTTGTCCAGCGCCGCGCGGCGATCGCTCGAGCACCACACCGCCTGCAGCTGCTCGTCACCGGCCGAGCCGAGGCCCTGGCGCGGGAAGGCGACGTAGCGCACTTCGATACCGCGACGGTTGAGCTCGGGCACTTCGGCGTGCAGCTTGTGGCAGTACGGGCAGGTGGTGTCGGTGAATACGGTGATGTGGGACTTGGTTTCGCCCTTGGCAGGATAAACCACCATTTCAGCGGCTGGAATGCCATTGATGAGCTTGGCGACACCTTGGCGTTCGGTTTTTTCGGTGAGGTTGACCGGCTTGCCATCCTGGATCTGGAACAGGTAGCCCTGCATGACGAACTGGCCGTCGGCACTGGCGTAGAGCACGCGGCCACCTTGCAGCTTGACCTCGTACAGGCCATTGAGCGGGCTGCTGGCAACGCTTTCGACCGGGACGTCGAGCTCGAGCGACTGCAAGGTCTTGCGGATCGCCTGCTCGGCGCCCTCCGGGGCGGGGGCCGTCGCGGCGGCAGCGAAGGTACTGGCCAGCGCCAGGGCGGCGGCGGCGAAAATCTGGGTCACGCGCATGGAGTCTCCTTGGAGGCGGACAGGGCCTGGGACATGGCGGGCGCGAGGTCGGCGCGGCCATCGAACGGCCCTTGGTGCAAACCGCCCAAGCCTACCACAACCGGCCGGTGCTGACCGACTCCCAAGCGCCGGCTGGCCGATGATGAATCCTGCTCATCCACGCGGGTGATGATGGGCATGCAGCTGCTGCAGGCGCGCCCGTGCCACATGGGTGTAGATCTGCGTGGTCGACAGGTCGCTATGGCCCAGCAGCATCTGCACCACGCGCAGGTCGGCGCCGTGGTTGAGCAGGTGCGTGGCGAAGGCATGGCGCAAGGTGTGCGGCGACAGCGGCTTGTCGATCCCGGCCACCAGCGCCTGGTGCTTGATGCGGTGCCAGAAGGTCTGACGGGTCATCTGCTCGCCACGCAGGCTAGGAAACAGCACATCGCTGGGCCTGCCATTGAGCATCTCGTTGCGGCCCTCGCGCAGGTAGCGTTCGATCCAGGTCACCGCCTCCTCGCCCATGGGCACCAGGCGCTCCTTGCTGCCCTTGCCCATCACCCGCAGCACGCCCTGGCGCAGATTGACCTGGTCGAGGGTCAGGCTGACCAGTTCGGTGACGCGCAGACCGCAGGCGTACAGCACCTCGAGCATCGCCCGGTCGCGCTGACCGATCGGCTCGGCCAGGTCCGGGGCACGCAGCAGCGCCTCGACGTCGGCCTCGGACAGTGACTTGGGCAAGGGCCGGCCCAGTTGCGGCATCTCGACCTGCAGGGTCGGGTCGACGGCGATCAGCTTTTCGCGCAGCAGGTAGCGATAGAAGCCGCGCAGGCCCGACAGCAGGCGCGCGGTGGAACGCGGCTTGTAGCCTTGGTCGAGGCGCCAGGCCAGGTGATCGAGGATCAGCTCGCGACCGGCATCGGGCAAGGCCACCGCACGGTCGTGCAGCCAGCCGTTGAACAGGGCCAGATCGCTGCGGTAGGAGGCGCGGGTGTTGTCGGACAGGCCTTTTTCGAGCCAGAGGGCATCGAGGAACTGGTCAAGCAGGGGGTGGTCCAGGGCGGGCATGCTGAGGGCACTGAGGAAGGATGGTCGGGCTAGTGTTTCATAGTGAAGGATGCGCTGTCTTTCAGTGCGAAAATCCAGTCCTTGCACTTCCCCCAGACGCAAAAAAGCAGCCCGAAGGCTGCTTTTCTTTCGCATGGCAGCCGAGGCTGCCGGTCAAGCTGTCCTCAGGACAGTTTTTCCTTGATGCGAGCGGCTTTGCCGGACAGGTCGCGCAGGTAGTACAGCTTGGCTTTACGCACGTCACCACGACGTTTCACGGCCAGGCTGTCGATTTGCGGGCTGTAGGTCTGGAAGGTACGCTCTACGCCAACGCCGCTGGAGATCTTGCGCACGGTGAAGGCGCTGTTCAGACCGCGGTTACGCTTGGCAATCACGACGCCTTCGAAGGCCTGCAGACGCGAGCGGTCACCTTCCTTTACTTTCACCTGGACGACAATGGTGTCGCCTGGGGCAAAGG
>NZ_DATELE010000001.1:0-11776 GCF_035277045.1 Pseudomonas sp. | reverse complement strand
TGCTGCCCTCGCAGAGGGTTGTCGACGTTCGGTAGGGGCCGTACTGGGCGCAGCCGGCCACCGCTATCGGGAGGCTCAAGAACAGGGCGGCGGGAATGTTCCTCATGATCGGGGCCTATGAGGTTGGTGGCATTGTCATGTGCGATCACCCCTGGATACGTTAGCAGGACTCTGGCGTGGCGTGCCGGGAGTGCTTTACTTGCCCGGTACCCAGGCGAGCAGAGGGGGCAGGCGCGGATGTCCAGTGAGAACGGGCAATACGAGGCGGAGCGCGAACGCATCGCCAGGCGCCGTGAACTGCTCGGCCTGCAAGGCTACCGGACCGCCCTGAAGTCCGGCCGTCCCTGGGGGCTGGCGCTATCGGGCGGAGGTATCCGCAGCGCGACCTTCTGCCTGGGGGTGCTGCAGGCGCTGGCGAGGGCCCGCGGTGCCGACCCGACCGAAGAGCAGCCGCTGCTGGCGCGATTCGACTACCTGTCCACCGTCAGTGGCGGCGGGTACATCGGCAGTTTCTATTCCAGCCTGTTTCTGCCCAACCGGCTCCGCGGCACGGCCGCGGGCCAGGCGCCGCAGTCTCCCGCCGACGCGGCGCGGGATGCGTACCGCGTCCTGCAGCATGAGCCCCCCGGCAAGCTGAGCACGGCCGAGGATTACGCCAGCGGCGACGTCGGCCGCGGTCCTGGCGCCTGGCTTCGGGAGAACGGACGCTACCTGACACCCGCCGGCAGCGGCGACAGCTTCTACGTGGTGGCGATGACCTGGAGGAACTGGCTGTCGCTGCACTTCGTGATCGGCATGCCGATACTGCTCGCGTTGTGCGTGCTGTTTGTCTTGCAGGCCATGCTGGAGATCAATCTGTTCGTACTGCCTTTGCTAGCGCTGATCACGCTGGCGCTGCCCTGCACCGTGGCGTACTGGCTGGTCATCCCGCGGGTTAGCCTGAACGAGCCGCCGACCTTGAACAACCTGTCGTACAAGGCCACGGTCGGCATCACCCTGGTGCTGGCGCTCGTCGGGCTGCTTGCCTGGGGCGTGGGCGATGCGCCCAAGGTCGGGGGAGTAGTGCTGTGTTTCGCGGTGATCGCCGGGGCGGCGCTGCTCATTACCTCATGGCTGGTGCGAACGCTGGCTTGCGCCGGAGCGGACGGCACGTTGCGCACCTATCGAGTGCTGGTCACCCGCTATCTCGGCAGGGCGATCATCGCAGTGGTCACGTTGCTGTTCCTGGCGAGCATGGCGGCGTTGGCTCAGGCGCTGTACAGCTTTCTGTTCCGGCAGTTCGGGGCGGCCACCTTCGGGGTGCTGCCGGTGCTGATCTGGCTGGTGCGTCACCTGGCGCTGGTCACGGATGAGAAGGCCTTGCCAGGCTGGCTGATGAAACTGCCGAGGGATGTGCTGGCGCTGATTGGCGGCAGCCTGATGGGCATCGCCGTGGGCCTGACCTGGGCGCTGATCGTGCTGTGGGTGGCGACCGATGGCAACGACCTGGCAGCGAGCCTTCCCTATGCCTCAAGGCTGTGGGTGCTGGGCGCGCTGGCCCTGGTGCTCATCTGGGTGGCAGGCAGGTTTGTCGGGTTTCTCAATCTGTCCTCGCTGCACACCTTCTATGCGTCGCGCCTCACCCGAGCCTACCTGGGCGCGTCCAATGGCCGGCGTTTCTCAGGGGCCAGCGGTGCCAAGGGCCTGAGCGTCACCGAGCCGCTGCCCGACGATGACATTGCCCTGGACACCTACTACGGCACCGAGACCGCCGGCCCGCTGCACCTCATCAACGTCACCATGAACCTGACCGTGGACCCTGCCGAGCAGCTCGTCCAGCGAGACCGCAAGGGCAAGCCCTTGTGCCTGGCGCCCCACGGCTGGACGGCGAACGGGGCACGACCGACCAGTTTCATCCTCGACGGCGTGAGTCAGGAGCGTGATCCGGATCCCGGCCATGTGTCCGAGATCATGCTGCCGTTGACGCTCGGCCAGTGGATCGGGACCTCCGGCGCCGCCGTTACCACCGGGTCGGGGCGTACCACCAGCCTTGGATTGTCGCTGGCGCTGGGTCTGGCCAATGTGCGGCTCGGGGTCTGGTGGTCCAGCCGGTTTCTGGAGGAGGATCAGGCGAACTACACCTTCAAGGACCCGCGCTGGGTCCGCCGGTTTCCCACCCAGTCCTACCTGTTCTATGAGCTGACGGCGCATTTCCACGGCCACCGCCGCGACTTGATGTACCTCTCCGATGGCGGGCATTTCGAAAACACCGCCGCCTATGAACTGTTGCGCCGCGAGCGGGATATCGAACTGATCGTGGTGTGTGACAGCGGATGCGACCCCGCCTACCGGTTCGATGACCTGACCAACCTGGTGCGGCTCGCCCGGATCGACCAGCAACTGGAGATCCGCGAAAACCATGAGGTGGTGAATCATCCGGTGCTCGGCCAGGTGTTCGGCACCATCAGCCAATTCCAGCATCCGCCTGAGCCCGGCAGCAGGAAGTGCGCGCTGCTGTTTGAGGTATTCGAGATCAACGACAAAGCCGATGCGCCCTCGCTGCGCTGCCGGATCCTGGTGCTCAAACCCCGTCTGGTCCCGACGCTGTCGCCGGATGTCCTCAACTACGCCCTGGCCAACGGCACCTTCCCGAACCAGACCACCGCCGATCAGTTCTTCGACGAGGCGCAGTTCGAAAGCTATCGCCAGCTGGGATTGGGCATCGGCCGTCTGCTGTTCGGGGCGCACGGCATGGCCAACCCGGTGAGCAATGCGTTGTGGCATTACCTCAATACTCCGTGAACAGGCGAACGGCTCTCGGCTTCTGCCGCGACGTTTTGCAAAACATCCTCGATCACTAAACCTTGAGCATCGCTTAGGCTCCCGGCTGCGCGCACTCTGCGATGCTGGCATGGTTGTCATTTGACAACCGCGCCTTTCATGAGGATACTGGAGCGAAATCGATGAGCCGACCCTGTCACCCTAAAAAGGAAGTCGAACAGGCCTTGCGGCATGCTGAAAGCGAGGGTTGGAGAGTGGAGACGGGCGGGAGCCACTGCTGGGGCAAGATATTTTGTCCCTACACCGACACGGAGTGCCGGTGTGGGGAATTCTGTATCGCCAGTGTCTGGAGTACTCCAAAAAACGCCGGAAACTTCGCTAAACAATTACTGCGCGTGATTCACAATTGCACCACGCACCGCGCGGAAAAAGTGGCCGTTGAAAGAATGACTCCCTTGGAGAAATGACGATGGAATTCACCTTTACCTTGAAATATCAGCTAGCCACTCGGGAGCCTGATATGGACGCGCTCCTCGAGTGTCTCGCGGATGCCGGCTGCGATGACGCGCTTGTGGGTGTTGGACAGTCTGGCCGGTTGGCGCTGGAGTTCGTGCGCGAAGCGGCGACTGCGGAGATTGCGGTGAACAGCGCACTCGCGGATGTCCGCAGCGCCGTACCCACTGCCCGATTGATAGAAGCAACGCCGGATCTCGTGGGGCTCACCGATGTCGCCGAGATCACCGGCGTCTCACGACAGAACATGCGCAAGCTCATGGTTACCCATGCGACCAGTTTTCCGGCGCCTGTGCATGAAGGCAGCGCCTCGATCTGGCATCTGGCGGATGTGCTTGGGTGGATGACCGGGCATGGTAGCTACTCCTTTGCTGAGGGTGTCCTGGACGTGGCTCGGGTTGCGATGCGGGTCAATGTAGTCAAGGAGTATCAGCGTGTGCACGCAGCTGGCTGCGGGATCGAAGCCCACGCATGCGAGCCTGGCTGAATGCTTGCTCGCAAGTCTATGCCAAACCCTTCACTGCGCCCTGCGCAAAGCTGTTAGCCTTGCCGGGTTTGGGATGTATTGGACAGGCAATGGCCAACCACAAGATCGAGATTCGCCGGCGCAACGTCGAGAAGATTCTGCAGGCCGCCGAGAGGGTGTTCGCCGAGAAGGGCTTTGGCGCCACGTCCATGGGCGATATCGCGGAACAGGCCGAGCTGCCGCGTTCCAACCTGCACTATTACTTCAGCACCAAGGATGAGCTGTACCGCGCGGTGCTGCAGGACCTGCTCGAGGTGTGGAAGCAGGACGCGCTGTGCTTCGAATGCTTTGACGACCCTCGCGTGGTACTCACCAGTTATATCAGGGCGAAGATGAGCCATTCGCGCTCCCGTCCCCTGGGCTCGAAGATCTGGGCGGAGGAGATGCTCCACGGCGCGCCGCTGCTCGGGGTCAGCCTCGACGAAAGCCTGGTGCCCTGGGCGCAGCTCAAGGAAGCCAAGATTCGCCGCTGGGTGGAGGACAAGCGCATTCTGGCGGTCGAGCCGTCGGCGTTGCTGTACATGATCTGGGCCTCGACCCAGCACTACGCGGATTTCGGCTACCAGGTGGCGTTGCTCAACGGCGGCGAGCCGCTGTCGGACATGGCGTTCGAGAGCGCGGTGCAGACGGTGACCAGCGTCATTCTGCGGGGTATCGGGCTCGATCCCTGAGCCCGCCTTGCGGCGATCCGCCGACTGGATCGCGGCATCTTTTCTAGCCTGCTTCGCGATAAGGGTTGCGCGGGTCCTGGGTCCAGTTCAGGTACGGCTTGCCGGTCTCCTGCGCCACCATGTCGATGCAGTCCTCCACCGGGCAGGTGATCTGGCACAGATTGCAGCCCACGCATTCTTCATCGATCACGCTGTACACATGGGTACCGTCGGCTTTTGCCTGGCTGGCGATGGCCTGGTGCGAGGTGTCTTCGCAGGCGATATGGCAACGTCCACAACCGATGCAGGCGTCCTGGTCGATTCGCGCGATCACCTTGTAGTTGATGTCCAGGTACTTCCAGTCGGTGGTATGCCCCACCGCCAGCCCGCGGAAAGCTTCCAGGCTGGCATGACCCTGCTGGTCCATCCAGCGCGACAGGCCGTCCTTCATGTCATCGACGATGCGAAAACCGTGCAGCATCGCCGCCGTGCACACCTGCACGGCGCCGCAGCCCAGGGCAACGAACTCGGCGGCATCGCGCCAGTTGCCGATACCGCCAATGCCGCAGATCGGCAGGCCGCGGGTCTGTGGGTCACGGGCGATCTCCGCGACCATGTTGAGGGCGATCGGCTTGACCGCCGAACCGCAATAGCCGCCATGCGTGCTCTGGTCACCGACGATCGGGTGGGCGACCATGCGGTCAAGGTCGACGCTGGTGATCGAATTGATGGTGTTGATCAGCGACACCGCGTCCGCGCCCCCGCGATGGGCGGCGCGGGCGGACAGACGCACATCGGTGATGTTGGGCGTGAGCTTGACGATCACCGGCAGCGCGCAGTAGGTCTTGCACCAGCGCGTCACCATCTCCACGTATTCAGGCACCTGGCCGACCGCCGCGCCCATGCCGCGCTCGGGCATGCCATGCGGGCAGCCGAAGTTCAGCTCGATGCCATCGGCGCCGGTGGCTTCGACCAGCGGCAGGATGAATTTCCAGGACTCCTCCACGCACGGCACCATCAGCGACACGATCAGAGCGCGGTCGGGCCAGTCCTTCTTGACCTGGGTGATTTCGCGCAGGTTGATCTCAAGCGAGCGGTCGGTGATCAGCTCGATATTGTTGATTCCCTGCACCAGGCGGTTGGCGCCGAAGTGCGCCGAATAGCGCGACGACACGTTGACCGCGGCAGGGTCCTCGCCAAGCGTCTTCCAGACCACGCCGCCCCAGCCGGCCTCGAAGGCGCGGACCACGTTGTAGGCCTTGTCGGTCGGCGGCGCGGAGGCCAGCCAGAAGGGGTTGGGCGCCTTGATACCGGCAAATACGATGGACAGGTCGGCCATTTATGCTGCCTCCACGTTGAGCATGAGGTCGGCATGGATGGCCTGGGCGGCCAGCTTGCCATGTTGCACGGCCTGGACGGTCAGGTCCTGGCCCAGCGCGGTGCAGTCGCCACCGGCATAGATGCCCGGCACACTGGTGCGCATGCACGCGTCGACGCGAATGCGTTCGCCCTCGCGGGCCAGCTGCGCGGCCAGCGGATCGATCAGGCTGGTGTCGTCGAAGCGCTGGCCGATGGCCTTGAAGATCGCATCGGCGGGCAATTCGAAGGCTTCGCCGGTGTCGCGCAGACGGCCCTCGACCACGTGGGTGCGGGCAAAGCGCATGCCGCGCACACGACCGCTGTCATCAAGCAGCACGGCGTCAGGGCGCGCCCAGGTGTGCAGGCGTACCTGGCTGGCCTTGGCGATGTCTTGCTCGTGGCCGGTCGCGCCCATGTCCTCATGGCCGCGCCGGTACACCAGATTGACGTCGCGGGCGCCCAGGCGGCTCATCTGCACCGCCATGTCGATGGCGGTGTTGCCCGCGCCGATCACCAGGCAGCGCTCGGCCAGCGGCAACAGACTGAGGTCGTCCGCCTGGCGCAACTCGCGGATGTAGTCGGTGGCGGCGAGCATGCCCGGCGCTTCCTCCTCCGGCATGCCTAGCTGACGCACGGCATTCAGGCCCAGCCCCAGGAACACCGCGTCGTACTGCTGGTGCAGCTCGCCCAGGGTCAGGTCGAGTCCCAAGCGCTGGCCGTGGCGGATCTCGATGCCGCCAATGCCCAGCAGGAATTCGACCTCGCGCTGGGCGTAGTCGTCCACCAGCTTGTAGCGGGCAATCCCGTACTCATTGAGACCTCCGGCCTTTTCCCGGGCTTCAAAGACCACTACCTCATGCCCCTGCATCGCCAGGCGATGGGCGCAGGACAATCCGGCAGGGCCCGCGCCCACCACCGCGATGCGCTTGCCAGTGGCTGGCGAGCGCTTGAACGGATGCTCGCTGAAGGCGGCGTTGTCCAGCGCGTAACGCTGCAGCTGGCCGATCAGCACGGGCGCGCATTCCTGGGCGTTGTTGCGCACGCAGGCTTGCTGGCAAAGGATCTCGGTCGGGCAGACGCGCGCGCAGCTGCCGCCGAGGATGTTGGCCGAGAGGATGCGCTCGGCCGCGCCTTGCAGGTTCTCGTCGCTGATACGGTGGATGAAGGAGGGGATGTCGATGTCGCTGGGGCAGGCATTGACGCACGGCGCGTCGTAGCAGTACAGGCAGCGCGCGCTCTCGACGGCGGCCTGGCGGGGTGTGAGGGGAGGGGCCAGGTCGCCGAAGCGCTCGGCCAGCTGGTCGGCGCCGGCCCTGGGGCGCGGCAAGTGGTTCAGGGCATAGATCACGGTTGTAGCCTCTTTTTTTGTTGGACGCGCGGACGTTTCGGGCGCGCTCCGTTCTGGGTGATGGCAGTCAACGGCAATACGGCGCCGGCCGGCCTCGGCGGGCCGGTACGGCATTGCGGGTGGGCTCAGCGGCTGACGGGCGTCGGGCGCTGCAGTTCGGCGCGGCGGCCGAGCACCTCGTACACCGAGGGATAGGCCGGGCGCTCCACGTAGCGGCCGGCACCGGGTTCGGCGCGCAGGTCGCCATCGGCCCAGACCACGCGGCCCTGGCTGATGGTGTGGCTGGGGACGCCGCGCACGGTGCGGCCCTCGAAAATGTTGAAGTCGACCCGCTGGTGGTGGGTCTGGGCCGAGATCGTGCGCGTGCCGTGCGGGTCCCACAGCACCAGGTCGGCATCGGCGCCAACGCGAATGGCACCCTTGCGCGGGAACAGGTTGAAGATCTTCGCGGTGTTGGTGGAGGTCAGCGCGACAAACTCGTGCATCGACAGGCGCCCAGTGTTGACGCCAGCGTCCCACAGCACCGCCATGCGGTCCTCGATGCCGGCCGTGCCGTTTGGAATACGGCTGAAATCATTGCGCCCGGCCGCCTTCTGTTCGGCGCAGAAACAGCAGTGGTCGGTGGCGGTGGTGTGCAGGTTGCCTGACTGCAGCCCGCGCCACAGCGCCTCCTGATGCTCGCGCGGGCGAAACGGCGGGCTCATCACGTAGCCGGCGGCGGTCGCCCAGTCCGGGTGGCGGTAGACGCTGTCATCGATCAGCAGGTGGCCGGGCAGCACTTCGCCGTACACCGGCTGGCCCTTGGCCCGGGCGTAGGTGATCTCATCGAGCGCCTCGCGGGTCGAGACATGCACCAGGTACACCGGCGTGCCGAGCGTCTCGGCGATGCGGATGGCACGGCTGGCGGCCTCGCCCTCGACCTGCGGCGGACGCGACAGCGGATGCGCCTCGGGCCCCGTCAGGCCCTGGGCAAGCAGCTTCTGCTGCAGGTGATAGACCAGCTCGCCGTTTTCCGCATGCACAGTGGGTACGGCGCCCAGTTGCAGGCAGCGCTCGAAGCTCGCCACCAGGGTATCGTCGGCGGCCATGATGGCGTTCTTGTAGGCCATGAAGTGCTTGAAGCTGTTCACCCCATGGTGGGCAACCAGCTCGCCCATTTCCTCGGCCACCTGCTCGCTCCACCAGGTGATGGCGACGTGGAAGCCGTAGTCGGAGGCAGACTTCTGCGCCCAGCCGCGCCAGGCGTGGAAGGCCTCGAGCAGTGATTGCTGCGGGTTGGGAATCACGAAGTCGATGATCGAGGTGGTGCCCCCGGCCAGTCCCGCGGCGGTGCCGCTGAAAAAGTCATCGCTGGCCACGGTGCCCATGAAGGGCAGCTGCATGTGGGTGTGAGGGTCGATGCCGCCGGGCATCAGGTACTGTCCGCTGCCGTCGAGGATCTCGCAGCCAGCAGGGGGATCGAGGCGCTCGCCGATGGCCCGTATGAGGCCGTCGGCACACAGCACATCAGCGCTATAACGTTCTTCGTGGGTAATCACGGTGGCGCCACGGATCAACAGGGACATGCCGTTTTTCCTCGCAGGCTGACCGGTCTTCGGCCGGTTCTTGAAATTATGGTTCTGTCAGTGGCTGGGAGGAAAATTACAATCCTGTCAGGCCTGACAAGAATGAAATCTAGATGCTGATTTGCTATTGATCAAGAAAATAATTCATAAGCTTATGTCGTGCATAACTATATGATTTATATGGGATTAATTTATAAAGAACCAAAATGGGGAGGCTCCTCACCATTTTGACGCACTTGACAAGATGAAAATCTGAACGAGATTTTTCATGCAAAATCAGCCGTTTGAAAACCGCCCTCGAGACGCGGGTCACGGTACGAAAATCAGTGCTGCACCAGATTGAAACCTGTTGCGGCGCCTAGGCGATGTTCAAGGCGGCTCCCGTGATCCGCCAGGAATGGCCCGATTGCACATGAATGCATCGAAAGATCAGCGAGTTACCTCCGGTTGGCGGCGGCCATGCGGGACGGCTTCGGCCAACCCGGCACGTTTATTGAGTGCGGTCGCAACCGCCAGGCCGGACCGGAGGCGCAGTACTGGTGGTGTGAGCACTCCGGCCATCGCGTTAGCCCGATGAGCAGACAACTAGAAAAAAATCTGGAGAAGGCCCCATGCAACAGAGCAGATCGCAAGTGATCGAGCAGGACGGGCTGTATGAATTGGCTGCGGGTAGCGACGTGCTCGACAGCCCCCGCTACAACCACGATATCGCCCCGACCCAAGTGCACCAGCGCACCTGGAACAAGTGGCACATCACCGCCCTGTGGGTCGGAATGTCCATCTGCGTGCCGACCTACACCCTGGGCGGCGTGCTGACCGCCTACTTCGGCCTCAGCGTGGGCGAGGCACTGCTGGCGATCCTGCTGGCCAACCTCATCGTGCTGATCCCGCTGACGCTCAACGCCTTTCCCGGCACCAAGTACGGCATTCCGTTTCCCGTCCTGCTGCGGTCCTCGTTCGGCATCCTGGGCTCGAACGTGCCGTGCCTGATTCGCGCGGTGGTGGCCTGCGGCTGGTTCGGCATCCAGACGATGTTCGGCGGGCTGGCGATTCACCTGTTCCTGGGGTCGGTGTTCGACGGCTGGAAGGCCTTGGGCGGAACGGGGGAGGTCATCGGCTTCATGCTGTTCTGGGCGCTCAACCTGTGGGTGGTGCTGCGCGGCGCGGAGTCGATCAAGTGGCTTGAAGTGCTGTCGGCGCCGTTGCTGGTGGCGGTGGGTTTCGGCCTGCTGTTCTGGGCGTTGCCGCACATGTCGATGACCGAGCTGCTGGCCCAGCCGCCCAAGCGCCCGGAAGGGGCCAGCGTGGTCGGTTACTTCTGCGCCGGGCTGACCGCCATGGTCGGCTTCTGGGCCACGCTGTCGCTGAACATTCCCGACTTCAGCCGCTATGCCAAGAGCCAGAAGGACCAGATCCTCGGACAGATCCTTGGCCTGCCGCTGACCATGTTCCTGTTCGCCGCCCTTGGTGTGGTGATGACCGCCGCCTCGGCCTCGCTGGTGGGCGAAACCGTCTCCGACCCGGTAAGCCTGATCGGCCGCATCCAGAGCCCGGGCTGGGTCGCCCTGGCCATGGCCCTGATCGTCATCGCCACGCTGTCGACCAATACCGCGGCAAACATCGTCTCGCCCACCAACGACTTCCAGAACATCGCCCCGCGCCTCATTGGACGCAGCCGCGCCGTGTGGCTGACCGGCTTCATCGGTTTGGCGCTGATGGGCCATGAGCTGTTGAAGAAGCTTGGCTGGATCGTTTCCGACCTGAGCCTGGAGAGCGTGTACTCCAACTGGCTGCTGGGCTATTCGAGCCTGCTCGGGCCGATCGCCGGGATCATGGTGGTGGACTACTTCCTGATCCGCCGGCAGCGCCTGGACCTGGCCGGGCTGTACCGCGACGACGTCTACCCGGCCTGGAACTGGGCCGGCTTCGCCGCCTTCGGCTTGCCGGTGGCGCTCACCGTCATGTCGATCGGCAACAGCAGCTTCAGCTGGTTCTACGACTACGGCTGGTTCACCGGCTCGTTGCTGGGCGGGGCGCTTTACTACGTGCTCGGCGCCCTGGCCGCGCGCAGCCCGGCGCGCCTGGCCAAGCCCTTGCCCTGACGCGTCCGCGGCCGCGTCACCGGCGCGGCGCAGATTACAACATGCAGGCCATGACCTGCAGACCCTGACCGCTTGAGGAGACACCCCATGAGTCCCGTCCAGCAAGTGTTGCACTCCACCGAACGACACGTCGACAGCGCGCGCCTGTGGCAATCGCTGATGGACCTCGCGCGCCTCGGCGCCACCGCCAAGGGCGGCGTCTGTCGGCTGGCGCTCACCGACCTCGACCGCCAGGCCCGCGACCTGTTCGTGCAATGGTGCGAGGCGGCCGGTTGCAGTGTCAGCATCGACGCGGTCGGCAATATCTTCGCCCGCCGCCCGGGTCGCAATCCCGAGCTGCCGCCGGTGATGACCGGCAGCCACATCGACACCCAGCCTACCGGCGGCAAGTTCGACGGCTGCTTCGGCGTCATGGCCGGGCTGGAGGTGATTCGCACCCTCAACGACCTCGGCGTGGAAACCGAGGCGCCGCTGGAAGTGGTGGTGTGGACCAACGAGGAAGGCTCGCGCTTCGCGCCCTGCATGATGGGATCGGGGGTGTTCGCCGGCAAGTTCACCCTCGAAGAGACGCTGGCGAAGACCGACGCCCAGGGCATTACCGTCGGCGATGCGCTGAACACCATTGGCTACGCGGGGCCGCGCGCGGTGCTAGGGCACCCGGTGGGCGCCTATTTCGAGGCGCACATCGAACAAGGTCCGATTCTCGAGGACGAGGCCAAGACCATCGGGGTGGTGCTTGGCGCGCTGGGGCAGAAGTGGTTCGACCTGACCCTGCGCGGCGTCGAGGCCCACGCCGGCCCGACGCCCATGCACCTGCGCAAGGACGCCCTGGTCGGCGCCGCCGCGGTGGTAGAGGCGGTCAACCGCGCCGCGCTTGCTCACCAGCCGCATGCCTGCGGCACTGTGGGGTGTCTGCAGGCGTACCCGGGCTCGCGCAACGTGATCCCCGGCGA